>CAVXXW010000001.1:0-448704 GCA_963765785.1 uncultured Actinomycetes bacterium
TGAAGGAGGAGTACTACCTCGCCGACTTCGAGCCCGACCTGCAGGCGCTCGCCCAGTTCGAGGTCGACCCGGCGCGGACGCTCGTCGTCGTGCGCACGCCGCCGGACGTCTCGCTCTACCACCGCCGCTCGAACCCGCTCTTCCCGCAGGTGCTCGAGCACCTCGGGCGGGACGAGTCGGTCCACGCGATCGTGATCCCGCGCACCGAGGAGCAGCGCGCCTACGTCCGCGGCCTCGGGCTCCCGTCGGTGCAGGTGCCGGAGCAGGCGGTCGACGCCCAGAGCCTGATCGCGTTCGCCGACCTGGTCGTGTCGGCCGGCGGCACGATGAACCGCGAGGCGGTCGCGCTGGGCACGCCGGTCTACACGACGTACGGTGGCCGGCTCGGCGGCGTCGACGAGATGCTGATCCGCGAGGGACGGCTGATCCCGCTCTCGGATCCACGGGCGCTCGACCTGCGCAAGCGCGACAGCGAGCGCGAGCGAATCAGGCGCGACCCGGCGCAGATGCTCGAGCTGCTGCTCTCAGCTCGCGAGGGCGTCTAGCACGTCCGCGCCGTAGCGCTCGAGCTTCGCGGGGCCGACGCCGGGCACCGACGCGAGCTCGGCGATCGATGTCGGCCGGCGCGCGGCAATCTCGGCCAGCGTCGAGTTGTGGAAGACGACGTACGCGGGAACCTCGTCGCGCTTCGAGCGCTTCAGGCGCCAATCCTTGAGCGCGACGTACGTCGGATCGTCGGGCTCGGCCTCGCGCCTCTTCGGCTTCGGTGCCGGGGCCGTCTCGACGCCGAGCTCGAGCAGGAAGCGGCTGGGCTTCCCCGCCCAGGTGACCGCGAGGTGAAGGCGCGCGCGCGTCAGCCCGACGTAGAGCAGCCGGCGCTCCTCGGTGATCTGGCCCGGCACGCGCAGCGCCGCCTTGCACGGCAGCTCCTTCTCCTCGACTCGCGGCAAGAAGACGGCGTCGAACTCGAGCCCCTTCGCGCGGTGGAGCGTTAGTAGGTGCACTCCTCCCTGCGCGCCGTGGTCGAAGCGCGCCTTCAGCCACTCCACCCATTGCTCCACCGTCTTCGTGCCGTCGTCGAACTCCTCCGCCAGCTTGCAGAGACGCGCGAGGTCGGCTTGGCGGACGAGCTCGCGCTCGCCGAGGCCGTCGGGCACGGGCTCGACGAGACCTTGCTGGCGCGCGACATGCCGCACCTCCCCGACGAGCGAGCCGAAGCCGGCGCCGCGGAGCGCCTTCAGCAGCTGACGAGCGCCGTCGCGTGCGAGCAGCGCCGCGCCCTGGAACGGGATCTCGGCATCGGCGAAGAGCTCCTCGAAGTCGACCGAGCGCGCGTTGAGACGCATCAGCACCGCCATCTCCTCGTACGGAACGCCCTCGGCGTGCAGCTCGCGGACGCGCGCGAGGATCCAGGCGCCCTCGTCCTCGGACGAGTCGAACCCGCGCAGGTCGGGCTCCGGCCCGTCCGGCCGCGTCGCGCGGAGCGTCTTCTCCGCTCCACCCAGCTTCGGCACGAGCCTGTTCGCGAGTGCGAGCACCTGCGGCGTCGAGCGGTAGTTCTCCTCGAGCCGCACCACGGTCGCGTGCGGGAAGCGCCGCGCCAGTCCGAGCAGCCATTCAGGCGAGGCGCCGGTAAAGCCGTAGATCGACTGGTAGTCGTCGCCGACCGCGCAGAGGTCGTCGCGCGGCCCGAACCAGAGCTCGAGGAGCGTCTGCTGGAGGAGGTTCACGTCCTGGTACTCGTCAACGGTGAACGCCGAGTAGCGCTCCCGCAGCGCCGCAAGCGCCCACTCGTCCTCCTCGTACATGCGGACCGTCAGCTCGAGCAGGTCCTCGAAGTCGATCAGCCCTGAGCCGGCCTTCCTGCGCTCGTACTCGCGGAAGACGGTCGCCATCAGGTCGTCCGGGATCGGCGGCTCGTGGCCTCGCAGCCCGTCGCGGTAGGTCTGCGGCGTCAGGCGCCGGTTCTTGGCCCACTCGACCTCGGTCGCGAGGTCGCCGGCGGGCCGGAAGCGGTAGGGCGGCGGCAGCGTGTTGCCGATCTGCCGCAGGAGCAGCGCCTTCGTCGAGAGGATCCTTCCGGGCCCCTCGCCGCGTGCCCGGCGCAGCTGCGAGAGCGCGGCGGAATGGAACGTGCGCGCCTCGACGCCGTCGACACCGAGCCGCTGCAGGCGCGAGCGCATCTCGCCGGCCGCCTTGTCGGTGAACGTGACGGCGAGGATCTCGTCCGAGCGGAGCGCGCCGGAGGCGACCTGCCACGCAATCCGCCGCGTGATCGTCGTCGTCTTGCCGGAGCCCGCGCCGGCGAGGATGCACACCGGCCCGCGGACGGCCTCGGCTGCGCGCCGCTGCTCGGGGTTCAGCCCGTCGAGGATCCGCTCGTCCACCGGGCCACCGTAGCCGCGGCGGTGGACGAGCCTAGCTCAGCGTCTGTTCCGAAACCGTGTCTTGTTGTGCACCGACGAGGCGCGGTGCGCGCATCATCGTCGCCAGGCGGGAGACGGTCTCCAGCGTCTCGCCCTCCCGCACCAGCCGCTCGAGCTCGGCGAGCTCCTCCTGCAGCCAGACCGCGTCGACGATCGGGCCGCGCACGCGCATAATCTTGGGGTGGACGGTCGCCTCTGCGACCTCACCCTCGCCCCACAGCTCTTCGTGCAGCTTCTCGCCCGGCCGCGTGCCGACGATCTGGACGTCGATGTCGCGCTCGGGGTCCTTGCCCGAGAGCCGGATCATCTGCATCGCGAGGTCGAGGATCCGCACCGGCTCGCCCATGTCGAGCACGAACACGTCCCCGCGGCCGCCGATCGCGCCGGCCTGAACGACCAGCGAGGCCGCCTCCGGGATGGTCATGAAGTAGCGCGTCATCTCCGGGTGCGTGACGGTCACCGGGCCGCCCTTGGCGATCTGGCGCCGGAAGATCGGGATCACGCTGCCCGACGAGCCCAGCACGTTGCCGAACCGCACCGCGACGAACCGCGTCGCGATGTCCTCGCGCGCGCCGAAGGCCTCGACGATCCACTCGCAGAGTGCCTTCGACTGGCCCATCACCGTCTTCGGGCTGACGGCCTTGTCGGTCGAGATCAACACGAACCGCTCGGCGCCGTGCTCAACGGCCGCCTCGGCCACGACCCGCGTCGCCAGCGCGTTGTTGCGCACCGACTCGAGCGGGTTCGCCTCCATCAGCGGCACGTGCTTGTACGCCGCTGCATGAAAGACGACCGCCGGCTGGTAACGGTCGAAGACCTGCCGCATCTTCGTGCGGCTCTTGCAGTCGGCGAGGACCGGGATCGCGGCCGCGAAGCCGCGCTCGTCCACGAGCTCGCGCTCGATCTCGAACAGCGCTGTCTCGCCCTGGTCGACGAGCACGAGCCGCTGCGGGCCGACGCGCGCGATCTGGCGGCAGAGCTCCGACCCGATCGAGCCGCCGGCGCCGGTCACGAGCACGGTGGCGCCCTTGACGTACGTGGCCGTCGACTCGAGATCGACCTCGACAGGCTCGCGCCCGAGGACGTCCTCGACCTGCACCGGGCGAAGCTGCGTCGCCAGGTTGCTGTCGTCCGCGATCAGCTCGTACAGGCCGGGCAGCGTCTTGACCGGCACGTTGCCCTCGCGCGTGACGTTCACGATTCGCTGGCGCATCTCGCCCGAGGCGGACGGGATCGCGAGGATCACCTCGTCCGGCCGGTTGTCGCGCAGGATCCGGCCGAGGTCGTCGGTCATGCCGAGCACGCGGACCCCGTGGATGCGGAGGTTCTTCTTGCGCGGGTCGTCGTCGATCAGGCCGATCGGCGTGTAGCCGAGCTGGCGGCTGCGCTGCATCTCGCGGATCACGAGCTGGCCCGCGTCGCCGGCGCCGACGACGAGAACCTCCTTGCCGCGCGCGACCAGGCCACTGGTCGGCCGCTCCATCAAGGTGCGCGCGAGCAGCCGTGAGCCGGCGATGAACGCGAGCGTCAGCAGCAGGTCGAGCGCCGCGATCCCGCGCGGCAGCTTCACGGTCGGGACCGGCGAGATCAGGTAGACGGCCACGTCGGCGAGGACGCTCGCGAGCGCGACGCCCCACGCGATCCGCCACATGTCGCGCGTCGAGACGTACCGCCACCAGCGGTTGTAGAAGCCGAGCGCGATGAAGACGGCGAGCTTGATCCCGACGACGACGAGGATCGTCCGCTTGAAGAGCGTCTCGTAGTAGACAGGCGTCGGGCTGTCGAACCGGAGCGTGAACGCGAGCCACCACGCGAGCGCGACGAGCCCTGCGTCGGCGACCAGCTGCCAGATTCGGTGCCTGTTGATCAGGTTCACGCGCGTACCGCTGCGGCCTCGCGGATGACGCTCACCACCCGCTCCTGCGTCTCCGCAGCGATTCCCGCCCACATCGGCAGCGCGAGGTTCTCGGCGGCCGCCTTCTCGGTCTCGGGCAGCGAGCCCTCCTGCCAGCCGAGGTAGCGCAGCGCGGGCTGGAGGTGGAGCGGCATCACGTAGTACGAGGCGTGCCCGATCCCCGCCGCGGCCAGCGCCTCGCGGAAGCGGTCGCGCTCCGGCGAGCGCACGACGTACATGTGGTAGACGTGGCCCGGCTCGTCGGCCGGCAGCTCGCAGAGCTCGCCGAGGCCGAGCTCGTCGTAGCGCGCGGCCGCCTCGCGGCGCGCGGCGTTCCAACCGCCGATCTCGCCGAGGAAGAGCCGCAGCACCGCCGCCTGCAGCTCGTCGAGGCGCGAGTTGTAGCCGACCGCCTCGAAGTCCTTCTTGTCGCGCGAGCCGTGGAAGCGGAGCAGCGTGATCCGGTCGGCGAGCTCCTCGTCGGTCGCGGCGACGAGCCCGCCGTCGCCGAGCGCGAACAGGTTCTTGGTCGGGAAAAAGCTGAAGGTCGAGAGCGCGCCCACCTGCGCGACCCCATCGGCGCCGTAGGCCTGCGCTGCGTCCTCGATGATCGGGATCCCGAGCTCGGCCAGGCCCTGCAGCGGCATCACGCGGCCGAAGAGGTGCACCGGCATGATCGCCCGGGTCCGGTCGGTGAGCTTCGCGGCCACGTCCTCGGCGTCGAGGTTGAGCGTGACCGGGTCGATGTCGGCGAAGACCGGCGTGGCGCCGCGGCGCGCGATCGACTCGGCCGTGGCGTAGAAGGTGAACGAGGGGCAGATCACCTCGTCCTCCGGGCCGATCCCCATCGCGTCGAGCGCCAGCACGAGCGCGTCGGTGCCGTTGGCGACGCCGACCGTGCGCGGCACGCCGAGCTGCTGCGCGGCCTCCGCCTCGAACGCCTTCACATTCGGGCCGAGGATGAAGACGCCCGAGTCGAGCACCGCCGCGATCCGCTCCTGCAGCTGGGGGATCAGGCGCTCGTACTGGGCCTTGACGTCTACGAGCGGGATGTCAGGCACGGGATTTCAGTCTAGAGGCTCGCCGAGTGACCAGCCGGAATACCACGTACAGCACGACGAGCGAAGCTCCTGCAAGGAGCGCGATGTCGAAGTAGTGGTGGAAGTGCTCGTAGTTGCTGCCGAACGCGTAGCCGATCGCGGCGAACGCGAAGGCCCAGGCCGCCGCGCCCGGGATCGACCAGAGCAAGTACGGCCAGAAGCGCATCTCGAAGACGCCTGCCGGGATCGAGACGAACGAGCGCACAACCGGCGTGATCCGGCCGAGCAGGACCGCCCAGCGATCGCGGCGGTCGAACCAGCGCTCCGCCCGCTCGAGCCGGCCCGGGCCGAGATGCACGAGCCGGCCGTGGCGCTCGACGAACGGCCTGCCGCCGTAGCGGCCGATCCCCCAGCCGGCGATCGAGCCGACGAGGTAGCCGAGCGTCCCGGCCATGGCCATCGTCACGTACGCCCAGAAGCCGTACTGGATCGTGTGGCCGAACAGGACGACGTGCTGGGAGGCGAACGCGCCGGACGCAACCGCGCCGGCGTAGACCATCACGAGCTCGCTCGCAGCCGGGAAGACTGCGTCGATCGCCATCAGCACGAAGACGGCTTCGACGCCGTGATTGCCGACGAACGAGGTGATCGAGCCGGTGATCGACGCGAGCAGCACGCGCCGAGTCTAGTTTTGCCGGACTCACCGCCGGACGACGAACGCCTGGTCGAGGTCGACCGGGCCGTAGGCGTTCTGCGCGAACACCTTGAAGACGTAGCGGCCCCGATAGACGAGGCGGCCGTTCTGGAAGCGCCCGTTCCACGCGATCGTGCGCGTGCCGGCGGCGAGGTTGCGGCCGGGCAGCCGTCGGATCAGCACGCCGCCCGGCGTCCAGATCGACGGCGTCACGCGGGCCGGGAAGGCGAGCTTGAAGCGCGCCACGACCGCAGTCCGGGTCTTCTTCGTCACGCGCACCGAGCGCGGCGCGACCTGCATGAAGCCGAGCGTGTCGTTCAGCCAGAAGGAGCGCTCGACCGAGGATGCCTGCCCCTGGTCGTCCGTCGCCGAGACGACCCAGCGCCAGCGCCCGAGCGGGTTGCTGTCGACGGTGCGGAACCAGCGGCCCCTGAGCTTGCGGATGCCGTGCTGCCTCTTCGTCGCCGTCGGCCACGAGTAGCCGTAGACGCCGGGCTGCCGGGCGAGCGTCTCGGTGAACGCCGTCGCGCCGCCCGGGCCGACGAGGCTCGCCGTCACGTTCGAGGGGCGGACGACCTTGTACGAGAGCTGCTGCTGCTCGTCGACGCCGTCGCCGTTCGGCGAGACGACCGTGAGCGCGGGCGGCGGCGCGTACACGCCCGAGTACACGACCGCGAGCGCCTCTGCGACGGAGCGCTCGCCCCCGGGGTCAGACGGACGGTTGAGCAGCTTGCCGTCGAAGGCCATCGTCGTCGACCCGCCGGCGTCGAGCGCCGACGCCGTCACGCAGCCGAGGCGCAGCATCGCCTGGGCGAGCTCCCAGTTGGTCATGCCGACGCTGTAGCCGCTCCGACGCCCGTCGACGGCGAGCAGGACGATCTTGCCGTCGCGCCGCTGGCCGACCGCGGTGCGCGGGTTGCGCGGGCCGAGCTGGGTCGGCAGGAAGTCCTCGCCGGCCGTCCAGACCGCCTTGCCGTTGCGGACGATCACCGGTCCGCCGCCGAGCGCGTTCGTGACGCCGGCGGCAAGCCAGTCCGGGGAGAGCACGAGGCGCGAGACGATCGACGTGCCGATCGTCGCCTCGGCCTGCAGCTTCGCGACCTGCGAGCCGCGGGCGAGCAGCACGGCGCCGCCCGTCGGGATCGGCAGCCCGCCGCCGGAGTGCGTGGCAGTAACGACCCCGGTCAGGTCGGTGCCCGGGATCGCGGGCGGGAAGGGCTGCAGCACGACCTCGGAGACGCCCGCGATCTTGGGCGTCGCCGGCCCGTACGCGGGGGTGAAGAGCGAGGTGCCGTCCACGCGCGGCGGCTGGTTCAGGCCGGTCAGCGGCCGGCGCTGCCCGAGGCCCTGCCAGTAGCCGAAGAACGAGACGCGGGCGACCTGGAGCTTCCCGTCGGCGGTGACGCCGACGCTGGAGCGCGCGCGGTACGGCGGGCTCGCGAGCACCTTGTCCTGCATGAACATTCCGGTCGGATGACCGTCGGTGAAGTTGAAGAGATCGCCGTTCACGGCCGCCACGGTCGCCTGCGTCGAGATGTCCTTCTCCATCGAGGTGACGCGCTCGGTGCCGAGGATCGTGTTGTTCGAGAGCAGCGGCTTCAGCTGGTAGAGGCCGCCAGGGCGCGGCGCGACGATCACGTTCAGCGCCACGGGCCCGTGCGCGGTGAACTGGACCGTGCGCTGGTAGCTCACGTTCGGCATCAGCACCTGCGCGGCGGCGCGCGCCTGCCCGGTGACGGACGCGGCGACGCTAGCCAGCAGGGCTCCGATGAGGACTCTGCGGAGCACGACCCTCGAGCACCGTAGCCACGGCCTTCTCAAAAGTCCAACGGTTGGCGATCAAATTCTCGTAAAGGCTCCGTAAGGCTTCGCGCGGCGGTAGGTTCCAGCCGTGAGCGCAACCGTCGGCACGCGCACCGCCCTGGTCGAGGACCTGGCCGTGCGCTATCCGGAGATCCCGCGCGAGGCGGTGCTGAAGGAGGACCTCCTCCGCACGGGGATCGCGTTCGACGACGCGGCGCTGACCGAGAACCTCGACGGGACGGTCAAGCCGAAGTCGTACTTCATCTTCTCGTTCGACCAGAAGCCGCTGACGGAGCTCGGCGCGGCCGCGCAGCAGCGCCCGCCGGAGGAGATCGCCCTCGAGGGCGGCCCGTGGGAGCTGCGCCGCACGATCGTCTCCGTCCGCGTCAACCCCGACTCGCCGTACCGGGTCTCACGCGGCGAGGACGGCCTGCTCCTCTCGCTCGAGGGCAGCGAGCTCAGCGAGGTGGTGCTGCCGCCGATGCCGGAGTACTACCGCCACAGGCTCTCGAACGGCAAGACCGTGATGGAGACCGCGCCGACGATCGAGTGGGGCTACCTGATCTACCTGACCGTGCTGCGCCTCTGCCAGTACTTCGGCGCGCACGAGGAGTGCGGCTTCTGCGACATCAACCACAACTGGCGCCAGCACAAGCAGGCCGGGCGGCCCTACACGGGTGTGAAGCCGGTCGAGGACGTGCTCGAGGCGCTCGGGCTGATCGACCGCTACGACGACGGCCACACGCACGCGTACACGCTCACCGGCGGCTCGGTCACGTCCACCGTCGAAGGGCTCGCGGAGGCGGACTTCTACGGCCGCTACGCGCAGGCGATCGAAGAGCGCTTCCCCGGCCGCTGGATCGGCAAGGTCGTAGCGCAGGCACTACCGAAGGCCGACGCGCAGCGCTTCAAGGACTACGGCATCTCGATCTACCACCCGAACTACGAGGTCTGGGACAAGCGGCTCTTCTCGCTGATTTCTCCGGGCAAAGAGCGCTACGTCGGCCGCGAGGAATGGCACCGCCGGATCCTCGACGCGGCCGACGTCTTCGGCCCGAGCCACGTGATCCCGAACTTCGTCGCCGGCGTCGAGTTGGCGAAACCCTTCGGGTTCGAGACAGTCGGCGAAGCGATCGACTCGACCGTCGAAGGGCTCGACTACTTCATGAGCCACGGCGTCACGCCGCGCTTCACGACCTGGTGCCCGGAGCCGACCACGCCGCTCGGCCGAGACAACCCCGACGGCGCGCCGCTCGAGTACCACGTGCGCCTGCTCGGCGCCTACCGGGACGCGCTCGCGCGGCACGACCTCGAGCCGCCGCCGGGCTACGGCGAGCCCGGCGTCGGCAAGGCGGTCTTCTCGGTCAGCTCGTTCATGGACGTGCTGTGAGCCGGGTGACCGTCGACGAGGCGCGCGAGCTCTGGCTGGGCGCCGAGGACGAGGAGCTAAAGCGCCTGGCGAACGAGGTGCGCGGGCGGTACCACGACCCGGGCCGCGCGACCTACATGGTCATGCGGATCGTGAACTACACGAACGTCTGCGTCGCCCAGTGCGACTACTGCGCCTTCTACGTGCTGCCCAACCAGAGCGGCGGCTACGTGCTCTCGCGCGAGGACGTGTTCGCGAAGATCGACGAGCTGGTCGAGGTCGGCGGCGACCTCGTAGGCTTCAACGGCGGCTTCAACCCAAAGCTGCCGCTCGACTTCTACTGCGACCTGTTCGCGTCGGTGCGCGAGCGCTACGGCGAGCGCGTCGAGTTCTACGCGCTCACGGTCGCCGAGTTCGTCTTCCTCGCCGACCGCGCGCGCATTTCGTACGCGGAGGCGGCGGCGCGCCTGCGCGCCGCCGGCGTGCACTGGATCACCGGCGGCGGCTCCGAGATCCTGACCGAGGACTTCCGCGCCCGGCACGCCAAGTGGAAGTACACCGTCGCGGACTACTTCGAGGCCCAGCGAGCGATCGTCGAGGCGGGCTTGAACACGACGGCGACGATGGTGATCGGCTTCGACGAGACGCTCGACGAGCGCCTCGAGCACCTGCAGCGAACGCGCGACTTCCAGGACGAGACCGGCGGCCTCTTCTCGTATCTCTGCTGGACGTACAAGCCGTACGGCACCGCGTTCGGCGGCCGCGAGATCTCGCCGCAGGAGTACCGGCGCTGGATCGCCCTCTCGCGGATCTTCCTCGACAACGTGAAGCACATCCGCACGTCGGTGCTGACGCAGAACGAGGAGGCGTTCCGCGCGCTCGACTACGGCGCCGACGACTTCGACCTGCCGATCGAGGACGAGGTCACGCAGAAGGCCGGCGCCCGCATCGAGCTCGACCTCGAAGGCCTGCTCGCGATCCCGCGACGGCTCGGCTACGAGGTCGAGTACCGCCGCGCCGAGCGGCCCGCCGCACTCACGTCGTAGCCGTGCCGACACCCCGCTGGGAGCGATTCGAGGCGTTCCTCTGGGAGACCACCTCGGTGCTGGTCCTCGCCGAGGCCGAGTCGCTCGTCGTCGACCCGGCGATCACGGCGGACGAGGTGGCTGGGATCGCCCGCAGGGCCGTGGAGCTCGGCGCTCCGGTTCGGCAGGTGCTGATCACACACGGCGACTGGGATCACGTCTGCGGCATCGGCGGTCTTCCGGATGCGGCCGTCGCGATGGGCGAGGAGACGGCGGCGAAGGTTGCCTCCGGTGCAGCCCAGAAGTCCGTCCAGCGCGGCGTCGACGCGTACGGCTTCACTCCCGCCGGGGCCCCGCGCGTCGACCGGACGTTCGAGCGCGGCTCGGCGGTGGCGCTCGGCCCGTTCGTCGTGGAGACGTTTCCGCTGGTAGGGCACACCCCGGACGGCAGCGGCTTCCGGCTGCGCGAGCTCGGGCTGCTCGCCGTCGGTGACTACCTGTCGGCGGTCGAGTTCCCCTTCGCAACCTCACCGGCTGCCTACCGGCTGACGCTCGCCGGCCTGATCGAGCTGCTCCGCGAAGACCCGCCGGAGACGGTGATCCCGGGGCACGGCCCGCCCCTGTCGGCCGAGGAGGCTCTCGGCGTCGCGGAGGCCGATCTCGACTACCTGCGTTCTCTCCACACAGCGGTCGTCGACACGCTGACCCGCGGCGGGACACGCGACGAAGCGCGTGCGGCCGGCCTCGAGGTCGGCCTGCCTCGAGAGTCGGCCCCGGATCTCGAGGAGATGCGCGGCTTCAACGTCGACCGAGAGCTCGACGAGATCCTGCCGTCAGCGACTTAGGCCCACGGCAGGCCGGCCCAGGCGTCCGGCCGGCCGAGGCGCCAGCGCGGGTAGGGCGCGTAGGCCTCCGACGGCCTCGGCGTCTCGGTCTCGACTCCGGCGCCTCTCGCCTGCGCGGTCTCCGACTCCGGATAGCGGATCGAGCCGTCCTCGCGCCGCGCGCCGGTCATGAAGATCACGCACGGCTCGTCGCCGGTGCCGACGAACGTGTGCCGCGTCCCGGGCGGGCAGTGGACGAAGTCCCACGGCCGCAGAGGCCGTTCCTGCTCCTCGACCAGCAGCAGACACTTGCCTGCGAGCACGAGGAAGTTCTCCTGCTCGGACTCGGCGTGGTACATGCCGGTCGGCTTGCCCGGCTCGAGCACCGCAAGCGTGAAGCCGGTCTCGGGGAACATCTGAGGCTCGACCCCGGGGCGCTCCTGAAGCACACGTTCGCTGCCCTCGAAGACGCAGCGGCCGCCGAAGGCGTCGTTTCGCAACCACGCCGCCTCGGCCACGTTGACGACGAACCAGCCGGGGCTGACGGGCGCGAGGCCCGAGCCGACCTCCTCCAGATGCGCTTCCTCGACGGCCATGCGGCTCCTTCCGTAGGGTGAGCGCGCAATGCTGACGAATCGCTCCGCGCCGCCGGCGACCGTCACGCCGGTGCTGAACTACCCCGACGTCCGGGAGGCGGTCGCGTGGCTCGAGCGCGCCTTCGGCTTCGGCGAGCGGGTGCGGATCGGCGAGGACCACCGCGCGCAGCTGCGCGTCGGCGAGGACGGGTCGATCGTCGTCGCCGACGTCCACGGCGACCACGTCGCCCCGAGGGGCGGGGTCGTCACGCAGCTGATCAAGCTCCGGGTGCCGGACGTGGACGCGGCGTTCGAGCGGGCGCGAGAGGCGGGCGCGAAGGTGCTCCAGGAGCCGCACACGTGGGAGTACGGCGAGCGCTCGGGGGTCGTCGAGGATCCTGCCGGCCACCGCTGGGAGCTGACGCAGACCGTCCGGGACGTCGAGCCCGAGGAGTGGGGCGGCGTCACCGTCGCACCCTGGTAGCCGCTCGGGCGATCTCCCGGCGGCCGCCTGCGCAGGTTGTCGAGCTGGTGCGGAGCTAGTAGCTTCGGCTCCAACTCGGGAAGGGCGTGGAGATGGAGGGAATGCAGATCGACGCAGTGGAGTTTCGCGCGAACCAACGTCGCGACTGGGGCACCGCGGCAAAGGGCTGGCACGACTGGCAGGAGCTGCTCCTCGGCGCAACGGCGCCGGTGAGCCGGCGGCTGGTCGAGCTGGCGGAGCTCGAGCCTGGCGACCGTGCGCTCGACGTCGCTGCCGGATCCGGAGAGCCGTCGCTGACTGCGGCGAAGGCGGTCGCGCCCGACGGCGAGGTCGTCGCGACCGACATCTCGCCCGAGATGCTCTCGTACGCCGGCGAGCGGGCCAGCGCAGCGGGCGTCCACAACATCCAGTTCGTCGAGAGCGACGCGTCGTCGCTCGACTTCGAGCCGGAGTCGTTCGACGCCGCTCTTTCCCGCTGGGGGATCATCTTCGAGCCTGCAGCCGAGGCGGCCGCCGCGCGGATCCGGTCGTTTCTCAAGCCTGCGAGCCGCATGGCGATCGCGTCATGGGGGCCGCCGGAACGCATGCCGATGCTCAGCATCGCGATGCGGACGGTGCTGACCCGACTCGACGTGCCACCGCCACCGCCTGGAGCGCCAGGGCCGCTCTCGCGCCCAACGCCTGACGCAATCGCAGGCTTGCTCGAGGCCGGCGGCTTCTCAGACATCGAGGTCGAGGAGGTCGAGGTCGAGGTCGAGTGGGAGTCCGCCGACGAATACGCGGGCTTCACGCGTGAGATCGCGCCGCCGATCACCGCGCTGCTCGCCGACCGTCCACGGGAGGTGCAGGACGCGACGTGGGCGGCGATCGCCGACGCGGCGCGTGAGTACGCCAGCGCGGACGGTGCCCTCCGACTCAGGAATCTCGCGCTGCTGGCGGTAGGACGAGCCTGAGCTCGGCCGCGATGGACGCGCGCTTCGAGCTACTGCGCCGCCAGGGCGCCTAGACAGGCGCCTCGGCTCGCGCGACGAAGCGCAGCTCCGGAACCTCGTCCAGCTCGCCGACGTCGCGTGCGAGCTCGAGGAACGTGAGCAGGCCCGCGCGCTCTCGCGGGCCGAAGCGGTAGCGCAGCTTCTCGAAGTAGCGGGCCAGGAAGCCGGGTGGGTACCCGTACCGCTCGCTCGACTCGTGCGCCAGCCGCTCGGGCTCGGCGCGCGCGAGGAGCACTGAGTCGACGAGCGCCTGCTCGAGCTCGGGCAGGCCCGCAGGCGACGGGTCGGGACAGGCCCAGACCGCGAACACCATCGGCAAGCCCGTCCGCTCGAGCCAGAGCCGGCCGAGGTCGTGATGCGGCGTCGGGTCCTCGAACGCGCTCTTCAGCGCCGCATCGCCGATCAGCAGCTTCGCGTCTGCCTCCTCGCCGAGCGGCACATGGCTTGCCTCCGGCAGGAGCACCTTCGTCAGCACGACCGAGGTCGCGCTCTCGGGCGTGACTGCGACCGAGCGGACCTGCTCGAGCGGCTTGCGGGAGACGAGCTGGATCGACTCGACGGCGCCCTCGGACGAGACGCAGAGCCGCGGCAGCAGCCGCAGGCGGTCCGCGTGACGGGCGTACTCGATCGAGGAGATCGGAGCCAGGTCGAGCTCACCGCGTAGCAGGCGCGCGTTGAGGTCGGTCGGCACGCCCTGCACCTCGTCCACCTCGGCCTCGAGGCGGTAGAAGACCGGCGCCATGTTCACGTACGAGATGCGGCCGAGGCGCAGCATCAGGACTCCCGGTCGACCACGGCGTCGGTGAGCGCGTCGAGCTCGTCGCGGCGCAGGTGGCCGTCGAGACAGGCTCGGGCGCGTCGAGCGTAGTCGAGTGCCACCTCCCGCGAGGACTCGAGGGCACCGGTCTCGGCCACGCGCACCAGCGCGCCGTCGAGCGGGCCGCCGGCCAGCGCGGCTCGCACCGAGTCGTCCTCTCGCCCGGCGAGGATCAACGGCAGCGTCGGCGTGCCCTCGCGCAAGTCGGTGCCGGCGATCTTGCCGGTCTCGATCGTCTCGCCCGAGCAGTCGAGGATGTCGTCCGCGATCTGGAATGCGATCCCGAGCGCGAGGCCGAACTCGCCGAGGCCGCGGTCGCCGCCGCTGCCGAGCAGGCACGCGGCCTCGAACAGCTTCCCCGTCTTCAGCGCGCAGCGCTCTAGGTACGACTCGACGCTCGTGTCTGGGTCGTGCGTCTGCGCGCGCTGGAGCGCCTCGCCCCGCGCGAGCGCGAGCGTCGCGTCGGCGAGGGAACGCACCGCCGCAGCGTCGCCGGTCGCGGCCAGCTCGGCGAACGCACGCGCGAAGAGGTAGTCGCCGGCAGCGCGGGCCGCGTGCGGGCCGTGGCTCGCCCAGGCGGACTCGCGGCCGCGCCGGTAGCGGGCGCGGTCGATCACGTCGTCGTGCACGAGCGTGGCCATGTGAACCAGCTCGACGGCGGCGCCCGCCGCGAGTGGCGCCTCGCCCGGCCGCGACGCGAGGAAGACGAGCAGTGGCCGCAGGCGCTTGCCGCCGGCCGCGAGCGCCTCGCCTCCGACCTCGGAGACGAGGCCCGGGTACTCCTCGACCGCGGCCGTCAGGCGCACCTCCAGGTCGCCGAGGTAGGCGTCGAGCCCTGGCGTGTCACGAATCGTCGCCAGGCTCATTCAGCCCTCCCGATGTGCAGCGCGACGATGCCGCCGGCGAAGGTGCGCCAGCGAACGTCCTCGAAGCCGGCTCCGCGCAGCAGAGCAGCGAGCTCGTCCGGTCCGGGGAAGCGGCGCACGCTAGCGGGAAGGTACGTGTAGGCCGAGCCGCCGGGAAGGAGCTTCCCGAGCAGCGGCACGACGCCGTCGAACCAGAGCCGGTAGAACGGCGCCAGCAGCCCGCTCGGCTTCGTGATCTCGAGGATCGCGACGCGGCCGCCGGGGCGGAGCACGCGCCTCAGCTCGGCGAGCCCGCGCTCGAGGTCGTCGAGGTTGCGGACGCCGAAGCCAACGGTCGCCGCGTCGAACGAGCCGTCCGAGAACGGCAGCGCGAGCGCGTCGCCCTGCAGCCACTCGATCTCGTCCGATTTGCGCCGCGCGCGCTCGAGCATCCGCTCGGAGAAGTCGAGCCCCGCCACCTCGGCGCCAGCCTCCTTCGCCGCGACAGCGAGGTCGCCGGTGCCGCAGCAGGCGTCGAGCACGCGGTCGCCGGGCTGAACGACCGCCGAGACGGTCGCCCGCCGCCAGCGCTGGTCGAGCCCCATCGTCATCGTCCGGTTCATCGCGTCGTAGACGGGGGAGATCCGGTCGAACATCGACCGCACGGCGTCGGGCGCGAGCCTGCCGGACTCGACGCTCACGACTGGCCCCAGCGTGGTGTCAGCTCGTGCTCGAGCCCGAGCTGGTCGAGGCAGCGCGCGACGACGAAGTCGACCAGGTCATCCACCGAGGAAGCTCGGTGGTAGAAGCCCGGGGCGAGGAAGAGCACGACGGCGCCCGCCTGCCGCACACGGAGCATGTTCTCGAGGTGGATCGTCGAGAGCGGCGTCTCGCGCGGGCAGAGCACGAGCTTGCGGCCCTCCTTCAGCGCGACGCTCGCCGCCCGCTGGATCAGGTTCGACATGGCGCCGGAGGCGATCGTGCCGAGCGTCCCCATCGAGCACGGGCAGATCACGTAGCCGTCGACCTTCGCCGAGCCGCTCGCGTAGGGCGCGTGCCAGTCGCGCTCGTCGTGGAGCGTGACGGCGTCGCGCACGGGCTCGGTCAGCCGCGCGAGCGTCTCGTCGGCCGAGAGCCGCGCGTCGCCGTAGAGCTCGGTCGCGAGCACCTCGATCCCTGCCCGCGAGGCGCAGAGGCCGATCTCGCAGCCGGCGGCGCCGAGGGCCTCGAGCAGACGCGCGGCGTACGGCGCGCCCGACGCCCCCGTGATTCCGAGGAACACGCGCATCGCTATTGCTTGCCTTTGGAGGCTTCGAGGAACACTGCGATCTTGTGAAGGTTCTCAGGTCCGAGTGCCTTGAATGGCGGCATCACCCCGCCGCGGCCCCCGCAGCTGGGGCAGGTGAGGAAGTCGACCTGGGCCTCGACGCGCTTTCCCCTCGCCCCTTCGTCGGACAGATCCGGAGCTCCGAGGTTCGTCGAGCCAGCGCCGAGGTAGGTGTGGCAGTTCGTGCAGCCGGACTCGGCGAAGAGCTTCGCGCCGGCAAGTGCCTCCCTGTTGCCAGCGAATCCCTGTTCCTTCGCCCAGCGCGGGATCTGCGCGGTGATCCCCGACGCGATCGACTGGTGCTTGCTCTCGCCGCACCCTGCGAGGGTCAAGCCCAGCCCCACCGCGAGCAGGACCTGGGCGCCGCCCACGCCCTACTGCGAGCCCTTGGAGGCCTCGAGGAAGGTGGCTAGCGCTTTGAGGTTGTCCGCGCCGAGCGCCGCGAACGGCGGCATCGGCGAACCGGGGTTGACGCAGCTCGGGCACTTCAGGTGGTCGATCTGGAACTGGATGCCCTTGCCCTTCGCGCCCTCGGCAGAAAGGTCGGGCGCGCCGAGGTTCGAGGAGCCGGTGCCGAGGTACGTGTGGCAGTTCGTGCAGCCTGACTCGGCGAACAGGTTGGCGCCCTTCAGCGCCTCCGGGTTGTTTGCGAACCCCTGCTTCTTCGCCCAGCTCGGGATCGCCGCCTTGACCTCGGAGGCGATCGCCTCCTGCGCGGTCGCACCCCTGTACGTGAGCACGCCCATCGAGACGATCACCAGCGCTGCGGCGACGATCGCGACCGGCCGCCGTGAAAGGCGCCGCTCGGTGCGCTTGTCCACGAACGGGAGCACGAGCAGCAGGATCAGCAGGAGTGTCGGGATCCCGACCGTCGCCAGGATCACCGTCTCGGGCCACTTGAAGATCCGGAGCAGGTAGAAGAGGAAGTAGAAGTACCAGTCGGGCCGCGGCACGAACGACGTCGTCCCCGGGTCGGCCTTCGCGCCGATCAGCGGCCCGAGGATCTCCGAGCCGTCCGCCGTGTACTTCCAGACAACGGCAAGGCCGATGATCACGCAGACCACGACCAGGCTCATCACCGTGTCGTGGAACATCGCGAACGGGTAGAACGGCTTGCCGTCCTTCTTGACGCGCTCCTTGTAGCGCTGGAAGCCGGCGCGGCGCTCCTCGAGCGAGCTCACTCGGAGGGCCTCCTACGGACGCCCGCGGCGCGCGGGGCCGGCTGGACGAGGCCCGAGCGCGGCGGCGCCGGCGGCTCGGGGTCGGGCGGACGGTCGGCGGCCTCCTTCGACCAGGGCGGCGAGGTGACGCCGAGGCGCACGACCAGGTAGAGGTGCAGCCCGATCAGGCCGATCAGCGCGCCCGGGACCAAGAGCATGTGGATCGAGTAGAAACGGGCCAGCGTGTCGGGGCCGATCTCGGCCCCGCCTCGTAAGATGCTCGCGAGGTACGGCCCGACGAAGGGAGCCGTGCCGTTGATGTTGATCGCGACGACCGTCGCCCAGTAGGCAGTCTGGTCGAAGGGCAGCAGGTAGCCGGTGAGACCCTCGAAGAGGGCGGTCGCGAGGATCAGCACGCCGATGATCCAGTTCAGCTCGCGCGGGTACTTGTAGGCGCCGAACAGGAACACGCGCCCCATGTGCATGAACATGAGGATGATGAAGACGCTCGCGCCCCAGCGGTGCATGCCGCGGACGAGCCAGCCGGCCCAGACGTCGTTGGTGATGTGCTGGATCGAGTCGTGCGCTTCAGCGGGCGAGGGCTTGTAGTACATCGCCAGGATCACGCCCGTGACGAGCTGGACGAGAAAGGCGGTCAGCGTCGCCGAGCCGAGCGTGTGCCACCAGCTCGTGTCGCCTGGGACCTTACGAAAGAGGAAGTACTTGATCCCGCCGACGAGGCCCGAGCGCTCCTCGAGCCAGTCGAGCGGGTACATCGCCGTCTTCGCGAGCGATTGACTCTGGCTCGGCTTCGTCGTCGTCGCCATCAGTGCGGCGGCTGCACGGGGTAGAGCCAGGACTCGGCGCCGTCGGCGTGCTGGCCGGGGCCGTGGAGCTCGACCTTGTGGATCTCGGCGGTCTTGCCGGCGCCGTCGACCTTGGTGACGCTGTAGAGGTTGCCGAGCACGAGCCGACCGTTCACCACCGAGAACTCGTAGCGGTCGAGGCCGCGCACGGGCGGGCCCGCGATGCGGTTGCCCTCCTGGTCGTACGAGCCGCCGTGGCAGGGGCAGATGAAGCCGGCCGCGGGCAGAACGGGCGTGATCAGCACGGGCCCGTTGGCGGTCTTGATCGTCTTCTCCTGCTGCTGGAAGACCGGGCCGCCGGGCTGCACCGGGCAGCCGACGTGGGCGCAGCGGTTGGAGATGACCGTGACGTCGGGCACGCCGTTCAGCGCGCCGTTGTTGCGGATGAACGCCGTCCGCCGCGAGATCTCGCCCTGCGCGGGATCGCGGATGAAGGTGGCGATCCGCCACTGACCCTCCGGGAAGTCCGAGAGCGGGCCGAGGTCGACCTTGTGCGCCTTCTGCTTGAGGAAGCCGGGAATGACCGCGGCGGCCACAGCCGGCAGAGTCACGAGCACGCCGATGATCACGCCGATCCCGAGGGTGGCGCCCTCCAGGAACTTGCTCCGCGGGAAGCGCTCGCCCTGGTCGGCCGGGGTCGGCGACGCGCCGTCCGTGGCCGGCTCGTCGCCCGTACCCGGCGCCTGCGGGCGTTCGACGACGACGTCGCGTGCCCATAGGAAGCCGAAGACCAGCACGAGCACGGCGCCGGCCGCGGCGATCCACCAGCTGACGACGAGACCGACGAACAGGCACACCACGCCGACGGCAAAGCCGACCGGCCAGATGCTCGGCGATGGAAGCTGCGGTCGGTCGTCCCCCGGGCGTTCTTCCAAGCGTCTCCCTTTTACGTCGAAGCGACGGGATTCAATCGTTGCAGGTTCGCCCCGTCAACGACGTAACAGTTGGCGCAACGCATCCTGAGGGCGGCCGTTGGGCTCTGGGGCCGCGCCCAGGCCGTATTCGCTCCAGCGTTCGTCGACGAGCCGCTTGACCTCGTCGCTCATCTCGATCTCGGGCGGCCACTCCCGCGCGCCCTCGGCCGGCCCCTTGTGCGTCGCGTCGATTCCGAGCTTGCCGCCGTAGAACTGGAGGGTCGGCGCGTGGTCGAGATGGTCGAGCGGCCCTTCGCTGATCAGCACGTCGCGCTTCGGGTCGACGTTCGCGCCGACGCGGAAGAAGACCTCGTCGTAGTCGTGCACGTCGACCCACTCGTCGACCACCACGACCGACTTCGTCAGGCTCAGCAGGCCTAGCCCCCAGATCGCGTGCATCACCTTCTGCGCGTGGCCCGGGTAGGCCTTGCGGATCGAGACGATGCAGCAGTTGTGGAAGGCGCCCGCGACCGGCAGGTCGTAGTCGACGATCTCCGGGACGCTCATCCTGATCGCGGGCAGGAAGATGCGCTCCGTCGCCTTGCCGAGCCACGCGTCCTCCTGCGGCGGCTTGCCGACGACGATCGACGGGTAGATCGCGTCGCGCCGCATCGTCATCGCCGTCACGTGGAAGACCGGGAACGGCTCGGGTGGCGTGTAGTAGCCCGTATGATCGCCGAACGGCCCCTCCTCTGCGAGCTCGTCCTTGGAGATGTAGCCCTCGAGCACGATCTCCGCGTTCGCCGGCACCTCGAGGTCGACCGTCTTCGCCTGCACGAGCTCGACCGCCTCGCCCCGCAGGAAGCCCGCGAGCATCAGCTCGTCGACGTGCTTCGGCAGGGGCGCGCTCGCGGTGTAGGCGGTCACCGGGTCGAGCCCGAGCGCGACCGCGACCTCGAGCTTCCCGTCGGTCATCAGGTAGTCGGCGCGGCCGTCCTTGTGGATCTGCCAGTGCATCGCGGTCGTGCGCTCGTCGAGCACCTGCAGGCGGTACATGCCGACGTTGCGCCCGCCGGTGCGCGGGTCCTTCGTGATGACGGCCGGGAGCGTGATGAACGGGGCCGCGTCGCCGGGCCAACAGGTTTGCACCGGCAGGCGGCGGAGGTCGACCTCGTCGCCCTGGAGCACAACCTCCTGGACCGGCCCGCTGCGGACGGTCTTGGGCTGCGAGTCGGCGATCGACTTCAGTTTCTTCAGACCGCGCACCTTCTCGGCGAGCCCCTGCGGCGGCTGCATCTCGAGCACGTCGCCAAGCCGCCGGCCGACGTCGTCGAGCGTCGGCGCGTCGAAGGCGAGGCACATGCGGCGCTCGGTGCCGTACTGGTTGATCAGCAGCGGGTGCTGCGACTTCGGGTTCTCGAACAGGAGCGCCGGCCCGCCGCTCTTGACGACGCGGTCGACGATCTCCGTGATCTCGAGGTGCGGGTCGACCTCGGCGGGAACGCGGACGAGCTCGCCCTCGCGCTCGAGCAGCGAGATCCAGTCGCGCAGGTCGCTGGGCGGGGCCATCCCGGGGTCAGTCTACGAGTGGCGCCCGGGCTAGTGGCGGCGGTGTCTGAGCCACTTCGACAGCTCGCCGAGCAGGATCACGCTCAGGAAGATCAGGCCGACGACGAGCATCGCCTTGATGACGGAGAGGCCCTCTTCCGCGGCGGTCTTCGCGAGCGGCAGCATCAAATCGCGATCCTACTCGACTCGCAACAGGTGCTTCGCGATCGCCTGCTCCGACGCCGGCGACGCCTGCCACTCGAGCCGGGCGGGCTCGCCATGGCCGAGGGTCGCTGCCGTCGCAGCCCACGCCTCGCCGTCGCCCGGCAGGCCGTCGGCGCGGAGCTGGGCGCAGAGCGAGATCAGCTCCGCCAGGTCGCTGACGGCCTCGACGGGCCCCGCCTCGGCGACGCGGACGAGGCCGTGCGCGTAGAGGTAGTCGCCGAGCAGCAGCGCGGTGTCGTCGTCGGCCGGCGCGAACAGCCTGGGGCGTCCGTAGTGCAGCAGGTAGCCCTCGTAGATCGTCTCGAGGCCGAGCGCGTAGCGCTCCTCGCCCAGCGGCGAGAAGACCGGCTCGCGCTCCGACTCGTCCGCGAGCGCGTCGTGCCAGAGCCGGCTCTCGCGCGCCGACTCCTGGACGATCGTGTCCCAGAGGGGGACAGCTACAGCCAGCCCGCCAGCTCCTTCGTCCAGTAGCTGACGACGAGGTCGGCTCCGGCGCGGAAGATCGCCGTCAGCGACTCGAGCGCGGCCTGTCGCTCGTCGAGCCAGCCGCGCGCCCCCGCGGCCTTGAGCATCGCGTACTCGCCCGAGACGTTGTACGCGCCGACCGGCAGGTCGAACCGCTCGCGCACCGCGCGGAGTACGTCGAGGTTCGGCAGTGCCGGCTTGACGAGCAGCGCGTCGGCGCCCTCCTCGACGTCGAGCGCGCACTCGCGCAGCGCCTCGCGCACGTTCGCGGGATCCATCTGGTAGCCGCGGCGGTCGCCGAAGGCGGGCGTCGAGTCGGCCGCCTCGCGGAACGGTCCGTAGAAGGCGGAGGCGTACTTGGCGGCGTACGAGACGATCGGCGTCTCGCCGTAGCCGTGCTCGTCGAGGGCGGCGCGGATCGCGGCGACGCGGCCGTCCATCATGTCGCTCGGGCAGACCGCGTCGGCGCCCGCCGCAGCGTGGCTGACGGCCGTGCGCGCGAGCAGCTCGACGCTCGCGTCGTTGTCGATCTCCTCGCCGTCGAGCACGCCGCAGTGGCCATGCGAGGTGTACTCGCAGAGGCAGACGTCGGTGAGCAGCACGAGCCCCGGCGACGCCTCGCGCAGCGCCCGCAGCGCGCGCTGGATGACGCCGTCGTCGTCCCACGCGCCCGAGCCCTCGGCATCCTTCTCGTCGAGGATGCCGAACAGGATCACCGCGCGCACGCCGAGCCGCGTGGCCTCCTCGGCCTCGGCCACGAGGTCCTCGACGGAGTAGCGGCCGAGCGCCGGTAGCTCGTGATTCGGCTCGGTCTGCGGTCCGACGAAGTACGGGAGGACGAAGTCGTCGAGGTCGAGCCGCGTCTCCCGCACGAGCGCGCGCAGCCGGTCGCTCCGGCGGAAGCGCCGCAAACGCGTCGTGGGAAACGCACTCACGCCAACAATCTACGCGCTCCCACCCGGGCGAGCCCGCCGAAGACCGCCCCGAGCACGAGCAGCCACAACCCCTGCAGCGCGACCTCGCGCCACGGGCTCAGGTCGTAGAGCGCGGAGCGGAAGAAGTCGACCGCGTGCGAGAACGGGAGCAAGGCGCTGATCCAGCCCGCGGGCGGCACGATCTCGGCGGGGATCAGGCCGAGGAAGACGATCGGCATCACGACCAGCACCGCGATCAGCGACGCGGAACGGGCCTCGCGGGCGAGCGCGCCGAGGAATGCGCCGAGCGCGCCGACCGAGCCGCCCGCCAGGACGAGGCCCACGATGAGCAGCGGCAGCCGCCGCCACGGCTCGCCGCCGGTGACGCCGCCGACCTGGATGACGAGACCGAACGCCAGCGAGATCGCGAGCCCCAGCGCGAGCGCCACGGCGGCGGCCAGGGCGACCTTCGACCAGACGAGCTGGCCGAGCCCGACGAGCCCGCGCGCGAGCCGACCGACGACGTTCTCGTCGCGCTCGGCCGCAAGGGAGCCGGCGGCGAGCAGCAACGCGAGGAACGTGATCGTCAGCCCGAGCGCGTACGCCTGGACCTCGGCCGAGAGCGCCCACGTGCGTCCGCGGGCGGGCGCGCGGACGAGCTCGATCGGATGCGCCGTGGAGCTGAGCGCGTCGTTCGTGTTCGCGAGCGCGAGTCGCGCGTCGTGCAGAAAGTCGAGCAGCACCGCCGTCCGCGGCGTCTGCGGCATGCCGCGCAGGATCCGCTGCGCCTTCTGGATCCCGAGCACGGTGATCGGCGCGCCGAGGAAGCTGCCGTCCCCGCCGTGCAGGATCAGCTTGACGTAGCGCAGGTTGCTCGCGATGTACGCGCGCTGGAGCTGCCGGTTGAGCGAGTAGACGAGCGCCTGGACCTGCTGCTCCACCCGCGACGAGATCGTGCCCGTCGAGAGCTCGAGCTGCAGTTGGGGGCTGTTCACCATCCCGCGCAGCGTCGAGACGAACCCCGGCGGCACGGTCACCACGCCGACGACCCGCCCGTCGTCCAGCTGCCGCGACGCCTCCTCGGGCGAGAGCCGCACGAGCGTCACGTTCTTGCTGACCTCGTCGATCGTCCGCTCGACGTCGAAGCGGTGGCCGGCGAGCACGACGGTCGCCGGCAAGTTGTCCTCGTCGACGAACGCCACGCGCGGCTTCGAGCTGCCGTAGCTCGCGACCATGCCGACGAGCACTGCGAGCGCGATCGGGTACGCGATCAGGATCCCGAGCAGCAGCGGCGAGCGGCGCAGCACGAGCACGTCCTTGCGCAGGAGCAGCAGGACGCGCTTCATGCTGAGCCGTCGCTTGCGACGGCGTTCTCAGGCCGACCGGGCTGCGCCCGGGCGGCCGTCTGAAACGACCGGTCGACCCGCTGTCGGTCTGACCCTGTCATGCGGACAAAGTCTCGACGTCGGCCCGGTCGTAGTCGCCAGCCGAGCCGGCGTAGACGAGGCGGCCCTCGCGGAGCGCCGCCACGCGGTCGGCGACCCGCTCCACCTCCTCGACATTCTGCGTCGCGAACACCACCGCCCCGCCCGAGGCGCGGAGGTCGGCGACGCGCTTCCAGAGGCGGGCGCGCTGCTCCGGGTCGAGCGCGGCGGTCGGCTCGTCGAGCAGGAGCACCTGCGGCCCGCCGAGCTGTGCGATCGCGAGGTTCAGGCGCTGGCGGTTGCCGACCGAGAGGTTCGCGCTCGGCTCCGGCTCGCCCGGGAGATCGAAGTCGCGGAGGAGGCGCTCGGTGACGCCCTGTGGGTCGAGCTCGCCCTCTAGGCGCGCGAACAGCTCGAGGTTCTCGCGCGCGGAAAGCCGGCCGTACTGGGCCGGCCGCTGCGGCGCCCAGCCGACGCGCGCGCCCTTCCGCCGCTCGATCGTCCCGACGCTGGCCTCGAGCGCGCCGGCGAGGAGCGCCAGCAACGTCGACTTGCCCGCGCCGTTCGGGCCGACGAGCGCGAGCGCCTCGCCGTCCCAGACCTCGAGCTCGACGGGCTCGAGCGCGTTCCGGTGACCGAAGGTGCGGCCGGCGCCGCGCGCCGCGAGCAGTGGTGTCGCCCGCGTCAACGCCGTGCCGCTGCCGGTGGGTCTTCGGGCGGCGGAAGCGGGGTGATCGGGCGCGTCTGCTCCACGTCCACCTCGACGGGCACCGCCCCTCCCTCCCACGACTCCAGCGTCACGCGCTCGCCGAAGAACTCCCAGATGGCCCTGCCCGCGGCGAGCAACGGGAGCGCTACGAGCGCGCCCGGCAGGCCGTAGATCTCGCCGCCCGCGAGCAGGCCGAAGATGACGAGCAGCGGGTGGAGCCGGAGCGCGCTACCCATCACGTTCGGGACGACGACATGCCCCTCGATCTGGTGGATCCCGAGGAAGAGCAGGCCGACCCAGATCGCCGAGATCGGATGCACGACGAGCGCGTAGATGAACGGCGGAATCGCGCCGAGCCAGGGCCCGATGTACGGGACGAGCTCGGTGACGGCGACCCACGCCCCGAACAGCACGGCGTACTTGTCCGCGCCGGGCACCAAGCCGAGCGTGCCGAGCAGCCACATCCCGAGGCCGGCGCTCGTGCCGATGATCAGCGAGAGGAGGATCTGGCCGCGGACGTAGCTCGCGAGCGAGTGCTCGATGCTGGTGAGCAGCGGCGGCGAGCCCGGGGTAGGCGGGAAGCGCCGGTCGACGATCCTGGCTAACCGCTGCATGTCGAGCAGCATGTAGATCGAGACCACGATCGTCAGCACGAGCGCGAAGAGGAACTTCACCGTCCCGATCGCGGCGCCCTCGACGAACGAGACGACGTCGCCCGTGTACTTCGAGACGTCCTTGTTGCGGATCTGCTTGACGAGGTCGTGCCCGCGCTTCTGGATGTCGATTCCGCTCAGCCGGTGGGTGTCGAGCCAGTGCTGGAAGCGGTCGACATCCCGGTCGGCATGCGTTCGCGGAGGGTGTCCGTGGGCAACCGTAAAGTAGTTGTTGACGCGGTTCGCGCTCGACTTCGTCTGGTCGACGACCACCGACCCGATGGCGACGATCGCGGCGAGGAGGATGGCGAGGAAGCTGAGGTACACCAGCGCGACGCCGAACCCCCGGGGGATCCAGACCCGCGTCAGCGTCCGCACGAGCGGGTTCAGCAGGAAGGCGATCAGCGCCGCGACGAGGAACAGGAAGACGACGTGACGGGCCGCCCCGGCCACGACCCACAGGAAGAGCAGGATTATCGGCAGGCCGACGAGCTGGATCCAGCGCGGGATCTGCAACTTCGCGGCCCCGGCGGGCGCCCCGGCCATGCCGTCCATCGTACCTCCCGGGTCGTACCGCTCAGGCCTCCCGCGTGGGACTGGGACTTCGGCGTCGAGGGCTCGCTGGCGCTTGACCCAACTCCGCCATTCTCATTGCAGGAAGAGGCCGCCTCCATTACCCTGCCGCGGATGCCACGCGCCTCCGCGCACGCGCATGCGAGGCGGCGGCGGGCGGAAACGGCCGCTGTACGTCGGAAGAGGCGATTGGCGGGGCTTCTCCTGCTCGCGTCGGTCGCGCTCGTCACGCTGCTACTGACCGCCTTCGGGTCGGGCGGCCACGCCGTGGTCCCGACCTCGGCGCCGGCGCCTTCGACGCGCCTCTTGCCGGCCGGGCCGCCGAGGCCGCAGGTGCTCGCGCTGCAGGGATCGATCCGGCTGCTGCAGCCGGTCTCGCGCGTGACGGCGATCGGCTACCACGCCTCCGGGGACGGCGCGCTGCCGCTGCGGCCCGTCGGCCGGCAGGTGAACCAGGGCCTCGTCGGCCGTGTCGCGCGCAGCCTCTTCGGCAGCGACGGCGGCAGCCTCCGCTACTACGTGCTCGGCGGCGGCACCGGCCCCGCGACCTCGTCCCTGGACGTCGGCGCGCCGGTCGGCACCGACGTCTACTCGCCGGTTGACGGGACCGTCGTCGGGATCACGCCCTACATCCTCGCGGGCAAGCACATGGGCGCCCGGATCGACATCCAGCCGAGCGGCAACCCGTCGCTCGTCGTCTCGGTCACGCACCTCCGGCCCGACCCGAACCTGAACGTCGGCTCGACGCTCACCGCCACGAGCTCGAAGGTCGGCACCGTGATCGACTTCGCGAGCGTCGAGCGGCAGGCGCTGGCACGCGTCACGCAGGACGCCGGGAACCACGTGTCGATCGAGGTCCGCCCGGCGACACTCTCGCTGCCCTGATCGTCCTCTTCATAGCCGACGTGTTCGGCACGCCCGGCCGCAAGGCCGTCGAGGAGCGGCTGCCGGGGTTAAAGGAGGAGCTCGGCGTCGGCTTCTGCGTCGTCAACGCCGAGAACGTCGCCGACGGCGCGGGCGTGACGCCAAGGCTCGCGGACCGTCTGCTGGCGGCCGGCGCCGACGTGCTCACGCTCGGCAACCACGTCTGGCGGCGACGCGAGATCGCGCCGTACCTCGAAACCTCGGAGCGGGTCGTGCGGCCGGCGAACCTCGCCTCGAGCACGCCCGGCCGCGGGCTGGCGGTGGTCGAGGCGGAGGACGGGACGCCGGTCGCGGTCCTCAACCTCCAGGGGCAGCTCTTCATGCAGACCCACGTCAGCCCGTTCGAGGTGGTGGACGCGCTCGTCGCGGGGGCGCGGGCCGCGGCGAAGATCGTGCTCGTCGACTTCCACGCCGAGGCGACGAGCGAGAAGGTCGCGATGGCGCGGATCCTCGACGGGCAGGTCACGGCCGTCTTCGGGACGCACACGCACGTGCAGACGAGCGACGCTCGCGTGCAGCCAGGCGGCACGGCCGCGATCACCGACGCCGGCATGACCGGGCCGCACGACTCCGTGATCGGCGTCAAGGCCGAGCTCGCCATCTCGCGCATGCGGACCGGGATGGGCGTCCGCTTCGAGCCGGCCGACGGAGGCGTGCGCATCGAAGGTGCGCTCGTCGAGTGCAACGCCGACGGGCGCGCGCTCAGCTGCGAGCCGGTGCGCGTGCCGGTGCCGTGAGGACAACGAGCAGCGCGACCAGCACGAGGTCGCGCGCGAGCAGCACCCACGACGGGAGCTCGTCGAAGTGGACGAGGTCGAAGTAGCGGATCGGGAACCAGACCTGCGTCAGCAGCAGCGCGAGCGCGAGCAGCGCTGACGCGGCGAGCCCGCGGCGGCCGGCGACGAGCGGGACGACCGGCAGCAGCCAGATCAGGAACTGCGGCGAGAGCACCTTGTCGAACGCAATGAAGGCCGCGAGCGACGCAGCCGTCCAACGCACGAGCCGCTCGGGCGTCGCAGGGCCGCGCGCAGCGGCGACCCAGATCCCGAGCAGCGACACGAGGAGGAGCGCGGTCGAGATCGCTCCGGCGGCGTGCGGCGCCGAGCCGACGAGGTTCTGCGAGCCATGGCTCGAGACCATGGTCAGCGCGAGCCCCCACGTGTGGTGGGCAGCGAGCAGGAGCGCGGAGCCGATGCTCTCGATCTGCAGCGGCCGCGTCGTCTGGCTGACCACGCTTTCCCACACGCCATGGGGCGCGAGTGCGACGAACGGGACGACCACGACGGCGGCGACGGCGACGGCCGCGACGAGGCAGATCAGCGCCTCGCGGCGGCCGCGCGTGCGCCAGACGTAGACGAAGGCCGGCGGTAGCACGACCGCCGGGAACGCCTTCGCCGCCACGCCGAGCCCGATCGCCGCGAAGCCGAGCCGCTCGCGCCGGGCGAGCACCGCCGCGAGGCCGGCGACCGTCAGCGCCGCGGGCCAGAGGTCGTAGCGGTAGAGGATGACGGAGCCGAGCACGAGCGGCGCGAGCGCGAAGAAGCAGAGCGCCGCCGCCGTCCGCTCGAGCGTCGCGCCGAGCGAGCGGAGCGCCCACCACATCGCCGCAAGCGCGCCGACGCCGCAGAGCGCGATCAGGATCTGGAACTCCCGGTTGTAGAGCGAGGCCGACGGCCGCCCGATGGCCGGCAGCACGAACGTCGGCAGCGCACCGGGCGGGTACTCGACCGGAAAGTCGCGGTACGGCACGAGGCCGCGCACCATCGCGTCGCCGTACCGGTGGTACTCGATCGTGTCGAGGATCAGCGCGTGCTGGTACCAGCCCCAGTGCAGCAGCGTTAGCGCGACGAGGAAGAGGCCCGCGGCTCCGACGAGGAGCCGTTGCGGGTCACTCGACGCCGACCAGCTCTTGGCGAGGACGCTCAAGCGGCGCTCGGACGGTGGCGCGCAGCGGCTCGGCGGCGGGGGCGAGCACGGCGATCGCGGCGAATGGGAAGAACCACGGCAGGTACGCGTAGTACCAGTGCGTCAGGACGATCTCGGCGCCGACCAGCAATGCCGCGGTCAGCGCGGCGAGCTGCAGCGGCGACTTGCGGCGCGGAACGAAATAGACCGCGATGGCGCCGAAGAGCAGCAGCCCTTCGAGCACGCGCTGGAGGACGTGCAGGTCGGGCAGCCCGGCGTGGTACTGCCGCCAGTCCCAAATCGAGAACGGCGACTCGCGGTCGACCTGCCAGCTGAGTGTGCGGGTCCAGAACTGGTGCGCGGCCGCGAGGGGGTGGCCGTCGAGCAGCAGGATCGAGAAGACGGCGAGGCTCGTGAGCACGAAGGCGCCGGCGAACACGAGCGCCGGCCGCAGCCGTCGTTCCGGGTACGACGCCCACAGCGGCACGAGCAGCAGCGAGGCGAACTTCGTCCAGCCCGAGAGCGCGACCGCCGCCCCGCGGGCTATCGGCGAGGTGACGAGCCAGAAGCCCCAGATCAGGAACAGCGGCACGAGCGCGTCGTTCGTGTTCGAGTTCGAGACGTACTGCGTGAACGGGTAGGCGGCCCACGCGAACGCGAGCGTCACCGCGAGGCGTTGCCCGCCGAAGCGCAGGCCGACGAGCGCCAACCCCAGCAGGCAGAGCAGGTCGAAGCCGATCGAAGCGAAGTGCGCGGCGGGCAGGTCGTCCCACTTCCCGGTCCAGCCGAGCGCGAGGTAGCCCGGCAGGTACGCCTCGTACGCCACCGGCCCATACGTGTCGCCCTGCGGGTTGGCCGACTCGCAGCGACCGTCGCGCTGGATGTGGTCGCGGATCTCGCCGTCGGCGTCGGCCGGGCCGCACGGCTTGCCGCGCTCGACCGGGAAGTTCCCGTACGGCACGACGCCGTTCGCGATCCGGTTCGCGCCGATCACGCCGGAGTAGCCGACGTCGATCACGTTCGAGGACTGCGTGTTCAACCCGATCCGGAAACCGGCGGCGAAGACCGTCGCCGCCGCGAGCGCCCAAACCGGCCAGACCGGCACCGCGCCCGTCGCGAGCCGGCCACGCCAGGCGCTCCAGGTCATGCGTCCGAGCAGGTAGAGGAGCGGCGGGTAGACGAGCGGCGCGCTCGTGGAGATGTCGCCCTTGTTGAAGTACCAGAGCGAGACGCTGAACGAGAGCAGCGCGAGCAGGTCGAGGTTGCGCAGCGACAGCGGTCGCCGCAGGTCGCCGAGGCCGAGCAGGAAGAGCAGGCAGAAACCGAGCCAGACGGGCGTGCTGTTGAGCTCCTTCCCGCCAAAGGCGCCCGGGTAGCCGCGCGCCATCTTCCACGCGACCTGCGGCCCGGTCCACGCCTCTGTGACCGCGCCGCTCGTGTCGTCGACCTTGCCGGTCGCGACCTCGCCGGCCGGCCCCGACCAGACCTTGATCGTCCAGAGGTGCCGGCCCTTGTCGAAGCTCGTCTCGACCTGGCGGTCCTTGCGCGGGTAGTGCGCGAGCCAGTCGGCGACCTTGTCGTCCTGCAGGAAGATCTTCGTCGTGGCCGCCTTGGTGAGCCGCTGGTCGGGCGGGCCGAGCGGCTTGCCGCCCGCGAGCGCGGGCCCCGCCAGGATCAGCCCGATCGCGGCTGCGGCGAGGACGCGCCCCATCGCCTCAGCCTAGCGCCCCGCGCTACGCTCGCTCGCGCGCCTGACGCGCGGAGGCCGGCTCCACCGGCCGGAGGCGGTGGCGGTCAGGGGCGCGAGCGGACTTTGAAGGACCAGAGCTTGTTGCCGATGAAGTTGAGCGGGGTCACGAGCACGACCGCAATCGCCTGGGAGGTCACCTTGTCCATTCCCAGCTCGATGAAGGCCGAGAGCAGCACCAGGTTCGCGACGTAGGCGACGAGCGCGACGACGAGAAACCGCAGCCCTTGCCAGCCGACGTGGCCGCGCTGGTCGTGGAACGTCCAGAGCCGGTTCCACGTGTAGTTGTTCGTCACCGCGACGAGGAACGAGCACGTCGCCGCCGCGGTGTAGTGCCAGCCGGCCCCGCGCAGCAGCGCCGTGTAGACGACGAGGTTGATCACGTAGCCGCTCAGCCCGACGAGCGAGAACTTCGCGAGCTGCTTCCAGTTGTGCGGGCTGCTCAGCGCCTGGCGCGCGCGGGCGCGGGCCGGGGCGGTGGCGGGCGAAAGGGCCATCGGCCGGCGAGCGTACCCGCTCAACGGCGCTCCTGCGCCGGTCTACCCGGAGAAGCCCTCCTCGCCGACGAGCGGCACGAACCGGCACGGGACGGAGTGCACTACGGCCGGCCCTTCCGGGCTGCGGACAATCACCTCGAGCCGCTGCGCGCGCTGGCCGCCGACGGGCACCACGAGGCGGCCGCGCTGCCGCAGCTGCTCGTAGAGCGTCTCCGGGAACGCGGGCGCCGCGGCCGCGACGGCGATCGCGTCGAACGGCGCTAGGTCGGGGACGCCGAGCGTGCCGTCGCCGACCCGCACCTCGACCTGTGGGTACCCGGCTTCCGCAAGGTTGGCGCGAGCCTGTTCGGCCAGCTCCGGGATCCGCTCGATCGTGACCACCTCCGCGCCGAGCTCCGCGAGCACCGCCGCCTGGTAGCCGGAGCCCGTACCGACGTCAAGCACGAGCTCGCCCGGCCGCACCGCGAGCGCCTCGGCGATGCGCGCCACCATGTACGGCTGCGAGATCGTCTGCCCGTGGCCGATCGGGAGCGCGGCGTCGCGGTAGGCGCGGCGCCGCTCCTCCGCCGGCACGAACAGCTCACGCGGCACGCTCGCCATCGCCTCGAGCACCCGCTCGTCGCGGATGTCTCGTCCGCGGAGCTGGCGCTCGACCATCTGCCGGCGGTCAGGCGGCACGGGCGTACGCCGGCCGCTGCACGCCGAAGTGCTCGAACGCGAGCGGGGCGAGGTCGACGATGCTGCGCGGCTCGGCTTCGAGCCCGACGGTGAGGATCGGCACGAGGGAGTCGCCGGCCTCGAGCGAGCCGTGGCTGCCGCCGCCTAGGTGGCTCCGGCCGGCGAGGTCGGTCAGCTCGACGCCGAGCGGCGGCGAGACGATCAGCTCGCCGGCGTTCGGATTCGCGAGCGCGGCCCAGCAGCGCTCGAGCGCGTCCGGCTGGTCGAGGAGCGCCGGGTCGCCGCTCGTCCGCCACCCGCCGTCGGCGGGCGCGAAGCGAAGCTCTTCGCCGCCGCGCCGGGCGACCGCCTCGCCGCCGTCGCGGTAGAGGACGACCTCCGCCGCCGGCGAGCCGTCGAGCCGCCGCGCGAGCTCGTCGACCTCCTCCCGGCACCCGTCGAGCCGGTAGACCATGCCCGCGCGGTTCGACGCCGTCACGAGCACGCCGTCGACGCCGGCGAACGACGCCTCGAGGGAGACCGCCCGCTCGACGAGCGTCTGCCCGTGGTCGGAGCAGACGATGACCGCGTACCGCTCGAGGAACTCGTCCGGCCCGCCCGCCGCTTCGATCAGCGCTCCCACCGCCGCGTCACTGCGCGCGAGCGCCTCCTGCGTCCCGTCCGGGCCGAGCGCGTGCGAGGCGAAGTCGTAGTCGGGCAGGTAGTAGACGAGCAGGTCGACGGCGTCGCGCGTGACGAGCCAGCGGCCGACGTACGCGGCGTAGGCGTCGATCGACCCGGTCGAGCGTCCGAAGACGGCGACCGGTGCGCCTGTCACCTCGGACTCGAACAGGCTGTAGAAGAAGAACTCCTTCGGCCCGAACGCCGGCCGCGTCAACCCCGGCACGAGCGGCAGGTGCGGCGTGCGGCCGCGGTAGCAGGTGATGTTCACCGCCGCCGTGGTCAGGCCCGCGTCCTCGAGCCCTTCGTAGACGGTGACCGCGTCGCGGCCGAGATGCTGCTCGTTCATGTTGAAGATCGCGTCGAGAATCGACCGGCGCGCGCCCGCCGCGCGGATCGCCGCGAACGACGAGCCGTACTCGACGAGGCGCCGCTCGCCTCGATTCCACCAGACCAGGTGCGGGATGTGGTGCACATCCGGGTGCGCGCCGGTGGCGATCGAGCTCAGGCAGACCGGCGTCAGCGACGGGAAGGTCGACGTGCCGCGGCGGTAGCTGCCGTTGCGGGCGAGGAACGCGAGCGCCGGCGCGAACTCGGTCTCGACGGCGTCCTCGAAGACCTCCGGCGTGAGGCCGTCGATCACGACCAGGATCAGCTTCTTAGTCACGCGCGAGGCTGCGCAGGCCCGCGTAGCGCTCCGGCTGGCGGCGTCGCGCCCGGCCCGCGAGCGCCGGCAGCGCGACGGCCTCGAGGTAGCCGACGAACGGGATCAGCGCGAGCGCGGCGACGCCGACCGAGGCGAGGCCGACGAGCAGCGCCGTGCCGCCGCGCGTGCCGCCGCGCCGTAGCGTCCCCGCGACTAGGCCGGCCGTGACGAGCGCGCCGAGCGCGCCGCCGACTCCGCCGGCGACCGCCTCGTGCCAGCCGCCGATCAGCCAGCCGACGCCTGCGCCGACCGCGGCTGCCGCGAGCGTGACGACCGCGGCGAGCGTGCTTCGGGTCGGGGCCACGAGGGCCGCGAGCAGCGACCCGATCCCGAGGCCGAGCCCGAGCGACAGGCCGATCCGATAGGCCTCCCACATTCCGCGGCTGAGTGTAGACAGCGTGCGTCCGCCGAGTTTCGATCTGGCCTGTGCAGGGGAAAAGGGTCCTGCGTTGGCCGACGACCCTCGCCCCCTCCTCGTCTTCTTCGGCGCCTCGCACTCGGGACCGGCGCGCCGGATGGAGAGCCTGATGGCACACCTCGCGCGCAAGGAGCGCGACCGGCTGCGGGTCACGACGATCGACGTCGACGAGCGCCCCGAGCTCGCGGAGCGGTTCGGGGTCGAGACCGTGCCGACCCTCGCGCTTGTGAAGGACAAGCGCGTCGTCGACCGCCTCGTCGGCCGTGCGAGCGCACCCAAGATCGAGCGCATGCTCGAGCCGCACCTGGTGGCGTAAGAGGGATTGCCGGGTTCGCGCTCGCCGCCGGGGCGCTGATCGTTCCGAGGCAAGGACGCAGGGAGTGCTCGTAGCCGGAGGCTACGGGTGCGACTGAGGACGTAGCATCGGGGCGAGCAGTGCGGTCCGGCGGCTCAGTCTCGAATCCGGCAAGCACTCGTCAGGAAAACCGGTCCGCCTCCACGCCGCGTATCCGCCTCCAGAGGAGAGGAGGAGCATGCGCAAAGCTGTCATCGGACTCGTGGTCTCGTCGTTGGCGTTGGTGGCAGTGCTCGCGGCGAGCGCCGCGACGAGCGCGACCGGCACCAAGTTCGAGATCGCGCTGAAAGGGACGAACGAATCGCCGGCCGCGCCCGCCTCGAACAAGGGGACGGCCGAGCTGACGCTGAACGCGAAGACCGGCAAGGTCTGCTGGGAGTTCAAGCTCACCCGCATCGACGGCAAGCCGAACCAGGCCCACATCCACAAGGGCAAGCGCGGCGTGTCCGGGAACATCGTCGTTCCGCTCGGCGCCGGCTACAAGCGCCAGGGCTGCACGACCGCCTCGAAGACGCTCGTCAAGTCGATCCTGAGAAGCCCCGCTGGCTTCTACGTGAACGTGCACAACGCGAAGCATCCGCTGGGCGCGATGCGCGGCCAGCTCTAGCTCGGAGGGCGCTGCCCTCCACTGACGGAGCCCGGTGGACCCTCGCCGCCGGGCTCCTGCTTACCCGGCTTCGAGGCGACGAATCACGTCCAGCCCGAACTCGGCCGCACGGGCGCCGTCGACCACGCGGTGGTCGAACGTGATCGCGATCGTTCCGACCGGCCGGATCGTGATCTCGCCCTCGCGGACGACCGGGCGGTCGGCGATGCGGCCGACGCTGAGGATCGCGACCTCGGGGTACTTGACGATCGGCGTCGTCAGCAGGCCGCCGAGCTTGCCGGCGCTGGTGACCGTGAAGGTCGAGCCGCGGAGCTCTTCGGGTTTGAGCGAGCCGGCGCGCGCGGCTTCCGCGAGGCGCGCGAGGTCGTCGGCCAGCTCCTCGAGGGTGCGCTCGCCGCAGCCGCGCACGACCGGGACGACGAGCCCCTGGTCGGTCTGCACGGCGACGCCGAGGTCGTAGCGGTCGAGGTAGACGATCTCGTCGCCCTCGAGCCGTGCGTTCAGCTCGGGGAAGTCCTTCAGGCTCTCCGCGACAGCCTTCAGCACGGTCGGGACGATCCGCTTGAGGTCGACCTCGCCGAAGTCGCACTCCTCGACCCAGGTCACGGGCGGCACCTCGCGGTGGGCCCGGCTCATGCGCTCGGCAACGAGGCGGCGCACCCCGCGCAGCGGCTCGCGCCGTCCCTCCTCGCCCTCGCCTTCGGACCCGGCCGCCCGGCGCACGTCTTCTTCGGTCACCCGCCCCTGCGGGCCCGTCGCCTCGACGGAGGCAAGGTCGACACCGAGCTCCTCGGCCAGCCGCCGTACGAGGGGCGTTGCCTGCACGCGTCCCTGCTGACCCGAGGACGTGGGCGGAACCGCCGCAGCCGACTCGGCCTTCGGCTGCTCCGCCTCCGCCGCGGGCGCGGCGCCATCCTCGCCGATGACCACGAGCACGGTGCCGACCGGGACGACCTTTCCTTCCTCGACAAGGATCCGCGCGACCTTGCCCGCGGCCGGCGACGGGATCTCCACGGTCGTCTTGTCCGTCTGCACCTCGACGAGCGGATCGTCCTCGGCGATCTCCTGGCCCTCGCTGACGAGCCAGCGCGCGATCTCGCCCTCGGTCAGACCCTCGCCCAGGTCGGGAAGCTTGAACTCGTACGCCACGGCGCCGGAATCTACCGGGGAGTCCCGACCCAGGCCGCTGCTGGCACGATCAGCACGCGCAATCCGCCCTCGACCCGCCACAGCGAGACCGCCTGCTCGTCGCCCTCGAGCTCCGGCGCGACCTCGCGCGGGACGTAGCCGAGCTGGAGCGTCCGGTCCTCGTTCCAGATCCCGACCGCGTACGGGTCGTGCTCGTTCTGGGGCTCCGGCACGAGCCCGAGCCGGCGGCCGGGCTCGAAGGAGGGATCGTCCAGCGCAGCCGCGCGAAACGACACGCCCGCGACCGGCACCACTCGCAGCCGCGGGTCTTCCCACCCAACCGGTTCGCCCGTGGCCGCGTCGCGGATGTAGTACCCGCCGGCGCCGCGCTCGAGCCAGAGGCGGAGCCGCTCGGCCATCAGCGGATCGGCTCGCCCGCGGCGTCGTAGGCCCGCAGCTCCGCGGAGGCGACCGGCGAGCCGGCGAGCTCCTTCCGCAGGAGCGCGAAGACGACCGCGTCCCGCTGGAGCGGCGTGCCGTCGGGGCCGTGCAAGAAGCGCCGCAACGTTCCTTCCTCGACGAAGCCGAGCTTCCGCGGGATCGCGAGCGACGCCGTGTTCTCACGAGCGACCCGGATCTCGATTCGCTCGGCGCCCGCGACCTCGAAGCCGACCCGCGCAACCGCGGCCGTCGCCTCCGTCCCGAGACCCTCGCCCGCTCGGCTCGCTCGGATCCAGTAGCCGATCTCGAGCACGCCCTCGAACGAGCGGCGGTGCAGGCCCGTGCCCCCGACGACCTCCGACTCGTCGGCAGAGAAGATTCCGTAGACGTAGTCCTGCCCGAGGTCGAAGTGGCCGCGGAAGGTCCGCAGCAGGTCGACCTTCGCCGGCAGCGGCTGCGGCTCCGCGTGTGCCCACGGCATCCACGGACGGAGATGGTCGAGCGACGAGTCGACGGCCCCCTTCAGCAGCGGCGCGTCGCGCGGCTCCCAGCAGCGCACGACCAGGCGCTCGGTCTCGATCCGGTACGGCGGCGTCTTCAGAACTCGAGCAGCTTGCGGGCGGCGTCCACGACGCGCTCGACCGACGGCATGTACGCGTCCTCGATCTGCCAGTACGGGTACGGCACGTCGTAGCCGGTCACGCGCATGACCGGGGCGCGCAGGTCGAGCATCGCCTTCTCTGCGAGGATCGCCGCCAGCTCGGCTCCGTACCCGGCCGTGCGCGGCGCCTCCTGCACGATCACCACGCGGCCCGTCTTGGCGGCGGCCGCGAGCAGCGCCTCCTCGTCGAGCGGCTTCAGCGTCCGGATGTCGAGGATCTCGACCGAGACGTCGAGCGCGTCGGCGGCTTGCTCGGCGAGCGGCACCATCGAGCCGTACGCGACGAAGGTCAGGTCGTCGCCCTCTCGCACGGTCCGCGCCTTCCCGAGCGGCACGACGTGCTCGCCCTCCGGCACCTCGCCGCGCAGCGTGCGGTAATGGAGCTTCGGCTCCAGCACGACGACCGGATCCGGGTCGCGGATCGCGGCCGCCAGCAGCCCCTTTGCGTCCGCCGGTGTCGACGGGATCGCAACCTTCACGCCCGGCGTATGGACGTAGTAGGCCTCCGGCGAGTCGTCGTGCAGCTCGGGCGCGCGCACGCCGCCGCCGTAGGGCATCCGGACGACGAGCGGGAACGCCATCGCGCCGCCCGTTCGCCACCGGTAGCGCCCGACGTGGGTGATCAGCTGGTCGAGGCACGGGTACGAGAACGCGTCGTACTGCATCTCGCAGACCGGTCGCCAGCCCGCCATGCAGAGCCCGACCGCGCTGCCGAGGATCCCGGCCTCGGCCAGCGGCGTGTCGACGCAGCGGTTCTCCCCGAAGCGGTCGCGCAGCCCCGCCGTGGCGCGGAAGACGCCGCCCGCGCGGCCGACGTCCTCGCCCATCACCATCACGTCCGCGTCGCGCTCGAGCTCGACGTGGAAGCCGTCGTTGATCGCCTCGACCAAGGTCAGCTCAGCCAAGGATCCTCCGGAGCTCCGCGAGGTCGGACTCCAACGACGCCGGCGGCTCGGCGAACGCGTGCGAGAAGAGCAGTGACGGGTCGGCCGGCGGCTCAGCCTCGGCCGCGGCGATGCCGTCGCGCATCAGCTGCGTCGCGTCCGCGCGCACCGCCTCCGCGGCATCGTCCGAGAGCAGCCCGAGCCGGCGCAGGTAGGCCTCGTAGCGGCCGACGCACTCGCGCTGCCGCTCCTCCTCGACGCGCTCCAGGTCGATGTACGCGGCCGGGTCGTCCGCGGTCGCATGCGGCGCCGAGCGATACGTCACGGCCTCGATCAACGTCGGCCCTTCGCCCGCCCGCGCCCGCGCGACCGCCTCGCGCGTCGCCTCGTAGACCGCGAGCACGTCGGCCCCGTCGACGCGGACGCCGGGCATGCCGTAGCCGACGGCCTTGTCGGCGAGAGTCTCGGCCGCGGTCTGCGCCGACAGCGGCGTCGAGATCGCCCACTGGTTGTTGTTGCAGAAGAGGATCACCGGCGCGCGCATCACGGCCGCGAAGTTCGCGCCCTCGTGGAAGGCGCCCTCGGAGGTCGCACCGTCGCCGAAGTACGCGATCGCACAGGCGGCCTCGCCGCGCAGCTTCTTGCCCCAGGCCAGCCCGGCCGCATGCGGCACGTGCGTCCCGATCGGGACGCAGATCGAGGCGACGTTCCAGTCCAGCGGGTTCCACCACCCGGCAGGATGGCCGCGCCACCACGAGAGGATCGTCGCCGCCGGCAGCCCGCGCAGCAGGCCGATCGCCGACTCGCGGTAGCTCGGGAAGATCCAGTCCTCCCGTTCGAGCGCGTAGGTCGAGCCAACCTGCATCGCCTCGTGCCCCCAGAAGATCGCGTAGGTGCCGATCCGGCCCTGTCGGTGGTAGACGACCGACCGCTCGTCGTAGGTCCGCAGCAGGACGAGCTGCCGGTGCAGCTCGAGCAGGTCCGCCTCGGAGAGCCCCTCGACCTCGCCGTCCGGAACGCCCTCCCCGTCCCCGATCACGCGCCGCAGGTCGCGTGACTCTGGCACGCGTAGCGTTTGGGCCATGTCGCTCCGAATCTACCCGACCCCGTGCCGGGCAACCCACGCGAGGACGGCGACCGCGCCGGTCGCCGCAAGAATCCCGAGCAGCTCGAGCGGCACGCCACCGGTGACCGAGCTTCCGGCCGCGACGAGCATTGCCGCGCCGACGCCCGCGCCGAGCAGGCACATCAGCAGCGCGCCCGCCAGCCGGCTCAGCGCGACGCCGGGCTGCGACCACGCCGGGATGCGCGGCTCGATCGACCACCAGGCGAGCTCGGCACAGAGCAGCAGCGCGCCGCCGACGAGCGGCGCCCACTCGTCGAGCACGTCGTTCCCGAGCGCGAGGCGCACGGCCTGCTGCGCCCCGAGCAGCACGATCGCAGCGGTCAGTGCGCCGCTCCAGCGCAGTGCCAGGCCGGCAAGCAGGACGACCGGCACCGGCGCGCCGACGGCGACCAGCACGCCGCGGTCGACGCCCGGGTTCGCACGGAGCACCGTGGCGGTCACGACCCCGCCTGCGACGAGCAGCGCGCCGAGGCCGGTCGCTAGGCGCGCGTCACGCGGGCGTGGCGCCTGAATGTCCTCACCTCCTCCAACGCGGCCTGCATCGGATCGCCGTGCCGCCATTCGACGACGGGCACCCCGACGCGGAGATAGGACGCGCGCAGCGCGTCGCGCCGCATCAGCCAGAGCCGGTAGGCGAGCCCGTCGAGCTCGTCCGGGCCGGGCTCGACGAACGGCACCGGAGAGATCTCGACGACCGCGAGGTCGAACCCCCGCGCGCGCAGGTCGATGAGCGCGCGCACCGAGCGCTCGTCCAACAGCGGCGTCAGTGCGACGACGAGCGCGTTCGGCGGCAGCGTCCGGCGCGGCAGGATCTCGATCTCCTTCCACGCGTAGCTGAGAAAGATCTCGGCGTCGAGCAGCGAGTCGAGGATCCGGTAGAGCTGGGTAACGCCCCCCGAGACCGTCAGCCAGTTGAGGACGCCGCCGAACGCGACGAGCCCGACGCGGTCCTTGGCGCGGATGTAGTGCGCCGCGAGCGAACCGGCCGCCTCCACTGCGAGGTCGAGCGTGCTGCCGGCGCCGCTGCGGGCCTCGGCGAACGTGTCGAGGAAGACGACGACGTCGGTGTTCCGCTCCGGGTGCGTCTCGTTCACCCACGGCTCCCCGCGTCGGGCGGTGGCGCGCCAATTGATCCGGCGGATCCGGTCGCCGGGCACGAACGGCCGCAGGTCGGCGAACTCGATTCCCTCGCCGCGCGTGCCCGTCGTCTGGCTGCCGGCGAACGACAGCGTCTGCAGTGGGCGCAGGAGCTTCTCGAGCGCCTCGCCGCGCGGGTAGACCTTCAGCGGCCGGCGCAGGTCGTACGAGCGCTCGTACGCGAGCAGCCCGAAGCGGTCCTGCACGCGGACGTGGACGCTGCCGACGAGGTACGCGCCCCAGTGCGCGCACCGCAGCGGCACCTCGAGCTCGCGACGCTCGTCGAGGTCGAGCGAGAGCAGCACCGGGTTCGGCGCGTCGGTCTCGAGCCCTTCGGGCAGCGCCAGCAGGAGCTCGAGCCGCGCGACCGGCATGTGCGTGCGCACCTCCAACGACGCGTTGACCTCCTCGCCCTCGACCTGCCGCTCGCGGTCGATCTCGAGGTCGACCCGCACGTCGGGCGCCTCGGACAGCGCGAGCCCGAAGAAGAGAACGAGCGCAAACGGCGCGGCCAGCACCGCCAGCTCCGCGCGGCCGAGCACGAGCGCCGCCAGCAGGCCCGCACCGGCGAGCCCTGCGTAGGCGCCGAGCTTCGGCGTTGCGGCTCGGGCCATAGTGGGATTGGACTGAATGGTTCGACCGGTCATTTCAGACGGCCGCGCGGTCGGGGCCCGCGCCGCCTGAGACGGCATCGCAAGTGATGCCTTGGCTCACTCCGTGGCGGGCTCGGGCGAGGGCTGAGCCGTCGGCGTCGGCACCTCGTCGAGGAGGGCGACGACGATGTCGTCCGGCCGCAGCCGCTGCACCCAGAGCTCCGGCCGCAGCGAGAGCCGGTGCGCGAGCGCGGGCACGGCGACCGCCTTCACGTCGTCCGGGATCACGTAGTCGCGGCCGCGCACGGCTGCCCGGCAGCGCGAGAGCTTGAGCAGCGCGAGCGAGCCGCGCGGGCTGGCGCCGACCTGGACGCCGTTCGCCGAGCGCGTTGCCGCGACCAGGTCGACCATGTAGATCCCGACGCTACGCTCGACGTGCACATCCTCGATCGCGCGCTGCATCTCGAGCAGCTCTTCCCGGTCGACGACCGCCCGCAGCTCGACCTCGTCCGCCTGCCGCTCGAGCCGGCGCTCGAGCACCTCCCACTCCTCGTCCCGGTCGGGGTAGCCGACGCCGATCCGGAGCAGGAAGCGGTCGAGCTGCGCCTCCGGCAGCGGGTAGGTGCCCTCGTACTCGATCGGGTTCTGCGTCGCGAGGACGAGGAACGGCGGCGCGAGCGGGTACGTCGTGCCGTCGATCGTCACCTGCCGCTCCTGCATCGCCTCGAGCAGCGCCGCCTGCGTCTTCGGCGGGGCGCGGTTGATCTCGTCGGCGAGGAGGAGATTGGTGAAGATCGGGCCCGGCCGGAACTCGAAGTCGCCATCGCGCTGGTTGAAGATCGAGGAGCCCGTCACGTCGGAGGGCATCAGGTCGGGCGTGAACTGGACGCGCGTGAAGCCGATGCTCGTCACCTGCGAGAACGCGCGCGCGGTCAGCGTCTTCGCGAGGCCCGGGAAGTCCTCGATCAGGACGTGGCCGTCGGCAAGCATCCCGAGCAGCACGAGCTCGAGCGCGTCGCGCTTGCCGACGACCGCGCGCTCGACCTCGTCGAGGACCGCGTCGGCGCGGCGGGCGACCTCCTCGACGTTCACAGCACCTCTAGCCGCTCGACGATGCGCCGCACGCTCGCCGGCGCGATGCCCGCACCGTGCCGGTCGGTCGGGATGGGACGATCGGGCCGCACGAGCGCCCAGAGCTCGTCGCCGAGCTCGTCCTGGCTCTCCTCTAGCTTCCTGCCGCGGACGGCGAGCCGCGCAGTCGCGATGTCACGGACGAGCGGGCGGAAGCGCGTGTGCAGGTCGAAGGACGTCGCCGTCGCCATTGTCAGCTCGCGCTCGACCCGTTCCAGCTCCGGCAGGCGCTGCGGTTCCGGGTCGTCGCGCTCGAGCGCGCGCGCGATCTGCGTCACCGGCCGCTCGAGCGGATACGACTCGCGGATCAGGATGACGACGTTCAGGAGGGCGGCGCCGCCGACGGCGAGCAGGAACACGTCCAGCTCGAGCTCAGAGCGCCCCGGCTCGAACAGCCGCGCGAGCAGGAGCGCGATCGTCGCGAGCACCGCGAACGCGCCCCAGCTGATCGCGAGCCGTTTCACGCGACCGCCTCGTGCTCGCCGGCCTCGAGCTCGGCGCGCACGCTCGCGAGCGTCTCGATCGCGTCGTCCTTCATCGTCGTCCCGACCTCGTGCGAGCTGAACTTCGCGCGCTCGAAGAGGTTCGTCAGCCGGCGCACAGCCCAGCCGCTCACGTTCAGGCGGTCGAGCGCCCGCTCGACGTACTCGAGCGAGGTCTCGGCCTCCTCGCGCGGGACACGGTACGCCGCGAAAGTCTGCTCCATGCGGGCATAGGCGTTGATCACGGCCGTGCGCGGGTCGCGCTCGGCGTAGAGATCCTCGAGCGTGTCGGCAAGGACCGCGTCGAGGGCGGCGGCGAGCCCAGCCTCCTCTTCGAGCAGGTCGCCGTGCGATCGCCGATACGCGGCCGCGCTCGCAACGGCCGCGGCGAGCCCGATCAGGATCGCGCCGAGGATGACGGCGCCGAGCCAGTCGGACTCGGTCTGCTGCTGCTGGGCGGCGCGCACCGCGGCGCTGCCGGTCGTGCCCTGTCCGCTCACGATCCCCGTCGGCCCGAAGGCGCCGAAGAACCGCCGGCCAGGACTGGGGTGCGCGTGACGGATCAACAGCAGCGCGACCACCGCGGCGAGCATCCCGAACACGATCCCGCCGAGCGAGCGCCGCCAGCCCGTCTTGCCGGCCAGCGCCCTGCGGCGCCGGTTGTCGGCGAGTGCGAAGACCGCGACTGCACCGCCGACCAGGATCATCGCGAACGCGAGCACCCCGAGGTACTCGAGCGCCACCGGCGGGACCTTCGCGCCGCCGCCGCTCGTGCCGCCGCCGGGCTTGTGCGCGCGGCTCGCCACGGCCACCACCGCGAGCAGCGCCAGCAGGGCCGCACCCGACAGGACAAGCCTCCGCCCGGTCATGGCCGAACACTAGATGAGCACTGACACGGCCCCGCGCTCGGCCTCGAAGACCGCGCTCTCGACGTCGCCGAGGTCCTCGCCGTCCGTCTGGAGCGGCAGCGGGCGGTCGCAGGCGATCTCGATGCGGTCGAGGTCATGCGCGTACAGCACGTCCGCCGCGCGCTCCTGCCCGCGGCCGCGGAGGATGTAGCCGAGCAGGCGCGCGATCGCCGCCCCTTCCACCTCGCGCGGTGCGACCAGGTCGAGCCCGAGCTCGAAGCGCGCCTCTGGTGCCACGTGAAGCGCGAACCGTCCGGCGTACGAGTACGGGTCGCAGTTCGCGACGAGCGCGAACGCGACGCGGCCGAGGCCCCGCACCTCGAGCGCCGGCTCGAACCGCGCACGCTGGCCGGCGACGAGCCGCGTCGCCGCCGCGACGAACGCGAGGTCACCGGGACGGCGGCCGTCCTCGCGACGGCCGAGCGCATCCACGCGGCGCACGAGCTCGGCGTCGAAGCCGATTCCGGCGTTGAAGCCGAAGCGCCGGCCGTTGACGCGGCCGACGGAGATCGTGCGCGTCCTTTCGGCTGCCAGCGCGTCCGCCACCTCGCGCGCCGCCGCCTGCGGGTGGCGCGACAGGCCGAGCGCGCGAGCCATCACGTTCGTCCCGCCGCCCGGCAGCAGCCCGAGCGGTTGCGAGTCGCGCACACCGTTCAGCACCTCGTTGAAGCCGCCGTCGCCCGAGAAGACGACGATCGCGTCGTCCTCCGCCGAGCCGGCGAGCTCGACGGCGTGACCGGGACGCTCGGTGAACAGCGTCCGCACCTGCGCTACCCGCCCGAGCTCCTCCTCGACCGCCCGCACGCGGGCTTCGGTGACCGCGCTCGCGAACGGGTTCACGATCAGGGCGACTTCCATAACCTTGGCGAGCATGTCACGCCCCGGCCACGTGGCCTCCGAGACCGACGACCCCGACCGCAGCAGGCGGTGGCGGCCATGAGATCGGCCGTTCTGGTCCAGGTGCAGGAGGCGGAACCGGTCGTCGGCGAGTGGCGGCTGCAGTACACCTTCGACGCGCCGGCCGGGATCCCGGCGCACGTGACGATCCTCTTTCCGTTCGTCGAGCCTGCCCGGCTCGGCGAGGTCGAGCGGCGCCTCGGCGAGATCCTCGCCGCGACACCGGCCTTCGACCTGACCTTCGCCAGGACGGCGCGCCTGCCCGAGGTTCTCTATCTCGAGCCCGAGCCGAGCGAGCCGTTCGTCGCGCTCACGCACGCCATCGAGCGCGAATGGCCGGACCAGCCGCCCTACGGCGGCCACTACGAGACGATCGTCCCGCACCTGACCGTGGCCGAGTCGCCCGACCCTGCCGTGCTCGACCGGATCGCCGCGAGCGTCGAGCCGCAGCTCCCGGTCACGACGCGCGTCGAAGAGGCGAGCGTCTTCGTCGAGGATCACGACGGCCAGTGGCACGAGCACAGCCGGCTGCCGTTCGGTCAGTCCGGCGTCGCGTAGCCGCGCATGCCGTTCAGCAACAGCTCGTAGAAGCGGTCGGCAAGGTCGTCCGTGTCGGCACCGGGCCGGAGCCACGTGTACGCCCAGTTCGAGGCCGAGAGCGCGAGCAGCGCGGCGGTCGCATCGTCGAGGTCGCTGCGCAGCTCGCCGAGCTCGCGGCCCTCGCGGAAGAGCGCGCGAATGCGCTCCTCGTAGCGGCGACGCTCGGCGAGGATCTCGTGCCGCCGCTCGCCCTCGAGGTAGCGCCACTCCTGCACGAACACCGTCGCGACGTCCAGCTGGTCGGCGACCACGCGCAGGTGCGAGCGGAGCGCGAGCCTGATCTTCTCGGTCGCCGGCAGCGACTCGTCGATCGCGTCGAGCCCGGCGTGGAACGCGCGGGCGCCTGCGCGCATCGTCTCGTAGAGCAGATCCTGCTTCGACTCGATGTGCGCGTAGAGCGAGCCCTTCTGCACGCCGAGCGCCTCGGCGATCTCGCCGATCGAGGTGCCGTGGTAGCCCTTCTGCGCGAACAGCCGCGCGGCCTGGCGGGTGAGCTCCTCGCGGCGGGCGCTCATCGGCGCCGGTAGACCTCTGCGGCCGCGCGGTGGAAGCCGCCGGGCAGCCCGTCGGCCTCGAAGGTCGCGGCGATCTCCTCCATCTCGGCGACCCAGCGCCAGCCCTTCGCGGCGGCGGAGCGCTCGGCCCGCTCGTGGCGCTCGCGCAGCTCCGGCAGCGAGAGCTCCCACTCGGCGACGAGCGTCGCCTCGACTCCCTCGCGGCGCGCGAGCTCGCGGATCGCGAGCAGCATTGCGGCGGTTCCCTTCGTCCAGGCCGCGTAGGCCATCTTCACCGCCGAGGCGTTCGAGACGACCCGCGCGTCAAGTGCAGAGCCGTCGAACAGCTTGGCGACGTCCCCGGCCCTCTCGCCCGAGAGGTAGAGCCGCGTCGTGCCGGGCTCACGCGGCGGCGACCCGACGATGCCGCCGTCGACGAACTCGCCGACGGCTTCTGCGACGTCCGCCGCGGTGGCCGGCGAGACGGCGTTCGCGTCGACGTAGACGCCGGCGAAGCGCGCCGACCGCGCGACCCCAAGCGCTGCGTGCGGCGGGCAGATCGAGAAGACGACGTCGCTCTGTGCGACCGTGTCGACCGAGCCGACGTCCTCCAGCCCGGCGGCCTCGGCGCGGGCGCGCGTCTCCGCGCTGCGACCCTCCGACGCCCAGACGACGCGGATTCCCTGCCCGCGCAGCACCGCGCCGACGGCAGCGCCCATCTCGCCGGGATGCAGCAAGCCGACCGTGCCGAGAGCCACTACACTGCCAGCCTAACGATCGTTCGGTTGGGAGGCCTCGGATGGAGCAGCGCGAGCAGGAGTTCCTCGAGTACGTGCAGTCCGGCGGCCAGGTCGAGTCGACCGACTGGATGCCCGACGAATACCGCGCCCGGCTGCGGAAGTTCGTCGAGATGCACGCGAACTCCGAGCTGATGGGCGTGCTGCCCGAACGCGAGTGGATCCTCCGCGCACCGACGCTGCAGCGGAAGCTCGCCCTGACCGCGAAGGTGCAGGACGAGGTCGGTCACGCGCAGCTGATCTACCGCGTCGTCGAGGATCTCGGCAAGCCGCGCGAGGAGTGCCTCGACGACCTGATCTCCGGCAAGTCGAAGTTCCACAACGTCTTCCACTACGCGACGAAGACCTGGGGCGACGTCGGCGTGATCGCATGGCTCGTCGACGCGGCGGCGATCATCAGCCAGAAGGCGCTGCTCAAGTGCTCGTACGCGCCGTACGCGCGGATCATGAAGAAGATCTGCTGGGAGGAGTCGTTCCACATCCTCCACGGCCGCGACGTCGTGCTGACGCTGATGAACGGCACCGACGACCAGCGCGAGCTGGTGCAGGAGGCGCTGAACCGCTGGTGGGGCCCGCTGATGCAGTTCCACGGGAACCCGATCGCGGCCGACGAGGACCCGATGGTGATCTGGCGAATCAAGAGCCAGGGCAACGACGAGGCGCGGCAGCAGTTCCTCGACGGCTACGTGCCGCAGATCTGGGAGCTCGGCCTGACGGTGCCGGACCCCGAGCTGCGCAAGGACGAGGAGACCGGCCGCTGGCTCTACACCGAGCCCGACTGGGACGAGTTGATGAACGTCGTCACCGGGCACGGGCCGAAGACGGACGACCGGCTCGACCTGCGCCGGCGCGCCCGCGAGAACTCCGCCTGGGTGCGAAGCGTCCTGCTCGCAGCGTGATCTACGAGGTCTTCAGGCAGGAGCGCAAGGGGCAGCCCTTCCAGCACGCAGGCTCGATCGAGGCCGCCGACGAGCGCTTCGCGGAGGCCTATGCGCGCGAGCAGTACGGCAGGCGCGGCGAGTCGGTCGCGCTCTGGGTCGTCGAGCGCAGCTCGATCATGCGGATCGACGAGTTCGTCGACGAGCTGAACCGCAACTACCACCGCGTCGACGGTTATCCGCTCAAGGAGAAGCTGAAGGAGGCACGTGAGCGCGCCGGCACGGCTAGGGACCGAGGCGCGAGATGAGCTCCATGGCCGGCGCGGTGGAAGGCGAGGAGGGAAACCGGGAGGTTTCCCCGATCGAAGTCCTCGGCGGAGCCGAGGCGAACTTGGAGAAGAAGGGGGCACGTGGGGGAAACCTGGTTTCCCCCACGGGAGCGAACCGAAGGTGAGCGACGAGCGGGCACAACTGCTCCTCAAGATCGCTGACGACGAGCTGATCCTCGGCTGGCGCGACTCGGAGTGGACGGGCATCGCGCCGTTCCTCGAGGAGGACGTCGCCTTCTCGTCGATCGCGCAGAACGAGATCGGACACGCGCGGGCGCTCTACGAGCTGGCCGCGCTCGAGCTCGGCACGACCGCCGACGAGCTTGCCTTCGACCGGCAGCCGGACGAGTACCGCTGCTCGCGCCTGGTCGAGCTGCGCCTGCCGGAGTGGGAGCGGACGATCGCGCGGCACGTGCTGTACGAGCAGGCCGACGCCGAGCGGCTCGCGCGGCTGAAGGCGTCGGACGACCAGGAGCTCGCGGGGCTCGCCGCCAAGATCGACCGTGAGGAGGCCTACCACCGGCTGCATGCCGAGATGTGGCACGAGCGCCTGAAGGGCGAGCCGCGCTACGAGTCCGCGCTCGAGGAGCTGCGCCCGCTCGTCGAGGAACGAAACGGCCACTCGCCGGAGCTGCAGGAGCTGTGGGACGAGATGACGAGCGTGCGCCGCTCGCAGCCGGCGGGCACGAGATGGTGACCGAGGCCGAGGTCTGGGACGCCCTCGCCGAGGTGCCTGACCCCGAGATCCCGGTCATCTCGGTCGTCGATCTCGGGGTCGTGCGCGACGTTCGCGTCGAGGAAGAGCGTGTGCACGTCGAGTTCACGCCGACGTTCCTCGGCTGCCCCGCGCTGGAGGCGATGCGGACGCAGATGGCCGAGCGGATCGCCGAGCTCGGCGCTACGCCTGAGGTCGAGGTCGTGCTCGACGACTCCTGGTCGACCGACCGCATCACGCCGGAAGGCCGCGAGAAGCTCCGTGCCGCCGGCTTCGCGCCGCCAACCCCGCGTTCCGAGGCTCCGACCCTCGTACAGCTGCAGTCGAACGGCTTCCGCTGCCCGTACTGCGGCTCGCGCGACACCGCCCTCGAGAACATCTTCGGACCGACGCCGTGCCGCTCGCTGCGCTACTGCCGCGACTGCAGGCAGCCGTTCGAGCAGTTCAAGACCATCTAGTCCGTGCGCCCCGCGAACGACGGGCTTCGCTTCCTGCTCGAGCTCTCCGCCCTGGCGGCGGTCGCGTACTGGGGCTGGAGCGAGCACCGCGGCGTCTGGCGCTGGGTGCTGGTCGTGGCGGCGCCGCTCGCGATCGCTCTCGTCTGGGGGCGCTGGGTCGCGCCGAAGGCGAAGGTTCGAGTGGCCGACCCGTGGAAGCTGCTGCTCGAGCTGCTCGTGTTCGGATCGGCAGTCGCCGCGCTCGCGGACGCCGATCAGCCCACGCTTGCGATCGCGATGGGCCTCGCGACGGTGCTTCACCTGACGCTCACGTTCGCGCCGGACAGCGCCGCGTTCCGGCCTAGCGCACTTCCGCGCCCCACTCCTCGGGGGCAACCTGCTTGATCTGGCGTCCGAAGAACCAGACGTGCCCCTCGGGATCCCTCGACGTGAAGCGGCGTTCCCCGTACTCCTGGTCGGTCGGCTCCTCGATGATCGCCGCGCCGGCGGCGCGCGCCCGCTCGCAGAGCGCGTCGACGTCCTCGTCGACCTCGACGTAAATCCCGACCGTCTCGTGCCCGACACGCTTTGGATTCTCGTAGTCGTCGCCGGGGTCGCCCAGGAAGATGCGGTCCTTCTCGCCGACCTTCATCTCGGCGTGGTTCACGTAGCCGCCCTTGCCGGTGTAGCGGAGCACCTCCGCGAAGCCGAAGGCACGCGACAGGAAGTCGAGCGCCGCGTCGCAGTCCTCGTAGAGCAGATAGGGCGTGACCGTCTGCATCACCCTGACTCCCTTCGTCGTCGCCGCAGCTCGACGTCCAGGCCGCCGAGCGCATTCGGTTTCCCCAGCCTCACGCGTGGAATCACACGAGCATGGTGATGGAAGCCGAGGCCAGGCTACTGGCGCTGTTCGACCAAGGCGGAGCTGCTGCCGCTGTGGCTGCGGCTGCGGCCGGCGGTCGAGAAGCTCGGACCGGACGTCCGCGTCCGACCGCGGATGGTCTACGCGGAGTTCACAACTCGGGCCTGCCGGTCACCGCGCGCTTCCGCCCGGCCGACGAGCTCGTTGCGGAGCTGCTCGCGCGCATCCGCGAGGCGTACGAACTCGCGCTCGCGCAGGCATCCCCGGCGTAGGCTCCGCGGGTCACGGGACGAGCCGAGCCGAGCCGACCGCCGACGCTTCTGTGGGAGGTGGCGACCGTCTGGCTGCTGTTCGGGCTCGCAACGGTCGCGGTGTTCGTCACGTACTGGCGGCTGCCGCCGAGCGAGCTGTGGAAGGTGTCGCATTCTGGCTTCGCGGGCGGCGCGGGGCGCGCCTTCGTCTTCCTCAGCTTCTCGTCCGCGCTCGCGGCGCTGCCCGTGCTGGCGATTGCGGTCGACCGGCTCGACGACCGGCGTGCGACGGTGACCGCGGTCGTCGCGGCCGTCCTCTGCGCGACCGTTGCGATCCCGGGCGTCCAGACGCCGAACGACCTCGATGCGAAGTGGGCGAACCTCCCCGCCGTTTTCGGCGTCGCGCTCGCGGTCGTACTGAGCGTCTGGGCCCGTCGCTCCGGCCGGCCTGAGCCCTCGCACGCCACCCGAACCGGCGATCGAGCCCGCGTCGCCGCGGCGGCGGTGCTCGTGTTCGCGAGCGCGCCCTACATCGCCGCCGAGCTCGGCTTCTTCCTCGACGGCGTGCCGCTCCTCGGCTGGATCTTCGAGACCGGCGCGATCAGACCCGAGCCGGGCGCCGGCTATTCGCACGCGGCCGTGCACCACGGCCACCACCACGGCCTCGACGGCCTCCTGCTCGCGCTCTCGGTGCTCTTGCTCTCGCGGCTCGTCGGCACGATCCAGCGGCGACGCCTACGAGTCGCGACCGCGGCGTACCTCGCGCTGCTCCTGGCCTACGCCCTCGGGAACCTCGCCAACGACCTCTGGGTCGAGCAGGTCACCAAGCGCGGCTGGACCGCGTGGCAGATCCCGGATGTGCTGCAGCCGCACCTCTCCGTCGCGTGGGCCGTCCTCCTGCTGGCGGGAGCGGGGTTCTACGCCCTGTTGTTCCGGCCGAGCTAGGATTCGATGCCGACGTTCAGGCTCGGGTACTTCCCGGTCAGCACGATCACGTAGGCGTACGTCTGCGTCTCGAACCGCAGCGCCAGCGCCGCGAAGTTGCGCAGGCCTTCCGGCACGCGCCCCAGCACCAGCGCGATGAACCAGCTGAAGATGCCCAGCAACTGCGAGAGGTTCGAGAGGATGTTCGTCAGGAGCAGCGCCGGGATCGCGAGGATCAGTCGGAAGAAGACGGTCAGCCGGTTCTGGTCTTCTGGCGGCGCGACCTCGAGGTCGATCGGGTAGCTGCCCTCACGGCCGGTGAAGCCCGGGTACGGGTCGGCGATCAGAAGCGTGTACGCGCGCACGTGCGTCGCGAAGCGCAGAAAGGTCGCAAGGAAGCCGTGCAGCCCGTCGGGGGAGCGGCCGACGGCGAGGGTCGCGAACCAGTTGACGATCGCCGCGAGCGCGGCGATCACGCCCCAGAGCGTGAGCCAGAGGAAGAGCGGGATCGCGAGGATCAGTCGGAAGAAGACGGTCAGGCGGGTCCGCTGGAGGTCGTCGTTGACGATCAGGCGGATGGGGTGCGTTGCCGGCACGCGAGCTGCTGCTGCGGTTTCCATGTCGTGTCCCTCCATCGTCAGCGACCCTCGAAGCGCGGCTCCCGTTTCTGCAGGAAGGCGTCCACTCCTTCGCGGAAGTCGCTCGTCTGCGTGGCGGCGGCCTGCAGCTCGGCCTCCCGCTCGAGCTGCTCCTCGAGCGTCGCCCGGTCGGCGCTGTCGAACAGGCGCTTGCTCATCCCGATGCCGCGCGTCGGCATCGTGGCGAGCTGCGCGGCCCACTCGGCAGCGCGACCTGCGAGGCCGTCGTCGGGCACGACCTCCGAGACAAGGCCCCATTCGAGTGCCTCCTCCGCGGTCAGCCGTCTGCCGGACGTCATCCACTCGAACGCCCGCGACGGGCCGAGGAGCCGCGTGACGAAGAAGGTGCCCCCCATGTCCGGGACGAGGCCGATGTTGATGAACGCGGGCACGAAGGTCGAGCTCTCTGCGGCAACGCGCAGGTCGCAGGCGCAGGCGAAGCTGAGCCCGGCGCCGGCGGCGGGCCCGTTCACCGCGGCGATGACCGGCTTCTCGAGCTCGCGCACCGCGCGGATCGTCGGGTGGTAATTCGTGCGCAGGCGCCCGGCGATGTCGCGCGCGGCCTCGCCGAACTCGTTCAGGTCCTGTCCAACGCAGAAGCCGCGGCCCGCGCCCGTGATCACGACGGCACGCACGTCCTCGGCACGCGCCTCCTTGAAGGCGCCGACTAGCTGGCGGTGCATCTCGGCCGTGAACGCGTTCAGCACGTCCGGCCGGTTGAGCGTGATCGTCAGGACGGCGCCGTCGCGGCTGGTCTCGACCTCGGCCATCCGCCGCAGCCTATAACCGCGTTGCTAGCTTCGGCGGATGGCCGGGTTGACGTACATCTCGTCCGAGCAGGAAGCGCTCGACGCCTACTCGGACGCGGTCATCTCCGTCGCCGAGCGGCTGGCGCCGTCGGTCGCGAACCTGCGCGTCTCGCGCGGGCGGCGCACGGGCGGCGGCAGCGCCGTCGTGATCACGCCGGACGGCTTCCTCGTCACCTCGGCGCACGTGGTCGAAGGCTCGACACGCGGCGGCCGCGCCTCCTTCGTGGACGGCCGCGAGCTCGCGTTCTCCGTGGTCGGCTCGGACCCGCATTCCGACCTCGCGGTGCTTCGCGCCGAGGCCGACGACCTCGTGGCGGCCGAGCTCGGCGACGCGGAATGGCTGCGCGTCGGCCAGCTGGTCGTCGCGATCGGCAACCCGAACGGCTTCGCCGGCTCGGTGACCGCGGGCGTCGTCTCGGCGCTCGGGCGCTCGCTGCCGACGGCGAGCGGCCGGATCGTCGACAACGTGATCCAGACCGACGCGGCGCTGAACCCGGGCAACTCCGGCGGCGCGCTGGCCGACGGCCGAGGACGGGTGGTCGGGATCAACACGGCCGTCGCCGGCGTCGGCCTCGGCCTCGCGGTCCCGGTGAACTCGGCGACCCGGGCGATCGTCGGCGCGCTGATGACCGAAGGCCGCTTCCGGCGCGCCTACCTCGGGATCGCGGGCGGCTCGCGACCACTGCCTCCGCGCGTCGCGCGTCGGCTCGGACGCGACTCCGGCGTCGAGGTCGTGCAGGTCGCGGACGACTCGCCGGCCGCGGCGGCCGGCCTCCGCGCCGAAGACCTAATCGTCGAGCTCGACGGCGAGGCGGTCACCGACGTGGCAGACATCCAGCGACTGATGGTCGTGGAGAAGATCGGCGCGCCGGTTTCGCTGCGCGTCCTCCGCGAGGGCCGCGAGCTCGAGCTCGCGCTCGTTCCCGCGGAGCTGGCCGGCTAGATCGGCCCGGCCGCCGGCCGCGTGTGCCGTTCGTGGCCCGCGAGCTCGGCGAGCACCTGCGCGACGAGCACCGCGGCCAGCAACCAGAGGATCAGCACGGGCGAGAGCACGCTCGAGAGCCCGACCAGTACCAGCGAGAGGGCCGCCGTCGCGAGGCGGATGACGACGTCGGCGTCCAAGAGCATCGGCGGCGCCGCGAGTTGGATCGCGGCCAGGCCTCCCATGCAAAGCGCCGCCCCGGCGGCCGCGATCCAGCCGATGTCGTCGTAGCGCGGCCCCGGCTGGACGGAGAAGATCGTCAGCTTCACGCCCACGCCGAGCGCGGCGATGCCCGCAGCGACGAAGTAGTGCGCGTAGGTGTACGTGATCCCGCTGAGCACGTTCCGCGTCAGGACCACGCCCGCGTCGAGGAAGTCGAAGTACAGCCACCAGATCGCGGCGCCGGTGAGGAACCCGACGAAGGCCACCGTGCCCGAGCCGAGCGTCCAGCTGACGTGCGCGGTGCCGAGCACGACGCCGATCACGCCCTCGCCGAGGACGATCAGGACGAGCAGGCCGAAGCGCTCCGGCAGGTGGCGCGGGTCGACCGGCATGTTGCCGAGCAGGTGCCAGGCCCTGACCGGGCCGGCGTGCTCGAACAGCAGTGCCGCGCCCCAGAGCACGTACTTCCACGGGACCGGCACGGCGAGCGAGACGAGCCAGATGCAGACGCCTGTCCCGAAGACGAATATCAACCAGCCCGCGTGGGCCTTGGCGGCGGGCAGGTCGCGGTACACGCGGACGTAGAGGGCGAGCAGGACGAGGCGTACGCAGACGAAGGCGACGGCGAAGGCGTTCTGGCCGCCGTGGAGCGCGTGCGGGACGGTGCTCGCCAGCGCGGCCACCGCGAACATGCCGAGCAGGGTGAAAAGGCGGTAGACGAGGTCGTCGGTGTCGAACCTCGTTGCGTAGAAGGCGAAGCCGGCCCACGCCCAGGCGATCGGCAGGAAGAGGGCGAGGAAGCGCCCGAAGCCGGCCGCCGTCGGGTCGGCGCTGAGCGTCGAGGCCACCTCCGCGACCGCGGCGACGAAGACGAGGTCGAGGAACAGCTCGAGCCATGTCGCCCGGCGCTCCGCTTCGGTCTCGAGCGTTCGGAGCCGCGGCGGCTCGAGGAAGCGCGCGAGCCTGCTCATGCGTTGGGCCGTTGCTAGCGGCGCCGGGCGAGCGACCAGACGGCGAGCACCGCGAGGCCGGCGACGACCTGCCAGCCCGCCATCAGCCGCTGGACGTCGACGGCCGGCTTCCACTCGACCTTGTCGCCGGGCCCAATCACGTAGGCGCCGACCGGGCGCGCCATCAGCCCGAAGCCGGCACCGCCGTTGTTCTCGTCGTCTCCGCCCCCACCGCCTCCTCCGCGAACGGCGGCGGCCGGGATCACCGTCACCGCGTCGCGCTCGACCGGCTCGCCGTAGACGCGCTTGGCGGCAATCGCATCCTGTGCTCCTCGCAGCAGCTCGTCGATGTCGGGCATGACTACCTCCCTCTGAACTCTGGGTTGCGTTTCTCCGTGAACGCGGTCAGGCCCTCGCCCGCGTCCTCGCTCGCGAAGGCGAGGTAGAGCGCGCGGCGCTCGGCCTCGACGCCGGCGGACAGGGTCGTCTCGTAGGCGCGCTTGACCGACTCCTTCGCCAGCCTGGTTGCGACGGGGCCTCTCTCGGCGATGTCGCGCGCGACCCGCCTCGCCTCCGAGAGCCAGGCCTCCTTGACGACCACGCGTGCGACGAGGCCCGCCTGCAGCGCCTCGTGCGCCGAGAGCCGCCGGCCGCTGAGGATCACGTCCATCGAAACCGCCTTGCCGACCGCGCGCGTCAGCAGCTGCGTGCCGCCCGCGCCGGGGATGATCCCGAGGCTCGTCTCCGGCTGGCCGAACTGGGCCGTCTCCGACGCGACGATCAGGTCGCAGCTCATCGCCAGCTCGCAGCCGCCGCCGAGGCAGAAGCCCGACACGGCCGCGACGAGCGGCTTCCAGATCGTGCGGATCGCGTCCCAGCGCTCGACTCGGCGCTGGTAGTAGAGGTCGATCGCGGACGCCTGCGCGAGCTCGCCGATGTCGGCGCCGGCCGCGAACGCGCGCTCGTTCCCGCCGAGCACGATGGCGCGCACGGCGTCGTCGCGGTCGAGCTCCTGGAGCGTGTCGACGAGCTGCTCCATCAGGTCGTCGGAGAGCGCGTTCAGCGCCTCCGGCCGGTTGAGCAGGACGACCGCGACCGGGCCCTCGCGCTCCGTCAGGACCAGGCTCACTTCTTCTCCAGAAAGCGTTCGATGGCGGCCTTCGGCTCGTCGGTCGCCATCGAGAGCGCGAGCCAGTCGCGCGCGTGGTTGATCGTCTCGTGCCACGCGAGGTCGCGCCAGAAGTTCAGGTGCTGCTTCGCGTAGCGCGTCGTCTGCGGCAGCTTGCGCTCGAGGTTCTCGACCACCGCGTCGACCTTCGCGTCGAGCTCCGCTGCCGGCACGGCCCAGTTGACGAGGCCCCACTCCTCGGCCTGCTTCGCCGGGATCTCGTCGCACATCAGCACGATCTCGCGCGCGCGGCGGTCGCCGACCATGATCGAGAGCCACTGCGTCGCGCCGCCCGCCGGCACCGAGCCGTGCTCCGGCCCGACGTGCCGGATGAACGCTTCGTCCACCATCACCGCGAGGTCGCACGCCATCTGGAGCTCGTTGCCGCCGCCGACCGCGATCCCGTTGATCCGCGCGAGCGTCGGCTTGCCGATCTCTCGCAGCCGGTCGTGCATGTCCTTGAAGGCGCCGAACCACTTCCAGTACTCGGTCGGCTTGCCGACGTAGTGGTCGGCCCACTCCCGCAGGTTCGCGCCGACGCAGAACGCGCGGCCGGCGCCGGTGATCACGACGACCCGGATCGAGTCGTCCCACGACGCGTCCTCGCACGCCCGCGCGATCTCCCGCAGCATCTGGAAGTCGAACGCGTTCAGGATCTCCGGCCGGTTGAGCGTGATCGTCGCGCGGGGCGGCGCCTTCTCGTAGACGATCCGCTCGAAGCCGAGCTCCTCGGGAGCGCGCGGCCGAGGCGCGTCGGGCTGCGACTCGGTCACGAGACGTCCGCGAAGAGCACGTGGAAGCGGCCGCCCATCTCCATCGCATCCTTGCCGGTCGCCATGAACTCCTCGCTGCGGGCAGCCTCCTTGAACGCGTCGCGGTCCGGGAACTCCCACTCGGCGTAGTACGCGTACGCCGGCTCGCCCATCGGCGCGCCGAACACCTTGCCGTGGCGGAACGTCCCGCCGGGCACCTTGTGGCAGAGCTCCGCGTGGCGCGCATACCGCTCTCCGTCCGGCTCGCTCTCGTAGAGCACGAAGGCTCTGACCATCCAGACCTCCCCTGTCGTGGGACGGAGCGGACCCTAGCTTCCGTCACCCCGACGGGCGCGGCGTCGGTTTGGTATAGAACCGGATAGCAGCCGCTGACCTACTGCGGCGGCCGCGTGGCTGCGGACACGAAAAACAACCGCAAGGGGGGACGCATGAGACGCCTCAGCGTCATGCCTCGGCGAGGAGGAGCGATTCGGCTGCTCGTCCTTGCGGGGCTGTCAGTGATTGCGTTGACGCTCACGTCGAGCGGCTTCGCAGTCGTCAGCCTCGACACTCACTCGGCCGGCCTCCGCGACTTCGACTCGCGCGGGAAGGTCGCACCCACCCGGGCACAGCTCCGGTCGGCGCGGTCGATCCACGGTCGAGTTTCCTGGGGCCCGCTCGGCACGCCGGCCTCGGTCATCCACTACGGCGGCTATCTCGCGGCCGGGCTCAAGGCACCATCTGCCGAGTCGGCCGCGCTCGACTGGCTCGCCGCGCACAAGGCGGTCTTCGGGCTGCGCACGATCAAGGGCCTGAGGGTGCTGACCGCGGCGCCGCTTCGCGGAAGCAAAGCCCACGCCGTCTCGTTCCGCCAGACCTTCGGCGGTGCGCTCTCGGCCGACGGCGTGGTGACCGTGACCGTGGTTCCGGCGAAGACCGGCTGGAAGGTCGTGTACGCGTCGTCGAGCCTCGCGCGCGACCAGGCGGTCGTGGGCAAGCGCTCGCTGACGCCCGTCCACGCCTGGATCAAGGCGGCCAGCGCCGCGGGCATCCGCGTCTCGGACGCGGCGGCCCTCGGGAAGACCGTCGACGGTACGACCGCCATCTCGGCGAGCGGCCTGAGCGGCTCCGAGACGGTGCGCCCGACCGTGTTCGGCACGGCGAGGAACGGCGCGATCCGAGCCTACGACACGACCGTGACGCAGTCGATCCACGGCGCCCAGAACTCCTACCGCGTGATCGTCGACGCGGCGACCGGCAAGCTGCTCTACCGGCAGAACCTGGTCGACAACCTGGCGAGCGACCCGGTGTGGTCGGCGTTCCCGATCGCCCCGCCGTTCAACCCGCTGAACGCGTTCCCGTGGAACTACCCGAGCACGGACACACGGGAGTCCTACTGCTGGACCGCGACCGCCGGCTGCACCAACGTTGTCTCGGATGACCCGGGAACGACGGTCTACCCGCTGGGCGTCGCCTCGAAGTTCCAGTGGGACATCCCGCTGGACGTCGCGGGCGTCCAGGGCACGCCGCAGAGCACGATCGGCAACAACGTCGACGAGGCGCTCCTCTGGAGCGGCGGCGGCCGGTCGTACAACAACCCGGCCAACCCGAGGCCGCTCAGCGCCACCCGCGACTACACCGCGGCCACCTACCCGTTCACCAACCAGTGGTTCACGTCCGGGTGCAACCCGGCGCCGCTGGCCGCCGTCGGCCAGGCCGGGGCCCAGGCGAACCCGAACGTCGAGGACTGGTCGGCCGCGGCGATCAACCTCTTCGTCGGCCACAACCGGATGCACGACTACTCGTACTACCTCGGCTGGGACGAGGGCCACTGGAACGCCCAGCAGTACAACAACGGCATCAACACGGTCGACCCGTCGCCGACGCCGGGCGGCCCAACGGCCACGCCGGTCGGCAACGACGCCATCCTCGGCCAGTCCCAGGACGGCGCGATCAGCGGCGGTCCGCCTGACCTACGGGGCACGCGACAACGCGAACATGGGCACGGGCGCCGACGGGACGCACCCGTCGACCAACATGTTCCTCTGGCAGCCGCTGCCGGGTGCGTTCTACGCCCCGTGCGTCGACGGCGACTACGACGTCACCGTCTTCGCGCACGAGTTCGGTCACGCGATCGAGAACCGCATGATCGGCAAGGGCGTCGGCGCCCGGCAGGGCTTCCCGGCCGGCGCGATGGGCGAGGCCTTCGGCGACTTCGACGCGCTCGAGTTCGTGAACGAGGACCACATCGCACCGGTCCCGGGCTCGGATCGCTACACCGAGGGCGCGTACGTCACGGGCAACGGCTACAACGGCATCCGCGACTTCCTCGCGGGCCGGCCGATGGGCGGGCAGTTCCCGCAGCCCGGCCAGAACCCGGACACCGATCCACTGAACTACAGCGACATCGGCTTCGACAACGTCGGCCCGGAGGTGCACGCCGACGGCGAGATCTGGATCGCGCACGCAGATCGACCTGCGCGACCTGTTCCTCCAGCGGTATCCGTCGAGCGGAACCGCCGAGGACCTCGCCTGCCTCCGCGGCCAGAAGTCCTCGAACACCTGCCCGGGTGACCGGCGCTGGATCCAGCTCTACTTCGACGCGATGGTGATGATGCCGCGGAACCCGACCATGCAGGACGCCCGCGATGCGCAGCTGGCGGCCGACATGGCCCGTTTCGGCGGCGCCAATCAGGACCTGCTCTGGCAGGGCTTCGCGCTGCGAGGCCTCGGCCAGTTCGCCCAGACGAACCCGAACGTCGGCACGGGCGGCAACGCGGCCAACGCCGACACCGATCCCACGCCCGACTTCTCGTCGCCGCTCGCAAACAACGCGACGTTGACCTTCTTCGCCGACAGCAAGTCGAACTCGCAGGTCCCCGTCGACGCGAAGATCTACGTAGGCGACTACCAGGCCCGCTCGGTACAGATCGCGGACACCGACCCGAGCACGAACCCCGACGGGACGCCGAGGACGGTCAACCTCGACAACACGGCGCAGTTCGTTCCGACCCTGAGCAACCCGCGCTGGAGCTCGTACAACTTCACGGCGGTCGCACCGGGCTACGGCATGGTGCGGTTCAACGCGAGCGACCTCCGGCCCGGCGAGGACCGGAAGATCACGATCCACTTCGCCCCGAACTTCGCCTCGTCGTCGCAGGGCGCGACGATCGCCGGTGATGCCCTCGGGACGAACACGAACCTCGCCAACGTCCAGGACGACAACGAGGCCACGAACGACGGCCAGACCGGCGCGAGCGCCCAGGGCCGCTGGTTCGTGATCGGCCTCGGCGGCGTCAACCCGAACGGCAACGTGATCAAGCGGCTGGGCGTCTCCGCCCTGCTCGTGCCGGGGAACAACCGCTTCACGGCACTCCGCTCGTTCGACGCGTTCGCCTGCCGCGCGGGGAAGGACTCCGCGAACCCGACCTGCGACGGGTCGATCGACGCGGGTTGGACGCAGATCGTCTCGACCGCGTCCGACGCGTTCCCGTCGGTCAACCCACGTCCGGTCACGCCGGACATGACTCTGCGCTACTTCGACGTCTCGCACCCGGAGGTCGCCACGCACATCAAGTTCGTGGTGACGAACAACCAGTGCACGGGGCAGACGTCGTACCAGGGCGACCAGGACAACGACCCGAACATCAACTCCGACTGTCGTGCCACCCAGGGCCCGACTGCGGTGGGCTTCCTGCCGCGGGACACCGAGGTGCACGTCACCGAGGTCGAGGTGTTCGGCCAGAACCCGACCGTGTCGGGCAGCAAGGTCACGACCGGGTAACGAGCAAGTAGCAGCCATACCGCGAGGAGGGCCGGCCCGGCGCCGGCCCTCTTCGTGTCCGAGGCCCGTGCGACGCTGGCGCCGTGAACACGCTCGTCATCGCCTTTGCTCTGCTCGCTGGGATCGCAGGCTCCGTGCAGGTGGCTGTGATGTCAAAGCTGGGCGACCGTGTCGGCACCTTCGGCGCACTTGCCTGGGCGACCTCGCTCTCCGCGCTGCTCGCGCTCGCACTGCTACTCGTCGCGCGTCAGGGCCTCGGCGAGCTGGCCGCAGCCGCTCGACAGCCGTTGTGGCTCTGGAGCGGCGCGGTGATGGGCTTGATCGTCGTGCTCGCGATCACCGTCGCCGGCTCGCGCATCGGCGTGATCGCGACCGTCTCGCTCCTGCTCGCCGGGCAGTTCGCGGCCGGCGCGGCGATCGACCGTTACGGCTGGCTCGGCGCGGACAAGATCGGCGTCGGCTGGTGGCGCGTGGTCGGCATCGTCCTGCTTAGCATCGGCGCCGGCCTGACGTTGAAGCGGTAGCAGCGGACGTTTCCCGGGCGTGCGCACGTTGTGCAAGGCGTGAGCCACCGCGCGCAGGTCTGGGTCGCCCTCTGGACCGTCTACATCGTCTGGGGCTCGACCTACCTCGGGATCGAGCTCGCCGGCGAGACGATCCCGGGCGTCTTCGGCGCCGGCCTCCGCTTCACGATCGTCGGGCTGATCATGTTCGCGATCGTGCTCTGGCGCCGCGGACGCGGAGCGCTCAGGATCGGGCGCGCGGAGCTCGCCTCCGCTGCACTCGTCGGGCTGCTGCTACCGGGGGCGAACGCGATCCTGTTCGTCACCGAGCAGAAGGTGCCGATCGGGCTGACGTCGCTGATCATCGCCTCGGTGCCGCTCTGGATGCTGCTGCTGCGACTGGCCGCCGGCGAGCGGCCCGACCGGATCGCCTCCCTCGGCCTGCTCGTCGGCTTCGCCGGGATCGCCGTGCTCGTCCGTCCGGGCAGCGGCTCCGGGTCGCTCGGCTACCTGCTGCTGACCGTCGTCGCAGCGGTCGCGTGGGCGGTGGGGTCGTTCCTCTCTCCGCGCATCTCCGTGCCGAAGGACGCGCTCGTCGCCAGCGGGTACGAGACCCTCATCGGCGGTCTCGTGCTGACGGTGATCGGCCTCGCGACGACCTCGGCGTCGGATCTCGACCCCTCGGGCTGGTCGACCCGCTCGATCCTCGGGCTCGTCTATCTGATCCTCGTCGGCTCGGTCGTCGGCTACACGGCCTACGCGTGGCTACTCGGCAACGCGCCGCTCGGGCAGGTCGCGACCTACGCCTACGTCAACCCGGTCGTCGCGATCGCGCTCGGCGTGGTCGTGCTCAACGAGAAGCTCACGCTGCGCGTCGTGCTCGGCGCCCTGCTGATCCTCGCCGCCGTCGCGATCGTCGTGCGGCGGGAGTCCGCCGAGGCGCTAGAGCCCGGCGAGGTCGTCGGGACGGACGGGCACGCGACCGAGCTCGCGCCCGCTCGCCGCTCGTAGCGCCGAGACGACGGCCGCGGTGGAGACGACCGTCGGCGGCTCGCCCACGCCCTTCGCCCCGTACGGCGCGTCCGGCTCCGGGTCCTCGACGAGCTCGGCGTCGACCGGCGGCATGTCGAGCGTCGTCGGGATCAGGTAGTCGGTGAAGCTCGCGTTCGTGATCAGGCCGTCCCGCGTCTGGATCTCCTCCATTAGCGCGAGCCCGAGGCCCTGGGCGGTGCCGCCCTCGATCTGGCCGTGGACGGCCTGCGGGTTGATCGCCTTGCCGACGTCCTGGGCCGTGCCGATCCAGACGACCCGCGAGAGGCCGAGCTCGACGTCGACTTCGGCGACGACGCGCATCGCGGCCGTCATGTAGGCGACGTGGACGCGGTCGCCGGTGACCTGGCCGGTTTCCGGGTCGAGCGGGAAGGTGCGCGTGTGGTGGTAGGTCCGCTCGAGGTCTACCTCGCGGCCGCCGTTCGACCGGAACTCCTCGAGCGCGTCCTGGCACGCGAGTCGCACCGCGCCCGCCGTCATCCACGTGAGGCGCGAGGCAGACGCGGAGCCGGCGGAGTCGACGCCCTCGGTCGAGCCGGGCAGCAGCACGACGTTCTCGGTCCCGAGCTCGGTTCTCGCTACCTGGAGGATCACGTCCGTCACGCCCTGGCCGACCTCGGCCGCCGCGCAGCGCACCTCTGCCGCGAGCTGCTCGTCCGGCCCGAGCCACAGCCGCACCCGCGCCGCGCACGCGTCGTCGAACCCCTCCGAGTAGCAGACGTTCTTGAAGCCGACCGCGAAGCCGACGCCCCGCTTGACGCCCTGGCCGTGGGTGGTGTTGCCGGCGCCGCCTGGAAGGCGGATCGGGTCGCGCGGCAGCTCCTCCGGCTCCGGGACCGGGAGCGCGGCGGCCCGGCGGATCACCTCCGCAACCGGCATCGAGCCGATGAGCCGCTGGCCGGTCGGCAGCGTGTCGCCGGGCTGGAGCGCGTTCAGGAGCCGCAGCTCGACCGGGTCGATCTCGAGCGCGGCCGCGAGCTTGTCCATCTGCGCCTCGTGCGCGAAGCACCCCTGGACGGCGCCGAAGCCCCGCATCGCGCCGCAGGGCGGGTTGTTCGAGTAGACGCAGGTCGCCTCGATCAGCGCGTTCTCGACCTGGTAGGGGCCGCACGCGAACGAGGCGGCGTTCGAGCAGACGGCGGCGGAGCTCGAGGCGTAGGCGCCGCCGTCGAGCAGGATCTTCGCGCGGACGTTGACGATCCGCCCGTCGCGCGTTGCACGGTGCTCCATCCAGATCTTCGCCGGGTGCCGGTGGACGTGGCCGACGAACGACTCTTCGCGCGAGTAGACGATCTTCACGGGCCGCTCGGTGTGCAGCGCGAGCAGCGCGCCGTGGAGCTGCATCGAGAGGTCCTCGCGACCGCCGAACGCGCCGCCCACGCCGGCGAGGTGGATCCGGACCTGCTCCTTCTCCAGCCCGAGGCAGGGCGCGACCTGGTCGCGGTCGACGTGTAGCCACTGCGTCGCGACGTAGATGTCGACGCCGCCCTCCCCGTCGGGCACCGCGAGGCCCGACTCGGGCCCGAGGAACGCCTGGTCCTGGATGCCGACTTCGTAGACGCCGTCCACCCTGACGTCGCCCTCTGCGTCTGGGTCGCCGTGGCGCACCACGATCGTGCGCAGCACGTTCGGCCGCGGGTCGTCGCGGAAGCCGTGCCCAGCGGTCGGGTTCTCGTCGTGGATCGGCGGCTGCTCGGTCGCCCGCTCCATGTCGGTCACCGGCTCGAGCGGCTCGTAGTCGACCCGGATCTGCTCGGCCGCCCGCCGCGCCTGTTCCGGGTGCTCGGCGGCGACGAGCGCGACCGGCTCGCCGAAGTAGCGCACGCGGTCGATCGCGAGCACCGGCTGGTCGGTGAACTCGAGGCCGTACGTCTTGGCGCCGGGAACGTCCTCGTGCGTGAGCACCGCATGCACGCCGGGCATCGACAGCGCCTCGGAGATGTCGACCTCGACAATGCGCGCGTGGGCGTGCGGGCTGCGGACGGTGTGGCCCCAGAGCATGCCCGCGGCGAAGAGATCGCTGGCGTACGCGAACTGGCCGGTCACCTTGGGCGTGGCGTCGGTGCGCTTGACGATCTCGCCGATGCGGCCGAGCTCGAGGCTCGTTCCCGGGAGCAGCCGCGCCTCGGTCACGTCCGCCCCATGGCGGCGCGGACGGCGTCGAAAATCTTCGCGTAGCCGGTGCAGCGGCAGAGGTTGCCCGACAGCGCCTCGCGGATCTCGTCCTCGCTCGGCGTCGGATTGTGCTGCAGCAGGTCGGCGGTCGCCACGATCAGGCCAGGCGTGCAGAAGCCGCACTGGACGGCCCCGGTCTCGGAGAACGCCTCCTGCACGGGATGCAGCTGCCCGTCCTGCGCCAGCCCTTCGACCGTGACGACGTCGTGGCCCTCGGCCTGCGCCGCGAGGACGAGGCAGGCGCAAACGAGCCGGCCGTCGAGGAGCACCGAGCAGGAGCCGCACTCGCCCTGCTCGCATGCGTTCTTCGACCCCGGCAGCCCGAGCTGCTCGCGCAGCGCGAAGAGCAGGCTCTCGCCCTCCCAGACCTCGGTCTCGCGCCGTTCTCCGTTCACGGTGAGCGCGACCTTCATGCCGCGAGACACCTCTCGAGCGCGCGCTCGGCCAGGACGCGGAGCGCGTGCCGGCGGTAACGGGCGCTGCCGCGGACGTCGTCGATCGGGCTCGCCGCCTCGGCGACGCGCTCGGGCAGGCCAGGGTCGTCCGCCGAGCCGGTGACGAGGCCTGGCACCGGGCCGGCGGAGCCGTACGAGGCCCGCACCTGGCCGTCCTCGACCAGCATCGCCAGCGAGACGACCGAGATCACCATCGCGTTCCGCGGCCCCACCTTCATGAACGTCTGCCGCGGGCCCGGCACCGGGAGACGAACTGCGACGATCAGCTCCTCGGGCTCGAGCGCGTTGCGCTTCGGCCCGACCAGGAACTCCTCGAGCGGCACGAGGCGCGCGCCGTGCACCGAACCGACCTCGACCACCGCGCCGTAGACGAGCAGCGGCGGCAGCGCATCGCCGGCGGGTGAGGCCGTGCCGAGGTTGCCGCCGATCGTGCCGCGGTTGCGGATCTGCGGCCCGCCGACCGTGCGCGAGGCCTCGGCGAGCGCCCGGAGCGGGTCGCCGAGCTGCATCGCCTCGGTGTACGTGAGGCCCGAGCCGAGGCGCAGCATCCCGTTGTCGCGCGTCCAGCCGCGCAGCTCGAAGACCTCGTTCAGGTTCAGCAGGACCGCCGGCCGCGCGCGGTCGAAGTTGAGCTCGACCATGACGTCGGTACCGCCCTGGATCGGCACCGCCTCCGGCCGCTCCGCCTTCAACGCCAGCGCCTCCTCGAGGCTGCGAGGGCTCAGAACCTCCACTTTGCAGAGCGTAGTAGACGGCCGCACGAGCAAAGCTCGCCCGGCCTCTCTGGTCGGCGCCGCCAAGTCGGCGCCTTAGCGACTAGTAAGGTCGTTTGCATGCCCGACCTCGCACGACGGCTGGCGGTGGCGCGGGGGGACGAGCCGGCCGAGCTCGTCGTCCGCGGCGGGCGGGTGTTCTCGGCCTTCACGCGGGAGTGGCTCGACGGCGACGTGGCAGTGGTGGACGGGTACGTCGCCGGGATCGGCGAGTACGACGGCGACGAGGTGCTCGACGCGAGCGGCCGCTGGGTCGTCCCGGCTTCGTCGACGCCCACATGCACCTCGAGTCGTCGAAGCTGCTCGTCGACGAGTTTGCGCGCCTGGTGCTGCCGCTCGGGACGACGACGGTGGTCGTCGACCCGCACGAGATCGCGAATGTGCTCGGTACAGACGGCGTGCACTGGCTGCTCGACGTCTGCGGCGGCCTGCCGCTCGATGTCTTCTTCATGGCCTCGTCGTGCGTACCTGCCTCGTCGTTCGAGTCGCCTCGGCGGCCGCTCTCGCCGGGCGACCTCGAAGGCCTGCTGCGGCGGCGACGTGTGATCGGCCTCGCCGAGATGATGAACTTCCCGGGCGTCGTCTCCGGCGACGAGCACGAGCTCGCGAAGCTGGCGCTGCCGGGCGCGGAGCACGTCGACGGCCACGCGCCGGGCGTCGTCGGCCGCACGCTCAACGCCTACGCCGCAGCCGGGATCTACTCCGACCACGAGGCGTTCACGATCGAGGAGGGGCGCCAGCGGCTGCGCGCCGGTATGTGGCTCCTGATCCGCGAGGCCTCGGCGGCGCGGAACCTGCACGCGCTGATCCCGCTGGTCGGCGAGTACGGCCCGCACCGGATCGCCTTCTGCACCGACGACCGCGAGCCCGAGCACATCGCCGAGGACGGGCACGTGAACGCGATGGTGCGGGACGCGGTCGCGGCCGGGATCCCGCCCGAGGACGCGCTCGCGCTCGCCACGCTCAACCCCGCGACCTGGCATGGCTTGCGCCACCTCGGCGCGATCGCCCCCGGCTACCAGGCCGACCTGCTGCTGCTCCCGGACCTCGAGTCGTTCGTGCCCGACACGGTGCTCAAGCGCGGGCGGCCGGTCGGGGAGATCAAGCATGTCGAAGTGCCGGAGTGGGTCAAGCACACGGTACGCGTGCGCCACGTCGCGGCACGCGACTTCGCACTCCCGTGGGAAGGGCCTTCGCTCGCGCGCGTGATCGGCGTGATTCCGGACCAGATCGTGACGAACTCGCTCCTCGAAGAGCCGCTCGTCAAGGACGGCGAAGCGGTCGCGGACCCCGAGCGCGACCTGGCCAAGATCGCCGTCGTCGAGCGCCACCTCGGCACCGGCCGGCGCTCGGTCGGGCTGGTGCAGGGCTTCGGCCTGCGCAGCGGCGCGCTCGCGTCGACCTTCTCGCACGACGCGCACAACATCGTCGTCGTCGGAATGGACGACCAGGACATGGCCCGCGCGGTGGCGCGGCTGGCGGAGATCGGCGGCGGCGTGGTCGTCGTCGAGGACCGCGGCGTGCGCGCCGAGTTGCCGCTGCCGGTCGCCGGGCTGATCTCGGAGGCGCCGCTCGACGAGGTAGTCGCAGCGAGCCGCGGCTGCATCGAGGCCGCGGCGAAGCTCGGCTGCACGCTGCCCTCGCCGTTCCAGACGATGGCCTTCCTCGCGCTGTCGGTGATCCCGAGCCTGAAGATCACCGACCAGGGCCTGGTCGACGTCGACCGCTTCGAGCTGGTCCCGCTGGAAGCGTAAGGACGCCGCTTGCGGTGTCCGTCTCAGGCCGTGCGGGCTTTGCTCGTGCGGCCGTCTGAAATGACCAGTCGACGCGCCGGAGGTCATAAGGTCGCGGCGTGAGCAAACTCTTCCGCAATGCCTACGTCGTCGTGATGGACGACGCCGGCACCGAGCACGAGGACGGCTGGGTGCTGGTCGACGACAGCGTCGTTACCGCGACCGGCGGCGGCGCCGAGCCGAAGGCGGACGAGCGGGTCGACCTCGGCGGTGCCCTCGTCGCGCCGGGGCTCGTGAACACGCACCACCACCTCTACCAGACGCTCACGCGCGCGCGGGCGCAGGAGTCGAACCTGTTCGGCTGGCTGAAGGCGCTCTACCCGGTCTGGGCGCAGCTGGACGAGGAGGCGGAGCACGTCGCCGCGCGCACCGGCCTCGCCGAGCTTGCGCTGTCGGGCTGTACGACCGTCTTCGACCACCACTACGTCTTCCCGAGCGGCGCAGGCGACCTGATCGACGCGGAGATGACCGCGGCACGGGAGCTCGGCGTGCGGCTCGTCCCCTCGCGGGGCTCGATGGACCTCGGCGAGTCCCACGGCGGGCTGCCGCCCGACTCGCTCGTCGAGGACGCGGACACGGTGCTGGCCGAGACCGAGCGGCTAGCGGAGCGCTACCCGGAGCTTGTGGTCGCGCCGTGCTCGCCCTTCTCGGTCACCGGCGATCTGATGCGGGAGTCGGCCGAGCTGGCGCGGAAGCTCGGGCTGACCCTGCACACGCACCTGGCCGAGACCGTCGAGGAGGAGACGTACTGCCGGGAGCTCTACGGCTGCACGCCCGTCGAGTACCTCGGCCAGCTCGGCTGGCTCGACGACGACGTCTGGTGCGCCCACTGCGTCCAACTGTCGGACGCCGACGTCGCGCGCTTCGGAGAGACCGGCACTGGGGTCGCACACTGTCCGTCGTCCAACCTGCGCCTCGGAGCCGGCGTCGCGCCGGTGCGCCAGCTGCTCGACGCGAGCGTCCGCGTGGGGCTCGGCGTAGACGGGACGGCCTCGAACGAGCGCGGCGACCTCTTCCTCGAGGTCAAGCAGGCGCTGCTCGTCGCCCGCGGCCGCGGCGGCCCCGAGGCGCTGACCGCCCGCGAGGCGCTGCGGCTCGGCACCCGCGGGAGCGCATCGGTGCTGAAGCGCGACGACCTCGGCTCGCTCGAGCCCGGCAAGAGCGCCGACCTCGCCGTCTGGCGCCTCGACGGGCTCGAGCTCGCCGGCGCAGACGACCCTGTCGCCGGGCTCGTCTTCAGCGCGCCGCACCGCGTCGAGCGGCTGGTCGTTGCAGGCGAGGACGTCGTCCGCGAAGGCCGCCTCGTGCGCGCCGACGAAGCCGAGATCGCGCAGGAGCACCGGCGCGTGGCGCAGAAGTTCTCGGGATGAGTGTCTCGCTCTCGACGCACGTCCTCGACACCGGGCGCGGGCGGCCGGGCAGCGGTGTCCGTGTCGAGCTCCGGCGCGGGGACGAAGTGCTCGCGTACGCCGAGACCGACGACGACGGTCGCGCCCGCCTGGCGGAGAACCTCGAGCCCGGCCGCTACCGGCTCGCGTTCGAGCCGCCCTCGCCGTACTTCCGCCGCGTCGAGTTGGAGCTCGAGCTCGAGGACGGACATCACCACGTGCCGCTGCTCGTCTCCTCGTTCGGATGCGCGACCTACCGCGGCAGCTGAGCGCGGACGAGCTCGCGGAGCTCTTCGAGGGGCACACGCGCCTTGTCGCGCTGCTGGCGCAGCGCGACGACCCGCTCGGAACTGCCGACGCCGCGATCGCCGACCTCGACGAGGTCGCGAAGCTCGAGGCGTTGGACGCCCACCCGGCGATCGGCGCGCGGGCGGGGCTGTCGGCACGCTCCGCAGCCGAGCAGGGCGACGACGCCGACCCGGCTATCGTGACCGAGCTCGCGTACCTGAACCGGGTCTACGAGGAGACGTTCGGCTTCCGGTTCGTCGTCTTCGTCAACCGCCGGCCGAAGGCGGAGATCCTCGAGGTGTTGCGCGGGCGTCTCGACCGGACGCGCGACGAAGAGCTCGACACCGCGCTGCACGAGCTTGTCGCCATCGCCCGCGACCGCTGGGAGCGCGGCTGATGGATCCGTACGCGAACGAGTGGCTCTCCTTCCTCGCGCGCTGGCTGCACGTCGTCGCCGGGATCGTCTGGATCGGGACGTCCTTCTACTTCGTCGCGCTCGACAACCACCTGCGCGGCGACGAGGCGTGGGAAGTACACGGCGGCGGCTTCTACCGGATCCAGAAGTTCACGCCGGCGCCGCCGCGGCTGCCCGACGTCCTGCACTGGTTCAAGTGGGAGGCGTACACGACCTGGCTGTCCGGGTTCGCGCTGTTTGTCTTCCTCTACTACTTCAACGCTTCGACCTACCTCGTCCAGGCCGGCGACCCGCTCGGGACCGGCTGGGCGATCACGGTCAGCATCGCGCTCCTCGCCGTCGCCTGGCTCGTCTATGACCTCCTCTGCCGGACCGTGCGGAACGACCTCTGGATCGCCGCCGCCCTGCTCGGGCTGACGACCCTCGCGGCCTGGGGCTGCGGCGAGCTGTTCGCGCCGCGCGCGGCGTACCTCCAGGTCGGCGCGATGCTTGGGACGATCATGGTCGCGAACGTGTTCTTCGTGATCATCCCGGCGCACAGGGAGCTGATCCGCGCGAAGGAGGCCTACCGCGAGCCCGACCCCGCGCCGGGGCTCGAGGCGAAGCGGCGGTCGGTCCACAACAACTACCTGACGCTGCCGGTCGTCTTCGCGATGCTCAGCAACCACTTCCCGACGGCGTACGGGCACAGCTACGCGTGGCTCGTGCTGGTCGCGCTGATGGCGATCGGGGCGTGGATCCGGCACTTCTTCAACCTGCACCACGCGGGCCGCAACGCGTGGTGGATCCTCGTGACGGCGGCGGCCGGGATCGCCGTGGTCGCGGTCGCGATCCGACCGGGCGGCAGCTCCGGCGGCGCGGCCGCCGCGGCGCCGGTTCCGTTCGCGCGCGCGCAGGCGATCGTGCAGGCGCGCTGCGTGCCATGCCATTCGGCGCATCCGACGAAGGTGGACGCGGCCCCGCTCGGGATCGAGCTGGACACGGCCGCCGAGATGCACGCGCACGCAGCGGACCTCCAGCGGGTCGCGGTCGACTCGCAGGTGATGCCGCTCGGGAACGCGACTGGGATGACGCCGGCGGAGCGCGCGGAGCTCGGCGCCTGGATCCGCGCCGGCGCGAAGATCAAGTAGGTTCGAAAAGGCGATTTCGAGAGGAGGTCGGCTCGCTTTGCATCCCAGACCGTGTGTTGGACGGCCGCGCCGGCTGAGCCGGCACGGCCTTTCTGGTCGGCGTCGCAAGCGAGCGCCTTAGCGATGCTGGAGATCGTGTCCGGCGACTACCGCTTCACGGCGCGGCTGGAGGAAGAGGCCGCACCCGCGACCGTCGCCGCGTTCCGGCGGCTGCTGCCGCTGGACTCGCGGATCATCCATGCGCGCTGGAGCGGCGAGTCGTGCTGGATCCCGTTCGGCGACCTCGACGTCGGCTTCGGGCCCGAGAACGCGACCTGTTACCCCTCGCCGGGTGAGATCCTCTTCTACCCGGGCGGCGTGAGCGAGACGGAGATCCTCTTCCCGTACGGCCCGGTCGCCTTCGCCAGCAAGGCCGGCATGCTCGCAGGCAACCACTTCGCCACGGTCCTCGACGGCGGCGAGGCGCTCGGCGAGCTGGGCCGCAAGGTGCTCTGGGAAGGCGCCCAGCCGATCGTGTTCATCGAGACCTGACCGAGGAGAGAAGCGCACCCCGCCCTCTCATGGGGTGGGGAGCGGCGGCTCCGCCCGCCACCCGCGGTGAGCGTATCGCTGCGAACCGCGCGTGTCCGTCACGGCGGCGTGGCGTCTGTGTGACTACTCGTCCACAGCCGAGACGAGGAGCCCGAGCGCCGCTTCGAGCGCATCGACGGCGAGCGCGACATCATCCTCGGCCGACAGCTCCTCCCGGCAATGGCTGACGCCGCCGTTGAGGCTGCGTACGAACAGCATCGCGGTCGGCACGCCGGCCGCGGCGAGCACCATCGCGTCGTGGCCGGCGCCCGAGACGAGCTCGGGGGCCTCGGGCAGCACCGCGCGGAGGGCGTCGAGCGGCGGCCCGCTCATCGCCACCGGGTCCTGGCGCCAGGCCGGCTCGAAGCCGATCGCGTCGATCAGCCGCTCGAGCTGCTCCGCGGTCGGCGCCCGCGCGTCCACCGACACCGTGACCCGCCCGGGCACGACGTTCGTGGCGCCGTCGTCGACCTCCAGCGCGCCGACCGTCGCGACCGCTCCGTCCCGGGCGCTGTCGCGAACGCGGAGGACGAACTCCGCCGCCTGCACGAGCGCGTCCGACCGCTCCTCCATCGGCGTCGTGCCCGCGTGGCGGGCCCGGCCCTCGAACGCGGCGCTGCCGCGGGCCTGGCCTGCGATCCCGGTGACGACGCCGAGCGGCGCACCGAGCCGCTCGAGCCTCGGGCCCTGCTCGATGTGCACCTCGAGGAACGCCTGCGGCAGCTCCGCCAGCCTGCGGCTCCCCATCGGCCCGGACTCCTCCGCCCGGAACGCGACGACCGCGAGCGGTAGATCCGGGAGCCTCTGCGCCGCCTCGATCGCCGCGACCACGCCGAGGGCGCCGTCGAACTTGCCTCCGTTCGGAACCGTGTCCAAGTGCGAGCCGCTCCAGACCCGCGCCTCGCCGCGGCGGCCGAAGAGGTTGCCGACCTCGTCGCGGTCGACCGCCAGCCCGGCCTCGCGCATCCAGCCGGCCGCCAAGTCGTGCGCCTGGTCCTCTTCGGGCGTGTAGGCGAGGCGCGTGCCGCCTCCGATCGCGTACAGCTCATGAAGTCGCTCGAAGACCCGCACGCTCGAACCCTACGACCGCAACGGCCGCAGCAGCGCGACGCCCGCGAGCGGGAACGCCGCCGAGAGCGCGAAGCCGAGGCGCCACGACGAGACGGCCACGATCGCGGCGAACGCCGGCGGCACGATCGCGCCGGCGGCCGCGAGCGCGCTCTGTTGCATCCCGAGCGCCGCCCCCGCGCGGGTGCGGCCCGCGATCTCGGCGGCGGCCGTGAAGGAGAGGCCGTTCCAGGCCATCGAGAGCCCGCCGGCAAGGACGAACGACGCGATCAGGAGCGGGAGCGGCGCGGACAGCAAGACGACCGCCACGGCGAGCGTGATCGCGCTGCCGACGCCGACGATCCGCAGCGGCCGGACGCGGGAGCCGAGGCGGTCCGACCAGCGGCCGCCGCCGATCCGCAGCGCGGCCGCGACGACCTGCACGCCGGCGAGCACCCCCGCGGCCGCTGCCTCCGTCAGGCCGCGCTCGTCGTGGAGAAACAGGACGAGGAAGCCGGTGATCGCGAGCTGTGCGACGAGGTAGAAGCTGCTCGCGCCGCAGAGCAGCCAGAGCCGGTGGTCGCGAAGCGTCGCGCCGAGACCGCGTGGCTCGAGCACGTCGTCTTCGGCCGCGCCTTGGCGCTCGCGGATCACGGCCGCGCCGAACAGCGCCCCCGCAACGCAGAGCACCGCGAGGAAGACGAACGCGGAGCTCAGGGCCAGGGTCGGTAGCACGAGCGCGGAGATCAGCCCGCCGACCGGGATCGCGGTCTGCCGAACGCCCAGGGCGAACCCTCGTTCGGAGGCCGGGAACCACTGCATCACGGCGCGCCCGCTCGCCGCGTTCACACTCGCGCCGGCCGCGCCGGCCAGCCCGACGAGCAGGATCAGCGACTCGAAGCTCTCCGCGCGCCCCGCCCCGACCAGCGCCGCCGCGCAGGCCACGAGGCCGGTCGCGAGCACGAACCGCTCGCCGACGCGGTCGGCGAGCAGGCCCCAGGGCAGCAGCGTCAGCAGCGTCCCGATCCACAGCGCGTCGAGCACGACGCCGACCTGAACCAGCGAGAGGTCGTGCGCGTCGCGTAGCGCCGGCGCCAGCACCGGCAGCCCGACGATCACCGCCGAGAACGAGGTCTGGGCGGCCGTCCCCGCAGCGAGGACAAGCCAGCGGTACCGGGTCAGAGCTGGAACGGGTTGAACGGCTTCGGGCTCGTCGAGACGATCACGCTCTTCGTCTCGAGGTACGCATCGAGCGTCTCGAGCCCGAGCTCGCGGCCGAAGCCGGACTGCTTGTAGCCGCCGAACGGGATGCCGGGGAAGGCGGTGTACGGCATGTTGATCCCGACCGTGCCGGCCTTGATCCGCCGCGCGAGGCGGTGGCCGCGCGCCGGGTCGCCGGTCCAGACGGTCGCCATCAGGCCGTAGCGGCTGTCGTTGGCGATCCGGATCGCGTCCTTCTCGTCCTCGAACGGGATGATGGTGACGACCGGGCCGAAGATCTCCTCCTGCGCCACGCGCATCGAGTTGTCGACCTGGGCGAGAACGGTCGGCGGGTAGAACGCGCCCTTGCCGTCCCCGGGCTCGCCGCCGGTGACGACCTCCGCGCCCTCCTCGCGACCGGTCTCGACGTAGCCGTGCACGCGGTCTCGGTGCTCCTGCGAGATCAGCGAGCCGACCTGCGTCTCCGCTTCGAGCGGGTCGCCGACCTTCAGGCTCGCCGCGTAGTCGGCGAAGCGCGAGACGAAGTCGTCGTAGATCGAGCGCTCGACCAGAACCCGGGAGCGCGCCTCGCAGCTCTGGCCGGCCGAGTAGTAGATCGACCAGACCGAGCTCGGGATCGCGTCGTCGAGGTTCGCGTCGGCGAAGACGAGGTTCGGGCTCTTGCCGCCGAGCTCGAGGATCAGGCGCTTGATCCCGTCCGAGGCGAGCCGCATGATCTCCACCCCCGTCGCGGTCGAGCCGGTGAAGGCGACCTTCTCGACGCCGGGGTGGCGGACGATCGCCGCACCGACGATGGGGCCCGGGCCTGGAACGACGTTGATCACGCCGGGCGGGAAGCCGGCCTCGGAGGCGAGCTCGGCCATGCGCAGGGCCGAGAGCGGCGTGGCGGAGTCCGGCTTCAGCACGATCGTGCAGCCGGCCGCCAGCGCAGGCGCCAGCTTCCACGTGGTCATCATCAGCGGGTAGTTCCAGGGCACGATCTGCCCGCAGACGCCAACCGGCTCCTTCAGCGAGTAGTAGAGCAGCGAGCCGCCGAGCGGGTTCGAGCGGCCCCCGATCGACGCGATCGCGGAACCGTAGAAGCGGAAGTTATCGATCGCCTGCGCGAGCTCCGCCTTGACCGACGAGATCGCCTTGCCCACGTTGCGCGACTCGAGCTCGGTGAGCTCCTTCCGGTTCGCGACGAGCCCGTCGGCGAGCGCGTGCAGCAGGCGGGAGCGCTCGGTCGGCGGCGTCCTCGCCCAGTCCCCTTCGAGCGCGGCGCGCGCCGCGTCGACGGCCTGCTCGACGTCGTGCTCGCCGGCCATCGCGGCCTTGGCGAGCGGCTCGCCGGTCGCCGGCTCGACGAGGTCGCGGAGCTCGCCGGTGGACGACTCGATCGACTCGCCGTTGATGAACAGTCCGTATTCGCGCTCGGTCGCGACGGCCATGCCGCCGCGGAAGATACCGGGTTTGTACGGAGACCCGGCTCGGCGGGAGGGGACATAATCAGGCCGTGGACGACCATCTCGAAGTCGAGGCCGCGCGCATTCCCGACCGCGACCGCCTGCTGGCGGAGCTTCGAGAGGCCGGGCTCGACGCGCACCCGGTGGACGAAGTGGGGATCGAGGTCCGGGTCGGCGACGACGCCGCCGGGCTGCGCGACGAGGTCTTCGCCCATGTCGAGGACGTGACGATGCGGATCGGCGCCAACTTCGTCCCGATCAAGCATGAGGGCGTCATCTACGTCCGCCCGCCGTTGAGTTAAACGGCCTCCGGCCTAACCAGCGCGGACTCCGGCCTTCGGCCTCCGCTTCACGCTGGGTGGTGCCAGGAGCGGCAGCGAGAGGCCAGACGGATGCCCGCACAAGATCTGCGGCCCCTACCTAGAGTCGGAGCGACGCACTCGACAAACGACCGAGAGGGAGAGCTGCGCTTCCGGGCCGAAGCTGCCGCGCTTCACGGTCCAGCTTCGCGCGATTTCCAGCGTCGATGACTTCAGAGGATGAGATGACGTTCACGCGCATCAGATGACAGTTCTCGGCGGGATCGAAGCGGGCGGCTCCAAGTGGGAGTGCGCGGTCGGCACCGGGCCCGACGACCTGCGCGCCGTCTGGACGATCAGGACGACGATGCCGGCCGAGACGATCGGCGAGGCGGTCGCCTTCTTCGAGCGTGAAGGGCCGGTCGACGCGCTCGGGATCGGCTCGTTCGGGCCGGTCGACCTCGCCGGCGGCGTGATCACCACGACGCCGAAGCCGGGTTGGGCGCACACCGACGTCGCCGGCGAGATCGGCCGCCGCCTGGGCGTCCCGCTCGCCTTCGACACCGACGTGAACGCGGCAGCGCTCGGCGAGCACCGCTGGGGCGCGTTGCAGGGGCTAGACGTCTGCTGCTACCTGACCGTCGGCACAGGCATCGGGGCCGGCGTCCTCGTCGGCGGCACGCCGGTGCACGGTCTGCAGCACCCGGAGGTGGGCCACGTCCGCATCCCGCACGATCGCGACGACGATCCGTTCCCGGGCGTGTGCCCGTTCCACGGCGACTGCTGGGAGGGCCTCGCCTCCGGGCCGGCGCTGGAGGCACGCTGGGGCAGGCCGCCCGAGGAGCTCGAGGACGACGCGCCGTGGGCGCTCGAGGCCCGGTACCTCGCGCTCGGCCTGCTGGCGCTGACCGCGGTCGTCTCGCCGCAGCGGATCGTCCTCGGCGGCGGCGTCATGAACCGCGACGGTCTGCTCGAGCTCGTCCAGCGGCAGCTCGACCAGCTGGTGAACGGCTACGTCGCCGTTCCCGAGCTCGTCCCGCCCGCGCTTGGAGCTCGCGCCGGCGTGCTCGGCGCCCTCGCGCTGGCCAGGTCGGCTCTCGGCTGACCCGCTACCCGACGGCGAAAGCCGGCGGCGATGGCCGCGGCCTTGACGCAGGCCTCGTCCTGCTCGGGCGTACCGCCGCTCGCGCCGGCGGCGCCGACGAGCTCGCCGTCCGCGTAGAGCGGCAGGCCGCCGGCGTAGACCACGATCCGGTCGTCGGTCGTGTTGAAGCCCCAATCGGCTCCTCCCGGCCGCGTGCTCTCGGTGAAGTCGCCGGTGCGCATGCCCCAGAGCGCCGCGGTGTACGCCTTGCCGACGGCGAGCCGCATCGCGCCGAGCGCCGCGCAGTCCATCCGCTGGCTCGCGATCACGTGCCCTGCCGCGTCGACCACGCACGCGGCCAGCGCAAGCGACTGGGCTTCCGCCTCCGCGCGGACCACCGCGAGCAGGTCGAGCGAGCGCTCGAGCGACGGGTGCCGCTGGATGACGAGGCCGTCGATGCGCGGAGCCTACGCCCCCATCTGCACAGGCAGCGTCCCGCCCGTCTCCAGCAGCGTCTTCAGGTCGCTCAGCACCCACGGCAGCCCGCCGCCAGCCTCGTCGACGGCGCCGCTCGTGATGCCCGCGGCCATGGGGGCGCCGTCGACCTCGTGCGTCAGCGTCAGCTTCGTGACGCCGCCGGCGCCGGGCTCGAGCCCGTAGGTCATGCGCGTCGGCTGCTCCGCCGCCAGTTGCTCGTCGAAGAGCGCGTGCCAGCTCTGCACCAGCCGCCGCGGCTCGTCGACCTCGAGGTACTCGCCGTCGACCATCAGCGCGGGCGCTCCAGCCTCGAGCATCTGGTCGGTTGCGCCGACGCGGTACGCGCCGCCCGGCCGGACGTCGATGTCGTAGCGGCCGCCGTAGCCGTAGCCTGCGAGCTCCTGCGGGTCGGTCAGCGCCTGCCAGATGCGCTCGGGCGCCGCCTTGATCCAGATCCGGTAGACGTTGGTCTCGCTCACAGTCGTGCCTCCTTGCCGTTCGGGGTGGTCGGCACTGATGACGACCCGGCGCGCCTGAAGTCATCGGCCCGTGGAAGGATCGTGTCGTGGCCATGACCCTGCAGCCGCCCGAACCGCCGCTGAGCGACGGCGTCGTCACCCTGCGGGTGCCCGACCCGGAGCGCGACGCGGACTCGCTGCGCCACATGGACGACCCGGAGATCGTCCGCTGGATCTTCGGCGGCCGGCCGCTGGTCACCGATCCCGCCGCCGCGATCGCCCAGCAGCGGGACTTGTGGGAGGGCGGCACGGACGCGGTGTTCTCCGTCGACGCCGTGGGCCACGACGAGCGAGTCGGTGTGACTCGCGTCATGTTCGGGCTCGCCGAGCCGTTCGGGCTCGCCGAGATCGGCTACATCTTGTTCCCGCACGGGCGCGGGCGCGGCTACGCGACGAGAACGGTCTCGCTGATCGCGGGCTGGGTGTTCAAGCTCGGCGTCGGGCGCCTGCAGGCGAGGACGTCGCTGGAGAACGTGGCGTCGGAGCGCGTGCTCGAGCGGGTCGGCTTCCAGCGCGAAGGGGTCGCGCGCTCGGGCTTCATGCTCCACGTCAGCCGCGAGTGGGTCGACACGACGATGTGGTCGCTGCTGCCCGGCGACCTGCGCTAGCCGAGCTCGGCCGGCCGCACGCGAGCCGTCATCAGCTCGCGCAGCCGCGCCGGATCGCCGCCGACGTGGGCCGCGACCAGCTCGCGGCCCTGCCAGTACGTGTGCTGGTAGACCGGCGAGCCGCTGCGGAGCTGCGAGTCGACGAGCTTCTCGACCCGCTCAGGCGGCTGTAGCGACCAGGTGGTCGCGTACTCAAGCGCTTCGTCACGCGACGCACCGCGGCCGTGCAGCAGCATCGCAACGTTCGCAGAGACTGGCCGGGTGAGCTCGCGGGCCTCGATCACGCGGGCGCCGGCCTTGGCGTCGTACTCGAAGCCGAGGCGCGCGAGCACTGCGGCCGCGAGCTCCTGCCCGTCGCCTGCGACAAGGTACGGGCCGGTCTCGGCGATGCCCTCGGAGATCACGGCCTCCGGCGCGTAGAGCAGGTCGAGCGTCCGGTCGGTCTCGCCACGCCCGCGGACGAGCTCGGTCTCGATCCAGGCGCGGTGCGTGTGGTGGCCGCCGTAGATCTCGTGCGACGTCAAGTGGACGAGGTCGCCGGCCGTCAGCGGCAGGTCCGTGTTGATCGAGATCTTCGTCCGCAGCCCGCCCAGGTACTCGGCGTACCCGAGCCAGCGCTTGCCAGTGACGAGCTCGAGCTCGTACTCCTCGCCGTCCGGCAGGCCGATCTGCTCGCGGGTCAGGCGCCGCAGCTCGGCGGCGGCGTCGAGCAGCGCCTGCTCGAGGATCTCTGCGGGGATCGCGGTCTGCTCTAGCCAGGCGGCGTAGCGGTCGCGCACCTCGCCCGTGCCCGGCAGCGCCTCGTCGAGTTGTTGGGCCGCCTGCCGGAACGTCTCTTCGTCGCGCCAGCGGGGCTCGATCCCATAGACGAGGCGGCCTTCCTCGGCGTAGTCGAAGCGCTCGCCCGCGAACTTGCGCGCGTTCGTCTCGAGCGCCTGAACCTGGGCCGCGAGCCACGGATCGTCGGCGAGCTCTTCGAGCAGCGCGTGCGCGTCCTCGGCGAGCGCAGCGGGATCGCGCGGCTCCTCGGCCTCGACGCGCGCCACGAGCTCGTCGGAGCCGTAGAACGAGTCGACGATGTCGTCGTCGTGCTTGCCGAGCCGCAGCGCGAGCTCGAGGTATCGCTCGACGACGCTCATCGCTCGAACAACGCCGCCTGGCCCTGTCCAACCCCGACGCAGAGCGTCGCCAACCCGTAGTGCCCGCCTCGGCGGCGCAGCTCGTGGAGCAGGGACACGACCAAGCGCGCCCCACTCATGCCGAGCGGATGGCCGAGCGCGATCGCGCCGCCGTTCACGTTCACGCGCTCCGGGTCGAGCCCGAGCTCGCGGATCACAACCAGACTCTGCGAGGCGAAGGCCTCGTTCAGCTCGACTAGGTCTAGCTCCGAGACCTCCACGCCCGCGCGGTCCAACAGCTTCCGCACCGCCGGCACCGGGCCGATGCCCATCACCCGCGGGTCGACGCCCGCGACGGCCGAGCCGGCGAACGCGCCGAGCGGCTCGACGCCCAGCTGCCGCGCCTTCTCCTCGGACGCGATCACGAGCGCCGCGGCGCCGTCGTTGATGCCACTCGAGTTGCCGGCGGTGACCGTACCTCCCTCGCGAAACGCGGGCTTCAGCGTCGCGAGCTTCTCCGCCGAGGTGTCGGGCCGCGGGTGCTCGTCGCGCGCCACGTCACCAACCGAGACGAGCTCGTCGGCGAAGCGCCCTTCCGCATTCGCGGCGGCCCACCGTTGCTGCGACTGCAGCGCGAAGGCGTCCTGCTCCGCGCGCGAGACGTCGTAGCGCTCGGCGACGTTCTCGCCCGTCTCGCCCATCGACTCGAGCGGGAACAGCTCCTCCATGCGCGGGTTCGGGAAGCGCCAGCCGAGCGTCGTGTCCCAGGCGGTCGAGTTGCCGCGCGGGAATGCGTGCTCGGGCTTCGCCAACACCAGCGGAGCTCGCGACATCGATTCGACGCCGCCCGCGACGAAGAGGTCTCCGTCGCCGGCCGCGACCGCGTGGCAGGCACCGACGACCGCGCTCAGACCCGATGCGCAGAGGCGGTTCACGGTCACGCCCGCGACCGACTCCGGCAGGCCCGCGAGCAGCGCGGCCATGCGCGCGACGTTGCGGTTGTCCTCGCCGGACTGGTTGGCCGCGCCGAACCAGACGTCCTCGATCTCGCCCGCGTCCACGCCCGCACGCGACACCGCCTCGCCGATCACGAGCGCCGCCAGGTCGTCGGGCCGCTCGGCGGAGAGCGCGCCGCCATAGCGCCCGACGGGCGTGCGAACGGCTGACAGGACGACCGCGCGGCTCACGCCGCCAACGCTAACCGACGAACTCGACCCGAACGGGGCGCTCGTAGGTGCCGAGCGCCTCTGCGCGCTTGAGCAGCTCGCGCACGGCCTGGCGGCCCTCGTCGCCGTAGTCGCACGTCAGCTCGTTGACGTACATGCCGACGAAGCGGTTGGCCAGCTCGGTGTCGAGCCCACGGCCGAACTGGAGCGCGTACTCCATCGCCTCCTCGCGGTTGTCGAGGCCCGCCTGGATCGAATCGCGCAGGACGTCGGAGAGCTCGAACAGGTTCTCCGCGCCGACGTCGCGTCTGGCGACGTTCGCGCCGAGCGGGAGCGGCAGCCCCGTCTCGAGCAGCCACCACTCGCCGAGGTCGACGATCTTCTTCAGGCCCTCGGCCTCGTACGTGAGCTGGCCCTCGTGGATCAGCAGGCCTGCGTCAGCGCGGCCGGACTTGACCTCGTCGATGATCTGGTCGAACGGCACCGCGCGGTAGCGGAACTGCCCGAAGCACATGCGCAGGACGAGAAACGCGGTGGTCAGCTCGCCAGGCACGGCGATCTCGACGTCCTTCGCGTCGGTCATAGAGAGCTGCTCGCGGGCGACGAGAATCGGGCCGTAGCCCGAGCCCATCGAGGCGCCGTGCGGCAGCAGCACGTAGTGCTCCTGCACGAGCGGGTACGCCGCGAGGGAGATCGCCGAGACCTCGAGCTTCCCGTCGAGCGCCCAGGTGTTCAGCGTCTGGATGTCCTGCAGAACGTGCTCGAACTCGAAGCGGCGCGGGTCGGTCTCGCCGGAGGCGAGGCCCCAGAACATGAACGCGTCGTCAGGGTCCGGGCTGTGGCCAAGGCGGATCAGCATGGAGCGCAGGAGGCTACAGCAACCGCGCCGTACACTGGACGGGTGGCGAAGCCGGCCCTCAGCGACGCGATCCAGGACTACCTGAAAGCGCTCTACCACCTGGAGTTCCACGACGGCGGGCGGGTCTCGGTGACCGCCCTCGCGCGAGAGCAGAAGGTCTCGCCTGCGTCGGCGAGCGCGATGGTGAAGAAGCTCGCGGCCCTCAAGCTCGTCGAGCACGCGCCGTACCGCGGCGTGCGGCTCACGCCGGCCGGCGAGAAGGTCGCGGTCGAGGTGATCCGGCACCACCGCCTGCTCGAGCTCTACCTCGCGCGGACGCTCGGCCTGGACGTCGACGACGTCCACGACGAGGCCGACCGTCTGGAGCACGTGATCTCGGAAGAGCTCGAGGCGAAGATCGACAGCGCGCTCGGCTATCCGACGCACGACCCGCACGGCGACCCGATCCCGAGCGCCGACCTGAAGTGGCCTAAGTAGCTCGGCGTTCGAGCTCGAAGGCGCGCTCGAGCGCCTCGGCGAGGCTGGCTCCGAAGCAGACCGGCCCGTGGTCGCGCATCACGACCGCGTGGCCGTCGCCGGCCGCCGCCGCAACGGCCGCGCCGAGCTCCAGCGTGCCTGACAGCCCTTCGGCAACCGGCGCCGGCGGGTCGGCCGTCGCGCGCGGCGAATGCGTGTGCACGACCGCGCCGACATCCGGCCGCGCGGCGTACACGGCGAGGTGCATCGGCAGCTCGACGCTCGGCGCCGGCCCTTCGACGAGGAGGCCGTCCGGCATCACGAGGCAGACGTCCTCGGGCTGCAGCGTCTCGTACGGCAGCGAGCTCGGCGAGACGGCGATCAGCTCGCCGGCGCGGGCGCTCGCGTTCCCCTCGGTTCCCTGGACGAGCCCGCCCGCCGCCATCCGCCGCAGCGTCCGGACGAGCTCTTCGCGAACCGTTAGTGCCCGAAGAACCACCGCTCGAGCGGCCCGATCAGCTCGTCGCGCACGAACGGCTTGATCTTCTCCGTGTGCCCGTCCTGCTCGGAGACGACGGCGTCGTCCTCGAGCGTTTCGTTCGCGGCCAGCAAAGCGTCGCCAAGCTCGTGGCCCTGGAAGACGTAGTCGTCGCGCCGCGCCTCGTCGCTGCGCCGGTACTGCGGGTTGACCGTGCGCCCGACCGCCCACAGCGCACCCGGCAGCCGCTCGATCCAGATCACGATCCGCTCAGATTCCCCCCGGTCGTCCACCCCGTGCACCTCACGCTCGGCGAAGCGGGCGGACGACGGCTTCCTCACAGGCCCAACTTTACGCCCAGCTAGGATCGACTCGATGGCGAGCAGGCTCGGGGCATTCCTCCGCAATCCGTTCTCGTTCCTCTTCGCGCGCACGTCGCAGGAGGACCGGCTGGCGGCCTACGTGATCCGCGAGCACGACCGCGGGCGCGCGCTCGACGAGGTGCTCGACGACCCGTACGTGCGCAACCGCGCCACGCCGCAGCAGGTCGCACGGCTGCTCGACCGGCCCGACGTGGTCCACGCGCTCGGCGAGAGCAGCGTCTCGGCGGCCCAGGACCGGCTTCCCTAGAACCGTCCCACCAGCGGCGACGGCATCGACCGGTCATCTCAGACGAACGCACAGGCAACGCCTGCGCGTTCTGAAGTCGGCATCGCAAGCGACGCCTAGACTTCGCGCCCCACGCCGCGCTCGCGGGCGCGCTCGACCGCGACCGCTCCGATCGCCACATCCCACGCGGCCAGGCCGTTCGACTTGAAGACGACGACGTCGTCGTCGGCCTGGCGGCCGGGCAGCTCGCCTGCCACGACCTCCTGCAGCTCGTGCACCTCGAGCCAGTCGAGCACGCCGACCTCGACCGGCTCGATCAGGTCGCCCGACTCCCGCTTGGCGTCCTCGACAGAGTCGCAGCAGACGAAGGCCGCCCGCTCGAGGACGACGTTGTCGAGCTCTCGCCGCCGCGGGTCGTTCGCGCCGACCGCGCAGACGAGCGCGCCCGGCCGCAGCCACTCGCCACGCAGCACGGGATCCTTCGACGGCGTGACCGTGACGACGACGTCCTGCTCCGCCGGATCGCGGTGGCTCTCGCCGGCCTCGGCGCCGACCTCGCGGCAGAACTCCTCCAGGCTCGCCTCGGTGCGGCAGTAGGCGACGACCGTGTCGATCCCGGGCAGCGCCTCGCGGATCGAGGCGACCTGGCTCCGGGCCTGCCAGCCGCAGCCGATCACACCGAGTGAGCTCGCGCCCTCGCGCGCGAGGTACTTCGCCGCCACGCCGCTCGCAGCGCCGGTGCGCAGCTGCCCGAGCTTGTCCGCCTCGATCACGGCGGCCGCGGTCTGCGTCTCCGTCTCGAACAGCACGACGACGAACGTCGCGTTCGACGCGCCGGCCGCGTACGTCTTCAGACCGGCCAGCCCGAGCTCGCGATCGACCGCCCACATCACGGCGAGCGCACCGTCCTCGAAGCGCGTCCGCTGGCGGGGCACGTTTTCGACCTCGCCCGCTGCCAGCCGCCGGAAGCAGGCCTCGACGGCCTCGAGCGCGTCCGCCGGGGTGAGCAGCTCGGCGACCTCCGCCTCGGTCAGGTAGAGCGGCACGGCCCGAGGCTACTGCTTCGCGATCACGCCGATCGTGCGTCTAGCTGTGCGCCCAGGCGACGAGGCCGGCGCCTGCGGCCACGATCGCACCGCCGATCGCGAGGAGCAACACGAGCGTGTCGCTGCCCCCGCCGGACGAGGTCGCTCCGGTGGGAACGGCGTGGTGCACGGCCGCGGTCTCGTAGACGTAGCTCGTCGTGTTGAGTCCGAGCGGGTCCGGGTTGGCGAGGAAGCCCTCGTACTGGTCGGAGCGAACGAGCTCCATGCGCGTGTCGATCAGCCGGCGCATGAGCACGTCGGCCGGGAGCCGCGACGACCGCCAGCTGGCCCCGCCGCCGGGCGGCCGCAGGCCGTGCACGACGGCCGTTGGCTTCACCTCGACGTGGACGCGCGGCTCGCCGCCCCCGCCGGTCACCTCGACGCGCCGGGTCAGCGGCTGCTCGTCGCCGAGCACGAAGGAGAAGCGCACCGAGCGACCGTCCACCACACCCCCGGCCGCGGACGACGGCGCCTGCGGGAATCGCAGCTCGCCGTCCACGAGCAGCGGCGCAGTGACCCGCGCCTTCTGCGGGCGCTGCGAGACGACCCCGGAGATCGTGACGTAGAGCGGCGTCAGGCGCCGGTGGGCCAGCGACTGGCGGCGCGTCTGGTCGAGCAGCGACTCGAGCTCCGGCCTCGCGGCCGCGCCCTGGAAGGCGACCTCCGAGGTCTCGGTCGCATTCGTCACGGTCAGCATGTAGCGGTCGCCCCCGCGCGACGCGTGCAGCCGCACCGGCAGGAACGGCAGCACCGGAGCGGGTCTGAGCGTCGCGTCCGCCGAAAGCAGCCTGCGTCTGGCGGCGAACCCGGCCCAGAGAATCTGACCACGCCGCTGCCCCGGCTGGGACTGCGAGCCCGGCCCGGGCCCGACGTCGAGCACCGGGGCCGGCACCACGATCAGGTAGTCGCCCGTGCCGGTCAGGCGCAGGTTCTGCAGGGCACGGACGCCGACGACGCGGCCGGACGGGTCGACGCCGGCGGTCACGCGCTGGTCGGAGCTCGCGTGGATCCGGAACGTCAGCGTCGCGCCGACCGGAGGCGTGATCGTCGCGAGCGGCGGGCTCGCCGTCGGGTAGGGCGTCGGCCCCGGCAGCAGCACCTGCTGCGTGTCGGCGAGCGCAGCCGCCGGCGCCACGGCCGCCGCGAGCGCAGCCGCCGCGAGAACGCGCCTCACTGCCCCCGCGTCTGGGGAATCGGCGGCAGGGTCGCCGAGAGCGGGTCGTCCTGGACGGGCTGGTACGTCATGTCGTGGAAGCGCGCGAAGTAGACGTCGTCGTCCACGACCCCATCGTGGTTGTGCTCGTTGAAGCCGCGCTGGTCGCCGTTCGCGCCCTGCGCCGTCACCTGATTCAGCGCCGACGTGACCTTGGCGGGCTCGACCGACCCCGCGTGGGTGAGCGCCGCGACGAGCACGCGGACGAAGTCGTACGAGTACATCCCGAACTCCGGCGGCTGGACCACCTTCTGGCCGTCCGAGGTCTTCACACCGACCGGGTCGGCGCCGTAGGTGGCCTCGTATTGCGACTGGAAGTTCGTGAACGGCCCCGTGCCGACCTCGGCGGTCAGCCGGCCGGAGGCGAACGTGAGGCCGTCGACCCAGGTCGGGTGGTCGGCGAGCTGTTGGCGGATGAACGGGTCGGCGCCGGTCGGCGGGGTGTACACCAGCACCTGCCAGCCGATGCTGCGAGCCGCCGAGAGCACAGCGGCGATCGTCGGCGGCTGGCCCCACACGAGCAGCGCCGTCGCGCCGGAGCGCTTCGCCCGGAGGATCTGCGCGCTCAGGTCGGGTTGCCCGGCCGGCAGCGTCAGCTTGAGCGCAACCGACCCGGGATTCCCCGAGAACGCCTTCGCGATGTCGGAGGCCCCCTCGCGCCCGTACGCGCTGTCGTCCGAGAGCAGGCCGACCTTCAGCTTCTTCGGGATCAGGTACTCCGCGTAGCGGAAGGCGATCCCGTGGTTCGTCGGCGCGATGCGGAAGACGTTCGGCCGCTTCTCCGGGTCGACGAGCCCGGATCCGCCGTCGTAGGTGATGCAGATCGAGACGCCCTTCTGCTTCGCGAGCTGCCAGGTCGCGTCGACGCCCGTCCCGTCGGTGACGATCGTGACCGCGCCCGCATCAAGCGCGCGCCGCGTGTCCTCGACCGCCTGCCGCGCGGAGAGGTGGTTGTCGTAGAGCTTCACGTCCAGCAGGTAGTTCTGGTCGCCGACGCGCAGGCCCCCGCCGCCGTTCAGGTTCGTGGTCGCGAGCTCGACGCCCTGGCGGATCGTCTGCGCGATGTAGGGGCTACCGGTGACCGGAACGTCGACCGCGATCACGAGGTGCTTAGGGTTGCCGCTCTTGCTCGAGCCGCCGCAGCCGGCGGCGAGCACGACGACGCCGGCAAGAAGGATTGCAAGCCGGCGCACGACCGGCAGCCTACAGCCGGGCCGTTCCGAGGTACGCCTCCTGAACGACGCTGCTCGCAGCGACCTCGGCGGCGGATCCCTCGGCCACGACGGCGCCCGCGCCGAGCACGAGCACGCGGTCGGCCACGCGACGGACGAGCCTGAGATTGTGCTCGACGACGAGCACCGCGATGCCGCGCTCGCGAATCCGCTCGACCGCCCCGGCGAGCGTCTCGAGCTCGTCGGCCCCCGCCCCCGCGGCCAGCTCGTCCACAAGGAGTACCTGCGGCTGGGTCGCGATTGCAGCTGCGAGGGCGACCAGCCGCCGCTGCGAGGTGGTCAGCTCGAGCGTCGGCGCCTGCGCGACGTGGTCCAGTCCGACGAGTGCGAGCGCCTCGAACGCCGCCGTCGCGGATGCCTGTAGCTCGCGGCGGGAGCGGGGCGTAGCGAGGGCGGTGCGAACGAGGCCGCCGGCGTGGCGGCGCGGCGCGCGGCCGAGGAGCACGTTCTCGAGAGCCGTCAGCTCTGGAAACGTCGACATCGTCTGCAAGGTGCGCACGATCCCGAGCGCGACCCGGCCGGCCGCGCCCGCGGCCGTGACTTCCGCGCCGTCGAGCTCGATCCGTCCGCCGTCGGGCAGGATCGCTCCGGCGATCAGCCGCAGCGCCGTGGTCTTGCCGGAGCCGTTCGGCCCGATCAGCGCGGCCGTCTCGCCGCGGCGAAGCTCAAGCTCGAAATCGTCGACAGCCACCAGCCCGCCGAACGCCTTCCGCAAGCCTTGTGCCGACAGGACCGGCTCGTTAGGGACCCGCGCGGCCGGAGCAGGCGCCGCCACCGCCTTCCGTGTCCAGGGCTGGTGGCGTCGGACGTACCGTAGCGCCCACGGCAGCACGCCCTGGCCGCCGAATGCGAGCACGAAGACGAGCAGCAGCGCGGCGACGGCGGCGTCGAAGCGCTCGAGCGGCAGCTGCAGCAGGCGCGCGAGCGGCCCGGAGACGAGCCCGATCAGGCCGAGGAGCGCGACGCCGACCGCGGGCCCAAGCGTCGCGGCCGCTCCGCCGAGCAACACTGCGACGAGCAGCTTGAACGACAGGAACGGGTCGTAGGCGGCGGGGTCGGCGACCGCCTGCAGCTGCACGGAGAGACCGCCTGCGAGCCCGGCGACCGCGGCCGAGAAGACGAGCGCGGCCAGCCGCCGGCGCTCGAGCCGGACGCCGAGCGAGACCGCGAGCGCCGGCACCTGCCGCAGCGCCGAGAGCTCGAGCCCGGGGGCGCCTCGCCGCAGGGCGAAGACCGCCAGCGCGGTCAGCGCCGTGAGCGCAAGGGCGACCTCGAAGTGCACGGTCGGTGTCGCGTCCAGGCCCAGCAGCGACGTCGTCGGCAGGATCAATCCCTGGGCGCCGCCCGAGACCGAAGGGAACGCGAGCAGGAAGAGCCAGACGAGCCACGCGAGCAGCCACGTGCTGACGGCGACGAACGCCGGCCTCAGCCGCACCACTCCGCCTGTGAGCAGGCCCGCGACGAGCGCCGCGGCCGCACCGGCGAGCGCCGCCGGCTCGAGCGGCCAGCCCGACCGCGCCACGAGCAGCCCAGACGTGAACGCGCCGATCGCCATGAAGGCGCCCGTGCCGAGCGACGGCAGGCCGCCGGGGCCGACGATCAGCCCGAGCGCGGTCGCGGCGAGCGCCAGATACGCCGTGTTCGCGAGCGCGTCAACGCGCACCCCTGGCAGCGACAGGAACGGCACGAGCGCCGAGACCACGAGCACACCGAGCGACAGCCAGGCCGAAACGCTCCAGCGCGATCGCGCCTCGACTGCCGCGCGGCGGAGCTCGACGGCCGTCTGCGAGAGCGCGCTCACTCCCGCTCCTCGAGCGCACCCTGCGACGGCCGCAGCGAGATCAACAACAGCACGAAGGCGAGCGGCAGCACCTGGCTGTACGACGGCCCGAGCTGCCAGCTGCCGAGGTGGACGTTCGCGATCGCGGCTTCGACGACGCCGAGCACGAGCCCGGCCGCGAACGCGCGCAGCGGCGGGCCGAACCGCACCGCGAGCGCCGCTACGAGCCCCTGAAGGCCGAGCAGCGTCCCGGTGTCGGCGTTGACCGCCTCGCCGGGCGCGGCCGCGATCGCGGCCACCATCGCCAGCGCGCCGACGAGCGCGAAGGCCAACGTGATCGCGAGGTCGACGGGCACGCCTACGACGCGCGCTCCCTCCTGGTCGTCGGCGACTGCCCGCAGCGCCTGTCCGTGCCGCGTGTGGTCGAGGAACCACGCCGACCCGAGCGCGAGCGCGATCGCCAGCCCGGCGACGAAGAACGCCCGGGCCTGTACCTGGGCGCCGCCGACGTGGACGAAGCCGGCGGTACCGACGTCGTGAAACGGCAGCGGGTCCGGGAAGACGTAGCTCGAGCGCTGGAAGACGGCGCCGATTGCAGCGCGGATGGCGAAGGCCACGGCCGCCGTGCCCGCGACCCAGCCGATCGTCGAGCCGCGGCTGAGGTACGGCTGCACCAGCCCGACGTACGTGAGCGCGCCCGCGGCCACGCAGACGACGAGCCCGACGATCAGCGCGAACAGGAAGCGCGGCTCGTGCGCGCCGCTCTGGCTGACCGGCGTCGTCCCGGCGAGCACGAGCAGCGTCGTGAAGACGCCGAGCCCGACGAGGTCGCCGAACGCGAAGTTGACGATCCCGGTCAGGCGATAAATGAGCGAGTGCCCGACCGCGAAGAGCCCGTAGACCCCGCCGGCGGCGAGGCCCGAGATCACGACCTGGAGCGCGATCGTCACGCGCGGAATGTTCTAGTACCCGAACGACAGGCCGCGGACCGCTTTGGATCCGCGGACGCAGCGAACGTGCTCACCGTCCTTGAAGAAGCGGCCCGTGCACGCGAAGCCGCGGACGGTGCACGCCGTCCGGCAGCGGAGGCCGCCGGTCACGAAGCTCTTCACGACGAGGCGCGCTGTCGAGCAGGCGACGTCGCGGGTGGCCGACACGTGCCAGCCGATCCCCACGCGAAGCGGGGCGCACGAGTGCAGCGGCACTGTCGACGCCGTGGCCGTCGTGGCGGCAACTGCGGCGAGCGCGATGACGAAGCCGATCTTCGAAGCAGCCACGTTCAAAGTCCTTGCCGGGCAACGGCCACGGCCTCCAGGCGCGAGTGCACGCCGAGCGCGCGCAAGAGGTGGCGGACGTGGTTCTTCACGGTGTCGTAGCTCAGGTGGAGCTCCTGCGCGATCTGCTTCGTCGAGCGTCCCTGCTCGAGCAGGCGAAGCACCTCGACCTGACGGGGCGTCAGATGCGGCGGCGGCGTGCTCGGCTGCTGCTCGGTCCCGGCCAACAGCCCGAACACCCCGACCACGCGGTCGCCGCCGACAAGCGGGACGGCGCTGATCTCGACGGCGATGCGGTCTCCGCCGGTCGAGACGAGGACGCCGGTCGCCTCGGTCGCGGAGTCGGCGCCGAGCACCTTGCGCGCGAAGAGCTCCCGTGCCCGGGCCCGGTCTTCGGCCCCGACGATCGTGGTGAAGTGCCGGCCCCGGACATTCCCGAGCAGGCGCTCGGCGGCAGGGTTGAGCCAGCGGACGACGCCGTTCGTGTCGAGGACGTAGCTCGGGACGGGAATGCCGGCCAGCGCCTGCTCGACGTCGCCGCCGAGCGCGAGGCCGCCTGCCGTGGAGGGCATGCCGTGAGTGTGCGGGATCGGCCCGTCAGGTGCAAAGGCCCCGGACGCCCACGCCGAAGCGCGAGCGTCCGGGGCCAGGATGTGAGCTCTACTGGTTGACGTTCGCGCAGATGACGTACAGCGTCATGTCTGCGGCGTTCACGTTGCGGTTGACCTGCACGATCCAGCCGGAGTTGTCGTTCGGCTTGACCGAGTTCGTGCTCCAGTCCATACGGCCCGGGAAGGAGGCGACGACTCCGCTGCCGTCCGAGAGGGCCGGCGAGTTGAAGCCGTGTTGATCCGTCGACGTGAACCAGTAGCCACCGCCGAGCGCGACCTTGCCTGGCGAGCAGGCGACCGTGGCGATCGCGCCGCCGCCGACACCCGGGTAGCCCGGGCCCGCGTCCGAGTTGGCGTCGTCCTTCGAGTAGCGATAGGTGTGAACCTCGTACCCGCTGATGCCGTCCGCGCCCTTCACGCCCGGATCGCCCTTCGGGCCCTCCAGCCCAGCCGGGCCGATGTCGCCCTGCCGACCCTGCGGCCCGGCGTCGCCCTTGGGGCCCTGCGGACCCTGCGGGCCAGCGACGCCCGGAGTTCCGAGCGCGCCCTTCTTGCCGACGAGGCAGAAGTGCACATCGTTGCGGTGCTTCTTCGTAGCCGAGAAGTCGTTGTAGGTGGAGTGATCGCCACCCTTCTCGATCCAGCCGCAGACGCGATCGCTGTTGTGCGTCGCGCCCGAGGCTACGCTGACGATGCCGATGGCCACACATGCGGCGGCCAGCACCGTGATGGTCTTCTTCACTTCGGACTTCCTTTCTACGTCCAGGCCGCCTGCGCGAAAGCGAAGAGCAGTTCGGCCCGGGGTCTAGACGCTGCTCTCGCCGTGACTCATACCGAGGGTACGGTCGCGCGCGCGAAACGGCTATGGCACGAAGGTGCTGGTCTGGGCCTGGCTCGCACGGCCCCAAGAAGTCGCGATGCGCCCGGCATGATTCGAACATGCGACCTCTGCCTCCGCCCTACGTAGAGTCGCTCGCCCAACGCGCCGAGACGACGTGGTGACGCGGCAGGCCCGGATGCGTTTCTCGATCAACATCCCGAACTTCGGTGACTTCGCCGATCCCAGAACGGTGGCGACGGTCGCCGCGGAGGCCGAGCGGGCGGGCTGGGACGGGCTGTTCGTCTGGGATCACGTTGTCCACGACAAAGGCAAGCGCCGGAGTCAGCCGTTCGGCGATCCGTGGATGCTCCTGACCGCAGCGGCGCTGGCGACCTCCCACCTCAGGCTCGGCACGATGGTCACCCCGATCGCCCGGCGGAGACCCGAACAGCTCGCGCGCCAGGTCGCGACCTTGGACTCACTCAGCGGTGGAAGGGTGATCTTCTGCGCGGGCCTCGGCGGGCCGATCGAGGACAAGTTCGGCAGCTTCGGGGATACGACCGAGCCGGTGGTGCTGGCGGAGCGCCTCGACGAAGGCCTGGACCTGTTGCGACGCTACTGGTCGGGAGAGCGAGTGAACCATCATGGGCGCCACTACCACGTCCGGGACGTCACCTTGCTGCCCGCCTCGGCTCAACGCCCGCGACCGCCGGTCTGGATCGGAGGATTCTGGCCACACCGCCGACCCATGCGCCGTGCAGCACGCTGGGACGGCGTGGTTCCTCTGTTCACCGCCGCCGGGCACGGGCACGTGCCGCCCGTCGACCAGGTCCGTGACCTGATCGCTTATATCAAGAAGCACCGCGACGAGCGGCCCGAGATCCCGTTCGAGATCGTCCTCGGCGGAGCCAGCCCGTCCGAACCCGTGGAGGCAAGGGAAACGATTGCTGAACTGGCCGAGGCCGGTGCAACCTGGTGGGACGAACGCCAGCTTCAGAGCAGCGACGATCTGTACCGGCAGATGCCGGTGCTGCGGCGGATCGCCAGCGGGGCGCCTTCCCCCTAGAACGTAATCTGGCGGTTACGAGCGACACTGTGGCCGACACGGTCAGCCCCGCTCAACGCGTACCGGCGGCGGGCGGCTACCCTCGGCCGATGGCAGTCCCCCCGATCCCCTCACTGTCCACTTCGCAAATGGCGACGCTGGCGGCGCTGGGCGAGGAGCGAACCGCCGATGCCGGCGACGTGCTCTACCGGGTCGGAGATGCCACGTATCCGTTCATCGCCGTCCAGGAGGGCGAGGTGGCGATCCTGGATGCGGGCGGCAACGAGATCGTCCGCCACGGCGCCTCGAGCTTTCTCGGCGAGCTGAACCTCCTCTCAGGGCAGACGGTCTTCGTGACCGCGCGCGTGACGAAGCCGCTGCGGTACGTCGCGGTCGAGCGCGACGCGTTGCGCGCTGTGCTGTTCGACGACGGGCCGCTCAGCGACCTCGTCCTCTCCACGTTCATCGCTCGACGAGAGGCGCTCCAGACTGTTCAAGGCCTCGGCCTCGAGCTGGTCGGGCCTCGTTCGTCCGAGGCGACGATGCAGATGCTGGACTTCGTCCGCGCCAACCGGCTGCCGTTCAGCTGGCAGGACACCGAGCCGGAAGGTGGAGCGGAGGCGCCGCTCGTTCGGCTTCCCGGCGGCATCGAGCTTCAGCACCCGACGAGGGGCGAGGTGCTGCGCGCGCTCGGAGTGGGCCGCGAGCTCTCGCCGCGTGAGGAGGTCGACCTGCTCGTCGTCGGCGCCGGTCCCGCCGGCCTCGCCGCCGCGGTCTACGGGGCCTCCGAGGGCCTTGACACGCTGATCGTCGAGAGCACCGCACTGGGCGGCCAGGCGGGATCGTCGCGCCGGATCGAGAACTACCTCGGCTTCCCGGCCGGCATCAGCGGCACCGAGCTCACCAGCCGCGCCGTCAGCCAGGTGCGCAAGTTCGGCGCACGACCCGCCACCCCCTTCCGCGCCGTCGCGCTCGAGCCCGGCAACGGACGCCACGTCGTCCGCCTGGAAGAAGAGCACGAGATCGCCGCGCGCGGCGTGGTGCTGGCGACCGGGGCCGCCTACCGCAGACTCCCGCTGGACGAGCTCGCGGAGTACGAGGGTGTGAGCGCGTTCTATGCGGCAGGCCCGCCCGAAGCGCAGCTGTGCGGCGCCTCGCGGGTCGCGGTCGTGGGCGGCGGCAACTCCGCCGGGCAGGCGGCGGTCTGGCTCGCCCGCGGCGGAGCGCTCGTGACCCTGCTCCACCGCCGCGCCGATCTGGCCGAGACGATGTCCGACTACCTGATCCACGAGCTGGACCGCTTCGGCGTCGCCGTCCGCGACCGCAGCGAGATCGGCGCGCTCCACGGCGAGAACGGGCAACTCGAGGCCGTCACCCTGAAGAGCGGCGAGCAGCTGCCGTTCTCTGCCGTCTTCTTCTTTCTCGGCGCGGAACCGTGCACGGAGTGGCTCGGCGACGCCGTCGGGCGCGCCGATGACGGCTTCATCCTCACCGGCGAGGCCGCCGGGGCCGACTTCCTGCTCGAGACGAGCGTGCCGGGGATCTTCGCCGCCGGCGACGTCCGGTCCGGCTCCAGCAAGCGCTGCGCCGCGGCCGTCGGCGAAGGGTCGATGGCCGTGCAGTTCGTGCACCAGCACCTCGCGCGGCAGACGAGTCGGGTCGGATGAGCACGGTCTGCACCCACCTCGACCAGGTCGCCGTGACCGAGCTCCCGCCGTCCGTCGACGGCTGCGAGGAGTGCCTCCGCGACGGCACCAAGTGGCTCCACCTTCGGATCTGCCTCAGCTGCGGCCACGTCGGCTGCTGCGACGACTCGCCCGAACGCCACGCAACCGCGCACAATCACGCGACGTCACACCCGATCATCCGCTCGCTCGAGCCCGGTGAGGACTGGAGCTGGTGCTACGTCGACGAGGTCGCCTTCATCCTCGAGGGCGTTCGCGGCACGACGCGGATCCCACCCTCGCCCCTTCTCTCGTAACAACCCGCCCAGGCGAGGGCTTCGTCGATATCGGGCGCTTCGCTCGATCAGTCCGCTCGGACGATCGTGACTCAGGCCACGTCTCAGACGCTTGTCCAGTGAGTTTGTGTCGCCTTGCGGATTTGCAGTCCGCTCGCGCCTTGTGTTCGAAGACGGCCTTCAACGACTTGGCATCCGCTCGCGCGTCTCGCGCGTAATCGCTTAGAAGGCCAGGCCAATCCGAGGCGGACCCGTCCAAGGAGGGAGACATGGCAGAAGCGAGTCTCTACGAGCGGCTCGGTGGCGCATTCGCCATTGCAGCGGTGATCGACCACTTCAGCGACGCCGTCGTGCGCAACCCAATCGCCGGTCAGGGATCGAAGGACCCCGAGCTAGATGAATGGAGCAGAGACGATCTGGCCAGGCTTCCGGGCCTCAAATTCATGCGGACGCTTTGGGTCTGCGACATTGCGGGTGGCCCTCAGGTCTATGCAGCCACGAAACCGGGCAAGACTCACCGCGGCCTGGAAGAAGCCCACAGGGCGCTGGAGATCTCTCCCGACATCTTCGACGAAGTCGCCGCCGAACTTGGACGATCGCTCGACCACTTCAACGTGCCGGAGCCGGAAAAAGGAGAGGTTCTGGCTGCCTTTGCCGCGCACAAACCCGAGGTGGTCGAGGGCTACGCGGGCCAGTATTGACCTAAGTCACGCGGAGCGCGGAAGCGGTGCGGTGGCGCCTCTCGCTCCCCTCGCCGACGGCTCTAGCTAGTCGTCCGAGCGGAACGACATGCCTTCCACCTCTAGCCGCGCCTTCTGCTCGGGTGGTACCGGGGTGTGGTATCGGCCAGGGATGTACCACCGGACCACACGACCGAACGTCGTCCGCTGACAGAGACACTCAGGCGGGCAACCGCATCGCCGCCCGCTCGGGTTATGGAGTCTGCTGATTGCAGTCACAGGCCGAGTGTATGCCTCTGCCTCAGGCCGTAGCGGTCAGCGAGACCGGCGCCGGGGGCGTCTGCCGGAGCGCCGCGCGGATGGGCTCGGTGCCCGAAGTGAAGGCCCAAAATGGGCTCGCAATGCGCCCGGCATGATTCGAACATGCGACCTCTGCCTCCGCAGGGCAGCGCTCTATCCCCTGAGCTACGGGCGCGCGGGCGTCAAGTGTAGCCGCGCCTCGGCGCCGCCGACCTGCAGCACGGCGTCGTCCGGCACCTCGCGCCTGACGTAGCCGAGCGCTCTGCCGGGCACCGCGCTCGTGACTCGGCCGACGGGCTTCCCGTCGAGGACGATCTCGTCGCCAGGGCTCGCCTGCTCGACGACGAGCACGCGCAGCCGGCGGTTCGGGCGGCCGCGGTAGTGGAGGCGCGCGACCGGCTCCTGACCCGGATAGCAGCCTTTCGTGAATGAGACGTGCGTCTCGTCGAGCCCGGCCTCCGCGGGCAGGATCGTCTCGTCGAGCTCCTTGCCCCACGCGGGCGTGCCGGCGTCGATGCGAAGCGGCTCGAGCCCCCCGGCGTCGGCGGCCTCGCGCGCCTCGTCGGACCACGACTCGTACGCCTCGACGCCGTAGTCGTCGACGCGAAAGCCCTCGCCCGAGCCGAGGGTGAGGTACCCGACGTACGGCCGGACCTCGACCTGGCACTTGGCCGCGAAGCGCGCTCGCACGAGCGCGGAGGCGACGGCCTCGGCCAGCGACGACTCCGTGATCAGCAGGAACGCCTCCGGCCCTTCGCGCACGACGCGCATTGGCGCGACGATCCGGCTCTTCGGCGTTAGCAGCAGTGCCGGCCGCGCCTCGCCCGGCTCGAGCGAGACGACCTCGTTCGAGAGCATCCGCTCGAGGAAGTCGGCGGCTTCGGGCCCCGTCACCGCGACGTAGCCGCGGTCGAGCCGGTACACGGTCTGCGCTGCCGTCTCCACCCGCTCAGTGTAGGCAGCGCAGTTCACTCGAACGGGGGAGAGAGCCAGGCTCGGGGGCGCCGATATTCATCGCGACCCACCTCCCCATCCCCCTCGTACGAAACGGCCCTTGGGCCGTTTCGTCGTTGTACGGGTCATAAGATCGGCCGATCGAAGAGCGCACCTACGACCGCCGCTGGACGCTCGTCGCCGTCTGCACGACGACGTTCATGCTGCTGCTCGACATCACGGTCGTGAACGTCGCGCTGCCGAACATCCAGCGCGACCTGAACGCGAGCCTGACCGGGCTGCAGTGGGTGGTCGACGCCTACGCACTCACGCTGGCCGCCCTGATCCTGACCGCAGGCGCGCTCGCCGACCGCTTCGGCCGGCGGCTGCTCTTCATTGTCGGCGTGGTCGTCTTCACGCTCTCGTCGCTGATGTGCGGGCTCGCCTGGAGCATCGCCGTGCTCGACGTCGCCCGCGCGGTGCAGGGAGTCGGCGGTGCAGCCCTCTTCGCCACCGCGCTCGCGCTGATCGGGGCCGAGTACCACGGGCCGGACATCGGCGGCGCGATCGCGGTCTGGGGCGCAACGATCGGGGTCGCGGTGGCATCGGGACCGCTCGTCGGCGGAATCCTCACCGACGCCCTCAACTGGCGCTGGGTCTTCTTCGTCAACGTCCCGGTCGGCGCATTCGCGCTGTTCGTCGCCCTGACGCGGATGCGGGAGTCGCGCGACCCCCAGGCGGTACGGGCGGACGTCTGGGGACTGCTGACGTTCTCCGGGTCGCTCTTCCTGATCGTCTTCGGCGTGCTGCGCGGCAACGACGAGGGCTGGAGCAGCGCTCTGATCCTCGGCTCGCTGATCGGCGGGGCGGTGCTGCTGGCGGTCTTCGTCGCCGTCGAGCACCGGCAGGCCCGGCCGATGCTGGACCTGGACCTCTTCAGTCGTCCCGCCTTCGTCGGCGTCTCCGTGGCGACCTTCTCCATCGGGGCCGGGATGTTCGCGCTCTTCCCGTACCTCTCGATCTACCTGCAGGACGTGCTCGGCTACTCGCCCCTCGGCGCCGGACTGCGCTTCCTGCCGCTGACGGTGTTCGTCTTCGTCGTGCCGCTGCTGTCGCGCAAGCTCGCCCCCGGCGCGTCGCTGCGATGGCTGCTCGCCGGCGGACTGCTCCTCGTCGCGGTCGCCCTGCTGCTGATGCATGGGCTGACGCCGACCTCGAAGTGGACGGCGCTGCTGCCCGGCCTCGTGGTCGCCGGCATCGGCATCGGGCTCGCGAACCCCGCGATCGCCGCGGCCGCGCTGCGGGCCGTGGACCCGTCGCGGACGGGCATGGCATCCGGGATCAACAACGCCTGCCGCCTGACGGGGGTCGCGGTGGGCGTCGCGGCTCTGGGCTCGATCCTCGAGCGGCGGATCTCGACCTCGCTCACGGCGTCCATCGGGCCGCAAGGGCATGACCTCGCCTCGGCGGTCGCCGCCACGGGCACCCGGGTAGCGGCGGCCCGGCCCGAGCTCGCGTACCCGGCCACCGTCAGCTTCGTGACCGGGCTGAACAGCGTGCTACTGGTCGGCTGCGCCGTGGTCGCCGTCGGCGCGCTGGCGGCCGGGGCCCTCATGCGCAGCTGAGACCGCGCGTCACCCCGACGAGCGCTCGGCAACCTCCCGCCGATAGCCCGGCAGATGGACCTGCGCGAGCGCGTCCAGCGCCATCGACGTGAGCGCGGCCAGCCTCATGAGGTTCGCCTCGTCCTGCTCGGTGAAATCACCCTCGAGGCGGTCGGTGGCCTGGATGAAGCCGTAGTTCACGTCGTCCGAGCCGATGAGCGGAGCAGCCAGCCAGCCGCGCATCGGAGGGTGGCTGTCGAGCTCGGGGCCGAAGTTCCGCCACCTGTCGTGGGCGCGGAGCTCGTCGTCGGTCATGCGAATCGGCTGGCTGACCTCGTGTGCGTATGCGTGGATGCCGAATCCCCTGGCCGGCACGCGGTAGTCCGCCCAGTCCGCGTACTTCTCCGAGAGGGAGAAGTACTTGCGGGCATGAGCCCAACCGTCGCCGACGAGCTGCGTGGCCGCCCCCTGATGCGCCCGGGCCACGACCCGGGCGAGCTCCGCCGCCTCGGCGAGCACGGGGTCTGCAGCCAGCATGAAGCTCGCGAGATCTGCGGGAACCTCCGGGCTCGGCGCGGTGCTCGCGTTGTGGTACGTGTTCAAGAACCGTTCGGTGGTCACTGCGGCGCGAGTCTCCCCCGCAGCCAGCCCTTGGTCAAGCGGCGTGGAAGCCGCGTGCGGTCAGTCGCACGGGACCTCGGCCTACTCCCGCGGCAGGCGCGCCGCCCAGTCAGCGAACCAGCCCACCCACGCCTCCTGGTCGGCGGTTTCCACCGCCTCGGGGCGATAGGAGGCGCGGACCCAGCCGACAGCCTCCGCCGACGGAACGCCCGCGAGGACGGCCATGCAGGCGAGCACGGTGCCGGTGCGACCGCTGCCGCCGAGGCAACCGACCTCGACCAGCTCACCGCCCCGGGCCCGGCCGAACGCCTCCGCGATCTGCTGCGTCGCGAGCTCCGGATCCTCGGGTAGGCCGAAGTCCTCCCAGGCGATCACGGTCGCGGGCCACGTCGGCTCCCAGTGCGCGTCCAGGTAGAGCCCGTACGTGCGCTCGGGATCGTCGATGCGCCGCTCGGAGATCGACGAGGCCTTGACCCGCGTTCCGTCGGGGAACTCGACGATCGCCATCCGAGGACTGTATTCGTGTGAGGATCCGCGGGCGCTAGCGGAGGGGACGGCCTCGAGACCCGACGGACGCATGGTCGCGTGGGCGACCTGGGGCGACGCGGCGGGCCGGCCGCTGCTGGCGCTTCACGGCACGCCCGGCTCGGTCGCCGACGATGCGCTCGCGGTGGCCGATGCCTCGGGTGGAGCGAGTTCGCCGTCTTCGGCGTCAGCGGAGGCGGCCCGCACGCGCTGGCGGTCGCGCGGGAGGCGCCCCAGCGGACGCGCGCGCTCGGACTCGCCGTCGGCGCGGTGCCTATCGAGCTGATCGATCCGGAGGACCTGATCGCGCTCAACCGTGAGGCGATCCAGCGAGCCTCCCAAGGCGGTCGTACGGCCCTGGAGGAGTTTCTCGCCGAGCCCGCCGCAGAGATATCGCCGCCGATCCCGGGGCCGCGCTCGACGCGGTGATGGCCGATGCGCCGCCGCCCGACGTCGAGCTGCTGAGACAGCCGGACCTGCGCGAGGTGCTCGTGGAATCGATGACCGAGGCCTTCGCGAACGGCCCGCAGGGCTGGTTCGACGACTCCTGGGCGCTGACCGGGCCGTGGGGGTTCGAGCTCAACGAGGTCACTGTCCCGGTCCAGCTGTGGTGCGGCGAGCTCGACCGCAACGTCCCGACGAAGGCGGTCGAGCGCATGGCCTCCGAGCTCGACGTCAAGAGCCTCGAGATCGTCCCGGGCGCCGGCCACTTCGGCTGGCTCGCCCACCACGAGCGAATCCTCCACGAGCTCCTCGACTAGACGTTCACCCGTGGTTCCGTGCCCTTCGTTGCGATCGAGCCGGGCGGGCTCGTGCGCCCACCCGGCTTCCACTGGAGATCCCGTCGAACGAGCTCGAGGCTAAGGCAGGTCGCTCAGCGAGAGCGGTGGCCCAAGGATCTCGCAGCCGTACCCTGCGAACAGGCGCACCAACTCGTCCATCGGCGGCATGACGGCATCGGTCGGGGGTTCCGAGCCGGCGACGGGAACGCCCAGGCCGACGAAGACCTGTTCGACCCCGCCGGGGCTCGCCGTGACGAGCATGCGCGCGCGCTCCGAGCGGACGACGTACGCGTGAGGGATGTCACGCGGAGCGAGGAGGAAGTCGCCGGCCGCGACGTCGATCCGCTCGTCGCCGACGAGGAAGGTGACCTCGCCCTGCAGGACGTAGAACGTCTCGTCCTCGTTGTGATGCACGTGCAGGGGAGGCCCGGTGTCACGCGGGTCGTCGACCTCGATCTGCGAAAACGCGTTCCCGGCCTGGGCGCCCCCCGCTTTCACGGTGACGCGGCCGCTCTTCCACCAGACGTCGGCGAGGCCCTCGCCAGACGCGAGGCGGTAGGGCTTGGTGATGGTCTCGGTCATGTCCTCGTCCTCCTTCGGTTGCCGTACGTGTCGTTCGCAGACACTCGCCGACATTTGATATTTCCGCAAGGAAGAGATGTAATCGATAGCATTCTTCTCAGGAATGGAGTTGAAACAGCTTCGCGTCCTGCAGGCGGTGAGCGAAACGGGTTCGTTCTCGGCTGCCGCGGACCGACTCGACTACACGCAGCCGGCGGTATCGAAGATCGTCGCAACCTTGGAGCGTCAGCTGGGGACGACGCTGGTCGACCGCGGCATCAGGCCGCTCCGGCTGACCGAGGCCGGAAGCGCGCTGGCTCAACGTGCAGCAGCAGCCTTCGAGCAGATCGCCGCCGCCGAGCTCGAGGTGGAAGCGATCGCCAACCTTTCCGCGGGCAGACTCCGGGTCGGGACCTTTTCGAGCGCAGGCGCTGCAATCGTCGTCGATGCGTTACGCGCCTTCCGCCAGACGCACCCCGACGTCGACGTCTCGATCACGGAGATCGGGATGCCGTCCGCGCTCACACGCTCGCTTCGCCGCGGCGACCTCGATCTCGGCGTTTCGTTCGACTATCCGGAGATCGGTGACACGTTCGGCGACGATCTCGCCCCGGTTCATCTCCTCGACGATCCCTTCGACGTCGTCGTGCCGCGCGGCCATCGCCTCGACCGCGCGCGGACGATTCGCTTCGCCGACCTGGGCAGAGAGAACTGGCTGCTGGGAGACTTCGGAGCCGACAGCCCCAGCTTCCGCATGATCGACCGCCGCTGCCGCGAGGCCGGCTTCGACCCGAAGGTTGTCTATCGCATCAACGACTGCCAGATGGCACAGGCGCTCGTCGCCGCCGGCGAGGGTGTCGCTCTCCTCCCGCGCATCATGCTCCAAGCGAGAAACCCCGGCGTCGCGATCAGACCGCTCGCCAGCGATCCCCCGATGCGGCGCATTTCGGCGATTCGGCTCGCCACCAGATACTTGACTCCCGCCACCGAGCGCTTCACTGCGCTCCTCGCAGCGGCCAGCACCGACCACGTCCGCGCAGATCCGAACGGGAGCTACGCTCGGCGTGTCAGGAACACGAACTCGCGGCCGGGGCGGTCCGGAGCGTCGCGGACGTCGGCCACGACGTAGCCCTGCGCGACCAGCACCTCCTCGACGTTGCGTGGGCCAGCGTGCTTGTCACCTGGCTCCATTCTGCCGACGCCTGAGGCGGCTCCGAGTCCAAACGGGGGTGTCCGGGGGCAGAGGGGACGGTTGTACCCCCCGCGCAGTGGAGAAATCCCTCCCCGATTCGCACCGAGGCAACAGGCCCGACTCGTTTCACCTCCTCAAAACGGCCGGTTGACGCATCGTTGGCTGAGGCCGACACTGCTCTCGGGCAGGTTCGGCGGGGTGTCACAGAAGGAGAGCAGCCATGCAGCGAATCGCTCTTCTATGTCTGATCGTTGTCCCGATCTCGGTCCTGGTTGTTGGCTGCGGGGGCGGGACGAAGAATGGCGGGAGCGGCAGCGCGATGCGCGTCAACGTCGCCGAAGCGGCAAAATCGCCGGACGCCAGAACATTTCGGGCGAGCCACGAGGTGTTCGACCCCGGAGACGAGTCGACGGCGCCTGCTCGACCCACCATCGGTACCCGCAAGCAGGCCCCAGTCGCGACTCCGCAGCCATTGCGCATTCGTCCATGTGATATCGCCATCTTTCCCTGCCCATTCGATGGCGTCGCTCAAGGCCCTGTCGGTTCGGCCACTTCCGGGTCGCCGCCGGACCCAAACGCCGCTGTCGGCGCCGGCGACATCGTCGAAGTTGTCAACGACCAGTTCCGGGTCACAAACCGGTTAGGTGCAGTGCTGTGTAATGGCTCGATCACTCTGCAGAAGCTTCTGGGGGGGATCAGCGACGACCTGACCGATCCACGGGTGCAGTTTGACGACGTGAATCGGCGCTTCAGTCTGTCGGTCACCGTCAAGCCACCCCCAGGTGCCTCAGCCACGCCCGCGATCTTTGTAGCTGCCAGCGAGACCGCGGACCCCTGCGGCCAATGGTTCGTCTTCCGGCTCACGTTTCACGGAGATGCCTACCCCACGGGCGACTTTCTGGATTTCCCAATGCTGGGCCAGGACCAAAACGCGTTGCTCCTTTCCCTCCGGACCTGCCTGAAGAACAAGGACTGCTTAAAACCAGACGGCGCGATCTTCACGGTATTCGGACTGCCTAAATCCACCATCTACTCTGGCCAGCACGTGGAGTTCAACGCCTTCAAGGTGGATTCACTCACCGCGCCGGTTACCAATGCCGGGCAGCCCATGATCGCCAGCCCGGTCAGCTTCTTCCTCGCCGCCGTACCCGGCACCGGATACAAGCTGTACCGGCTGACGAATAGCGGCGGCTCCGGCGCAAGCTTGTCGAAAACGACCATCAGCGATCCATTCTCAAAACCATCGCGACCGGTCAATCAGCCCGGCGTCGCCAGCACAATCGATCCCTCCGACGGCAACATCACCAGCTTCCCATACTTCGACGGCACCTTCATTTGGTTCGCCCATGTCGCTGACGATGATGGCTTTCCCACCGTGCGATACGGGAAGGTAGAACCCAGCAAGAACACCGTGGAGACGACCTTCGCGTTCCACAGCGGCAGCAGCGACGATTTCAATCCTTCTATCGCGGTGGGGTTCGCTCCGAGCGGAGAGAAGGTGTTTCTCAACTGGGCGTTTACCGATACCCCTGCCGGGACTGCGACCACAAACGTTTTCGCCGAAGGGGATGCCCGTCAGCCGCTGGTACAGATCGCCGGCCCAGGCACGGTCGACGCCACCGGAGGCGTCGTTACCCCGGCCAAGGGCGTCTGCGGCAATAACGAATGCAGGTTCGGTGACTTTTCGTCGGTGTCCGTGGATCCGGGTGTCGCCGGCTGTGCTTTCGCGACGCAGCAATATTTTGCTACCGATGGAAGTTGGAAGACGCGCATCACGCCCATCGGCCACTGTCAACAGATCGTTGTGCATCCTTGAACGCGTTAATTGGACGACCCTGCCAAACCGTTCGCCGCGCCGCAGTGGGCGCCCGGCTACGCAGTCGATCTTCGCGGCCTCGGCGGCGCCACGGTGCAAGCCGGCCAAGCCCTGCAAGTGTTCGCCGAGCTGGTGAACGGCTGAGCGCACGCCGACCGCATCCCTAGAGTCTCCTCGGTGTAGGTGCCCGTTCAGGGCCGGGAACATCTCAGGCGCCCGCCTCGGCGGGCGTCCCTCGATCTCAATACGCCCGCGATTCCACCTTGAATACAGGCGGCTAGCAGCGCAGCCGTGCCGGCGTCCGTGCGGGCTGGGTCACCGAGGACGTCGGTCGAGTTTGATCCCGGCGCCCGGGCGCAGTTGCGACTAGCGCGGCTCATCGACACCGGTTCCGGCTAGCGCCCGAGCCTCGTCCGGCGACGGATGCCGAGCCGCCTCTGCAAGGCCTTGTCCTCTTGCCCGTCCTTCAACGCTCCCCAGACGAACAGGCCGCAGACAAGAACGACGGGCAGGAGGACGAGGAGGGCAACAACGATCGCAGCGGCGGTGCCCATACCCGCGAGAGTCTTGCACCGAAGCAGATCTCAAGTCGAGCGACGCCGCGCCGTGCCAGAACGATGACGTGCCCGTGACAAGCGCGTTGCGGAGGCCTTCGGGGATGGGGGCGACACGGTGGACGCTCGGAGTTCGATGCATCCATGGCAGAGGTCACGGCCGCACCCGCCGGCTAGTCAGTGCCAACCTCGAGCACGACCTTGCCACGCTTCCCGCGGCCCGCGACTCGCTCGAACGCCGCCCGGGCCTCAGTAAGCGGAAAAACTGAGTCGACCTCCGCGCGAAGCTCGCCTGCGTCCACGAGCGTTCTCAACTCCAGCAGTTGCTCGTGGTCGGGCTCGACGATGAAGTAGATCGCGCCCGGCATCTCCTCTGCGATCGTGACCACGCGCTCGCCAGCGGGGAGGTCGCCGCCACGAGTGTCGAAGACCAGATCGACCGGACCGCTCTCCACGACCGCTGCGCCGGCGTGTCGCGCAAGCTGGACGGCGATGTGCCCAACCCCGCCCGAGGCGCCCGTGACCAGCACCCGCTCGCCTCGGGCGAGCCGCCCGTGCACAAACAGTGCTTGCCAGGCGGTCAGCCCGCCCATCGGCAGAGCTGCCGCCTCGACGTGGCTCAGCCGCACGGGCTTCGGTGCAAGCACATCGGCTGGGACGACGGCGTACTCGGCAGCCATGCCGTCGCGATCGAAAGGCGTGAGCGCATATACCTCGTCACCGCTGCCGACGACAACGCCCGAAAGCTCGTAAGACGGAATCGCCGGCAGTCGATCGACCGGCCAGTCCAGCTCGTTACGTGTAATCGCTGCCGCATGCACGCGCACCAGCACCTCGCCCGGATCCGGCGACGGCGTCTCGATCTCCTCAACCTTCAAGCCGTCATCGTGCAGCCGTACCGCTAGCACACCGCTCCCCTGCTGCCCCTGTCGGACTTCGTTCCTCAGGAGATCTTGCCACTACCACCATCCTGCTCGGAGGCGTCGCCTCGGCGAGCGTCCTCTCCCTCGCCACTTGTCGAGCTAACTAACTCGCCGGCGGTGCAGCAGGAGATCGGGGGGGAGAGCGGCCGGAAACGCGGCGACGATGAAGGCGAAGAGGCAGAAGACTCCGAGCGCATGCGCCCAAGCTGCCTCGGCGACGGTGAGGAACCCGATCCCGGCCACGAGGCAAGCGATCGCGAGTCGCGGCAGCAGCCCTGGTACGAGGACGGTGAGCAGGGAATGCGCGTTGGCCGGCTGCTCAGCCATACTCTCGCCGCGACCGAGGTCTCCGCGTAACACGAGTCGGAAGAGCAGCGCGAGCGACGGGAACAGAATCGCCGCTCCCGCGACCACGGCAACGGTCACGGCGATGAGCGTGTCGTGACCTGCTGCGGCCTGTCGGACAGTCAGTCCCTCGAGGAAGACCGGCGATTGCGCGAGTGCCCAGCCGGCGATGATCGCGGCAACGGCGAGCGCCGCGGTATACCGGGCCGCCTCGTAGCGCTTCCACCAAACGAGCGCGAGCGTCGCGCAGCCGGCAACGATCGACGCGATCAGGCCAATCAGGCCCCTGCCCTCGACGAGGCCGTCGTACAGCGGTCGCGCGTCGGCCCGCAGCACGGCCACGCCGGCGAGGGCGATCGCACCGCTCACGAAGCCGGCGGCAAGCGCGCGTGTGCGGAACCTCCGCTCGAGGGTCGGTTCGTCGAGCCGAGCGGCGTCCGCGCAGAGAAACACAGCGGCGAGGTAGGCGGCGGTCGCAACTGCCAGGACGCCCACGAGAACCGAGGTCGGGTTGAGCCAGCTGGAGAATTGATCGCCGGCGGCGTTCCCGACCGGGACGCGGCGCGAGGCGATCCCGCCGACGACCATTCCGAGGGCGAGCGGGGTCAGGATCGACGAGAGGGAGAAGGCGGTGTCGATCGCGCGCTGCTCGCGCGACGTCGACGTGCCTTCGCGAAGGGCGTAGGCGGTGCCGCGAAAGATGATTCCGACGGCGGCAATGAAGAGCGGGATCGAGAGCGTCGAGGCAATCGAACCGAACGCGCTCGGGTAGGCGGTCCAGACGACGGTCAGCACGAAGATGAGCCAGACGTGGTTCGCCTCCCAGACGGGGCCCATTGCCCGGTGGGCGTGGTCGCGGACCGAGGCGGCGTCGGGGCCTTTCCCCGCCGTCAGCTGCCACCAGCCGGCGCCGAAGTCGGCTCCGGCAAGCACCGCATAAAAGGCGAGCCCGACGAGCGCGAAGACCAGCGGCAGCGCGTATAGATGCACGGTCACGGCTCCTCGGCGGCGACGGGTGCCGGATCGAGTGGAGCTCGGGCGAGGCGAAGAAGAATCCAGGCAACCGCGAGCGCAAGCCCGAGGTAGACGAGCGCGAGCGTCGCGTAGCCGACCGGGATGCCGCCGGCGCCGGTGACGGCCTGGGAGGTTCGCATGACCCGATAAACGACCCAGGGTTGGCGTCCGACCTCAGTCGTCACCCAGCCGCAGATCAGGGCCACGACCGAGAGCGGCCCCGCCAGCACAAGCGCACCATAGAACCACCGTGACTCAGGCAGCCGCTTGCGCCGCCACCGAACGACGAGAAAGGCGACGCCGAGCAGTGCGAGGAGCGTCCCGATCCCGACCATCGTCTGAAAGGCGATGCGGACGACGTTGACCGGCGGACGCTCGTCCGCACTCACGGCGTCGAGGCCGGCGACGCGCGCGTTCGGGTCGTGGTAAGCGAGCAGGGAAAGCAACCGCGGGATGGGGATCCCGTACTCGACCCGGCCATCGCTGTACCAGCCGAGCAGGTGCACGGGCGCCCGCCGTCTCGTCTCGCCGAGTCCTTCGAAGGCAGCGAGCTTGGTCGGCTGCGCACGGGCCACCTCTCGCCCGTTCCAGTCGCCGACGAGCACCTGAACCGGCGCACAGAGCGCGGCGACGGCGAGCGGGATCGCGAGGGCGGTGCGCTCGTAACGGCCCCAGCGCCCGCGCAGGCGGGCGGCCGCGTAGGCGGCCGCAATGAGGAAACCGGTGACCATGTAGCCGGCCAGATACATGTGCACGAGCTCATGCCAGAAGTAGTTGTTGCCGAAGAGCGCTTGGACGGGATGGACATCGACCGCTTTGCCGTCGCGTAGATGGAAGCCGGTTGGGTGGTTCATCCACCCGTTGACCGAGATCACCGTCAGGGAGCCGGTGAGGCCGGCGATCGCGATCGGGATGCCGCTGGCGAAGTGGGCGCAGGGAGAAAGCCGGTCCCAGCCGTAGATGTAGATGCCGATGAAGATCGCCTCCATGAAGAATGAGAAGCCTTCGATCGCGAAGCCGAGGCCGAAGACGCTCCCGAAGCTGGCAGTGAAGGCGGGCCACAGGAGGCCCATCTCGAAGCTGAGGATCGTCCCGGTCACGACCCCGGCGGCGAACAGCGCGGCCATCACCTTCGTCCAGCGCCTCGCCAAAATCCGATAGAGCTCATCACCCGTGCGCAGATAGAGCCACTCGACAAACAGCACCAGCGCCGGGAAAGCGATCCCGAAGCAGACAAAAGGGATGTGCACGACGAAGGAGAGCGCCTGCATTTGCCTGGCCTGCAGCAGGTAGTCCTGGTGCACTTCGTCCAGTGGTGTGCCCGCGAGTAGAACGAGCTGGTTCACTTCTAAGGGCGTCTGTCGCTTGGTCGAACTCGCGCGTTCGCCATGTTGCCGAGTCTAAGAACCAGCGGCGACCCCAGAGCAATGCAGCAGGTCGGATCTGCTGTCGAAAGTGGCTACTTCCGGCGAGTCGAGTTCAGCTGCCTAGACTGCCCGACGTGAGCGCGGTCGACCCGGCCTCTAAGGGGGCCAGGCTAGGTTCGGAGTGACAGGACGATCGCGCCGTCCGCTCCCGCGACTACCTCGCGCAGCGCTTGTGCCGCCTGTTCGAGCGGACGGACGGACGCGATCGGCACGCTAAGGGTGCCGTGGGCCAGCAGCTCCGCGAGGGCCGAAAGCTGCCGACCATCGGGCCGGACGTAGACGTCGGATACGGCGACGCCCCGTTTCTCCCGCGGCGGGTCGCCCGTGATCGTGGCGAGGCGGCCGCCGTCAGCAACCGCCTTCAACGTGGTGGCCGCCTGCCCGGGGGCGGCGTTGACGGCCTTGGGCGCGCCGCCGGCGGTGATCGCGCGAACGAGCGCAGGCCAGTCGCCGTGGTAGTCGAGCACCTCCGACGCGCCGTAGTCGCGGATGCGCTCGGCCTTCTTCGCGCTCGCGGTTGCGATCACGCGGGCGCCTCGAGCCGCGGCGAGCTGGACGAGCAGGCCACCCGTGACTCCGCCCGCTCCGTTGACGACGACCCAGCCGCCGCTCTCGATCCCGAGAGCCTCGTCGAGTGCCTGAGCCGCAGTGAGCGCCGGAATGGGAAACGCTCCGCCGGCTTCCCATGACGCTTCTGGCGGCCGGGCCGCGACGGTCGCCGCCGGCGCGAGCACCCTCCCCGCCCACGTCCCGTGACGCCGGAGCGGCAGCGGATGTGTCATCACCTCGTCGCCCTCGCGCAGCTCGGCCACGCCGGAGCCGGCCGCTGCGACCGTCCCGGACGCCTCCGTCCCGAGCGCCATCGGAGCCGGGCCGCCGATCTGCCAGCTGCCGATCCTGACAAGCTCGTCCCAGTTGCCGATGCCGGCGGCGACGACGTCGATGAGGACCTCGTCGGCGGCAGGCGTCCCCCGCTCGTCCACCTCGAAGATCTCGATCGGCTCGCCGAGTGCTGTGATCCCGGCCGCTCGCATCCTGCTCTGAGCACGTTACTGCCGTCGGTGATGCGGCGCGGGCCGCTTTGGCACCTCGCCGGAGGAGTCCGACGCGAGCAGGTGACAGATGACTTGCCTGGGCCAGCGTGCGGGAATGTCACCCGAGCCCGGATGACGAGCGAACTCGTCGGCGGCTACTCTGCCTAGTAGGGGCATGACATGAGGGCGCCCCATGAACGCGCGTAGCGAGCACACGGCTGGGAAGGGTCTGCGCGGATGGTGGACATCTCCCCCGCGATCCGGGATGCAGCGCCTGATCTTCCCCTGGGAGTATCGGCACCTCCGAGCCTTTGGGGTAACGCGTGTTGCTGGTGCGAGTGTCGCGGCCGCCGCGGGCATCGTGTGCCTCTCGTACGGGGTCTACGGATGGGCAGCCTTCTTCCTGGTCGTTGGGGCGCTAAGTCTCGCGGCGGGCGAGTGGTACCTCTCCATCGCTCGCTCCTCGTCTTCCCGCACGTAACCCCGCGCGGGTATCCAGCATCCCTTGGGCGACGCTTCTTCTCACTAGAAAGCAAGAGGGCCGGCTCGGCCGGCCCTTCTGCTGTGGACCCCAACGAGGGGGCCAACGGGGGAAACCGGGTTTCCCCCGTTCCCTACATCATCCCGCCCATGTCCGGCATGCCGGCGCCGGCGCCGACCGGGTTCTTCTCCGGCGGCTCGGCGACGATGGCCTCGGTGGTCAGGATGTTCTTCGCGATCGACGCCGCGTTCTGCAGCGCCAGGCGCGTGACCTTCGTCGGGTCGATGATCCCGCTCGCGACGAGATCCTCGACCTCGCCGGAGTCGACGTTCAGCCCGTGACCCTTCTTGGCGTCGCGGACACGCCCGACGACGATCGAGCCCTCGAGCCCCGCGTTCTCGGCGAGCTGCCGAAGCGGCTCCTCGACCGCGCGGCGGATGATCGCCGCACCCGTCTTCTCGTCGCCCTCGAATGAGTCGAGCTTGACCGACTCGACCGCGTTCAGGAGCGCCACACCGCCGCCGGGCACGATGCCCTCCTCGAGAGCGGCCCGAGTGGCCTCGAGCGCGTCCTCGACGCGGTGCTTCTTCTCCTTCATCTCGGTCTCCGTGGAGGCGCCGACCTTGATCACGGCCACGCCGCCCGCGAGCTTCGCCAGGCGCTCCTGGAGCTTCTCGCGGTCGAAGTCCGAGTCGGTGTTCTCGATCTCGGCCTGCAGCTGCTTGATGCGGGCCTTGATCGCGCCGGTGTCGCCGGCGCCGTCGATGATCGTCGTCGAGTCCTTGTCGATGACGACACGGCGGGCCTTGCCGAGCTGCGTGAGCTTCGTGTTCTCGAGCTTGAGGCCCATCTCCTCGGTGATCACCTCGGCGCCCGTGAGGATCGCAATGTCCTCGAGCATGCGCTTGCGGCGGTCACCGAAGCCCGGCGCCTTGACCGCGACCGCGGTGAAGGTGCCGCGCAGCTTGTTGACGACGATCGTCGCGAGCGACTCGCCCTCGACGTCCTCCGCCACGATCAGCAGCGGGCGACCCGCCTGGATCACCTGCTCGAGCACCGGCAGGACGTCCTTGACCGCGCCGATCTTCTGGTTCGCGACCAGGATGTACGGCTCGTCGAGGACGGCCTCCATGCGCTCGGGGTCGGTGACCATGTAGGGCGACAGGTAGCCCTTGTCGAACTGCATGCCCTCGGTGAACTCGAGCTCGAGGCCAAGCGTCTGGCCCTCCTCGACGTTCACGACGCCGTCCTTGCCGACCTTGTCGATCGCGTCGGCGATGTGATCGCCGATCTCCCGCTCGCGCGACGAGATTGTCGCGACCCGGGCGATGTCCTCCTTGCCCGAGATCTCCTTGGACTGCGACGCGAGGTTGTTGGTCACCTCGTCGACGGCCAGCTCGATCCCGCGCTTGAGCGCGATCGGGTTCGCGCCGGCGGCGACGTTCTTGAGGCCCTCGCGGACGATCGCCTGAGCGAGGATCGTCGCGGTGGTCGTGCCGTCGCCAGCCTTGTCGTTCGTCTCTGTGGCGACCTCGCGGACGAGCTGCGCGCCCTGGTTCTCGAAGACGTCCTCCACCTCGATCTCACGGGCAATGGTGACGCCGTCGTTGGTGATCGTCGGCGCGCCGAACTTCTTGTCCAGCACGACGTAGCGGCCCTTCGGGCCGAGCGTCACCTTGACCGCGTCGGCGAGGATGTTCACGCCACGCTCGAGCGCGCGCCGCGCATCCTCGTTGAACTTCAGCTCCTTGTGTGCCATCTAGTACCTCCGTGTTCGGCTAGGCGCTCGCGCCCGCCATCTCCTTCTTCTTCTTGGATCCCTTCGAGGCGTCGGCCGTGACCTTGGCCAGGACGTCCGACTCGCGCAGCACGAGCACCTCGTCGGTGCCGAGCTTGATCTCCGTACCGCCGTACTTGGAGAAGATGATCTCGTCGCCCTCGGCGACGTCCATCGGGACGAGCTCGCCCTTGTCGTTGCGCGAGCCCGGGCCGACCGCGAGCACGCGGCCGCGCTGCGGCTTCTCCTTGGCGGTATCCGGCAGGACGATGCCGCTCGCCGTGGTCTCCTCGTCCTCGAGGGCCTCCACGATCAGGCGGTCGCCCAGTGGCTGTAGGTTCATCCAGCCCCTCCTTCTTCGCTTCTGTGACTTTGTGACAGCCCTTGGCACTCCTGGGGGCCGAGTGCCAGGGCAGTTTACCGCTTCGCGAGCGGGCCGTGTAACGGTACCGCGCCGGCTGGGTCCACTCTGTTACAAAGCTCGCCATGAAGCGGGAGTTCTCGGCCGGCGGCGTGCTCGTACGACGGCTGAACGGGTGCTGGATGATGGCCGCGATCCGGCCGCAGCGCGACGGGAAGGCGGTGTGGGCGCTCCCCAAAGGTCACATCGACCCGGGCGAGAGCGGCGAGGCGACCGCGCTGCGAGAGGTCGCCGAGGAGACCGGCGCCCACGGCCGCTCGCTCGGCAAGCTCGGCGACGTCCGTTACGTCTACACCTGGAAGGGGGAGCGGATCTTCAAGGTCGTCTCGTTCTTCCTCGTCCGCTACTCGGGCGGGCGGCTCGGCGAGCTGCCGGAGGAGTTTCGGCACGAGGTGGCCGAGGTGCGCTGGGTGCCGCTCGAGGAGGCGCCGCGGCTGCTCGCCTACTCCGGCGAGAAGGAGATGGCCGTGAAGGCGATCGAGGCCGTGCGCACATTATGATCCCGCGACCCCCGTGGCAGGAGACGACGACGCCGTGTACGCGCTGAACTTCTACTCGCCGATGGTGGCCGACCAGCTTCGCAGCGGCCGCAAGTCGGCGACCATCCGCCTCGGCGACAAGTCGCGCAAGTACCGCAAGGGCATGATCGTCCAAGTGCTCGCGGGCACGCGCTTCAGCCCGCGGCACAAGATCTTCGACGCGGTGATCGACAAGGTCGAGGTAAAGACGCTCGGCGAGCTCTCTCCCCGCGAGATCGAGCACGACAACCCTGAGATCCGGCGCCCGGAAGAGATGGCTTCGTTCCTCGGGCAGCTCTACAACCGCGACGTCGGCAGTGACGACGTCGTCACGGTCATCCGCTTCAGCGAGATCCGTCACTAGGTTGCTCGTCCTCTCGCGGGAGGAGGTCGCGCGGCTGCTCGACGTCGACCTCCTGCTCGAGCGGCTGGAGCGCGCGTTCGTCGAGCTCTCGGCCGGGCGGGCTTCGGTGCCGGCTCGTGGTGCGGCGTTCGCGCCGGGCGGGCTACTCGCGGCGATGCCGGGGTACGTGGACGGTGTGCTGGCCGCGAAGCTCGTCTCGGTCTTCCCGGAGCACGAGCCGTCGCACCAGGCGCTGATAGCCGTCTTCGACGCTTCGACCGGGACGCCGCATGCGGTGATGGACGGCACGCACATCACGGCCGTACGTACTGGCGCGAGCTCGGCCGTCGCCACGCGCGCGCTCGCGCGCGAGGACGCGAAGGTGCTCGCCGTGCTCGGCTCGGGTGTGCAGGCCCGCTCGCACCTCGACGCGGTGCGGCGGGTGCGTTCGTTCGACGAGGTGCGCGTCGCGTCCCGGACGTTCGCGCACGCGCAGGCGCTGGCGGAGGAGACCGGCGCCACCGCGGTCGAGTCGTTCGAGGAAGCCGTGCGCGGCGCGGACGTCGTCTGCTGCTGCACGCACACCGACTCGCCGATCCTGCGCCGCGCCTGGCTCGGCGCCGGAACGCATGTCTGCTCGGTCGGCGTGGGGGACGGGCCGGAGCTCGACGCGGAGACGGTGCAGGCCGGCCTACTGGTCGTCGAGTCGCCGGCGGCGTTCCAGCCGTTCCCGGCGGGCACGCACGAGCTGAGCGGCCTCGACCCGTCGATAGGGATCGAGCTCGGGCAGATCCTGAGCGGCGAGCATCCCGGCCGGACTCGCGAGGACGAGATCACCGTCTACAAGTCGATGGGCCACGCGGTCGAGGACGCCGCGGCGGCAGCCCTCGTGCTCGAGCGGGCTAGCTCTTCCGGATCTTGACGCCGAACTGCTCGGGCGGGCGCAGCTCGGCGCCGCACTCCTCACACTCGACCGCGAACGCCGAGGCGAAGCGTGCGCCGCAGCCCGGGCACTGCGAGCGAAACTCGCCGCCGCACTGCGGACACGCGGCCGGCAACTCCGAGACGAACGCCTCGAAGTAGCGCTGCACGAACCCGCAGCGCAGGCAGAAGGCAACCCAGTCGCCGAGCGTCCTGCGCCGCTCTTCCTGCAGCCAGTTCCGTGCGCGGCTCACCGGCCGACTGTAGCCAGACCGATCGCTAGAGTTCCGCCGGATGGCGATCGCGCGTGAAGCCGAGCCCGTCGGCTCGATGCACGAAGTCCGCGAGGCAGGCCTCGACCACGAGGACCTGATCGCCGCCTATCGCAACATGCTGATCACGCGCGGGATCGAGGAGCGCGGCCACATCCTCTACAAGCAGGGCAAGATCCCCGGCTCGTTCTACACGGGCCGCGGGAACGAGGGCGCAGCGGTCGGGGTCGCGACGGCGATGGGCCAGGAGGACGTCGGCACGCCGCTCCACCGCGACATGGGCGTCCACGTAACGCGCGGCGTCGAGCCCTGGCGGATCTTCGCGCAGTACATGGGCCGCGCCGACGGCCCGACCAAGGGCAGGGACGGCAACGTCCACATGGCGGACTCGCGCCTCGGCCTGCTCGCGATGGTCAGCCACCTGCCGGCGATGCTGCCGGTGGCAGTCGGCTGCGCGCTCGCCTTCCGGATCCGCGAGGAGAAGCGCGTCGCGGTCGGCTGGTTCGGCGAGGGCGCCTCGGCCCGCGGCGACACCCACGAGGCGATGAACCTCGCCGGCGTCCGCAAGCTCCCGGTCGTCTTCATCTGCGACAACAACCAGTGGGCGTACTCGACGCCGACGTACCTCGAGTACGCGACCGAGCACGTCGCCGACCGCGCCGAGGCCTACGGCTTCGAGGGGGTGGTCGTCGACGGCAGCGACGTCCTGGCCGTCTACCGCGAGTCCAAGCGCGCGATCGAGAAGGCCCGCAGCGGCGGCGGCCCGACGCTGATCGAGTGCCTCACCCTTCGCATGGAGGGCCACGCCGTGCACGACGACGCCTTCTACGTCCCGAAGGACATGTTCGAACGCTGGGCGGCGAACGACCCGATCGAGCGCTTCCGCGACTGGCTGCGCGTAAACGCCGGGTTGAGCGACGAGCAAGAGGACGAGATCTCCGCCGGCGTCAAGAAGCTCCTGACCGACGCGCTCCAGCGCGCCGAGGAGTCACCGATGCCCGACGCCTCGACGCTTCACGACGGCGTCTTCGCCACGCCAGAGGACCTCGACACGCCGCACCACAAATGAGCGAGATCACCTACCTGCAGGCGATCTCCGACGGGCTCCGGCAGGAGATGCGCCGCGACAAGCGCGTGTTCGTGATCGGCGAGGACGTCGGCGTCTACGGCGGCGCCTTCAAGGTGACGCTCGGCTTCCAGGAGGAGTTCGGCCCCTGGCGCGTGATCGACGCGCCGCTCTCCGAGACGGCGATCGTCGGCGGGTGCACGGGCGCCGCGATCATGGGCATGCGCCCCGTCGCGGAGATGCAGTTCGCCGACTTCATCTCCTGCGCGTGGGACCACCTGGTCACGGTCGCGGCCAAGCAGCGCTGGCGCGCCGGCACGCCCGTCCCGATCACGGTGCGCCTGCCCAGCGGCGGCGGCTTCTCTGGCGGCCCGTTCCACTCGCAGAACCCCGAGAGCTCCTTCGCGCACATCCCGGGCCTGAAGGTGATCTGCCCGGCGACGCCCGAGGACGCAAAAGGCCTGCTGGCGACCGCGATCCAGGACCCGAGCCCGTGCCTCTACTTCGAGCACAAGCACCTCTACCGCCGCCTGAAGGCCGACGTGCCCGAGGAGCGGTACGAGACGCCGTTCGGCAAGGCGCGCGTCCACCGCGAGGGCGACGACATCTCGGTCATCACCTGGGGCGCGATGGTGCACACAGCCGACGAGGCGGCGCAGCAGCTGGAAGGCGACGGCATCTCGGTCGAGATCCTCGACCTGCGCACGCTGATCCCGTGGGACAAGCAGGCGGTGCTGCGGTCGGTGTCGAAGACCTCCAAGGCGCTCGTGCTGCACGAGGACACCCAGACCGGCGGCTTCGGCGGCGAGATCGCCGCGACGATCGCGGAGGAGGCGTTCGAGGACCTCGACGCCCCGATCAAGCGCATCGCCGCGCCCGACACGCCGGTGCCGTTCTCGCCGCCGCTCGAGAAGGCGTTCATTCCGCAGGTCGACGACGTGGCCAAGGGGATCAAGGAGCTGGCCGAGTACTGATGGCGACGACGGCCGCGATCGACGTCGTCATGCCCCAGATGGGCGTCTCCGTTTCCGAGGGGACGATCACCAAGTGGCTCAAGCAGGAAGGCGACCCGATCGCCGCCGACGAGGCGCTGCTCGAGATCTCGACCGACAAGGTCGACACGGAGGTGCCGAGCCCCGGCTCCGGCGTCGTCCAGCAGATCCTCGTGCAGGAGGGCGAGACGGTCGAGGTCGGGACGAAGCTCGCCGTGATCGCGCCCGAGGGCGCAGCACCCGCGCAGGAGGAGGCTCCAGCCGCACCGGCCGAGCCCGCCGCGCCACCCGAGCCCGCGACGCCGGAACCGGCTGCGGAGGCCGAGACGTCTGGTCCGGCACCGCCTCCGGTGCCCGAACAGGAACCGGCGCCGGCGGCCGCAGCGCCCGACGGCGACGGAGGCGGCGACCGTACCTTCGTCTCGCCGGTCGTGGCGCGCATCGCGTCCGAGCACGGCGTGGACGTCAACCAGGTCTCCGGCACCGGCCGCGGCGGGCGCGTGACCAAGAAGGACATCCTCGCGTTCGTCGAGACGGGCGTTCCGCAACAGCAGCCGCCACCCGAGCAGCAGGCCGCACCGGCGGCTCCGCCGCCACCGCAGGCACCGCCCGAGCCAGCACCGGCTTCCGCTCCCGCGCAGCCCGAGCCTGCGGCTGCAGCGGCGGCACCGGCTCCGCAGCCACAGGCGGCTGCGCCACAGCCCGAGGCCGAGCCGGGCGAGTCGTTCGAGCCGGTGACCGCGATGCGGCGCGGGATCGCCGAGCACATGCGCCGCTCGCTCGACACCTCCGCGCACGTGACCAGCGCGATCGAGGTCGACATGTCGCGCGTCGTCCCGATCCGGGCGAAACTGAAGAAGGAGTTCCAGCAGAGCTACGGCGTCAACCCGACGTACCTCTCCTTCGTCGCGCGCGCGACCGTCGAGACGCTGCGCGACTACCCGTGGATCAACGGCGAGCTGCGCGGCGAGCAGATCGTGACGCGCAACTACGTCAACCTCGGCTTCGCGGTCGAGCTCACCGACGGGAAGGGCCTGATCGTTCCCGTCGTCAAGCACGCGGAGGGGCTGAACCTGCTCGGGATGGCGCGCGGGGTCTCCGAGATCGCGCAGCGGGCACGCGACAAGAAGCTGCTCCCGGACGACGTCCAGGGCGGCACGTTCACGATCACGAACCCCGGCGGCTACGGCACCTTCCACGGGACGCCGGTGATCAGCCAGCCGCAGGCCGCGATCCTCGGCACCTACGCGGTCGTCAAGCGGCCGTGGGTGATCCAGGACGACCGCGGCGCGGACGTGATCGCGATCCGGCCGATCATGAACCTGACCCTCACGTACGACCACCGGCTCGTGGACGGCGCCCTCGCCGGCCGCTTCCTGCGTGACCTGCGCGAGCGGCTCGAGACCTGGGACGAGACGAACTACTAGCGCTCCCCTGGGACGAGCCCGGCTGGCTCGACCGCGCGACGGCGTGGATCGACGAGCACGTCGAGCGCGACGGCGAGGTCGAGCTCGAGCGAACGCGGCCGTGGTCGGCGATCGCGCGCGTGCCGACGGCCGAGGGGCCGCTCTGGTTCAAGGAGAACCCAGCCGGCAACGCGTTCGAGCCGGAGCTGACCGCCCTGGTCGCGCGGCTTCGGCCCGACGCGGTGCCGGAGGTGGTCGCGCACGAGGGGCCGCGCCTGCTCACGCGCGACGTGGGGCCGCGGCTCCGCGACGTGTTCGACGCGGGAGCGACGAAGCCGTCGTGGGAGGACGTGCTCGCGCTCTACGGCGAGCTCCACGTCGACCTCGTCGCCGCGGCGGGCGAGGCGCTCGAGCTCGGCGCGCCGGACGAACGGCCGCAGCGCCTGCCCGAGCTGTACGAGGAGCTCGCGCGGCGCGACGACGCGTACGAGCGCGTCGTGGAGGCGGCCGCCTCGCTCGGCGCATCGGTCCCTGCCGGCGTCGTGCACCAGGAGGCACACGACGGCAACGTGTTCGTCCGCGACGGCCGGCCCGTCTTCATCGACTGGGCCGAGGCGAGCGTGACGCACCCGTTTCTCGGACCGCTGCTGCCGCTCCGTTTCGCGACCGAGCGCCAGGGCTACGAGCCGGGCTCGCCCGACGTCGAGCGCCTCCGGGACGTCTACCTCGAGCCCTTCACGCGCTTCGCGCCGGCGGCCGAGCTCCGGCGGGCCTTCGTCCATGCGTACCTGCTCGCGCCGATCGGGCGCGCCCAGGTATGGCACCGGATCATGGGGCCGCTCGCCCACGAGGTGAGCGCCGCGCACGGCGACCCCGTGACGGCGTGGATCGAGAGCCTGCACGGCGTCGCCGACGGCACGGTCGCGCTAGGCGGCGCTTAGAGCCGTTCTGCGAACCGGCGCAGGGCGGCATCGGTGCGCGCCGTGTCGCCGGTCGCGAGCCGGTCGAGCAGCAGGCCGCGCACGACCGCGACCATCAGCGTCGCGGTCGCCTCGTCCACCGGCGGGCGCCATCGCTCTCGCAGGAAGTCGAGCCAGTCCCGAACGAGCGGCGCGGCCTCGCCGCTCCCGAGCCCGCCGACGTAGAGCTCGAAGAACAGGCGCAGGAACGGCTCGCGCTCGGGCGCGGCGATCCAGGCCCAGACATCGTCGAGCGTCCTCACCTCGGCCTCGAGCAGCGTCACCTCGCGGCGGCCGATCTCCGCCAGCACGTCCTGGATCAGCTGCTCCTTGGAGCCGAAGTCGTAGAGGAGCATCCGCGGGCTCGTGCCGAGCGCCTTTGCCAGCGGTCGCAGGCTGAGCCCCGCAAGGCCGCGCTCGAGCACGTAGTCCGCGGCTCTCCCGAGCACGTCGGCTCGGCGGGTGGGATCGCCTGGTCTGCCGCTCCTGCTCTGCGCGGCGACCGGCGCCCTCGACGGCTCGGACTTCCCCCGGCCTGTCGGGACGGTCGTGCTGCTGCTGGCGGGCTGGGCGCTCCCGACACTGTGCGGGCTGATCTGGAGCGGCCGCGTCGGCGTCCGCGCGCTCGCGCTCGGCAAACGCGGTCTCGGCAGTCGCCGGCCTCGTGTGGCTCGTCGCCGCCGACGGCTGGTCGGCCGCGGGTGCGACGGTCGTCGGCGTCACGGTCGCGGCGCTCGCCGTCCTGGCCGCCGCACAGGCCGCTACGCTCCGCGCGTGAGCCGTCCCGGACACGTCGTCCAGCTGCGGGGGCCGGTGCCGTACCTCGAGGCGTGGGAGCTGCAGCGCTCGGTCGCGGCGGCCGTGGCGACGGGCGAGCTGCCGGACACGCTGCTGCTGCTCGAGCACCCAGCGGTGATCACGCTCGGCCGGCGTACCGAGGAGGGCGAGCTCCACACCCCCGACGACGCCGAGGTCGAGATCGTCGAGACCGACCGCGGCGGCAAGTCCACCTACCACGGCCCGGGCCAGCTCGTCTGCTACCCGATCTTCGACCTGACGCGGCACGGGCAGGACGTGAAGCGCTACTGCCGCGACCTGGAGGAGGTGCTGATCAGAACGCTCGCGCCACTCGGCGTGGAGGCGACGCGGATCGAAGGCCTCACGGGCATCTGGCTCGAGCGACCCCCGCGGAAGATCGCGAGCATCGGCATCCACATCTCGAAGTGGGTCACCACCCACGGCTACGCGCTGAACGTCGACCTCGACACGGCGCCGTTCACGCAGTGGATCACCGCCTGCGGGCTCGAGGACGCCGCGTTCACGACGATCGCGCGCGAGCTCGACCGGCCGGTGAGCGTCGACGAGGTGCGCCCGTACGCGGTCGCGGCGCTCGGCGACGTGTTCGCGCTCGAGCTCGAGGAGCGCCCGCTCGCCGTGACGCTCCCCGCGTGAGCCCGTCGCGGCTCGAGACCTTCGCGGACGGCGTCTTCGCGATCGCGGCGACGCTGCTGATCCTGAACGTGGACACGCAGGTCGCAGGCGACGTGACGAATCTCGACAGCAAGCTCCTCGACATCTGGCCGTCGTACCTCGCCTACGCGGTCAGCTTCGTGACGATCGGGATCATGTGGGTCAACCACCACACGATCATGAACCAGGTCGTGCGGATCGACCGCCGCTTCATGTTCGCGACGATCGGCCTCTTGATGTGCATCGCGTTCGTCCCGTTCCCAACGCGGCTCGTAGCCGAGCACATCCGCGGTGAGGGGGCCGAGGCGGCCGCGCTCGCCTACGGGCTGACGATGGTGGCGACCGCGATCATGTTCGACATCACGTGGTTCTACGCCAGCGTCGGCGGACGGCTGCTGAGCCGCGACGCCGACCCGGCGGTGGTGAGCGGCCTCAACCGCGGCTACCTGCCGGGGCCGTGGATCTACCTCGCGGCGACGCTGATCGCGTTCGCGAGCCCGGGCGCGAGCGTGATCCTCTTCGGCGCGATCGCGCTCTTCTACGTGGTCGAGAGCTCGACCCTCGGCGGCTCGGCGTAGCCAAGCGCCGTCACGAGCGCGTCCGCGTCCAGGTGGTCGTTCCGAGCCCGCTCGGCGCGCTCTCAATCCTCGACGGCGGCATGGTCACGGCCGGCTACACGTGGCAGCCCTCACCGTGGCTCGCGCTCCTGCTCAGCAACGTCACGAGCCTGCTGGGGACGAAGGCGGTCGCGTTCCGGTTCACGCCGGTCGGCGCCGGCGCCGCCTTTCAGATCGACGACGTCTACTTGGATCCCTGGAAGTGCACGTAGGCCTAGGCGCTCGTGCCTAGGCCGTCGAGCACGACCGCGACGTAGCGCCGCCAGAGCTCGGGCTCCGAGGAGCCGAATGCACCGCGGATCGCCGTCCCGACGAGCGTCGAGACGTCGTCTGCGGACACGTCTTGCCTGAGTGCGCCCGCCTGCTGCGCATGCTCGATCAGCTGGTCGATCAGGCCGTTCAGCTCGGCCTTGGCCTCGGCGACCTCGCTCATGTCGACGCAGCGCGTGAAGCCTTCGTGGAGCCCGCGGTTGCGCGCATGCATCTCGCCGGCCTGCCAGACGAACGAGCGGAACGCCTCGCCCGCGTCCTCCTCGGCCAGGGCCGACTCGACGAACGCGGCCAGCTCACGGATCTGCTTCGAGACGACCGCGGAGATGAGGGCGTCCTTGGTCGGGAAGCGGCGGAAGACCGTCGCATGCCCGACGCCTGCGCGCCGGGCGATCTCGTCCACGCTGACGTCGCAGCCGCGCTCGGCGAAGAGCTCGGCTGCGGCGTCGAGGACGCGCTCGAGGTTGCGCTGCGCGTCCGCGCGGAGCGGCGTGGTGCTCATGCGACGGCCGGCGCTGCCCCGGCCTCGGCCTCGATGCGGGCCACGTGCTGACGGCGCAGCAGGACCAGCATCGACACCAGGCCGGCCGTGACGAACAGCGCGGCGCCGCCGAAGGCCCAGTGGAAGCCCGTGACGAGCGCCTGCGGATCGGTCGGCCCGCCGGCGGCGGTCGTCTTGCTCGCCGCGATCGTGGAGAGGATCGCGAGCCCGAGCGCGCCGCCGATCTGCTGCGAGGTGTTGAAGAGCCCGGACGCGAGCCCCTGGTCCTCGTCCTTCAGGCCGGTCGTCGCGATCAGCGTCAGCGGCATGAAGACGGCGCCCATCCCCAGCGAGGTCACGACCAGGGCGGGGAGGACGTCGGTCAGGTACGAGCCGTCGACCGGCAGGCGCACGAGCAGGAGCATCCCGAGCGCGGTTACGACCATGCCGAGCCCGGCGACCAGCCTCACGCCGACGCGGGGCGCGAACTGCGCGGCGAACCCGGCCGAGACCATCACGCCGGCCGTGAACGGCAGGAACGCGAGCCCCGCCTCCAACGGCCCGTAGCCGAGCACGCGCTGGATGTAGAGCGTGTTGAAGAAGAACATCGAGAACATCCCGCAGGCGACCAGGAACATGACGACGTTCGCGGTGAGCAGCGACCGCACGCGGAAGATCGACAGCCGCACAAGCGGCGCCTTCGAGCGCTGCTCGATCAGCACGAAGGAGACGAGCAGGACCGCCGAGAGGACGAAGAAGCCGATCGTGATCGGCGAGCCCCAGCCGGCGGTCTCGGCCTTGACGATCGCATAGACGAGCGACATCAGGCCACCGGTCACGCTGACCGCGCCCGCCACGTCGAACGCGCGCTCCGCGTGCTCGTCCCTCGATTCCGGGATCAGCCGCAGCGAGAGGGCGAACACCGCGATCCCCACCGGCACGTTGACGAAGAAGATCCACGGCCACGAGAGCAGCTGGGTGAGCAGGCCGCCGAGGATCAGGCCGACCGCGGCGCCTCCGATGGCGATCGCTGCCCAGACGCCCAGCGCCCGGGCGCGCTCCTTGCCCTCGGAGAAGGTGGTCGAGATGATCGAAAGCGCGGCGGGGGAGACGAAGGCCGCGCCGAGCCCCTGCAGGGCACGGGTGGCGATCAGCATCCCCTCGTTGACCGCGAGCCCATTCAGCAGCGAGGCCACGGTGAACACCACCAGCCCGGCGAGGAACAGGCGCTTGCGCCCGATCAGGTCGCCGGCGCGCCCGCCGAGCAGCAGGAAGCCGCCGAAGACGAGCGTGTAGGCGTTGACGATCCACTGCAGGTTCGCCTCGCTCAGGTGCAGGTCCGTCTGGATCGACGGCAGGGCGACGTTCACGATCGTTGCGTCCAGGATGACCATGAACTGCGCCAGGCAGACGAGGACGAGGACGATCCACTTGTTGCTCTCGGTGGTGCTCATGCGGCGGGCTACCTCCCAAAAACGGACGACTCGGTCCGGTTACGGTACCACAAACGGACGAACCAGTCCGGTTACTAGACTGTGACGAGATGGAGTCGTCGCTGCCAGTCGCAGAGCGCCCCCGCCGCCCGGAATGGATGAAGGTGCGCGCGCCAAGCGCGGACTCGTCCTACTTCGACGTCAAGAAGCTGATCCACGGCGCCTCGCTGAACACGATCTGCGAGGAGGCGCGCTGCCCGAACATTGCCGAGTGCTGGGGCCGCGGCACGGCGACCTTCCAGATCCTCGGGGAGACGTGCACCCGCGCCTGCCGCTACTGCTACGTCAACTCCGGCCGGCCGGAGGAGCCGCCGGACCCGCTCGAGCCTCTTCGGCTCGCGGCGACCGCGGCCAAGATGAACCTCAAGCACGTCGTCGTCACCTCGGTCGACCGGGACGACGTGCCCGACCGCGGCGCCGGCCACTACGCGGCGACGATCCGGGCGCTGAAGCACAAGGTGCCCGAGGCGACGATCGAGATCCTGACGCCGGACTTCCTCGGCGTGGAGGAGGCGGCACTGCAGACGGTGCTGGCCGAGCGGCCGGACGTCTTCAACCACAACATCGAGACCGTGCGCCGCTTGCACCGGCGCATGCGCGGCGCGAAGGCGAGCTACGACAAGGCGCTCTGGCTGCTGGCGCGGGCGAAGGAGGTCGCGGATTACCCGGTGCTGACCAAGTCCGGGATCATCGTCGGCCTCGGCGAGACGAACGACGAGGTCGTCGACACGATGCGCGACCTGCGCGCGAACGGCGTGGATGTCGTCACGATCGGGCAGTACCTCCAGCCGAGCGCGAAGCACGCGAAGATCGACCGCTGGGTGCACCCGGACGAGTTCCGCTGGTTCCGCGAGCAGGGCGAGGCTCTCGGGTTCGGCTCGGTGTTCTCCGGGCCCTTGGTCCGGAGCTCGTACCGCGCCGACGAGCAGCGGCACGCTGCTGCCACCGGCCGTGGGGCTGTGGCGTACTAGCGTCGTCGCGACCCTCGCGCTGGTGGCGACGGCCTGTGGCAGTCGCCCGATCCAAGCGCCTCGAAGACCACTAGCGCAAAGCCGACGCTCTCCCCTCCCGGTATTTGCGGCCCCTGGGCGAGAGCTCGGTGTCAAGCAACGCAAAGGGCCGCCTTCAAGGCGGCCCTTTGCGGTTTCAGGGGATGCGGGTCCTAGTGGCTTAGGTGCATCTTCCAGATGCCCTGGGAATGCGTCGCCGCATAGAGCACGCGCGGGCAGTGCTTGATGCCCACGCAGGTGGCGACGCGGTTCGACGGCTGCAGCTCGAGGTGCGTCACCTCGTAACGCGGCATGCCTCGAGTGACATGCCAGCCGCCGAGGCCGTCGTTCCTGCCGGCCAGAACGCCGAAGTCCGTGGCGACGTAGAGCGTGTTGGTCAGGTCGTCGCGGACGATGTCGGCGACCGGCAGGTCGCCGCTGTTGGTCGGCGTCGGGAACGCGCTCGTGCCGCTCTCGACGTTCAGGTTGGTGAACGTGCCGGAGCCCGGCGCGTTGCCGTTCTCCGAGACGTCGAACACGTGGCCCGGCGTCGTCGGCGTCGCCGCGTTGTAGCCCGAGTACGAGATCCACGCGTGGCCCGGGTCTGCCGGGTCGATCGTGATCGCGCTCGGGTAGCGGGTCGGCGAGTTGCCGCTCGTCGAGCTGTCGATGCGGTGCCAGACCACGGTCGCGGGGTCGACGGCGTCCGCGTTGTGCGTCACGAAGACGCGGCCCGCGGAGGTGGTCGCCCAGAGGGTGCCGTGGTCGGCGCCGTCACGCGCCATCCAGGAGACAAAGCCGCCGGCCCGGTCGGCTCCGTACACGGAGCCGGTCAGGTCGCCGGGGTTGTTCGCTCCCGCGGGCCCGCCGAGCGGCTGGTAGTCGCCGCACGCCGGGTTGGCGCCGGAGGTCACGAACTCGGGGCAATTCGCCTCGTAGCCCGCGATGTCCGGCGTGGTCTGCTGCGGCACCGACACGTGGCCCGCGCCGAACGCCCAGGAGCGCCAGACGTGCTGGAAGCCCTGGAAGATCGGATGCGTCCCGGCCGGCGGGTTCGGGTCGGCGATCTGCGGCCAGTAGAAGGACGCAGTCTCGCCCGAGGCCTCGATGTTGCCGGTCGAGATGACCCACTTCGTCGGGTCGCCGTTCTCGAAGTTGACGTCGCCGAAGCCACTCGTGAACCCGTTGCCCATCCAGTTCGGGCTCGCCGAGTCGAAGAAGGCGTCGCCGCCGTCGCCGTAGATCACCTGGTCGAAGGTGTCACGGTCGCAGCCGGGGCCGTTCGCCCAGGTGCCGTTGTCCTGCGTGCCGCCGAGAACACGGCAAGTGCTGAACGGGTCGATCGCGACGTGCCAGAACTGGATCGAGCTGCCCAGCGTCTGGTCGATGTGCGAGAGCTCCGTCGGCACCCGCGACAGCAGCCGGTGGCAGCTCGTCAGGCTGCCCGACGGAGGCAGCGGCCCGCCGCCGTTGCGGTGCGGCTCGTCGCACTGCGACGAGGTGTCCGCAAACGAGCCGCTGGTGCGGATGATGCCGCCGTCCGAGCCCTCGAAGATCTGGGTGGGATTCGACGGGTTGATCGCGATCGCATGCTCGTCGGGATGGATCCCGTTCGGCGAGTAGACGCAGCCGTTGTCGAAGTAGGGCGCGTACGCGCACCACGTCGCCGGCTGGTTCGTCGCGTCGTACGTCAGGTCGGTGAACGTCCGGCTGTTCGCCGTGCCGTCCGGATCGCCCGCGGTCGTCGAGTACAGGACGGTGCGCCCGTTGGAGCGGCCGTTCCCGCAGCCCACGCCCTTCGTGTCGCACGGCTGCTCGCCGTACACCATCGAGCCGATCACGTACACCGTGTCCGGCATGCCCGTCGGCGTGTAGACGTCCTCGTCGTACCAGCACTGGCCGGTGCAGAAGTCGTCCGTCGCGAAGTACGGGCTGGCCGTCGTCTTCGACGTCAGTTTCTGCCAGCCGTTGTAGGTCTGCGGGAACGTCGTGGTGTCCGGCGGAGGCGTCGCCCCCGCGGCCTGCGAAGCGAGCAGCGTCGCCGCCGGCTGGTTCGCGTTGTCGAGTCGCCAGAAGTTCGATGCGGTCGCGCCGGAGATGCCGGCGCCGTTCGCCGCGCCGTCGGTCAGGTAGATCCTCGTCTTCGCGTTCTTGACCGTCAGGTCGAACATCGTGCGGTCAGGCGACGGGAACTGCTGTGCGAACACCTGGTGGAAGTCGGTCGGCGAGGCCGAGCCGTCGAGCGCCGGCGAGCGGCGCCAGAGGCCCGCTTCGAAGGCCGACGCGTACACCGTCGTCGGGTTGAGCGGGTCGAGCTTGATCTTCGTGACGCCGAAGTTCGCTGGGCCGCCGTTCCAGACCTCGGTGAACGTCGCGCCGCCGTTGGTCGACTCGTACAGGCCGGGGGAGTTGGCGCCCGGCTCGAGTCGGGACGTACCGCCGCTGCCGATCACGTGCGAGAGCCCGCGAACGGCCTGCGCCGAGCCGACGAAGATGTGGTTCTTGTTGTTCGGGTCGACCACGATCGAGTTGATCGCGCGGCCGAGGAACGCATCGCCGTGGTTGACGCAGCTGTACGTGGCGTTGTCGACGCACGTGTCGCCGAGCTTCTTCCACGAGTTGCCGCCGTTCGTCGACCTGTAGATCCCGACCCCCGATTCGCAGCCGGACGAGCAGTGGTTGCCCTCACCGGTGCCGAGGTAGAGCGTCTTGTGCTTCGAGTCGGTCGGGTCGAGGTACAGCGCCCCGGTCGAGTGCTGGTCGAGCGCGTCGTCCGTGACGCGCTGCCACTCCGGGTTTGCCGCGAGGGCGTCGTCCGTCCGCCAGACACCACCGCCCGCGGGGGTCGTCCAGACCGTGCACTTACCGGCTTTCTTGCCACAGTCCGGCGAGACCACCATCGCGGTGACGCGGCTCGCCGTCTGGTTCGTAGCGCCGCTGAACGACGTCACGCCCGGCTGGACCGCGAACTGCCGCGGCCCGTACTGCTTCCAGTTCCCGCCGTTCCCGAGGAACGAGCGGCCCTGGGCTCGCAGGCGGGCGTCGCGCTTGGCGATCCGCGCGAAGGTCGCCTGGGCCCGGGCGACGACGGCCGGCGGAATCGCGTTCGCCGGATACGTGCGCATCGCCGACTCGAACGCCGCGGCGTTCGCCGGCCCGAGGCCGGGTGAATCCGCCGCCGACTCCGTCTCGGCAGCCGCGGCCTTCGGCGTGTAGACCGTCGTCCCCGACGACCTCGCCATCAGCAGCGTCAGGAAGAGCGTCAGCATCGCGCCCACGAGGAATACCCCCGTCAGGACGACGACGCGGGACTTCGTCATCGATCTCGGCATAGATCCCCCAATCAGCCTCGAGAATGCAGGTTGTCCGTCCCCCGACGGGCCACGTGCGACCGACCCGCCGGAGCCTTATATGCGCGCCTACATCAGCTTGTCAAGCAAGAACCGCTCGGCGCGCTAGCCGACGGCGGCCGCCGCGTCGACCAGCCCGGCCCCGTAGGCGTCGGAAAACGCGATCGGGTCGTGCCGATCGATATGGCAGAAGCCGGTCGGACACGGGGTTCCGTCAAGCGCCGGCGCGGTGTTGTCCGGGTCGTTCGGGCCCATGAAGTTGACGGGCGAGTCGTCGGCGGCGTTCTCGAGCCGCTGCAGAAGCGCCGCTGGCCGGCCGACGAGGTTGGGGCGCGCGGAGAGCACGAGCGCCGCGACGCCCGCGGCGTTCGGAGCGGACATCGAGGTGCCCTGGAGCCAGCCGTAGGCGTCGCCGCGGGCCGTGAAGCAAGCGGAGTTGAAGACCGAGCTCGAGAAGGGGTCGGTGCAGATCAGGCCGTTCTTGGCGAGAGCGCCGAACGAGCCCCAGCGGCCGAAGAGCACGTCGCCGGCACCGCCGTCATAGCCTGGGATCTGGAAGGCGCGGGCGCCGCCGGGAGCCGCGAGGTCGACCCGGGAGCCGTAGTTCGAGTAGTAGGCGAGCTGGTCGCGAGCGCCGACATGCGAGCGCCAGCGCAGCGGCACGGAGGCGGGGGCCTGGCCGATCGCGTTGGCGGTCGCCGAGACCATCGTCACGCCGGGGACGCCGCCGGGGATGACGAGGCCGCCGCGGAGGTCGAAGTCCTCGGGCGAGTCAGTGCCGGGCGTGACGGTCGCGATGCCCTCCGGGCCGAGCGAGACCTGCCCGACGCCCTTCAGCTGCCGCCCTTCGAGCGTCAGGCTCACCCGGTCGACGCGCACATGCGCGTTCCCGGCCGCGGCGAAGACGGGCACGCCGCGGGAGAGGCAATAGTCGACCGCGTCCGTGAAGAGCAGGAAGTCCTCGACCTGGGCGGGGTCAGACGGGTCGGCGTACGCCTCGATCGACATGTTCACGAGGTCGATCCGCGGGTCGGAGCACGCGGCGAGCAGGCCGGAGAGGATCCACGTCGACAGGCCGCCGAGGCCGGCCGCCATCACCTTGTAGGAGCCGATCCTGACGCCGGGGGCGACGCCGTTCGAGGCAAAGCCGTTCAGCGCGCCGGCGATTCGGCTCGCGACCCAGGTGCCGTGGCCCTCGAAGTCGCCGTCGCGGCAGTCGCGCAGGCCCTTGCGGTCGATGACGCCGAGGCCGAAGAGCGCGACCAGGTCGGAGCACGGAATGAAGTTGCCGCCGAGCCGCGGGTCGACGACGCCGCGAAGCTCGCGGTGGTTCGCGTCGACGCCGGTGTCAAGCACGGCCACGGCGATCGAGCGGTCGCCGGTCGTCCGCCGCCACGCCCCCTGGACATCCATGCGATCGTCGTCCCACTGGAAGAGCGAGTGCCACGGGTCCGCGACCGCGTCGGAGCCGTCGCGGTCGCCCGGGCCGTTGCCCTGGCCGCCGCCACGCACGCCGTCGGACAGGCGGTCCGACGTGAAGAGCGGGTCCTGGAAGAACGTCGTGACCGAACCGCTCGAGGAGAGGCGGCTGTCGAAGCCGTTCGCGCGTGGGACGACCGCGAGCGCGTCGATCGCGCTCAGGTCGGCAACGACGACGCCGCCGGCCGCGGTTACCGCAGCGCGCATCTGGGCGGGGGTCGTCTGCGGCGTGAACCGGACGACGGTGACGCCGAAGGGGTTGCCGGCGGCCGCGGCAGAGCCCGCAAAGGCGCAGGCAACCACGAAAACCGCGAGGAGGAGGGTGAGCCGCTTCACCTTGTTGCAGGCGTCGGCAGCCGCTTGCGGTTCCTAGATCACCCTTCTGTGGGAGGTCGCGCTAGCCGCCGCCGCCGTGCGGCTTGGCCATCTTGCGGTAGTCGAGTGCCTCGTCGAGCGTGGCCTCGTCCACGCCGGCCTCGCGCGCGACCTCGCGCAGCGAGCGGCCGGAGTTGGCGGCTTCCTTGACGATCTCGGCGGCCTTGTCGTAGCCGATGTACGGGTTGAGCGCGGTCGCAGCCGAGAGCGTCAGCTCCGCGTAGTGCTCGCAGTTCTCGCGGTTCGCCTCGATCCCCTCGACGCACTTCTCGGCAAAGAGGCGCGACGCCGAGGCGAGCAGCTTGATCGAGTCGAGGATGTTCCGCGCGAGCAGCGGCACGAACACGTTCAGCTCGAAGTGGCCCTGCATGCCGCCGACCGCGATCGCCTGGTCGTTGCCGATCACCTGGGCAGCGACCTGCGTGACGACCTCCGCCATGACCGGGTTGACCTTCCCCGGCATGATCGAGCTGCCCTTCTGCAGCTCAGGCAGCGCGATCTCGGCGAGGCCGGCGCGCGGGCCGGAGCCCAGGAAGCGGATGTCGTTGGCGATCTTGGTCAGCGAGACGGCGACGACCTTGAGCGCGCCGGAGGCCTCGACGATCCCGTCCCGCGCAGCCTGGGACTCGAACGCGTCGGCCGGCGGGAAGATCTGGAGCCCGGTCTCCTCTTGCAGACGCGCACGCACGCGCGAGGCGAACTCGGGATGTGTGTTGAGCCCGGTGCCCACGGCCGTGCCGCCGAGCGGGACCTTGCCGAGCCGTCCGAGCGTGTCGCGGACGCGCGCCGCGCCCTCGCGCACCTGCGCCGCGTAGCCGCCGAACTCCTGGCCGAGCGTGACGGGCACAGCGTCCATCCAGTGCGTGCGGCCCGACTTGACCACGTCGTCGAACTCCTGCGCCTTCCGCTCGAGCGCCGCCGCCAGCTCGTCGAGCGCCGGCAGCAGGTCGTTCGTCAGCTGGTCGAGCGCGGCGAGGTGGACGGCGGTGGGGAAGACGTCGTTCGAGGACTGGCCCATGTTGACGTCGTCGTTGGCGTGGACGTCATCGCCGGCGAGCGTGGCGATCACCTCGTTGGCGTTCATGTTCGAGCTCGTGCCCGAGCCGGTCTGGAAGACGTCGATCGGAAACTGGTCGTCGAGCTCGCCGTTGGCGATCCGGTCGGCGGCGGCGGCGATCCGCTCGGCCTTGTCGGCGTCGAGGAGCCCGAGCTCGGCGTTCACGCGCGCGGCCGCAGCCTTGATCCGGCCGAGCCAGCGCGCCACCGGCACCGGGATCGGTTCGCCGGAGACCGGAAAGTTCTCGACCGCCTTCACCGTCTCTCCTCCCCAGAGCTCTTGCCGTGCGTCCGTGGCCACGAGTTCGAGTCTAGTCCGGAGACCCGCTCGATGAACGCCTCGACCGCCACGTTGACCGCGGCCGCGCGGATCGACTCGTAGAGATCGAAGTCATGGTGGGCGCCGGGCAACTCGGCGTACTCGACCGCCGCAGCAGGGCCCACGCGCATCCGCTCGACGAAGTCGCGCACATCTGATGCGGGGACCAGCAGGTCGTTTTCACCGTGGATCACCAGAGTCGGCGGCAGCTCACGCGTCGGCGCCAGATCCCCGTAGTAGCCGTACCGACAGATCAGCCCGGCGATTCCGACCGCGCCGTCATCGATGGCTTCGATCGCGAGGTAGGCGCCGGCCGAGCTCCCCACCAGGAAGAGTCGCGAAGGATCTCCGCCGTACTCCCTCGCATGCGACTGCGCCCAGTCGATCGCGGCCCGGACATCGGCGACCTGATCGGCGTGAGTCACGTGCGGTCGCAGCCTGTAGTTCGCGCTGATGCACACCTTCCCGTTGCCGACGAGCTGGCCGATCAGCGGCCGCGCCTCACGGTTCTTGTTTCCAGACCGGAAGCCGCCGCCATGGAAATGCACCACGACCGGTACGCCCGCAGGCCGGTCACGGCGACTGTAGACGTCGAGGGTGCGGCGCCGTCCCTCGCCGTACGAGAGGTTGCGAGTCCTCGAGACGTCACGGCGAACCACCGGCAGCGGCGCCAGCAGGATCCGCAGCCAGGGCCTTCGCGGTGGATCGGCGTTGCCGAGCGCGTGATCGGCGCGAAGAGCCCGGCGCACGATGACCGCGAGCCCGACGAGCACGACGGCCCCCACAACGCCGATCGCGGCGCCGCCTACGGAGTCGAGATCGCCCTGGGCCAGCGCGAGTGCGATCGACGCGATCAGAAGGTATCCGGCGGCAAAGGGCAGTTCGTTGACGACCAACGCCGGCACACGAACGAGTACACCGAGCCGTCGCCAGCACGTCAGCGCGGCGGCGGTGCCCCAGCCGACGACGGCGACCGGGACCAGCAGGCCGACCGGGATCATGTGCCGCGACGCGCCGGCACGTCCGGCTAGTCGGTCGAGTACTTGGGCTGGACCTTCTCGCCGCGGATACGGGCCACCGCGTTGTTCGCGGCGATCGCGGCCTCGCCCATGCCGATCGTGATCAGCGTGATCTTGCCCTCGTAGCCGGCCACGTCACCCGCCGCGTAGACGCCGGGGACCGTCGTCTCGCACGTCGTCGGCTCGATCAGGATCTGGCGCTTGCCGTGCAGCTCGAGGCCCCACTCGGCGATCGCGCCGAGATGCGAGTGGAAACCGAGCAGCGTGATCAGCGCGTCGCAGTCGACCTGCTCGGTCTCGCCGGTCTTCGTGTTCTCGATCGAGACCGCCTCCATCGACCCGTCGCCGTGGATCTCGCGCACCTCGCACGGCGTGAAGATCCGCACGCGGCCCTGTCCCTCGAGTGCCCGCGCCTCGTTGACAGACGACTCGAGCGCGCGGAAGTTGTCCCGCCGGTGTACGAGCCCGATCGGATGCTTGGCGGTGTCCTGCAGCCCGAGCGTCCAGTCGAGCGCCGAGTCGCCGCCGCCGACGATCACGCAGGTGCGGTCGCGGAAGAGCTCCTTCTCGCGCACGAAGTAGTGCACGCCGCGACCCTCCCAGTCGTCGATCCCCTCGATCCCGAGCTTGCGCGGCTCGAAGGCGCCGTGGCCGGCGGTGATGATCAGCGCGCGCGTGAGATATGGGCCACCCTCGTCGGTGCCGATCGCGAGCAGCTCCTCGCCGTTCTGGCTCAGGCGCTCCAGCGTCTGGACCTCCTCGCCCAGGTGAATCTCGGGCCCGTACTGAAGGCCTTGCTCGGAGCAGAGCTCGACGAGCTTCGTGCCGAGGATCTTCGGGTGGCCGGCGACGTCGTAGATGTTCTTCTCCGGGTAGACGGCCGCGACCTGGCCGCCGAGCTGCTCGAGGCTCTCGATGATCCGCACCGAGGCGTCGCGGTGGCCGGCGTAGTAGGCAGCCGCGAGGCCGGCCGGGCCGGCCCCGAGGATCGTGATGTCGACGACGCCGTTGTCGCTCACGGCGCTCAATGCTAGTCGGGCACTACGTCGCGAGCGCTTCCGCCGGCCTCTCGGCCCGGTGTGCCCGCCACGCTTCGCCGGTGAGATACCCCGTCAAGCCGAAGACGACGAGCGCGTTGAGGCCGTGGAGCACTCCGACGCCGTGGACACCCTCGCTGATCCAGGCGAGCACGATCTGGATCGCGACGGCCACGGGCACGGCGGCGGCGAGCCACGTGGCGCGCTTGCCCTGCCGCGCAACGAGGGCGAGCACCAGGAGCACGAGCGCACCCAGGAAGATGATGTAGCCGAACGCGGTGTGGAAGCCGAAGCCGTGGTCGAAGGCGGTCTCGTTGATCGTCCGTCCCTCGTCCGGGCCGCTCTGCGAGTTCAGCTTGTCGGCCGCGTAGAACGCTCCGTATGCCGCGGCCGCGATCTGCACCACGACCGCCAGCCAGAGGAGCGTGATCCAGTACCGGTAGATGGTTCGAGCCGCTTGCACGTCTCTCGCGCCTCCTGGTCGCTGACGCGCGGGAGTCTAGAGCTGGCTCAGGTCAGTGCGAACAGCCGGAGCCGCAGCCGGCAGCGCCCTCGGGCGCTTCGCCCTCTTCCACCTGGAAGGAGTGGCCGCAGCCGCACGAGCCGCTGACGTTCGGGTTGTTGATGGCGAAGCCGGCCTGCAGGCCCTCGACCCAGTCGATCTCGGTGCCGGTCAGGTACGGCGCGCTGAACGGGTCGACGACCACCGGCACGCCGTGGCTCGACAGCTCGTGGTCACCGTCCTGCGGGCCGCGGTCGAAGCCGAGCGCGTACTGGAACCCTGAGCAGCCGCCGCCCTGGACGGCGATACGGAGCACCTCCGCCTCGCCGGCGGGCTCCTCGGCCATCAGGCCCACGATCTTCGCCGCCGCGCTCTCGGTGAGGGAGACGATCTTCAGGGGCTGCTCGGTAGTCGCCATCGGGCTCATCGTAGCAACGGGGTCCGGCCGTTAGAATCCCCCTCCCGGGCCTGCCGAAACTCCGAGCTTGTAACACCTGCGACAGGCGTGGTTGAGCCGTTTTCCTCCCTGCTCGTAGCCCTGGCGACTCTGCTACCGTCCTGCCGCTGACCGCGGGGAGGATGCGCGTGCTGGATAGCTGGTTGCCCTTCTTGATCTATGGCTTCTTCGCGCTCGCGATCCCGCTGACGATGCTCTTTGCGTCGTTCGCGCTGGCGACGCGGCCGAAGCGGAACATGAGGGCGAAGACGCTGCCGTTCGAGTCCGGCGTCTCGCAGGGCCCGACGCAGTCGCGCCGCTTCACGGTCAGCTTCTACCTGACGGCGATGCTGTTCATCGTCTTCGACATCGAGATCGTCTTCCTCTACCCGCTGGCGGTGATCCTCCACCAGCTGGCGTGGTTCGGCTTCGTCGAGTTCCTGTTCTTCATCCTCATCCTCGCCGTGGCCTACGTGTACATCTGGCGGAAGGGAGCGCTCGAGTGGCGATGAGGCATCGCTTGCGATGCCGGCCTCAGGCCGCGCGGGCTCTGCCCGTGCGACCGTCTGCAATGACCGGTCGAGCCGATCATCCGAAGGACGGCCGCCGTGGCTAAGAAGTTGAAGGATTACGGGCTCCACTCCGAGCGGGTGATGTGGCCGGACAAGGGCGAGGGCACGTTCGAGCAGGAGCTCGGCGACCTCGAGCAGCGGCTCGGGCTCACGACGCTCGAGAAGGCGGTCGCCTGGTCGCAGTCGAGCTCGATCTGGCCGGACACCTTCGGCCTCGCGTGCTGCGCGATCGAGATGATGTCGATCGTCTCCGCGCGCTACGACATCGCGCGCTTCGGGGCCGAGGTCTTCCGCTCCTCGCCGCGCCAGGCCGACCTGCTGATCGTCTCCGGGCGCGTCGCCCACAAGATGGCCGCGCCGCTGCGCCAGATCTACGACCAGATGCTCGAGCCGAAGTGGGTGATCGCGATGGGCGCCTGCGCCAGCTCGGGCGGGATGTTCAACAACTACACGGTGCTGCAGGGCGTGGACAAGATCGTCGCGGTCGACATCCACGTCCCCGGCTGCCCGCCGCGGCCGGAGGCGCTCGTCGAGGGGATCGTGCGGCTCCAGGAGAAGATCAGGGCGGGCGTGCCGCCGGCGTACGAGATCCGAGGCGTGGCGTCCTGACCTACGAGGGGGTGCCCGGGCTGGTCGAGACGCGGGAGGCGTACGGCGAGACGACGCTCGTCGTCGACCCGGCGCGCCTCGTCGAGGCATGCACGCACCTGCGCGACAACGAGGGCTTCTCGATGCTCGCCGACCTGACGCCCACCGACTACCTCGGCTGGGGCGGCCGCGGGATTGCCGGCTACATCGGCACCGCGTCCGGGCGCGACCTCAACTCGCCCGGCTCACAGGGCCTGCCTCGTTCGCCCGAGCCGAAGGCGAAGCGCTTCTCGATCAGCTACCACCTCGTCGCCGTCCCGGGCGCCCGGCGCGTGCGCGTCCAGGTCTGGGTCGACGAGGACGAGCCGGTCGAGAGCGTCGTCTCGGTCTGGCCGACCGCCGACTGGCACGAGCGAGAGGCCTGGGACATGATGGGCATCCGGATCGAGGGCCACCCCAACCTGACGCGGATCCTGATGGAGGACGACTGGGAAGGGCACCCGCTCCGCAAGGACTACCCGCTCGGCGGCGAGCCGGTCCGCTTCTCGGGAGCCGAGTGATGGCGCTCGCTCCCGACAAGCCGAAGATCTACGAGGGCTCGCGCATCCCGCAGCAGGTCCCGACGATCCTGCAGCTCCCGGAGAACCTGCGCGACTCCGAGGACATCCTCGAGATCAACTTCGGCCCCAACCACCCGTCCACGCACGGCGTGCTCCGACTGGTGATCGAGCTTCACGGCGAGGACGTCGTCGGCCTGCGCGCGGTGATCGGCTACCTGCACACCGGCTTCGAGAAGAACATGGAGCAGAAGAGCTGGTGGAAGGCGATCACGTACGCGCCGCGGATCGACTACCTCTCCTTCCAGAACAACGAGCTCGTCTTCGTCGTCGCGGCCGAGAAGCTGCTCGGCCTGGAGGTCCCGGAGAAGGCGACCTGGATGCGCATGTGCCTCGCCGAGCTGAACCGGATTCACTCGCACCTGGTCTGGCTCGCGACGGCCGCGCTCGAGCTCGGGGCCATCTCGATGTTCTGGTACTGCTTTCGAGAGCGCGACTCGATCCTCGACCTCTTCGAGATGGTCACCGGGACGCGCATGCACACGCGCTACTACCAGGTCGGCGGCCTGGCGGAGGACATCCCGTCCGGGTTCTTCCCGGAGGCGCGCAAGTTCTGCAACTGGATGCCGAAGGCGGTCGACGACTACGAGGCGCTAGTCGACCAGAACGCGATCTGGCTCGAGCGCACGAAGGGCATCGGGCTGCTGTCAGCGGAGGACGCGATCGCGCTCGGCCAGACCGGCCCGGTGCTGCGCGGCTCCGGCGTCGACTGGGACCTGCGCAAAGCAAGCCCGTACCTCGCGTACGACCAGGTCGACTTCGACGTGCCGGTCTACGGGAACGGCGACGTCTGGGATCGCTACAAGGTCCACATGGACGAGATGCGGCAGTCGACCCGCATCGTCGCCCAGTGCCTCGACAAGCTCGAGGCGATGGAGGGGCAGCCGTGGATCGCGGACGACCGGAAGGTCGTGCTGCCGCCGCGCGAGGAGCTCCACACCTCGATGGAGTCCCTCATCCACCACTTCAAGATCGTCACCGAGGGCTTCTGCGTCCCCGAGGGCGAGGTCTACGTCGCGGTCGAGTCGCCGCGCGGCGAGCTCGGCTGCTACGTGGTCTCCGACGGCGGGCCGAAGCCGTGGCGCGTCAAGTTCCGCGCGCCGAGCTTCGTCGCGCTCGAGGCAACCGCGACCTGCATGTCCGACGCGCTCGTCGCCGACCTGATCGCGATCGTCGGCTCGCTCGACACGGTCATGGGCGAGGTCGACCGGTGAGCACGGCCGAATTCGACGCCAAGGTGCGCAAGCTGGCGGCGCAGTTCCCGGACTCGAAGACGGCGATCCTGCCGGCACTCCGGCTGGCGCAGGAGGAAAACGGCGGCTGGCTCGACACCGAGTCGTTCGAGCGTGTGGGCGAGGCGCTCGGGCTGACGCCGGCGTACTGCCAGGCGGTCGCCTCCTTCTACGACATGTTCCACTTCGCGCCCGTCGGCCGGCATTCGATCGAGGTCTGCACCAACCTCTCGTGCGCGCTGTCCGGCGCGCAGCACGTGGTCGACGCGTTCGAGTCCGAGCTCGGGGTCGCGCCGGGCGAGACGACCGAGGACGGCGAGATCACGCTCCGCACCGTCGAGTGCCTGGGCGGCTGCGGCTACGCGACGGTCGTCGCCGTCGACAACCGCTACCGACAGTTCGTCAAGCCCGAGGACGTGCCGGAAATCGTGGAGGACGTGCGTGCCCCTTAGGTCGATGCTGCTGGCGGGCGCCGACGAGCGCGACCTGACGAAGCTGGCCGAGTACCAGGCGATCGGCGGTTACGCCCAAGCGTCGAGGGCGCGGGCGATGAGCCCGGACGACCTGATCGCGGAGCTCCAGGGGGCAAACCTCCGGGGACGCGGCGGCGCAGGCTTTCCGATGGGACGCAAGGCCTCGCTCGTGGATCGCAAGAGCGCGAAGCCGAAGTACCTCGTCGTCAACGCCGACGAGTCCGAGCCAGGCGCCTTCAAGGACCGCGAGGTGATGGGGCGCGCGCCGCATCGGCTGCTCGAGGGCTGCCTGATCGCCGCGCACGCGATCGAGTCCCGCAACGTCTTCATCTACATCCGCGGCGAGTACCTGACCGAGTACGAGATCCTCGCCAAGGCCGTCGCCGACGCGCACAAGGCGGGGATCTTCGGAGATGTCGACGTCACGGTGTACCGCGGCGCGGGGGCCTACATCTGCGGTGAGGAGACGGCGCTGCTCGAGTCGCTCGAGGGAAAGCGTGGCCAGCCACGCCCGCGGCCGCCGTTCCCGCCGGTTCAGGGCCTCTACATGTCGCCGACCGAGATCAACAACGTCTGCACGATCGCGACGCTGCCCGCGATCCTGGAGCTCGGGCTCGACGGCTTCACCAGCATCGGCACGCCCGGCTCGCCAGGGACCGTGCTCTTCTCGATTTCCGGCAACGTCGAGAAGCCGGGGAACTACGAGCTCGAGCTCGGCACCTCGATGCGGGAGCTCATCTACACGCACGCGGGCGGGATCGCCGGCGGCCGTCAGCTGAAGGCGGTCATCCCGGGCGGCTCGTCCGTGCCCGCCCTGACGCCGCGCCAGATCGACGTTCCGCTCGACTTCGACTCGATCGGCGCGATCGGGACCTTCTTCGGCGCCGCCTCGCTGATCGTGGTCGACGACCGCTGCTGCATGGTCCAGCTGGCGCTGCGCTCGACGAAGTTCTACATGCACGAGTCGTGCGGCAGGTGCACGCCCTGTCGAGAAGGGACGCGCTGGGTCGTCCAGCTGCTCGAGCGAATCGAGGCCGGTGACGGGACGATGGCCGACCTCGACCTGCTGCGAGACGTCTGCGACCGGATCGAGGGCAAGTCCCTCTGTGCGCTCGGCGACTTCGCCGTCTGGCCGGTGCAGAGCTACTTCGACAAGTGGCACGACGAGTGGGTCGCGCACGTCGAGCAAGGCGGCTGCCCCTTCGGCGGCGAGTCGTCGGTCGAAGGGATCGTCGCGCCATCCGACCAGCACACCCACTTGCCCGTCGCGACGGTGCCTGCGTGAGCTCCCCGGAGCTCGTCACCGTCACGATCGACGGCCGCGAGGTGCAGGTGCCGAAGGGCACCGGCCTCGTCGAGACGGCACTCGTGGCCGGGATCGAGATCCCGGTCTTCTGCTACGAGCCGCGACTCGGGCCGCCCGTCGGCGCGTGCCGCATGTGCCTCGTCGAGGTCGAGGGCGTCCCGAAGCTGCAGGCCGGCTGCACGATGAGCGCCACCGACGGGCTCAAGATCCGCACGGCGCAGACGTCGGCCAAGGCGGCCGACGGCCAGAGCGCGACGCTCGAGTTCATCCTCGTCAACCACCCGCTCGACTGCCCGGTTTGCGACAAGGGCGGCGAGTGCCCGCTGCAGGACCTCACCTTCCGCTGGGGGCCGGGCAACACGCGGATGGAGTTCGACAAGCGGACGCTCGAAAAGCCGATCCCGGTCTCGCCGACGATCGCGCTCGACCGCGAGCGCTGCATCCTCTGCTACCGCTGCACTCGCTTCTCGGAGAGCGTCTCCGAGGACGGCCAGCTCGTCGCGCAGAACCGCGGCGCGCAGTCGGTGATCGCGACCTTCGACGACCGGCCCTACCGAGCCCCGTTCTCCGGCAACGTGATCGAGCTCTGCCCGGTCGGCGCGCTCACCTCGACCCAATACCGCTTCGAAGGGCGCCCGTGGGAGATCCAGAACGTGCCGACCGTCTGCGGCCTCTGCCCGGTCGGCTGCAACACCGCCGTGACGGTGCGAGAGGGCAAGGTCAACCGGGTTCTCTCGCGCAACCACCCCGAGATCGACGAGGGCTGGCTTTGCGACAAGGGACGCTTCGGCTTCTCGCATCTCTACGCCGACGACCGGATCCGCGACCCGCTGCGGCGCGTGCGCCTGCGCGGGCTCGAGGAGGTCTCGTGGGACGACGCGATCGACGACGCCGAGCGGCTGCTGCGCGAGTCGGAAGGCCGGATCGTGACCACGCTCTCCGGGTCGGAGACGGTCGAACAGGCCTACGCGCTCGGGCGCTTGCTGCGCAGTGGTCTCAACGCGCACACGGCCGTGCTCCCGGAAGAGACGAGCCCGGCGCTCGACGCGTTCCGGCTGCCGCTTTCGGCGATCCGCGACGCCGAGCTCGTGGTCGTGCTCGGCGACGAGCCGGTCGCGGAGCGCGCACCGATCGTCGAGCTCTGGCTCAAGGCCGCGCGCCGCAACGGCGCCGAGGTCCACCACGCCGGAGACGCACTCGAGAGCTGCCGCCGCATGGCCCGCCCCAAGGACGAGCTCGGCAGCCGCCTGCGCGAGAGCGACCGCGCGATCCTGATCTGGTCGAGCGAGGAAGGCGCGGGCGGCGCGCACCTCGCGGCGCTGGCCCGCCAGCTGGGCTTCGCCGACCGGCCGGGCTGCGGCGCCTTCCACCTGCCGCGCACCACGAACGGCCGCGGCGTCGCCGACGCGTGGGCCGCCTCGGACGACGGCGAGGGCGAGACGCCGGAGGAGATTGGCCTCTTGGTCGTCTCCGGCGACGAGGCTGCCGCCGACCTAAACGTCCGCGCGCTCGCCGAGCGCGCCGAGCGCGTGCTCGTGACCTCGATGTTCCACGGGCTCGCCGCGGGGTGGGCCGACCTGGTCCTGCCGGGCACGAGCTACCTCGAGCGCGACGGAACGTACGTCAACCTCGAGGGCCGGCTGCAGCGTCTGCGCCGCACGTCGATCCCGCCCGCACCGGATGAGCTTGCGTGGATCTCGAAGCTGGCCGAGCGCTTCGGCGTCGAGCTCGACCCGTTCCCGTCGGCAGTCTTCGCCGAGCTGTCCGCCAAGATCTACGACGGCCTCCCCTTCGGCGAGGTCGGCGAGCACGCGCCGCTGCGGACCCGCAGCGAGGCGCCGGCGCCGGAGCTGCCCAAGGAGCCGCCGGCGCCGAAGGGCGAAGGGCTGCGCCTGATCCGCTACAAGGCGCTCTTCTCAGGCCCGGCGATCGAGCGCGTGCCGGAGCTGCAGTTCCAGCGCCCCGAGCCTGAGGTCGAGCTGTCGGGCAAGGACGCCGCCGCGCGCGGGATCTCGAGCGGCGACGCGGTCCAGGTCTCCCACAACGGCCATTCGGTCGAGCTACGCGCGCTGGTCAGCCGAGGCCTCCGGCCGGGCGTCGTCCGCATCGCGAGCGAGCACGCGGGCGACCTCGGCGGCATGGTGGAGGTGAGCGCATGAACGGCGAGCCGTGGTGGATCGCGGCGATCGAGGCGTTCCTTGTCATCAACCTGCTGCTGCTCACCTTCGCGTACATGACGTGGGTCGAGCGCAAAGTCCTCAGCCGGATGCAGCTCCGCTACGGCCCGAACCGCGCCGGCCCGTTCGGCCTGCTGCAGCCGATCGCCGACCTGGTCAAGCTGATCCGCAAAGAGAGCTTCTTCCCGGCGAGCGCGGTCGACGTCCTCTACATCTTCGCGCCGGTGCTGTCGGCGTTCACCGCGCTCGCCGCGTTCAGCGTGATCCCCTTTGGACCGGGCTGGGACATCGCCGGCTACCAGGTGAACGGCGTCGTCGCGAACGTCTCGATCGGGCTGATCCTGGTCTTCGCACTCAGCTCGCTCGGGATCTACGGCTTCATCGTCGGCGGCTGGGCCTCGCACTCGAAGTTCGCGCTGCTCGGCTCGATGCGCACCTGCGCGCAGATGGTCTCGTACGAGGTCTCGCTGACCTTCGCCGTGCTCGGCGTTGTGATGATGGGCCGGTCGCTCAACCTCGTCGACATCGTCCACAAGCAGCACGACACGATCTGGTTCGCCGCGCCGCAGGTCGTCGGCCTGCTCGTCTTCTTCATTGCCGGCGTGGCCGAGGTGAACCGCCCGCCGTTCGACCTGCCTGAGGCCGACACCGAGCTCGTCGCCGGCTATCACACCGAGTACAGCGGCATGCGCTTCGGCCTGTTCCAGATGGGCGAGTACGTGAACATGATCACGCTCTCCGCGCTGACCGTGACGCTCTTCTTCGGCGGCTGGTACGGGCCGTGGGCGCCGCTCGGGCCGCTCTGGTTCCTGATCAAGCTCCTGATCGTGATCTTCTTCTTCCTCTGGATCCGAGCGACGGTTCCGCGGCTCCGGTACGACCAGCTGATGCGCTTCGGCTGGAAGGTGCTCCTGCCGGTGGCGACCCTGAACGCACTGATCACCGCGGCCTGCGTGGTCGCCTTCTGATGGCCCGCCCGAACCTCAATCCGATGGACACCGTCAAGGGCTTCGGCGTCACCTTCAAGCAGATCTTCAAGAAGCCGATCACGCAGCAGTACCCGGAGTTCAAGCGGCCGGTCTACCCGCGGTTCCGGGGGCGTCACCGGCTGCACCTGCACGAGAACGGGCTCGAGAAGTGCGTCGGCTGCTCGCTCTGCGCGGCCGCGTGCCCGGCTGACTGCATCCGCGTGGTCGCGGCCGAGAACACGGCCGACAACCGCATCTCGGCGGGCGAGCGCTACGCGCGCATCTACGAGATCAACATGAGCCGCTGCATCTTCTGCGGCTACTGCGAGCTGGCGTGCCCGTTCGACGCGATCACGCTCGGCAACGAGTTCGAGATCTCCGAGTACTCGCGCGACGACCTGATCTACACGAAGGACATGCTCCTGGCCGAGCCGATCAAGAAAGTTCCGGTCGCCGACCCGGAGCTCTACGACACGCCGATCCCGTACTACAAGGCCCACTCGTGATCGTCGCGTCGTTCTCGAACGTGCTCGTCTGGGCGATCTGGGTGCTCGCGGCGTTCGCCTGCGTCGGGACCGGGATTGCGGTGATCTCGTTCTCGAACCCGTTCTACTCGGCGCTCTCGCTGATCGGGAACCTCGCCTCGCTCGCGGTGCTTTACCTGCTGCTCTCGGCCGAGTTCGTGGCCGCTGCGCAGGTGCTCGTCTACGCCGGCGCGGTGATGGTCATGTTCCTGTTCGTGATCGCCTACCTCGGAGGGCGGGCGGATGCGCCCTGGGCGGGCGGGCCGAGCTGGCAGGCACTCGGCGCGGTGGTGGCCTCGGCGGCGCTCTTCGTCGAGGTCGTCGTCGTGGTCGGCCTGAAGACGAGCGGCCGGCTCTCGCACAGCGCGCAGATCGACTCGGCCTACGGACGGCCGGCCGAGATCGGGCGGCTGTTTCTGACCGACCACCTGCTCGCGTTCGAGATCACCTCGATCGTGCTGCTGATCGCGGCGGTCGGCGGCGTCATCCTCGGCTCGCACTCGCGCGAGCACCCGGTCGAAGGGGTCGGACAATGAGAACGCATACGCGTTCTTGGATGACGGGATACGGGCCGGCGGTAAGGGTCGTGACGTGAAAGGTCCCGATGTTGTCTGGTACCTCTGCGTCGCTGGGTTCCTGTTCTGCACCGGCGCGCTCGGCGTTCTGATCCGGCGCAGCCCGCTGATCGTGCTGCTCTCGCTCGAGATCATGCTCAACGGCGCAAACCTGGCCCTGATCGCGTTCGCGCGGCACTACGCGCAAGGCGCCGGTCAGATCTTCGCCCTGACCGTGATGGCGGTCGCGGCCTCTGAGGTCGTCGTCGGCCTCGGCCTGATCGTCGCGATCTCGCGCCGGCACCTCGAGCTCGACGTCGACAAGCTCTCGACGCTCCGCGGATGATCGCCGCCGCCTGGATCTGTCTGATCTCGCCGCTCGCCGCGACCGCGCTGATCACGGTCGCCGGCAACCGGCTCTCACGCCGGGGCGCGGGCTTCCTCGCGACGCTCTCCGTCTTCGTGTCCTTCATCGCCGCCGTCGTGGCGTTCGCCGGCCTGCTTGGCGACCCGCCGGTGCAGCGCTATCACCCGTCGACGCTCTGGAGCTGGCTCACCGCCGGGACCCTGGACTTCGGCCTGCGGATCGTGGTCGACCCGCTCTCGGTGATGATGATGCTGATCGTCTCCGGCGTCGGGATGGTGATCGTCCTCTACTCGATCGGCTACATGGACGGCGACGACGAGGAGCGGCGCTACTTCGCCTACATCGCGCTGTTCGTCTTTTCGATGCTGCTGCTGGTCCAAGGCGGCAACCTGCTGATGTTGCTCATCGGCTGGGGCCTCGTCGGCCTGTCGTCGTACCTGCTGATCGGTTTCTGGCACAAACGGCCGGCCGCGGTTGCCGCCGCGAAGAAGGCGTTCGTAATGAACGCGATCGGCGACGCGACCATGGCGCTTGCGCTGTTCCTGCTGATCCAGAAGACCGGTTCGCTCAACTTCGAGAACGTCTTCATCGCGGCGCCCTCGCTGAGCAACTGGACGGCCAACCTCGTCGCGCTCGGGCTGCTCGGCGGCGCGGTGGCGAAGTCGGCCCAGCTGCCGCTCCAGACGTGGTTGCCCGACGCGATGGAGGGCCCGACGCCCGTCTCCGCCCTGATCCACGCCGCCACGATGGTGACCGCTGGCGTCTACCTGATCGTGCGCACCGCGCCGCTGTTCGAGCAGGCGCCGAAGGTGCTCGAGCTCGCCGCCGGCCTCGGCGCGGGGACGCTGCTGATGGCCGGGCTGATCGCGCTCGTGCAGACCGACATCAAGAAGGTGATCGCCTACTCGACGATGTCGCAGATCGGCTACATGTTCCTCGGGGCCGGAATCGGCGCGTACCCCGAAGGCGATGTTCCACCTGATGACGCACGCCTTCTTCAAGGCGCTGCTCTTCCTCGCGGCCGGCATCGTCATCCACGCCCTCGCCGACGAGCAGGACATCCGCAAGATGGGCGGCCTGCGGAAGCTGATGCCGCTGACCTTCGTCGCGTTTCTCGTCGGCTCGCTCTCCCTCGCCGGCATCCCGCCGTTCTCCGGCTTCTTCTCGAAGGACTCGATCCTCGCTTCGCTGCTCGCGAACGGCTGGTACGGGGAGGTCCTCTGGGTGGCCGGGATGATCGGCACGTTCCTGACCGGGCTCTACGCCTTCCGGCTGCTCTTCATCGTCTTCCTGGGCGAGCCGTCCCCGTTCGTGCGCGAGCACTTCCACGCGCTCCGCCGCGACCTGGTGGGGCTCACGCTGGCGATCCCGGTCGGCGTGCTGACGGTGCTCGCGGCGATCGGCGGGTTCCTGCAGTTCGCGAACGTCTGGACGCCGGTCACGAACTGGCTCGAGCCGGTCGCGCGCCCGCTCGTCGAGGCGACCGGCACGCAGGAGGCGGTCTCGTCGGTGATCGCCGTCCTGCTCAGCCTCGGCGGGATCGGCGTCGCGTGGCTGCTGTACGGCTCGAAGACTTCCCAGGTGCCGCGCGTCGCCTGGGCGCAGACGCTCTTCGAGCGGAAGTTCTACTTCGACGAGGCTTACGACTTCGCGTTCTACCGGCCGGCCGTCTGGGTCGCGAAGGCGCTCGCGCGCTGGATCGAGCAGCCGCTCGTCTTCGGCTCGGTTCGCGAGCTCGCCCAGGGGATCGGCCTGGTCGGCCGCGACACGAGCCGCATCCAGACCGGCCTCGTCCGGACGTACGTGTTCGCGATCGCCGCCAGCGTCGCTGTCGTCACGCTCGTCTTCGTGGCGGTCCGCTGATGACGACCGCGCTGATCCTGCTCCCGGTCGCAGGCGCGCTCGTCGTGTGGCTGTTGCCGTTGCGGCCGTTTGCGGTCGCCTCGACCGCGTTCCTGATCGCGCTGGCGGAGGTCGCGCTCTGGATCGACACGCTCGCGCGCTTCGACTTCAGCAAGCCCGGCCTCCAGCTCGAAGAGCAGCAGAGCTGGTTCAGCGACCTGCACGTCTCGTATCACGTCGGGTTCTACGGGTTCTCGCTCTGGCTCGTCGGGATGAGCGTCGTCGTCCTCGCCGCGGCGACCGGGTACGCCTTCTGGGCCGGCCGCGAGCGGCCGCGCGCCTACTACGGTCTCATGCTCCTGTTGACGGGCGCGATCGTCGGCGTCTTCGTCGCCCAGGATCTGCTCCTCTTCTACGTCTTCTGGGAGGCGATGCTCGTCCCGCTCTACTTCCTCGTCGGCGTCTGGGGCGGCGCGGGGCGGCTGCGGGCGACGCTGCTGTTCGTGATCTACACGATGGCCGGCTCGCTGCTGATGCTGGCTTCGATCATCGTGCTCGGCCTCTCGCAGGGGACGTTCGACCTCGTCCACTCGGGCACAAACGGCAGCGACTGGATCTTCCTCGGCTTCGCCGCGGCCTTCGCCGTCAAGGCGCCGATCTGGCCGCTCCACGCCTGGCTGCCCGAGACGTACCGCGAGTCGTCGGCCGAAGTCTCGGCCGTGCTCTCAGGCGTCGTCTCGAAGGCGGCCGCCTACGGCTTCCTGCGGATTGCGATCGCGAAGTTCCCGGGCCCGACCTCCGACTTCCGGACGCCGATCCTGGTGCTCGCCGCCTGCGGGCTGGTCTACGGCTCGCTGCTCGCGTTCCGCGCGCCCGACCTGCGCGGCGTGATCGCCTACTCGAGCCTCGCGCAGATGGGCCTGATCACGCTCGGCCTGTTCGCGGTCGACCCGCTCGGCCTGAACGGCGCGGTCCTGCAGATGGTCAACCACGGCTTGATCTCGGCCTCGCTCTTCCTACTCGCCGGCGCGGTCGAGCGACGCGCTGCCACCGGTGAGCTCGACGCGCTCGGCGGCATGGCACGCGGGCGCCCGGCGCTCGCAACCGTGCTGATGACGACGGGCGTGATCGCGCTCGCGGTGCCGGGCTCGTCCGCGTTCGCGGGCGAGTTCGCGATCCTGGCCGGGGTCTTCACGACCGGCTGGGGCTACGCCGTCGTCGGCGCCGTCGCGATCGTGCTCGCGGCGATGTACATGCTGCGGCTGATCTCGGCCGTGCTGCACAAGAGCCCGGGCAGGGCGGTGACGGACGCCGCGCTCGACCTGCGGCCGGCGGAGCTCGGGATCATCGTTCCGCTCGTCCTCTGCCTGCTCGTGCTCTCGGCCTGGCCGGCGGCGATCACCGAGCGATCGTTCCCCACCGGCCGCACCCTCACGGAGCTCGCAGGCTCTCAGTGATCGCGTCGCTCGCAACGCCGCCGATCGACTGGTTCGCGCTCGCCGCGCCGCTGTCGCTGCTCGCCGCCGGCGCGGTCAACCTGCTCGTCGCGGTGCTCGTGCCGCGCGGCGACCGGCGCGTCGTGACCTCGGTGATCACCGCGCTCGGCTACGCCGCGGCGATCGCCTTCGCGGTCGCGCTCTACCAGCAGACCCCGGACGGCCACGGCGTGATCGCCGACGCGATCCAGCGTGACCGGCTCGGCGCGTTCACGACCGTGCTCGTGGCCGCCTCCGGCCTGCTCGCTGTCGGCGTGTCGTTCGGCGAGCGGATGAGCGACGCCCACGTCGCCGAGTACTACGCCTTGCTCGCCTGGGCCGGCGCGGGCATGGCCTTCCTGACCACGGCGAGCACGCTGCTGACGCTGTTCCTCGGCCTCGAGTGGTTCTCGATCAGCCTCTACATCCTCTGCGCGATCGACCGCGAGCTGGTCGGCTCGCTGGAGGCGGGCCTGAAGTACCTGATCGTCGGCGGCTTCGGCTCCGCCATGCTCCTCTTCGGCTCGGCGCTCGTCTATGGCGCCACCGGCAGGCTCGAGTTCCACGAGATCGCCGCGCAGGTCAGCGCGCTCGGGCTGAGCCACGACGCGCTGCTCGTGGCGGGCCTGGCGCTGATGATCGGCGGGCTCGGGTTCAAGGCCTCCGCCGCGCCGTTCCACATGTGGACGCCGGACGTCTACGAGGGCGCACCGACGCCGGTGACGGCGTTCATGTCGGCCGCGACGAAGGCGGTCGCGCTCGTGCTGATGCTGCGCGTGCTCGTGACCGCGTTCCCGCAGGAGGCTCGGCTCTGGACGATCGCGGTCGCAGCGATCGCCTGCGCGTCGCTCGCGGTCGGCAACCTCGCCGCGCTCGTACAAACGAGCCTCAAGCGGCTGCTCGCCTACTCGTCGATCTCGCACGCCGGCTTCATGCTGATCGCCATCGCCTCGAACAACGCGCTCGGCGCGCGGGCTCTCCTCTACTACCTGATCCCGTACTGCGCGATGTCGGTCGGCGCCTTCGCCGTCGTCGCAGCGCGGGAGCGCGAGTTGAACCGGCCCGTGACAATGGACTCGCTCGCGGGCTTCGGTTGGGAGCGGCCGCTGCTCGGCGGCTCGATGACCGTCTTCATGCTCGGCTTCGCCGGCTTCCCGCTGACCGGCGGCTTCGTGGGCAAGTTCTACGTCTTCTCCGCCGCCTACGAGCACGGCTGGACCTGGCTTGTGATCGTCGGCGTGATCGCGACGGCGGTCAGCCTCTACTACTACCTCGGCGTCATCCGCGCGATGTACTTCCGGCCCTCGGAGGAGCTCCAACTGGCGGCAGTCGCGGGCGGCTCGCCGCCACGGGAGCTCTTGCTCCAGTCGGCCGTTGCAGCCGCGGTCGTCGTCACGGTCGGCTCGTTCTTCGCGGTGCAGCCATTGATTGACGTGGCCAGGCACGCGGCGGCGTCGCTGCACTTCTAGACTTCCGCGCAACCCGGGCGATGGGGGCCCGCCTTCAACCGCCGCGACGGCTGATGGCTCCTACTGACGAAAGGAGCTGCGGACCGGGGTCGTCGCCGGCTTCCTGGGCGCGTATACGACCTTTTCGACCTTCGTGCAGGAGAGCCACGACCTGCTCTCGGAGGGGCATGTGACACTCGGGATCGCGGACGCCGCCGGGAGCATCGTGGTGGGCGTGGCCGCAGTCGTCGCCGGAATCGCGGTCGGCCGGGCGCTCTAGCGTCCGCGGAGCTCACGTGCCGCCGAGACCGCGGCCTGCACGCAGAACACGGCCAGGCACGCCAGCAGCGCCGACCGGGCCAGCGCCGGCACCGCGCCGTCGGCCACCGCCGAGGCGCGGACGGCGCAGCCCACGACCACGAGCGCCAGCACGAACGTCCAGAGCAGCGCATGCAGATGCTCGTCTGCCCCGTCGAGCACGCGGCCGAACGCCTCGAGCGCCGCCACCGCCACGGCCGGCACCGCGAGGAGCAGCGCGTAGAACGCCACCCCGTGAGATCCCGCCCCGTCCGCCGCCGCTGCCGCGATCACGAGCCCAACGGGTATCGCCCGGCGAGCCATGTGAGTGGGTTCGGCGCGCTCCCCGAGGCTCCTTCGTTACGCTCACCGAACTCGTCCAGAAAGGAGCTTCTGCATGGCCGATGTGTCGGTGACGTGGCTGGGTCACGCCAGCTTCCGCCTCGACTCGCCCGAGGGCAAGCGGATCTACGTCGACCCCTTCCTGAACGGAAACCCGAAGTGCCCCGAGTCCGAGCTCGAGCCGGAACGGGTGGACGTCATCGCGATCACGCACGGGCACGGCGACCACGTCGGAGACGCGGTCGCGCTGAGCAAGAAGTTCTCGCCGGAGATGGTGGCGCTCCTCGAGCTGAACACGTGGCTCGGGCAGCAGGGCGCGCAGGCCCCGGACATGGGCCCGAACAAGGGCGGCACGGTCGAGGCCGGGGGCGTCAAGTTCACGCTCGTCAACGCCTTCCACTCGAGCGCGACCGACGACCTGACCTACCTCGGCGAGTGCGCCGGGCTCGTGCTCACCTTCTCGAACGGCACCAGCATCTACTTCGCGGGGGACACCTGCGTCTTCGGCGACATGCAGCTGATCGGGCGGATCTACTCGCCGGACGTCGCGGTACTGCCGATCGGCGGCTACTTCACGATGGATCCGCGCGAGGCAGGCGTCGCGCTCGAGCTGCTCGGGTCGAAGCGCTGCATCCCGTGCCACTACGGTACGTGGCCGGTTCTGGCCGGGACGCCGGACGAGCTGCGCCAGCACGCTCCCGCCGGCATCGAGATCGTCGACCTGCAGCCGGGGGAGACGACGAGCGTTTGAGAGAACGCTGGTTCGGCGCCACCGGCCGCCTTGTGCCCGAGATCGCGGTCGAGGGCGAGCTCGACGTCGAGAACGCGCTCGTGCTCGACGACGTCTCGGACGAGACTGCACTGAAGGAGGCGCACGAACAGGGGCGTCCGGTGGTCGTGCGGGCGGGCGCACCGGAGGCGGTCAAGACGGCGCTCGCACGGCCGGAGGTCGCCTGCGTCGTCGTTCCCGCAGACCGCCGCGAGCTGCTCGAGCTGGACCTGACGGAGCTGACTTATGGCTAGGGTCATCGCCACCTATTCGATCGCCGCGTGCGACCTCGAGGCGGGCCAGTGGGGCGTCGCGACGCAGTCGAAGTTCCTCGGCGTCGGCTCGGTCGTCCCGTGGGCGGAACCGCAGGCCGGCGCGATTGCCACGCAGGCCTACGCGAACCCGCGCTACGGGTCGGACGGGCTCGCGCTCCTCCGGAAGGGCGCGAGCGCGCAAGAGGCCGTCGACCGGCTGACGGCAGCCGACGACGGCCGCGAGCACCGGCAGCTCGGCGTGGTCGACGGCAAGGGCAGCAGCGCGACCTTTACCGGCTCGGAGTGCTTCGACTGGGCCGGCGGGCGCACCGGCCCGTGCTACGCCGCGCAGGGGAACATCCTCGTCTCGGCGGCCACCGTGGACGCGATCGCCGAGACGTTCGAGCGCACGGCCGGCGCCCCGCTCGCCGAGCGCCTGCTCGAATGCCTCGACGCTGCTCAGACTGCGGGCGGCGACCGCCGCGGGCAGCAGTCCTCGGCGCTCCTCGTGGTCGAGCTCGACGGTGGCTACGCCGGTCTCTCGGACGAGGTGGTCGACCTCCGCGTCGACGAGCACCCGCGGCCGCTGGAAGAGCTGCGCCGCATCTACGCCATGCACCAGGCCATCTTCGGCAAGACGCCGCGCGAGCAATGGGTGGACGTGGACGACGAGCTCGCCGGAGAGCTCCGTCAGCGGCTCGACAAGCTCGGCTACGACGGCGACCTCGCCGGCGCCTTCTTCACCTGGGCCGGGAACGAGAATCTCGAGGAGCGCATCGACGGCGTCGAGCACGTCGACCCGGTCGTGCTCGAGGAGCTGAGGAGGCAGACGTGAGCGCGAGCGTCGTCAGGATCGAGGAGCTCCAGCGCTACCCGATCGAGGGCCAGGACGGGCTGACGTGGCGCCCGGTCCGGCGGCACTTCGACATCCAGGCGTTCGGCGTCAACGCCTACACGGCCAACGAGGCCGGGCAGCGGGTGGTCGAGGAGCACCGCGAGGAGAGCGGCCACGAGGAGCTGTACGTCGTCGTCAGCGGCCGCGCCCGCTTCGTGCTCGACGGCGTGTCCCACGACGCGCCTGCCGGCACGCTCGTCCACTGCGTCTCCGGCACGCTGCGCGAGGCGTTCGCGGAGGAGGCGAACACGACGGTGCTCGGCATTGGCGCCAAGCCCGGCGAGGTCTTCAAGCCGTCGGGCTGGGAGTGGACGTTCGCGGGGATGTCGCTGCTCATGCAGGGCCAAGAGGAGGCGGCGCGCCGCGAGTTCGAGGCCGGGATCGAGGTGTATCCCGACGAGTGGCAGGGCTACTACAACCTGGCCTGCGCCGAGGCGCGGCTCGGCAACCGCGACGCGGCGCTCGACAACCTCGCCCGCGCCGCGAAGGTGAACGAGGAGGTCGTCGCCAAGTACGCTCCCGGAGGACTCCGACTTCGACTCCGTGAAGAACGACCCGGAGTTCCTAGCCTTGACCGGGCAAGCGAACCCCGGCCGCTCGGGCTCGTAGCGCGGGCAGCGGGTCGGCCTCGGGCCGCGCCACGAGCAGCACCGCGCCGTGGCCCGGCTCCGCCACCAGCGCGTCCACGAGCAGTTGCAGCCCGACGGCGAGCGCGAACGCCTTGTGCGCCTGCTCGCCGCCGAAGGGCACGAGCTCTTCGGCAGTCGCCTCGCCTGCGAGCACCGCGCCGTAGGTGACGCGGCCCATCGAGACGTCGCTGACGAGCGGCTCGCCCGACGAAGACGGGATCCCGATCGCCAGCGGGTTCGTGCCGGCCAGCTTCGGGCCGCCGTCCGGATGGCCGAGCCGCGGCGGCGAGGTCGCGGTCAGCGCCGCGACGAGCCCACCGGCCGCGAGCTGGCGCGCCCAGTAGCCGAGCATCCCGGTCGGGAAGCAGCGCTGCGCGACGACCACTCGCGCGTGCGCGGGCGGCTCCGCGAGCTGCGCCTCGACCACCGCGGCGAGCGTCAGGTAGCCGAGCGCGCCGTTCCCGTCCCAGCGCTGGTAGCCCGGCTCGTCGACGACACGCAGCGGGCACGCGGCCGGGTCGAGCTCGAACGGCCGCGTCGCGAGCCACTCGACCCGTGAGAAGCCGTGGCCCGTCTTGCCGCGCCGCTCGGCGTCCGTGAAATGTGCGTTAAGAGTGGCCGCGTCGCGCTCGGCGAAGCCAAGCCCACGCAACGTGTCGAATGCCTCTCGCTCGTCCACCTTCACGAAATCCTTACGGAGGAGCACAGCTTTCCGCAGACCAGCAGCGTCTTAGTCTCTGGTTTCAGTGGGGGCCTCGCAACGAAGCCCCGGGGTCCGCTGGAGCACCTGGAGGGCGCCGTCTGGCGCCCTTCGGCGTTCACGGCTATAACGGCTGCGTGAAGGGGGTCGCAGCGCTCGCCGTCGCGCTCGGCGCCGTCTTCGTGACGAGCGCCGCTGCCGCGCCCAGTCCGCACGTGGAGCGGGCGCAGAGCGGCACGGTCCAGGCCGTCTTCAGCTACTCGTGGGACCCGGCGAAGTTCCGCTTCTCGCGCCAGCACATCGCGATCAGCCGGGACGGGGCGACCCGCTTCTCCGCCTACCTGCGCAAGCCTCCCGGCAACGGCATGAACGCGCAGCCGGCCGGCTTCTTCTCCCACAAGCGCTCGCTCTCGCTCACCGACCTCGACGGCGACGGCGAGCCCGAGGTCGTGCTCGATCTCTACTGGGGCGGCGCGCACTGCTGCTGGTACACGCAGATCTACCGCTACGACGCCGCGACCGGGAACTACGTGCCGCTCGTACACGTCTGGGGCAACGTCGCCTACGTGCTCGCCGACCTCGACCACGACGGGCGCCAGGAGCTCGTCAGCCGCGACGACCGCTTCTCGTACGCCTTCGCCAGCTTCGCCGACTCCCGCTGGCCGGTGCGGATCCTCGCCTACCGGCAGGGCAAGCTGACCGTCGTCACGACGTCGTACCCGTCCGAGATCAAGCGCGACTCGGCCTCGCTCTGGCACGAGGCGATGGCCCGCGGCCGGAGGAAGGCGAGCAACCAAGGGATCATGGCGGCCTGGGCCGCCGACCAGTGCATGCTCAAACGCTGCGCCATCGCGTTCCGGTCGATCGCGGCCCTCTCGAAGACTGGCCGCGTCCACGGCGACCTCGAGCCGGCCGCGTACCAGCGCCGGCTCCGCGCTTTCCTGAAGCGGACGCAGTATCTCTAAGACAGAACGGGCAGGGACTTCACGATCCCGACGCCCTGCTCGCGCTTCGTGGCGACGATCGCCTCGGCGAGCGCCGCGATCGCCCGCGCCGGCTCGGAGTCCGGGTCGCCCTCGACGATCGGCACGCCGGCGTCACCGGCCTCCCGGAGGCGCGCGTCGAGCGGCACGCTGCCGAGCAGCGGCACCTCGAGTTCCTCGGCGAGCCTCTGACCGCCGCCGCGGCCGAACGCCTCGCCGGTCATGTTCTCGATCACGCCGAGCAGGCGCATGTTCGTCTTGCGCGCCATCAGCGCCGCGCGGGCGGCCACCTCCAGCGCGAGCGGCTGCGGCGTGGTGACGATCACGGCCTCCGCGCGCGGAAGCAGCTGGCCGAGCGAGATCGAGACGTCGCCCGGTTCCCGGCGGCATGTCCACGACGAGCGTGTCCAGCTCGCCCCAGTGCACGTCGGTGAGGAACTGCTCGAGCGCCCGGTGCAGCATCGGCCCGCGCCACATCACCGGCTCGTTGCCCTCGAGGAAGAAGCCGATCGACATCAGCTTCAGGTCGCCGCGGACCGGCGGGACGATCATCCGGTCGACTGCGACCGGTTTCTGGCGGATGCCGAGCAGGTGGGGGATCGAGTGGCCATAGACGTCGGCGTCGAGGATGCCCGTGCGCTGGCCGAGGCGGTCGAAGGCCGCCGCGAGGTTCGCGCTCAGTGTCGACTTGCCGACGCCGCCCTTGCCGCTCGCGACCGCGATCACGCGCGTCGAGCGGTCGAGCTGGATGCCCTTCGTGCGCTCGGTGACGGCTCCGCGCAGCCGCGCGGTCAGCGCGCTTCGCTCCTCCGGCGTCATCACGCCGAACTCGAGCGAGACTCGCTCCACGCCGTCGACCGGTGCGAGCGCCTGGGCCACCTGCTGCTCGAAGCTCGAGCGCAGCGGGCACCCGGCAACCGTGAGGGCGATCCCCACCGTGACGTCGCCGCCCTCGACGCGGATGTCGCGCACCATGTCGAGCTCGACCACGTTGCGCTTCAGCTCGGGGTCGATCACCTGCTCGAGCGCCTTCAGGATCGCGTCGCGCGAGGGTTCCATCGCGGGCCCACCGTAGCGAAGATGAGCGTATGACCTGGCTCGGACTGGTGCGCAGGAACCTGCTCAGGCGGCCCGTGCGGACGGCGCTCACCGCGGCGGGCGTCTCGCTCGGCGTCGGGCTGATCGTTGCGCTGCTGTCGATCTCGTACGGCGCGAAGCAGACGGCGGCGTCGCTGATCCACATCGGCCGCGCCGACTTCGGCGTCTTTCAGGCCGGCACCTCGGACCTGACGCAGTCGCTTCTGCCGCAGAGCCTCGCGGCGCAGGTCGCCCGCGAGCCCGGAGTCGCTGCCGTAGCGCCGATCTTCCTCTTCAGCACCAGACAGCTGCTGGTCTTCGGCTACGAGCACAGCTCGTTCCCGGCGCGGCGGATGGTCGTGGTCTCCGGCTCGCAGGCGAGCGGCGAGGAGGCGCTGGTCGGCGACGGCGCCGCCGAACGGCTTGGGCTGCACGCGGGCGGCGACCTCCGCCTCGGCAAGCGGTCGTTCCGCGTCGCGGGCGTCTTCCACACCGGTAACGCGTTCGTCGACAACGGCGCCGTCCTCCCGCTCGCAGCGGTGCAGCGGCTCGCCGGCCGGCCGCACGAGGTGACGACGCTGGGGATCACCGTCCAGGCGCGCGCCCGGCCGAAGCAGGTCGCGGCGCGGATCCAGGACGACTTCCCGAACACGCTCGCGGTGACCGAGCCGGGCCAGGCGGTCAGGATCGACACCAGCTCACGCTTGATCTTCACGACGGGCTGGATCGTCTCGCTGCTCGCGCTGATCGTCGGCGGGATCGCCGTCACCAACACGATGGCGATGTCCGTCTTCGAACGGGTCCGCGAGATCGGGATCCTGCGCGCCGTGGGCTGGCCGGCACGGAGGATCGCCGCGCTCCTCGTCTGCGAGGCGCTGGCGATTTGCCTGCTCGCGCTCGCGGTCGGGCTGGCCCTCGGCTACGCGGCCGCGGAGCTCTTCACCTCCAGCGGCGACGCCGCGACCCTGCTCCAGCCGGACTTCACGGCCGGCGTCTTCGCGTGGGGCCTCGCCTTCGCGCTCGGCGTCGGCGTGATCGGAGCCGTCTACCCGACCTGGCGGGCGACGCGGCTAACGCCGATCGACGCGCTCCGGCGCGAGTAGCCGCCCGTCGCGCAGCTCCAGCACGCGGTCGGCCCGCTCGGCGACCGTCGGGTCGTTGGTGACGAGCAGGATCGTCATCCCGTACGTGTCCCGCAGGCGCTGCAGCAGCGAGACGATCTGGTCGCCGGTCTCCGAGTCGAGCGCACCGGTCGGCTCGTCGGCCAGCAGCAGGCGCGGATCGTTCGCGAGCGCCCGCGCAATCGCGACCCGCTGGCGCTCGCCGCCCGAGAGCGTCGGCGGATACGCCCGCGCGCGAGCCGCGAGCCCGACCTCCGCGAGCAGGTCGGCCGAGCGCGCCTCTCGCTCCTGCCGGCGCAGCCCGCGTCCGAGCATCGCGACCTGGATGTTCTCGGCAGCCGTCAGCACCGGGATCAGGTTGTGGAACTGGAAGACGAAGCCGACGGTCGCGGCGCGGTACTCAGTTGCGTCGAGGCGGTCGAGCCGCTGACCGTCCACCTCGATCGTGCCGGCGTCGGCGCGGTCGAGCGCCCCGATCAGGTTGAGCAGGGTGCTCTTGCCCGAGCCGGAGGGGCCGGTGAGCGCCACCAGCTCGCCCGGCTCGACCCGGAGCGAGATCTCGTCGAGCGCCCGCAGCCTGCCGCCCTCGAATGCCTTGCCGACTCGGTCGACGACGACCTCGGCGCCGCTCACCGCACCGCGATCGCGTACGTCGCACTTCCTGTCCGGCCGTTGGAGGTCGCGATCGCCTGGAGCTGGAGTTGCTGGCCGCGCGCCCGCGCGGGGAACGCTGGGTTGCCCGGCACCCCGAAGGTCTCGCTCCAGACGCCGTTGGCGACGTGGTGCCGGCCGACCTGTCCCACCGGGACGCCCGCGAACAAGAACTGTAGGTGGACGTTCGCGGGAACCGGCTTGCCGGAGGCGTCGGTGACGCGCACGACGTAGTGCCAACGCTTGCCGACCAGCGGGTGGTGCGACTGGCCGACGATCACGACGTGGAGCTTCGGCGCCGCCGTCGTCGTTGCGCCCGTCTGCGTCGAAGCGGCCTTGCCGTGCCCGCCACAGCCGGCGAGCGCCGCGACCAGGACGACCGCGAGCAAGGGCCGCATGTCAACGATGGTAGTCCGAGCCACGGCTCAGCGAGGCAGGTCGAAGGCGACAACCAAGCCAGCTGCCTTGATATTCATCGCCCACGCCACCCGGCGGCCTTCGACGGAGAGCCCGATCGGCGTCCCTTTCGCACGGCAAAGGAGGACCGTCTTGCCGCCGCGCACGACGTAGATGCTCGTGCCGACGCGGAAGACGGTCCCGCCTGGTCCCACGCCGAGGTCCGTGGCGGCCTTCGCGACCGGGATCGTGGAAAGGAGCGCGCCGTTCGCGCCGTAGCGCTCGATCGACTGCGAGCCGTCGTGCCGCCGGACGAGCGCCACGAGCCACGGCCACGCGAGCGCGATCTGACGCACGGTCCCCTGCGGAAAGACGCGGTAGACGAGCGCGCCGGCGACCGTGTGTACCTCGACGGGCCCGTCCTCGGCAGGCCGCGGATACGGCCAGCCGAGCTGACTCGAGACGACGGCCGGCGACGGAAGGACGGCGATCCGCCCCAGCGAAACCGCCACCTGCCTCGCCTGCACCTGCGAGCCCTCGTCCGAGTACATCGGCGCCGCACCCGGAATCCCGGCGATCGGCGCCGGAACGGCGCCGGCCTTCGAGGTCACCCGGACCACGCCGCCGCCAACGATCTGCCGGTCGTAGCTCGTCGCCTCGCAAGGGTCGGGCCCTGGCGGGCTGTAGATCGTCCAGGCCCAAACCAACGTCGGGCCGTCACCAGCGGCACCGGCAAAGTAGCCGTCGGCGCCGCACTCGTTGTTCTGGGACGTCTCGAGCAGGAACGTCGGCGGGACGTACCGGCGGCCCGACTCCTGTGCGACGGTCGCCGTCTTGACGTCAACATACATCCGCGTGCCGAACCAGGACTTGGTCCAGAGCACACGGTCGCCGGCGACGGCGAGCGTCGGCGGCTTGAGCCAGAGCCGGTAGCCGCCGGCGTCGCCCATGACGACCGTCTTGCCAGTCGTCAGGTTCTTCGCCCGGACGCGGTAACGATCCACCTCCGATGCCGCCCACGCCACCGTGTTGGCGTCCTGCGCGAAGGCGCGGATCCCGCCGAACGTCCGAACGAGCGTACGCGGCTGCAGCTGGGCGACCGGGCGTGCGGCAGCCGGAGCCAAGAGCACACCGAAGATTCCCAGCGCCGTCGCTAATAATGCGAGTTTGCAGGGACTTCTCATGCCTTGAGTGTCGCGTCGGCGTGCCACCCGGGACATCGGTGGAATCGCGGATCCCGCCTGCTCGAACTACCGAGGGACGTCGGGCACCCCGTCCCGGTGGGGCTCGAGGCGCTGCTCGAGGCCACGCAAGAGCAGCTCGAGCCCCGAGTCGAGGATCTCGTCCCAGGTGAGCGTCGCCGCGTGCGGCGCCGTCTCGGCAAAGCGCGGGAACCGCTCGCGGTCGAGCGTTTTCGCGCTCTGCCGCCACGCCGACCGCAGGTCCTCGTCGGTCCAGGAGCTGCGGCCGAGGAGCGCAGCGTCGATCAGGACGATCAGGCTCTGGTACGCGAGCGCCGCGCCGCGCTCGTCGAAGCCGGCATCGCGCAGAGCTGCGAGCAGCTCCTCGGTCAGCAGCCGCACAGCGTCCGTGCGCAGGCCGGTGCGGTAGACGAGCGGGAACGCTCGCGGATGCGCCGCCTGGAGCCCTGCCCAGGCGTAGGTACTGCGGCGGATGCGCTCCTGCCACGCGTGCTTCGGGTCGAAGCCCACGTCGAGCTCTTCGAGGATCCGCTCCGCCGCCGCGTCGAGCAGGTCGCTCTTGCTGCGGAAGTAGGTGTAGAGCGCCATCCCCTCGACGCCGAGACGCCGGCCGAGGCCACGCATCGTGAGCGCGTCAAGGCCGTCCGCCTCGATCGACTCGAGCGCCTCGTCGACGATGCGCTGCTCGCTGATCCTTCGCTGTCTCGCCATTCTTTACACCGTAAAGATAGGCTGCTAGCCTGACGGCGTGCTCGCCCTCACGCTCGTGACGCTGGTACTCGCCGCCCCGGCCCCGCGCGTCTCGGCGGCGCCGGTGCAGGACTCGCCGGTCGTCGTCCACGTCAGCCCGCACCGCGAGGTGCGGGGGATCGTGTGCGCCGTGGACGCCCAGCGGCCGCGCGCGTGCGGGCTGACGCTGCGCGTGAAGCTCGCGCCGGGTCGTCACGTCGTTTCGGCCTGGACGATCGCCGGCGGCGGCCGAAGCGCGAAGGCACGCATCGCGGTCGTCGTCCCGCGACGGGCGCCGGCTCCTGTGTCCGTGGGCGGACAGCCGGTGGGAATCGCGGCGCTCGGCTCGACGCTCTGGGTCTCGGGCGGCTCGAGCGGCGAGGTCGTGAGCGTCGAGACCGGCAGGCAGCACGTCGACGCGCGCATCCCGGTCGGCGGCCAGCTCGGCGGGATGGCGGCGAGCGCGTCCGGGGTCTGGGTCTCCGTCTTCGACGGAGGCGAGCTGGTTCGCATCGACCCGTCGACGAAGACCGTCCTCGCCCGGATTTCTGTCGGTGGGCAACCGACGTCCATCGCCGTCGATCCTGGCGGGCAGATCTGGGTCGGGAACCTCGATGGCACCGTTAAGCGCATCGACCCGGCAACCGACCAGGTAACCGCGACCGTCGCCCTGCCGTCGGGCGCATCCACCCTCCTCTCGCGCGGGAACCTGATCTGGATCGGGCTGCAGGACGGCTCGCTCGTCTCGCTCGACCCTGCGACCGGCGGGCTGTCGGGCACGACGGTCCGCGTCGCGTCGGACGTCGACGCGCTCGTCGACACCCCGAGCGGCCTCTGGGCGACGACCTTCGACGGAATCGCGGCCCGGATCGATCCGACGGTGCGCACGGTGACGCGGCGGGTGCGGCTCCCGGGCCGTGGCAGCGGTATCGCCTTCGCCGCCGGCCGCGTCTGGGCGAGCGCCTACGACCGCAGGCTCGTGGTCGCGCTCGACCCGTCAACCGGGGCCTACGCCGCCGCCGTCCACACGGCCGCGCGCCCGCGCGAGTCGCTCGTGCTCGGCTCGACCCTCTGGGTCGTGGATCAGGGCTCCGGTGCGCTGACCCCGGTCGCGCCGTAGGCCTCGTTCTAGTTCCGGCTCACCGCAGAGCGGCGAAGAGGCGCTCGCAGACCTCCGGCGCCGCGGCGGCAACGACCCGGGAGCGGCCCTCGAGGTCGAGCGGCGCGGCGCCGAACGGCGCCGCCTCCGGAAGCTCGATCGCCAGACCCTGCTCGCGAACGAGCAGCTGCGCGGCGGCGATGTCGACGGCGCGCGCGGCCTTGAGTGAGCAGACGGCGTCCACGCGCCCGGCGGCCAGGTGGCACAGCGAGAGCGCGAGCGACCCCATCACGCGCAGGCGGTAGGCGAGCCCGACCATCGCAGCCGCCTTCTCGGCGATGCTCGAGGTAAGCGTCGCCTCGAACGAGAGGATCTCGATCTCCTCCTTCGGCCGCGTCCCGTCGAGCGACGCCCCGTTCAGCCGCACGCCGCCGCCCCGCTCGACGACCCACTCCTCGTCGCTGCCGAAGTCGTAGACGTAGCCGAAGACGACGTCGTCCATCGTCTCGCCGTCGGCGACCGCGATCGACACGGAGAAGAACGGGATCCCGCGCTTCGCGTTCAGCGAGCCGTCGATCGGGTCGACCACGATCCTGGTCGGGCCGTCCCCGAGGATGCCGACCTCTTCCGACACGATCGTGGTGCCCTCGATCGGCTCCAGCCGCGCGAGGATCGCGCTCTCGGCCGCGGCGTCCACGGCCGTCGTCTCGTCGCCGCCTTCGCCGGCCCCCACGACGGGCTCGCGCTCGGCCCGCGTGGGCAGCTCGACGAGCACGCCGCGGACGTCCTCGACCGCGCTGCGGCAGACGGCGAGCCAGTCCGTCATGCCAGCGGAAGGAACAGCAACCCGCTGACGAGCTTCGGGTAGAAGTAGGTGCTCTTCTGCGGCATCGTCTCGCCGCGCTGCGCGACTGCGAAGACGTCCTCGATCCTGGTCGGCCGCATCAGCACCGCGACCTCCGCCGCGCCTTCGTCCACTGCGCGGACAGCCGCGTCCCAGTCGGGCGTGTAGCTGATCCCTTCGTGGCCGAGCCGGTCGACGAGCTGCACGTCCAGCTCGTTCCCGTCGGCGCTCAGCTCGAAGCCGCCGGCGCGGTAGAGGAGCGCTGCCGCGCGGTCGGACGGGACGCTCTCGAGCGCGGCTCGCGCCGCGCCGGGGTCGGCGAGACGATCTCCCGTAGGCAACCGCTCCGCGGGCTCGCGCTCGAAGAGGCGGTGGGTCGGGAAGATCATCAGTCCGGGGTCGTGGAGGCTGACGAGCACCGCGAGTACGACTGTTCCCTCGCCGTAGGCGAGCGACGTCTCGTAGCGGTGGTGGCCGTCGGCGATCAGCAGCTGGCGGTCGACGAACGCGTCCTCGATCCCATCGGGCGCGACGCGCCAGAGCCGCGCGCCCTCGACCTCGAGATCGGGCTCGCGTTCGGGCCTGCGCGCGGGCGGCGGGCCTTCGTAGAGGAAGAAGAGCGGCTCGAGCTGGGCCTGCACTTCGCGGAGCAGCCGGAGTCGGCCCTCCTTGGGCCCGCGGTGCGTGCGCTCGTGCGGGAGCACGACGCGCCGCTCGTACGGCTCCGCCGTCAGGGCGGCCACGAGCCCTTCGCGCGTGCGCGCGACGCCGTCGGGGCCGACGTAGTCCTGGGAGAGCCACCAAAAGCCGGGCCCCGGCTCGTCGGCGAGCGTGCCGTCCTCGCGCCAGTCGCGCCAAGTGCGACCGGCCTCCGCCTCGTCGTCGGGCAGGGTCAGGTGCACGACGTTGTGCGCGTTCCGGGCCGCGAGCTCCGCGCGCTCGGCCGGAGAGATGACGTCGTAGGGCGGCGCGACGAGCGCCTCGAGCGGGCCGGCGCTGTCGCCGTACCGAACGGCGCGAAACGGCTTCACCTCGGCCACGGGAGCCGAGCGTACCAGCCGTGCTCGGGCCTAGACTCGCGGCGTGAGCGCGATTGCATCACTGGCCGAAGACCGGGTCGTGGAGGGCGTCTATGCGGTCGCCAAGAAGATGCGGCGGCGGACGCGTGGCGGCTCGCCGTACCTCGCGCTCGAGCTCGTCGACCCGAGCGGCCGGATCGAAGCGCGCGTCTGGTCGGACGTCGAGTTGCTCGACTCGCGTTTCAGCGAGGGCGACGCCGTGCGCGTGCTCGGCCGGGTCGAGAAGTTCCGCGACCGGCTGCAGCTCGAGGTGCGCTCGCTAGAGGCGGCGGCGGAGGCCGATCCTGCCTCGCTCGCGCCGGCTCTGCGACGGGACGTGGCCGAGGTGGACGGCTTCTTGGAGTTCCTGGCCGCGGAGATCGCGCATCCCGGGCTCCGAGCAACGGTGGGCCGGTTCGTAGCGGACGAGCCGCTGCGAGCCGCGCTGCGAGGACTGCCGGCGGCGGAGACGCATCACGCCTACGCGGGCGGGCTGCTAGAGCACACAGTCGGCGTGGCGACGCTGTGCCGCGAGGCCTCGCAGCTGCACCCGCGCCTGCGCGCCGACCTCGTCCTGGCGGCCGCGCTGCTGCACGACGTCGGCCGGACGAAGGAGCTGGAGCGTGGGCCGACGTTCCGCGTGACCGAGGAGGGACGGCTGCTCGGGCACGTCCACCTCGGGCTGCGACTGGTCGAGGAGCGGGCGGAGGCGCTAGACGTGGATGTCCGCGCGGAGCTCTTGCACGCGATCGCTGTCCACCATGACGCCCGCGGTGCCCGAACCGCCGAGGCCTCGGTGCTGTACCACGCGAACCAGCTCGACGCAGCGGCCGCGACTCGGCCGGTCGACTAACCCGTATCAGCGCTTCGGGCGCACGGTGATGGTGACAGCGCTGCTCGTCGTCACGGCGCCCGCATTGTCCGTCGCCCGCGCCGTCAGGGTATGGCTCCCCTGCGGGACGTTCCTCCACGTCAATGCGTAGGGCGCGCTGGTGTCCTGGCCCAAGACGGTCGTGCCGTCGCGGAACTCGACCCTCGTGACGGCCCCGTCGGCATCGCTCGCCGTTGCCTGGATCGTGATCGTCGGCTTCCAGGTGAAGATCGCAGCATCGACCGGATACGTGATGCTCACGCTCGGCGGAGTGTTGGGCGGCGGTGGCGGCGGTGGCGGAGGAGGCGGCGGCGGCGGGTTGTTGACCGTGATGCCGGACGCCAGACTCGTCGTGACGCCGCCCAAATCGTCGGTCGCGCGCGCCGTGAGCGAGTAGGTCCCGGCGCCGACGCCGCTCCAGCTGAAGGTGTAGGGCGCGGTCGTGTCCTCGCCGAGCTTCGTCTGACCGTTGAAGAACTCGACCTTCGCGATGCTGCCGTCGGTGTCCGACGCCGTCGCGGCCAGATCGATCGTCGCCGGCGCGCCGAAGGTCGCGCCGTTCGCAGGTTGCGTGAGCGTGACCGTCGGCAGCGAGTCACCCTGGAGCGACACCATGCGCGCGACCGAAGGGACCCCGTTCGAGTCGATGATGAAGAGCATGTAGAAGCCCGGCGGCGCGACGTTGGCGTTGGCCGGCGCAGTCGCCGTGAGGCTCGTCGCGCCGGCGGTGAAGGTCAGCGGGATGTAGCGCTGCTCCATGTTGTTCGAGTGCGTGACCGCGCCGAGCCGGACGAGGGCGATCTTGCTGATCGACGCCGGGTTTGCCGTCGCGATGTTCATCGCCGCGCCGTAGAACGTCGTCGTAGGCGCGGAGTCGATCGTCGGTCGTGGCGCTGGGCGTGCCGTCGGCCTGGAACAGGTAGGGCGGCGAGAAGATCTGTGCGTTCTTGCCGAGGTACCCCACCTGATCACAGGTGCCGCAGATCCCGCCGCCGGCCGACAAAACGCGCCCGTCGGGCAGGAGCAGCGCCGTCGAGTGGTACTGACGCGTCACCGACTCCGAGGCGAGCGTCCGCCACTGGCCGGTGGCGGGGCTCCACTGCTCGGCCGCGTAGACGCCGGCGTTGAGATCGACGAGCGACGCGCCCGACGAGTTGCCTCCGGTCGCGAGAACCGTCCCGTCGGCGAGCACGGTCAGGTTGAACTGACGCCGCCCGAACGCCATCGGCGCCGTCGCCGTCACCTGCGGGAGTGGCGCCGTTGATGTCGACGACTCGTGCGTCCTTCGTCGAGGGGCCGCCGCCCGCGACGAGCATCTTGCCAACGTCGTAGAGCGCATGACCACCGTAGTCCCGGTTGATCGTGTCTCTCTGTCCAAACGCCTGCCACGCACCGGTCCCGGACGTGTCGAGCGCGCGCAGCGTTTGGTCGGGACCGGAGTAGAAGGCGCGGCCGCTCGGGGCGACGTCGAGCCACGGGTACAGCGGCAGGCTGAGCACCGCGCTGTTGAGCGCGCGCAGGCTTCCCGAAACCGTCCGCACCTCAGGCGTGTCGACGCGACCCGACGTGATCAGCATCTCGCCGTTGCTGAGCGGCGTCACCGTCGGGTACCAGCGCCCGCCCAGCATGTTCGGGCCGAGGCTCCAGAGGTTCGTGACGGGATCGAAGAGGTGCGTCTGGACGATCCCGTTGAGCTGCTGGTCCTTGTTGCCGCCTGCCATGAACATCCTGCCGTCGGGGAGATGCGCGAGGCCGCTGCAGAAGATGTTGAAGCCGGTGTCAACGTCCACCGGCGTCTGCGTCCCCGTCACCGGGTCCCACAGGGTCGCCCGCGTGTGGTCCTGCACGGGGTACGTCTCGGTCGCGTTGTCGCCGATCGAGTCGTACGCGAGCACCTTTCCGTTCGGCAGCAGCGCGACGTGGATGCCGACGACGGGCCAGTCGACGACCGGGCCCCACTGGCCGACGTCCTGCGGGCCGCTGAGGGCGGGCGCCGCTGCCCGCGCGGCGCGTCTCGAGACGGCGAGCGTGTGGACGTCGAGCGCTCGTTCCTGCTGGGGTGTGAGCGTGACCGCATCTTCGGCCGCGTGGCCGGTGGCGGTACCTACACCGTCGTGTGCGCCTGCACCCGGAGCACCGAGTGCAGCCGCGACGGCAGACGCGACGAGCATGACGCCTAGTCGGGACAAGCCTGCCTCCCGTTCCGCAGATTCGCGCTGACCGTAAGCCGTCGAACGACGTCTAGCTACTGGCCCAAGGTCGAGGATCGGCCGCGGAGGCGCGCCCGGCCTAGGAGCGGGCGAGCTCCGCGACCCGGCGGCCGATGTCGTCCCGCAGCGCCCGCACCTCCGGCAGGGGCCGCCCGATCGGGTCCGGCAGGTTCCAGTCGACGTAGCGCTTCCCCGGCAGCACAGGACAGGCGTCCTCGCCGCAGCCCATCGTCACGACGACGTCGGCCCACTCGACGTCGGCCGCGTCAATTGTCTTCGGCCGGCGCTCCGAGACGTCGATGTCGACCTCGGCGAGCGCCTCGACCACCTCGGGATGCAGCTCTCGCTCGGGTCTCGAACCCGCCGAGCGCGCCTCTCCGCCTAACCGCTCGTAGAGCGCCTGCGCCATCTGGGAGCGTCCTGCGTTCCCGATGCAGACGAAGTACGCGCGCGGCAAACCGCTCACGCCGCCGCCGCTTCCGCGCCGCCCGGCCCGCCGAGTGCGAGCGCGAGCTCGGCGACCGCGTCCGGGACGAGCCGGTAATGCACCCACGTGCCGCGCTTGCGCGCGACTTCCACGAGACCCGCCTCGCGCAGCACTCGCAGATGGTGCGAGACGGTCGGCTGGGACAGGCCGAGCGTGCCGATGAAGTCGCACACGCAGACGTCCTCGGCTCCCGCGAGCCGGTTCACGATCGCGACGCGGCTCGGGTCGGCGAGCGCCTTGAAGCGCAAGGCCAGCGAGCGAGCCGCCTCCTGCTCGAGCGGCGGCGCGCCTGGCGAACAGCAGGCGGGCGGAACGACGACGGTGAGCTCTTTCATTGACGATCATCAATATAACAGCTACGGTCGAGGCACACGAAAGGAGGCTCCGAATGCACGCCTGCGACTGCGACTGCCCCTGCGGCGACGGCTGCGACTGCGGCTGCTGCTAGACGTTGAAGCGGACGGTGAGCACGTCGCCGTCCTGCACCTCGTAGGTCTTGCCCTCGAGGCGCTGCCGTCCGCGACGTGCCACCTCCGCGTAGCTGCCCGCGTCGACCAGCTCGTCCCACCGGACGACCTCCGCGCGGATGAAGCCGCGCGCGATGTCGGTGTGAATCGTGCCCGCCGCGTCGAGCGCGGTCTGGCCCGCACGCAGCGTCCAGCCGCGCGCCTCCGTTTCGCCGGCGGTGAAGAACGTGATCAGCCCGAGCGCCTCGAACAGGCGCCGGACGACCTCGTCCAGCGCCGGCGGCCCGTCCCGAAACGCAGCCGCGTCCTCCTCCGGCAGCTCGGCCAGCTCGGCTTCGAGCTTCAGGTCGATCCCGCCGGGCCCATTCACGACGGGCACGAGCGGCTTCGTCGTCAGCGGCTCGAGCTCCGGCGGCAGCTCGCCCTCCCAGTCCCGCAGCGACCGCCCGCCGTCGAGCCACGCCAGGACGCGCTCGAGCTCGGCCACCTCGGCCCGTAGCTGCGGTTCGCCCGACTTCGCCTGCTTCGCCACCCGCTCGAGCCGCCGCTCGACGTGGTCGCGGTCGGCCACGAGCAGCTCCAGCTCAAGCCGCTCGAGGTCGCCGTCCGAATCGGCGCCCGGCGAGAACCCGTCCGCCACCGCCAGCAGCGCGTCGACCTGGCGCAGGTTCCCGAGCAGCTGCGGCCCCGTCCCGGGCACGTCCACCACACGCGCGGCCGCCGGAGTCACCTTCGCCGCCGAGACCACATCCGCAAGCTGATCGAGCCGCTCGTCGGTGATCGGCGCCATGCCGACGTGCTCCTTGCCGAAGTCGGGCCCGACGCCGGCGCGCGTGAGCACGTTGAAGAGCGTGGTCTTCCCGGCCGCCGGGAGGCCGACGATTCCTGCCTCTAGCACGGCTAGCCCTCCTCCCGGTGATGGGAGTCCGTCATTCGGTCGCTAACACCAAGCCAGAAGCAGTGATTGCCTGCGGCGCAGGCTGGACGCCTGGGCAAGGGCGAGCGCGGCTTCTGGCGCAGCGTGATAGCGGGCGAGGGGCGGGCTTTCATTGCCGGGTGGAGGGCTCAGTCTTGCGTGAGCTGCTTCTGCAGGGAGGCGAGAGCGCGATGCTGAAGCGACTTCACGGCGCCTTCCGACTTGTCCAGGATCGTCCCCGCCTCGCCGTTCGAGAAGTTGAACAGGAACTTGAGCATCAGCACCTGCTGCTGCTCGGTCGAGAGGTCGTCGATCAACTCGAGCATGCTCTTCCGGCCGATCGCATGGAACGCCGCGTCCTCCGCCGACGGCTCCGGTGCGTCCTGCCGCTCCGGCACCTCCTCGTCCGGCTGCCAGCGCCGCGAGGCCCGGAAGTGGTCCATCGCCAGGTTGTGCGCGATCCGGAAGAGCCACGCCGAGAACGGCGCCGACTGCCAGCGGAAGCGTCCGATCGCCTCGAGCATCTTCAGGAACGTCTGGGTCGTCAGGTCCTCGGCGTCGTGCCGGTTGCCGACGCTCATGTGCAGATAGCTGTAGATCCGGTCGAAGTGCAGGAGGTAGAGCGCCTCGAGCGCCTCGCGGTCGCCCTGCTGGGCGAGCTCGACCAGCTTGCGTAGGTCCTCGGTGTTCGTCCGCGCGACGGCGTTCACCGGAAAGGCTTGCCCCGCTGCGGCAGACGGCTAACGCGCCTCAGGCGGGCGTGAATCCAACGCGGCCCTCGCGCACGAACCGCTTCACGTAGACGACGCGGCGCAGGGAGACCGTATAGCGGCCGTCCTCAGCGGGGAGCGCAAAGGCGCCGTCGCGGTCGTCCCCGATCGCCTGCTCGAGCTTGTCGGCGGTCGTCTCGTCGACGAAGGCGCCCATTATCTGGCCGCCGTCGAAGGCGATCTCGATGCGGACGCGCTCGTCAGCCACCGCTGACGATCTCCGCTAGCACGCCATGGACGGAATCGGGATGGACGAACGCCACCTGCAGGCCGAACAGGCCGCGCTTCGGCCGTTCGTCGATCAGCTCCGCGCCCTCGGCCTGGAGATCGTCGAGCGCGGCACCGACGTCGTCGACCTCGAACGCGACGTGGTGCATCCCGGGACCCCGCTTGGCGAGGAACTTGCCGACCGGCGTGTCGTCGCCGAGCGCCGCGACCAGCTCGACCCGGCTGGCGCCGACGCGCAGCGAGGCGGCCTCGACGCCCTGGTCGCTCATCGTCTCGCGGTGCTCGAGGTGGGCGCCGAAGAGGCGCTCGTAGGTGGCGACAGCGCCGTCGAGATCGTCGACGGCGACGCCCAGGTGATGAATCCCGTGCGGCTCCACGCCGCCGCGATGCTACCGGGTCATTCTGCCGCGACGACGCGGACCGTGCCGACGGTCTCCGAGGCCCGGGACTCGACCTCGACGTCGCCGATCAAGTCGGTGAGCTCGGCGCGGTCGAGCGTCTCCTTCTCGAGCAGCGCCTTCGCGATGCGGTCGAGGACCGGCCGATGCTTCTGGAGGAGCCGGATCGCCTCCGCGTACGCCTCGTCGGTCAGCCGTGCCTGCTCCTGGTCGCGCAGCCGCTTCGTCTCCTCTGAGAGCGCGTAGTTGTCGGCGCGCATCGTGCGGGAAGCGGTCGCGTTCGACATCCCGTACTCGAACACCATCGCGCGAGCGACCTCGGTGGCCTTCTCGAGGTCGTTGGCGGCGCCGTTGGTCACTCGCCCGAACACGATCTGCTCCGCAGCGCGGCCGCCGAGGAACACCTTCAGCAGGTCAGCGAACTCCTCCGCGGTGTGCAGGTAGCGCTCCTCGCTCGGGAGGTTCAGCGTGTAGCCGAGCGCCTGACCGCGCGAGACGATCGTCACCTTGTGGACGGGCAGGAGGTCGCCGGTCAGGTGCGACATGACGGCGTGCCCGGCCTCGTGGTAGGCGATGATCCGCCGCTCCTTCTCCGTCATCACCTTCCGCTGCTGGAGGCCGGCCACCACGCGCTCCATCGCATCCTCGAAGTCGGCCTGCCGGATCGAGTTGCGGTCCGCGCGGCCTGCGAAGATCGCCGCCTCGTTCGCGATGTTCTCGAGCTCGGCGCCAGTCAGCCCGGAGGTCTGGCGGGCAATCGACTTCAGGTCGACGTCGGGAGACATGGGTTTCCCGCGCGTGTGCACCTTGAGAATCTGTTCGCGGCCGGCGAGGTCGGGTGCCGCCACCAGCACCTGCCGGTCGAACCGGCCCGGCCGCAGGAGCGCTGTGTCGAGATCCTGGAGGCGGTTCGAAGCGCCCATCACGATCACCTGGTCGCGCGCCGCGAAGCCGTCGAGCTCGACGAGCAGCTGGTTGAGAGTCTGGTCCTGCTCCCGCGAGAAGCCGTGTCCGGTCCGCTGAGCGCCGACCGCGTCGAGCTCGTCGATGAAGACGATCGCCGGCGCGTTCTTGCGCGCCTCTTCGAAGAGCTTGCGGATCCGCGCGGCGCCGAGGCCGGCGAACATCTCGACGAAGGCGGAGGCGCTCTGCGCGTAGAAGCGCGCGCCCGCCTCGCTCGCGATCGCCTTGGCCAGCAGCGTCTTGCCGGTGCCGGGCGGCCCGTAGAGCAGGATCCCCTTCGGCACGCGCGCGCCCAGCCGGCCGAAGCGGACCGGGTCGCGGAGGAAGTCGATCACCTCGCGCAGCTCCTCCTTGGCCTCATCGAGACCCGCCACGTCGTTCCAGGAGACCTTCGAGTCGCTGGTGATCGTCTTCGAGGCCGTGACGCGCGGCATCACCTGCAGCGTGCGCCAGAGGATGTAGACCATCAGGACGAGCAGGACCGCGAAGAAAAGCGGCAACCAGGCCGCGATCCCGTCACGGAGGAAGACCAGCCAGTTCCCCATTCCCTGCTCTCGTTATCGCCCGCTTTGGGCGCCGAGTCAACTAGTCCACGCGTTCGAGCCGCGGGTTCTCGCGGTAGTGGCGGCCGACTTTCGCCGACCCGCGCCCGTCGGTCATGACGATGTCGGCCGTGAAGTCGTTCTCCCCGCGGATGAGCGCCGAGCCGACACCGTAGGAGTCGACCGGCACGCCGCGCTCCTCGAAGGCCCGGATCCGCTCGACCGTGAAGCCGCCGGACACGACGATCTTGACGTGCTCGAAGCCGTCACGGTCGAGCGCCTCGCGCACCTTGCGGACGAGCTGCTCGTTCACGCCGCGCGGGTCGAAGTCGCCCATCTCGTTCCAGAGCGAGCGGTCGACCAGCTGCCCAGAGGTGTCGAGCCGGACCCCCCAGAGCCGCGGCCCGAGCGCCCGCGCCACTTCGAGCGAGGTGCCGACCGAGTCGTTCTCGAAGTCGACGAGGACGGTGACGTTCATGTCGGACTCGAGGTTCTCGACGAACTTCGCCGCCGCCAGCACCGTGTTCGCGCCGTAGGCGCCGATCAGCGCGTGCGGGACGGTGCCGATTCCGCGGCCGCCCCACCAGGAGGCCTGCGCGTCGGAGGTGACGCCGATCTCGGCGCCGACGATCTGGCCGGCGACGTACGCGGCGTAGCCGTCGCCCGTCTGCACCCGGTGGTGGTCGTGCCGTGCCGGCATGAAGATGATCGGCTTGCGGTTCGCCGCCTCGAGGACGCGTACCACGTTGCTCGTGATCAGCGTCCGCCGTGCCAGCACGCCGAGGTAGACCGTCTCGAGGTGCGCGAAGCCTGTGTAGTCGCCTTCGATCGTCAGCACCGGCTCGTACGGGCCGATCGGGTCGCCGTCGTAAAGCGCGTGGACGGTGAGGTCGTCCCAGTCGTCCGCGCAGAGCTTGAGCACGGCGATGGCCTCGTCGATCCCGCCCAGGTACGAGTGACGCTTCTGGAAGACCTGCATCACGACCCGCGGGTGCCGGCCGTCGCGGATCAGCACCTGGCGCGTGTGGTTGAAGTACGCGTCGGTGTAGTAGCCCTCCCGCATCTTCTCGACCGGGAGCTCGAAGATCTCGGGCGGCAGCCGCTTAGTTGTGACTCTCTGTTGCTGCATGCTCGAGCTCGAGGCAGGCGGCGAGAGCGGCCTCGGCGACCTCCAGCTGCTCCTCCGTCGGCTCGGCGGTGGCGAGCCGGTGCTGCAGCTCGTGCCCCGGCCAGGCCAGGGCCCGTGAGAACGGGTTGTCCGGGTTGCGCGTCATCCACCCGAACAGCTCCGTCGACACGGCCAGTGCGCCGACCTGGGCCGCGAGCCGGGCAGGGCCACGCAGGTGGGTGGGCGCCTTCTGGGCCAGCGTCATGCCGACGGCGGTGCTCGCAACGAGGGGCCCGAGCAAGTGCGAGCCGCAGCGCTCGTGCTCGCGCGTCCGGCGCTCGCCGTGCTCGTAGCTCCCGATCGAGATGTGCTCGGCGCCGTGGTAGGCGGCGAGGTCGGAGCCCCGCAGCGCCAAAGCCGCCGGGGCCAGCGAGAGCATCCCGCCGGCCAGCTCCCGTGCGAACGGCGTCAGGCGGTCCGACTCCTTGATGCTCCGGACGACGACCGCTGTCCCGAGCATCGCCGCGATCACCTGCGGACGCTGGAACGGCAGCCTTGCCTCCGGCAGCGCCCGCCGCACCTGGGGCAGGAGCGCGAACACCTCGGCGATCCGCGCCGGCCCGCGCAGGATCGGGTTCTGCACCTCGGCTGCGCGGAAGCTCTTGTAGCGCGAGGCGACCTTCAGCTCGCCGTCGGCGCCGCGGACGGCGCAGGCCCAGGAGTGCGGGCCGTGCACGAGCACGCCGTTGACGAGCGCCATTCCGCCGAGACGGACCTTCTCGTCCATGGGATCAGCCTAGCCGGAGGTGACCTGGACGGCGGCGTGGCGGAAGCAATCGACCGCCAGCTCGAGGTCGTCGACGGCGGCTCGCTCGTCCGCGGAGTGGATCAGGCGCGATGCAAGCTGCGGGTCCATCGCCCGCGACGGGCAGAAGCCATAGGCAACCGTGCCAAAGGCGTCGCGAAGCCAGTGGCTGTCCGTGAAGCCGGCCACACAGACCGGTAGCAGGCTCGCCTCGGGCTCGATCGTCTCGACGAAGCTCGCCACCGCGTCCCAGAGCGGCGTGCCGAGCTCGGAGCGCGTGCCCCCCCAGCCCTCGAGCCACCCGAAGTCGAAGTCGCCGTCGCCGAGCACGTCGCGGAGGATCGGTTCCACTTCCGCCTGGGTCTGCCCCGGAAGGAGACGGCAGTCCACGTCGACCGTGCAGAGATGCGGGATCACGTTTCGCGTCCGGGAGGCCGAGATCATCGTCGGCGAGAGCGTTAGTGAAAGGAGCGGCGCAAGCAGCTCGGCGGCCAGCTCGTCGCGCTCTCGCGCCAGCTCCAGCGCCGCTTCCGGCGAGAGGGCCTCGCCGGTCATCGCCTCGATCATCGCCGATGTCTCGGGGCCAAGCTGGAGCTCGGGCCGGTACGCGGCGAGCCGCTCGATCAACGGAGCCGCCTTGACCAGCGCATTGTCGGCGATCCCCGGCACCGACGCGTGGCCCGCGCGCCCCCGAACGAAGAGGCGGAAGGGCGAGCTCATCTTCTCCGCGGACGAGCAGAGGTAGAACGGCCGGCCGAAGAGCTCGAGCCGCTCCCCGGCGCCCTCGTTCAGCGCGTAGTCGGTGCGAACGGCCTCCGGATGGCTCTTGCACAGCCACTGGAGCCCGAAGCCGGTGCCGACCTCCTCGTCGGCGCAGGCAGCGAAGACGAGGTCGCCCGCGGGCGCGAACCCCTCGCGAGCAAGCGAGGCGACTGCCACGGCCTCGGCGGCCACCTGACCCTTCATGTCGAGCGCGCCGCGGCCCCAGAGCTCTCCGTCGCGAACCTCACCGGACCACGGGCTGACGAGCCACTCGCCAGGATCGGCCGGGACCGTGTCCGTGTGGGAAAGCAGCAGCAGGCTCGGGCCGGCTCCGCTTCCTCGAATGCGCGCCACGAGGTTCGCCCGCTCGGGCGTGCGCGCGTAGAGCTCGCTCTCGACGCCGTGGTCGCCGAGGTAGTCGCGCAGCAGCTCGGCCGCCTGCGTCTCGTTCCCCGGCGGGTTGACCGTGTCGAGCCGGATCAGCTCCTGCAGGAGCTCTGTGACCTCGGCGCGTAGCAACGACTCAGTCGTCGTCATTCGCCAGCTCCGTGAGCCGGTTGCGCGCCTGCCAGAGCTCCGGGTAGAAGCGCTGCTTGATCAGCCCGCCCAAGAGCTCGACCGGGGTGCCCTGGGTGCCGACGACCGAGTCGCCGATCACGCGCGCGACGACCAGGTAGTGCCGCATCCGCCAGAGCGTGAGCCGCTCGTCCCAGCCGATCAGGAGCTCGGCCAGCTGGTAGAGCCGCTCCTGGCTACGGCCCTGCCGGTAGAGCTCGACCACGTTCAGGCCGGCCTCGCGCAGGCGCGCCTGGAAGGCCTGGCCGAGCTGCGGCGTCACCCGCCGGAGCTCGCGGAAGCCGGGCGAGTCGAAGCCGCTGCCGTGGCCGAGCACCTTGCGGATCGCCTGGTACTCCCAGGGCGAGAGCGCCTCCAGCATCTCCAGCTGGGCAAGCACGTAGTCGAGGCAGAGGTGCGCCCGGCGCAGCAGCCGCTCGGCCGGCTCGAGCTCGCCCCGCTCGAGCAGGCGCGTCGCCTGCTCGGCCTCGTTCCAGGCGAGCTTCAGCCACAGCTCCGAGGCCTGGTGGACGGTCTGGAAGAGCAGCTCGTCGCGGTCGACCTGCTCTTCGGCGCTCTTCTGCAGCGCCAAGAGCTCGTCGGTGCGCAGGTAGCGCTCGTAGTCACTTGCGCCCTGGCCTGCCAGGACGGGCTGCGAGAAGTCCTCGACGGCCACGGCGGGAGCATACTTTCGGAGTGAGCGACCTCTTCGCAGATGCGGCGCGGGAGCGGATGTCCGAGCTGGCGCCGCTCGCGCTACGGCTGCGGCCGCGGAGCCTCGACGAGTTCGTCGGCCAGGAGCAGGTGCTGGGCGAGCGCTCGGCGCTGCGGCTCGCGATCGCGGAGGACCGGGTCGGCTCGGCGATCCTCTACGGGCCGCCGGGCACGGGCAAGACGACGCTCGCGCGGATCGTGGCCGAGACCACCGGCGCGGCGTTCGAGGAGCTCTCGGCGGTCTCGGCGACCGTCAAGGACGTGCGCGGGGTGCTCGCCCGGGCGCGCGACCGGCTCGGCGGCTCCGGCCAGCGAACGATCCTGTTCCTCGACGAGATCCACCGCTTCAACAAGGCGCAGCAGGACGCGCTCCTGCCCGCGGTGGAGGAAGGCCTCGTGACGCTGATCGGGGCGACGACCGAGAACCCGTACTTCGAGGTCAACTCGGCACTGCTCTCCCGCTGCCAGATCTACGAGCTGGAGCCGCTCGGCGAGGACCAGCTGCGCGAGATCGTCGGCCGCGGGGCCGCCGCGCTGGAGACCGAGATGCCGGACGAGATGGCGGCACTCGTCGCACGTCGGGCCGGCGGCGACGCGCGCAACGCGCTGAACATCCTCGAGCTCAGCGTCCAGACCGCACGGGCCGAGGGCGTTCCCGTCGCCGAGCAGCACGTCGAGGACGCCGCCCGCAAGCGGCCGCTCGTCTACGACAAGGGCGGCGACGCGCACTACGACTTCATCTCCGCCTTCATCAAGTCGATGCGCGGCTCGGACCCGGACGCCGCTGTCTACTACCTCGCGGCGATGCTCGAAGGCGGCGAGGACGCACGCTTCGTGGCGCGGCGGATGATCGTGCTCGCCTCCGAGGACATCGGCAACGCCGACCCTCGTGCGCTGCTCGTCGCCGTCGCGGCTGCGCAGGCGGTGGAGCACGTCGGCCTACCGGAGGCGCGGCTCAACCTTGCGCAGGCGGCGATCTACCTCGCACGGGCGCCGAAGTCGAACGCCTCCTACGTCGCGATCAAGGAGGCGATGGCCGACGTGCGCGAGCTCGGCCAGACGCGGCCGCCGGACGAGCTGCGCGACGCCAGCTACTACGGCGCCAGGAAACTCGGCCGCGGCCAGGGCTACGTCTACCCGCACGACGACCCGCGCGGCTTCGACGTCGCCTACCTGCCGGAGCCGCTCAAGGGCAAGCGCTACTACCGGCCGAAGGACTCGGGCGAGGAGAGCGAGCCCAGCTGATCTGTGCTTCCATGTCCCGCCGGGGTCATGGGCCACAACCGAGCCGCCATCATCGCCCTGACGGCTTTGGCCGTCCTGCTACCGCCCGCAGCGCATGCGAGTCAGTTCGTCGACGTCGTCCGCGGGCGCGCGCCGGTGACGCTGAAGGTCGACGGCGGCAGCCGCGCGATCGTCTACTACTCGAAGAGCGGCTCCGCGCGGCACGTGCTGGTCACGGGCGCGGTGAACGCGCGCCAGCCAAGCCGCTACGTGCGCCAGGTGCGGTTCCGCGTCGACTACAGCGGCGGCCGCGGGCTCTGGAAGCGGTTCAGCAGCGCCTGCGGGCCGTACGACGGGCCGGGCCTCCCCTTCCTCGTCGCCGCTTGCAAGGCGCCGAACGGCTCCTACTGGGCCGTGCAGGAGTGGATGGTCGACCAGCCCAACTTCGGCGTCCTCCCGTGGACCACGCGGCAGCACCAGTACGCGATCCGCGTCTCGCACTGGAGCACGCCGGTCGCGCAGATCGAGCTGCATGCGGACTGGATCTACGCCGGCCGCTGGCACGAGCTCTTCGGGCGCGCCACGTACCTGGGCAAGCCTGTGTACGGGTTCGCCAGCACCCCCAGCGGCTCGCCCACCGACGGGTACGGGCGGCTGCTCTACCTCGACACCTTCGGCTCCCGCTACGGCAGCGGCTGGCGCCGCGAGAACGCGTTCCTACCGCACCGCCCGACCGGCGTCTTCTGCGCCGGCTTTTACCCGCACAACGGGCGTCCGCCCGGCAACGGCTCCCAGTACCGCGTCACGATGATCGGTCCCGGGGTCACGCCGGACGTGCAGTCGAGCGTCGCCGGCCTGCACGACTACCGGCGCGGCAACGCAGCCGACGCCGCCTACGAGCGCCAGCAGAACGCCATCCTCGACCACCTCGCCGCGGGCGGCCGCTGGTGCCATCACCACTGAGTCGCGGCTCGATAGCCTCGTGCTCTCCGCAACCGACCGAGGGGGACGAATGGCAGTCGAACGGCGAGCGCACGCGACATGGGAAGGCGACCTGCGGAGCGGCAACGGCAGCTTCGACCTGACGAGCAGCGGCACGATCACGGGCCAGCCGGTGACCTTCGCGTCCCGCTTCGAGCCCGAGGCCGGCGGCAAGACGAGCCCGGAGGAGCTGATCGCGGCCGCGCATGCGACCTGCGTCTCGATGGCGCTGGCCAACGGGCTCGCGCAGGCCGGCCATCCGCCGACCCGGCTCGAGACAGAGGCCGTCGCCACGCTCGACCAGACGGACGCCGGCTTCCGGATCACGAAGATGCAGCTGACGGTTCGCGGGGAGGTCGAAGGGATCGACGACGTCGCGTTCCAGGAGGCCGCGCAGACGGCGAAGGCAGGCTGCCCGGTCTCGAACGCGCTCGGCGGCGTCGAGATCTCGCTCGACGCGTCCCTGGCGTAGGCAGCTAGTCCGAGCCGCGCAGGATCCGGTTCGCGGCGAACTCGCCGAAGGCACCGCCCATCCCGCGGTAGGCCTCGGCCGCGTGCTGCACGTCGTAGTCGGTGCGGCGGAACGTGAAGTCGCCGTCGAAGGTCGCCCACGCCGAGCGGGTGTCCCCGTCGAGCGGCATCCCGACGCTGCCGGGGTTCAGCAGCTCCGTCCCGTCCGGGCCGGGCCGGCGGAACTGCTGGTGGCTGTGGCCGAAGACGACGAGCCGGTCGTGCACGCCCGCCAGCATCCGCTCCTCGCCGGGCTCGGGCTCGGGCGCGAAGCTCTGGACGTCCGAGAGCGGCGACCCGTGGACGAAGAGCGTCCCGTCGGCCTCGGCCTGCGACGGCAGGTGATAGAGCCAGTCGACCACGTCGTCGGGCAGCCCGCCCGTGAAGAGCGCATACGACTCCATCACCTCCGGCCGGTCCTCGGGCGGCTCGCGGAGCCAGCGCTCGCCGTTGCCACGGATCCACGTTGCGTTCGGCAGCTGCTTCAGCCGGTCGAGCGTCTCGAGCGGCCAAGGGCTCGGCGTGCCGTAGTCGCCACCGAGCAGCCAGCGGTCGACGCCGAGCGCGTCGGCCTCCGCCAGCACCCGCTCGAGCGCGGGCACGTTGCCGTGGATGTCGTAGAGGACGCCGAGCACGCCCGGATAGTCTGACGCCGATGCGGCTGCACGTGCACGAGTGGGGCGACGGCGCCGCGCCGCCGGTCGTGTGCGTCCACGGAGTCTCGGCGCACGGGCGGCGCTTTCGCAGGCTGGCCAAGGAGCGCCTGTCGGCGCGGTTCCACGTGCTCGCGCCCGACCTGCGCGGGCATGCCCTGTCGGAGTGGGAGCCGCCGTGGAACCTCGAGACGCACCTCGACGACCTGCTCGAGACGATGGACGAGCTGGGAGTCGGCCCGTGCCCGTGGGTCGGGCACAGTTTCGGCGGCCGGCTGGTGCTCGAGCTGGCGACGCGGGAGCCGGCGCGGCTGACGGCGGCCGTGCTGCTCGACCCGGCGATCCAGATCCTGCCGCACGTCGGGTTCGACTTCGCGCAGGAGGCGGCGAAGGACCATTCGTTCGCATCGATCGACGAGGCGGTCGACGCGCGGCTGGCGAGCGGCGCGCCAACGCCGCGGTGGTTCGTCGAGGATGACGCGCGCGACCAGCTCGCGCCCTCGCCCGACGGGCGCCTGCGCTGGCAGTACGCGCGCGCCGCCGTGGCCGCGATGTACGGCGAGATCTGCCGCGAGCCGCCGCCGCCGACGGTGCTCGCAGAGCTACCGGCCATGCTCGTTCACGCGGAGCAGTTCGGGCTCGTGCGCGAGGAGCAGCTGGAGGAGTACGCGCGGGAACTCGACCACATCGAGATCGCGGGAGTGCCCGGCGGGCACATCGTCTACTGGGACGCCTACGAGGAGACGGCCGAACTCGTCGAGACGTTCCTCATTCGTCACAGTCCTGTTTCACACGCGTGAGCCGCCCGTCGTTACGCTGACTGCAGGGGGAAGCAGGAGGGGGACCCCGGGGGCAAAGTTCTCGCGCGTGTCACAGAATCCGGGCGCCTAGCGCGCTCGCGACCAGCTCGACGGCCAGCTTCGCCGTCTCGTTCTCGCGGTCGAGGATCGGGTTTACCTCGACCACCTCGAGCGAGCTGAGCACGCCGGCCTCGGCCACGAGCTCCAGCGCGAGGTGCGCCTCGCGGTACGACAGCCCGCCGCGCACAGGGGTGCCCACGCCAGGCGCCACGTCCGGGTCGAGCACGTCCATGTCGAGGCTGACGTGCACGAAGCCGTCGCCGGAGACGTGCTCGAGCGCCTCTCGCATGGCCGGCTCGACGCCTTTCCGGTCGAGGTCGCTCATCGTGAAGATGCACGCGTCGAGCTCGGCCAGCAGGTCGCGCTCGCCGGGATCGAGGGAGCGCACGCCGACGAGCGCCACGCGGTCGACGGCGGGCAGCGGATACTCGTCGCTCTCGAACTCGGGGCCTGCCAGGCCGAGTGCCGCGGCCAACGGCATCCCGTGCACGTTCCCGCTCGGCGAGGTCTCCGGCCGGTTCAGGTCACCATGCGCGTCCAGCCAGAGGACGCCGCCGGGTCCCCGGGCACACGCCATCCCGCCGAGCGACCCGAGCGCCACCGAGTGGTCCCCGCCGAGCACAAGCGGCACGTAGCCCTCCTGCAGCGCCCGCGCCACGAGCGCCGCGATCCGCTCGCAGGTCGCCTTGATCTGGGGCAGGTATCGCATCCGTTCGTCGACGATCTCCGTCGCCTCGGGCACCGCCGTCTCGACATTCCCCCAGTCCTCGACGCGCCGGCCGAGGTCGGCAATCCGCTCGTCGAGACCCGCGTAGCGGATCGCCGACGGGCCCATGTCCACACCGCGCCTCCCGGCGCCGAGGTCGAGCTCGGCGCCGATCACGGCGACGGGCTGACCGCGCGTCTCTCGACTCTTCACCGCGGCAAGGCTAGCGTTGTCTGTCATGGATCTCCCGCCGTCGGAGGACACCCGCATTCGCGTGCTGATCGCCGACGATGACCGTCCGTTCCTGGAGTCGCTCTGGGAGCTGATCGACGGTCAACCCGAGCTGACCGTGATCGGCGCCGCGGCAGACGGTCTTGAAGCGATCGAGCTCACCGATCAGCTCGACCCCGACGCGGTGGTGCTCGACCTGCACATGCCGCTGCTGGACGGCGTCAGCGCCGCAGCGCACCTCCGGCGCGACCATCCCAATCTCTGTCTGATCGCGCTCACCGGCGACGACGAGCCCGCCTTGCACCGCGCCGTCCGCGAAGCCGGAGCCGACGAAGTGCTGCTCAAGAGCCAGCTCGTCGAGGGCCTGCTGGTGCGGCTCTCGACGCTGCGGCCTGCGAGTTGATCGTGATGGCGAGGGCCGGGATCGAACCGGCGACACCACGGTTTTCAGCCGTGTGCTCTACCAACTGAGCTACCTCGCCGCGGCCGCCTAGTGTAGCCACGAGCCGGCGAAAAAAGGACGTCCGGGCCGGTGCAACCGCGCCGCGAACGTCCTCGTGCCAAGGAGCCTAGAACCGATCGCCCTTGCGGGCAAGCAGCGCGGTTCCGGCGCCGTCCTCGAAGTCCGCAAACTCCGAGAATCCGCGCGGCCCGAGTTCCCGCCGCAACCGCTCGGGCGGCACCCAGATCGGCGTCTGCGGCCCCGACGAGAACGAGAAGACGATGTGGCCGCCCGCGGCGACGATGCGGGCCAGCTCGTCGAAGAACGGGATCATGTTGGCCAGCGTGACGAGCCCGAACGAGCCGTCGGCGAAGGGCAGACGCTCGGCGTCGCCGGTCTGAAACGTCACGCGGCCGGCGAGCTCCGCCGGGGTCCCAGCCCGCGCCTGCTCGACCATGCGCGCGGCGAGGTCGACGCCCACGACCTCGGCCTCGGGAAAGCGGCGCGCGACCGCGAACGCCGCCAGGCCGGTGCCCGTACCGAGGTCGAGCACGCGCCGCGGCGGCTCCGGCAGCGCGGCGAGCGCGCGCTCGAGCGCGGCGAACGCGTCGGTGCTCCGCATCCCCGTCCACACCGGAGCGAGTCGGTCGAACTGCGCACGGGTCAGCCGCCGGAAGATGCCCCACAGGCGAGGCCGCGCGACGACCGCGTTCGTGGTCAGCCGCGCGAGGCGGCGTCCGAGGTTGGCCTCGAGCTCGCGCAGGTTCACGCCGTTCGCAGGTGGATGCGGACCTCCTGGGTCGCACCCGTGCCGAAGAGCTCGGCGGCGCTCCCGCCGCTGATGGCGATCGCGATGTTCCCGTACGAGTCCTCGTACAGGATGATGTCGCCGGGCCGCGCGTCGGCGAACGTCCGGGCGGCGGTCGCGTAATAGCGGTCGAGCGCCAGCTCCAGCTCGACCGTCACCCCGGGCAGGACGCCGGCTTCTTCGAGGTGCTGGCGCTTGAGGTTCAGCTGGATGTTCCCGAAGTGGTCGACGTAGAGGACGGTCGCACGGATCCGGTTCTGGCCGACTTCGGCGACAGGCACGTCGAGCTGCACGAGTGCGCCCGGGTCGATCGGAGGCCCGAGCTCTGCCAGGGGAACACCGAGCGAGAGGTGCGCAGCAGCTGGCGAGAAAAGGTCGCGCCCGTGAAAGGTGCGCGAGACGCTGTCGAGCGCGTACTGCGGGTTCGCGAGCTCGTGGGCCTCGGCGACGCCACCGAGCGAATCGGCGGCCGGCAGAAGCAACCCGTTGTCGGGACCGACCAGGAAGCGGCCGTCGTCCGTGCGCAGCGCGAGCGGCCGGCGATGGCTACCGACACCGGGGTCGACGACCGCCAGGTGCACGCCGGTCGGCATGTACGGCAGCGTGTTGCAGAGGACGAGCGCGCCCTGCAGCACCTGCTGGGGCGGGATGCCGTGCGTGATGTCGATCACCTCGGCCCCGGGCGCGATGCCCTTCATCACCCCGTGGCAGGTGCCGACGAAGTCGTCCTGGAGGCCGAAGTCGGACAGGAACGTGATGACCACGGCCCGGGACCCTAAAGCGATACGGCGCGGACGGCTTCGACGAGGCCGTCGAGGTCGTGCGTCTCGGCCTCTGCGACGACCTCGATCCCGGCAGCTCGCGCGGCCCGCGTGGTCTCGGGGCCGATGGACACCGCCGGCAGCGCGAGCCCGAGCGCGGCGAACGCCTCGCCGCGGACGCCGAGGCGAGCACGACCAGGTCGCCGGCCGGCGGCGGGTCGGGCCGCAGCGTCCGGGTGCGGTAGAGGGGCACGAAATCGGCGCCGAGCTTCACGACGAGCAGCTGCCGCGCCCGCTCGGCTCCGGCGAAGAGCACGCGTCCGGTCGGTGACGGCAGCTCGTCCACCACGCCCTCCTGGGTCGAGACCCGCGCGACGAGGGCAGGCTCGATACCGCCCTCCCGGAGCGCCGTAGCGGTTCCCGGGCCGATTGCGGCGACGCGCGGCAGCGTCCCGCGCGCCCGTCCGAGCAGCTCCCGCGCGCCGTACGCGCTCGTCACGACAACCCAGTCGTACCCGTCGACGTCCAGGTGCTCCGGGCCGACCGGCTCGAGCTCGATCAGCGGGCACCGGACGACCTCGTGGCCGAGCGCCTCGATCCGCGACGCGAGCGGCTCGAGCTGCTCGCGCGCGCGAGTCACGATCACGCGCAGCGGCTTCGAGGCGGGACCCATCCCTAACCCCCTCCCACCCGGGGATACCTCACGGTAGCTGGGACAGGCGCACGTGTCTGTGACGTAGTCGTGCCGAAAGTGTCACTTCTCGGCCACAGCCGCGAGCTCCGCCGCCAGCGCCGCCGGGTCGTCGCCCTCGCGCTGCTCGACCCACGAGCCGTCCTCCGCCGCCACCAGCGCCCTGAGCACGCGCCCGTCGTGATGGGCGGCGACCGGCGCCAGGCACCCGCCGCCGATCGCGAACACGACAGCCCGCTCCGCCTCGACCCGCCGCCGCGTCTCGGGGTCGTCAGCAGCCTCCGCGAGTTCCTCCTCCCCCGCCCGGACCTGCAGCGCGAGCGCCCCCTGTCCCGCCTCGGGCAGCACCTCCTCCGGCGGGAACCGCCGGCCGATCTCGCCCCCGAGCCCAAGGCGGTCGAGCCCGCACGCCGCCAGCACGACCGCGTCCAGACCGCGTTCGCCGCGCTTGCGCAGGCGGGTGTCGATGTTCCCGCGCAACGGCTCGATCGACAGCGTGGGCTCCAGCGCCAGCAGCTGCGCCCGCCGCCGCACCGACGCTGTTCCGACCCGCATCCCTGGCCGCAGCTCACCGGCACCGCAGAGCGCGTCACGCGGATCCTCCCGCTCGAGGTACGCACCGACCACGAGCCCGTCCGCGTCGCTCGACGTCATGTCCTTGGCCGAATGCACCGCGACGTCGATCCGGCCGGCCAACAGCGCCTCCTCGATCTCCTTCACGAACACCCCGCGCGCGCCGATCTCGCCGAACGGCTTCGAGCGGTCGCGGTCGCCGGCGGTCGTGATCGGCACGAGCGCGATCTCGACGCCGGGCCGCCGCAGCCGCCCGGCCGCCAGCTCTGCCTGCGTCAGCGCGAGACGCGAGCCGCGCGAGGCGACCCTAAGCAGCATCGTGTTCGCGGCGCTGCCGCGCGAGCTCGACGAGCTCCGAGACCTCGCGCGTGAGCCGCGCCAGCTTCGACGAGATGATCGCCACCCACGCGAGCACCGCGACGAACACGACCAGGTACGCGGCCGCGACGTACTTCTCTCCCGAGCTCACAGCCGATGCTCTCGCGGGCTAACGGGTCGGTCGGTCGGTTCAGACGGACACACGAGCAAAGCTCGCGTGTCCCGAGGTCGGCATCGCAAGCGGCGCCTCACGCCAGGAGTTCCCGCAATTCGCGCAGGCGCGCGTCCAGCCGCTTGCCGACCAGCTCGACCCGGTACATGGTCGCAGCCAGCAGCAGCAGCCCGGCCCACGAGACGCAGAACGTCGCGAACATCGCCGTCGACATCTGCGGCCCATGGCTCGTGAACACGGTCGGGTGGATGAAGTCGTTCGCGAGGCGGATCGAGAGCCACGAGACCGGGATCAGCACGACGCCGAAGAGCGCGTAGACGGCGCACATGTTCGCGCGCGCCGGTCCCGGCTCGACCGAGTAGCGCAGCATGAAGTAGGCCGAGTAGAAGAGGAACAGGATCAGGAACGTGACGAGCTGGTTCGAGCTCCACGTCCACCAGATCCCCCACGAGGTGCGCGCCCAGATCGAGCCGGTGATCAGCGTCAGCGCCCCGAAGATCACGCCCTGATGGATCGCCGCATAGCTCTCGAGGTCGGCGCCGGGCGCGCGCGTGCGGAGGTGCTTCAGCGCCTTCCACGCCCCCCAGCCGAAGCACGCATACGAGGTCAGTGCGAGCGGCACGTGGATGTAGAAGATCTTCTGGGTCAGCCCCTGGTCGGCGTCGATCGGGGCGTAGAAGAAGATCAGCGCGAGCGCGCCGCCGAGAACGCCGACGGTGGTCCACGCAAGCGCGGGCAGCGGGATGTCGCGGAGACGGGCGGGCACCGGAAACCGCCGCAATCATCGCAGAAGGCGGCCGGTCCACGGCTAGACTCGGCGGCGTGGCCGACCTCGGGCGCGCCGCTCTCTTCGTCGCCTTCGGGCTCGCGCTCTTCGCGGCCGTCGGCGGCGGCCTCGCCGCCTGGCAGGGACGCCGCCGGCTGCACGAGTCGAGCCGCCGCGCCCTCATCGGTGCCTTCGTCGCGACCGCCGTCGCCGCGGGCGTCCTGCTCCACGCGCTGCAGGCCCGCGACTTCACCTACGTCTACGTCGCCGACCACTCGGCGCGGAAGCTGCCGTTCCCGTACTCGATCAGCGCGTTCTGGGGCGGCCAGGAAGGCTCGCTTCTCCTGTGGCTGCTCGTGCTGACCGGCCTCGGCTCGCTGGCAGTCATGCTCAACCGCGACCTGATCCGCAGCCTGCTGCCCGGCACGGTGCCCGTGCTCGGCGGGGTAGCGACCTTCTTCGCCTTCCTGCTCGTGTTCGTCTCAAGCCCGTTCGACCGCCAGGTTGCGCCGCTCGACGGCAGCGGCCTCAACCCGAGCCTCCAGAACCCGTACATGATGATCCACCCGCCGCTGCTCTACCTGGGCTACGTCGGGCTGACGATCCCGTTCGCGTTCGCGGCAGGCGCGCTGCTGGCCGGCCGCTTCGACGAGCGCTGGATCGTCGCGACCCGGCGCTGGACCCTGCTCGCCTGGACGGCGCTCGGAATCGGGATCCTGCTCGGCGCCAAGTGGGCGTACGAGGAGGTCGGCTGGGGCGGCTACTACGCGTGGGACCCCGTCGAGAACGCCGCGCTGATGCCGTGGCTCGCCTCGACGGCGTTCCTGCACTCGGTGATGGTGCAGGAGAAGAAGAACATGCTCCGGGTCTGGAACGCGGTACTTGTCTCACTGGCGTTCTGCCTCTCGCTCTTCGGCACGTTCCTGACGCGTAGCGGCGTGATCAGCTCGATCCACAGCTTCACGCAGTCGTCGATCGGGCCGTGGCTGCTCGGCTTCATCGCAGCCGCGGCCGCCTTCTCCACGGTGCTGATCTTCTGGCGCCTGCCGAAGCTCCGGACGAAGACCCGGCTCGAATCGCTCGCCTCGCGCGAGGCCGCGTTCCTCTACAACAACCTGCTGCTCGTCGCCTTCACGCTGACCGTCCTCTGGGGCGTCGCGTTCCCGCTGCTATCGGAGCTCGTACGCGGGGAGAAGATCACCGTCGGGCCGCCCTACTTCGACTTCTTCCTGCGCGTGTTGGGCCTGCCCTTACTCCTGCTGATGGGGATCGGGCCGCTCGTCGCGTGGCGGCGCACCTCGCTCCGGGCGCTCGGCGCCAGCCTCGTCGGCCCGGCCGTGTTCGCGCTGGCGAGCGGCATCGTGCTGGTCGCGCTCGGCGCCGGCTCGAGCCTGCCCGGACTCGTCGCGTACACGTTCTGCGCGTTCGTGCTGGGCGCGATCGTGCTCGAGTTCGTGCGGGGAACGCGCGCTCGCAAGGCGCTCGGCGACGCGACCTGGCTCGGCGCCTTTTCGTCCCTGGTCGGCCGCAACCGGCGACGCTACGGCGGCTACATCGTGCACGCGGCGATCGTGCTCCTGGCCCTCGGCATCGCCGGCGGCGCGTACGGCGCGACGAAGGTGCAGAAGCTCGAGCCGGGCCAGACGATGAGCATCCACGGCTACGACCTCCACTACCTCGGCTCCGTCACCCGCAACGAACCCAACCGCACCGAGATCCGGGCGCGGCTCGAAGTCTTCCGCGGCGGCCGCGACCTCGGCGTCTACGAGGCCGGCAAGAACAGCTACCCGGTCGAGCAGCAGGTCTCGAACGAGGTCGGGATCCGAACCGACTGGCTGCGCGCCGAGGACCTGTTCCTGATCGGCGACCAGTTCAACGGCGACGGGTCGGTCGTGATCAAGGCGCTCGTCAACCCGCTCGTCGACCTGATCTGGCTCGCCGGGCTCGTCTTCCTGCTCGGCTCGCTGATCGCGATGTGGCCGGACGAGCGCGAGCAGCGCCGCCTTGCGCGGCACGCGGAGCCGGTGATCGCAACGTGACGGCGCTGCCGACCGAGGCGGGCGGCTTCTTCGTCACCGACGGCGGGATGGAGACGACGCTGATCTATCGCGACGGGTTCGAGCTCCCGGAGTTCGCGACGTTCCCGCTCCTCGACGACAAGGCCGGGCGTGAGGCGCTGCTCGGCTACTACGACTCGTACGCGCAGCTGGCGTCCGAGCTCCGGACGCCGATCGTGCTGGACACGGTGACGTGGCGCGCGAGCGCCGACTGGGGCGCGCGGCTCGGGTACGACCGGGAACAGCTCGAGGAGGTGAATCGCCGCGCGGTCGCGCTGCTGCGCGAGCTGCAGGAGCGCCGTGGGGGCGATCCGCCGATCGTGGTCAGCGGCTGCGTCGGCCCGCGCGGAGACGCCTACGTCGTCGGCGAGACGATGGCGACCGACGAGGCCGAGCGCTACCACGATGCTCAGATCGGGCTCTTCGCGGCCGAGGAAGTCGACCTCGTCAGCGCGCTGACGCTGACGTATGTGGAGGAAGCCGCCGGGATCGTTCGAGCTGCGCGGCGGCACGGCGTCCCGGTCGTGATCTCCTTCACCGTCGAGACCGACGGCCGCCTTCCCAGCGGGCAGGCGCTCGGCGAGGCGATCGAGCAGGTCGACGCCGAGACCGGCAGTGCAGCCGCCTACTTCATGGTCAACTGCGCTCACCCGACGCACTTCGCGCATGTGCTCGATCCCAACGCACCGTGGGTCGAGCGCATCGTGGGCCTGCGCGCGAACGCCTCGACCAAGAGCCACGCCGAGCTGGACGAGTCGGAAGAGCTCGACTCGGGCGACCCGCAGGAGCTCGGCGAGCGCTACCGCGAGCTGCAGGAGTTGCTGCCCGCGCTGCGCGTGGTCGGCGGCTGCTGCGGGACCGACGAGCGGCACGTGGCCGCCGTCGCCCGCGCCGTCACTCGGTGACGACGTACTCGAACGACGCCCACGCCAGCAGCGCGAAGATCGCGTCGTAGAGCGCGAGGAACCCCAGGTAGCGGCCGGAGCCGTCGGCGACGCTCGCACCGACGCCGCCGATCACGATCGGGAGGGCGAGCGGAAGGAAGAGCAGCGGCAGAAGCAGCTCGCGCGCGCGACCGGCGGCGGCCATCGCCGCAAGCAGCGTCCCGACCGCGCAGATGCCGAGGTCGGCGAGCGCGACCCCGGCGACCGTCGACCAGCCGACCGGCTCGAAGAAGAGCGCGAACGCCGGCAGCGCGACGATCTCGGCGACGACCAGGAACGCGAGCGTCGCAACGACCTTCGCCAGCCAGATCGCGCTGCGGTCGACCGGCGCGAGCACCAGCCCGTCGAGCAGGCCCTGCTCCCGCTCCGCCACGAACGCCCGCCCGAGGCCGAGCAGCGAGGTGAAGAGGATCGCCACCCAGAGCAGCCCCAGCTCCGCGAGCCGCGAAGAACCGCTGGGAAGCGCGAAGTGGAAGACGACCAGGATCGCGATCACGAACAGCAGCATCGCGGGAAGCGTGTCTCGCGCCCGCAGCTCGAGACGCAGGTCCTTCCGCGCCAACACGGCCGCATCGGAGAGGTAGCTACGCAAGCGCGAGCCCTCCGCTCTGCAGAGGCGCGACGCGCTCCGGGTCGTGCGTCGAGACGAGGATCGTCCGCCGCTCGCGCATCTCCGCGAGCTCGCGGTCGAGCAGCTCCGCGCCCTCGGCGTCGAGGCCGCTGTACGGCTCGTCCAGGATCAGCAGCTCGGGCCTGTGCAGCAACGACCGGCAGAGGGCCAGGCGCTGGAGCTGGCCGCGCGAGAGCTTCGCTACGCGCAGGCCCCGCGAGTCCCACAGGCCGAACCGCTCGAGCAGCATCCCGATCCGTTCGCGCCGCTCGGGCACGCGGTAGAGCCGGCCGTAGAGGTCGAGGTTCTCGAGCGCGGTCAGCTCGCGGTAGACGAGCGGCTCGTGCCCGAGAAATCCGATGCCGGCGCGCTCCGGCTCGACCTCGAGCGTGCCGCCGGTCGGCACGGCCAGCCCCGCGCAGAGCCGCAGGAGCGTCGTCTTCCCGGAGCCGTTCGGTCCAGTGACGACGAGGAAACCGCCGCGCTCGAGCTCGAAGTCGAGCCCTCGCAGGACGAGCTTCTCGCCGTAGCGCTTCTCGAGCTGCCTGGCGACGATCATCGGACCGGCCCCGCGAGGTGGAGCCACGCGAGCGCACGCGGCAGGTTCAGCCGCATGCCCTGCTGGTGCGACCAGGTGCCTGCGGTGTAGCCGAGCCTCGCCCGCGGATGCGCTTGCTGGAGCGCCCGCACGAACTGCGCCTCCTGGCGTTCGGCGTTCTGGACGAGACGGTCGCGGACGCTCCACCACAGGGCGAGGGGAACGCCCGAGCGGGCGATCGGCCCGACGTAGTGGTTCGGGCTCCGGGCGGCGTAGGCGGTGGGGACCTGCTTGGGCGTGCCGCCGACCTCCACCCGGGCGAGGCGCTGGAGCCCGAGGCCGATCGGCTCCTTCCATCGCTCGAGGCACGCGGCGTCACACGGGAGCGACGGGAAGTCGCGGTACTGCAACGCGAGGTCGGTCGGGGCGTCGATCACGGCCGCACCGTGGAGCAGACCGGGATGCTTCGCAAGCAGGAGCAGGACCTCCTGCCCTCCCATACTCCCGGCGACCCCATACACGCGGTCAGGCTCCACCCGCAGCCAGGGCAGCGCGTGCCGGACTACGGCAGCCATCTTCGCCAGGTCGGCGATCTGTCCCGAGTACCCCCACGAGTAGCGCGACAGCAGCCGCCCCTCGCCGTCGGGACTGACGACGGCGAGCCGGTCGCGCGCCGGGAGCCCGCCCCAGAGACGGGCGTTTGCGCGACCGCTGACGCCGCGCCCGTGGGGTGACAGGATGAGCGGCAGCGGAGGGTTTCTGTGCCGCCCGTACCACGACGGCAGTAGGACGTACGCGTCGCGGGTACGCCCGTCGTGCGCCCGGTAGGCGATCTTCCACCAGCGCGTCCACGCCGCCTTCGGCGCGTGCGACGCCCGGGCCGCGCGCGGCGCCATGTCAATCGTGGACTCGCCCAACGCCAAGCCGACGGCGGCGGCCACGACCGCTGCCGGGAGCGCGAAGAGGAGACCCCGTCGCACTAGGTGACCACGTCGAGCAGCACGAACGCGAAGAACGTGACGGAGATGACGCCGTTCATCGTGAAAAAGGCCGCGTCCAGCCGCCGCAGGTCGCCCGGCCGGACGAGCGAGTGCTCGTACGCGAGCAATCCCGCGACTGCGACCACGCCGAGCCAGTACCAGACGTTGACGGACAGACCGAGCCCGGCTGCGACCAGGAGCACGACGGTGCCGAGGTGGAAGAGGCGCGCGCCGATGAACGTGCCGCGCTCGCCGAACCGCACGGGCACGGACTGGAGCCCCTCCTGGCGATCGACCTCGACGTCGAGCAGCCCATAGAAGAGGTCGAAACCGGCGACCCAGAGCGCGACCGCCCCGCCGAGCGCCCACGCCTCCCACGGCAGTGTCCCCGTGACCGCCGCCCACGCGCCGACCGGCGCGAGCCCGTCAACGGCGCCGAGCCAGAGGTGGCAGAGCCAGGTCCATCGCTTCAGGTACGGGTAGATCACGAACCCGGCAACGGGGATCGGCCAGAGCCAGTGGACGAACGGGTTCAGCTGGAAGACCGCGACGAGGAAGATCGCGAGCGAGGCCAGGCAGAAGAGTGCGACGGCCGCGGGTGAGAGCAGGCCGGAAGGCAGCTCGCGTCCGGCCGTCCGCGGGTTTCGCGCGTCGAGGCCGGCATCGATCAGGCGGTTCAGCCCCATCGCCAGCGAGCGGGCGCCGACCATCGCGACCGTGATCCAGAGCAGGTCGTGCGCAGACGGCACCGCGTCGACGGCGAGGAACGCGCCGACGTAGGCGAACGGCAGCGCGAAGACCGTGTGCTCGAACTTGACGAGGCGCGCGAAGCGGACGGGGTAGGCGACGGCGGTCACGACTGCCTATGGGCCGTCGGCTCGCCCGCGAGCAGCTCGACCGCGTGCTTCAGGGCCGGCTGCAGCACGGCGAAGCCGTCGCGGCATCCGCCGGGCGAGCCGGGCAGGTTCACGACCAGCGCTCGCCCTCGCACGCCGGCGAGGCCGCGCGAGAGGAGCGCGTGCGGCGTCTTCGCCAGCGAATCCGCGCGCAGAGCCTCGGCGATCCCGGGCGCGAGCCGCTCGAGCACCTCGCCCGTCGCCTCGGGGGTGACGTCACGCGGGCCGAGCCCGGTGCCGCCGGTCGTCAGCACGACCGCGGAGTCCTCCGCAAGCTCCGCGATGGCCTCGGCGATCGCCTCACCCTCGTCCGGGACGACGCGCCGCTCGACCTCGTAGCCCTCGCCGGCGAGCAGCGACGCGAGCAGCTCGCCGCTCTCGTCCTCGCGCGAGCCGTCGGTCACGCCGTCGGAGACGGTCAGGACTGCAGCCTTCACGACTTCGTCTTCTCCACCAACCGAACCTCGCCGATCTCCATCTCCTTGTCGATCGCCTTCGCCATGTCGTAGACCGTCAGCGCGGCAACGGAGGCGGCGACGAGCGCTTCCATCTCGACTCCGGTCTGCGCGGTCGTCTCGGCGGATGCCGTGATCTCGACGTCGGCGCCGACCTCGATCTCGACGGCGACGTGCGTTAGCGGCAGCGGGTGGCAGAGCGGGATCAGCTCGCTCGTCCGCTTCGCGGCCATGATTCCCGCGAGCTTGGCGGTCGCGAGCGCGTCCCCCTTCGGCAGCGAGGAGAGCTGCGACGCCGTCTCCGGTGCGACCCGCACGACCGCCCGCGCTACGGCGCGGCGGCGAGACAGCGGCTTGCCCCCAACGTCCACCATCTGGACTTCGCCGGTCTCGTCCACGTGCGAGAGCTCGCTCATCGCCCCGAAAGGTATCGCCGTCCGAGCCGCACGAGCCCGCGCCGGTGCTGCCAGGCCTTGCCGAGCTTGCGAGCCCAGCCCTCGCCGTAGAGCAGCTCGAGCACGCCGGCGAACCCGTCGACTGCGCTCCGATCGTACGGGTACCACCACGGCACGGGCACCCGCCCTCGGTCGAGATCCGCGTACTTCACGCGCGAGAGCTCGTAGAGGCCGTGCTTCGAGTGCGTTCGGCCGAAACCCGACGACTTGACGCCGCCCCACGACGCCTGGCCCGTGCCGTAGGAGTACTGGACGTCGTTCGTCCAGACCGAGCCGGCGTCGAGCTTTGGCGCCACCCGCTGCGCGCGCTCGAGGTCCTGCGTCCAGACGCTCGCGCCCAGCCCGAAGGAGGAGCTGTTTGCGAGCCGCACCGCCTCCGCCTCGTCACGGAACGGCGCGACCGTCACCACCGGCCCGAAGATCTCCTCCTGCTCGATCCGCGCCTCCCGCTCGACCCCGGTCAGGACGGTCGGCTCGTAGAACCAGCCAGACAGTCCGACGTCCGCGCGCCGCCCGCCGGTGCGCAGCTCGGCGCCGCGCGAGACCGCATCCGCAACGAGCTCCTCGACGTGCGCGCGCCGGTCCTCGGCGATCAGCGGGCCGAGCTCGGTCTCCAGCTCGTCGCCTCTTCCGAGCCGCAGCTCGCGCGCCCGCCGCGTGAGCTCCTCGACGAACGCCTCGTGGAGCGGCTGCGCGACGTAGATGCGCTCGACCGCGGAGCAGACCTGGCCGCAGTTCGAGAACGAGCCCCACAGCGCGCCCGCGACGGCACGGTCGAGGTCGGCGTCCTCGAAGACGAGCATCGGATCCTTGCCGCCGAGCTCGAGCGTGACCGGCCGCAGGCGCTCCCCGGCGGCCGCCGCCACGAGCCGGCCGACTTCGGCCGAGCCGGTGAAGACGATCTTCGCCAGGCCGGGGGCGCGCACGAGCGCCTCGCCCGTCTCGGCTCGTCCCTGCACGACGCGCACCAGCCCGTCGGGCGCCCCGGCTTCGCGGAACAGCCGCTCGACCCAGCCGCCCGTCAGCGGTGTCAGCTCGGACGGCTTCAGGACGACAGCGTTCCCGGCCGCGACGGCGAATGCCGCCTGGGTGAGCGGGATGCCGAGCGGGAAGTTCCACGGTGAGATCACCCCGACCGCGCCGAGCGGCTCGTAGAGCAGCCAGCCGCGCTTGTGCCGCAGGTGCGGCTGCGGGAAGCGCAGCCGCTCCGGGCGCAGGACGCGCTCGGCGTTCTCCGCCGCCCAAACGATGTTGTCGAGCGCCACAAACAGCTCGGCGGTGTACGACTCCACGAGCGGCTTGCCGCTCTCGGCGGTCGCCGTCACGGCGAGGTGGTCGGCCTGCGCGAGGATCTCCTGCGCGAGCGCCCCGAGCAGCGCGCGCCGCTCGGCGAACGTCGACTGCGCCCAGCGCTCGCCCGCCAGCCTCGCCTCCGCGGTGGCCTCGGCAACCGCCTCGGGCGGCGACACGGCTACAGAGCCGACCTCCTCGAGCGTCGCCGGGTCGACCGACCGGAGCTCGCCCGCGTGCGCGTGGCTGACCACCGGGAGATCCTAGTCCTGCAGGGATAAGATCGGCCCCGGGGCGATGGGCAGGCAAACGCGCATCGAGGAGAACGAAAAGCTCTTCCGCGAGGTGAACCAGCGGGTCGCGCAGATGCGCAGGGGCTTCCAGACCGGCTCGGATCCGGAGTGGGTCTGCGAGTGCGGCGACGAGAGCTGCTTCGAGAAGGTGACGATCCCGCTCGACGACTACCAGGAGATCCGGGCGCGCAACGACTGGTTCTTCGTCAAGCCGAGGCACGAGAAGGTCGACGTCGAGCGCATTGTCGAGCGCCGCGACGGCTACCTCGTCGTCGCGAAGTACGGGCTGCCGGCCTAGACACTCGCGCGGCAGCTGTCCAGGTCGTCCAGCTGCGCCGCGATCCACGCGGCGACGTCGTGCTCGCGCACGTGCACGCGGATCGACTCGAGCCGCTCCCGCCGCTCGCCCTGCGTCATCGTCAGCGCACGGTGGATCGCGTCCGCCTGGCCCGCCACGTCGAACGGGTTGACGCTCAGCGCCCACTCGCCGAGCTCCGCGTGGGCCCCGGCGTTCTCGGACAGGATCAGCACGCCGTCGCGCTCGTTCACGAGGGGCGCCTCCTTCGCGACGAGGTTCATGCCATCGAAGATCGCGTTCACGAACAACGCGTCGAACTGCTTGTAGGCCGCGACGGACGAGACGAAGTTGTCCTCGATCACGAGCTCGACCGGCGCCCAGCCGTCCTGTTGGAAGCGGTCGTTCACCCGCCGCGCCTCCCGCTGGATCGCGCCGAGGTACTCGGCGTATTCGGGGATCTCCTGCCGCGACGGGTCGAGCATGGCGAGCATCCCGACGCGACGGTGCATCTCCGGATGGGCGTCGAGGTAGAGCTCGAATGCTCGGAAGCCGCGAACGATGTTCTTCGAAGGGTCGGTTCGGTCGACGCGCAGCACCAGCTTCTCGGGGCGGCGCGCGAGCAACTCGCGCTCGGCTTCGAGCACAGGCTCGCTCGACGCGAGCTCGTCGAACTCGGCCGGATCGACCGAGATCGGGTGCACCCTGACGAGCGAGGTGCGGCCGTCGCACGAGACGACACCGTCGGCGAAGTCGGCTTCCGCGCCGGCGAGGTCGCTCGAGGCCCGCATGAAGTTCAGCCCCCACTGCCGCGTGTGGAACCCAATGACGTCGCTGGCGAGCACGCTCTCGTGGATCTCGCGGCGGATCCGGTCGGGGAGCACGTGCCAGTAGTCGGTCTGCGGCCACGGGATGTGGACGAAGTGCGCGAGCAGCGCGTCGGGCACCTGCTCCCGCACGAGCCGCGGCGCCAGGTAGAGGTGGTAATCGTGGAAGAAGACCGCGGCATCGGGCTCGGCCTCCAATTCGTCGAGCACGGCCTCCGCGAAGCCCTCGTTCACCCGCGCGTAGCCGTCGTCCCAGGCGTGCTGGAACGCGATGTCCAGCGACGGGTCGTAGGCAAGCTGCCAGAGGTAGTGCTGCAGGAACCAGAGCATCGGGTTCGCGACGACGTTGTAGTGCCAGTCGTAGGCGGCCTCATCGTGCGCGACCAGGCGCAGCCTGAACGGCGAGCCGTCGCGCGCGGTCTCGTCGACAGCACCGCGCCCGACTTCGGCGGCAACCGCGCGGTCTTCGTCGCTGATCGCGCTCGCGACCCAGACGACGTCGTGGTGTGAGACGAGGCTGCGCAGGGCGGTGACGAGCCCGCCGCCGCCGCGGCGCGCGATCCGCTCGCCGTTCCCGTCCCGTGTGTAGGTGACGGGCCCGCGGTTGGAAACGACGATCAGCTTGCGACGCCCGCCAGGCACGGCCGGGACCTTATCCCCCGGAGGCCGGCCGACCGGGAACCTGAGCTGTCCGCGCGGCTGAAGCCAGGCGCGCCTAGACGGCGGCCGCGGTCACGACCTCGGCGCCGGCCGTGTCGTTCCCGTCGAGTTTGTTCAGCAGCACGAGCCAGTCGCGCAGCAGCCGGGGCATCAGGAAGTTGCGCCGCACGTACTCCTTCCCGCGCAGGGCGCTCTGTCGCGCCGCGGTCGGGTCGGCCAGGATCTCGATGCACGCCTGCGCGCACTCCTCGGGCGCGTACGGGTCGACGAGCCAGCCCGTCTCGCCGTCCTGGATCTGAGCGACGATCCCGCCCACGCGGCTTGCGACCACGGGCCTGGTCTTCCAGAGGGCTTCCGTCACCGTCAGGCCAAAGCCCTCCTTCGTCGACTTCTGAATGACCGCGTCCGAGTGCACCTGGAACGCGTTCACTTCGACCGAGCCGATGTTGTTCAGGTTGCTGAGGATGTAGACGTCGGGGTCGCCGGCCGCATAGGTGACGGTCCGATTGTAGTAGTCCCAGCCCTCCGGGTCGTCGTGCGCCATCGAGCCGACGAGCGCGAGCTGCACATCGGGGTGCTCCGCCTTCACGAGCCGGTAGGCGTCGATCACGCCGAGCGGGTCCTTCCACGGGTCGAAGCGCGAGACCTGAGTGACGAGCGGGCGCTCGACGTCGATGCCGAATTGGTCGACGATGTACGCCGCGTCCTCGGGCGAGAGCGCCATGTTCTTCGGCGTCAGCGGGTCGATCGCCGGCGGCCAGATGAACGCCGGTGCGATCTCGGCACCGCGGGGGACGTACTCCTGCATGTGGAAGATCGCGGCGTCGTAGCGGCCGAGCCACGGGAGCAGGAAAGCGAGCACCTCGCGGTTCGGCTGCGAGAGGTCGATGTGGCAGCGCCAGATCCAGCGCGCGCTGCTGTCGGGAAAGTGCTCGATCATCCCGGCCGGCTGCGGGTCGTGCACGAGGACGTAGTCGTAGTCGTCGGCGAACTCCTCGGCGTTCAGCTCCTGGAAGCGGCGGTAGACCTCCTGCTGCGTCTGCGACAGTCCGAGCGGGTCGCCCTGGAGTGCGTTGTGGATCGTCTTCGTGACGGCGAAGAACTCCTCCGCACCGGCGATGATGCGCCACTCCGCGTCGAGTCCAGCGTCCCGCATCAGGGGCACGAGCGCGTAGTTGATCTCGGCCACCCCGCCGCCGAAGGCCGTCGCCGACAGGTGCACGACCCGCTTCCCGCGCAGTGGCTCGGCGAGCCGGCGGATCTCCTCCATCAACCCGCGCGTGGCAATGGTGGCGTAGTCCGCGAGCGACTTCTGACCGACGTTGACGAGCTGCAGCATCAGCGGGCGCCGAGGATACAGATCGGTCTTGCTGGCTTCAGTCGAGCAGCTTGACGAAGCGCAGACGCGAGCCGCCGCCTTCGCGCTCGGCGATCTCGACCTCGTCGGTGAGGGCGCGGATGATCTCGATCCCGAGTCCGCCCTCCTCGAGGTCGTCCTCGCCGACAGCATCGCCCCGCGCGCCGATCGGCTCGAAGCCCGTCCCCGCGTCGCCGACCTCGACCGCGAGCCGATCGGAGAGCAGCTCGTAGACGATGTCGACGCTGCCCCCGTCCTCGCCGTAGGCGTGCTTGACGGAGTTGGTGCACGCCTCCGTCAGCGCGAGCTTGAGGTCGTGCAGCGTCTCGTCGGAGAGGGGCCGCACCCCCGCGATGGCGGTCAGTGCAAGGCGCCCCAGCGTGATGTATTCCGGCTTCGCGGGGATGGTCAGGCGGACGGAGCGGCTCTCCTCGCTCATCCCGCCGCTTGTTCCCATCTCGCGTTCGCTCCTAACCAGCAGGAATCGTGCGTCTCGCCGCCGAAGATCACGGGTTTGGATCCTAGATGCTCAGCCGGTTTCGGAGCGCTCGCTGAGCCGCACCGGCAGGTCAAGCCGCGACCCACCGCGCTCGATGCCGAAGCGCACGACCTGGCCCGGGCTCAGGTTTGTGACGATCCGCGCAATGTCCTCGGAGCTGACGACGCGCTCGCCGGCGATCGCGATGATCACGTCGCCGCTGACGGGGAACTCGATCCCGAAGGCCTGCGACGTCCGCTTGCCGGCGCGAAGCCCGGCCGCCGCGGCAGGACTGCTCGGCAGGACGTTGGTCACGACGGCGCCGCGCGTGACCGCGTAATGGAAGTGGTGCGCGAGAGCGGGCGTCAGATCCGTCGTCTCGACGCCGACGAACGCGTACGAGACCGAGCCGTTGGCGATCAGCTGCACCATCGAGCGCTTCGCCGAGTTGATCGGCACCGCGAAGCCGACGCCTTCCGCCTGGCCCGTCGTGCTGCGGATCTGCGCGTTGATCCCGATCACGCGCCCGCGCGCGTCGAAGAGCGGCCCGCCGGAGTTGCCGTGGTTGATCGGCGCGTCGGTCTGGATCGCGTCGACGAGGTCGAAGCTGGAGGTCAGCGACTCGATCGACCGGTGCGTCGCGGAGACGACGCCGACCGCAAGCGAGTTCTCGTTGCCGAACGGGCTGCCGATCGCCGCCACGGGCTCGCCGACGACCGCGGCAGCCGAGTTGCCGAGCGGCACGGGCGACAGCGCATGGTCGGCCGGGTCGACCTTGATCAGGCCGACGTCGTCGAAGACGTCCCAGCCGACGATCTTCGCGTCGGCGCGGTCGTGGTCCTGGAACTCGACGAACACGCGGTCGGCGGGCTTCGCGACTGCGCCGGGGGTGTCGCCGGCGTTCGTGATCACGTGTGAGTTCGTGAGGATGTAGCCCTTGGGCGAAACGACAAAGCCGGAGCCCTGGGCGCTCTGCGCGCTCGCCGGGTCCGCGCCGAAGCTCGAGACGATCGTGACCACGCCGGCCGACCGGCGGGCGTAGATCGTGCTCGGCGAAAAGCCGTTCCCAACCAGCGGCTTCGCGTTCGATCGGACCGCGGCCGGCGCCGCAACGGGCTGTTGGACCGGACCCGCACGGAAGACGGTCGTGCTCGAGCCGGAGTCGGTCCAGCCGGTCGCCTTGCCGATCGCGAGCGAGGCGATGCCGCCCACGAGCGCGCAGACGACGGCAATTGCTGCGAGAGGCCCGATTCGCACGCCTGTCGCACTGTAGCGGCGGATTCGCGCTGCGCCGTTTTCACGGCAAAACGGCTGCGGGTTCCGGCATGCGTACCGTCGACGCCGGAAGAACGAGCGCGAAGACCGTGCGGCCGGGCTCGGACTCGATCTCGATCGCGCCGTCCATCCGCTCGGCGAGCTCGCGGGCGATCGCGAGCCCGAGGCCGCTCCCGGACGCGCGCGCGCCGTCGACGCGGAAGAAGCGCTCGAACAGCTGTTGCCGCTGCTCCGAAGGTATCCCGGGGCCTCCGTCGACGACCTCGAGGAGCGCGTTCCCCCTTCGCGACCGCGCGCGGATCTCGACCGGCGTCCCCGCCGGCGTGTGCAGGATCGCGTTCTCGACCAGGATCCGGCCGAGCTGCAGCGTGCGGAGCTCGTCGGCCTCGGCGAAGACCGCGCCGTCGACCGTTGCGGTCAGCGGGTGGTCGTTTGACGCCGCGAGCGGCGTGAACTCCGCCTCGAGGTCGCTGGCCAGCGCCGTGAGGTCGACCGGTTCGCGCTCCACCGTCAGCCGGCCGGCGTCGAGGCGCGAGAGGTCGAGCAGATCGGATGCCAGCTTCGTCAGGCGGTCGACCTGCTCGCGCATCGACGTGAAGAACTCGCGCCTGGTCGGCTCGTCCAGCTCCTCGTCGTCGAGCAACTCGAGGAAGCCGGCGAGCGAGAAGAGCGGTGTGCGGAGCTCGTGCGACGCGTTCGCGACGAAGGCCCGCCGTGCGTCGTCGAGCTGCGCGAGGCGGACGCGCATCCGCTCGAACGCGTCCGCGAGCGCGCCGAGCTCACCGCCGCCGGAGTCCCGCACCGGCTCGTCGAAGCGGCCGCCGGCGATGCGGTCGGCCGCGCGCTCGAGCCGCCGGATCCGCCGCGCGAACATGCGAGCGCCGACGTAGCCCAGCAGGAGCGCGATCAGCAGCGCAACGCCCGCCGCGAGGAGGACGCGCCGTTCGACGAGGCTAATGCTGCCGAGCTCGACCGGCGCCCGGACGAGCAGCACGTAGGAGCCGCCGAGCACCGGAACCGCCGCCTCGGCGTAGGTCGCCTCGCCGGTCGTGACGGTGCCGTGCGCCGGCGAGCCGTTGACATACGCGCGGGTCGCGACCGGATCGCCAAACAGGGCGCTGCCGAGCTGACCTGAGTCGGTGATCGGAGCGATCGTCCCCTGCGGCGACGGGGGCTGCATGAGCGCGACGCGGACACCGCCGTTCTCCTCCGACTGCGTCGCCACCTGGCCGTTGTCCTCGGCCCAGAATGGCGCGACCTGGGGCCGGATCTTGGCGGCGGTCTTCTCCGTGCTCGCGACGCGTGTGTTGATCGCGCGATCGCGCAGGGAGGGAACAAGCGTCAGATAGACGACGCCGAGCGCGACCGCGACGACCAACAGCAGCGCAAGGCTCAGCTGCGTGCCGACGCTCTGGACGAACCGGCTCACGGCCGGAATCGGTAGCCGACGCCGCGGACGGTGAGGATGAACTCGGGCTCGCTCGGGTCGCGCTCGAGCTTCTCGCGCAGGTGGCGCACGTGCACGTCGATCGTGCGCGGCTCGCGGTAGTCCGAGCCGCCCCAGAGCGCCTGCAGCAGCATTTCCCGTGAAAACACCCGGCCGGGACTGGCCGCCATCGTCCGCAGAAGCTCGAACTCCACGTACGTCAGCTGAACGGCGCGCTCGCCGACATGGACGTCGCGGTGACCGACGTCGATCCGCAAGCCGTCGCGCTCGAGCGTCTCGTCCTCGTCGCGTCCGGCGGAAGGAATCGACGCGCGCCGCAGGAGGGCGCGCACCCTGCTACGGAACTCGCGGATCGAGAACGGCTTGGTGATGTAGTCGTCCGCGCCGAGCTCCAGGCCGAGCACCTTGTCGAGCTCGTCGTCGCGGGCCGTGAGCATGATGATCGGCACCGTGCTCGAGGCGCGTAGGCGCTTGCAGACCTCGAGCCCGTCGAGCTTCGGCAGCATCACGTCGAGCACGACGAGATCGACTGTCTCCTGCGCGAACCGGGCCAGCGCCTCCTCGCCGTCGCGCGCCTGGACGACCCGGAACCCGTCACGTTCCAGCGGATACGCGAGGAGCTTCTGTACCGCGTCCTCGTCGTCGACGAGCAGGATGGTGGAGGAGTCTGGCATCCGTGGCGCCAGCGGGTCGAAGGTCGCCTTCCGACCTACTATAGCCACGGCATGGCGGCGCTCCCGCCCCGTTCCTCGCGGCGACGCCCGCGCCGAGGCTCGCTCGAGCGGCCTGTCAGCGGCCGTCTCTACCGCGGTACCTGGCTGCTCGTCGGCATCCCGCTGCTGGCGGCCGCGTTCAGCGTGCACAAGCCGAATCCGCTGCCGACGCCGCAGCCCGCGCTGCCCGCATCGTTCGACACCTTCGGCGCCGTCTCGCTCGCCTCCGAGCTTGCCCGGCTGTACCCCGACCGCGTGCCCGGGGCGGCCGGTGCAGTCGGGGCGGCGCAGTGGGTGCGCGACCAGCTGACGCCGTACGGCCTCCACGTCTCGCCCGACCGCTTCACCGCCGACGTGCCCGGGATCGGCAAGCGCACGCTCGTCAACCAGGTCGTGACCGTGCCCGGCCGCTCGCCGGACGAGATCGCGGTGCTTGCACACAGGGACGACGACGGCACAGGCCCCGGCGCGAACAACAACGGGTCGGGGATCGCCGCGCTGATCCAGCTCGCGCGCTCGTACGGGTCGGCGGCCGGCGCGCGCGCCGTGACCCCGCAGCACACGCTCGTCTTCGTCGCCACCGACGGCGGCTCGTTCGGCAACCTCGGCGCCCGGCGCTTTGCGGAGACGCATCCCGGCCACGTCGTCGCCGCGTTCTCGCTCGATGCGCTGGCGAGCCGCGGCCCGCCGCGGATGGTGCTGGCGGGAGAGGAGCCGCGCCTCGCGTCCGCACCGTTCGTCGAGACGGCCGCGCAGCGGGTGCTCGACCAGTCGGGCCGCCGGCCTGCCCACGCGAGCGCCCTCTGGCAGCTGGTCGACCTCGCGTTCCCGTTCACGCTCGGCGAGCAGGGGCCGCTCCTCGCCCAGGGAATGCCGGCGCTGACCCTGACGAGCGGCGGCGAACGGCCGCCCTCGGCGTTCACGGACTCGCCGCGTCAGCTCGACCGCGTGCGTTTCGGCGAGCTCGGCCGCGCGTCGCAGCAGCTGCTCCTGTGGCTCGACGCGGGCGCCGAGCTGGCGCCGGGCACGTCGCGCTACGTCTACTTCGGTCCGCGCGTGCTGCCGGGGTGGGCGATCGAGGTCGTCCTGCTCGCGGCGCTGCTGCCGTTCTTGTTCTGCGCGGTCGATCTCTTCGCCCGCTGCCGCCGGCGCCACATTCCGCTCCTGCCGGCCCTCCGGAGCTATCGCAGCAGACTCGGGTTCTGGATCTGGGCGGCGCTCGTCTTCGTGTTCTTCGGCCTCGCCGGGATCTGGCCCAGCGCGCCGTCGGTCCCGCTGCCGCCCGAGGGCTCCCCGGCGACGAACTGGCCGGTGCTGGGGTTGCTCGGCCTCGCGGCGCTCGCGCTCCTGGGCTGGCTGGTGGCGCGCCCGCGGCTCACGCCGACGCGGCCGGTCTCCGCGACCGAGGAGCTCGCCGGGACGACCGCGGCGCTGCTCGCGCTGGGCATCGTGGCCCTGCTCGTCGTCGCGACGAACCCGTTTGCGCTGATCTTCCTGCTCCCATCGCTGCACGCCTGGCTCTGGCTCCCGCAGGTTCGCTCGCGGCCGGTGTCAACGCGGCTGGCCGTTCTGGGCGCAGGCTTCCTCGGACCGCTGCTGCTGCTCGCGTCCTTCGCCTTCCGCTATCACCTCGGCTTCGACACGCCGTGGTACCTGGCCGAACTAACGGCCGTCCGGTACGTCAAATTCTTTGCAATCGTGATCGCCGTCGGCTGGCTCGCGGCCGCAGGACAGATGTCGGCGCTCACGATCGGCCGTTACGCGCCGTACCCTGACGCCCGCGACCGCGCACCGCGCGGACCGCTTCGGGAGGCGGTCCGGCGAACGGTGCTTACAGTGAGAGAAACCAGGAAACCGCACGGACGGAAGCGAAGGGCAATCCAAGGATGAGCGCAAGACGGGCAACACGGGCACTGGGCACGCTGATGCTGGTCGGCGGCGTCGCCGTGCTCGCATGGGTTCTCGTCGTCTGGCAGTGGCAGGACCCGTTCACCGCGCTCTACACGACCTGGAAGCAGCATCAGCTCAGCCAGAGCTACGACAAGCGCGTTCGGGACTATCGGCCGCCTGCTCAGATCGAGTCCGTGGCGAAGACGCAGGCCGCGACGCAGGCAGGCGTGATCGCCGCCCAGGTGCGGGCGGAGGCGCGGCAGTACCGACTCGACTCGCAGCGCGGTCAGGCAATCGGCCGCATCCGGGTCCCGCGGCTCGGGCTGAACATGGTGCTCGTCGACGGGACCGACGACAGCTCGCTGCAGAAGGGCCCAGGCCTCGACCGCCGCACGTACATGCCCGGCGAGGGCCAGCTGATCTACATCGCGGGGCACCGCACCACGTACCTCGCGCCGTTCGCGCACATCGAGCGGATGCGGGCGGGCGACTCCGTGACAATCGAGGTGCCATACGCCACGTTCGTCTACCGGGTTTTCAGCAAGCAGATCGTGTCGGCCGACGACCTCGAGGCCTTGCACTCGGACGGCCGCGAGATCGTGAAGCTCCAGGCGTGCCACCCACGTTTCTTCGCGTCGCACCGCTACATCGTCTCGGCGCGCCTCGCCCGGATCGAGCCGCGCGGGAAACCGGCGATCGCCGCGCCGGCGCACGTGCTAGCAGCAGCGCCGCTCGCGGCCGCCGAAGGCTGAGCGTCCGCTAGCCGAGTCGCAGGTAGCGGACCGGTGAGCCGGCCTCGAGCTCGCCCTCGCCGCGCGGCACCAGTAGGAGCGCGTCTGCGGCGGCCGCCCGCGCGATCATGTGCGACTCTTGGCCGGCCAGCGGCTCGAGCTCGACCGCGGCGCCGGCGCCGGTCCGGCGGCGCGCGCGTACAAGCTGGTCTCGGGCCGGGCTCCGTCGTAGCGGAGCCGCCAGCACCCCCGGCTCGAACCGGGGCAGCGGTCGGCCGTGGCCCTGCAGCGCAAGCACGGCGGGCCGGACGAAGAGCTCGAAGCCGACCAGCGACGAGACCGGGTTCCCGGGCAGCCCGAAGACGAGCGTCCGGCCGCGCACGCCGAAGGAGACAGGCTTCCCAGGCTTCACCGCCACGCGCCAGAACACCTCGTCGACGCCGAGCTCGGCCTCGGTCGCACGCACGAGGTCGTGCGGTCCCACGGAGACACCGCCCGACGTCACGAGGACGTCGTGCTCGAGCCCGCGGGCCAAAGCGTCCCGGTGGGCGTCCTCGTCGTCCGCGACAGCGGCCAGGCGCTCGACTGAGGCACCAGCCGACCTGAGCTGCGACTCGAGGATCAGCCCATTGGCCTCGTAGATCTCGCCCGGTCCGAGCGGCTCGCCCGGCCGACGAAGCTCGGTTCCCGTCGCCAGCACGGCGGCGCGCGGAACCGAGCCGCACGCGACCTCGGCGACTCCGGCCGCCGCGAGCGCCCCGAGCTGGGGCGGGCCAAGGCGCGTTCCCGCGGTGACGACCTCGTCTCCCGCGCGGAGATCCCCGCCCTGTGGTCGCACGTTCGCGCCTGCTGCAACCGGCGCCACAATCTCCACCCCGTTGTCATGCTCGACAACGTATTCGAACGGGATGACAGCGTCGGCGCCGGTCGGGACGACACCGCCCGTGGCGATCCCCATCGCCTCGCCCGGCTCGAGCCCCCGCGGCGCTGGTCGCCCGGCGGCGACCCTCGCCACGACCGGCAGGGTGGCCGGCGTGTCGGCCGAGCGCACGGCGAAGCCGTCCATCGCCGAGCTCGCGAACGGCGGTAGGTCGACGACGGAGCGCGCGGTCTCGGCAAGCACGCGGCCGGCGGCGTCCTCGAGCGAAACGCGCTCGACGGCCAGCGGCTCGACCCGCTCCAGGACGAGTCGCTGGGCCTCCTCGATCGTCAGCAATTCGGCCACCTGTGCCGCATACGCTATGCGGCGGCGGATAGGCTCACGCGCCGTGATCTCCGTCGTCGTCCCCGTTCACGATGAGGAGCGGACGGTGGCGCTCCTCTACGACGAGCTGGAGTCGGCGCTCCAGCCCCTCGACCAGCCCTGGGAGGCGGTCTTCGTGGACGACGGCTCGACCGACGGCTCGTTCGCGGCCCTGACGCGGCTCCACAACGCGCAGGACAACGTCCGCGTCATCCGCATGCGCAAGAACTTCGGCAAGGCGACAGCCCTCACGGCCGGCTTCGCGCACGCGGGGGGAGACGTCGTCGTGACGATCGACGCCGACCTGCAGGACGACCCGGCGGAGATCCCGCGCCTCCTCGCCAAGCTCGACGAAGGCTTCGACCTCGTCAGCGGCTGGAAGACCCAGCGGCGCGACCCGCTCACGCGGCGGGTTCCCTCGAAGATCTTCAACTGGGTCACCGGCCGCGTCTCCGGCCTGCGCCTGCACGACCTCAACTGCGGGCTGAAGGCCTACCGAGCGGAGGTCGTCAGCGGGCTCCGGCTCTACGGCGAGCTGCACCGGTTCATCCCGGTGCTGGCCCACTACCGGGGACACCGCGTGGCGGAGCTGCCGGTGAACCACCGCCCGCGCGAGCACGGGCGCTCTCGGTACGGCGTCGAGCGATACGTCCGCGGCTTCCTCGACCTGCTCACCGTCTCGTTCATCGGGCGCTACCGCTACCGGCCGCTGCATCTCTTCGGCGGGCTCGGCCTCGCGCTCTCGACGATCGGCTTCGGCGTCCTGCTCTACCTGACGATCGACAAGCTCGATGGCCACGCGATCGGGCAGCGCCCGCTGCTGATCCTCGGCGTCCTAATGATGGTGGTCGGCCTGCAGTTCTTCTCACTCGGCCTGATCAGCGAGCTGATCACGAGCCAGCACGAGGAGCGGGCGGACGCGCTCGAGCGGACCGAGGCGCAGGTGGACGAGGTCCTCTCCTAGGTCGCGGCTCTCCGGCGCGGGCCCTACGCGCGATGCGCGTCCTCTACTTCGGCACCTACGAGCGGGACTACCCGCGCAACGCGCAGGTGATCTCATGCCTGCGCCGGGCCGGCGTCACCGTCGAGGAGCGGCACGTGCCGGTCTGGGACGGGCGCCGCGACAACTGGAGCGCCGGCATCGGCGCCGCGGCCCGGCTCGCGGCCGCCGAGGTCCGGCTCCTCAGGCCGCCGCAGGCGCAGTTCGACGCGCTCCTTGTCGGCTACCCAGGCCACTTCGACCTGCCCGCCGCACGCGTCGCGGCACGCGGGCGGCCGGTCGTCTTCAACCCGCTCGTATCGCTCTGGGACACGTTCGTCGCCGACCGAAGGCGGTTTCGGCCCGGCTCGGCGGCGGCGCGTACCCTCGCCTCGGTCGACCGGCGCGCCCTCCGCGCCGCCACCATGGTCGTCGCTGACACGCGCGCCGGCGCGGACCACCTGGCGGAGCTGGCGGCACTCCCGCCGGAGCGCGTCGAATTCGCGTTCGTCGGCGCCGAGGAGCGCCTTTTCAGGGCCGGCTGGCAGCCGGCCGAGCCGTTCACCCTCCTCTTCGTCGGGAAGCTGATCCCGCTGCACGGCGTCGAAACGATCCTCGCCGCCGCCCGCACGGCAGTGGAGCTCCGGTTTCGCCTGGTCGGCTCCGGGCAGCTCGAGCAACTGGTCCGCGACCGTCCGCCGAACGTCGAGTGGCTCCCATGGGTCGACTATGAGCAACTGCCCACCGAGCTTCACCATGCCGGCTGCGCGCTCGGGATCTTCGGCACCTCGGACAAGGCGCGGCGCGTGATCCCCAACAAAGCGTTCCAGGCGCTCGCCTGCGGCACGCCGCTCGTCACCGCCGACACCCCCGCCGCGCGCGAGCTGCTCGTCGAAGGCGAGAGCGCCTTGCTGGTCCCGCCGGGAGACGCGGACGCACTCGCCGGCGCGCTGCGACGGCTGGCTCAGGACACCGAGCTCGCGAAGCGGCTCTCGCAGGGCGGCCGTGCCGCCTACGAAGCGCATGCGAGCGAAGAAGTCCTCGGCGCCCGCTGGCGCCAGCTAATCGAGCAGGCGGTCGCGCAGCCGTGAGCAGGGCGCTGCGGCCGGGCGTCCTCCTCTGGACGGCAATCGCCGCCTACGCGGCCGGGTTCGCTGCCCTCTCCGTCCTGCGGCATCGCGCGTTCGCGACCGGGCGTTTCGACATGGGGAACATGGTGCAGGCAGTCTGGTCGACGGCCCACGGACATCCCCTCCAGGTGACCGGGCTCCGCGGCGACCAGCTCTCGCGGCTCGGCGCGCACTTCGACCCGATCCTCGCGGCATTCGCGCCGCTGTGGCTCGCCTGGCCGAGCCCGGACCTGCTGCTCGTCGCGCAGGCGATTGCCGTTGCGCTCGGAGCGCTGCCCGTTTACTGGCTGGCGAACAAGCATCTCGGCAGCACGCGCGCCGGGCTTGGCTTCGCGCTCGCGTACCTCGTCTACCCGCCGACGCAGTGGCTGACGCTGAACGAGTTCCACCCGGTCGCGCTCGCGTGCCCGCTGCTGCTGTACGCGATCTGGTTCCTCGACGAGGACCGCCTGCTGCCGTTCGCCCTCTGCGCGGCGCTCGCGGCGACCACCAAGGAGGAGGTCGCGCTGGTCGTGGCGGGCTTGGGGATCTGGTACGCGTTCGCGCACCGCCGACCCACGACGGGCGCCGCGATCGCCGCCGCCGGCCTGGCGGTCTCGCTGATCGCAATCGAGGTCGTGATCCCGCACTTCAACCGCGCCGGCACGTCGAGCTTCTTCACCCGCTACAGCGAGGTCGGCAGCACGCCCGGTGGAATCGTCCACACGGCGCTGACCGACCCGCTCAAGATCTTCACGACCGCATTCACCGGGCGCGGGCTCGGCTACATCGCGCGCCTCGTCCTGCCGCTCGCCGGCTTCGTCGTGCTCGCACCGCTCGTGCTGGTGGCTGCGCTCCCAGAGCTCGCGGTGAACCTGCTCTCGGCGGCCGCCACGCAGACCTCGATCCGTTTCCACTACACCGCTGGGCTGATCCCGATCCTGGTTGCCGCTGCCGTCTTCGGCGCGAAGCGGCTGCCGCCCCGCGTGCCCGCCGCGACGATCGTCGTCGTCTGCTGCGCCGCCGCCAACTACCTACTCGGCCCGGTGCCGGTCTGGCGCTGGTTCCCGAACGGCGAGCAGGCGCAGGCACACGCGGCCGAGGTGTCCGAGCACGACCGCCTCGCGGCGCGGGCGCTGAAGCTGATCCCGCCGCACGCGGTCGTCAGCGCGACGAACTCGCTCGGCGCGCACCTCTCCGCCCGCCGGCGCATCCTCAGCTTCCCGTACATCCAGGACGCGCAGTGGGTCGCGGCCGACGAGACCTCGCCGGGCTACGCCGACCGGCTCGCGCCCTTGCCGACCGCCGTCCAGCTCTCCTGGCTGCGGCGCAACCCGGAGTGGCGGCTCGTCTTCGAGCGCGACGGGATCTTGATCTTCCACCGGGCGAGCTCGGCGGCCAGCACCCCGTAGAGCGCGACCATCGCAAGGTCGCGGACGAAGAGCAGCCAGACCGGCCAGTCGAGCCGGAACAGCGAGTGGTAGTGGAAGAACCAGACCTGCGCGAGCACGAGCGCCGCCGCCATGAGCGCGACTGCCACCGAGCTGCCGCCCGCCAGGACGAGCGGCAGCAGCCAGACGAGGTACTGAGGCGAGAAGACCTTCGTGAAGGCGAGGAAGCCGGCGACTGCCGCGGCGAACGCGAGCGGCAGGTGCCCGCGCAGGTCCCGCGTCCGCGCGTACAGCCACCAGACGGTCACGACCGCGAGCGCCTCGAGCACGAGCAGCCCGGCGGCGACCGCGTCTGCCGTTCCGCCAGAGAGGTTTCGCCCGGCGACGCCGAAGGTCTCGACCACGTGCGCGTGGTAGAGCCCGAGCCGGTCGAGCACGAGCAGGAGCGACGCGCCAAGGCTCTCGATCTGCAGCCCGCGCGTTGCCTGCGCGTGGAAGCTCTCGTAGACGCCGTGCGGTGAGTACGCCGCGAACGGCGCGATCACCGCAGCCGCGACCAGGACGAGCACGCCCAGTCCGAGCCCGGCCCGCCGCGGGCCGTCGCGACGCCAGGCGAACCAGAGCGCCAGCGGAACGAGCACGAGCGGGTAGACCTTCGCGCTCACGGCCAGCCCGAGCACGCCGAAGGCCGGCAGCAGCCACCCGCGCAGGAACAGCCAGAGCGCGAGCATCGTCAGCAGCGCGGGCCACGCGTCGTACGTGTTCAGCGAGATCGGCCCCAGCGCGATCGGCGAGAGCGCGAACAGACCGACCACGACCCGCGTCCGCGTCGTCGAGGCCCGCAGCTCGGCGAGTACGAGCGCCAGCAGTACGAGAGTCGCCACGCCGCAGAGCGCCATCAGCGACTTGAAGGCAGCGTTGTAGTGCGCCGCGCCGAACGCCGTCGGCGGCATGAAGACGGCGAACGCTCCCGGCGGGTACTCGACGAACACGTCGCGGTACGGCAGCGCGCCGTGCAGCAGCTTCTCCGCGTAGCCCTGGTAGACGTGCACGTCGCGGAAGCGGGCGGCGCGGCCGAGGCCGCCGTCGGGGACGGCGCACGCGGCGACGTAGACCGGGATCGCCACGAGCGCGGCGCGCAGCGCCGGTCTCACGCTAAGGAGGCGGCGGTGGAGGCGGGGGCGGCCCGACCGGCGGTGGAGGCGGAGGCGGCGCGATCGTCACCGTGTGGCCGGTCGTCGTCCGCGGCGGCGGAGGGCCGGCCGTGGTGGTCGCCTGCGTCGTCGACGACGTCGTGGGCGAGTAGGCGCTGCTCGGCGAGTAGGTATAGGTCGGCCGCAGGCTCGAGCCGTACTGGCCCTGCGTCCACGGCCGCCAGACGACCGGGTCGCGCGGGTACTGCCAGGTCAGCTCCGGTGACTTCGCCAGTGCGCGCTCCATGAACAGCCGCCAGATCGTCGCCGGGAAGGTGCCGCCTGCGACGGCGATGCCGTGCACGTCCTCCATCGGGATCTCGCCCTGCGGGTAGCCGATCCAGACGGTCGTCTCGAGCTGCGGCGTGTAGCCCGAGAACCAGGCGTCGGCGTGGTTGTCCGTCGTGCCCGTCTTGCCCGCTGCCGGTCGGCCGAAGTAGGCGCCGACGCCGGTGCCCTGCAGGACGTTGTCCTCGAGGATCTTCGTCACCTCGTAGGCGACGCCGTCGCTGATCACGCGCGTGCGGTCGGGCTGGCCCCAGCCGGCGTCCGTGTCGACCTTGCCGTTCGCGAGCTCGACCTTGGTGATCGCCATCGGCTTGGAGTAGATGCCGCCGGCCCCGAGCGTCGCGTACGCCGAGGCCTCCTCGAGCGGCGAGATCACGTCGGCGCCCAGGCCCATCGCCGGGACCGGGTCGAGGTGCGAGCGGATGCCGAGCAGGTGCGCCATCTGGGCCACCTTCTCGGGCGTGACGTCGAGCGTCAGCTGAGCGTAGACGGTGTTGTCGGACGCGAGCGTCGCGCTGTGCACCGAGATCGAGCCTGAGTAGGTGTGGTCGTAGGTCTGCACGTCCCAGGCCGGCGTGTACGGGTCGGGCTGGTAGTGAAACGGCGCCGAGGTGTAGTAGGTCGTATCCGGGTTCATGCCCTCGTTGATCGCGGCCGTGAGCACGAAGGTCTTGAAGGTCGAGCCCGGCTGCCGGCGCGCCTGTGACGCGAGGTTGAACTGGTTGCCGTAGCGGCCGGGCGTGACCGCGGTCATCGCCCGGATCGCGCCGTTGACCGGGCTGATCGAGACTACCGCGGCCGCGGGGTCGTTACGCAGGTAGAGCGTGTCCCTGATCGCCTTGCGCGCGGCGACCTGCAGGCTCGGGTTGATCGTCGTGTAGACGCGTAGGCCGCCGCTGCGGACGGTGTTCGCGCCGTACTCGGCGATCAGCTGGTCGCGGACGTAGCTGAAGAAATACGGCTCCCGGATCTGCGTGTAGAGCCGCCCAGGCCTCAGCAGGAGGTTCGTCTGGCCGACCGCCTGGTCGTACTGCGCCTGCGTGATGTCGCCGTACGTGAGCATCGCGCGCAGCACCTCGTCGCGGCGGGCGCGGGCCGCGGCGGGGCGGTGCAACGGGTCGTAGATCGACGGCGCCTGGGGCAGGCCCGCCAGCAGCGCCGACTGCGCGAGGGTGAGGCTGCGCGCGTGCCGCGAGAAGTACGTCTGCGCGGCCGCCTCGATCCCGTAGGCGTGGTTCCCGTAGTAGACCTGGTTCATGTACTGCGAGAGAATCCAGTCCTTCGAGCGCGCGCGGGAGAGGCGAATCGCGAGGCAGGCCTCCTTGATCTTCCGCTTGAAGGTTCGCTCCTTCGAGATGTAGAGGTTGCGGACGAGCTGCTGCGTGATCGTCGAGCCGCCCTGGACGACGTGGCCCGCGCTGAGGTCCTTCCAGGCCGCGCGGGCGATGCCCTCGTAGTCGACCCCGCCGTGCTCGTAGAAGCGGTGGTCCTCGATCGAGACCGTCGCCTTCGCCATCCACGGGCTGACCTTCGAGAGCGGCACCGGCGTGCGGTTGCGCTCGGCCGGGATCGAGCCCAGCAGCGAGCCGTTGGCGGCGTAGACGAAGGAGTTCTGGCCGATCTCGACCGCCTTCAGCTCCGCCAGGTTGCAGTCGGACTGGAACTTCGCGACCGCGCCGACACCCGACGCGATCACCGCGCCGACGATCACGAGGAGGACGACGAGGATCAGCGTCGAGCGCCGGCGGCGCCTGCCCTTGATGCGGGAGCGCCGGCGACGGCCGCGGCGCAGCAGCGAGTCGAGGCCGTCGTCAGCACGGCCACCACGCGGCGGCGGCGTCACGCGAAGACCCCGGCCTCGCGCAGGCGCGCGTGGGCCCGGAGGCGGAGCTCGCTCTGGAGCCGCTCGGCGCTCGGCTCGTCGGGCGCCCAGACGCTGACGCCGAGCCGTGCCTTGTCGCCGAGCTCTTCGACCGTCACCTCGGCGCGCTCGTCCTGTGCCGCCTCGCGGAGCAGCGTCCGAACGGCTTCGAGATCGGAGTCGAGAGGAACCTGGACGGTCACGTGCGCGAGCTTCTTTCTGCTGCGAATGGAGGAGTTTCGGATGCTATCCGAGGCGATCTTCTCGTTCGGCACGACGAGCCGGTCGTTGTCCTCAACGCGGATGAACGTATAGGTGAGGCCGATCTCCTCGACGATGCCCGTGAACCCCTCGGTCTCGACGTAGTCGCCGATCCGGATCGGCTGCGCGAACGCGATCAGCAAGCCGGCGATGAAGTTCCCGATCGACCGCTGCGCCGCGAAGCCGACGATGATCCCGATCACGGCCGAGGACGCGAGGATCCCCGTCGCGACCGCCCGCACCTGCGGGATCACAAGCAGCGCGGAGAGCACGCCCACGAAGACGATCAGCGAGATGACCGTGCGCCGGAGCACCTGGTAGCGCGTCACGACCTCGGGCGGGAGGTCGCGCCGAGCGAACCTGCGGTCGACGAGCCGCGCCACGACGAGCGTGCCGAGAAGGACTGCGCCGAAGACGGCGAGCCTACGCCATTCCCACATACCGCTCCCGGTTAGTCGAGGGGTAGGGGTTTCCTGCCCGCGAAACCCTCATCGAGGCCGTGCCAGAAGGCGACTTCGTCCTCGCCGACCTGCCAGCAGAGGAGCACCTCCTCGCCCTGGCGCAGCGCCGGGAAGTCGACGAGACCGCGGTCGAGGTCCTTCACGAGCACGCCGAGCTCGCTCAGCTCGTTCACCGCCGCCTCCACCGCCTCGGCCTCCCGCTCCATCTGCTCCGCGTCCTCTCGCACCTCGCCCGGGTCGAGGTCGCCGCCGTTGCCCGCGACGTGGGTCGCCAGCTGCGCGCGGCGAGCTGCCGCCTCGGAGAACGCCTTCCGGTGCTCGACGAGGCGCTCGGCGGCCGGCCGCACCTGCTCGAGCAGCGCGTTCGCCTCGGCCGGAGTGAAGTATCGCCGCGCCATCCGAGTATCATCGCGCGCCGTGTCCGCCGGTCAACGCGTTCGTGAGCGGACGGCCCGCCGCGAGCTCAAGCTGCAGCGGGCAGGCAACCCTGCGCCCGAGATCTTCCTCTGGACGCGAGCCGCGATCTGGGCGGCAGCGCTCTTCTCGCTGTACACGTTCGTCCCGAACCGCCACCCGCGCGCGAACGTCTGGGACATTCCGGCGCTCACGCACGACCTCGGCTCCTTCACCGACGTCTGGGCGCGCTGGGACAGCGTCTGGTTCCTCGGCATCGCGGAGCACGGCTACGCACGCGCAGGCTCGGCCGCGTTCTACCCCCTTTACCCGGGCGCGGTCGGCGTGCTGGGGCGCGTCTTCTTCGGGCACTACGTCGTCGCCGGCATCGTCGTCTCGCTCGCGGCCGCGCTCGGCTCCTTCCTGCTGCTCTACCGCATCGCCGAGGAGCGGCTCGGCGCCGACGGCGCACGGCGGGCCGTGCTCTACCTCGCCGTCTTCCCCTTCGCGCTCTTCCTGCAGGCCGTCTACAGCGAGTCGCTCTACCTGCTGCTGACCCTCGCGGCGTTCGTCCTCGCTGAGCGCAGATTGTGGCTCGCGGCCGGCGCGGTGACGGGGCTCGCGCTGCTGACGCGGCCGACGGCGGTGGCGCTCCTGCCGCCGCTGATCCTGCTCGCCTGGCGTGAGCGCGACCGGCTTCGTGCGCTCATGTCGCTCGCGGTCGCGCCGGTTGTCTTCGCGGCGTACCCGCTCTACCTCTGGGCGGCGGACGGCGACCCGTGGCGCTTCCTGCACGCGCAGCGCCTGTGGAACCGACACCTCTCGCCGGCCGGCCCGCTCGGCGGGATCTGGGACGGCCTCCGCGCCGGCTGGGCCGGAATCGAGCAGCTCGCGACCGGCTCGCACACGCATCGCTACTGGACGCCGGTGCAGAACACCGACCCGATCCGCGCCGCGACGCTGAACCTCGAGACTCTCGCGTTCCTCGTCCTGTTCATCGCGCTGACGGTGATCGCGTGGCGGCGCTTCGGGACGCCGTACGGCCTGTTCGCCGCCCTGAGCCTGGCGATCCCGCTGAGCATCCCGAGCGAGCGGTGGCCACTGCTCTCGCTGCCGCGCTTCGGGCTGACGATCTTCCCGCTCTTCCTGGCGCTGGCCGTGCTCGGCGGGCGGCCGCGCGTGCACACCGCGATCGTCGTCGTGAGCTCGCTGCTGCTCGGCGTCGCGGTGGCGCAGTGGGCTCTCTGGCAGTGGGTCGCGTGAGAACCGCGCTCCTCTTCGCCGTCGCGTTCGTGCTGCTGCTCGCAGGCACCGCCTGCGGCCAGCGGTCCGAGCCCACCGGCGCGCTGGTGCAGAGCTATCCCGTCACCGTCCAGGGCGGCAGCGACCGCCCGACCGTCGTGCGCTCGGCGCCGAAACGGATCGTCCCCGTCGGCGCCGGCCCGCGCGCCGTCCTCGAAGCGCTCGGGCTCGGTAAGCGCGTGGTCGAGGTGAACGACACGCTCGTCGGGCTCCCGCTCGTCGGCGCGATCCGCCACGCGAGGCCGGACCTGATCGTCGCGTCGAGCGACACCGACCCGCTCGACCTCGCGCGGGCGCACAGCGCGACCGGCGCCGCGGTCTACGTCGAGCCGGCGAACTCGCTCGACGACGTCGTCCAGTCGATCGGCCAGATCGGGCTGCTGACCGGGAAGCCGGTCGACGCGCGGCGGCTGACCGCGCGGATCGAGGCGCAGCGGCAAGCGGCCGCCAAGGACGTCGCCGGGACTCCGCTCGTGACGGCGTTCGTCGACACCGGCGGCTTCTCGACCATCTCGAGCCGGAGCCTGCTCGGGAACCTGCTCGAGCTCGCCCACGGCGCGAGCGTGGCCGGGACGAGCCCCGAGCAAGGGCCGTTCCCGCTCAGCCGCCTCGCCCAGGTCGACCCGGACGTCTACCTCGCAACGTCGGGAAGCGGCCGCACGCTCCACCAGCTCCGCGGCCATCCGGCCCTGCGCAAGATGAAGGCCGTCCGCACGAGCCGCTTTGCAACCCTGCCGGACGACGCGACGGTCGCCGGGCCCGGCGTCGGGCGGGCACTCCAACAGGTCGCGCGGATCCTCCATCCCGATGCGTCCGGCTGACCTCGACGCGGTCACGATCGACGCGTACGGGACGCTGGTCGGGCTAGCCGACCCGGTGCCGGCGCTGACCGATGGGCTCCGCGCACTCGGCGTCCTGTGCGACGCGGCGTCGGTGAAGCGCGCGTTCGCGAAGGAGGTCGCCTACTACCGCGAGCACTCGCACGAGGGCCGGGACGACGCAACGCTCTACGCGCTCCGGCGTGAGTGCGTGGCCGTGATCCTCGACGATCTCGGCTCCGAGCTCGACCCGGCCTCCTTCGTCGACGGCTTCGTCGCCTCGATGCGGTTCGAGCTTCTGCCGGGTGCACGCGAGGCGATCGAGCGCCTGCGCCGCCTCGGGCTCGCGGTCGCGGTCGCCTCGAACTGGGACGTCGCCCTCGGCGAGCACCTGCTCGGTCTCGGGCTCGACGGGATGCCCGTCGTAACCTCGGCCGAAGCCGGCGCGCCGAAGCCGGAGCCGGCCGTGTTCCTGCGCACCCTCGGGCAGCTCGGCGTGGGGCCAGAGCGCGCGCTGCACGTCGGCGACAGCGAGGCGGACGAGGAAGGCGCGCGCGCCGCCGGCATGCACTTCGCGCCTGCGCCGCTCGACCAAGCAGTCGAGGCGCTTCGGTGAGAACCGGCAAGCTGATCGGCTGGCTGTCGCTCGTCGGCGTGCTGGCTGCGCTCAACTACGCGAGCCGCTTCAGCTCCGGCAAGCCGCCCGCGGACTCGCTCTACCGCTACGACACTGCGATCAACGGGATCGTCTTCTACGCGATCACGTTCGGGATCGTGCTCGCGATCGCCCGCGGGCTGACGAGAGCGGAGCTCGGCGCCCGCGCGCCCGACTCGTGGCCGCGCGCGCTCGGCCTGACGCTCTCGGTGCTGATCGGCCTACTAATCGCAGAGGCGCTGCTCGAGTCGCTGCTCCACGGCGCCCGCGAGCAGGGCCTCGAGCCGGCGCACTGGGAGCCGTCGAAGGCACCGCAGTTCGCGCTCAACGCGGCGGTGGTCGTGGTCGCGGCCCCGATCGTCGAAGAGTTCACCTTCCGTGGTCTTGGCTTCCGGCTGCTCGCCCCGTTCGGGACCTTTGTCGCCGTGGTCGGTACGGCGGTCGCCTTCGCGGCGGACCACGGGCTCGTTGAGGGCTTCCCCGCGCTGTTCCTGTTCGGGATCGGCGTCGCCCTCGTCCGCCTACGGACCGGCAGCATCTACCCCGGGATGATGCTGCATGCCTCCTTCAACGCCTTCGCCCTCGCGGTTGCCGTTGTTCGATAGCACTATGCTCGCGCCGTGCGGCGACTAGGGGTCCTCTTCGTGGCGGCAATGGCTCTCGCTCCGGCGGCGCAGGCGGCACCTCCAACCGTGACCGCCACCGCCACGCCTGCCGCAGGGCCGGCGCCGCTCCAGGTCACGCTTACTGCAGCCGGCAACGCGGCGAGCTATCACTGGGATCTCGGCGACGGCACCGCCGCCGACGGCGCGGTCGTGCAGCACACGTACGCAGCCGGACGCTTCACGGCGCGCGTGACCGGGACGAGCGCCAGCGGCGAGACGGCCGTGGCGACCGCGGTCGTCACTGCGACCGGCCTGACCCTCACCGGTCCCCGGAGCGGCGGCTTCCAGCAGCCGGCGCGCTTCCACGGGCGTCTGACCCCTGCCGCGAAGGGCGCGCGGATCGCGCTCTACCGGAACAACCGCCTCATCGCCATCGTCCGCACCTCGAGGAACGGGAGCTTCGTCGTCCGCGGGCGGGTCGGCACGCCGGACGCCCGCTACACCGCCGGCTACGCCGGCGCCGTCTCGAACCAGGTCGCGCTCGCGGTGAAGCCTGGGCTCGACACAACCTTCGCGGGCTCAGGCCAAATTGGGACTCCGCTCTCGCTGCTCGTCCGCGAGCGGCCGGCCGCCGCCGGGACGGTCACCGTCAGGGTCTGGCGCGACCGCAAGCTCGTCGCCTCCCGGGCGTTCCACGGCGGTCTGCGCCTCCGGCTCGGGACCCGCGTGGCCGGCGAGTATCGCGTGCAGGTCGCGCTCGCACCGGCCACGGGCTACGTCGCCGCCAGGCGGGCGCTCCAGCGGTTCGTCTTCGCGGCGAGCCTCGGCCCTGGCTCATCGGGACTCAGCGCCTACGCGCTCGACCGTCGGCTGCACGAGCTCCACTACGCGCTCGGCCGGGTGGACGGCTACTTCGGCCAAGACGACGTCGACGCGATCACGGCCTTCCAGAAACTCGACGGTCTGCCGCGCACCGGCACCGTCGACACCCGGGTGTGGATCGAGCTCGAGCGGGCGACCGTGCCCAGGGCGCGTTACCCTGGCGACCACGTCGAGGTCAGCACGGGCCTCCAGGTGCTGTTCGTCGTGCGCGACGGCGAAGTTGCGCTGGTCTCGACCGCCTCCACCGGCGCGACCGGGAACACGCCGCTCGGGCACTTCCGCGTCTACAGCAAGGTCCCGGGCTACAACGCGAAGGAGATGTTCGACTCGTCGTTCTTCATCGGCGGCTTCGCGATCCACGGCTACCACAGCGTCCCGGCCTACCCCGCGAGCCACGGCTGCGTCCGCATCCCGCTCTGGATCGCGGTTCGGGTGTACTCGCTGATCGACTACGGCACTTCGGTCTTCATCTACTGGTAGAGCCGCGCTCGTCGCGGTCGTGCTCCTGGCCGCGGGCGCGTGGCTGGCCTACACCCACTGGTGGGGACGTGGCGGCGAGCACCCCGTCGACTATCGCGACCTGACGCGGCAGGTCGGCCGAGTCGAGTTCACGCGCAAGGTGACCGCCGTCTACCACTCGCGCGCGGCCTTCCAGCGACTACTCGACGCGACGATGCCCGGGCGGGCGCCGAAGGCTCCGCCGCTGGACTACTCGCATGACGAGGTGGTGGTCGTCTCCCTCGGCCCGCGCTCGAGCAGCGGCTACTCGCTGCGGATCGTGCGACTCGTCGAGCGCCGCCGCGGAATCTACCTGACGCTGCGCGAGCGGGCGCCGACGCTCGGCGAGCCGGTCGACCCGCACGTCACGTATCCGTACCGCGCGCTCGCGATCCCCGGCAGTGTCAAGCCCGTGTACGTCAAGCTGCAGGGACGATGACCGAGACCGACCCCCTCATCCGCCAGCTCCGGGAGCAGATCTCCGACAACGACCGCGCGATCGTGGACGCGATCAACGCCCGCCTGAAGCTCGTCGCAAGGCTGAAGGGCTACAAGGAGTCGCGCGGGATGGACTTCGTCGACCCCGACCGCGAGGAGTGGATGCTGCAGTACCTCGCGCGCGCCAACCGCGGCCCGCTCTCGAGCGACGGCCTGCAGGAGCTGTTCGAGGAGATTCTCGCGCTCACGAAGCGCGAGGTCGAGCGCGGCGGCTAGAGGGATCGGCGGAACGTCGCTCGCCGCCGGGATGCGCTGGTCGTTCCGAGGACAGGACGCAGGGAGTACTCGTAGCCGGAGGCTACGGGTGCGACTGAGGACGCAGCCTCGGGGCGAGCAGCGCGTTCCGGCGGCTCAGCCGTCGTTTCGCCGAGCCCTCTGAATCAGTCCTCTTCGTCGGAAGCTTCGGCGAACTCGTCCGGGGTGACGTGGTCGAGGAACTGCTTGAACTCGGAGACGATCTCCTCCTCGTTGACGTCCTCGCCCTCGAACTCGATCGCCGACTCCTCGATCACGTCCTCAGCCGCGAAGATCGGCGCGTCGGCCCGCACGGCCAGCGCGATCGCATCGGAGGGCCGGGAGTCGATCTCGATCTCGGAGCCATTCTGCTGCACCGTGATCGAGGCGTAGAAGGTGTTCTCCTTCAACTCCGTCACCGTGATCCGGACGACCTCCGCCCCGAGCTCGCCGAGCATGTCTGTGACGAGGTCGTGGGTCATCGGCCGCGGAGTGGTCGCGCCCTGGAGCTTCATCAGGATCGCCGCCGCTTCCGGGTGCCCGATCCAGATCGGGAGGAACTTGTTGCCGTCCGCCGTCTTGAGCAGGACGATGGGCTGCTTGCCGACGAGGTCGAAGCTCACGCCGTAGATGACCATCTCGTGCATCAGGCGGTCCCGCCGTCGGTCATGGCGTCAGGGTACCGGCTCAAACTCCGCGTAGAGGAGGGCGCTCGTCGGGCGGGACGGGCTCGACTTCGTCGACCGGAACCATCGCCGCCTCACCGGTCATGGCGTCCTCGAGGAAGGCCTGCCGGTCTGGCACGCTCATGGGGTCGAGGCCACGGAGGAAGTACCGCCGGCCCTGGTGGAGGACAAGATCGCCGATGTTCATTGCCGCAGGTGTTCAGACGTCCATCGGCCGCATTTTGCCGGTCTACATCCCTAGCCTGAGGGCGGCTAGACTGACGCGCCCCGGGGGCGATTAGCTCAGTTGGTTAGAGCGCCGCTCTGATAAGGCGGAGGTCCGTGGTTCGAGTCCACGATCGCCCATCGCCGTCCCTCTCCGGATCAGTCGTACAAAGCGGGTGATCCACGTGCCCAGGCCGCGGCGGTAGGTTCGGCCGGTGATCAGGCTCGAGGTCTTCGGCGAGTCTGGGCCGATGGACGCCGTCGCTCGGCTGCTCGACGGGAACGACGAGGTCAGCCGCGTCAGGAATACGGCCACGACGCAGCCCGGGCATGCAGTCGTCAATCGCGATCGTCGAGCCGCGGGCGGTCGACGACCTCCTCGGCGGCCTCCATCGGCTGGGCATTCCGGCCGAGGGAGTCACGCTCACGCGCGAGGAGGTGCTCGGGCGCTCGAGCGCGAGAGGGAACGAGGCGATCCCAGCGGGCTTCGACATCGACTCGACCGTCCTCGGCAGCCTGACGACCGTAAACAGCGAGACGATCGCGGTCGCCCTTGCCGCCGGCGTCGCAGGCATGCTGGCACTCGAGACCCGGGCCAGCTCGGGCGTCGGCGTGGCCGTCTCCGTGACGACGATCCCCGCCGCCGCCTACCTCGGCGTCGCGCTGGGCCTTGGCGAGCGAGGCGAAGCACTTGGCGCGCTCGCCGTCCTGAGCACGAACGTCGCCATGCTGGTGATCGGCGCGTCCGCGACGCTGCTCCTCCAGCGCGCTGCGGCTCGGGGCGCCGGGTCGAAACGCGAGCGAGAAACGACTACGGCGTGATGCCCCACGAGCCGGAGTGCGTCTCGCCGGGCTCGAGGACGACCAGGCCGTCGCCCGACCGAAACGCGTTCGGGGCGCACGTCATCGGCTCCACCGCGAGGCTGCGCCGCGCGACGTCGGGCAGGCCATCGCCGGTGAAGACCATCAGGTACGGGTAGCTGTCGTCGGCCCAGACGGTCGCCGTGCCGACACGCACGCGCACTCGGCCGTCACCATCGCGCTCCAGGTCGGTGAAGCAGTGGTCGAGCTTCGTGCTCGCGATCGGCTTCGGTTCGCGGAAGTCGAGCTCGCCCTCGACGGGCACGCGTCCCACCGGCAGCGAGCGCTCGTCCGCCTGCAGCACCGTCGCAGCCGGAACTCGAAGCTCGACCCCGTCGACCCCGTCGCCATCGACCGCGAGGTACGGATGGGCGCCGGCTCCGTACGGGCAGGGCGCCGAGCCGGCGTTGGTTGCCTCGATCCGCACGGTCAGCCCGTCCTCGCCGAGCGTGTACTCGACGCGCAGCTCGAGCGTGAACGGGTAGCCGGGGCTCGGGTAGAGCGTGTGCGCCAGAACGGCGCGCTCGGCCCCCCGCTCCGCCACGGACCATTCCGACCAGCGGGTCAGGCCGTGAATCGCGTTCCGCCGCTCGACCTCGTCGAGCGGCAGTTGGTAGCGCGTACCGCCGAACTCGTAGCTGCCGTCCTCGATCCGGTTCGGCCACGGCAGGAGCAGCTGCCCGCGGCCGGAGGGGCACAGCTCGCCCGCGCCGTAGCCGTCAAGCACCCCCTTCTTCCCGGCCGAGTACAGGCGCAGACCCCCGCCGACGCCCACCACGACCGCCTCCTGGTCGCCGGTCGCGAGCTGGACCTGCTCGCCGGACGGCACAACCGGAAAATCGCTGCTGGTCACGGCAAGTAAGTCTCTCACGCGGCGCCGGGAGCTGAAGGAGCGGCTGGGAGGGCACGGGCACCGCGAGCCGGGGCCGGGCTCAGCGCGTGCTCGGCGCTCCCTGCGCGTTGCACGGGATCCCGAAGCGTTCGTCGGCGATCCCCTTCTCGTGCGTCAGTTGCTCGAGCGTTCGCTCCATGGCAACGGGTCGGAGTCCGCTCAGGCCGTGGTGGTAGGGATTGTCCAGGAACCAGAGCAGAAGCAGGGTGGAGGTGATCACGACCGCGACGCTGCCCATCATCGTCGCCTGCACGATCGCCCGCTCGGCGCTGTCGGCGAAGAAGAGCATGAAGACGAAGATGGCCCCGGCGCTCAGAAACAGGACGATCCACAGGGGGGTCGGGATGACACCCTCGGCGCCGTGCGTCCGGTCGGCGCGAGCGCTCTCGCGGTCGACCCGTTGATCGAGCCACTTGCCGTAGGCGGCCTGCTCGGCCGCCGAGCGCGGCTCGACCGTCTTCAGCGTTTGGAACATTGCAATCCCCCAGGGGTTGTGCCCGTTGCCCAGGGTGCCCGACTCCATTCGTGGCCATTCCTGGTGGACGACGTCTCGCGCGTAGCAGATGAGCTCACCCGAGAAGCGACCACGCACCGCGACGGGCATCAGCTGAGCCGTCTCGAACTGCTCCTCGATGATCTGTGCCTCGGTTATGGCGCCGCTACGCGAGGTGTCGAAGCTCTCGAAGGCAAGGAACACGACGAAGCCGAGTAGCACGGCGAAGCCGGTTGCGAGTACGCCGAACACCCCGGCCGCGCGGTCGCCGTCCTCGAAGTAGCTGCCCTCGGGAGCCCGGCGGCGAACGAGCAGCATGGCGGTGATGGCGACGACGCTCACGCCCGCGACAATCAGCGCCGCCCAGTAGAGCTTCACGGCGAAGGGCCGCGCGCTGCCGGCGGCAGTGCCATCGAGGCGCGCAGCGCGACGAGCGGCGCATCGGGGATGCGGATCAGGCCCCGCGTGGGGCGATCGAGGTCGAAGATGATCAGCAGGAGCACGGTCACGAGCGCGCCGGCGAGGACGACGGTGGTGGCGCCCCGGCCGTGCATGGCCGTGTACAGCGCGAGCAGGCCGAAGGCGAACGCGGCGCCGAGCACCTCCAGCGCCAGCACGGCGTTGGGGATGCGGTTGTTGAGGGCGGCAATGCGCACGGTCTGCTGGTCGATCATCTCGTTCAGGCTCTCGACGTAGAGCCGCGGCGCGCTGTCTCGCGGCGCGCCTGTGAGCGCGTCCCCCGCCAGCGACCACAGCGGCCGCTGGAGCGCGTCTTCCGCGGCAACCGCGCTGGCGAAGCCGGCGGTGGTCGGGACCGCGTGCGAGAGGGCCAGGCTGGCATCCGTGTACTGCCTGAGCAGTTGGAGCGAACGGCTTCGCATCGGCTCGCCCAGAGTCTGTGCGCGCAGATAGGTGGTCCCGATGGTGTTGGCATCGTCGACGACCGCTGCTCGGCGCGTGTCGTAGCGCCCGATCGCCAGCGTCAGCCCAAACGCGAGGATCAGCCCGACCAGGGCGAAGAAGGCCCCTTGCACGATCCCGACCGGCTCGCGCAGCGTCTCCGCCTGCCGGCGCAACACCCAGCCGACCAGGTACCCGAGGGCCACGAATCCGAGGATGACGCCGGCAACGATCAGCCAGAGCTCCCAGGTGCTTAGGCGAAAGAACACCGGCGGAGAGCATCGCAGAGCCGGCGATGCAGAGGCGCGAGCGTCTCCGACGTTGACTCACGTCAGAAACACGCTCCCGCAGACGCGGGTGAGGCAATGAGACTCGCGGCCACCCCATTCATCCTCATCGGACGATGTGCCTGAGTCGCGCCGGTCCTACGGTCTCCGCCGATGACCCCGCTCGCCTCGACGGTGGTGGATCTCGCGCGAGCCCAGTTCGCGACGACCTCGATCTACCACTTCCTGTTCGTGCCGCTGACGCTGGGCCTCGGGCCGCTCGTCGCGACCATGCAAACGATCTGGCACCGCACGGGGAACGAGGCCTGGCTGCGCCTGACGCGCTTCTTCGGGACGCTCTTCCTGATCAACGTCGCCATCGGGGTCGCCACCGGCCTGGTGCAGGAGTTCGAGTTCGGAATGAACTGGTCGGTCTACTCGAGGTTCGTCGGCAACGTCTTCGGGGCGCCGCTCGCGGTCGAGGGCCTCGCCGCCTTCGCCTTGGAGTCCACCTTCATCGGCCTCTGGATCTTCGGGTGGGACCGGCTCTCGCCGCGCCTCCACCTGGCCACCATCTGGATCGTCGTGCTCGGCTCCTGGCTGTCGGCCTACTTCATCCTCGTCGCCAACTCGTGGATGCAGCACCCGGTCGGCTACAAGATCGTCAACGGCGAGGCGCAGCTGACAAGCATCTGGGCGCTCCTCTCGAACAGCTTCGCGCTCCGCGCGTTCCTGCACACGATCCTCGCCGGGTTGATCTTCGGGTCGATCATCATGCTCGGCGTCTGCTGCTGGCACTTCCTCCGCGGCCGCGACGTCGAGCTCTTCCGGAAGGCGGCGAAGCTGGCGCTAGTAGTCGCGCTACCGGTGACCCTCCTGCAGCTGATCGTCGGCAACCGCTTCGGGGAGGCGGTCACGAGCGCGCAGAGCATGAAGATCGCCGCGTCCGAGGCGCAGTGGACCACGTGCCAGCCGTGCGGCTTCTCGCTCTTCCAGATCGGCGGCTTCACAGAGAATGACCAGACGCCGAGCTTCTCGATCACGATCCCGAAGCTCCTCTCGTACATGGCCACCGGCTCGTTCAGCGGCCAGGTCCAGGGCCTCACCCCGCTTCAGAACCAGGAGCGGCGCAAGTACGGCCGCGGCAATTACATGCCGAACATCGAGGCGATCTACTGGTCGATGCGGGTGATGGCCTTCGCCGGGGTGCTGATGTTCCTGGTCGCCGCCCTCGGTGCCTGGCTGTACTGGAGGAAGAAACTCGAACGGGCGCGCTGGTTCCAATGGACGGCGCTCGTTGCGATCGCTCTGCCGTACATCGCCGCGACCGCGGGCTGGATCGTCACCGAGATGGGCCGCCAGCCCTGGATCGTGCAGAACCTGCTGAAGACGAGCCAGGCGAACTCGCCCAGCGTCAGCACCACCTGGCTCGGCATCAGCCTCGGCGTCTTCGTCACGCTCTATGTCGTCCTTCTCGTCGTCGACTTCGTGCTGATGAGGCGCTACGCGCGGCCGGACCGCCCGGCGCCGCAAGAGGAGGTGCCAGCCGGGGTGGTGACCTACTGATGAACCTCCAGAACGTCTGGTTCGTCTTGATCGCGGTGCTCTGGAGCGGATACTTCCTGCTCGAAGGCTTCGACTTCGGCGTCGGGATGCTGCTCCCGTTCCTGCCGAACAACGAGCGCGAGCGCGGCCAGATGTTCGAGACGATCGGGCCCGTCTGGGACGGAAACGAGGTCTGGCTCGTCATCGCGGGTGGCGCGACCTTCGCCGCCTTCCCCGCGTGGTACGGGGCGATGTTCTCGGGCTTCTACCTCGCGCTGCTGCTCGTGCTCTTCTTCCTGATCATCCGCGTGGTCTCGTTCGAGTGGCGCGAGAAGAGCGAGAGCGCCGCCTGGCGGACGACATGGATGTGGGCAAACGCCGTCGGGAGCTTCGGCGCGGCGCTGATCTGGGGCGTCGGACTCTCGAACCTCCTCTACGGCCTGCCCCTCGACTCGAGCGGAGACTTCACGGGCACGTTCTGGGATCTCTTCAGCGGCTATACGGTGCTGGGCGGCCTCACGATCGTGCTCCTGTTCGCCTTCCACGGCTCGACCTACCTCACGATTCGGACCAGAGGCGAACTCTGCGAGCGGGCCGCTGCCACCGCGCGCCGCCTTTCCGTCATCGCGGCGCTCGCCGTCGCGGGCTTCCTCTCGTGGACCGTCGCCGTCGCCGTCGACCACAACGACAAGAACGTCTTCCCACCGATCCTGCCGGCCGCCTTGGCGATCGCCGCCGTCGCGCTCGCGGTCCTCTTCGCGCTCACGCGCCGCAGCGGCTGGGCGTTTCTGATGACCGCGCTGGCGGCGGTGCTCTGGGTGGCGACGATCTTCACGAGCCTGTACCCGCGAGTGATGGTCTCGAGCCCGAACTTCGGGAACAGCCTCACCGTCGCCGGCGCCTCCTCGGCGCACTACACCCTTGCGGTGATGAGCGTAGTGGCGGTGATCTTCCTTCCGCTCGTACTGCTCTACCAGGGCTGGACGTACCACGTGTTCCGCGGCCGGGTGGGCGGCGACGAAGTGGAGGCAGTTCCCGCCGGCGGCTCGCCCGCGGCCTGAGCGTGCGCGCCCTCGACCAGCGCCTCCTGCGGCGAGCCCGGCCCGTGCGCCACCTGCTCGCCCTCGACGTCGGCCTGGGGTTGGTGGCGGCGTTGCTCGTGCTCGTTCAGGCGACGCTCTTGGCCCGCATCGTCGCCCGTGCCTTCGAAGGCGCCTCGCTCGCGGACGTCTCACGGGAGCTCGTGCTGCTGGCGCTGGCGTTTGCCGGCCGCGGAACGCTCGCGTGGGGCTTCGAGGTGGCCGGCCGGCGGGCGGCGGCGTCGGTGCTCTCCGAGCTCCGGCTCGCGCTCGTCGCACGCAGGCTGCGCGACCAGCCGATCGCGCTCGACGGGGTCGAGGCCGGCGAGGTGGCCGCATCCGCGGTGCAGGGCGTCGACGGGCTCGAGGCCTACTTCGCGCGGTACCTCCCGCAGCTCGTGCTCGCCTCGATCGTGCCGATCGTCGTGCTCGCATGGGTCGCCACGATCGATCTCATTACCGCCGGCGTGATGCTCCTGACGCTGCCGCTCGTGCCGGTCTTCATGTGGCTGATCGGGCGCTACACGGAGGAGCGGACGCGGGAGCGGTGGCAGGCCCTCCGGGAGCTGTCGGGCCACTTTCTCGACGTTCTCCGCGGCCTGCCCACCCTGCAGGCGTTCAATCGGAGCCGCGCGCAGGCGAGCGTGCTTGCGGACGTCGGCGAGCGCTACCGGCGGACGACGATGGCGACACTGCGCGTCGGCTTCCTCTCCGGCTCAGTGCTCGAGCTGGCCGCGACCGTTGGCGTTGCGCTCGTCGCGGTCACGGTCGGCGTCCGGCTCGACCACGGAAGCCTCGGTCTGCAGGCCGGCCTGACGGTGCTCGTGCTCGCGCCGGAGCTGTACCTCCCGTTGCGGCAGCTGGGCGCGCAGTTCCACGCAAGCGCCGACGGCCTGGCCGTCGCAGAGCGGATGCTCGAGCTGCTCGACGCGCCGCCAGCCGTTGCCGTCATCGGGCGGTTGGTGCCGCCAAGCCCGCGCGAGGCGCCGGTGCGGCTCGAATCGGTCTCGTTCGAATACCCGTCCCGCCCGGGCCTCGTCCTCGACGGTTTCGAGCTCGAGCTCTCCCCGTGCGAGACGGTCGCGCTGGTCGGCGCGAGCGGCACGGGTAAGACAACGGTCGCGAGCCTGCTCTTGCGCTTCGCGGAGCCCGTCGCCGGGCGGGTCACAGTGGGAGGGATCGACCTCGCGGAGTGCCGCCCCGAGCTCTGGCGCCGGCTGATCGCGTGGGTGCCGCAACGGCCGACGATCTTCCGAGGCACTGTCGCCGATAACATCCGCCTCGGCAACGACTCGGCGGACGAGGGTGCGCTTCGCGACTCGGCGGTCTTGGCCGGAGCCGACCGCTTTATCCGCGACCTTCCCGCCGGCTACGGCACGGTCGTCGGCGACGGCGGTCGGCCGCTTTCGGCCGGAGAGCGCCGGCGGATCGCGCTCGCGCGGGCCTTCGTGCGTGACGCGCCGCTCGTGATCCTCGACGAGCCGACCGCCGACCTCGACCGCACGAGCGCCGACGTCGTCGCCGAGGCAATCCAGCGGCTGCGGGCCGGGCGGACGGTGCTTCTGATCGCTCACCGGGCCGAGCTCGTCGCGCACGCCGATCGCATTGTCGAGCTCGCCGGTGGGTCAGCGGTGCGGGAGGAGGCGGCATGAGCACGACGGTTGTCCGACTGACCTCGCTCACCGGTGTGCGCCGTACCCGGCTCGCACTGGCGGCGCTCCTCGGCGCGCTCAACGTCCTTTTCGGAGTCGGCTTGATGGGAACGGCCGGCTACCTGATCTCGCGGGCGGCCGAGCAGCCCGCCGTGCTCTCTTTGACGGCGGCCATCGTCGGCGTCCGCTTCTTCGGGCTCGCCAGGCCAATCGCACGCTACCTCGAGCGGCTCGCCTCCCACGACGTCGCCCTGCGGAGCCTCGGCAACGCGCGCGCCCGGGTCTACGACGAGCTCGAGTCGCTTCCGCCGGTGCAGCTCCGCGACCGGCGGCACGGCGACCTGCTCGCGCGGTTCGTCGGCGATGTCGACTCGCTGCAGAACCTCTACCTCCGCGGCCTGCTGCCGCCGGTCGTTGCGCTGGCCGCCGGGGCGGTCGCGGTCGGCGTCGCCGCGGCGATCCTCCCCGCGGCCGCGCTCGTGCTCGGCGCCGGCCTCGTCGCCGCGGGTGTCGTCGTGCCGCTCTCGGCGGCCGGTACCGCGCGACGCGCCTCTGTACGGCAAGCGGCTGCAAGAGGCGCGCTCTCGGCCGAGCTCGTGGAGACGCTCGACGGCGGGGCGGAGCTCGTCGCCTACGGCCGGCACGCGGATCGCCTGGAGCAGATCGAGGCCTCGGATCGGATCCTGGTACGGATCGCACGCAGGGCCGCGTTCGCGGACGGAACCGGCGACGCTCTGCGGCTCCTCGTTACAGGAGCAACCGTGGCGGGCGTGCTCGCGGTCGCGGTCTCGGCCCACGCGACAGGGACGCTCGACCGCGTCCTCATCGCCCTGCTGGCACTCGGCTCGCTCGCAGCGTTCGAAGCCGTCCAACCGCTTCCCGAGGCGCTGCGCGAGCTCCGGGTCACGCTCGCGGCGGGCGCGCGGGTGCTCGAGCTGACAGACCGCGAACCGACCGTCGTCGACCCGGCCGACCCGCTCCCGGCCCCGCAGGCCCCGTTCACGGTCGCGCTCGAGGACGTCCGCGTGCGCTACGCGCCGAGTGAGCGACCGGCGCTGAACGGCGTGAGCCTCAGGCTCGAGCCCGGGCGGCGGATCGCGCTGTTGGGCCGCAGCGGAACCGGCAAGACCACCGTCGCCAACCTCCTGCTCCGCTTCATCGACCCCGAGCGCGGGCGGGTCGCGCTTGCAGGCCGCGATCTGCGCGAGTACCGCCGCGAGGACGTCCGCCGGGCGATCGCGGTCTCGGGCCAGGACACGCACCTGTTCTCGACGAGCATCCGCGCGAACCTGCTCCTGGCGCGACCGGAGGCGACCGAGGAGCAGCTGGAGGCAGCGCTGCGCTCGGCCCGGATTCTCGACTGGGTGCGTGCGCTTCCCGAAGGCCTCGACACCCGTGTGGGAGAGCAAGGTCGCGAGCTCTCGGGCGGGCAGCAGCAGCGAATCGCACTGGCCAGAGCGCTGCTCACCGACGCGCAGGTGCTCGTCCTGGACGAGCCGACGGCCCACCTCGACAGCCCGACCGCCCAGAGACTGGTGCAAGACGTTTTCGCGGGAGCGGGAGAGCGCTGCGTCCTTCTGATCACGCACCGGCCCGAGGGCCTCGACCTCGCCGACGAACTGGTTGTCCTGCCCGATCGCCAGGCGGCTGCCGCCTGATGGCCGAGCTCGTCGAGGCGCGCGAGCTAGCTGCGCGCTCGCAGCAGGAGGTACCGATCGACTTCGCGTCCACGCAACAGATGAGTCCAAGCTCGCGCCGCCCGGGTGGAGGCCGGTGTTCCTCGACTACTTCACCTCGGCTTCACCAACGCACCGCGTTCAGCCCGACCGACGTGATGCCGCTCACGCACCGCGCGAAGTACACGATGCTCGTCCAGTCGACGGTCGCGCACGCCCTCTTCGGGCTGATCGTCGCCCGCGCCGTGAACGCCTTCACCTAGGCCGCGGCGCTCGCCTCCTGCTTCGCTCCCATTCGCTCGAGCAGGTGGTCACCGACGCGGAGCGAGTTCGCCATCGCCGTCAGGGCCGGGTTCACCGCCCCGATGCTCGGGAAGACGCTCGTGTCGACGACGTACAGGTTGTCGACCTCGTGGGCCTGGCAATCGACGTTCACGACCGACGTGGCCGCGTCCTCGCCCATCCGGCAGGTACCTGCCTGGTGCGCGCACCCCGCGACCGGGATGTCGTTCTTCAGGTAGGCGAAGCGGTGGAAGAGGTGGCCGGGCTCCATGCGCAGCCTGTGCAGCATCGAATGCAGCTGCTGGTAGAGCTCCTGCTTCGGCTTCTCGTTCGTGGCCGTGTAGCTCAGCGTCAGCTTGCCGTCACCGTCGACGGTGACCCGGTTCTCCGGGACGGGCAGGTCCTCGGTCGAGAGCCAGAAGTCGATTGCGTGCTTCGCGACCTTCTCGAGCGACCACTCGGGCGCGAGCTTCGTCTCGCCGGGCTTCTCGCCGCGGAACATCGGCGTCTGCGACTTCCCGACCATCTGGATGTTGCCGAGCGGGTAGTCGGCCACCTCGCTCGCGAAGTAGAAGTCGTTCAGCCCGAGTGTCTTCTGGAACACCGTCGGGTTCTCGTCCTTCGAGAGCGCGAGCACCGCCTGGCTGTTGTGGTACATGTAATTTCGGCCGACCTGGTCGGAGGCGTTCGCGAGCCCGTTCCGGTGCTCGTCGGTCGCGGAGACGAGCAGCAGCTTCGCGGTGTTGGCGGCGCCGCAGGCGAGCACGACGAGATCGGCGGAGTACGTCCGCTGCTCGCCGTCGTGCTCGACAACGACGCCCGTGACCGTCTTGCCGCCGTCGCCCGTCTCGAGCTTCACTGCCCGCGCGTTCGTGAGCAGCTCGACGTTCGGGTGCTCGAGCGCCGGCCGCACGCCCAGCACCTCGGCGTCGGACTTGCCGTGGACCGCACACGCGAAGCCGTCGCAATTCGCGCAGCGCACACACGCGCTGTACGGCATGTTCGACTCGTTCAGCCGGATGCCGCAGGGCGCGTGGAACGGGTGATAGCCGGCGGCGGCGAGGTCGTCCGAGAGCTGCTGGATCCGCGGCTCGTGCGAGACCGCGGGGAACGGGTAGTCCGCGCTCGCGTGCGGATCGGTCGGGTCCTCGCCGTGGACGCCATGCACCTCGTAGAGATGCTCGGCCTTCGTGTAGTACGGCTCGAGCTCGTCGTAGGTGATCGGCCACGCGGGCGAGATCCCGTCGTGGTGCCGAAGCTCGCCGAAGTCCTCTTCACGCAGCCGGTAGAGCGCGGCGCCGTAGAGCTTCGTCGCGCCGCCGACGAAGTAGTGGATCTGCGGCTGGAACGGCCGGCCCTGCTCGTCGTACCAGGTGTCCTCGGAGACGTAGCGATTGTCGACGAACACGTCCTGCGCGAGCCAGTTCTGCGGCTCACGGGGCAGCCAGTCGCCGCGCTCGAGCAGCAGGATCCGCTTCCCGGACGGCGCCAGGTGGCGGGCAAGCGTACCTCCCCCGGCGCCGGTGCCGACGATGATGACGTCGTAGTCGCCCATCTCAGTACTCCTCCAGCATCTCGGGGATGATGATCCGCGCCGCCGCCTCGATCAGCGCCAGGTGCGAGAACGCCTGCGGGAAGTTGCCCAGGTGGCGGCCGGTGGGTGCGTCGAACTCCTCGGCGTAGAGTCCGAGCGGCGACGAGATCCGCAGCAGCCGCTCCATCAGGTCGCGAGCCCGCTGGATCTCGCCAATGGCTCCAAGTGCCGACACGAGCCAGAACGAGCAGATCAGGAACGTGCCCTCCTTCCCGGAGAGGCCGTCGTCAGTCTCGCCGGTGCGGTAGCGGAGGACGAAGCCGTCCTCGGTCAGGTCGCTCTCGATCGCCTCGACCGACTTGTGCAGGACCTCGTCGCCGCCCGGTAGGAAGTCGAAGATCGCCGCGAGCAGCGTCGAAGCGTCGAGCGCGTCCGTGTCGTAGTGCTGGCGCAGGACGCCGTCGCGGACGCCGTGCTCGAGGATGTCCGCGCGAATCTCCTCCGCCGTGGCCCGCCAGCCGGCCTGGAGCTCCGGGTCGCCGCGGATCTCGGCGACTTTGGCCGCGCGGTCGAGCGCCACCCAGCACATCAGCTTCGACGAGACGTAATGCTGCGGCTTGCCGCGCGCCTCCCAGATGCCCTGGTCGGGCTGGCGCCAGACGCCGGTTGCGCAGTCGGCCTGCGACTGGACGATCGGCCACAGCCGCCGCGGCAGGCGTTCGCTGTGGCGCGTGTGCAGCAGGATCGAGTCGAGCACGGCGCCGAAGACGTCGTTCTGGCGCTGGTCGAAGGCGCCGTTGCCGATCCGCACCGGCTTCGCGCCGACGTAGCCGGTCAGGTGGTCGAGCGTCGACTCCGTCAGGTCCCTGCGGCCGTCGATCCCGTACATGATCTGCAGCGACCCGTCCTCGGTCGGCTCGAGGTCGGCGACGAACTGCATGAACTCGTCGGCCTCCCAGTCCAGGTTGAGGAAGTGGAGCGCCTGCAGCGTGAACGTCGTGTCGCGGATCCACGTATAGCGGTAATCCCAGTTCCGCTCGCCGCCCGGAGTCTCTGGCAGCGAGGTCGTCAGCGCCGCAACCGTCGAGCCGGTGGGCATGTACGTCAGGCCCTTGATCGTCAGGGCCGAGCGCTGGATCGCATCGCGGAGCCGGTGGTCGGGAATCCGGGCGCGGTCGAGCCAGTCGCGCCAGAACCGGATCGTCGAGCGAATCCTCGTCTCCGCCTCGTCGAAGTCCTGCGGCGCCGTCAATCCTTCGGCCCAAGAAAGGGCGCAGTAGGCGTGCTCGCCGGCCTTGAGGACGTGCCGCCCGCGAACGCGGTCGCCCTCGATCCCGAGGGCCAGGTCGGTCTGCAGGCGGAAGGTGACGCCGGCGCCCGTCGCATCGGCGATATGCCGGTCGCCGTCCGGCGACGTCCACTTCGCCGGGGTCTGCCCATAATCGAAGACAGGCTCGCAGACGAGCTCGACCTCGACGTCGCCGTCGACGCACTCGACCGTCCGCACGAGCATGTGGTCGGCGTCGTCGTCGGCCGGCGGGCGCGTGTGCGGCGTGATCGCGTCCTCGTGGTCCCAGGGGCCCATCGTGAGCGCGTCGCGGATCATGACCCACCCCGCGGGGGTCTTCCACGTCGTCTCGAGCACGTTCGTGCCCGGCACGTAGGCGACGTCGGTCGGGTGCGAGATCCCGAACGGGCCGAAGCGGAAGAAGCCGGCCTCGCGGTCGAGCAGGCTGCCGAACACGCTCGGCGAGTCGAAGCTCGGGATGCAGAGCCAATCGATCGCGCCGTCAGGCGCGACGAGCGCCCCGGTGTGGCAGTTCGAGAGGAACGCGTAGTCCGCGATCGGCGGGAACGGCGAGGGCGCCGCGGCGCTCTGCGGCTGGCTCTCGACGGCCTTCGGAGTCACAGCGGTCATCTGAGGCTCTCCTTCCTTCGCGGGGCGGCTAGGCAATCCAGGGCTCGTGCCAGCGGCCGTGGCCCGCGACGAGCGCGTCGGCTTCGGCCGGGCCCGACGACCCGGGCGCGTACGAGTGGACCGGCGGTGGCGAGTCGATCAGCGGCTGCATGATCCGCCACTGCTCCTCGACGCCGTCCTGACGGGTGAAGCGCGTGCTGTCGCCGATCATCGCCGCGTGGAGGAGCACCTCGTAGGGCGTCGGCCCTTCGCCGCCCTCCTCACCGAACTCCATGTCGAGGCTGATCGACGAGGCGCCGGCGATGTCCGCGCGGTGGGCGTCGACGATCAGCCTGATGCCGGTCGTCGGGTCGAGCCTCACGATCAGCTGATTCGGCTCGGGACGACGGGCGCGCAGATGAAAGCCGAGCCTCGGAGGATGCTTGAACACGAGTCGGAGCTCGGTCTCCGTCGCCTGCAGCTTCTTGCCGGTGCGGATGAAGAACGGCACGCCGGCCCAGCGCCAGTTCTCGATCTCTAGGCGCAGGGCCGCGTAGGTCTCCGTCGTCGAGTCGGGTGCCACCCCGTCGATCGCGAGGTAGCCGTCGTACTGGCCGCGCACGTAGTGCTCGGGGTCGGCGGTGACGATGGAGCGGAAGAGGTCGGCCTCCGCGTCCTTGATGGCGGACGCGTCGCGCCGTGAGGGAATCTCCATCGCCGCAGCGGCGACCACCTGCATCAAATGGTTGACGACCACGTCGCGCAGCGCGCCGACGGGGTCGTAGAAGTGGCCGCGGTCCTCGACGCCGAAGTCCTCGAACATGGTGATCTGCACCGACTCGAGGTGGTTCCGGCTCCAGACCGGCTCGAGCATCGAGTTCGCGAACCGGAGGTAGAGGATCTCCTCGAGGCCCATCTTCCCGAGGTAGTGGTCGATCCGGTAGAGCTGGGACTCGTCGATGTACTGATGCAGCTCCTCGGCGAGCCCGTGCGCCGACTGGAGGTCGTGGCCGAACGGCTTCTCGACGACGACGCGTGCGTTCTCGGTCAGGCCGGCGTCGTGGAGGCCCTGGACGACCCGCCCGAAGAGGAACGGCGGGATCTCCAGGTAGAAGACCGGCTGCTGCGCGCCGTCGATCGCCTTGGCGACACGCTCGTACGTGCCGGCGTCGCCGAAATCGCCCTCGACGTAGGAGAGCCGCTTCACGAGGCGGTCGAAGACGGTGGGGTCGAGCTGCTCGCCGGTGGCCTCGATCGAGGTCTTCGCCCGCTCGCGCAGATGGTCGAGCGTCCAGTCGTCGACGGCGACACCGACGATCGGGCAATCCAGCAGGCCGCGGCGCTCGAGGCGGTACAGCGACCTAAACGTCATCACGCGGGCCAGGTCGCCGGTGATGCCGAAGACGACGAGGACGTCCGCGGGGCGAGGCTCGCCACCTTGCGCGGCGGGGCGCTGCGCGGCCTCGGGTGCGGCGGTGGTCATGGCTCTCCCTTCTGCTAGGTCTCGACCCGGATCCGGCCGGAGCGCTGGTGCGTGAACGCCGCCCCGCACCAGTCGACAACGGCCTTCGCCCGGTCTTCGTTCGTCGGCAGGAGCGCCAGGTGCACGGTCCCCCACGCGAGCTGCGCCTTCGCCCCCTTCATCGTGCGACCCCCGAGCATCTGCACGACCGCCGAGCCGCGGCCGATCATCGCCATCGTTCCCTTGTCGTGGTACTTGAAGGGCTCCGCCTCCTTGCCCGCCACAAGCCGCGCGATCGTCTCGCCGACGTACTCGCCCGACTGCAGCGCGACCGAGCCGAGCTGGGGCAGGACCTGCTGTGTCTTGGCGTCGGTGATCGCCGCGACGTCGCCGATCGCGAAGACCTCGGGATATGACGGCAGCCGCAGCTGCTCGTCGACGCCGAGGCGGTTGCCACGCTCGAGCTCCACGCCCAGCGAGTGCACGAGCTCGTTCCCCTGGAGCCCGGCGCCCCAGACGAGCGTGTGCGCAGGAATCTCGTCGCCCGACTTGAGCGTCACCTTCTCCGGCGTCACCGAGGCGACCACCTCGCCGGTGCGCACCTCGACGCCGCGCTTGGTCAGTGCCTCCACGGCGTACTCCCGGATGTTCGGCTTGAACATCGCGAAGATCTCCGGCGAGGCCTCGACGAGGATCACCCGCGCGGTGCCGGGCGCCACGTCGGGGTAGTCCTTCGTGAAGACGCCGTTGTAGAGCTCGGCCAGCGCGCCCGCCGTCTCGACGCCGGTCGGCCCGCCGCCGACCACGGCGACGTTCAGCGCTCCTTGATCGATGAGCGACGGATCGCGGTCGGCGGCCTCCCAGCGCTCGAGCACGTGGCTCTTGAGCCGCACCGCGTCCGGCAACGTGTAGAGCGGGAAGCCGTGCTCGGCAGCGCCCTCGACGCCGAAGAAGTTCACCTCGGCCCCGAGTGCCAGCACGAGGTAGTCGTACGACTGCGGCGCGCCGTCCTCGAACCGCGCCTCGCGGGCGTCGAGGTCAACCGAGACCACGCTGTCGTTGTGGACCCGAACGTTGTCCTGCTTGTGGACGAGGTCGCGGATCGCGTGACCCACCGCCGCCTGCTCCAGCAGGCCGGTCGCCAGCTGGTAGAGCAGGGGCTGGAAGGTGTGGTAGTCGTGCCGATCGACGAGCACGACGTCGACCGGAGCTTTCGCGAGCTTATGAGCGGTGCCGATTCCGCCGAAACCGCCGCCGAGGACGAGCACCCGGGGTCGGCCGCCGCTCTCGGGGTGAGAAGGGCTCACCCATCCCAACCTAGACCGGCCCTGACGGCGCCGAGTCACCCAATGGGGATGAAGCCGCCCAGCTCTACGCCGTCCGGAACTCCGCCCGGAGCGGGCGATGGTCCGAGATGTGGTAGCGCACGTACGACTGGAACTGCGCCGGCGTACGCTGCTGCCAGAGATCCTGGGAGACCGCGCCGTCGAAGTCGAAGACGTTGCACGCGCCAGTGAAACGGTCCTTCGTCGTCCCGGGAAAGAACGCGATCTGGTCGTAATGGCTGTCGCTCGCGATCGCCGATCCGATCTGGGAGCTGTGCGGCGGCCTCTCCAGCCCGAGCGCGACCAAGGCGTCGAAGATCCTGTCGCCCGGCACCGCCTTCGGCAGGTTGAAGTCGCCGAGCGGGACGACGTCTCCGACGTAGGAGTTGCGGTCGCGGTGCGTGCGGTCGGCCCACCAGGCGACCGCGAACGTCTCGAGCGTGCGCCGGTCGAGGTCGGCCGGCGCCTCGGAGCCGTAGAAGAGGTGCACGTTCAGCAGCGCGAAGCGGAAGGCGCCGGACTCGAAGCTCGCCAGGTACGGACCGCGGTCGAAGCCGGCGAAAGGCGTCGTCGTCCCGGCGGTCGCGATCTTCGGGAGCTGGCTCGGCGGGATCGCGACGCGTCCGACCTCCTTCAGCCGCTTGACCTTGCGCGTGTCGTAGAGGAACGCCTGCCGCTCGCGGTTCCCGGAGGCGTCCGAGAAGAGCAGGTCGTAGCGCGCCGGCAGCTTGTCGTGGATCGCCTCGATCCCGCGCAGGTCGTCGTTGACCTCCTGCACGGCGACCAGGTCGAACCAGCTCATCACCTCCGCGATCAGCGCGTAGTCGGAGTCCAGGCGGTCCTGGACGCCGAGGTTCGCGATGTTCCAGGTCCCGACGAGCAGCCGGTCCTTCGCCTTCGCCGGAATCTGCCGGCCCGGTTTGTCGCGCCGGTACGCCCGCAGCGCCACGCGCTCGCGCGCGAGGTCGTAGGTGTAGTCGAAGCGCGGCTTCGGGAAGGGCGGCATCCCCCTCGATTGCAGCGCGTCGCACCCGCAGCTGTCAATACCGTTACGAGCGATGCCCCTGACACGCGACGAGACCCGCGGGTCCGGCCTGGCCGTCGCCGTCGACCTCGTGAACACCTGGGACGAGCTGCACCCGGAGCCGGACCTGATCGAAGGCCTAGCCGACGTGCGGACCTGGCTCGAGTGGCACGGCCTCGAGACGGCGGCCGCGCGGCTCGGCGACCAGGACGTCGATGCCGTCCGCGCGCTGCGAGCCCGCCTCGACCGCGTCTTCGATGCGCAGGACGAGGACGAGGCCGCGGCACTTCTGAACGAGCTTGCGCGCGACTACGGCACGGCGCCGCGGCTCGAGCGCAGGGACGGCGGCTGGCGCGTCCGCACGTGGCCGGAAGAGCACGAGGGGCTGCCCGCGGTGGCCGCGTACGCCGCCGCCGGACTGCAGGACGCGTTCCGGGGGCTCGGCTGGAAGCGCTTCGGCCGCTGCGCCGGCGCGCCGTGCCGCTGCGCCTTCGTCGACCGCAGCCGCAACCGCACGCGGCGCTACTGCTGCAGCCTCTGCGCCGACCGCGTCGCGCAGGCGCAGTACCGCGCCCGGCGGAAAGGCGCCCCGCCCCCACGGCGGAAGGCGGGGCGCGGGGGGAGCTAGGAGAGGCCCTCGCAGGTCGCGGGGAACTGGCTCGCGTCCTGGCGGCCGGTGGACTTGAGGATCGCGAGCGGCATGAAGACGTCGCTCGGGTCGGCGACGTAGACGAGCTTGCCGACCGCAGCGAAGATCGTGCCCTGCCCGGGCGCCGTGATGTGCCCGTCGTTGCCGTTGATCGTCACCGTCACCGTGCCATCGGCGTTCGGCTCGACGACGAACGGCCCCGCGAGCACCGTCGACAGCGACTTGCCGTTGGCCGGGTTCGTGTAGGTGACGTGGAAGTCGACCGCGTGCGTGACGTCCTTGCCGTTCGAGAAGACCGTCTCGCGGAACGACCCCTCACTGTGCACGAGGAAGGGGAAGGGGCACGCGTTCGGGCCGGCCGGGAACGTGAACGTCCTATCGATCTGCGTGACCGTCGTCACCGGCTCGTCGGCGGACGCCGTCGGCGCGAGCACAGCCACCGCTGCGATCAGGGCGACCGCCAGCGCGAGTGCGAATGACCTGGTCCTCATCTGTCCTCCCGTCAGATCCGTTCTGCCTGACGACGCTGACGTGCTGCGTCAGCGTCTAAGACGCCGAAGCGTCTGACGGGTTAGTGGACGATCGCAGTGCGGCGGACGTAGTCCTCGACCGCAAGCAGGAAGCTCTCGTCGTGCGCGAGCTCGGCGAGACGACCTTTGGTGGTGTCGTCCAGGTCGTCGTCGTGGGCGACCTCGAACAGGAACGGCTCGAGCTTGCCCGCCTGTGAGAGCGCGGACATCCGGAGGACGAGGTCGCGGGTCACGTCGTCCTGCCTGATCGCCTCGAAGGACTCGAGGTTCGCGTGCAGGGAATGGAACATGGCGTTGGGTCAACGACCCGCCGGGCGCATTGGGTACGGGCTAGGCGACCGAGCGCTCGAGCGCTTCCGCCAGCTCGGCGAGCTCGGTCTCGTCCGTGAAGGGGATCTCGAGCCTCCCGGACACGATGCGGGCCGGAAAACCCGTCAAACGCTCTGCCGCCGCCCGGACGCGCTCGGCGAGTGCGGGGTCGACCTTCGGCACCTTGCGCGGCTTCGTCTTCGCGCCCGCCCAGCGGGCCGCGCGCTCCGCCGCGCGCACCGACATCCCGCGCCTGACGATCTGCCGTGCGAGCCGGCGCCGGCCATCCTGGTCCGGGACCGCGAGCACCGCGCGCGCGTGACCCTCCGTCAGGTCGCCGCGCTCGACGAGCCCGAGCACGTCGTCCGGCAGCTCGAGCAGCCGCAGGCGGTTGGAGACCGTCGGCTTCGCCTTGCCCACGCGCTCGGCGACATCGCCGAGCGAAAGCTCGAACTCGTCCAGGAGAAGCGCGTACGCGCGCGCCTCCTCGACGGCCGACAGTTCCTCACGCGCCACGTTCTCGACCAAGCCGAGCAGCAACGTCTCGCGGTCGTCGGCCTCCCGCACAAGCGCCGGCACCGTCGGGACGCCGGCCTCCTGCGCCGCGCGCCAGCGCCGTTCGCCCGCGATCAACTCGAAGCCGCCGGCCGCGCGCCGCCGTACAACCACGGGCTGGACGAGGCCCTGCGTGCGAATCGAGTCGGCAAGCGCCGAGGTCGCTTCGTGGTCGAAGCGCTTCCGCGGCTGGCGCGGGTTCGAGTGGATCGTCTCGACCGGCAGGTGCGCCAGCTCCTGCTCGCCCGGACCGCCGACGAGCAGCTCGAGGCCGCGGCCCAGGCCGCGGCGTTTTTCAGGAACGGCCGACAAGCTCCATCGCCACCTTCCAGTAGGCGTCGGCGCCGGCCGACGTGCGGTCGTAGGCGGTCACCGGCAGTCCGTGGCTCGGCGCCTCGGCCACCCGCACCGAGCGCGGCACCGACGTGCGGAAGACGAGGTCGCCGAAGTGCCGGCGCACTTCGTCGCTCACGTCAGCGGCCAACCGCGTCCGGCGGTCGACCATGGTCAGGATGACGCCGCCGAGCGCCAATCGCGGGTTCAGCCGCGAGCGAACGAGGTCGACCGAGCCGACCAGCTGCGCGAGCCCCTCGAGCGCGTAGTACTCGGCCTGCACCGGCACGAGCACGCGGTCGGCGGCGGCGAGCGCGTTGACCGTCAGCGGCCCGAGCGAAGGCGGGGAGTCGACGAACACGAACGCGTATTCCTGCGTCGCGTGCGAGAGCGCGTCCGCGAGATAGCGCTCGCCGTCGCCGCGTCGCGAGAGCTCGACCGCCGTCCCAGCGAGCTCCGCCTTGGCCGGCACAAGGTCGAGCCGCGCGAAGCGGGTCGGCTTGGCCAGTTTCGGGAGCGGGATCCCGTCGAGCAGGTCGAGCGACGAGGTGCCGTTCGCCCGCTCGCCGAGCCCCGACGTCGCATTCGCCTGCGGGTCGAGGTCGACGACCAGCGTCCGCTCGCCGGCCTCCGCCAGGCAGGCGGCGAGGTTGATCGCGGTCGTCGTCTTGCCGACGCCGCCCTTCTGGTTCGCGAGCGCGTAGATCCGACCGGGCACTAGTGCCCCTTCAGGTGATGCTGTCTAGCTGCTGGGTCGTGATCACCAAGCCAGGAGCCACACTCGTCCGCAGCCAAGGCTGGTTGCCTTGGCAAGGGCGAGGTTGGTTCCTGGCGCCGCGTGATCGCGGGCCGGAAGCGGGCGTGCATTGCCTGAAGGGGCACAGGGTCACGCTATCTACGCCAGCGGACGTTTTCGGGCCGCGCCCGGGCGGCGGGGGAAGCCCCTCGGTGTCGGTCCGACCTTACGTAGCACGAGGAACCCCGCGGGCGCCTCGACCAGCTCGGCCGCGAGCTGTTCGGCGACGCGCGCGACCCGCGCCTTCTCGGCGGCCGGCCCCACGAAGAGCACGGCCGCGCCGCCCGGCGCGACCAGCGGGAGGCACCACTCGGCGGCAACCGGCGGCGGCGCCAGCGCCTTCGCGACCGCGGCGCCGTACATGTCCACCCCCTGCTCCTCGGCGCGGCCGCAGACGACCCGCAGGTTCGGCAGCTCCGCCATCCAGCGCTCGAGGAAGTCGCATTTGCGACGGCTGGCCTCGAGCAGCGTCACCTCGCGTTCCGGCAGCGCATGCGCAAGCGGGATACCCGGCGCGCCGCCGCCCGAGCCGACGTCCACGATCGGCCCATCGAAGCGGCTGACCAGCTCGACCGCGCGCAGCGAATCCTCGAGCAGCACCCGTCGCGCCTCCTCGCCGGAGAGCGCGGTCAACCCTGGTGTCGCGACGACGGCGTCGAGCCAGCGCTCGATCACACGGGGTCGATCACGACGAAGCGGTTGGGCTCGGTGCCCTCGCTCCGCGTGACCACGCCCGAGACCTCCTTCAGCTGCACGTGGACGACCTTCCGTTCGACGGCCGTCATCGGCTCGAGCTCGACCGAGCGGCCTGACGACACCGCGCGTTCCGCGCTGCGCTTCGCAAGCACCGAGAGCGTCGCCTCGCGGCGGGCCCGGTAGCCGGCGGCGTCCACCACGACCGCCTTGCGCTCGTCGCCGCGGCCACGCCAGACGATCGCGTTCGTCAGGTACTGAATTGCGTCGATCGTCTGCCCGTGCTTGCCGATCACGAGGCCGAGCTCGCGGCCGACGACCGTCGCCGTGACGGTCTGGTCGTCCTCGTCGATCTCGATCCGTGCGCTGACGCCGATCGCGGAAAGGATGTGCTCGAGCACGTCCCGTACCTCGGCGGCGATCTCGCTGTCGTCGACCGCTTCCGCCGTGTCGAGCGCAGCCGCCGCGTCGACCGCGGCGATCACGCGGGCCGGTGCGTAGCCGACGCCGAGCAAGCCGCGCTCGCCTTCCGAGACGACCTGGAAGCGGACGGCAGCCTTGTCCACCCCCGGGCGCAGCCGCTCGAGCTCTCGCAGCGCGGCCCACTTGGCCTCGCCGACCGTCTCGCCGGTCGCCTCGACCTGCACTGCCTCTGCCTCGGTCACCGCCTCGCCTTTCTCGTCTTCTTCCGCTTCACGCGGCGCGGCTCGGACGGCTGCGACTGCTGCGGGGCAGGGTTCGCGTCCGGCTCCGGCGACGCTGCCGGCGCAACCTCCTTTGGCGGCGTTCTCGACGAACGGCGGCCCGGCGCGGACGGGCTCGGCATCAGGCGTCGCGTGATCAAGCCCTGGCCGACCGTCCACAGGTTCGTCGTCATCCAGTAGAGAACGAGGCCGATCTTGAAGTTGATGATGAACGGGATGAACGCGAACGGCAGCACGAGCAGCATGATCCGCTGCGAGCGCTCCGCCGTCGCGCTCATGAAGTAGCTCGAGGCGAGCTGGCTGACGACGTAGACCGCGATCAGCAGCGGGCCCCAGCCGACCGAGGCCTTCGCGGTGATGTTCACGAGGCCGAGCCACATCAGGTTGTCGCCCGGCAGGTGGGGGAAGTGCTTCAACACGAGGTAGAGCGAGATGAAGACCGGGAACTGCGCCAGCAGCGGCAAGCAGGACGAGGCCGGGTTGATGTTGTTCTCGCGGTAGAACTTCATCAGCTCTTCCTGCTGCTGCTTCTTGTCGGTCTTGTACTTCTTCTGGATCTCCTTCATCTGCGGCGCGTGCCGCTGGAGGTTCTGCATCGAGTGGATCTGCCGGACGGTCAGCGGCACCAGCAGGAGCCGCACGATCACCGTCAGCGCGACGATCGACCACGCCCAGGTCAACCCGACTGTGCCGTGCGGGCCGAGCCACTTCAGCACGTCGCGGAGGAGATTCTCGAGCGGCGTGAGAATGTGCGCGAACGGGAGCAGCATCATCGGAAGAGTCTCTGGTCGTGCGCGTAGTCGACGCCGCCGCGGCTCCATGGATTGCAGCGGAGCAGCCGCCAGCCGGCGAGCATCGAGCCGCGGAGGAGCCCGTACTCCCGCAGCGCGTCGAGCGCGTACTGCGAGCACGTCGGGTGGTACTTGCAGGTCCGGGGCCGCGTGAGGAGACCGAACGTCCAGCGCCAGGCGTAGACGAGGAGGAGGCCGAGGTACGTCGGCGCGCGCAGGGCGACCCTCACGCCGCCGCCTTCCCGAGGATCTCGTCGACCCGCTCGCCGAGCCAGTCGAAGCCGCGCGTGTCTACGGCCTCGGCGAGGCCCGGCCGGACGACGAGCACGTAGTCCTGGTCCTGGCGCAGTGCCGGCAGCCGGTCGCGGAAGAGCTCGCGCAGGCGGCGCTTCATCTTGTTGCGCACTACCGCGGGCCCGACTGACTTAGGAACGGCCAGGCCGATGCGCGCTCCTTCGCCGCCGTCCTCGCGCGCGAACCAGTAGAGGACGAGGTACCGCGTCGAGACCGACCGGCCGTGCCGGTAGACCGCGTCGAAGTCGCGCGAGCGCGAGAGGCGGTGGCGGCGTTGCACGCGCGCGTCCAGCGAGCTCAGGCCGAGAGGCGCTTGCGGCCCCGAGCGCGGCGGCGCTTGAGGATCGCGCGGCCGGCGCGCGTCGACATCCGAGCGCGGAAGCCGTGGCGCCGCTTCCGCCTGCGCACGTTGGGCTGGTAGGTCCGTTTCACGACTTGGAGAGGGTATGGAAAACCGCCCGGGTGCGGGCGGCGCCGAAGAAGTATAGACGAGCGGTGAGGGCGTGGTTCTCCACAGGACTTCGCGACGAATGCGGAGCGAAAACACGCTCTGAGCAGGGCCGCATCGCTCTCCGCGTAGCCTCGCCTGACAGCACCGTCCACACCTGTGGACGGCGGTGTGGAGGGTATCGTTTCCCCTGCAAATAGCGCTAGTTTCTTCCACGCAGATGCCCACATGAATCGCGTTGTGGGGGCACTCGGACGCTGCTATGCTCGGCTCTCGCCCGTTCCCCGAGAAGGAGTACGTCCGGCGGCGTGGAGCCCCCAATTGAGCTGACTGCGGAAGGTCTGTGGAGCGAGGTGTCTGGTCGGCTCAGGGGCGCCCTCAACGAGACGACGTACCGCACGTGGTTCGACCACGTCGAGGGTCTGGAGCTGAGCGACGACGAGTTCGTGCTCGCCGTTCCGAACGACTTCACGCGTAACTGGATCGAGGGCCACTTCATCGGTCTGATCAGCGCTGCCGTGGGCGACGCGACCGGCCACGAGCGGCGGATCCAGCTCGCGGTGACGGAGCGCGACGGCGAGAGCGACGAGCCCGTCGAGGTGCACCGGCGCGAGCCGATCGGCATCGGACTGAACCCGAAGTACACCTTCGACTCCTTCGTGATCGGGTCGTCGAACCGCTTCGCGCACGCGGCCGCGCTCGCGGTCGCCGAGGCGCCGGCGCAGGCCTACAACCCGCTCTTCATCTACGGCGGCACGGGCCTCGGGAAGACTCACCTGCTGCAGGCGGTCGCGCAATACGTGAGCGAGCACCAGGCCGAGCTGTCGGTGCGCTACGTGACGAGCGAGACCTTCATGAACGACTTCATCAACGCGCTGCGCGACAAGCGGATCGAGGGCTTCAAGCAGCGCTACCGCACCTACGACCTCCTGCTCGTCGACGACATCCAGTTCTTCGAGCACAAGGAGCGGATCCAGGAGGAGTTCTTCCACACCTTCAACACGATCTACGAAGCCGGCGGCCAGATCGCGATCTCGTCCGACCGCCCGCCACGCGAGATCTCGACGCTCGAGGAGCGCCTGCGCTCGCGGTTCGAGTGGGGGCTGATCACCGACATCCAGCCGCCCGACCTCGAGACGCGCATCGCGATCCTGCGCAAGAAGGTCAAGACCGACCGGATCCACGTGCCCGACCCGAGGGTGCTCGAGTTCATCGCCGGCCGGATCTCATCGAACATCCGCGAGCTTGAAGGGGCGCTCACGCGCGTGGTCGCGTTCTCATCGCTGACCGGCCGTCCGATGACCGAGGACCTCGCCCAGGACGTACTCAAGGACGTCTTCCCGCAGGGCGAGGTGCCCCAGGTCACGATCGAGCGCATCCAGGAGCTCGTCTCCGACCGCTTCGGCGTCTCGCTTGACGAGCTCTGCGGCGAGAAGCGCTCGCAGAACATCGTCTTCCCGCGGCAGGTCGCGATGTACCTCTCCCGTGAGCTGACCGACGCCTCGCTGCCCAAGATCGGCCGTCAGTTCGGCGGACGCGACCACACCACGGTCATCCACGCGACCACCAAGATCGCGGGCAAGATCCGCGAGGACCGGGATGTGTACAACCTGGTGCAAGAACTGACCAAGCGGATCAAGCAAGTCCAGTGAACCTGTGGACGCAGCGACCGCCGGCCGGAGACCCTGTCGACAACCGTCCTTCGTCCCCAGCGGACACACACAGCGCAACCCCGCTCCAGGAGCGGAAACGCGGCGTCATCCCCGTGCTCCACACTCCCTATGACTACGACAAAGGAATTTCATAAATGATGGAAACCGAAGCTGTGGTTGCACAGGGAACGCTCAAGGTCACCTGCCCTCGCGACGAGCTCGCCCGCGCGCTTGGGGTCGTCTCGCGCGGCGTCTCGACACGCACGACTGTCCAGATCCTCGCCGGCATCCTGCTCCACGCCTCCGGCGGGCGACTGGAGCTTGCCGCGACCGATATGGAGCTCTCGCTGCGCACGTCGCTCGACGGAGCGATCGAGTCCGATGGCTCGGTCGTCGTGCCCGGGCGGTTGCTGCTCGAGCTGGCGCGGCTTCTGCCCGACGCGGACGTGACGATCGAGCACAAGCTCGAGGAAGCGGCGGTCGAGATTCGCTCCGGCGCCGCGACCTACCGGCTGCACACCTACAACGCAGAGGACTTCCCGCGGCTGCCGGACGCCGGCGCAGCCGAGCGGCACGAGGTCGACCGTGAGCCGCTGCTCGAGACGGTTTCGCGGGTGAGCCGCTCCGCCTCGCGCGACGAGTCGCGCCCGGTGCTGACCGGGGTGCTGATGCGCTTCGAGCCCGGCAAGCTCGTGATGGCCGCCACCGACTCCTACCGCCTATCGGTCAAGGAGACGGCCACGGAAGGCACCGTGCCGGAGCTCGAGGCGATCGTCCCGGCCCGCGCGCTACAAGAGCTGGCGCGGATCGCGCAGGCGGGCGAGCGGATCGAGCTCGGCGTGCACGAGAACCAGGTCATCTTCTCGACCGGCGACGCGCTCCTGACGACGCGTCGCATCGACGGGCAGTTCCCGAACTACAAGCAACTCGTGCCGGAGACGTTCGACCACGAGCTGGCGCTGCCACGTGAGGAGCTGCTCGAGGTCGTCCGCCGCGTGGCGGTGATGGCGCAGCGCAACTCGCCGCTGCGGCTGCGCTTCGGCGACGGCGAGCTGACGGTCTCGGCGCAGACGCAGGACATCGGCGAGGCGCGGGAGTCGCTGCCGGTCTCCTTCAGTGGCGAGTCGCTCGAGATCGGCTTCAACGCGGAGTTCCTGCGCGACGGGATCGAGTCCGTCGCCGGCGAGCAGCTGCGCCTGAAGCTGATCAGCCCGCTGCGGCCGGCCGTGCTCCAGGGCGAAGACGAGAGCTTCCTGTATCTGATCATGCCCATCCGGCTAGCGGGCTGATAGTCAGCGCCGTCGCCCTTCGGGACTACCGCTCGTATGCGAAGCTCGACTTGGAGCTTGAGCCCGGTCTTGTCCTCGTGACCGGCCCGAACGGCGCCGGCAAGACGAACCTGCTCGAGTCGCTGCATGTCGGGACGCAGGGCTTCTCGCCGCGGACGCGGACCGATGCACAGCTAGTGCGCTTCGGGCGCGAGGCGGCGCGGATCGCGCTGCGCGGGGATCGGGCCGGCGTACCGCTCGACCTCGAAGTGACGCTCGAGCTCGGGAGCGGCAAGCGGGCGACGGTGAACGGGGCGCGCCTTCGTGCGGCAGAGCAGCTCCGGGGTGAGGTGACGACGCTCGTGTTCACGCCCGACCGGCTCGTGGTCGTCAAGGGCGGGCCGGCCGCACGGCGTGCCTACTTCGACCGGGTACTCGGGCGGCTCGCGCCGTCACGCGCGGGCGTGTCGGCCGAGTACGGGGCCGCCGTCGGCCAGCGCAACGCGGCGCTGCGGCGGGTGGCGCAGGGGCTCTCGTCACGTGAGGCGCTCGCGCCCTGGAACGACCAGGTCGCTGCTCTCGGCGCCGAGCTCGTCGCCGGGAGGCACGAGACCGTGACCGCGCTCCAGCCGCGCTTCGTGGAGCGAGCCGGCGAGCTCGGGCTGCCCGAGGCAGAGCTGCGCTACGAGGGCGCGCCGCCCAGCGTGGAGGAGCTCGAGGCGAGGATCGACCGCGACCTCGATCGCGGCACAACCGGCCTCGGGCCGCACCTCGACGACCTCGGCGTGCTCTCGGCTGGCCGCGACCTGCGCACTTTCGGGTCCCAGGGCGAGCAGCGGCTCGCGGTGCTGGCGCTCCTGCTCGGCGAGGCCGAGCTGCTCGAGGTCGTCCGCCGCGTCCGCCCGCTGCTTCTGCTCGACGACGTGCTCTCCGAGCTCGACCCCGGCCGGCGGCAGATCCTCGCCGACCGCGTGCGCACTTCGGGGCAGGCGCTCGTCACCAGCGCGAGCCGCAGCGCGCTGCCCGGCGAGCCGGCGCAGACGCTCGAGGTCGCCCAGCGCGCGGATGGGACGAGCGAGGTGCGGGCGGCCTGATGGACCGGATCGGGAGCGAGGTCAGGCGCGAGCTCGGCCGCTTCGGCTCGGCAGGCGCGATGACCGACCTGGTCGCCGCGTGGCCGGGAGCGGTCGGCGAGACCGTCGCCGCGAACGCGTGGCCGGCGAGGATCGCGCGCGACGGGACGCTCCACGTGAACGCCGCCTCCTCGACGTGGGCCTTCGAGCTCCAGCAGCTCGAGGCGGAGATCACGAGCCGCCTGCGAGAGGCCCTCGGCGAGATCGCCCCGCCCCGGCTGCGCTTCGCGCCTGGGCCCCTTCCCGAGGCTCCGCCGGAGGCAGACGAGTCGGCCCGGAGACCCCCGCCGGAGCCCACGCTCGAGCACGCGCGGGCGGCACACGAGCTCGCGGCCGGGATCGCCTCCGAGAAACTCCGCAAAACGGTCGAAAAAGCTGCGCGAATGAGCCTCGCAAGCGCCGCTGACGACCGCTCGGCCTGCTAGACTCACACCAGCCCGGAAAGCGTAACTTTGCAGGGCTTTTTTTATGGCTAAAGCTACCTATACCGCCAAGGACATCACCGTTCTCGAGGGCCTCGAGCCGGTCCGCCTGCGACCGGGCATGTACATCGGCTCCACGGGCCCGCGCGGCCTGCATCAGCTCGCCTACGAAGTGATCGACAATGCGGTCGACGAGGCCATGGCAGGACGTGCCGACACGATCGAGATGACGATTCACCCGGACGACTCGGTGACGGTCTCCGACAACGGGTCGGGCATCCCGGTCGACACGATGGCCGACCAGGGCCTGCCGGCTGTGACGGTCGTGCTGACGAAGCTCCACGCAGGCGGCAAGTTCGGCGGCGAGGGCTACAAGGTCTCCGGCGGCCTGCACGGCGTCGGGGTGTCGGTCGTGAACGCGCTCTCCGAGTGGCTGACCGTCGATGTGAAGCGCGACGGCAAGCTCTGGCACCAGGAGTTCGCCCGCGGCGAGCCCACGATGGAGCTGAAGAAGACCGGCGTCGCCAAGGACACCGGCACCACGATCACCTTTCTCCCCGACGGCGACGTCTTCGAGGAGCTCGAGTGGTCGACGGAGACGCTCGTGCAGCGCCTCCGAGAAACCGCGTTCCTGACCAAGGGCCTGCGCATCGTGCTCTACGACGAGCGCGAGGGTGACGAGCAGCACGAGTTCCACTACGAGGGCGGGATCCGCGACTTCGTCGCGCACGTGAACAGCGCCAAGGACCCGGTGCACAAGTCGATCGTCTACTTCGAGGGCGAGAACGACCAGGGCAACGTCGAGGTCGCGATGCAGTGGAACTCCTCGTACCAGGAGTCCGTGTTCACGTTCGCCAACAACATCAACACCACCGAGGGCGGGTCACACCTCTCCGGCTTCAAGAGCGCCCTGACGCGCACGCTCAACGATTACGCGCGCGCGAAGGGCCTGCTGAGGGACAAGGAGGACAATCTCGAGGGCGAGGACGTCCGCGAGGGGTTGGCGGCGGTGCTGTCGGTCAAGCTGCGCGAGCCGCAGTTCGAGGGGCAGACGAAGACGAAGCTCGGCAACCCGTGGGTGCGCGGCCTCGTCGAGCAAACGGTCAACCAGCGGCTGGCCGAGTATTTCGAGGAGAACCCGAGCGACGCCAAGCGCGTGATCGACAAGGCGATCCAGGCGTCGCGGGCGCGGCAGGCGGCCCGCAAGGCGCGTGAGCTGACGCGGCGCAAGAGCGCGCTCGAGAGCTCCTCGCTGCCGGGCAAGCTGGCCGACTGCCAGATCACCGATCCCGCCTCGGCCGAGCTGTTCCTCGTCGAGGGCAACTCCGCGGGCGGGTCGGCCGTCGACGCGCGCGACCGCACCTTCCAGGCGATCCTGCCGCTGCGCGGCAAGGTGATCAACTCCGAGAAGAACCGGATCAACAAGGTGCTCTCGAACACGGAGATCCAGTCGATGATCACCGCGATCGGCACCGGCATCGGCGACGAGTTCGACATCGACAAGCTCCGCTACCACCGCGTGATCGTCATGACCGACGCCGACGTGGACGGTTCGCACATCCGCACGCTGATCCTGACCTTCCTCTACCGGCAGCTGCCGGCGCTCGTCGAGGGCGGCTACGTCTACATCGCCGTGCCGCCCCTCTACGCCGTGAAGATCAACGGCCGCGAGCAGTACGTTGAGAAGGAGGCGCACTTCGAGGACCTGCTCGTGCGCGAGCGCGTCAAGGACACCGAGGTGACCGACCGCGAGGGCACCGTGCAAAAGCTGACCGAGTCGCGTTACGCGCGTTTCAGCCGCGCGCTCCACGAGTACGAGGGCTGGGTCTCGCGCTTGCGCGCCGACTTCGGCGCCGGGCCCGCCAACTTCGTCACCGCTCACCGGCTCGTTGAGACCTCGGCCGAGTCGCTGGGCGACCTCGAGACCGCGCTCGGGACGATCGCGCCGAACGGCTACGAGGTCGCGCTCGCCGAGGTCGGCGAAGACGGCGCCAAGATCCGCGTCGTCGAGCGTGAGACGAGCGCCGCCGCAACCGTCGTGCTGCCGGCAGAGCTGCTCGCCTCGCCCGTCTACGCCAACCTGCGCAAGACCTACGCGCGGCTGGTCGAGATCGTCGGCTCCCCGCCGTTCGCGCTCGCCCTCGGGAACAAGAGCGCCGAGGCCGAGACGTTCACCGAGCTCCGCGACCACGCGCTCGAGCTCGCGAAGGAGGGCCTCAAGCCGAGGCGCTTCAAGGGGCTCGGCGAGATGGACCCCGAGGAGCTCGCACAGACGACGATGGACCCGGCCCGCCGCATGCTGGTGAGGGTCGAGGTCGAGGACGCCGCCGCCGCCGACCAGGTCTTCTCGATGCTGATGGGCGACCAGGTCGAGCCGCGCCGGCTGTTCATCGAGCAGAACGCTAAGGACGTTCGCTTCCTCGACGTCTAAGACGTGGCGACTGTCGAACCTCTAGGGCCGGGCCGGATCGAGCCGCGCGAGCTCGAGCAGGAGATGCGCTCGAGCTTCCTCGACTACGCGATGAGCGTGATCGTCGCGCGGGCGCTGCCGGACGTCCGCGACGGCCTCAAGCCCGTGCACCGGCGCGTGCTCTACGCGATGCACGAGGCCGGCCTCCAGCCGAACCGTTCCCGCCTCAAGTGCGCCCGCGTGGTCGGCGACGTGATGGGCTCGTACCACCCACACGGCGACCAGGCGATCTACGACACGCTCGTCCGGCTGGCACAGCCGTTCTCGATGCGGTATCCGCTGGTCGACGGCCAGGGCAACTTCGGCAACATCGACGGCTACCCGGCCGCGGCGATGCGCTATACGGAATGCCGGCTCACCCGCCTGGCCACCGAGATGCTCCGCGACATCGACGCGGACACCGTCGACTTCAAGCCGAATTACGACGAGTCGCGCCGCGAGCCCGAGGTTCTACCGGCCCGGCTCCCGAACCTGCTGCTGAACGGCTCGGCCGGGATCGCGGTCGGAATGGCGACCAACATCCCGCCGCACAACCTGGGCGAGGTCGTCGACGCGCTCGTGGCGATGATCGACGAGCCTACGATCGACGTCGACCGGCTGGTGAAGCACGTCAAGGGCCCGGACTTCCCGACCGGCGCGATCATCCTCGGGCGCGAGGGGATCCGCGAGGCCTACCGCTCCGGCCGTGGACGCATCGTGCAACGGGCGCGCACGCACATCGAGGAGCTGCGCGGAGGCCGCACGGCGATCATCGTCAGCGAGCTGCCCTACGGCGTGAAGAAGGGCGGGGACGAGGGCGTGATCACGAAGATCGCCACGCTCGTCAACGAGAAGGTCATTCCCGAGATCGCGGACGTCAAGGACCTGTCGGACAAGTCCGGCATGCGCATCCAGATCGAGCTGAAGCGCGACGCGATCCCGCAGGTCGTCCAGAACAAGATCTTCAAGCACACGTCGCTGCAGACCACCTTCGGCTACAACGCCGTCGCGCTCGTCGACGGCGTGCCGCGCACGCTGCCGCTCCGCGACTTGCTGCAGCACTACCTCGACTTCCAGCGCGAGGTCATCACGCGCCGCTCGAAGTTCGAGCTGCGCAAGGCCGAGGCCCGCGCGCACGTCCTCCAGGGTTATCTGACTGCGCTCGACAACCTCGATGCGATCATCGCGTTGATCCGCGCCTCTGCCGATCCCGACGCCGCGCGCGCCGGACTGATAGAGACCTTCGACCTCTCCGAGATCCAGGCCCAGGCGATCCTCGACCTCCGGCTCCAGCGCCTGACCGGCCTCGAGCGCAAGCGGATCGAGGACGAGTTCGCCGACCTGCAGGAGCGCATCGCCGAGCTGCGGGCGATCCTCGGCGACGAGGCGCGCATCGACGGACTGATCCGCGAGGAGCTGCTCGAGCTGAAGCAGGTCTACGGCAAGGGCGATGATCGCCGCACCGAGATCGTGGCCGCCGAGGGCGAGCTCGAGCTCGAGGACCTGATCGCCGAGGAGGACATGGTCATTGCGATCACGCGCTCGGGCTACGTGAAGCGGCTCCCGGTCACCACGTACCGCGAGCAGCGACGCGGCGGCATCGGCGTGATGGGCATGGACCTCAAGGACGAGGACTACATCGAGCACCTGTTCGTCGCCTCGACCCACGACTACCTGCTCTTCTTCACCTCGGTCGGCAAGGTCTACCGGCTGAAGGTGCACGAGCTCCCGCTCGGCACCCGCCAGTCGAAGGGCCGCGCGATCGTCAACCTGCTCCCGTTCGCCCAGGGCGAGCAGGTGCGGGCGGTGATCGCGACGCGCGACTTCAAGGAGGCGGAGTACCTCGTCCTCGCGACGCGCGAGGGGATGGTCAAGAAGACCCGCTTCGAGGAGTACAACACCCCGCTCAGGGCCGACGGGATCATCGCGATCAAGCTGAAGGAAGGCGACGCGCTCGTGGACGTTCTCCACTCGAGCGGCGACGAGGACATCATCCTCGTTTCCCGCAAGGGCCAGGCGATCCGCTTCAAGGAGTCGAACGTCAGGCCGATGGGCCGCGCGACCTCGGGCGTGAAGGGCATGGGCCTGCGCAAGGACGACGAGGTCATCTCCGCGGGCATTGCCGACGACGAGCTCGACATGCTCGTCGTGACCGTGAACGGCTACGGCAAGCGCACGCGCATCGCGGACTATCCGACCAAGGGCCGAGGCGGGCTCGGCGTCAAGACGGTGCAGCTGACCGAGGCGCGTGGCCAGCTCGCCGGCGCGATGCCCGTGCGGCAGGGCTACCAGGTGATGCTGATCTCGAACGGCGGCACGGTGATCCGCATGCCGGTCGACGAGATCAAGCGGCTCGGCCGCTCGACCCAGGGCGTGATCGTGATGCGCCTCCGCGGCGACGAGCAGGTGTCGAGCATCGCGCTCGTGGCGGAGTCCGAGGCCGCAGCACCCGACGCCGACGAGGCGTCTCCGGAGCCCGAACCTACTCTCGCTGCAGATTCCGGTAAGAACGAGTAGGTTCGGCCAGCGCCTCTTCCATAACTGGAAGCAGGTCGCTATAACTTTCAAAACGGAAGCCCCTCCCCAGGAGCGCAGCATGGCCTACGACAAGGCAGCCGAATTCCTCGAGCCGATCGACCTGGCCGAGCACCTCGACAAGATCGAGCTCTATCTCGGGCAGGTCTGCCAGATCGCCGGCATCTCGAAGATGCAGCTCGACTACTGGACGAACAAGGCGCAGATCCCGACCAAGGGAAACAAGCAGCGCATCTACGACATCGACGCGCTCGAGACCGTGATGCTGATCAAGCAGGCCAAGGACAAGGGCCTCAACCTCGGCGCGGCGATCGAGGCTGCGCGGCGCTTCCGCGAAACCAACCGAGTCGCGGCCGCCGCGGGCTAGCGGCGTAGGTCTTCGGCAGCCTGCTCCGGCGCGAGCGTGTTGATGTAGTGGCCGGCGCCGAGCTCGAGCGCGGCGTAGACGTTCAGTCGCGGCAGCAGCTCGAGGTGCCAGTGCCCGGCTCCGTGTAGCCAGAGGTTCATCGGCCGCGGGCTATCCAGGCCGGCCAGCCGGCGTAACGCCTCGGCGGCGAGGTCGAGCCCCGCGCCGAGCGGCGGGCCGTAGCCGTCCTCCTCGTGCTCGAGCGGCGCGATCAGGCACTCGTACGGCGAGCGCGACGCGTAGGGGCAGAGGAGGACGAGCCCCTCCCGCTCCTCGACCACCCGCACCCTCTCGGCGAGCTCGCGCGCGAGGTACTCGCAGACCCGGCAGGGCTCGCCGCGCTCGGCCTCCGGCACGGGTGGCTCCTCCCTCAGCCAGACGAGCTGCGAGTGCGAGTGGAGCAAGCTCGCGCCGGCCGCGCGGCCCTCGTTCACGCCCGCGAACAGGACCATGCCCTCGCCGCGGGCGGCCTCGGCTCGTAGCCGCCACGCCTCCGCGACCAGGTCGAGCTGCTCGCGGTCGAGCTCCGCAATCGAGCGCTTGTGCTCGGGAGAGTGGACGACGACCTCCTGACGCTCCAAGGCCGGGTACTTGTTCGGTACGACGCGGACCTCCCAGCCGGGTGCGTCCGGCTTCCGGCCTTCGTCGACCCCCAGCGCGAGCACTTCTGGCGGTGTCCGGTCCTCATGGCCCTCGCAGAACGGGCACGACGCGAGCTCCTCCTCGGTCTGCGGCTCGAGCACCGCGGCGCCCGCGCCGGGTCTGCCGGAACGTCCCGGGGCGATCGCGACGAGCCGCCCCGAGAGCGGGTCGACGCGGAGGTCGCTCAGCTCGAGTCCGGGCCGGGGTGGTCGATGAAGGGCTTGATCAGGTCGATCGGCGCCGGGAAGACGATCGTCGTCGACGCCGACCCGCTGACCTCGATCAGCGTCTGCAGGTAGCGCAGCTGGAGCGCGACCGGGTGATTCTCGAGCACGAGCGCTGCGTCCTTCAGGCGCTCGGAGGCCTGGAACTCGCCCTCGGAGCTGATCACCTTCGCGCGCCGCTCGCGCTCGGCCTCGGCCTGGCGGGCCATGGCGCGCTGCATGCTGGACGGGATCTCGACGTCCTTGACCTCGACGATCGAGACCTTGATGCCCCAGGGCGAGGTGGCCTCGTCGATGATCCCCTGCAGGATCGCGTTGATCTTGTCGCGCTCCGAGAGCAGCTCGTCGAGCAGGTGCTGTCCAAGCACCGACCGCAGCGTCGTCTGGGCGATCTGCGAGGTCGCGACCATGAAGTTCTCGACCTGCACGATCGCGTTCTTCGGCTCGACGATCCGGAAGTAGGCGACCGCGTTCACGCGCACCGGGACGTTGTCCTTGGTGATGACCTCCTGCGGTGGGATGTTGAGCGTGATCGTCCGCAGGTCGACCTTCACCATCCGGTCGACGACCGGGATCAGGATGAAGAGACCGGGGCCCTTGGGCTCGGGCTGCAGGCGGCCGAGCCGGAAGACGATCCCGCGCTCGTACTCCCTCGCGACCTTGATCGCCGAGATCAGGAAGAGCACGACGAGGAAGAGCAGGACAAGGACGATGATCACGGCCGCGGTCATGTCGCAATCCTATCCGCGTTGTGTCCCGAGGCCGCTTGGCGCAAGACGGCGCCTCAGTCGTTAGGCAGCGGCTCGACTTCGAGCACGAGGCCGGGGTCGACGCCGGAGACGCGGACGCGCTGGCCAGGCCGCAGCGGGCCGTTGGCGACCGGCTTGGCGCGCCAGAGCTCTCCGTGGACGAAGACCAGGTCGTCGCGACGTGCTTCGCCGACCTCGCCGATGATCGTCTGCGGCCCGACGCTCGCCGGCCGGCGGCGAACCTGGACTGCCTTCGTCAACGCGAACACCCAGATGCCGCCGAGCACGATTGCGAAGCCGACGAGCAGGGGCGCGTTGACGTGGTTGTAGGGCGCCGGCGCGTTGTGGAACAGCAGCAGCGAGCCGACGACGAGGCTGATCAGGCCGGAAACCGTGAGCGCGCCGTGGCTGACGACGTGCGCGTCGATCACGAGCAACGCCGCCCCGAGGATGAGCAGCGCGAGGCCGGCCCAGCTGATCGGGAGCACCGCGAAGCCGAACAGCGCCAGCAGCAGCGCGACGGCGCCGAGCGCTCCGGGCAGCACGACGCCGGGGTGGAAGATCTCGAAGCCGATTCCCGCGATCCCCGCGAGGAAGAGCAGCGGGATGATGTTCGGGTCGATCAGCGCGTTCAGCAGCCGCGTGAAGAAGCCCGGGTGCACCTCGACGATCTGCGCGTTCGCGGTGTGCAGCTTGAAGTGCTTCCCGACCGTGGTGCGGCCGTCGATCTTGTTCAGCAGAGCCGGCAGGGTCGGCGCGAGCACATCGACCACGTTCATCTTCTTCGCCTGGGTCTCGTCGAGGTTCGAGGCCTTGCGCACCGCCTCGGCCGCCCAGGCCGCGTTGCGGCCGTGGTAGCGCATCAGTGCGCTGAGCGAGGCGACTGCGTCGTTGATCACCTTCCGGCGGAGGTCGGAGCCGAGGTTCTGGCCGCTCGAGTCGATCGGGGTCGACGAGCCGATGTTCGTCGCGGTGCCCATCGCGGCGACGTCGGCCGCCTCCTCGATCCAGACGCCCGCCGACGCCGCGCGCGCGCCGCTCGGCGAGACGTATGCGATCACGGGGATCTTGAGCGCGACCTCCTTCTGGACGATCTTGCGCATCGAGTCGGAGAGGCCGCCGGGCGTATCGATCAGGATCACCGCCGCGGCGAAGTGGTCGTCCTGCGCCCGCTGCAGCTGGTGGTCGAGGTAGCTCGACGTGACTGGATTGACCTCGGTATCGAAGTGGATCGCCAGCACCTTCGGTTGGGCCGCGAAGGCCAGTGCCGGAACAGCCAGCGCCGCGACCACTGAGGCCAGGAGAACCCGAATGAACGGCCGGATCACGGTTGTAAAGATTCTACCGGCGAGCAGCGGTTTTCCCTTGCGGGCGAGGAAGCCGTCTGCTTCCCTCGAAGTCGGTTCGCCCGCCGATGAAGAGGCTTTTCGCCGCAGCCGTCCTCGCGCTCGCGTTCCCGGGCGCCGCCCTTGGCGCAGGGCTCGTGCAGCAGCGCGACCTCCGCCCGCAGGCGTCTCTGCACGTGCTGTCGCCCGGCATGTTCCAGCTCGTCGGCCTGCACTGGCGCGGCTCGGGCCGGGTCGAGTACCGGACGCGGGGCGTTCGCGGGCGCTGGAGCCGCTGGCTGCGCTCGTCCGACGAGGACGCGCTGCCCGATCGCGGCCCCGAGTGGCGGGCGATGCGCGGCTGGCGCATCGGCGAGCCCCAGTGGACGGGCGCGTCGAACGCGATCCAGTATCGGACGGTCGGCGCCGTCTCGCGCGTGCGGGCGTACTTCGTGCGCAGCCCGCAGCTCCCGGTCGGCGGCAAGCGCCCGGAGATTGCAGCTGCGCCGCCGATCATCACCCGCGCCGACTGGCACGCGGACGAGTCGATACGGCGCGCGCCGCCGTACTTACGCGGACGGGATCCACCTCGCGATCGTCCACCACACGGCCGGCTCGAACTCGTACACGAAGGCGCAGTCGGCCTCGATCGTCCGCGCGATCGAGCTCTACCACGTCCAGGGGAACGGCTGGAACGACATCGGCTACAACTTCCTCGTCGACAAGTACGGCCAGGTGTTCGAGGGCCGGTACGGCGGGATTACCAAGCCGGTCGTCGGCGCCCACGCGATGGGGTTCAACAGCGGCTCGGTCGGTATCGCTGTGATCGGCGATTACGGCTCGACCGCGATCACGCCGGCCGCGCGCGACGCGCTCGTCTCGCTGATCGCATGGCGGCTCGACCTCGCGCACGTCGATCCGCTCTCGAAGGTCGTGCGCGTGTCGGCCGGCAACCCGCGCTACGCGGCCGGGACCTCGGTGACGCTGAACGCGATCTCGGGCCATCGCGATGTCTACCCAACCAGCTGTCCCGGCGCGAGCCTCTACGCACAGCTGCCCGCAATTCGCACCGCGGTCGCGCAGACGGGCCTGCCGAAGCTGTACGCGCCCGCCTTGGTCGGGGCGATCGGCGGGCCGATCCGCTTCACGGCGCGGCTCTCGAACTCGGTCACGTGGACGGTGACCGTGCGCGACGAGACGGGCGCGACCGTCGCCAGTGGCACCGGCACTGGCACGAAGCTCGACTGGACCTGGGACGCGACGGCCGCGGCGCCAGCGCACTACACGTGGGCGATGACCGCGCCCTCGATGCGCGCGGCGACGGGCTCGATCGGCAGCGCGGCGGTTCCGCTCGCGCTGAACCAGCTCAAGGTGGCGCCGACCATCGTCTCGCCGAACGGTGACGGCCGCGGCGACCTGGCGCAGGTGACCTACCGGCTCTCGGCCGCCGCGACCGTGACGGCGCAGGTTCAGGACCTGACCGGAGTGCCCATCGCGACGGTCTTCCAGGGCCAGCGCCCGTCCGGCAAGCAGCAGCTCAGCTGGAGCCCGGCGTCGCTGCCGGACGGCGCGTACATGCTCGCGCTGACGGCGACGGCGGGGACGAAGCAGGCGACGACCTCGACACGGTTCTTCGTCGACCGGACGCTCGCCGCGACGAAAGCGGCGCCCGCGTTCTCGCCGACCGGCGACGGCGTGCTCGACACCGACGCGATCGGCTTCACGCTCGTCAACCGGGCCCACGTCGAGGTCCAAGTGCTGAAGCGATCGCAGGTGGTCGCGTCGTTGCTGACGGCGGATCTCCCGGCCGGCCCGCAGAAGCTGACCTGGGACGGTGGCGGCCTGCCCGACGGGCGCTACACGGTCGCTGTGAGCACAACCGACTCGCTGATGACGGTCACGCAGTCCGTGCCGGTGGCGATCGACCGCACGCCGCCGACGCTGCGCCTTGTTTCGCTGCGCACACTCGTCTTCCGCGCGTCGGAGCCCGGTCGGATCGTGCTCGCGGTGAACGGCCGCTGGCATGCGTTCACGGTGCGCAAGGCCGGTCTCGTGCACATCGCGCCGCGCGGCCGCGTGCTGCGCCTGACGGCGTACCTCGTCGATCTCGCCGGTAACAAGAGCCGCCCCATCAGCGCGCGGCGTTGAGCCAGCCGTCGTAGCGGCGCGCCCGAACCGTTCGAGCAGCTCGACGAGAAGCTCGACAGTGAGTCGGGCGCGGCGCCATACACTACGGCCGCCGTGCAACCTCCTCTCCGCAAGCACCGTCAGATTCGGCAAGACCCGCGGCCGGACCGGCCGCTCGTCTACGAGAGGCTGAGTGACCCCATCCTTGTCAAGCGCGCAAGAGACGGCGACGAGCAGGCGCTCGCCGCACTCTGCGAGCGGCACGCGCCGCGCGTCGAGCGGCTGGCCGCGCACGTGCTCGCCGACCCCGAGGACGCGCGCGACGCGGCCCAGGAGGCGCTGGCCAAGCTCTGCGTGCGGATCGTCCAGTTCCGCGGCGACTCGCAGTTCGCGACGTGGCTCCACCGGCTCGTCGTCAACACCTGTTGGGACGTCGCCGACCGCCAGCGGGTGCGTCGCTGCGAGCCGCTGCTCGAGGACGAGCGCGTGGCCGACGACGCCGACCCGGCGCGTGCCGCGGTGTTGTCCGAGCTGCGCGACGAGCTGGCCGCCGAGCTCGCGACCTTGTCGCACGAGCAGGCGAGCGTGGTCGTCTTGAAGGACGCGCTGGGCTTCTCGTTCGCGGAGATCTCGGAGCGCTCGGGCATGCCGGTCGGCACCGCGAAGTGCTACGCGCACCGTGCCCGCGCCGGCCTGCGCGCACGGCTGACGGACGAGCACGCCGCGTGACGGTTCTGCAACGCCACGAGATCGAGGCGATCCTGCCTCACCGTGAGCCGTTCCTCCTGATCGACGAGGTGCTCGAGCTCGAGCCGGGCGAGCGCGTGGTCGCCCGCAAGACGGTGCGCGAGGACGAGTGGTACCTCGCCGGCCACTTCCCCGGCCGACCGGTGATGCCGGGCGTCCTGATCGTCGAGGGTATGGCGCAGACCGGCGCCGTCGCGGTGCTCTCGCAGGAAGAGAACCGGGGCCGGCTGGCGCTCTTCGCGGGCATCGACGACGTGCGCTTCAAGCGCATCGTCGAGCCGGGTGACGAGCTCGTCTACGAGTGCACGCTCGAGGCGGTGCGCGGCCCGGTCGGCAAGGGCAGGGCGACCGCGCACGTGGGCGAGGAGCTCGCGGCGCGCGGGACGCTGACCTTCGCGGTGGAGCAGACGTGATCGCCTCGGCGAACGGCAGCGCGATCTCGATCACCGGCCTCGGCTGCCGGGTACCCGAGCGCGTGCTCACCAACGACGAGCTCTCGACGATGATGGACACGAACGACGAGTGGATCCGGGAGCGGACCGGGATTCGCGAGCGCCGGATCGCCGCGCCGGACGAGGCGCTGTCGGATCTCTGCCTGCCGGCTTGCCGCGACGCGCTCGAGCAGGCGGCCGTGCGGCCCGAGGAGATCGACCTGATCATCGTCGCGACGGTCACGCCCGACATGATCTTCCCGTCGACCGGCGCGATCCTGGCTGACCAGCTCGGCGCGGCCGACGCTGGGGCGTACGACCTCTCGGCCGGCTGCACCGGTTTTATGTACGCGGTCGCGCAGGGCTACGGGATGCTCGCCGGCGGACTCGCTCAGAAGGCGCTGATCGTCGGCGGCGACGTGCTCTCGCGGATCCTCGACTGGAGCGACCGCTCGACGGCGGTGTTGTTCGGTGACGGCGCGGGCGCGGTCGTGCTCGAGCGCGTGCCACGCGGCGGCTTCCTCGGCTTCGAGCTCGGCGCGGACGGCTCGGGCGGCCCACAGCTCTACGTCCCCGCGGGCGGCTCGCGTTCGCCGGCGTCGGAGGAGACCGTGGCGGGGCGCATGCATTTCGTGAAGATGAACGGCCGCGAGGTCTTCAGATTCGCGACGCGGGTGCTCGTGAGCTCGGCGCAGGCGGTGCTGGCCGAGTGCGGGCGCAGTATCGAGGACGTGGACGTCTACGTTCCCCACCAGGCGAACGTGCGCATCATCGAGCACGCGCGCCAGAAGCTCGGGATCCCGGAGGAGAAGACCGTGATCGACGTCGACCGCTACGGCAACACCTCGTCGGGCTCGATCCCGCTCGCGCTGGCGGACGCGACGGCCAACGGGCGGCTGCGGCCCGGACAGCTCGTGCTGATGACAGGAATGGGTGCCGGGCTCACGTGGGGCTCCGGTCTGATCGAATGGACTGCAGGAGGAGACGGATGAGCGCGCCGAAGATCGCGTTTTGCTTCCCGGGCCAGGGCTCGCTCGAGGCGGGCATGGGCCGTGAGATCGCGCTGGCGGTGCCGGCGGCAATGGAGGTCTACGAGCGCGCGAGCGAGGCCTCGGGCCTCGATCTGATCCGCCTTTGCTTCGAGGCGCCGGAAGAGGAGCTCGTGCACACCGAGGTACAGCAGCCGGCGCTCGTGGCCACCAGCCTCGCCGTGCTGGCGGCGTTACGCGAGAACGGCTTCGAGCCGGACGTTGTCGTCGGCCATTCCGTCGGCGAGTTCGCGGCGCTGGCAGCCTCGCAGGCGCTCTCGAACGACGACGCGATCAGGCTCGTTCGCGCGCGTGGCCTGGCGATGGCCGAGGCGGCACGCGAGAACCCCGGCTCGATGGCCGCCATCCTCGGGCTCGCCGACGAGGTGGTCGAGGCTCTGTGCGCGCGGATCGCCAATGTGTGGCCGGCGAACTACAACTGTCCCGGCCAGGTCGTCATCTCGGGCCAGAGCCTCTCGGTGGACGAGTGCTGTGAGGAAGCGCAGCGCGAGGGCGCGCGGCGGACGGTCAAGCTTCGGGTCTCCGGGGCCTTCCACAGTCCGCTCGTTGCCCGCGCGGCGGAGCACCTGCGCCCGGCGCTCGACAAGGCGAAGTTCTCCGACCCGATCGCGCCGTTCATGTCGACGGTCACGGCCAAGATCGAGCCCGCTCAGAAGATGGCCGCATTGCTCGTTGAGCAGCTGACTGCGCCGGTCAAGTTCACGCAGGCCGCGCGCGAGCTGATGCGGCAGGGCGTGAAGGTCTTCGTCGAGGTCGGGCCGGGGAACGTCCTGACCGGTTTACTGAAGAGGATCGACAGAAGCGTGAAGGCGATCCCGGTGGGCGACCTCGCCTCGATCGAGAAGCTCAGGGAGACCCTCGGCTCTGCCTGAGTTCTGCTCGCTCGACGGCAAGAGGGCGCTCGTCACCGGTGGATCGCGCGGAATCGGCCGCGCGGTCGCCCTCGAGCTCGCCCAAGCGGGCGCCTCGGTCGTAGTCGGCTACCACTCGGGTGCCGAGGAGGCCGAGGCGGTCGCCAAGGAGGCTGGCGGCCGCGCCGTGCAGGCCGACGTCTCCGACCCCGAGCGGGCAAAGGCGCTCGTCGAGGAAGCGGGCGACCTCGACATCCTCGTCAACAATGCCGGCCTGACGCGCGACGGACTGCTCGCCCGTATGCCCGACGCCGACTGGCGCGACGTGATCGAGACGAACCTCTCGTCGGTCTTCTACACGTCCCGCGCCGCGGTGCGCGGAATGATGAAGAAGCGCGCGGGCTCGATCGTGAACGTCAGCAGCATCGTGGGCGTGCACGGCAACTGGGGCCAGACGAACTACGGCGCGTCGAAGGCCGGGATCATCGGCTTCACAAAGTCGCTGGCGCGTGAGCTCGGCAGCCGCAACGTGCGCGCAAACGTCGTCGCTCCCGGGTACGTGAACACCAGGCTCACCGACGTGCTCCCCGAGGAGGCGCAGCAGGCGATGCTCTCCAACACCCCACTCGGTCGGCTCGGCGAGCCGGAGGACATCGCGGGGGCGGTACGCTTCCTCTGCTCCGACGAGGCCGCGTTCATCACGGGCGAGGTGCTGCTCGTCGACGGCGGGCTCGGGATGTGAGATGACGACGAACGGGAGCATGAACGGACGGCGCAGGGTCGTGATCACCGGCCTCGGCGCGCTGACCCCGCTCGGCACGGACGTCGAGTCGACCTGGGACGCGCTCGTCGCCGGCCGCTCCGGCGCAGGCGAGATCACGCAGTTCGACTCGAGCGACTTCGCAGTGCACTTCGCGTGCGAGGTGAAGGGTTTCGACCCAACGGAGTACATCGACCGCAAGCAGGCCAGGCGGATGGACCGTTTCGCGCACCTGATCGTCGCGGCGGCGCGCCAGGCCGAGGCCGACGCCGGGCTCTCGATCGAGGCGGAGCCCGACCGCATCGGCGCGGCGATCGCGACCGGCATCGGCGGCCTCAAGGCGTTCCAGGACTGCCACAGCGAGCTGCTCGAGCGCGGGCCCGATCGCGTCAACCCGTTCTCGATCCCCGAGATCATCCCGAACATGGGTGCTGCCTGGGTCTCGATGCAGCTGGGCACGCAGGGCCCGCTCAGCTCCCAGTGCACTGCCTGCGCCGCCTCGAACATGGCGATCGGCGACGGCGCCGATGCAATCAGGCTCGGGCGCGCCGACGTGATGCTCTGCGGTGGTACCGAGGCGCCGGTGACGGAGGTCGGTATCGCCGGCTTCAGCGCCATGCGCGCGCTCTCGCGCCGCAACGACGACCCGCAGGCTGCCAGCCGACCGTTCGACTCGCAGCGCGACGGCTTCGTGATGGGCGAGGCCGGTGCGGTGGTCGTGCTGGAGGAGCTAGAGCACGCCCGGGCCCGGGGGGCCAAGATCTATGCCGAGCTACTCGGCTACGGCGTCTCCTCGGACGCACGCCACATCACCGAGCCCGATCCCTCCGGAGTGAACCCGGCGCGGGCGATGGCGATGGCGTTCGGCGATGCTGGCATCGACCCCGATGAGATCGACTACATCAACGCGCACGGCACCTCGACGCCGCTCGGCGACTCGGCCGAGACGCGCGTGATCAAGCTCGCGCTCGGCGAGGAGAACGCGCGCAAGACGCCGGTCTCCTCGACGAAAGGCGCAACCGGCCACTGCCTCGGCGCCGCCGGGGCGGTCGAGGCGATGTTCTCGATCCTCGCGGTCGACCGCGGCGTGCTGCCGCCGACGATCAACTACGAGGACCCGGACCCCGAGTGCGACCTCGACTACATCCCGAACGAGTCGCGCAAGGCGGACGTGCGCACCGCCGTCTCGAACTCGTTCGGCTTCGGCGGGCACAACGCCACGATCGTGATCAGACGCTTCGAGGACTAGCCGCAGGCGTCCGCGTAGAAGTCGAGGTACTGGGCGAAATGGGCGTCCCAGTAGCGGCCGTCGTGCGCGCCGGGCCAGACGTGGAAGCTGATCTTCGCGCCGTCAGCCTTCAGCTCGTTCGCGAGCTTCGCGGCGGCCGGGCGCAGGTCGTCGCGGTTGCCGATGTCGATCCAGACCGGCGCGCCGTACGGCGACCGGTGCTGCGCGAGCGTCAGCAGGTCGTGGCGGGCGAAGTCGGGGTTGCCGCCGAATGCGTACGCGGCTCCGCCCGAGCCGCGCTCGAACACCGCGGGTGAGTGGCCGCCGACGGCGCAGAAGCGCTTCGGCGCGAGCCGGCCGAGGTCGAGCGCTCCGAAGCCGCCCATCGAGATGCCGCCGACGGCGACTCGGTGCGGGTCGGCACCGGTACGGCTGAGCGCCACGGGAATCACCTCGTGCAAGACGTAGGAGCCCCAAGGGCCGTCGCCGTCGTTGTGCCACCAGCCGGTGTCCCCTTCGGGAAGCACCACGACGGGCGCCCGGTCACCCAGGCGTCGCAGCCCTGCGAGGAAGGCAGGCGTGACCATGTCGCTCGGCGCGGCGCCGTAGCCGTGGAGGAAGACGAGGAGCGGCCGCCCCTTGGCTCCGCCGCGGGGGGTCACGAGGGTCTCGTACAGCGGCCGGCCCATGAGTCGGCTGTTCAGCTCGAAGCTCGTCACCTTCGGCGGTGGAGTCGGCTTGCTCGTCGAGCCACAGCCGCACGCACAGAACGTGAGCGTCGCGAGCAGGACTCCGAGCCCGGCTCTCATCTCACCTCGGCGCGGAGCTCTGCAAGCCGTTCGCGCATGCGTGCGGCGCGTACGACGTTCTCCTTGGCATCGAAGCGCGCCAGCGCCTCGTCGACAGCCTGGGTGGCATCCTCCGAACGGCCGGCCGCCGCGAGAACCTCGCCGAGGTCGGCCCGCGCTTCCGCCTTCGAGTTCAGGTCTTCGGTGGTATCGCCGATCTCGATCGCCTCGCGCGCGAGCCGTTCCGCTTCATCGTGTTCGCCGCGCTTGGCCAGCACCCGCGCTCGCGCCTGCCGCCAGAGCATCTGGGTGACCGCGTCTTCCTCCGTTCCGAGCTCGACGGCCCGAGCTGCCCACCGCTCGGCGTCGTCCAGCCGGTCGAGCTCGCAGTAGACGAGGGCCAGGCCCCCGGCCGCGGTCGAGAGCTCGGACCAGCGGCCAAGCTCCTCGCGCATCCGGCAGCTCTCCTCTCCCTCGGCGACCGCTGCCTCGGGGTTGCCGCCCAGGAGCTCGACCTCTAGGCCGTAGCCGCCGACCGCCGCCAGAACGGCCTTGGCGCCGCCTCGCTCTTCCAGCTCGGTCCGGAGCTCGGCGAGAAGCGCTCGGGCCTCCTCGCTGCGGCCGAGCATCGCCAGCGCGCCGGTCCGATGAGCCCGCAGCCAGTAGCTGCGCTGTTCGTGGGGATCCTGCTCGTCCTGCCAGGCAAGGAGCTGGGTGAGCGGCGTCGAGCCGTGGAAGCGCGCGTGGCTCTGGAAGCCTACGAGGGCGGTGAGGCCGGCGGGCCCGGGGTACGAGAGCGCTCGCTCGTAGGCCGTTGCCACCTGGTCCATCTGGGCCCGCATGTTCGCGTTCTCGCCGATCGCGCGGTAGGCGATGCGGAGTGCGAGGTCGTCGCCGGCCGCTTCGAAGATCGGCAGTGCCTCCGCGATCACCGTGTCCAGCTCGGCGGTGGTGTCGACGGTCTCCGTCTGGATCCGGTGGGTCAGCTCAAGGAGCCGTCCGCAGAGCTCGCTGATCTCGTCGCCGCTTGTGTCGGCGCGCGACACGATCGAGTGCGCGCGGTCGAGAGCGTCTTCGGCCTTGCGGTCCCAGGAGAAGGCATCGATGAGGTCGATCTCGAGACCGAGGTCCACCTCAGCCTTCGGGACGAGACTGACCGCACGCTCGAGGAAGCCTGCTGCGCTGCCGAAGTCGAGCCGGCGCAGCGATCGGCGGCCAGCCGCGGTGAGGCGCTCGCGAGCCGCCGCCGCGAGCTCGTCGTCGGGGGGCTGGCCGAGTTCCAATCGGTTGCGCACCGCTTGCTCCAGGTGGTAGCCGAGTAGCTCGTCCAGCTCGTACGGCGCGGCGTGTTCTTCGAGCCACCCGGCGAAGACTTCGTGCAGATCTGCGCGGCGCGCCTTCGGAAGCGCCTCGTACGCGGCGTCGCGGAGGAGCAGGTGGCGGAAGCGAAAGCCGTCCTCGCCGGGGACCTGCGCCTGCTCGGGCGCGATCAGCTGTTTACGAACCAGGCCGGCCAGCTGCGGCGTCACCTGCGGCTCGTCGGGGAGGAGCGCCTGAACGGCGCCGCGGTGGAAGATCTCGCCCTCGACCGCCGCGCACTCGAGCACGTTTCGCTCGGCGCTCTCGAGCCGGTCGAGGCGCGCGGCAAGCAGCGCCCGGAGCGTTGGCGGGACGATCACGTCGCCGTCGACGGCCATCGCGAGCATCTCGCCGATGAAGAGCGGGTTGCCGCCTGCTGCGCGGGCGATCCGCTGTCGCAGGTCGCCAGCGATGCGGTCGGGGATCAGCCGCTCGACCTCCGGGTCGGGCAGCGGCCCGAGGCTGAACGAGACCGGCCAGGTAGGACGGCGCTCCGCCAGCTCCGGCCGGGCGAGGCAGACGAGCAAGAGCGGCGCGCCGCTCGAGAGCAGGGCAACGTGCTCGATCAGGTCGAGGAACGTCTCCTCGCCCCAGTGGATGTCGTCGAAGACGACGGCAAGCGGCTGTTCGGCCGCCGCGTGCTCGAGCGTCTTGCGGAAGGCCCAGGCGATCTCCTCGGTCGACGCGGGCGCGTCGGCCTGGCCGAGCAGCGAGCGGACCGCGGTCGCTGCGTCCGGATCCGCCGGCAGCACCTCGAGCTGCTTCAGCACTTCGACGACGGGCCAGTACGTGATCCCTTCGCCGTACGGCAGGCAACGGCCGCGCGCGATCCTCGCGTCGAGCGAGGCGAGTGCTTCGGCGGCGAGCCGGGTCTTGCCCACGCCGGCGTCGCCGACGATCGTGACCAGCTCGCAGCGGCGCTCCGACCGCGCGCGTTCCCAGGCTTCTCCGACGATCGCGGCCTCGTGCTCACGGCCGACGAACGGCGTCTCGTGCCGGCGCTCCGGTGCCTCGAGCACCTGCAGCAGCCGGTGTGCTGCGACCGGCTTCGCCTTCCCCTTCAGCTCGAGCGGGCCAACGGGCTCGGCCTCGACCGCCTCGCGTACGAGCTCCAGCGTCGGCTCGCCGAGCAGCACCTCGCCGGGCTCCGCAGCCTGCTCGAGCCGTGCGGCGACGTTGACCGCATCGCCCGTCGCAAGGCGCTCCTCCGTCCCCGTGACGACCATGCCGGTGGTGACCCCGATGCGTGCCCGGACGCCGAGGTCCGGCAGCGCGTCGCGCATCTCCACGGCAGCCCGCACCGCACGGAGCGCGTCGTCCTCGTGGGCGGCCGGGACGCCGAAGACGGCCATTACGGCGTCACCGATGAACTTCTCGACGGTGCCGCCGTGGCGCTCTACGATCGTCTTCATCCGTTCGAAGTAGCGCGCCAGCAGCTCGCGCAGCGCCTCCGGGTCGAGCGACTCGCCGAGTGCGGTCGATCCCGTGACGTCGCAGAACAGGACGGTCACGGTCTTACGCTGCATGTCGCCGGTAAGCTCGCACACGTGGCGAGGGACCGGTGGGCGACCTTCGACTGCTACGGCACGCTGATCGACTGGAACGGCGCGATTCGGGCACAGCTCGCCCGCGTCTTCGGCGAGGAGCGCGCCGACGGGCTGCTCCAGCGCTACCACGAGCTCGAGCCCGAGCTCGAGGCCGACGGGTCGCTCAGCTACCGCGAGGTGATGACCGAAGCGCTTCGCCGGCTAGAGGCGCCGGCCGGCGAGGAGACCGCGCTCGCAGACTCGTTGCCGGACTGGCAGCCGTTCCCGGAGGTGCCGCAGGAGCTCGAGGAGGCGCGTCAACGCGGTTGGAAGCTCGCGATCCTCTCGAACACCGACCGTGACTACATCGAGGCGTCGATGAGGCGGCTCGGCGGCGGCTTCGAGGTCGCCATCGTGGCGTCGGAGATCGGCTCGTACAAGCCGGCGCTCGGCCACTGGCGCGCGTTCGAGGAGCGTGTCGGCGACCTGCCGGACGTGCATGTCGCGGCGAGCCTCTTTCACGATGTCGCGCCGGCGAACGAGCTCGGCCTGCCGTCGATCTGGATCAACCGACTCGCCGAGACTCCGGGGCCCCAGCCGACGCGGGAGCTGCCGGATCTCACGCGCCTGGCCGACACGCTGGACGAGCTCACGTGAGCGTCGAGCTGCGCACGGCGACCGCCCACGACGCGCCGGCGATCACGGCGCTTCTCGAACGGCACAACCTCGCGACCGCCGGCGAGAACGCGGTTGGCGAGCCGGAGGTCAGGTACTGGTTGACGATCCCGACGCTCTGGTTTCAGCTGGCAGAGCGCGGCGGGCGATTGGTGGGCTACCTCGATTTCTTCACCGAGGACGGCGAGCACTTCGTCGCGGATGTGCGCACGCTCGAGCGCCAGGCTGCCGACGCGCTGATCGGTGCTGCCGAGAGCCGTGCGGGCCGCGGACGGATCCACGGTGTCGTCCACGGCGACGACGACCTGATGCGCGCGGTCTACGAGGACGGCGCCTACACGCTGGTTCGCCACTCGTTCCAGATGCGGATCGAGTTCGACGGCGAGGTCCCCGAGCCGGAGTGGCCGGACGGCCTCGTCGTTCGGAGCTTCCGGCCGGGCGACGAGGAGCGCGTGCATGCAGCGCAGCAGGACGCCTTCGCCGACCACTGGGATTTCCGCTCGGAGACGTTCGAGCAGTGGCGTGCGTTCACGATCGACCGTCACGACTTCGACCCTTCGCTGTGGTGGCTCGTCGAGGACGAAGACGAGCTCGCCGCGATGGCCCTCAACTGGTGGCACGCCTCCGGTGACCCCGAGTTCGGTTGGGTGCAGATCCTGGGTGTCCGGCCGCCGTGGCGCCGACGCGGTCTCGCGACCGCGCTGCTGCATCAGTCGTTCCGAACCTTCCGCGAGCGGGGCGCCACGCGGGTCGGCCTTGGCGTCGACGCGGAGAACACGAACGGGGCGGTCGGCCTCTACGAGCGCGCCGGGATGTGGCCCATCCGTCGCAACGACATCTACGAGAAGCGCCTGTGAGCCGCCTCCGCGCCCGCTGTCCCGAGTGCCGCACGTTCACGTGCGTGGCGATCGGTCCCGGCTACGAGTGCCACGCCTGTGGCCGTGAGTTCGGCGCGGGAATGGTGCGCGTGCCGCAGGCGTGGGGCGAGGGCGGCGAGTCGATGGCAGAGGCGGCTCTGCTGCCGCTCCCGTTTCCCGAGGCGTCGGTGGTCGAGGAGCAGACGCTCGACGAGCAGACGCTGGCCGTCGCGATCGACCTGCCCGAACGTCCTCTCGTGCTCGGCGGCTGCTGCTGCGCGCACATCGGCGCGGTCGAGTCGCTCGCCGCGCGCAACGGCCGGATTGCCCTTGTCTGGTTCGACGCGCACGGAGACCTGAACACTCCCGAGAGCTCGCCCTCGGGGAATCTCTGGGGGATGCCGCTGCGGATGATCCTCGACTCCGGCGCGGTCGATCCAGCTGACACGATCCTGCTCGGGGCCCGGAGCCTCGACCCGCCCGAGTGGGAACACGTCGCCTCGATCGGCCTGCGCACCGACGACGCCGAGCTCGAACAGGTGCTGCAGGGAACCGAAGGCGCATACGTGGCGCTCGACATCGATTCGCTCGAGCCGGGCGAGGCCTACCCCTTCTTGCCGGAGCCCGGCGGGCTGACGATTGTCGAGGTCGAGGAGCTGCTGCGGCGTGTGCGCGAGCAGGTGCCGGTGCTCGGGGCGGGCTTCAGCGCCCTGGCCGCCGACCCCGCGAACGTCGAGCCGCTGACCCGACTGGCGGTTGCGCTGGGGCTGTAACTCCCGGCAGGGGCAGCAGGTCTAAACTCGCGAAGCCGTGTCCGAGCGGATCGACGTCTCCATCGAGCACAAGCACGCGCCGCCAGAGAACGGGCGGCCGCATCCGAACACGTGCCCGACCTGCGGCTCGCACTATCGCCACGACGAGCTCGCGGCGCACCTCAACGTCTGCCCGCAGTGCGGCCACCACTTCCCCGTCCATGCGCGCGAGCGGATCGCGCAGCTCACCGACGAGGGCTCGTTCGTCGAGGAGGCGGGCGAGCTTCGCTCCGACGACCCACTCGGCTTCTTCGACCTGCGGCCGTACACCGAGCGGCTGGCCGAAGCGGAGCTCTCGACCGGCCTCGGCGAGGCGATGGTGATCGGGCGCGCCGCGATCGAGGAGCAGCCGTGCGAGCTCGCGGTGATGGAGTTCGGCTTCATGGGCGGCTCGATGGGCCGCGTCGTCGGCGAGAAGTTCGCGCGCGCCTGCGAGGGGGCTGCGGAGGGCGGCTTTCCGCTCGTCTCGGTCACCACGACCGGCGGCGCGCGCATGCAGGAAGGGATCCTTTCGCTGATGCAGCTGCCGAAGACCGTCTGCGCAGTCGAGGACCTGCGCGACGCGGGCGGCACGCTGATCAGCGTGATGGCGCACCCGACGACGGCCGGCGTGCTCGCGAGCTTCGCGAGCCTCGGCGACGTGCTCGTGGCCGAGCCCGGCGCCCTGCTGTCGTTCACGGGCCCGCGCGTCGTCCAGCAGACCACCCGCGAGAAGCTGCCCGAGGACTTCGGCCGCGCTGAGTCCAACTACCGCCACGGCCACGTCGACGCGATCGTCCCCCGACCCGAGCTGCGCGCGACGGTCGCGCGGCTGCTGAGGCTCTTCGCCGATGACCGGTGAGGCCGAGCAGCTTCGGCTGCGCTCCCAGTTGAGCCGCCTGCGTAGCCTGCCGCTCCTGCGCGGCGCGAAGCTGTCCGGCGAGCTCGAGCGGCTGCAGAAGCAGCTCGACCGGATCGTCTCCGAGCCGAGCGACGAGGAGATCTGGCGCTCCGTCGAGCTGGCGCGGCACCCGGAACGGCCGTACACGCTCGACTACGTCGAGCGGCTGCTGGACGACTGGTTCGAGCTGCACGGCGACAACCACCACGGCGACGACGCGGCGCTCGTGGCCGGCCTCGGGCGCTTCCGCGGCCGGACGATCGTGCTCGTCGGCAACCAGAAGGGGCGCGACGTCAAGGAGCGGACGCGGCGCAACTTCGGCATGGCGTGCCCGGAGGGCTACGGCAAGGCGATGCGCGCGATGGAGCTCGCCGAAGGGCACGGCTTCCCGCTGCTCACCCTCGTCGACATTCCCGGTGCCTACCCAGGCGTGACGGCGGAGCAGCACGGACAGGGCGGTGCGATCGCGCGCTCACAGGCACTGATGTCTCGCCTGCACGTCCCGGTCGTGACGTGCGTGATCGGCGAGGGCGGCTCGGGCGGCGCGATTGCGACGGCGCTCGCCGACCGAGTGCTGATGCAGGAAAACGCGATCTACACGGTCATCTCGCCCGAGGGCTGCGCGGCAATCCTCTGGCGCGACGCCGGCGAGGCGCGGAAGGCGGCAGCGGCGTTCAAGCCGGATGCGGCGCACTGCCTCGAGCTGGGCGTGATCGACGCGATCGTTCCGGAGCCCGAACCGGGTGCGCACACCGACCCCGAGGGGGCTGCGCAGCTGCTCGGCGACGCATTGCAAGAGTCGCTCGAGCTGCTCGAGAATGTGCCGGGGGACGAGCTTCGGCGCCAGCGGCGTGTGCGGTTCCGCACAATCGGCGCCGTGCCTGCATCCCGCTAGAAAGCGCGGCTTCAGCAGCCCTTTTCCACATCTTCCACAGGCTTATCCCCCGACCGTACACAAGTCGAGGCCGACTTGTAGCCGGCCCCGACCTTAACCCCCCGTTAGGTGGAAAAGCCTTGTAAGAAGTACGCCCCTGAGTTGAGAAGACTATTACCTCGCGTCTCAGTATGCAAACGCGCAAGACCGGGTAGAACAGGGTCATGCCGCCGCGATCGCTGTGGACCGGGACGATCTCCTTCGGCCTGGTGAGCGTGCCGGTGCGGATGTTCAGCGCGACCGAGTCGAAGGAGCTCCGCTTCCACTTCCTCGACAAGCACGACCTGCAGCCGATCGCCTACGACAAGGGCCGTCGCGACACCGGCAAGCACGTGGACAAAGACGACATCCTCCGGGGCTTCGAGGTCGAGAAGGGCCTTTACGTGCCGCTCGAGGACGAGGACCTCGATCGGCTCGACGTCGAGCTGACGAAGACGATCGACATCTGCGACTTCGTCGACCTGGACGAGATCGACCCCATCTACTTCCGCAAGGCGTACTACCTTGCCCCGCAGGACGGCGCCGAGAAGCCGTACCGCCTGCTCGAGCGCGCGCTCGAGGAGACCGGCAAGGTCGCGATCGCGAAGGTCGTGATCCGGAACAAGCAGCACCTCGCGGCGCTGCGGCCGTGGAACGCGACGCTCGTGCTCGAGACGATGTACTACGCCGATGAGGTGCGGCAGCCCGAGCGGGTGAACGGCGGGCGGCTGCGCAAGCCTGAGGTCGAGCTGGCCAAGTCGCTCGTCGAGAACCTGAGCGCGACGTTCGACCCGGGCAAGTACGACGACACCTACCGGAAGGAGCTGCTCGGGCTCCTGCGCGCGAAGGCAAAGGGCAAGGAGCTGCCGGAGCCCGAGGAGGAGCCGGACGGCGAGGTCGTCGACCTGATGACCGCGCTGCGCGAGTCGGTCGGGCGAACGCAGCGGCAGAGCCGCCGGCGCAAACGCGCTAGAAAGAGCGCGTGAGCCTGCGCGAGTACGAGCGGAAGCGGGAGAAGCAGAAGACGCCAGAGCCGTTCGGCGGCAAGCGCCGCGGCAAGCAGCCGATCTTCGTCGTCCAGCGCCACGACGCACGCCGGCTCCACTACGACTTCCGGCTCGAGCGCAACGGCGCCCTCGCGAGCTGGGCGGTGCCGAAGGGCGTCCCGCTCGAGCCGGGCCAGCAGCACCTGGCCGTCCACGTCGAGGACCACCCGCTCGACTACGCGAGCTTCGAGGGCGAGATCCCGAAAGGCGAGTACGGTGCCGGCACCGTCGAGATCTGGGACAACGGCACCTACGAGCTCGTAGAGGAGAAGCGCGACGGCGGCCTGACCGTCCGGCTTCGCGGCGCCAAGCTCGACGGGACGTGGACTCTGATCCCGGCGCACCTCGACGGCAAGGAGCAGAACTGGCTGATCGTCCGCAAGCGCGACGAGACCGTCGTCGCCAAGGGCGAGCTGCGCGACTACGCGCCGATGCTGGCCACGCTTTCCGACTCGAAGGAGATACCGCACGTTGCCGGCTGGGAGTTCGAGATCAAATGGGACGGCTATCGCATCGTCGCCCGTGTCGCCGGCGGCGAGGCGGTGCTGCGCTCGCGCAAGGACCAGGACTACACCCAACGCTTCGCCAACGTCGCCAGGGAGCTCGTCAAGGCGCTGAAGACACCCGACTGCGTCGTCGACGGCGAGGTCTGTGCGCTGGACGAGGAGGGCCGGCCGAGTTTTTCGGCGATGCAGCAGGCAAAGCCGGGGACCCCGATCGTCTACTACGTCTTCGACCTGCTCGAGGTCGAGGGCGAGCCGGTGATCGACCTGCCGCTCTCCGAACGGCGGAAGCGCCTGCGCAAGCTGCTCGACGGGCGCAACCGGACGGTGCAGTTCTCGCAGCCGTTCGAGGACGGCCAGGCGCTCTACGAAGCGGCGAAGGAGCGGCGGCTCGAGGGGGTGATGGGCAAGAAGACGGACTCCCGCTACGAGCCGGGCAAGCGCTCGCGCTACTGGCTCAAGTTCAAGACGCATGGCGAGCAGGAGTTCGTGGTTGCCGGCTACACGCGCGGCAAGGGGCGGCGAGAGTGGTCGTTCGGGTCGCTCGTCCTGGCGACCTACGGCTCCGACGGGCTTGAGTGGGCCGGCAACGTCGGCACCGGCTTCGACGACGCCGAGCAGGAGAAGCTGCTGAAGAAGCTCCGGCCGCTCGAGCGCAAGACGTCGCCGTTCCCGACGCCGCCGAAGATGCCGCGCGTGCGCAAGGACGACGTCGTCTGGGTCGAGCCAAAGCTTGTCGCCGAGGCCTCGTTCGCGGAGTGGACGCACGACCGCCGGCTGCGGGCTCCCGTCTACCTCGGCCTGCGCACGGACAAGGACGCGACGGAGGTCCGACGCGAGACGCCGGATGCCGACGCAGTCCCCGATGTGATCCAGAAGGGCAAGCGCACCCTGCGGCTCTCGAACCTCGACAAGGCGTTCTGGCCCGACGAGGGGATCACGAAGGGCGACCTGCTCGCCTACTACCGCGACGTGGCGCCGGTCGTCGTCCCCCACCTGCGTGACCGGCCGTTCACGATGCGCCGCTACCCCGACGGCGCGTACGGCAAGTCGTTCTTCCAGAAGGACAAGCCGGCCGGCATGCCCGACTGGATCCGGACCGTGAACATCGAGGTCTCGACGCGGGACCGGCCGCGGCAGCAGCGGCGGATCGACGCGCCGCTCGTCAACGACGAGCTCGCGCTGCTCTGGATGGTGAACATGGGCTGCATCGACCTGAACACGTGGTACTCGCGCGTGCCGAAGCTCGACCGGCCCGACTTCGTCCTCTTCGACCTCGACCCCTCGCCCGACGTCGGCTTTCGCGAGACGGTGCAGGTCGCGCTGCTTGTGAAGGAGGTGCTCGACGCGCTCGAGCTGCAGTCGTTCCCGAAGACGAGCGGCTCGGATGGGATGCACGTGCTCGTCCCGATCGCGCGGCGGCACACCTACGACGACACGCGCGAGTTCGCGGAGATCGTCGCGCGGGCGCTGGCGACGACGAACCGCGGGCTCGTGACGACCGAGTGGACGAAGTCGAAGCGGAAGGGCGTGCTGATCGACGCGAACCAGAACGGCGAGGGCAAGACGATCGCCTCGGTCTACTCGGTGCGCCCGCGCCCAGGGGCGCCGGTCTCGACACCGCTGCGCTGGGAGGAGGTCGACGAGTCGCTCGACCCGCTGGCGCTCACAACGGACGCGGTCCGCGACCGGATCGAGAAGCACGGCGACCTCTACGAGGGCGTGCTGACGACGAAGCAGCTGCTCGGGCCCGCGCTTCGCAAGCTCCAGTAGCCGTTACGGCCCCGTTACGCACGATCCGAGTGCAGAGTGGGAAGTCGTCGGTCGCTCACCTGACGGTCGGACGCGTCTCGCGGAATGGCAGTACCCGTGTGACAGCGCGGCAGTCGTCTCCGGCCCGCGATTCGCGGCCGTTCCGTCAAACCGGCTGCTAGGCTCTGACGCGTTCGCTGTTCGGCAAAGGAGGTGCGACATGACGACGATTGCACCCTCCGGTCGCAGAGCCTGAGGCTCCCCGGCCCGCCGCAGCACGCTCAAAGCCGCAATCGCAGAGCTGTTCGCAGCACCGCGACTCCGAGCAGGTGCGTTGGACGGCCGCACGGGCAAAGCCCGCGCGACCTCTATGGTCGGCGCCGCCTAGTCGGCGCCTCCGCGTAGCGAGCTCCTGAGCCTTGGGCACTGCCCGGAGTTCACCCCATTCCTGAAAGGAGCTTCGCTTGAACCTGAACGACCTCGGCTGGGACGACGGCTTCGCGGCCTCGCTCGAGCCGTACGACAACTGCATACCGGGCCGCGTCTCGGCCCAGCACCGCGGCGAGTACGACGTCCTAACCGAGGCCGGCCAATTGCGCGCACGCGTCGCCGGGCGGCTCCGTCACGAGGCCTCCTCGGGCGCCGACCTCCCGGCGGTCGGCGACTGGGTCGTGCTGCGGGAGCAGTCGATCCAGAGCGTCCTGCCGCGGCGCTCCGCGTTTCAGCGCAAGGTCAATCTCGGCGCTGCTGAGGCGCAGGTGCTGGCGGCGAACCTCGACTCGATCTTCGTCGTCACCGGCCTCGACGCCGACTTCAGCGCCCGGCGCCTGGAGCGCTATCTGACGCTGGCCTGGGAGAGCGGCGCCACCCCGGTCGTCGTGCTGACGAAGGCCGATCTCTGCGACGACCCGCTCCCGTTGCTGCTCGAAGCAGAGCTGGTTGCGGTCGGCGTGCCGGTACACCTCGTCAGCAATGTCACCGGCCAAGGGCACGACGAGCTCTCGCCCTACCTGCAGCCCGCGCATACGGTCGCGCTGCTGGGCTCCTCGGGCGTGGGCAAGTCCTCGCTCGCCAACCGGCTGCTCGGGCAGGAGGCGCAGGCGACCAAGGAGCTCGCGGAGGACGGCACCGGGCGGCACACGACCACCGCGCGGCAGCTCCTGCGCCTCCCCGGCGGCACGCTGCTCGTCGACACGCCGGGCCTGCGCGAGGTGCAGCTCTGGGACGCGGACGACGGCATCCAGGAGGCGTTCGCCGACGTGGACGAGCTGGCCGTCGACTGCCGCTTCAACGACTGCGCGCACATGCGCGAGCCGGGCTGCGCCGTGCAGGAAGCGATCGACGAAGGCCGTCTTCCGCGCGAGCGGCTGCAGAGCTACCGGGCGCTGCAGCGCGAGCTCGCGCGGTTGGCGCGCAAGCGGGACGCGCGACTGCGCTCCGAAGAGCGCAAGAAGCGCGTGGCGTTCGCGAAGAGCCTCCGCAAGACGGCGTGGTGAACCAGGAGGGCTCGGCAAGACACCGTCTGAGCCGCCGGAAGACGCTGCTCGCCCCGAAGCCCCGTCCTCAGTCGCGCCCGTACCTCTCTTGGTACGAACGCTCCCTGCGTCCTTGCCTCGGAACGACCAGCGCGCCCCGGCGACGAGCGCTGCCCCGCCGAACCCTCCTAGAGGTCGCGGCGCGAGAAGGCCAGCGCCGCGACCAGGGCGACGACCGCGATGTACGCGCAGGCCCAGAGTCGGACGCTCGTGCCGTGGATAAACGCGCCGCCGAAAGGCCCGAGCTCGAGCAGGAACCCCGTCAAGCCGGTCGTGGTCGCGGTGATCTCGTGGAGGGCATCTTGGTACAGCGCCTCGAACGGGACGATGTACGCGGCAACCACGGCGGCGTGTTTGAGCGTCGGCGAGTTGAGGCCATGGCCGATGGTGCCCAGCAGCCCCGCGACCAGGCCGGCGCCGAACACCATGAAGATCGCGATCCCATTCGCGGTCGCGGTGAGGAAGATGGAGCCGAGGAGCGAGAGCCCCGCGATGAGCGCGACGCCGGCGGCGAGCTCGATCGCCGGCACGACGATGTGGTCGGGCCACCAGTGGCCGGTCAATCCGGTGATCACCATTCCGGCGGCGTAGACACCCGCGACGTAGGGTGTGCAGACGGCGACCGCTCCGAGCCAGCGCGCAAAGAGCAGCGTCGAGCGGTCGATCGGGCGCACGACCAGCGGCTGCAGCAGCCCGCGCTCGGCGTCGCCGCGCACCGCGCCCAGCGTCAGGAAGACCGCGAGCACGACCCCGAGGAAGAGCGTCGCGAACATCGCGAGGCCGAACATCGTCGCCCCGGCGAACCCGCGGGCGTCGATTCCGTTGGGCGCGCCGATGTGGCTGAGGTCGCGGAAGAGGTAGTGGTTGGCGAGCCAGTAGAGGAAGAGGAAACCGGCGGTGAGCAGCAAGACGACTGCGAAGACCTTCCGTCGCAGCGCCTCGCGAAGGCCGTAGCCGACGATGATGGGGATCGCGTTCACGACGTCTCCCCGCCGACGGCCTCGAGGTACGTGTCCTCGAGGGTCGACGTGAGGACGCGGACGCCGTAGACCCGGCGCCCGGCCGCGACCAGGTCGGCCACGAGGCGCGGCACGTCCTCGCGCGTGCCGTCGTGCATCGCGGTTCCTTCGTCGGTCTCGATCTCGATTCCACGCGGCCGGCTCAGCTCCGCCGGCGACCCCTCGGTCACCACCTTGCCGCGGAGGAGGATCAGGACCCGGTCGCAGACGAGCTCGACCTCGCTCAGCAGGTGCGAGTTGAGCAGCACAGACGTGCCTCGGCGCTGAAGCTCCTCCAACAGCAGGCGGACCGTGCGCCGGCCGACGGGGTCGAGCGCGCTGGTCGGCTCGTCGAGCAGCAGGAGCGGCGGCGACCCGACGAGCGCCTGCGCAAGGCCGAGCCGCTGCTGCATTCCCTTCGACATCTGCTCCACCCGGCGGTCGCGCGCTTCGTTCAGCCCGACGAGCTCGAGCAGCTCCGCCCGCTCCTGCGCACCGCCGGCCGATCCAGCGAGCCGCTGGTGCAGTCCGAGCAGCTCGTCGGCGGAGTACCAGCCGGGGAAGCGGAACAGCTCGGCGAGGTAGCCCAGCTGCCGCTTCGCGTCGCGGGAGCCGGCGCGGGCGCCGCAGACCTCCGCCGTGCCGCGCGTGGGGCGGACGAGGCCGCAGGCGATCTTGACGAGCGTCGACTTGCCCGCCCCGTTCGGGCCGAGCAGCCCGACGAGCTCGCCTTCGCTCACCTCGAGGTCGACGCCGCCGAGCGCGACGGTCGAGCCGTAGCGCTTCTCGAGGCCGCGCGCGGTAAGCGCAGCCGTCATAGGCCGGGCGAGACCAGCTTCACGAAGTAGCCGAGCTCATCGAAGCCGAGCTTGCGGTAGAGCTCCTTCGGCCAGTCCTCGAGGTCGGCGACGAGGAAGACGAACTCGGCTCCGTCTGCGCGTGCCACCGCGATCGCGGCGAGCACGACGGAGGTCGCGTAGCCCCGGCCGCGGTGTTCCTGAAGTGTCCCGACGTCCTCGACCTGTGCTTCCGTGCCGTCCTGGTACAGGTCGCTGTAGCTGACGACCTCACCCTCGACCCTGAGCGCGAAGAAGCGCACGCGCACCCGCTCGCCGATCCGGTGCTTCGCCGCGAACAGCTGGGCCATGATCTCCGGTTTGCTCCACGGTTCGCCTTCGACAACGCGCTGACGAGCCGGTCGCAGCTCCTCCTCAGCGACCTCTTCGACGATGCTCGGGTCGCCGTCGCGGTCGGGCTCGCGCAGCTGCGCCATCAGCAGATGCCGGCGCACGAGCCAGTCGCGCTCGGCGAAGAACGGCGCCAGCCGCTCGCCCTGCTCGGTCGAGCGAAAGACGATCATGCGGCGGTCGAGGCGCTTCGCCTCGGCCAGCACGTCCTCGGCCTCCGCCGGCTGGTCGACGAGCAGGAAGTTCGAGTCCAGCCGCAGCGGCACCTCGTCGTCGAAGACGGCGGTGCCGACGCTCGAGGGAACGGTGCGACCACCAGCCATGTCGGCCCGGTCGAGGAAGGCCCAGGCGCGGGCGAGCTCGTCAGGCATCCAGGCGCTGGGGGTGGCCGAGCATCGAAAGCTCCGCGATGTCGCGGCGGAAGAAGAGCGAGGTCGTCCAGTCGGTGACGACGCGGAGCTTCCGCGAGAGAAGGGGTAGCTGGTAGAGGTGGTACGTCCGCGTCACGAACCACCCGAGGAAGCCGGTCAGCCGCAGGCCGAGCACGTCGGCGATGCCCTTGTAGCGGCCGAGCGTGGCCACCTGGCCGAGCATTTGGTACCGATACTGCTTCTGCTCGCCGGCGAGGTTCTTCGCGAGCCGCCGCGCCTGGCGGAGCGCGTGCTGCGAGGTCGGCGGGTCAACCGCGCCGGGTGTGGCGAGGTTCGGGACGGCGGCGCCGTCGCCGAGCGCCCACACATGCTCGTGGCCATCGACGCGGAGCGTCCCGTCGACCTTGACGCGCCCGCGGTCGTCGAGCGGCAGCCCCAGGTTGCTCAGAATTGGGTTCGCCTTCACGCCGGCCGTCCAGACGACGGTGCGCGAGGGGATCCGGTCGCCGTTCGAGAGCGTCGCCCCGTCCGCCTCGACCGACTCGAGGGTCGTGCGGTCGTGGATCTCGATCCCGCGCTTGGTCAGCTGGCGCGCGGCGTACTCCCCCAGGCGCGACGGGATCTCCGGGAGGATCTTCGGCGCCGCGTCGACCAGCACCCAGCGCTGCGGCTCGCCGCGCAGCGAAGGGTAGTAGCGGAGTGCGTCGCGCACGAGGTCGGAGAGCTCGGCGAGCGCCTCGACGCCCGCGTAGCCGGCGCCGACGAAGACGAAAGTGAGCTCGGCTCGCCGGTGGGCCTCGATCGCCGCGGCGTCGGCAGCCTCGAGGCGCTGGAGGACGTGGTTGCGGAGGTAGATCGCGTCCGCGAGGTTCTTGAAGCCGAGCGCATGCTCGGCGAGGCCCGGAATCGGGAGCGCGCGCGAGATCGAGCCGAGGGCGACAACCAGGTCGCGGTAGCGCACGCTCACCTGCGCGTCGACCGCGTCGACCTGGACGCTGTTCGCCGCAAAGTCGATCGCCGTCGCTCGGCCGAGGACGAGTTCGGCGTGCGGGCACATCTGCCGCAACGGCACGACCACGTGGCGCGGCTCGAGCGTGCCGGAAGCGGCCTCGGGGAGCAGCGGCGTGAAGAGCATCGAGTTCTCGGGGCTGACGATCGTCGCGCCGCGCTTGCCGAGGTAGCGAGCGACCCAGCCGCCGGCGAAGCCGCCGCCGATCACGAGGGTGCCGCCGTGGGCCTCGCGCTCGCTCACCCCTCTACTATCGCCGCATGCCGGGGGTGCAGGTTGCGGTCATCGGAAGCGGCGCTGAGCACGAGGGGCGCGCCGAGGAGGTCGGCCGGCTGCTCGCGGAGCGCGGCTGCACAGTCGTCACCGGCGGCCTCGGCTCGGTCATGGCCGCTGCGGCGCGCGGCGCGAAGGCGGCGGGCGGAGTCACCGTCGGCGTGCTGCCCGGCGAGAGCCGCCGCGACGCGAACGAGTGGATCGACCACGTGGTCGTGACCGGCGTCGGGCACGCGCGGAACCTTGCGGTGGTCGCCTCCGGCGACGCGGTGATCGCGGTCGGCGGGCAGTGGGGCACGCTCGCGGAGATCGGCCTGGCAAACGTGCTCGGCCGGCCGGTTGTGATTCTGGAACCCGGCTGGCAACTGGACGGCGTGCGGCGGGCGGCCACGCCGCGGGAGGCGGTCGAGCTGGCGCTGGAGGCGCTGCCGTGAGCCTCGAGCTGCGGGCGTCGTGCGAGCGCTGCAACGCCGAGCTCGCGCCGGATGGCGAGGCCTACATCTGCTCGTACGAGTGCACGTTCTGCGCCGAGTGCGTCGCGGCCCTCGACCGCGTCTGCCCGAACTGCGGCGGCGAGCTCGTCCGGCGTCCACGGCGGACGACGTGACCGTACAGCCGGGCCTTGTCGATCCAAGTAACAGTCTGTTACTTGGAGGGTTCGAACGCTGACGTAGAGCGGGGTCGGCGGGCCCAAGGTGCTTGTAACAGTCTGTTACTTGAGCTTCAGGCTCGGAGCAGCGGACGCGTGAGGCACGTCGGGCCGCCGTCGCCCTTCGACAGCTCTTCGCCCCGGTACGTCAGCACGCCGACGCCCGCGCGCTCCATCCGCTCTCGCGTGCGCGGGTTGCCCTCGAGCGCCAGCGCGACGCGCGGAGCGAGCGCGAGCACGTTCGAGCCCATGCTCGCGAACTCCTCGTCGGGCACCTCGACCAGCTCGACCTCGCGCTCCTCGAGCAGCTGGGCAAGCCTCGTCGGCAGCAGCGGCGCGTAGACGACCGCCAGGTCCGGGGCGAGCGGGCTGATCAGCGACATCAGGTGCATCACCTCGTCACGCCCGTGCCAGTGCGGGAGGTCGTACGCGACGACCTCGACGTCCGGCAGCAGCTCCCGCAGCCGACAGATCCCGGCCTCGTTCGTCCGGTAGCCGCAGCCGACGAGGAGCGTCCGCTCGTCGAGCCAGCAGCAGTCGCCGCCCTCGGCCCACTCCTGGTCGCGCAGCTCACCCGCGACCGGGACGCCGGCGCGCTCGAAGTCCTCCGCCATCGCGCCGACCTCGCCCCGGCGGCACTCCTTGCCCGGGTGGAGCAGGATCGCGCCGTCGTCCGCGACGAGCGCCGGGTCGTACGTGTAGATCGCGTCGGGGTTCCCGTCCGCCGGCGACTCGGCGTGCACGACCTCGGCGCCCGCTCGCTCGAGCAGCGCGCAGAACGCCTCGTGCTCCTCCTCGATCCGCCGCGCGTCGGGCTCGGCGCGCCAGCCGCACATCTGCCAGCCGTGCAGGTCCTCCGCGCGAGGCGCCCGCACGAGCACGCGACGCAGCTCGTCGGTCATCGACTGGCAGCCGTACGTCTTGGGCTCGACGCTCACGCGCCGGATCGTACTTCGGCGAGCCGCCGCTCCAGGAACGCGCGCTCGGCCGGCTGCGAGGCGAGCTCGAGCGCCCGCCGGTACGACTCGGCCGCCTCGGGGCCGCGGCCGAGGCGCCGCAGCAGGTCGGCGCGCGCCGAGTGGAGGTGGCGGTAGCCCTCGAGCCCGCCGATCGAGTCGATCAGCTCCAGGCCGCGCTCCGGCCCGTCTGCCATGGCGACGGCGACGGCCCGGTTGAGCTCGACCACAGGCGACGGCGCGAAGCAGTTGAGCCGCCGGTAGAGCAGCGCGATCTGCGGCCAGTCCGTCTCCGGCTCGAGGTGCAGCGACGCGATCGCCGCCTGCACCTGGTACGGCCCCGGCCGCCGCAGCGGTAGCGCGCGGTCGAGCACCCGGCGACCCTCGGCGATCCGTGCGGCATTCCAGCGCGACCGGTCCTGGTCGTCGAGCAGCACGAGCTCGCCCGCTGCATCCAGCCGCGCGTCCCGGCGTGCGTCGTGGAGCAGCATCAGCGCGAGGAGCCCGAGCACCTCCGGCTCGTCCGGCATCAGCACCGCGAGCACCTTGCCGAGGCGGATCGCCTCCTCGCAGAGCTCTGCCCGCGGCGGCGGCCCGTAGCCCTCGTTGAAGATCAGGTAGACGACCGCCAGCACCGAGCGCAGCCGTTCTGGCAGCAGGTGGTCGGGCGGGACCCGGAACGGGATGCCGGCCGCGCGGATCTTCTTCTTGGCGCGCACGAGGCGCTGCGCCATCGTCGGCTCGGGCACGAGGAATGCCTGCGCGATCTCCTCGGTCGTCAGGCCGCCGAGCGTTCTCAGCGTCAGCGCCACCTGCGCCTCGGTCGCGAGCGCGGGATGGCAGCACGCGAAGATCAAGGAGAGCCGTTCGTCGGGGATCGTCTCGTCCACCTCCTCGGTGGCCTCGAGCGCGGCCAGCAGCTCGGTTTTGCGGCGCAGCGTCTGCTCGCGCCGGATGCGGTCGATCGCGCGGTTGCGCGCGGTGGTCAGGAGCCACGCGCCGGGATTGGCGGGGACGCCGTCTCGCGGCCAGCGCTCGAGCGCTGCCGCGAATGCGTCCTGCACCGCGTCCTCGGCGAGCCCCACGTCGCCGAGAGTGCGGGCGAGGACCGCGAGCGTGCGCCCCCACTCCTCCCGGTAGAGCTCGTCGAGGACTACATGTCCTCCTCGAAGACCATCACCGGCCGCACCTCGATCGCGCCGTGGCGTGCGCCGGGGATTTTGGCCGCCCACTCGAGCGCCTCGTCGAGCGAGCCGACGTCGACGAGGTAGTAGCCGCCGAGCTGCTCCTTCGTCTCCGCGAACGGGCCGTCGGTGGTCAGGGTCTCGTCGTTGCGCACGCGGACGGTGGTCGCGGTCTGCGTGGGCTGGAGCGCGTCGCCGGCCACCATCGCGCCGGAGCCCTGTAGCTCCTGCGTGTAGGTGCCGTAGGCCTGGAAGATCTGGCCGCGCTCCTCCTCGCTCATCGTCTCCCAGCCGTTCTCGTTGCCGTAGATCAAGAGCAGGTACTGCATGAGCCCTCCTTCGTCGCTTACGAGGGGTAAGACGAACGGGCGCGCGCTGAATCGACAGCTAGGGCTTCGCCGGCGCCTTGTGGCACGGACGGCGGTGTGCCGCCTGGCCGGCCTTCCACGTCACGACGATGCAGGTCTCCTTCGTCACGCCGTTCACCGTCCGGACGGAGCTCTGAGTGACGGTCGAAGACGCGCTTCCCGTCGCGCTCGAGCTGCCAGTTGCCGACGAGCTTTCCGTGACGCGGCCCACGGCCCCGGAGCCAGTCCCGAACCCGATGAACGCGAACAGCGCGAGCAGGATCAACAGCAGCGCCATGCGACGGATGTTACGCCGCGGACAGCATCCGATCCAGGAGCGTCAGCGCGCCGGCCTTGTCGAGCGGCTCGTTGAGGTTGCCGCACTTCGGGCTCTGGACGCACGACGGACAGCCGCGCTCACACGGGCAGCCGTGCAGCAGCTTGGCGGTGTCCGCGGCCCAGCCCTCGAAGACGTCGAAGCCACGCTCGGTGATGCCGACGCCGCCGGAGTGGCCGTCGTAGACGAAGATCGTCGGGCGGCCGGTCTGGAAGTGGAGGTTCGTCGAGAGGCCGCCGATGTCCCAGCGGTCGCACATCGCCCACAGCGGCAGCAGCGCGATCAGCGAGTGCTCGGCCGCGTGGAGCGAGCCGAGCAGCCGCGGCATCTCCTCGAGGCCGTCGAGCATCCACGGCTCCGGGAGGAACCAGACGGCTTCCGTCTCGAACTCCGTCTGCGGGAGGTCGAGCGCGACCAGCTCGAGGCTCTCCTGCGTCTGGATCGACTTCTTCTGGTAGCCGACGACCTGGTCGGTGACGACGACCGAGCCGAAGGTGAGGTCGACTCCCAACCGGCGGTCGCTGCGGCGCGGCTCGACGATGGCCGTCGTCGTCTCGATTTTCGCCTGGGTGTAGTAGTCGCCGGTGAACGGCTCGACCACAGCCGTGCGCGAGCCGAGGTCGAGCTCCCGGACGCGGTAGCTCTCGCCTAGGTGGAGGTAGATCGCGCCCTCGTGGACGGTCGAGAAGGCCCGCGCCTCCTCGACGATCCCGAGCACGGTCCCGCTCGACGCGTCGACGACCATGAACGCCTCGGGGCCGGTCGACCGCAGCGCCACACGCGCGGCGGGGTAGTCGCGCCCGGCCCAGACGTAGCCCGCCGGCGTGTGCCGGAGGTCGGGCAGCGCCGCGGCCCGCTCGAGCGCGGCGTCGCCGAGCACCTCGCGGTCCCCGTCGTCCAGCGGCGCCTCGAAGGCGGCCGCGCGCACGTGGCCGTCGAGCACGCGCGGGTTCTCGTGGTCGAGGATCGCCGCCTCGACGCGCCTCCCGAGCAGCGCCCGCGGCTCGCGCATGAAGTACTGGTCGAGCGCGTCCTCGCTCGCGACCAGCACCGCCAGGCCGTGCCCGCGGCGTCCGGCGCGGCCCCATTGCTGACGCAGCGAGGCGACCGTGCCCGGGAAGCCGACCGAGATCACGCAGTCGAGCAGGCCGACGTCGATCCCGAGCTCGAGCGCGTTCGTCGCCGAGACGCCGAGCAGGTCGCCATCGAGTAGCCGCCGCTCGATCTCCCGACGCTGCGCGGGCGTGTACCCGGCGCGGTAGGGCGAGAGCCGCGAGTCGTCGCCGAGCCGGTCGGCCGTGAAGCGGTGGATCAGCTCGGCCGCGCGCCGGCTCTTCGCGAAGCAGAGCGTGCGCAGGCCGCGCTCGACGAGGTCGGCCATCAGTTTCGAGACCTCGCCGAGCGCGCTCGCACGGAGGCCGAGCTCCTCGTCGGTGAGCGGCGGGTTCCAGAGCGCGACCGTCCGCTCCGCCCGCGGCGCGGCGTCGTCGCCGATCACGGTCGTCTCCACGCCGAGCAGGCGCATACCCAGCTCGCCGGGGTTCGCGATCGTGGCCGAAGCGAGCAGGAACTGCGGGTCGGCGCCGTAGACGCGGGCGAGCCGCCGCAGCCGCCGGAGCACGTTGGCGACGTGCGAGCCGAAGACGCCCCGGTAGACGTGCGCCTCGTCGACGATCACGTACGCGAGGTTCGAGAGCGCGTCGCCCCAGCGGTCGTGGTGCGGCAGGACGCCGACGTGGAGCATGTCCGGGTTGGACAGGATCAGGTTCGCCCACTTGCGCACCTGCCAGCGGCGGTCGGCCGCGGTGTCGCCGTCGTAGATCGCGGCCCGGAGCTTCGGCAGCCTGAAGGCTCCGAGGGCGCGCAGCTGGTCCTGCGCGAGCGCCTTGGTCGGGTAGAGGTAGAGCGCCCGCTGCTTCGGCTCCCGTGTGAGCGCGTCGAGGACCGGCAGGTTGAAGGCGAGCGTCTTGCCGGAGGCGGTGCCGGTCGTGACGACGAAATGCTCGCCGCGCGCCGCCGCCTCCCAGGCGTCGGACTGGTGCGCGTAGAGCGAGTCGACCCCCTGCGCCGCCAGCGCCTCGTGCACCCGCGGGTGCAGTCCCTCCGGCAGCGGCGCCAGGCGCGCGTCTCGAGCAGGCACGACCTCGAGGTGCGCGAGCTCCTCGCCCTGGAGCAGCTCGTCCCAGGCCGCGACGACGTTCATCGGCGCGCCCGCAGCGCGACCACGTGCGGGTACTCGCGGCCCTCGGGCTCCTCGAAGCGATCCAGCACCAGCCCGGCATCGAGGAAGGTCTGGACGAAGAGCCCGAGCGGGAGGTGGACGGCTCCGACCTTCGCCCGCAGGCCTTCGTCCCAGATTCCCGGCGCCTCCGTCCGGTACGAGGTGTCGCGGTAGCCGCCGTGGAGCTCGGGGACGTCTCTGCCGTGGACGAACGCGTGCGGCCCGACGAAGCACGGGTGGACGCCGAGGTAGACGAATCGTCCACCAGGCGTGAGGACGCGTGCAGCCTCGCGTACCAGCCCGGCGAAGTCGGCGACGTCGGTGTGGGTGAACATCGAGACGGCGGCGTCGAAGGTCCCGTCGCCTAACGGGAGGTCGGACGCGTCCGCCTGGACCACGTCGACGCCGCGCCGCCGGGCGAGCTCGAGCTGCTCCACGGAGACGTCGACGCCCGTCACGCTCCAGCCGTGCTCGGCGAACTCGGCCGCGTGCGCGCCGCCGCCGCAGCCGAGATCGAGCAGCCGCCCGCCGCCGTCGCCGACGAGGCGGAGGACGATCCGGCGGGCGGAGCGGCCGAGCTCGCTCGTCGCGAACTCCGCGTCGTACCAGGCCGCGATCCCGTCGTAACTGCTCAGAGCAGCGACTCGGCCGGCTGAAAGCCGGAGCAGACCGAGTTGATCTTCGCGATGCGCCCGCCGTCGACCGTGAAGAAGCAGACCTGCTCGACGGCGAGCGGGCCGTCGTCCGGGTCGGTCCCGGCGAGCCGGTAGCGGACGCGCACCTGGCTCGCCACCTGCTCGAGTTCGGAGTCGAGCAGCCGCAGGTCGTCCAGTCCGCCCCACCAGTAGGTGAACCGGCCGATAACCGCGTCGGGCCCCTCCTCCTCTCGCAGTCTCGTGGGAACGAGCGTCCGCATCCGCACGTCGGGGGCCAAGAGCGCGCGGATCCCGTCCCAGTCTCCCGCACCGAGCGCCTCGAGGAACCGCTCTGCAAGCTGGACGTCGGATCGCGTCGCTGTGGCCATCGTCACGACGGTACCATGGCCGCTCCGGGGTGCCCTGACGGGCTGAGATCACACCCGACGAACCTGATCCGGGTCATGCCGGCGAAGGGAGGAACGGACTTGGAGAACTACGAGTTGCCGCGGAGGCTGGGCTTTGCCCGGCCGGAGCTCAGCGCGGCCGGCGATGCCGATCACGAGAAGGAGGGGGCTCACGGGGGAACCCTGGGTTCCCCCGTGCTGGAACCTGATCCGGGTCATGCCGGCGAAGGGAGACGATGGTTCCGAAGTGCTTGACGATTGCGGGCTCCGACTCCGGTGGAGGCGCGGGCATCCAGGCCGACCTGAAGGCCTTCGCGGCCGCGGGCTGCTTCGGCACGAGCGCGATTGTCGCGCTGACGGCCCAGAACACGACCGGGGTGACCGCGGTGCACGAGGTGCCGCCGGCGTTCGTGCGGTCGCAGCTCGAGACGGTGCTCGACGACATCGGCGTCGACGCGGCGAAGACGGGGATGCTCTTCTCGCGCCAGGTGATCGACGCGGTTGCGGATGTCCTGGACGAGCACCCGCTGCCGCTGGTGGTCGACCCGGTCATGGTCGCGAGCTCCGGTGCGCGGCTGCTCGAGGAGGACGCGGTCGAGACGCTGGTCGGGCGGCTCTTCCCGCTCGCGACGGTGGTGACGCCGAACCTCGCGGAGGCGGAGGCGCTGGCCGGCCCGGGGTCGAAACGTGAGCTCGCCGAGCGACTGGTCGCCCTCGGGGCGCCGGCGGCGATCGTGACCGGCGGCCACGGCGAGCCGGTCGACCACCTCTTCGACGGCGAGCGGCACGTCGAGATTCCGGTCGAGCGGGTCGAGAGTGGCGCGACGCACGGCGCGGGCTGTACCCATTCCGCCACGCTGGCGGCGCTGCTCGCGCAGGGTCTGACGCTGGAGGAGGCGGCGCGGGGGGCGGCCGAGGCCGCTTCGAGGGCGGTCGCGCAGGGCCTCGCGGAGATCGGCGCCGGCGACGGGCCGGTGGACGTGCTCGGCCTGCGAGGAGCGGCATGAGTGCCGGAACCGACCTCGCGGCGATCCGCGAACGCAAGCCGCTCGTCCACCAGATCACGAACTACGTGGTCATGAACGAGACCGCCAACGCGACGCTCGCGATCGGCGCGCTGCCGGTGATGGCGCACGCGTTGCAGGAGGTGGAGGAGATGGCCTCCGCCGCCTCGGCGCTCGTGCTCAACATCGGCACGCTCTCCGACGAGTGGGTCGAGGCGATGATCGCCGCGGGCCGTGCGGCGAACGCGGCGGGAGTGCCGGTCGTGCTCGACCCGGTGGGTGCGGGGGCGACCGAGTACCGCACGGACACCTCACGACGGCTGCTGGACGTGCTCGAGCTCGCCGTTGTGCGGGGCAACTCGGCGGAGATCGCGACGCTTGCCGGCCGGCAGGCCGAGATCCGCGGCGTCGAGGCGGTCGGCGTCGCCGGTGGCCCCGACCTCGCGCGCGAGGCTGCGAGGGCGCTCGGCTGCGTCGTCGCCGTGACCGGGCCGGTCGACCACGTCTCCGACGGTGAGGCCGTCAACTCGGTCGCCAACGGCCACGAGCTGATGGGCACCGTTACCGGCACCGGCTGCATGTCGACCGCGATCACGGGCTGCTTCCTCGGCGTCCAGCCGGACGCGCTGACGGCGGCTACGGGCGCACTGGTCGCCTTCGGCGTTGCCGGCGAGGACGCCGCCTCGAGCGCGAGCGGCCCCGGATCGTTCCACGTCGCCCTCTACGACGCGCTCTACGCGCTCGACCCCGAGACGCTCGACTCGCGCGCGCGGTGAGGCTGCACGCGATCGTCGAGGACGCGGAGACGGGCCGTGTGGCGGTCGAGGACGGCGCGACCGTCGTTCAGCTGCGTCGCAAGGGCGCGTCCACGGCGGAGCTCGTCGAGGCGGGCCGGGGCTTTCGGCTCCTAGGCGCGACGTTCATCGTCAACGACGACGTCGAGGCGGCGCTCCGGCTCGGCGCGGACGGCGTCCACCTCGGGCGCGACGACGAGGGCTCGGAGCGCGCGGTTGGCGAGGGGCTGCTGCTCGGACGCTCAGCCGCGTCGGTCGAGGAGGCGCGCGCCGGGGAGGAGCTGCGCGCGGCATACATCGGCGCGGGCCCGGTGTGGGCGACGCCGTCGAAGGCTGACGCAGACCCGCCGATCGGGCTCGACGGGCTCGCCGAGATCTGCCGCGCGGTCTCGGTGCCGGTGGTCGCGATCGGAGGCGTCGATATTGACAACGCGGCCGACTGCATCCTCGCCGGCGCCGCCGGCGTGGCCGTGATCCGCGCCGTCCGCGACGCGCGCGCCCTGCGCGCGGCGATCGATGCGGCTCTCTGAGCTCGGCGAGCTCGGCCTGCTGGCGGAGCTCGAGCAGCGCGGCCTCGCGCACGGGATCGACCACGACGTCGCCGAGCTCGGCGAGGGGCTCGTGGTCACGCAAGATGCGCTGGTCGAGGGCGTCCACTTCCGGCTCGACTGGACGACGCAGCGCGAGCTCGGCTTTCGCGCCGCAGCCGTCAACCTGAGCGACCTCGCCGCCGCCGGCGCGGCGCCGCTCGCGCTGCTCGTCACGCTCGCCGCTCCGGCCGAGACCGAGCTCGACGACGTGCTCGAGCTCTACGCGGGCCTGAACGAGCCCGGCGTTCCTATTGTCGGCGGCGACACGACGAGCGCGCCGCAGCTGACGCTCGCCGTGACGGCGGTAGGTCGCTCCGAGCGCGTGCCCGGCCGCGCCGGCGCGAGACCAGGCGATCTCGTGGTCGTGACCGGGCCGCTCGGCGCCGCGGGCGCAGCCTTCCGCGAGCAGCGCCAGGCGCGGCCACCGCTTCGGCTGGAGGAGGGGCGCCGCCTTGCGAAGAACGCCCACGCCCTCACCGACATCTCGGACGGGCTGGCCGTCGACGCAGGCCACGTCGCGGCCCGTTCCGGCTGCCGGGTCGAGCTCGACCTCGAGCAGGTTCCACTCGCCCCGGGCGCGACGGTCGACGACCTCGGCTTCGGCGAGGACTACGAGCTGCTGGCTGCCACCTCCGATTCCCAAGGCTTCCCGGTGATCGGTCGCTGCGCGGAAGGCGAAGGCGTCGCAATCCGGCTCCGCGGCGAGCCCGTAGCCCTGGCAGGGTGGGAGCACTTCGGCGCGCGGGGGGCCGGCGACTTGCGCTGATCTGCGCGAGCAGCGACCCTAGGCCGGGGACCTAGGTGCTGGCCTTCATCGTCAGACGGCTGAGCTGGGCAATCGTTCTCACCTTCGTGGTGACGCTGGTGACGTTCGTCGTCTTCTTCGTCCTGCCGAAGCACTTCAGCAACGCCCGCCGGAACGAGCGCGGCACGGATCTCCAGACGCCGTTCGACGCTCGCGGCGCCGTGCCGGTCGCCTACCTGAGCTTCCTCGGCCACGTCGCGCTGCACTTCGACCTCGGCACCTCGCGCGCCACCGACGAGCCGGTCACCACCGTGATCGGACGAGCGCTCCCGGTGACGGCGTCGCTCGTGCTGGGCGGGCTGTTGATCTGGCTGCTGATCGCCTTCCCGATCGGGATCCTCGCCGCCTTACGTCCACGCTCGTTCTTGGACAAAGGGGTGATGCTGATCGTGATCACCGGCGCCGCCGCGCATCCGCTGTGGATCAGCCTGGTGTTCTCGTACGTCTTCGGTCTGCGGCTGCACTGGTTCCCGATCTCGGGCTACTGCGACTTCGAGCACATCAAGGACAGCTCGAACGGCTGCTTCGGCCCGAGCTTCTGGGCGTACCACCTCGTCCTGCCGTGGATCACCTTCGGGCTCGTCTTCGCGGCGCTCTACGCCCGCATGATCCGCGCGAGCCTGCTCGAGACGCTGGACGAGGACTTCATCCGTACCGCCCACGCCAAGGGCGCCGGCACCGGCCAGGTCGTGCGGCGCCACGCGCTGCGGAACGCGATGCTCCCGATCATCACCATGCTGGGAATGGACGTCGGTGTCGCCTTCGCCGGCGCCCTCTTCATCGAGGACATCTACCAGCTCCCCGGGATGGGCCGGCTGTTCGTGGCCTCGATCGGCGCCGGCGACGTGCCCGTGATCATGGGGATCGCGCTCGTCGTCAGCTTCGCGGTCGTGATCGCGAACCTCGTGGTCGACATCCTCTACTCGATCGCCGACCCGCGGATCCGCACCAGCGCGATGGGCGGGACGATGCGGATCTCGCGCAGGAAGTCGAAGGCGCTGGGCGCGACGGCCCAGCCGCCGGTCACGGAGTCGGCGACGTCGTGAGCCAGGCGCCCCAGGCCTGCTCGTAGTACGAGCGCGGCCGGGCCCCGATGACCGTCTCGCGCGCCTCGCCGCCCTCGAACAGGATCGCGGTCGGGATCGAGAGCACCTCGTAGCGCGAGGCCGTCTGCAGGTTCTGGTCGATGTCGAGCTTGACGAACTTGACGAGGCCCTCGTGCTCCTCGGCGAGCGACGCGAACACGGGCTCGACCGCGTGGCACGGGCCGCACCAGGGTGCCCAGAAGTCGACCACGACGGGCGTCTCCGACCGCAGGACCTCGGCGTCGAAGGTGGCGTCGGTGACGTCGACCACGGCTCCAGGCTACAGGCGGCCCGACAGCGCGCGGAGCCGCAGCAACGGCACCTTCCAGATCGCTTCGAGCACGATCGAGCGGCTCATCTTCGACCCGCCGTGCTCGCGGTCGGCGAACGCGATCGGCACCTCGACGACCCGGAACCCGGCTCGCAGCGCGCGGTAGGTGGTCTCGATCTGGAAGGCGTAGCCGCGCGAGTCGATCGCCTCGAGGTCGAGCGTCTCCAGCACCTCGCGCCGGAAGCACTTGAAGCCGCCGGTCAGGTCGTGCACGTCGACGCCGAGCAGGACGCGCGCATAGAGCGAGCCGCCGGCCGACACGAACCGCCGAATCAGGCCCCAGCTGCCGATCGAGCCGCCCTCGACGTAGCGTGAGCCGAGCACGAGGTCGGCGTCCCGGGCCGCCGCGATCAGGCGCGGAACGTCGTTCGGGTCGTGCGAGAAATCGGCGTCCATCTCCAGCACCAGCTCGGCCTTTGGGTCCTCGAGCACGTGCTTGAAGCCGGCGAGGTACGCGGGGCCGAGGCCCTCCTTCTGCGCCCGGTGCAGCACCGCAACATGCCCGTTCCGGGCGGCGAGCTCGTCGGCGAGCCGGCCCGTTCCGTCGGGCGAGTTGTCGTCGATCACGAGCACGGACACGCCCTTGTCCGCGAGCGCGGCGACCATGCGCTCGAGGTTCTCGCGCTCGTTGTAGGTGGGCAGGCAGACGACCGCCTTCACGCCCCTATGATCGCTGTGCGTGGCCAAGACCAAGTCACTTCCGCGCAACGCCGAGGTCGCCGAGCAGCTCGAGCTGCTGGCCGACCTCCTCGAGATCGAGGGCGAGGCATCGTTCCGGGTGATCGCCTACCGCCGCGCGGCCACGCGGGTCCGTGAGACGGGAACCCCGGTCGCGCAGCTGGCGCTCGACGGCACCGCGAAGGAGCTGCCGGGGATCGGCGGGACGATCCAGGACAAGATCGTCCAGATCGTCGACACCGGCGAGATCGAGGCGCTCTCGAAGCGTCGCAAGACGATCCCGCCCGAGGTGGTCGAGTTCCTGCACATCCCCGGAATGGGCCCGAAGACGGTCCGAAAGATCTGGCAGGAGCTCGGCGTCACGACGCTCGCCGAGCTGAAGGAGGCCGCGCGCGCCCAGCGGCTGCGGGCCTTGCCGGGGCTCGGCGCCAAGACAGAGGAAGCCGTGCTCAAGGCGGCCGGCCGCAAGAAGAAAGTTTCGGCCGAGCCCCGCACGCTGCTCGGCCAGGCGCTCCCCGCGCTGCTCGCGGTCGTGGACGTCCTGCGCGAGCATCCGGCCGTCGACCGCGTCTGCGAGGCCGGCAGCGCGCGCCGCCGCAAGGAGACCGTGCGCGACCTCGACATCATCGCCACGGCCAGCGACCCGAAGGCGTTGACGGAGTACTTCACGAAGCTGGCGTGGGTCTCCGAGGTCGCGGCGAAGGGCCCGACGAAGGCGACGGTCGTCTCGCACGAAGGCTTCCGCTTCGACCTGCGCGTCGTGCCGCCGGAGAGCTACGGCAACCTCCTGCAGCACTTCACCGGCTCCAAGGAGCACAACATGGCGCTCCGCGAGGATGCGGTGCGCCGGGGCTTCTCCATCTCGGAGTACGGGATCACGATCGTCGAGTCAGGCGAGGTGGTCACGGCCGAGAGCGAGGAGGAGGTCTACGACCGGCTCGGCTACCAGTACATCCCGCCGGAGCTGCGCGAGAACGCGGGCGAGCTCGAGGCCGCGCGGAAGGGCGAGCTGCCGACGCTGATCGAGCTAGGCCGGCTCCGGGGCGACATGCACACGCACTCGCACTGGTCGGCGGACGGCAAGAACACCCTCGAGGAGATGGTGCTCGCCGCGAAGGAGCGCGGCTACGCGTACTACGCGATCACCGACCACTCGCACTACCTGCGCGAGGGCCGCATGGAGGCGCAGGCCAAGGAGATCGACAAGCTTGCGGAGCGCGTCGCGCCGCTGAAGCTGCTGAAGGGCGTCGAGGTCAACATCAAGGCCGACGGCACGCTCGACGTGCCCGACGGCGTGCTGGCCGAGCGCGACTGGGTTGTCGCGTCGATCCACACCGCCTTCGACCGCGAGCCGACCGAGCGGATCCTGGCGACGATGGAGAACCCGCACGTCGACGTGATCGGCCATCTGACCGGCCGCAAGATCACCCGGCGCGAGCCGATGGAGATCGACCTCGAGCGGGTGGTCGAGAAGGCGCTCGAGACGGGGACGTTCCTCGAGATCAACTCGCAGCCCGACCGGCTCGACTTGCGCGACGTGAACGTGCGACTCGCCGGCGAGGCGGGCGTGCCGATCGTGATCTCGAGCGACGCGCACCAGCTGAAGGCGCTGGACTACGTCGACTTCGGAGTCGCCCAGGCGCGGCGCGGGTGGCTGACGGTGGAGCAGGTCGCGAACACGCGCACCTGGGCGCAGCTGCGGAAGCTCATGAAGTAGGAGGACGCGATGCTGATCACGACCGCGAACGACCTGCCCGGCTACGAGATCACGGAGACGCTCGGCGAGGTCTTCGGTCTGACCGTGCGTTCGCGCAACGTCGGCTCCAGGTGATCGAGCGGATGGTCGAGGAGGCGCAGGCGAAGGGCGCCGACGCGATCGTCGCGATGCGGTTCGACACCTCCGAGATGGGCGGCAACTGGACCGAGATCTGCGCGTACGGCACGGCGGTCAGGGCTCGGAAGGTCTAGTGGCGCTGCGCGACGACGGCGTGGCGGCGCTCGACTGGGTCGCGTCGTACCTCGAGCGCGTGCGCGAGCTGCCGGCGCTGGCGCAGGTCGCGCCGGGTGAGATCCGCAACGCACTCCCGGCGTCGCCGCCCGAACGCGGCGAGGAGTTCGGGGCGGTCTTGCGCGACGTCGAGGAGGTGCTGATGCCGGGCCTCACACACTGGCAAAGCCCGCGCTTCTTCGCCTACTTCTCGACCACCGGCTCGGAGCCGGCGATCCTCGCCGACCTGCTCGCGGCGGGCCTGAACCAGGTCGGGATCCTTTGGCGCGCCTCCCCGGCGCTGCAGGAGCTCGAGGAGGTGACGCTCGCGTGGCTGGCCGAGCTGCTCGGCCTCCCGGACGGCTGGCACGGGCACCTCGAGCAAGGCGCCTCGGTGGCGACGCTCGCCGCGCTGGCTGCGGCGCGGGAGGCGAAGCCGGGCCACGTGCTCGCCTCCGAGCAAGCGCACTCGTCCGTCGAGCGGGCGTGCCGCCTGCTCGGTCTGGAGCTGCGCAAGGTGCCGGTCGACGACGCGTTTCGGCTGCGCCCGGACGCGCTCGAGCTCGACGGCGCCTCCGCGGTCGTCGCGACGGTCGGCACCACCTCGACCACATCGGTCGACCCAGTGGCCGCGGTGGTCGAGCGCTGCGCGCCGGGGGGCGTGTGGGTGCACGTCGACGCCGCGTACGCAGGCTCGGCGATGGTCTGCCCGGAGCTGCGCTGGGCGTTCGACGGCATCGAGGGCGTGGACTCGCTGGTCGTCAACCCGCACAAGTGGCTGCTGACGACGCAGGGCTGCTCGGCGTTCTGGACACGGCGGCCGGAGAATCTCCGCGCGGCCTTCAGCCTCGTGCCCGAGTACCTGCGCACCTCGGACGAGGTGGTGAGCTTCAGCGAGTACTCGGTCGAGCTCGGCCGCGGCTTCCGTGCGCTGAAGCTCTGGACGGTGCTGCGCTGCTTCGGCCGCGAGGGCCTGCAGGACTCGATCCGGCGCGGGATCGCGCTCGCCGAGCTGTTCGAGGGCTGGGTCCGCGACGAGCCAGGCTGGGAGCTGTGTGCGCCGCGGCCGTTCTCGGTCGTCTGCTTCCGGCGAGACGGCTCCGACGACGAGAACGAGGCGCTGCTCGAGCGGGTGAACGCAAGTGGTGAGGTTTTCCTCTCCGGCACGCGCCTCGACGGGCGCTTCGTACTCCGCCTCGCCTGCGGGAACGCGCGGCAGACCGAGGACGACGTCCGCGTCGCGTGGGAGGTGCTCCAGCGCTGCGCGCGGTGATCTTCGACCTCTGGAACACGATCGCCGTCTGGCCGGAAGACCTGTGGGCGGAGACGCGGCCGCGGGTCGCGGAGCACCTCGGCCTCACAGTCGACGAGTTCGAGAGCCGCTGGTATGGCGAGCTCGCCCACCTGCGGGAAATGGGACCGATGAGCGACGTGCTCGAGCTCTTCGACCTCTCGTCCGAGGACGTCGAGCGAGTGACGGCGCTTCGCCGGGAGGTGACGCGCAAAGGGCTCGTGCCCGTGCCGGGCGCGATCGAGACGATCGCCGCGCTGCGCGAGCGCGGGCTCAAGACCGGGCTGATCACGGTTTGCAGCGAGGACGTCGTCTCGCTCTGGGAGGAGACGGACTTCCACGGGCTCTTCGACGCCGAGGTGTTCTCGGCTGCGGTCGGGCTGCGCAAGCCCGACCCGCGCATCTACCGGATCGCGCTCGAGAAGCTCGGCGTCGAGGCGAGGGAGGCGATGTTCGTCGGCGACGGCGCGAACGACGAGCTCGGCGGCGCGGAGCGGGTCGGCATGACGGCGGTGGGCGTCGAGTCGCCGACGGGCGAGCTTCCCGAGGACTGGCAAGGCTTGCGGATCCGCGAGCTACCGGAGTTGCTGAAGCTCGTCTAACGCGGCGTCATGGAGCGCGACGCGGTAGTGCCAGAGCGCCCGGCCGGTCTCGAGCAGGCGCGCTCTGATCGGGCCTGCGAGCTCCTCGGCGCTCCCCCAGCGGGCGGCGCTGATCTCGTGCGTGTCGATTGGGTCGAGCCGCTCCTCCTCGGTGCGCGCTGAGAAGACGTGCGTGCGCCAGTCGATCGTGCCGTTCGGTCCGCGGAACGTCGCCTCGCTGCTGACGAGGAAGCGTTCGAGCTCGATGTGGACGCCGAGCTCCTCGCGCGCCTCGCGCTGCACGCCGCGTTCGAACGCCTCGTCCGGCCGCACGCCGCCGCCCGGTGGCCGCCAGACGCCCTCCGGGTACGACGGCTTCTGGATCAGCGCAAGCCGCCCGCGGGGATCGAAGACGAAGAACGTCACGTCGTGGCGGCGCTCCGGCGAGCTGCCGGCGAGCGCGAGCTCCGGCGCGGTCACCTCCCCCTTCCACCGCAGCGGCTGAGGCTCGCCGTAGCGTTCCCGGAGCGGCGCGAGGACGGCGTCCGTCAGGTGCATCGCCCGATGGTACGGTCGCGCGCATGCCGCTCGACGCGCTGGGGCTTGCGCTCGGCGCCGCCGCGCTGCACGCCCTCTGGAACCTGCTGCTCGCGCGCGAGCGCGACACCGAGGCCGCGACCGCGGTCGCGCTCGTTGCGCTGGTGCTCGTCCTCGTCCTGCCCGCGGCGCTGACCTGGCGCGTCGAGGCGGCGGCGGTGCCGTTCATCGTCGCCTCGGCGGCGCTCGAGCTCGCGTACGTGGCGCTCCTGGCCACCGCGTATCGCCGTTATGAGCTGAGCCTCGTCTACCCGGTCGCGCGCGGGCTTGCGCCGGTGCTGGCGCTGCTCTACGTGGTGGCGGCGGGCGGCGCCGTGCCGTCGGCGCTCGGGGTTGCGGGGGTGATCGCGGTCGGGATCGGCGTGCTGCTCGTTCGCGGCGCGCGCGGCAGCGGTGCCGGCCTCGCGTTCGGCGTGACGATCGCCGCCGCGATCGCGGGCTACACGGTGGTCGACCGCTACGGGATCCAGCACGCCGCGGCCGGGCCGTACCTGCTCCTCGTGATGGTCGCGCCCGCGCTCGTCTACGCGCTCGTCGTCGGCCGCCCGCGTGTCCGCGCCGCGGTCAGCCCGGCGACCCTGGTCATCGGCACGGCGTCGGCGTCTGCCTACCTGCTCGTGTTGCTCGCGCTCCGGCTCGCGAGCGCGCCGGCCGTGGCCGCCGTGCGCGAGACGAGCGTCGTGATCGCGACCGCCGCCGCGGCGAGCTTTCTCGGCGAGCGGGTGAGCACCACACGACTGGCCGGCGCCGCAGTGGTCGTCCTGGGCGTCGCCCTGCTCGCCTTCTCCTAGAGCGTCCGCAGAAGCTCGACCAGTTCCTCCGGCGACGCGACCACCAGGTCCGCGGCCTCGCGCAGCGCGAGCGGCGACTCCGCGGACGAGACCGCGACCCGCACGCCAAGCTCGAGGCCGTCGAGCCCGCGGAAGGCGTCGAGGTCGGTCGTGTCGTCGCCGGCGTAGAGCGCGCGCTGCAAGCCGCGTTGCTCGAGCAGGAAGCGAACGGCCGTGCCCTTGTCGGCGGCGACCGGCGGCCGGAGCTCCAACACCTTCCGCCCCCAGCGCGCCTCGAGGCCCGCCGCCTCGGCGCGCACGGCGACCGACCGCAACTGCCGCTCGGCAGCCTCCTCGTCGGGAGCGAGCCGCCAGTGCAGCGCGACCGTCAGGCCCTTGTCCTCGAGCCACGGCCACCGCTCGGCCGCGAAGGGCCGGAGCACCTCGCGCCATTCCGCCGCCTCCGGCGCGAGCTCGAGCCCGTGCACGCCCACGTAGACGACGCCATCGACGCCGACCAGGCGCGCGACGTCCTCGGCGGTTCGTCCGCTCACGCACGCGACGAGCGCGTAGCAGCCCGCCAGCCGGCGTACCTCGGCGCGCGCGTCCTCGGGAACCACTGCAAGGTCGGGCCGCGCGACGATCGGCGACAGCGTCCCGTCCACGTCGAGCAGCACGGCCGCGCGGCCGGGCTCCGACCGCAGCAGCGCCAGCCGATCGTCCACACCGCGCAGAATACGGCGGTGCGCCTCGTTCTCATCGGCCTGCTGGCCGGCCTCTTCAGCGCGCTCTTCGGCGTGGGCGGCGGCATCGTCGTCGTGCCGCTGCTGATCCTGCTCGCCCACTTCGACGAGCGGCCGGCGATGGCCACCTCGCTCGCCGCGATCGGACTGATCGCGTTCGTCGGCGCCGTCAGCTACGGGTTCCACGGCGAGCTGAAGGTCGGAGCCGCGGCGGTCGTCGGCCTGCCCGCGGCCTTCGGAGCGGTCGCCGGCGCCTCGCTGCAGCAGCGGCTCGGCAACCGCACGCTCACCCTGGCCTTTGCAGCGCTGCTCGCGGCCGTCGCGTTCTACCTCCTGGTCTGATGTGGGCGCTGTTCCTAGCAGGTGCGATCGGCCTCGCCACCGGCGTGCTCGCGGGCCTCTTCGGCGTCGGCGGCGGGATCCTGTTCGTGCCGACGCTGACGCTCGTGCTCGGGCTGACGCAGCTCCACGCCGAGGCGACGTCGCTGCTCGCGATCCTGCCGACCTCGATCGCGGGCGCCTGGCGCCAGCGCCACTACGGGAACGTGCGCTGGCGGTCGGCCCTCGTGGTGGGACTGGCGGCGGTCGCGGGCGTCGAGGGCGGTGTCCAGATCGCGGAGGCCTTACCGGAGCACGTGCTGCGGCGGCTGTTCGGTGTGCTGGTGCTCGCCGTCGCGGCCCAGCTCGCCTGGCGGGCGCTGCGAAGGCCGTCCTATGCTTCCTGACGTGACCGGGCACGAAGAGGTCTGGATCCCACTGGTCGACGAGCCGATCGGCTCGATCGTGGCGCAGGTGCAGGAGGAGCACCCGGAGATCGGCCGGCTCGTCTCCTCGCCGCAGCAGCTGCTTGCCTTCCGGACGTTCGCCTACATCCGCGTCGGAATTCTGCTCGGCCGGCTGCTCGTCGAGAACGACGTCGAGGAGACCGAAGGCGCGACCTGGGCGGAGCAGCTGGCGAGCGATCCAAGGCATCACGAGGCAGTCGTGGCCGAGGTGCTCGCGGTTGCGAAGGAGGTCGCCGAGGCCGACGTCCCCGCCCACAGGCTCGGTCCGGGCGACGAGGAGCGAACCCGCTTCTCCGAGTTCGCAAAGCGGCGCCTGGCCACCGATACCTAGTCGAAACCTCCATTCGTCGCCGTCTTTGCTGATAATGCGGGGACGGTGGGGAAGCGGCTCCCGATGCTCGTGGCGCTGTCGGGTCTCCTCGTCCTGATCTCGGGGGCGGGGGGTGCCGGAAGCGCCGGTGCGACCGCAGGCGGCTCTGCACGTGCTGTTGCGGTCCGGGTGGTGGTGCCGGGACAGCCCAGCGTGACCGCCGGCTCGATCTCGTCGCCGCCCGATCACGCGGCGTTCGGCTCGAGCTTCTCGTACCCCGCCGACGGCTCGGTGGTGACGACCGGCTCGATCAGCGCGTCGGCCGCGACGAACTCCGGCACGTCGGCGACGGCGAGCTCGACGACGCAGGTCGGCACCGTCAGCGTCTTCAACGGCGAGGTCACCGCCACGACGGTCACGGGCGCCGCGCACGGCTCCACCCGCGGCCGCAACGCCGGCGGCAACTTCTCTGGCGCCTCGGTGACGGGCCTGACAGTCCTCGGGACCGACACGCCGCCCGCGCCGAACATCCGCATCCCACTCGCGGACTGGGGCTACCTGACCACGCTCGAGGAGGGCACCGACTCGAGCCTCGGCGCCGGAGGCGCCCAGGGCTTCCACGGGTTCGTCAGCGCTTTGGCGATCCACCTGACCGCGCCGCACGGCGGCCTGCCCGCCGGCGCGGAGATCCAGATCGGCTACGCGGAGGCGAGCGTCCAGGCAAACGTCGCCGTCTCGCCCAAGCCGGTCGTGCCGGGGCCGGCGCCGAACCAGGCCTCCGGCAAGCAGGGCAAGAAGACCCCGGTCGCGCCGGAGCCGACGAAGCACAAGAAGCCGACCTCACCGCCGCTGCTCGGGCCGCCGACGGGCCTGCAGCCGAAGCTGACGGCCGGCGGCTACGTCTTCCCGGTTTACGGGCCGTCGCAGTTCGGCGACAGTTATGGGGCGTTCCGCGGTGACGTCTCCGGCAACTGGCACCACGGCGACGACATCTTCGCCCCCCTCGGCGCGCCGATCCTCGCCGTCGCCGACGGGATCGTCTTCTCGGTCGGCTGGAACGACGTCGGCGGCAACCGGCTCTGGCTCCGCGACGACCAGGGCAACGAGTTCTACTACGCGCACCTCTCGGCGTTTACGCCGCTTGCCAAGAACGGCGCCCATGTCCGGGCCGGTGAGATGCTCGGCTTCGTCGGCAACACGGGCGACGCGCAGGGCACTCCGACCCACCTGCACTTCGAGGTGCATCCGTACTCGCTGCTCTTCATGGGCTACGACGGCGCAGTCGACCCGACGCCGTACCTCAACGCCTGGAAGCACCTCCAGGACGTCCGTTTCTCGGACGTCGCCTCCTGGCTCGCGCAAACCGGCATCGCCGACCCGGCGCCGAAGCCGGCGGCGATCCTGCTCCAGGTCTCGGACATCTCCGAGGCGAGCGGCCTCGACCCGGCCTCGCTGCAGCGCGCGATGAGCAGCCAGAACGGCGGCGAGGGCCAGGTGCTGCGCACGCTCGGCCTGCGCCCGAAGGCGCCCCGGCCCTAGCTAGTTTCCGTTGCCGCTCGAAGATGCCGCCGTAGCCGAACTCTTCGTCGGCGCCGAAGATCGTGTCCTTCAGCCAGCGGCGGGTCTCCGGCCCGGTGATCGGGTTGAAGAGGATCCCGAGTGCGATGCCCGTGAGCAGCAGCGAGGTGTTGCGGCTCTTGTGGCTGTCTGCTCCCTGGATCCGGTTCGCCGCGCTGCGCAGGTCCTCGATCGCCGAGCGGAGCTGGTCCTGGATGTCCTGGTCGGTGGCGACCTTGGAGGCGATCCCCGTGACGCCGCGGTTGCCCACCAGCTCGTCGTAGACATCGCGGGCGGTGGAGAAGGCGCTGCGCAGGCTTTCCCGCAGCTCCTCGTCCTGGATCGCGCGCTTCACGTAGGGCTTTGCGTCTTCGAGCCTTTCCTTCGCGTTCGTCATGGCAGAGCGTCCTTTCGGCTTGCTTACAAGCGGGGAGACTCTACCCTGCCCGCGCGTCCCGCTAACCGGAAGCGGCGGCCTGGCGCTCCGAGGCGGGCGCGGCGTGCGGGCGCGAACGGGCCGGCGCAGAGAAGGCGACCGCGAAGACCTCCTCGATCGTGTCGACCGGGATGAACTCGAGCTCCCTGCGCGTCTCGGCCGGCAGCTCCACGAGGTCAGGCTCGTTGTCGCGCGGCATTACGATCCGCTTCAGGCCGTACCGCTGAGCCGCGAGCACCTTCTCCCGGAGGCCGCCGATCGGGAGCACCTGGCCGGTGAGCGTGATCTCGCCCGTCATGCCGACGTCCTCGGCGACCGGCTCGTTGCGCAGGAGCGAGGCGATCGCGGTGGCGATCGTGATGCCGGCCGAGGGGCCGTCCTTCGGAACAGCGCCGGCCGGAACGTGGATGTGCACGTCGTGCTCGGCGAACCAGTTCTCCTCGAGCCCGAGCTCCTCGGCGTGCGAGCGCACCCACGAGAGCGCAGCCTGCGCCGACTCGCGCATCACGTCGCCGAGCTGGCCGGTGATCGTCAGGTTCCCCTTGCCCGGGTACGCGGTCGCCTCGATGAAGAGCACGTCGCCGCCGACCGGCGTGTAGGCGAGGCCGGTCGCCACGCCCGGGTCGGCGGTGCGCTTGCGCGGGTCGGCCGGGAAACGCCGCGGGCCGAGCCAGGCGCGGGCCCTGCGCGTGTCGACCGCAATCTTCTTGGCGCGGCCCTCGGCGATCTCGCGGGCCGCCTTTCGCAGCAGGTCGGCGATCCGGCGCTCGAGGTTCCGCACTCCGGCCTCGCGCGTGTACTCGCGGACGACCACGCGCAGCGTGTTGTCGCTCAGCGAGGCCTGCTCGGCGGTGAGTCCGTGCGCCTCGAGCTGCTTCGGCACCAGGTACTTGCGGGCGATCCCGAGCTTCTCGTCCTCGGTGTAGCCGGAGAGCTGGATCACGTCCATCCGGTCGAGCAGCGCGCCCGGGATCGTCTCGAGCTGGTTCGCGGTGCAGATGAACAGCACCTTCGAAAGGTCGAACGGCAGGTCGAGGTAATGGTCGCGGAAGTGCGAGTTCTGCTCCGGGTCGAGCACCTCGAGCATCGCGCTCGCCGGGTCCCCCCGGAAGTCGGCGCCCATCTTGTCGATCTCGTCGATCAGCAGGACCGGGTTCTTCGTCTCGGCGTCGCGGAGCGAGCGGATGATCGTGCCCGGCATCGCGCCGATGTACGTGCGGCGGTGGCCGCGGATCTCCGCCTCGTCGCGCACCCCGCCGACCGAGAGCCGCACGAACTTGCGTCCGACCGTCCGCGCGATCGACTGCCCGAGCGACGTCTTGCCGACGCCGGGCGGGCCGACGAAGCAGAGGATCGGCCCGGAAAGGTCGTTCTTCAGCTTCGAGACGGCGAGGTACTCGAGGATCCGCTCCTTGACCTTCTCGAGGTCGTAGTGGTCCTCGTCGAGGATCCCTCGCGCGCGCTTGAGGTCGAGGGTGTCCTCGGTCGTCTCCGTCCAGGGCAGCGAGAGGATCCAGTCGACGTACGTCCGGATCACGCCGTACTCGGCCGAGGCGGCTGGCAGCTTGTCGAGCCGCGAGAGCTCGCGCTCGACCGCTTTGTGGGCCTCTTCGGGCAGGTGCTTCTCGGCCACGCGCTCGCGCAGCTCGTTCAGCTCGGCCTGCTCGGCGTCGCCCTCCCCGAGCTCGTCCTGGATCGCCTTCAGCTGCTGGCGGAGGAAGTACTCGCGCTGGCCCTTCTCGAGCTCGGACTGGACCTGCGACTGGATCTTCGTGCCGAGCTCCACCACTTCCAGCTCGCGCTTCAGGGTGCGGAGCACGTCGCGCAGCCGGGCAGACACGTCGCGCTGCTCGAGCAGCGCCTGCTTCTCGTCGGTCTTCAGGCGCAGGGTCGAGGCGACGAGGTGCGAGAGCGCGCTCGGGTCGTCGACGTTCGCGGCCGCGAGCTCGAGCTCGGACGGCAGGTAGGGGACGAGCGAGATCAGGCGGCCGAACTCGGTCTGCACGCTGCGGGTGAGCGCCTCGAGCTCGGGCGTCTCCTCGACCTCGTCCGGCACCTCCTCGAACTCGCCGACGAGGTACGGCTCGTCCTGGACGCGCTCGGTGAGCCGGATGCGGCCGATGCCCTGGACGAGGATCCGCAGGGTCCCGTCTGGGACGCGGATCATCTTGTGCACGACGCCCGCCGTGCCAACGTCGTAGAGGTCGTCCCAGGCGGGCGGGTCGGCGTCCGGGTTCTTGACCGTGACCAGCGCGAGCATCCGCTCGCCCTCGAGGACGTCGTCGACGAGCTTCACCGACCGCTCCTGCCCGATCGCGAGCGGCGAGACCGACTGCGGGAAGATGACGGTCTCCTTGAGCGGGAGCACCGGCAGCGTCGACGGGATCTCGAGCTCGCCCTGGTCGAGGGTCTCGTCGAAGTTCAGCTCGCTCACGCCATGCCTCTGATCACGATCGAGACCCGCTCGGTCTGTTGCACCTGCGGCGCGATCGGCAACACGACGGTCAGCATCCCGTTCTCGTAGCGAGCGGCTGCGGACGACGGGTCGACCGGCTCGTCGAGCTGGATCCGGCGCTGGAAGGGGCCGTACTCGATCTCGAGCTGCTGGTAGCGGCCGCTGACCTCGGGCCGCCGCCGCTCGCCGGCGACGACGAGCACCCGGTCGGCCGCGACGACCTGGACCGACTTCGGGTCGACGCCCGGCAGCTCGACCACGATCTGGAGCTCCGGCGGGTCGTCACTGCGGATGCAGTCGACCTGGGGCCGGAACCCGCGGCGCCCACCCACGAAACGGGGAAGGTGCCAGAGGTCGTCGATCAGCTCCTGGATCTCGTCGTGCAGGCGCTCGATGTCTGTCGGCCGTTTCATGCGTCCCTCGTGAAACCGTACTCCTGCCCGCGACGCTAGCGTTCGGAACGCCGCCGTGGAGCGCTGGACCCGCCTCATGATCCGCTACCGCTGGGCCGTCGTCGCCGGCTGGCTCGTGGTCCTGCTCGGCGGCGGCTACTCGGCGACGCGGCTCTCCGCGCTGCTCTCGAACTCGTTCACGATGCCCGGGACCGACTCGGAACGCGCTCGGACGATCCTCAAGGAGCACTACGGCGACCGCAGCGACGGCGCGTTCACGGTCGTCTTCCAGGTGCCGAGCACGCGCGACCCCGCGCTGCGCGCGCGGCTGCAACGGCGACTCGCCGACGCCGCGCGCGTCGTTCCCACGGGACAGGCGCGGCCGCTCGTCCCGGGCGGCGGCCACGTGCTCTACGGCGACATCGTCTCGACGCTCGAGCTCGCCAAGGCGAAGGGCTACACCGACGACATCCTGCGGCGGTTACCCCAAGGCCAGGGTCTTCGGTCGTACGTCACGGGCCAGGCGGCGATCCAGCACGACCTCGATCCGATCTTCAGCGAGGACCTGCGCAAGGGGGAGTTCGAGATCGCGATCCCGATCGCGCTGCTCGTGCTGCTGGTCGTGTTCGGCCTGTCGTGGGCCGTGACGATCCCGCTCCTCTTCGCGGCCTGCACGATCGAGGGCACGCTCGGGCTCGTCTTCCTGTTCGCCCACCACGTGACGATGGCGACCTACGTCACGAACCTGGTTCAGCTGATCGGGCTCGGCATCGCGATCGACTACTCGCTGCTGATCGTCTATCGCTTCCGCGAGGAGCTCGCGCGCCCTCAGCCGGCGGCTCCTGCCGGCGGGCAGAGCCCGGCTCTGGCGCCGCCGCGGGTCGCTGAGAACGCCCGGGCCGAGCGTAGGGGCGTCGACGAGGCGGTCGTGCGGACGATGGCGACGGCCGGCCGCGCGGTCGTGTTCTCCGGCGCGACGGTCGCGATCGGGCTCGCCCTGCTGCTCTTCATGCCCTCGCCGTTCATGCGCTCGATGGGGATCGGGGGCTTCCTGATCCCGCTCGTCTCGATTGCCGGCGCGCTCACCCTGCAACCGGCGCTGCTCGCGATCTACGGCCGCAAGGGCACCAAGCGCGCGCGGGTCTGGCGGCTCGGCGAGCCCGGCGAGCGCCGCGGGTTCTGGGAGCGGCTCTCTGCGGCGATCATGAAGCGGCCGGTCGCGTTCCTCGCCGGCGGCGCCGCGCTGCTGCTCGCGGCCGGCGTGCCGGTCTTCGCGCTGCATCTAACGCCCGGCTCGGCGCAAGGCATTCCGCAGTCGCCGCAGGCGGTGCGCGGCTTCGACGTCCTCCGCAAGGCCGTCGGCGCGGGCGCGCTCTCGCCGACGCAGATCATCGTCGACACCGGCAGGCCCGGAGGTACCGCGTCGCCCGCGGTCGAGCACTCGATCGCGAAGCTGGTCGCGAGCCTCCGCCGCGATCCCGAGGTCGTCTATGCGCGCTACGCGCCCCGCAGGCCGCTGGTCGACCCGAGCGGCCGCTACGCGCAGATCGTCGTCGCGGGCAGGCACGAGTACGGCGAGGGGCCGGCCCAGAGCTTCGTCCGCCGGCTGCGCGGCACGCTGATCCCAGCCGCGGGGTGGCCCGCGGGCGTGGACGTGCTCGCGGGCGGCGGGCCGCCCCAGGGCGTCGACTTCATCGACCGCTCGTACGCCGTCTTCCCCTGGCTCGTGATCGGCGTGCTCGTGCTGACGTACCTGCTCCTGCTCCGCGCCTTCCGCTCGCTGCTCTTGCCGCTGAAGGCGGTGATCCTGAACCTGCTCTCGGTGGCCGCGGCCTACGGGCTGCTGGTCGTCGTCTTCAAGTGGGGCGTCGGCAACAGCGTGCTCGGCCTCTACCAGTTCTCGCAGATCGAGGCGTGGATCCCGATCTTCTTGTTCGCGATGCTCTTCGGCCTCTCGATGGACTACGAGGTGTTTCTGGTCACGCGCATGCGCGAGGCGTGGGACGAGACGCACGACAACGTGCGCGCGGTCGGTCTCGGGCTCGAGCGCACGGGCCGGATCGTCAGCGCCGCGGCGATCATCATGGTCGCGGCCTTCTCGGGCTTCGTCGCCGGCCGCATCGTCGGCCTGCAGGAGTTCGGCCTCGGCCTCGCGGTGGCGATCTTCGTCGACGCGACGATCATCCGCGTGCTGCTCGTTCCGTCGCTGATGGCGCTCTTTGGGCGCTGGAACTGGTGGCTGCCGGGCCGCGTCGCGCGAGTCGTGCGCGTGCCTCCGTCCTCGCTCGAATCGCCGACCTCGTAGCATCACGGCCGTGGAGACCGGGCTGAAGGGAGTGATCCTGGCGGGTGGAACCGGCTCGCGGCTGCATCCGCTGACGCAGATCACGAACAAGCACCTGCTGCCGATCTACGACCGGCCGATGATCAGCTGGGCGATCGAGGCGCTCGTCAACGCCGGCGTGACCGACCTGATGCTTGTCACCGGCGGCACGCATGCGGGCGAGTTCTTCCGGCTGCTCGGCAACGGGCACGAGCACGGCGTCGAGCGGCTCTTCTACGCCTACCAGGAGAAGCCCGGTGGCATCGCCGAGGCGCTCGGGCTCGCGGAGCGGTTCGGCCGCGGCGGCCCGATCTGCGTGATGCTCGCCGACAACGTCGTCGAACAGTCGCTGAAGCCGGCGGTGGAGAACTTCTCGGCCCAGGAGCGCGGTGCCAGGATCCTGCTCGCACACATCGAGGAGCCCGAGCACCTGCAGCACCTCGGCGTGCCCGAGCTCGAGGACGGCCGCGTGACGAACATCGTCGAAAAGCCGAGCGACCCGCCCAGCCAGTACGCGGTTACCGGGATCTACTTCTACGACGAGCGCGTGTGGGACGTGCTGCCGACGCTCGAGCCCTCCGGCCGCGGCGAGCTCGAGATCACCGACGTGAACAACTGGTACGTCGGCCGCGGCGAGATGGAGTACGACGTGCTCGAGGGCTTCTGGGGCGACGCCGGCGAGTCGATCGACGCCTACTACGAAGTGAACGACTTCGTCCGCGGTAACGGCGCCAACAGGCGCCCCGTCCAGCAATGAGCGCCCGCCTCTCGCCCACCATCTCGCTGCGCCAGACACCAACCCCGTCCTTGCCCAGGCAACCAGCCTGGGCCGCGGACGAGCGCGGTCTCTGGCTTGGAGCTGGCGGCCGAGAGCCTGGGCGTCATCACTGGACGGGGCGCTGATGATCGACGGCGTCGAGCTGATCCCGCTGCGGAAGTTCGAGGACGAGCGCGGCTGGTTCATGGAGCTGATGCGCGCCTCGAAGCTGCCGCAGGCCGTGCGGCAGTCGAACCTCTCCTTCTCTCGGAAGGGCGTCGTTCGCGGGCTGCACTACCACGAGCGCGGCCAGAGCGACCTCTTCGCCTGCCTGCAGGGGATGGTGCGCGTCGTCGTGCTCGACCGCGAGACCGGCGAGACGTTCACCGAGGACATCGGCGACGACAACCTCGTGGCCGTGTTCATCCCCGGGCACCACGCGCACGGCTTCGAGGCGCTGACCGACTGCCTCTTTCTCTACCACGTGACGGAGGAGTACGACCCGGCCGATCCCGACGAGCACGGCGTGCCGTGGAACGACGAGCGCGTCGTGCATCTCTGGAGCACGCAATCGCCGATCCTGTCGGAGCGAGACGCGGTTACCTGATCACCGGCGCCGGCGGCCAGCTGGGCGCCGCGCTGCGGGAGGTGTTCCCGGAGGCGGACGCGCGGACGCGCGCAGAGCTGGACGTGACGCGGCCGTTCTCGACGGACGCGGGCCTCGTCCTGCACGCCGCCGCCTGGACGGACGTCGACGGCGCCGAGGCCGACCCGGCGGCTGCCGAGCTCGTCAACGTCGCGGGGACGCGGAACGTGGCGGCGCTCGGCGTGCCGGTCGTCTACTTCTCGACGGACTACGTCTTCGACGGCACGAAGCGCGAGCCGTACGTCGAGTCGGACGAGCCGGGGCCTGTCTCGGTCTACGGGCGCACAAAGCTCGAGGGCGAGAAGGAGGTGCGTGACGGCTGGATCGTCCGCAGCTCGTGGCTCTTCGGCTGGACCGGGACGAACTTCGTCCGGACGATGCTGCGGCTCGGCGCGGAGCGAGACGAGGTGAGCGTCGTCGCCGACCAGCGCGGCTGCCCGACCTACGTCGGCCACCTGGCGGACGCGACGCGGGAGGTGCTCGAGCTGCCGGAGGGAATCTGGCACGTCGCGGCCGAGGGCGAGTGCACGTGGGCCGAGTTCGCGCGGGCGATCTTCGAGGAGGCCGGGCTCTCGACCCGCGTGCGCGAGATCACGACCGAGGAGCTCGGCCGGCCTGCCCCGCGGCCGGCGTACTCGGTGCTGCGAAGCGAGCGCGAAGGCGCACCGCGCCTGCCCCACTGGCGCGACGGCCTGCGCGCCTGCCTCGAACGGCTCTAGCCGTTACGTGGCCGTGACCTAGCCGTCGTACGCTCGCCGCGTGGTGCGGTTGCTCCTGCCTGCGGCGCTGATCGTCGGCGTGATGACCGGCGGGGCCGAGGGCGCGCCCATCCAGGCGTGTAGAAGCGCGGTGATCGTCTCGGCTACGACCGCCAAGGTGCTGCGCGGGCTGCACCTGCCCGTCAACAGCGTCGTCGCCGACGGGCACGGCGGCTGGTTCGTGGCCAGCAGCCGGTTGAAGCACATCCGCCGTGACGGAAGCGTCGACGAGACATGGCATTCGGCGGCGCGGCGCAGCCTCCCGTACAGGCTGCGCTTCGCGGACGGAATGCTGACGCGGCACGGCGAGCGCCTCTACATAGCCGGACGGCGCCGGGTCGTCGCCGTCGACGCCGAAACGGGACGCGTGCTCTGGCTCTCGCCGGCGATCGCCGGCCCAACGGTCACAGGCTTCCGTGCGACGATCACCGCTCTCGCCGCCGGCGGCAGGGCCGTCTTCGTGGGCGGGACGTTCACGAGCCTCGGAGGGGCGAGGCGAGTCGGCCTGGCAGCGCTGGACGCCTCCACGGGCCGGCTCCTGCCGTGGCAGGCACGGCCCGCCCGAGAGGTTGCGCTCCTGGCCCTCTCGAGCTCGCGGCTCTACTTCTCGGGCAGTTCGCGTGTTGGAGCGGTGCGGGCGAGTGACGGCCGGGCGACGAGCTTCGCTCCCCGTGCCCGGATCGACGACCCGATCATGCTCGCCGTGTGGGCCCGGTTCGTGCTCCTCGGGTGCTCGGCGCGCTGGAGCGTCTGCTCCGCCGACAGCGGGGGTGTTCGACGGTCGCACCGGCAAACCCGTCCACAAGTTCGGGTTTGACGAGGTGCTCTCGGCGGGTGCGGTCGCCTTTGCCGGCTCGGCCGCCTACCTTGAGACCGGCCCCGAAGGCGGCTTCGGCGGGAGCAGCTATCTCATCGCGATCGACCTGCGCACCGGCAAGTTCGAGCCGTGGTTCCCGAAGGTCGGCTACTACGTGTCCACCACCTCGATCGCGGTCTCCGGCGACCGTGTGTTCGTCGCTGGGTCGTTTTGCCCCGGCCCTTAGCGCCAGGCGGCTTCGTCGACCGGTGCGCAGTCGCGGAGTGGCTCCCACCACTCGCGGTTGTCCGCGTACCAGAGCACGGTTTCGGCGATTCCGTCTTCCCACGGGATCTCGTCGCGCCACCCCAGCTGCTCCCGGATCTTCGTCGAGTCGAGCAGGTAGCGGCGGTCGTGTCCCGGCCGGTCGGGGACGATCGTCTTCAGCGACTCCGGCTTGCCGGTGTGCTCGAGAACGGCGTCCGCGATCTCGGAGATCGACTTCTCCACGCCTGAGCCGACGTTGTACGTCTCGCCAGGCTCGCCCTGCTCGAGCACGAGCTCGATCGCCCGGCAGTGGTCGAGCACGTGCAGCCACTCGCGCTTGTTGGCCGTCGACGCGTAGAGCGGCAGCGGCTTGTCGTCGAGCGCGTTCGTGGCGAAGAGCGGGATCACCTTCTCGGGGAACTGGTACGGCCCGTAGTTGTTCGAGCAGTTCGTGATCGTGACCGGCAGCTCGTAGGTCTCGAAGTACGCGCGCACCGCGTGGTCGGCGCCGGCCTTCGACGCGTTGTACGGCGTCCGCGGGCGGTACGGCGTCTCCTCGGTGAAGACGTCGTCCGAGTCGAGCGGCAGGTCGCCGTAGACCTCGCAGGTCGAGACGTGGTGGAACCGCGTCAGGTCGGTGCGGCGCGCCGCCTCGAGGAAGGTCTGCGTGCCGATCACGTTCGTCCGGAAGAAGCGGCCCGGGTCGACGACGGCCAGCGAGTTGTGCGACTCGGCGGCGAAGTTGACGACGGTCTCGACCTCCTCGTCGCGGAGCGTGCGCTCGGCAAGGTCGGGATCGGCGATGTCTCCCTCGACGAAGACGATCCGGTCCTCGACGTCGGCGAGGCTATCGCGGTTACCCGCGTACGTGAGCAGGTCGTAGGCGACGACGTGGTCGTCGGGGTGCCGATCCAGCCAGTAGCGGACGAAGTTCGAGCCGATGAAGCCGGCCGCGCCGGTGACGAGGATTCGCATCGCGCGGAGTCTAGGCGCCTAGCAGTGCTGGGCGCGCTGGCGGATGGAACGGGGTTCGCTGCGGCCCGGCTCGAGGTGTTCGGCCCGCTTCAGGTACGCAATCGCCTCGCCGCAGCGCCCCAGCCGGTAGAGGGCGTAGCCGAGGTTGTAGTTCGCGTAGGCCTCGTACGGGTCGGCGGGCCCGCTGCCGCTGAGCTGTTGGACGGCCTGCTGCAGGAGCAGGACGGCGCCCGCGTAGTCGCCGCTCTGGATTCGCGCGTAGCCCTGGTCGTTCAGCGTGTGGCCGTTGCCCGAGACCGCCGGGGGAGGCGGCGGTGGAGGAGCGGGACCGGTCGTGACCGTCTGCTGGAAGGTGGTCGTGCCACCAGGGCCGGCGACCGTCCGTGTGATCACGTTCGGGCCGGAGCCGCCGCTCGTGGCGACGACCGCGACGATCGCGCCGATCGCCCCGGCCGCGAGCAGCAGCGCCAGCGGCAGGAGGAAGCGCGTCGCGCTCGACCGTTGACGCTGCCTGGGCGGGGCCGGCGGCGGCGCGAAGGCGACGGTCGTCCCCGCCGGGCGGCGCAGCGCGTCGCGCAGGTCGGCGACGAACTCCTGGGCGGAGCCGTGGCGCCGGCGCGGGTCCTTCGCCAGGGCGCGCTGGAAGACGCGGTCGAGCTCCGGCGGCAGGTTCCCGCTCTGCCCGGCGATCGAGGGCACGGGTGCGTTGACGTGTGCGGCAGCCTCGGCCGCCGGCGAGTCGCTCTCGAACGGGCGGTGGCCGCTGAGCAGCTCGTAGGCGACGACGGCCAGCGCGTAGACGTCGCTCGCGGGGCCGGCGCGCTCGCCCTGTGCCTGCTCGGGCGAGAGGTAGCCGGCCGTTCCGAGCACGGTGCCGGTGAGGGTCATCGAGTCCATCCCGGCGGCGCTCGCGATCCCGAAGTCCGCCACGCGCACCTCGCCGCGGTCGTTCAGGAGCAGGTTCGCGGGCTTGACGTCGCGGTGGACGATGCCGTGCCGGTGCGCTGCGTCCAGCGCTGCCGCCGCCTGCTCGAGCCACGCGAGCACGCGGCCGGGCGGCTGGGCTCCGTCGCGGCGCAGCCGATCCTCGAGCGAGCCGCCGGCCAGGTGCTCCATCACCATGAACGGGCGGCCATCCCACTCGCCGACGTCGAAGATCGTGATCGCGCCGGGCTCGCCCGAGAGGCGCGCGGCCGCGAGCGCCTCGCGCTTGAAGCGCTGGCGGATGCTTTCGTCGGCGGCGTAGCGGTCGGCGAGGGCCTTGACGGCCACCTCGCGCCCGAGCACGTCGTCGGTCGCGAGGTAGATGTCGCCCATCGCCCCCCGCCCGATTCGGCGGGGCGAGCGGTAGCGCGGCGGTAGGGGCTGCGTCTCGACAGGCATCCGGGAAAGCGTTTCCCCACCGACCCGCCGGCGGAAACGGTGCATCTTTCGGCCAGTTCTGCCGAAAATCGCTGGTACGTACGCTACCCTCAGAGTCCGGCTGCGGCGTCCAGCCAGGTCCTTTCGCGTCGCGCACCGGCCTAACAAGGCGATGGTCAGCACATTCGCAGCAACCCTCCTCGCCGCTCTCGGCCTTGCGGGCCCCGTGGCGACGCCTGCCGCCAAACCGACCGGGGGCGCGTTCTTCGTCTCCGGCCACGGCTGGGGGCACGGCGTCGGGCTGGCGCAGTACGGCGCGTACGGCTACGCGCTGCACGGCTGGACGTACGACCAGATCGTCGCCCACTACTACCCCGGGACCGAGCTCGGCGACGCACCGCTCAAGCGCGTCCGCGTGCTGCTCTCGGCGGCCGCCAAGAGCGTCGTGATCTCGTCGAAGGCGCCGTTCTCGGTCGTCGACGGCTCGGGCAAGTCGCACAAGCTGCCCGCCGGCCAGCAGAAGCTCGGCCCTGGGTTGAAGCTGAAGCTCGCCGCCAGCGCGAAGGCGCTGCCGAGCCCGCTCGCCTTCTCCCCGGGGACGCAGCCGCTCGTGCTCGGCCGCCGTCCGTATCGCGGCACGTTCCGCGTCACGGGCGGCAAGCGCGTGCGGGTCGTGAACGTGGTCGGTCTCGAGTCGTATCTCTACGGCGTCGTCCCGAGCGAGATGCCCGACCGCTGGCCCGCCGAGGCGCTTGAGGCGCAGGCGGTCGTCGCGCGCTCGTACGCGCTCTCCCACCTCGAGGCCGGTAGCGACTTCGACCTCTACCCCGACACGCGCAGCCAGGTCTACCGCGGCATCGCGGCCGAGTCGCAGTCCGCGCGCGACGCGGTGAACGCGACCGCCGGCAAGGTCGTGCTCTACGACGGCGAGGTCGCCGACACCTTCTTCTCCTCCAGCTCGGGCGGGCGCACGGCGAACGTGCAGGACGTCTGGACCGGCTCCAAGGCGCTGCCGTACCTCGTCTCCGTCCCGGATCCCTACGACACGCTCTCGCCCTACCACAACTGGGGCCCGCTCCAGTTCGGCGCGAGCCAGCTCGGCAAGAAGCTCGGCGCGCGTGGAACGCTGCTCGACGTCCGCACCGACGCTGCGCCCTCCGGTCGCGTCCGGACGCTGACGCTGATCGGGACGAAGGGCACCAAGACCATCAGCGGCTCGACCGCCCGCGCGGCGATGGGCCTGCGCTCGACCTGGTTCACGATCGGCGCGATGACGATCACGCCGCCGACGGCTCCGCTCGAGTACGGCACGACGACCCATCTCACCGGCGTGGCCCGCGGCATGCCGCGCGTGACGCTCGACTCCCGGCCGTACGGAGGCCAGTGGAAGCCGCTCGCGGTCCTCATCTCGCGGAGCGGCAAGGTGACGGCAACGGTCTCGCCGAAAGTAACGACCGACTACCGGATCTCCTCCGGGATCGTCCGCAGCGCGATCGTGCGGCTCTCGGTCGCGCCGTCGGTCCGGCTGAGCGCGTCCACCGACCACACGTCGGTGTCGGGCACGGTCAAGCCGTTCCTCTCCGGCGTGCCCGTCCAGCTCCAGCGCCAGGCGCCGACCGGCACGTGGTCGACGGTGGCGCAGGCCACGCCCGCGAGCGACGGCTCCTTCCAGGAGTCCGTCAACCTCGTGCCGGGCATGTACCGCGCCCGCATCGCGCCCGGCAACGGCTTTGCGCCCGGAGTCTCGCCGGTGCTGACGGTGGTGGCGGCATGAAGCGGGCGGTGATCGTCGCCGGGCTCGTGGCTGCGGTCGCGGTGCCGGTGGCGGTCGCGGGCAGCTCGCCGCAGCCGAACGACCCGTTCTTGTCACGCCAGTGGTACGTCGGGCGCGACCATGCGCTCGACACCTTCGACACGGCCAAGCAGCTCTTCACGGTCCGCGTCGCGGTGATCGACTCGGGCGTCGATGCCGGACATCCCGAGCTGAAGGGCCGCATCGTCGCAGCCAAGAGCTTCGTCGGCGGCTCGCCGAAGACCGACTCGTTCGGGCACGGCACGTTCGTCGCCGGCGAGATCGCGGCGATCGCCGACAACGGGGCCGGCATCGCCGGCCTGGCCCCGCCTGCGCGCCTGCTGGTCGCGAAGGTGGTGCGCAACGACGGTTCGATTCCGCCGAAGGCCGAGGCGCGGGCGATCCGCTGGGCCGTCCGCATGCGCGCGCGCGTGATCAACCTCAGCCTCGGCAGCACCCGCGATCCCGGCGACGCGTCGGTCGACGGCTACTCGGTCGTCGAGAAGCAGGCGATCGAGTTCGCCGTGCGCCGCGGGGTGCTGGTCGTCGCGGCAGCCGGCAACGGCGACGACGCGCCGACCAAGCCGTGGCCGTACGCGAGTTACCCGGCGGCCTTCCCGCATGTGCTCGGCGTCGCCGCGTACGGACGCTCCGGCAACGTGCCGGCGTTCTCGAACCGCGACAAGCAGTACGTCGACATCGCCGCCCCCGGCATGGACATCTTCTCGCTCTTCCCGAGGAACCTGACCAAGCGCTTCAGCGACTGCGTCGACCAGGGCTACTCGAGCTGCGGCACCAGCGCCTTCCACCCGGCCAACGGCACCTCGTTCGCGTCGCCGCAGGTGACCGCAGCCGCGGCGCTCCTCTTCGGCGAAGAGCCGGCGCTGCGGCCCGACCAGGTGAGCACGATCTTGAAGGAGAAGGCCGATGACGCTAGCCCGGCGAACGGCTGCGTCGAGTGCACCGTCGGCCCGGACGCGCTGAGCGGTTTCGGCCGGCTTGACGTCGACAACGCGCTCAACGCCCTGCACTTCCCGCTGCCGGTTCCCGACCGGCTCGAGCCGAACGACGACGCGGGGGCGGAGGCCGCCATCGTGGCGACGCCGCGGGCGTTCACGGCGACGCTCGACTCCTACGACGACCCGAACGACGTCTACAAGATCCACCTCGACAAGGGCCAACGGCTGTCTGTGGTCGTCCACACGAGCGCCAACTTCGATCCGTCTCTGACCTTCGACCCGTCCCTGTTTCTCTGGAAGCCCGGGCTAACCTCGCTCGCCGGCGCCACCTCCGACCTCCGGGCCCGCCGCTCGATCCACGGCCCCGGCGTGCCCGAGCGCATCCGCTTCAAGGCGCACAAGGCCGGCTGGTACTACGTGCAGGTCAAGCTGGCGGCGCCCGGCCTCGGCGCCTACCGCATCAAGCTGAGCTTCTAGCTCAACAGTTCTCCGTCGGGAACGTCGCGAATCTGCCGCGCCGGCGAGCCGACCATCACGGCTCGCGGCGGCACGTCCCGCAGGACGACCGCGCCGGCGCCGATGAACGCCTCCTCGCCGACCTCGATGCCCGGCAGCAGCACCGAGCCGCCGCCAACGCGGGCGCCGCGGCGGATCGTCGGCCCCTTGATCAGCTCGTGCCGCTTCTCGGTGCGCCCCATGTAGTTGTCGTTCGTCGTGATCACGCAGGGCGCGATGAAGACGTTGTCCTCGAGGAGCGAGTACGCCGTGATGTAGGCGTGCGCCTGGATCTTCGTGAGCGCGCCAACCGAGGTGTCGTTCTCGACGAGCGAGCCGCGGCCGATGACGACGTCGTCGCCGATCGTGCAGCGCTCGCGCACGCAGGCCTGGTCGCCGACGATCACGCGCTCCCCGATCGTCGTCCCGGCGAACACGACCGCGCCGGTCGAGACGATCGTTCCCGGGCCGAGCTCGAGCGGCGGCAGGTGCTCGCGCTTCGAGGTCGAGCGCGGCGAGAGCGTCGGCTGCTTCCCCACCACGGCGTAGTCGAGGATCTTGCAGCCCTCACCGACGACCGTCCCCGGGTAGACGATCGCGGTCTCGGCGATCTCGCTCACGCGGGCGCTGCTACGAGCGAGGACTGGAGCTGCTCGAGCGCCTGCACCACTGCCCGGCCGTCGCGCGCCGGCTTCCGGCGGTCGCCGTTGCCGGCCACGAGGTCGAGGAAGTGCATGCATTCGAGGCGCAAGCGGCTCGTCGTTCGGCACCTTCGGGCTGAAGATGTCGCCCGAGCGCGTCTGCCACTCGCCCCACGTCGCCGTGGGGTGCCACGGCGCCTTGTCGTAGATCGTCACCTTGCGCTCGAGCTCCATGTCGTCGAAGACGACCATCTTCTCGCGGCCGACGACGGTGATCTTCCGCATCTTGTGCGGGTCGAGCCAGGAGAGGTGCATGTGCGCGATCTTCCCGGAGGGGAAGCGCAGGTAGCAGAAGACGATGTCCTCGACGCCCGGGTTGAGGAAGGCGTTGCCGTGCGCCCAGACCTCGGCCGGCTCTTCCTCGAGCAGGTAGAGGATCACCGAGAGGTCGTGCACGCCGAGCGAGAGCAGCGCGTTCTCGTGGGTCCGGATCACGCCGAGGTTCTGGCGGTTCGAGTAGACGCAGAGCACGTCGCCGAGGTCGCCGCTCTCGACGAGGCTCTTCAGCATGTTCACCGCCGGGTGGTAGAGCAGCAGGTGGCCGGGCATCAGGACGAGGTCGCGTTGCTCGGCGAGGTCGCAGAGCTCTTCCATCTCGCGGGCCCGCATGGCCGGCGGCTTCTCGACGAAGACGTGCTTGCTGGCCTCGAGCGCCTGCTTGGCGAGCTCGTAGTGCGTCACGACCGGTGTCGCGATCACGACGCCCTCGACCTCGGGGTCGGCGAGCAGCTCATCGAAGTCGCCGGTGACCTTCGCCTTCGGGTAGCGCGCCGCAAACTCGCGCCGCCGGTCCGCGTCGGCGTCGCAGAGCCACGCCATCTCGGCGAGCTCGTCGAAGTTGCGGGCGAGGTTCTTGCCCCAGGCGCCGAGCCCGGCCTGCGCGAGTCGCGTCACAGCTTCCAGACCTTGCCGTTGCCGCTGCCGTTGCGGCCGGTCGCGTTGCGGAAGTCGACGACCAGGTTCGCGTCGTCGACCAGCCGCTCGTAGTCGATGGAGGAGTGCGCGGTCACGATCGTGACGCAGTCGTAGCCGGCGGGCTCGAGCGGCTGCGACGAGAGCCCGAACTTCGGCAGCTCCGGGACGTGCGGGTCGTGGTACGAGACGTTTGAGCCCGCGTTCCGCAGCAGCTCGATCAGCTTCAGCGCCGGCGACTCGCGCGTGTCCGAGACGTCGGACTTGTACGCGACGCCGAGCACGAGCACCTTCGAGCCGCTCAGCGAGCGCTGGGCGCCGTGGTTCAGCGCCTGCGAGATCAGCGAGCGGCAGAAGTACGGCATGTTCTGGTTGACCTTGCCGGCCAGCTCGATGAACTCGGTGTAGAAGTCGTACTGGCGCGCCTTCCACGAGAGGTAGAAGGGATCGACGGGCAGGCAGTGGCCGCCGAGGCCGGGGCCGGGCTCGAAGCGCATGAAGCCGAACGGCTTCGTCGCCGCCGCGTCCACGACCTCCCAGATGTCGAGGTCCATTCGTTCGCAGAGCTGTGCGAGCTCGTTGACGAGCGCGATGTTCACCGAGCGGAAGATGTTCTCGAGCAGCTTCGTCAGCTCCGCGGCCTCGGGCGAGGTGACCTCGATCACGCGGTCGACGGCGCTCGAGTAGAGGTCGACCGCTCGACGCGTGCACTCCCCGGTCATCCCGCCGACGACCTTCGGCGTCGTCTTCGTCGTCCAGTCCTCGCGGCCGGGGTCGACGCGCTCGGGGGAGAAGGCGAGGTGGAAGCCCTCGCCGGCCTTCAACCCGCTCTGCTCGAGGATCGGCGCGATCCGTTCGCGCGTCGTGCCGGGGTAGGTCGTCGACTCGAGCACGACGAGCTGCCCCTCCTGCAGGTGCGGCGCGATCTCCTCTGCGGCGTTGAGCAGGATCGTCAGGTCGGGCTCGCGCTGGTCGGAGAGCGGCGTCGGCAGCGCGATCAGGATCGCCTCCGCGTCGCGCAGGCGCGAGTAATCGGTCGTGGCCTCGAGGCGTCCGCTGTCGATGTGGCCCTTCAGCACCTCGGAGGGAACGTCCTCGATGTAGCTGTCGCCCTTGTTCAACCGCTCGACGCGCTCGGCGACGACGTCGACGAGCAGCACCTGGTGCCCGGCGTCGGCGAAGACATGCGCCAGCGGGACGCCGACGTACCCCGCTCCGACGATTGCGATCGTTCTCATGACCGCCGAAGCGTATAGAGGGAGTCTGCGATTCTCGCCGCGGAGTGCCCGTCGCCGTAGAGCGGCGGCGCGTCGGGCGGGAAGCTCGCGCCCGCGAGCGCGGCCGACAGGCCGGAGGGATCCGCCGGGTCGACGAGCGTATTCGCGCCCGCCAGGACCGTGTCGACCCACTCGGTCGAAGGCCGCAGGGTCACGCACGGGACGCGCAGCCAGTAGGCCTCTTTCTGCAGCCCGCCGGAGTCGGTCACGACCGCCCGCGCGCCCGAGACGAGGGCGAGCATCTCGAGGTAGCCCACCGGCCGGATCGCCTCGACGTTCGGCGGCGTCTCGAGCCCGTGCTCGTCCAGCACGTGCCGCGTCCGTGGGTGCACTGGGAAGACGACCCGTCGGCCGGTCTCGCCGACCGCCTCGAGCAGCCGCCGCAGCCGGTCGGGCTCGGTGTTCGCCTCGCGGTGGATCGTGAGCACGTCGTACGGCTCGTCGCCCGCGAGCGCGCGCACGTCGACACGCTTCCGCGCGATCGGCTCGAAGAGGCGCGTCGCGTCGGCCATCACGTCGCCGACCACCTCGGCGCGGCCGGGGACGCCTTCCGACCCGAGCTGCTCCCGCGAGCGGTTGTCCGGGCAGAAGAGCAAGGCGGCATGCCGGTCGACCTCGATCCGGTTGCGCTCCTCCGGCATCGAGAGGTCGCCGCTGCGGAGGCCCGCCTCGACGTGGGCGATCGGAGCGGCCGCCTCGAGGGCGGCCAGCGCGCCCGCGAGCGTCGAGTTCGTGTCCCCGTAGACGAGCACCCAGTCGGGCCGCTCCACGGTGAGTGCGGGCGCGATCGCTGCCTGCATCTCCGCCGTGTCCGCGGTGCGCAGATCGAGGGCGTAACGGGGCTCGTCGAGCTCGAGCTCCTCGAAGAAGACCTGCGACAGCTCGCGGTCGTAGTGCTGCCCGGTGTGGAGCACCACTTCGTCGATCCCACGCTCGAGCAGAGCCACCGACGTGGGCGCCGCTTTGACGAACTGTGGCCGGTTTCCGATCACCGAGAAGACCTTCATCGCGCGGCTACACTATTCGCCGCCTCGGGCCGTTAGCTCAGCTGGTAGAGCAGGGGACTCTTAATCCCAAGGTCGAAGGTTCGATCCCTTCACGGCCCACTCGCCCCCTCGTCAGGATCACGCGCTTCGCGCGCGTGACCGGAACGCTTCGATTCCGACCGTTCTGAGCCGCTCCCGCCATGTCGGTCGCGGCGGCGCTACGGGCGTGGCCGACTCTGGGTCCAGGAACGCTTCTGTGAGCGGCGCCTGCCCGCGGGCGAAGGCTCGTGCTTCAGCTTCGAGCTGCCGGTAGCGACAAGATGAAGCGCGCGCCCGTCGGCTCCACAGGCTCATAGTCGAGCCGGCCGCCGAGCGCGTCCGTGTAGGCCGCGGCGATCGCGAGGCCGAGCCCGGCCCCGGGAACGCCGGACCTGCGCGTATCGTCGCTGCGGCTGAACCGCTCGAACAGCCGCGGCACGAACTCGGGGTCGATGCCGGGGCCGCGGTCCTCGACCAGGAGCCGGAAGCGCTCGCCGTCCTCCCAGCGCACCTCGACCGGCGCCTTGCCGTAGCGGAGGGCGTTCAGGATCAGGTTCGCGGCCACGCGCTCAAAGGCGATCGGGTCGGCGACGAGCTGCGTGTCCCCGTCGACGAGTACGTGCACGTCGGCCGCGCAACCGGCGGCGATTCGCGGCAGGAGCTCGTCGAGTCGCTCGCGCGGATGGAACCGCTCGGCGAGTCCGGCCGCCCCGGACTCGATCCGGGTCAGGTCGAGCAGATGGTCGGCCAGGTCGCGCAGGCGGTCGGTCTGCTCGACGAGCGTCCCGAGCAGGGCGTGTACCTCGTCGCCGCGCAGGTTGTCGATGCGCGCGTGCAGGGTCGCGGCGATGCCGTGGACGACCGAGATCGGCGTCCGCAGCTCGTGCGAGGCGATCGAGACGAAGTCATCCTTGAGCCGGCCGGCCTGGTCGACGTCGCGCGCCCGGTCGGCGACCGCCGCCGCGGCTTCGCCCAGCGCGGTCAGGACAGAGAGGTCGGCCTCGTCGGGCGGAGGGTCGCCATCTCGGGCGACCGGCACGAGCGCGCGCGGCGGGCGCCACTCGACGTCCTTGAAGCCGAACGCATCACGCGTTCTGAGGCAGATGCGGTCGATCAGCTCGCCTGCGCGGAATGGGCTGTCGGCGACCACGCGCGCCAGCACGTGCAGAGCGCGCTCCTCCCTTGCGGAATCCGCGGGAATCATCGCTGCTGGGAATGTCACCTTCCGATCGGGGCCCGAAACGCGCGGAGCGGCCCGTCGGCCGCTCCAGGCAACACCAATTCCGTCTCGGGCTAGTAGCCCGGCGGGGGCGCGTCGTCGACGTAGGTGGTGCGCCGCCGGCCGCCGCCCCAGTAGCCGGGGCCTGCCCACGACGACCAGAAGATCATCGACAAGACCGCTCCGACGATTCCGACGATCAGCAGAATCCAGCCAACCGCGTGGATGTCCACGCCGGAGACGGTCGCGTTGACCGCGAAGGCGAGAATCGCGCCCGCCGCGATCAGCAAGATGCTTACACCGAGTCCCATCAGTCCTCCTTTGCGGGGTTACGGGATCCGGTATGTCCGGGAAGGCCCGGTTCGAACCCTGCTAGTTGCAGGAGTTTCCAAGTCCGCATGTTCTTTGGCCAAACGGCCTCCGCGTCGAGTAGTCTCGGCCCTCGGTGCGCAGGGGATCGATCGTCCAGCTCGTGCTGCTCGGAGTGCTGTTCGGCGGAGCCGCCGCGGCCGTCGCGCTGCTGGTTCCCTGGCTGCCCGATCCTGCCAGCGAGCAGGCCGACCGGATCGACTTCGTCTTCTGGTTCGTGACGACGATCTGCATCGCGATCTTCGCGCTCGTCTCGGCGGTGATCGTCTACTCGCTGATCAAGTTCCGCGCGCGTCCCGACGACGACTCGGACGGCCCGCCGACCCACGGCCACACCGGGCTCGAGATCGTCTGGACGGCGGTCCCGGCGATCCTCGTCACCGCGATCTCCATCGTGAGCGCGGTCGTGCTGGCGCGGAACGACCACCTGCCGCAGGCCTCGGCCGCGGGCGGCAAGCAGGACCCGCTCAAGCCGCTGATCGTGAAGGTGACCGCCCAGCAGTTCGCGTGGCTCTTCACCTACCCGGCGTTCGGCAACGCCACCTCGTCGACGCTCCGCCTGCCGCTGCACGTGCCGGTCGACCTCCGCCTCAGGACCCTCGACGTGATCCACTCGTTCTGGGTGCCGGAGTTCGGCCAGAAGCAGGACGCCGTGCCGGGGCTCGACACGCACGTCGTCGTCACGCCGAAGCGGCTCGGCACCTTCCCGGTGATCTGCACCGAGCTCTGCGGGCTCGGGCACGCCCTCATGCGCTCGTGGACGACTGTGATGCCGCGCAACGACTTCCTCAAGTGGGCCCACGCGCAGACGAAGGCCGCCGACGGCGGAGCCTCGGGCTCGGCGACCGCAGCAGGCAAGACGATCTTCGTGAGCAACGGCTGCAACGGCTGCCACACCTTCAAGCCCGCCGGGGCCAACGGAACGGTCGGCCCGGACCTCGATAAGCTGAGCGAGGCCGCGCAGAAGGCGGGCCAGCCGCTCAATGCCTTCATCCGTCAGTCGATCGTGGATCCGAACGCGTACATCGCGCCCGGGTACCCGAGGGGGGTCATGCCGGAGACGTTCGCCTCGCTGCCGAAGGCGCAGCTCGACGCCCTCGTGAAGTTCCTCTCGGGAGGGAGCAAGTGAGCGGCACGGTCGTCGGCTTCCACGAGCACGAGGCGCAGGCCGAGCACGCGCCGCCGGCACCTCCGCCGCGCGGGCTCCGCCGGTTGCTCGCGCCCGGGTGGCTGCGCGCGCTCTGGATGATCCCGCTCTTCTTCGGCATCGGCGCCGGCCTCGTCGTGCTGATCCGCTGGCTCGAGACATGGCACCCGTTCTGGGACGGCTCGGTGATCGTCACTGTCGAGCTGGTGACCGTGCCGCTCGGCTTCCTCGCCGGCATCGGCGGCTTCGACTACTGGGTCCGTTACGCGAGCGGCGCGCCGACGGCGCCCGAAGACCACTCCGGCCACGGCGCGCGCAGCTGGCGCGACTACTTCCGGATCAACACCGACCACAAGGTGATCGGGATCCAGTACCTCGTCACGACGATCGTCTTCTTCGTGATCGCGGGGCTCCTGGCGATGTTCATGCGCGCCGAGCTTGCACGGCCCGGCATGCAGTTCGTCGACAACCAGACCTTCAACGGCCTCTTCTCGGTGCACGCGGGGCTGATGATCTTCCTCTTCGTCATCCCCGCCTTCGCCGGCATCGGCAACTACGTGATCCCGCTGATGCTCGGCGCGCCGGACATGGCCTTCCCGCGCCTGAACGCGCTCTCGTTCTGGCTGTTGCCGATCGCGGGGATCATGATGGTCTCGAGCTTCCTCGTCCCCGGCGGGCCGTTCGCCGCGGGCTGGACCAACTACGCGACGCTCTCGATCCACCAGCCGCTCGGGAACACCTTCTTCTCGATGGCGGTCCAGTGGGCGGGCGCGAGCTCGATCATGACCGCGCTCAACTTCCTGGTCACGATCATCACCATGCGCGCGCCGGGAATGACCTTCTGGCGCATGCCACTGCTCGTCTGGGCGAACTTCACGACGTCGCTGCTCGTCGTGATCGCGACGCCGTTCATCGCGGGCTCGCAGTTCTTCGTGCTGTTCGACCGGGTGATGAAGACCGACTTCTTCGAATGGCAGGCCGGCGGCTACCCGCTCGGGTACCAGCACATTTTCTGGTTCTACTCGCACCCGGCCGTCTACATCATGATGCTGCCAGGCTTCGGCATTGCCTCGGAGGTGATCTCCGTGATGGCGCGGAAGCCGATCTTCGGCTACCGCCTGATGGCGGTCTCGCTGATGGCGATCCTCGTGCTCGGTTTCTCCGTCTGGGCCCACCACATGTTCGTGGCCGGCATGGCGCCCTGGCTTCGCGTCCCGATGATGGTCACCTCGATGGTGATCGCGGTGCCGACCGGCATCAAGGTCTTCTCCTGGCTCGCGACCTTATGGGAGGGCCGGATCCACTTCTACACCCCGATGTTGTTCGCGCTCGGCTTCGTCTCGATGTTCGTGATCGGGGGCCTCTCCGGGATCTACCTCGCCGCCGTCCCGGTCGACATCCACGCCTCGGACACGTACTTCGTCGTCGCGCACATCCACTACGTGCTCTTCGGCGGCTCGCTGTTCACGATCTTCGCCGGGATCTACTTCTGGTTCCCGAAGATGACCGGGAAGATGTACGACGAGCGGCTCGGCAAGCTGCATTTCTGGCTGACGTTCGTCGGCTTCAACCTGACGTTCTTCCCGATGCACTGGCTCGGGCTCCAGGGGATGCCTCGCCGGGTTGCCGACTACGCGCCGCGCTTCGCCGACCTCAACCTGTTCATCTCGATCGCGTCATTCGGGCTCGGCGCGTCGACGCTGGTGTTCCTCTACAACATGGTCAAGAGCTGGCGCTTCGGCGAGCCGGCCCCGGCGAACCCGTGGCGCTCGCTGACGCTCGAGTGGCAGGTGAGCTCGCCGCCGCCGGTCTTCAACTTCGACGAGATCCCGCAGGTCGTCGGCAACCCGTACGAGTACGGCGTGCCGGGCGCGCGCCACGGCGTCTTCAACGGCGAGCGCGTCCACGAAGACGAGCAGGTGCCCGTCTGATGGCGGCGGAGAAGCACGTCCTCGTCGTCGCTAACGAGACGGTTGCGGGCCGGAGCCTGATCGAGGCGATCGAGCGGCGGCGCAAGGACGGGCCGGTTCGCGTGACGGTGATCACGCCGGTGAACCAGCCGCGCGAGGGCTACGTCGTCTACGAGGACACGCGCCGGGCCGCAGCCGGCCGTCGGCTCGAGCACACGCTCAAGGCGCTGCGCGGCGCCGGGATCCCTGCCTCGGGGCTGGTCGTCGAGACCGACCCGGTCGCAGCCACGCGCGACGCGATCGCCACGCTCGAGCCGCCGCCGGACGAGATCGTCGTCTCGACGCACCCGCAGCAGCGCTCGGGCTGGCTGCGGCGCAACGTCGTCGACCGCATCCGCGACGCGGCCGGCGGGCTGCCGGTCGAGCACGTCGTCGTCGACCTCGAGCGTGAGGACGGCGGCGAGGCCAACGTCCTCGTCGTCGCCAACGAGACGGTCGTCGGCGAGCCGCTGCTGCAGACGATCCGCGACCGCGCGGCACAGGGGGAGGTGTCGTTCCTGATCATCTCTCCCCAGACCGACCTCACGTCCGCGGCGCACCCGGAGGCCGAGCGGCGGTTGCGGCGGGCGCTGACGATCCTGCGCGGCGAGGGGATCGACGCGCACGGCCAGGTCGCGCACCCCGACCCGTTCACGGCGGCGATGCAGGCGACCCAGGACGAGCGCATCGACGAGATCATCGTCTCGACCTTTCCCGGCGAGAAGACGTCCAGCTGGCTCCGCGGCGACCTCGTCAACCGGCTGCGCAAGCAGACCGGCCTGCCGGTCACTCACGTCGAGGTCGCGCGCGACGAGGCCGAGGCCGCGGAGCCGGTCGGCTGATGGCCACCGTCGACCACGCAGCGCACCCGCCCGTAGCGCACCAGAGCTCCCGCGTCGACGCCCGGACGCTCGGGATGTTCCTCTTCATCGCGTCGGAGATCATGCTCTTCGGCTCGTTCTTCACGATGTACTTCTTCGTGCGCGTCGCCGCGGGGACGGCCTGGCCGACGCCGCCCTACAAGCTGCCCGTGTTCGTGGCGGGGATGAACACGATCATCCTAGTGACCTCGAGCTTCACGATGCACTGGGCGCTGCAGTCGATCAAGCGGGGGAACCGCTCGGGGCTGAAGGCCGGCCTCGTGCTGACCTTCCTGCTCGGTCTGTCGTTCCTGCTGACCCAGATCATCGAGTACTCGCGGATCGGCTTCACGCCGCACACGGACGCTTTCGGCTCGGTCTTCTTCGGCCTCACTGGCCTGCACGGCGCGCACGTGTTCATCGGCCTGACCATCCTGGCGGCCGCGACGATCCGCGCCTTCCGCGGCCACTACACGGAGGAGTCTCACCTCGGCGTCGAGATCCCGGGGATCTACTGGCACTTCGTCGACGTGATGTGGATCGTCGTCTACACGACGGTCTACATCCTCTAACGGCGCCGGATGCCGAACCCGCTCCGGTCCGAGAGCGAGGCATTCCGGTTCCTGCTCGGGGCGGTGGTCTACTTTGCCGCGATCGCGATCGCCGGCGTGATCAACGAGTGGGCCGGGCTCGTGGTCTTCATCGTCCTGACCGTGGCCGTCGTCCTCTGGTGGTGGCGTGCTCAGCGCCGCGAGACGAAACCGGTCGAGACGCTGACGGTGCCGCACGGGCCGGACGACGAGCGCCGGATCCTCGTGATCGCGAACGAGACGGTCGGCGGGGCGCCGCTGCTGGCGCGGATCACGGAGCTCGCCTCCGACGCGAACGCGCGCGTGCTGGTGGTCACCCCTGCCCTGAACTCGCCGCTACGGCATCTCGCCTCCGACGAGGACGGGGCGCGGGCGGCCGCGCAGGACCGGCTCGACCGCAGCCTCTCGACGCTCGCGACGAACGGTATCCACGCGCGCGGCCAGGTCGGCGACGGCGACCCGCTGCAGGCGATCGAGGACGCGCTCCGCACGTTCGGGGCCGACGAGATCGTCATCTCGACGCACCCGGAGGGCCGTTCCAACTGGCTCGAGCGCGGCGTGGTCGAGCACGCGCGCGAGCGCTTCGCCGTGCCGATCCACCACGTCGTGGTGGACCTCCAGGCCGAGCGCTAGCCCTTCTTCCCGGCGACCGAGGAGACGTACTTCGCGACGGCCGTGATCTGCGCCGGGGTGAGCGTGCCCCTGAAGGCGGGCATGACCGCGCCGCCGTTCGTCACCTGCTTCTGCACGCGTGCCTCGTTCGGCTTCAGCTGGTCGAGGTTCGGGCCGACGGTCCCGCTCGTCCCAGCGTCGGCGAGCGTATGGCAGCTGCCGCAGTTCGCCGTAAAGATGTCCTTCCCGTTGGTCGAGTTCTTCGTCGCCGTCACCCCGGTGCCGGCGACTTGCGCGACGTAGGCGGCCACCGCGTCGGCGTCCGAGCCGGTGACGAGGTTCTGGGGCATCGGGGGTACGGCGAGCTCGATCTGGTCGCGGACGACCTGCTCGATCGTGACCTGCTTGAAGCCCTGCTTGCGATCGGGGCCGAAGGCCTCGTCGAGGTTCGGCCCGGTTTGCCCGTGGGTGCCCGCGTCGGCGAGCGTGTGGCAGCCGCCGCACTTGGCCTGGAAGAGCTGCTTGCCCTTGCTCGGGTCACCGCCCTTCGCGATCCCGCCCGTGCCGCAGCCCGCCGCGAGCAGAGCGGTCGCGAGAGCCAGAACCGCTGCGGGGCGCTGCACTACGCGGGGTCGAGGCTCGCCACGGCGTCGTCGCGCGTGCCGTGGATCGTGAAGACCCGGTCGAGGCCCGTGATCTCGAAGATCTTGGTGATGTTGCGGTCGCTGCAGACGAGCGACAGCTGCCCGTCGTTCGTGCGGAGCCGCTTCACGCCGCCGACGAGCACGCCCAGCGTCGTCGAGTCGATGAACGTCGTGTTCGAGAAGTCGACGACGACGTACTTCGCGCCCTTCCCGATCACGTCCAACAACTGCTGCTTGAACTCCGGCGCCGTGTACAGGTCGACCTCGCCCACCAGCGAGATCACGTAGGCGTCGTCGGACAGCTGCTCGGTCTTGATGTCGAAGTTCATCCCGGCCTCGTTCCCCTTGAGGGCGGGAGTCTAACGGTGCGTCTGGCCGGCCGACGCGATCAGCTGCGCGAGCGTTTGCCGGACGGTCGGCGCGTTCGGATTGTTCGGCGCGACCTGGAGGAAGCGCTTGTAGGCGGTGACCGCGCCGGTGAGGTCGTTCGCGTTCTGCGACGCCGAGGCCCACTGCAGCAACGCGTTCGGCTCGTCGGCCGTCCCGCGTGCGACCTGCGCGGCCTGCTTGTACGTGCTCGCGACCTTCGCGTAGGCGCCGGTCACCTTCGTGTACGCCTCGCTGAGGCGCGTCTGGAGCGCCTGCGAGTACGGATCGGAGGTGAGCGCCTGCCCGATCGGCGAGCTCGTGTCGAGGCCCGGAGGCGTCAGCGCGTTCTGGCTGATCGAGGCCAGCACCGCGTTGTAGTTGTCGCCCTCGCGGGCGGCCTGCGCCGCGTAAATGGCCGCGACGCGGTTGAGCACGTCCACGTTGTTCGGCGCGATCGCGCGCGCCTTCTGCAGCGTCGCGAGCGCGTTCGCCTCCTGCTTGTCGGCCTGCTGGATGCCGGCGAGGTCGAGGTAGGCGTTCACGTCCTTCGGGTTCTGGTCGACCACCTTCTGCTTGGCGCTGATCTGCGAGCCGAGCGAGCTGCCGGTCGACCGGCCGAAGAAGCTCTGGAGGGCGTCGGTGATGCCGTTCGAGCCGGAGCCGACGCCGAGGAAGATGAAGCCCCCGGCGAACACGACCGCCAGGAAGACGTACGCGATCTTCGCGTGCCGGCGCAGCCGCGAGAAGAAGAGCTGCTCTTCCCACGCCGGGGCGGCGTTCTTCTTGCGCTTCTGCGGTTCGGGTTGGCGCTTGCGCTGCGCCTGTGTGGCTCCTCGTGCCATGGCCGGCTAAGGCACCGCTTGCGGTGCCGTCGTCAGGATGCGCGGGCTTTGCCCGTGCGTCCGTCTGAACTGACCGGTCGAGTGATCAAGATCCATCAGGGAGCCGCCCTAGGGTACCTGCCAGTAGGCGTTTCCGATGGCGCGGAGATGGCTCTTGGTGTCGTGGTCGCAGAGCGCGCCTTCGAGCCCGGCCTCGTAAGCGTCCCGCGGATCGACCCCGAGCCGCTGCGCCGCGTCGTAGTCCTGGCCGAGGTCGGTGCCGAACATCGCGGGGTCGTCCGTCGAGATCGAGCAGCGGACGCCGGCGGCGACGAGCGAAGGCAGCGGATGCTCGTCGAGGGACGGAACGACTCTCGTACGCAAGTTCGAGATCGGGCAGACGTCGAGCACGACGCGCCTGTCCACGATCTCCCGCAGGAGCCCGGGATCCTCGACCGCCCGGATCCCGTGCCGCAGTCGGTCGGCGCCGAGCTCCTCGAGCGCGCCCCGCACCGAGGGCGCCCCGGCCGCCTCGCCCGCGTGCGGGACCGACGCGAGCCCCAGCTCGCGCGCGAGCTCGAACGCCGGCGCGTACGGCTCCGGTGGGAAGTCCGCCTCGAGCCCGCCGAGGCCGACTCCGACGATCCCGCGCTCGCGGTACCGCGTCGCCCACTGGACGAGCTCCTCCGCCTCGGAGAGCGGAAAGCCGCGGACGATGTCGGGCGTCAGCCGCACTTCGACGCCGTGCAGCTCGCGCGCGGCCTGCGCGCCGTCGCAGTAGCCCTCGAAGATCTCGTCCCAGGCCACGCCGCGCCGCACGCGCTCGCCGGGCGAGAAGATCCCCTCGAGGTAGACGGCGCCGAACGAGGCCGCCTCCGCCGCGTAATCGACGACGACCTGGCGGAAGTCCTCGGCCGTGCGGAGCGCGTTCGTCGTCAGGATCCAGACCTCGATGAAGTGCGCGAAGTCACGGAAGTCGTAGAGTTCCGCGAGGCCCTCCTCCGTCTCGGCCGGCAGCGGGTAGTCGTTGCGCCGCGCGATCTCGAGCAGCGTCCTCGGCCTCACCGTCCCCTCGAGGTGGACGTGGAGCTCGATCTTCGGATCGTTCACGCGCGCCAGCGCGGCTCGAGGAAGGTGGCGAGTCCGATCGAGAGCACGTAGAGGGCGACCAGCGGGATCACCGAGAGGATGGTCGAGACCGGGTCGACGCCGGGCAGGAGCACGCCGATGACCGTCATCACGAAGATCCCGAAGCGCCAGGTGTGCCGCAGCTGCGCGGCCGACAAGATTCGCAGGCGCACGAGCGCGAGCACGAACACGGGCACCTCGAACGCGAGCGCTACTCCGAGCAGGACGAAGCTGACGAAGCGGTAGTAGTCCCGCGCGCGGATCAGGATCGTGTAGTGCGTGTCGTCGTAGCTGGTCAGGAAGTGGATCGCCGGCGACAGGATCACGAAGTAGCCGAAGGCGACGCCGCCGATCGCAAGGACGGTGGCGAACCCGACGGCAACCGCGATCGACCGCTGGCGGTGCTCCTCGACCGCGGGCGCGAGAAAGGCCCACAGCTGCCAGAGGACGACCGGCAGGGCGAGGAGAAAGCCGGCCCAGAGGCTGACCATGATCGAGGTTGCGAATGGCTCGATCGGGCTGAACGTGACCGGCTTGCGCAGGTGTGCCGGCAGCGGCTCGTTCAGCCAATGGAGGATCCGGCCGTGGAACGCGTAGGCCACCGCGAAGCCGACGACGAGCGCGCCAATGGTCACGATCAGGCGTGCCCGAAGCTCGCCGAGGTGCTCGACCAGCGTGGCTTCCTCGCCGTGGCGAAGGCGCCGCGGGAGCACGCTCATCGGGTTACGTGGACGACGGTGGTGGAGCTTCGTCCGTCGAGCGCGCGGGCAGCTCGGCCTTCTCGTCGTTCGAGCTGCCGGAGATCGAGTCCTTGAACTCGCGCATGCCCTTCCCGAGCGAGCGTCCGATCTCCGGGAGACGCTTCGGCCCGAAGACGAGGAGTGCCACGATCAGGATCACGATGAGCCCGGTAATGCCGACCTCAGGAATCATGGGCAAAGCGTAGCGGCTCTGCGTCCGGGTATGGCCATCGTGTTGCGAGAAACCCTCGAACGGTCCTCTTCGATACGCTGCCTACGACCCCGGCGCGCATGGCAGCTTCGACGACCGATCGCGCGGGTCGACGCTCTGGACGCGCCTCCGGCTGTGTTGCCGAAGAGCTGAACCCGCTAGCTAGCATGGATTGGACATGGCGCTGCTCGAACTGAAAAACCTGCACGTCGCGCTCGAAGACGGCACCGAGATCGTCAAGGGCGTCGACCTGAGCGTGGACACGAACCAGATCCACGCGATCATGGGCCCGAACGGCTCGGGCAAGTCGACGCTCGCGTACGCGCTGATGGGCCACCCCGCGTACCAGATCACCGAGGGCCAGATCCTCTTCGACGGCGAGGACGTGACGGAGCTCGAGGCGGACGAGCGCGCACAGCGCGGCCTCTTCCTCGCGTTCCAGTACCCGCACGCGGTTCCCGGCGTCACCGTTACGAGCTTCCTGCGCTCCGCGATCAACGCGACCCGGAAGGCGCGCAACGACGGCGAGGACGACCCGGTCTCGATCAAGGACTTCCGCCAGGACATGCTCGCCGCGATGGAGAAGCTGAAGGTGCCGCGCGAGCTCGCGCAGCGCTACCTGAACGACGGCTTCTCGGGCGGCGAGAAGAAGCGGGTCGAGATCCTGCAGATGGCGATGCTGAAGCCGCGGATGGCTGTGCTCGACGAGACCGACTCCGGGCTCGACATCGACGCACTCAAGACGGTCGCCAACGGCGTGCGCGAGCTCGTCGGCGAAGAGACCGGCGCGCTCGTGATCACGCACTACCAGCGCATCCTCAACTACGTGCAGCCCGATTTCGTGCACGTCTTCGTCGACGGGCGTATCGTGGAGGAAGGCGGCCCGGAGCTGGCACACAAGCTCGAGGCCGAGGGCTACGAGGGATTCGGCGCAAACGGAAGGAGCAATGGCAGCCACACCTGAGACCGAAGTCGTCGCGGGGATCCGCAGCGACTACAAGTACGGCTTCCACGAGATCGAGGACTACTTCTTCAAGTCGGGCCGCGGTCTCTCGGCGGAGCTCGTCGCGGCGATCTCCGAGCACAAGAACGAGCCGGAGTGGATGCGCAAGTTCCGGCTGAAGTCGCTCGAGTACTTCATGGCGCGCCCGATGCCCGAATGGGGCGGCGATCTTTCCGAGATCGACTTCGACAACATCTTCTATTACATCCGCCCGACCGAGAAGCAGGCCAACTCCTGGGAAGACTTGCCGCCCGAGATCAAGGACACCTGGGACAAGCTCGGCATCCCGGAGGCGGAGAAGAACTACCTCGCCGGCGTCGGCGCCCAGTACGAGTCCGAGGTCGTCTACCACAAGCTGCAGGAGGACCTCGAGGCCCAGGGCGTGATCTTCAAGGACATGGACTCGGGGCTGCGCGAGCACGAGGAGCTCGTCAAGCAGTACTTCGGGACGATCATCCCGCAGAACGACAACAAGTTCGCGGCGCTCAACTCCGCCGTCTGGTCGGGCGGCTCGTTCATCTACGTGCCGCCGGGCGTGAAGGTCGAGATGCCGCTGCAGGCCTACTTCCGGATCAACGCCGAGAACATGGGCCAGTTCGAGCGGACGCTGATCATCGTCGACGAGGGCGCCTACGTGCACTACGTCGAGGGCTGCACCGCGCCGATCTACTCGTCCGACTCGCTGCACTCGGCGGTCGTCGAGATCATCGTCAAGCCGAACGCGCGCTGCCGCTACACGACGATCCAGAACTGGTCGAACAACGTCTACAACCTCGTCACGAAGCGCGCAGTCGCGTACGAGAACGCGACGATGGAGTGGGTCGACGGGAACCTCGGGTCGAAGCTGACGATGAAGTACCCGGCGATTTGGCTGATGGGCGAGGGCGCACACGGCGAAGTGCTCTCGATCGCGTTCGGGGGCAAGGGCCAGCACCAGGACGCGGGCGGCAAGGCCGTCCACATGGCGCCGAACACGACCTCGGTGATCACGTCGAAGTCGATCTCGAAGGACGGCGGGCGCGCCGGCTACCGCGGGCTGCTCGAGGTGGCCAAGGGCGCAACCGGCGCGAAGTCGAAGGTCGTCTGCGACGCGCTGATCCTCGACAAGGACTCGCGCTCCGACACCTACCCGTACATCAAGATCGACGAAGACAACGTCGACATCGGCCACGAGGCGACGGTCTCGAAGATCGGCGAGGAGCAGCTCTTCTACCTGATGTCCCGTGGGCTATCGGAGGCCGAGGCCTCCGCGATGATCGTCTCCGGCTTCGTCGAGCCGATCACCAAGGAGCTCCCGCTCGAGTACGCGGTCGAGATGAACCGGCTGATCCAGCTCCAGATGGAGGGCAGTGTCGGCTAGGGCTGAGGCCCTCGACGCCTACCGGAGCCTGCCGGTTCCGGACACGAACGAGGAGCACTGGCGCTTCACCGACCTCCGGGGCTTCGACCCGGAAGCGTTCACCGGCGACGGCGCGACGGCGGGCTCGCCGTCGTCGATGCTCGAGCTCGACGTCGCGGCCGAGGCCGTGGTCACGGAAACGGGCATCGAGATCACGCGGGCGCCCGACGAGATTCGCTTCGAGCCGCTCGACGAGTCGCACGAGCTGCTCGGCACGCTCGTCGGTTGGGAGGACGACAAGTTTGCGGCCCACAACGCGGCGGCCTGGCGGAACGGCCTGCTCGTCCACGTGCCCGGCGGGCTCGAGCTCGAACGGCCGCTGTTCGTGCGCGTCGTCAACGCGATCGAGAATGGCGCGCTCTTCTGGCGGCTGCTCGTCGTCGCGGAGGAAGGCTCGCGCTTCTCGCTCGTCGAGGAGTACTCGTCCGGTTCCACGGATCTGCCCGGCTACTTCAACGGCGTCGCCGAGCTGTTCGTCCAGCCGGGCGCGAAGCTCGAGTACGTCTCGCTGCAGAACCTCTCGCGTGAGACGTGGCACTTCGCCTCGCACCACGCGCGGGTCGAGCGCGACGCCGAGCTCGACTGGGTCAGCGGCGGCTTCGGCTCGAAGCGTGGCAAGACGCGCATCCAGAACGACCTCGCCGGCCCGGGCGCGACCTCCCGCGTGACGGGCGCGTACTTCGGCGACGGCGAGCAGCACCTCGACTTCGACACCTTCCAGGAGCACATCGCTCCCGACACCGAGTCGGACTTCGCCTTCAAGGGCGCGCTGCGCGACACGGCGACGGCGGTGTGGCGCGGGATGATCCGCGTCGAGCGCGACGCGCAGAAGACGAACGCGTACCAGGAGTGCCGCAACCTGATGCTGTCGCCGACGACGCACGCGGTGCCGATCCCGGGGCTGGAGATCCTCGCGAACGACGTCCGCTGCACGCACGGGGCGACCGTCGGCCGGGTCGATCGCGAGCAGCTCTTCTACCTGATGGCCCGCGGCCTGCCCCGCGCGGAAGCCGAGCGCCTGATCGTGCGCGGCTTCTTCCAGGACGTCCTCGACCGCATCGAGCTGGAGCCGGTGCGCGAAGCGGTCACGTCCGCGCTCGAGCGGCGCATCCCACAGGCGTAACCTTCGGGCATGAGGCTCCTCGACCGGCTCAAGGAGCGACGTCACCGAAAGGCTCACAAGCGCCATCTCGCCGAGCGCGAGCGCCAGAAGGAGCTGTCGGGCCAGGACACCCAACGCGCGGTTGGCGAAGTGGCCAGAGGCGCGGCCGGCGCCGGCCAGGGCGGCGTGCAGGGCGCCTAGCGCCGGCTCGCGACGACGCTGATCGTGATGCGCGCCTCAACGACGCGCGGGTCGGCGTTCGTAGGGAAGAGCGCGAGCAGATCGCGCTTGGTCAGCAACTCGACCCGGCCCCAGTTCTCACGTCGCAGCGCGTGCATGGCGCGGTCCGCATGGCGGCGAGGGAGCCAGTGGACGAGCGGGACGAGCGTGTGCGTCTCGACCGGGAACCAGCGGTTCGGCGTCGAGAAGAAGACGCGCGGCGCGACCCGGCAGAGCTCGGCGATGAAGCGCCGCTGCTCCTCGCGGCCGCCGACGTGCTCGACGACCGCGTTCGAGAAGGCGACGTCGAACTCGTCGTCCGCGAACGGCAGCGCCAGGCCGTCGGCGACGACGCACCGGATCGCCGGGAAGGCCTGCGCGAAGTTTGGCAGCGGCACGTCACTGACTGCCGTGATCCGCTCCGGCCACGGGTACAGCGCCTCGAAGAAGTTGTGCGTCGCGGCCACCCCCGGCTCGGTGCCAAACGGCGTGTCGCCAACGCCCACGTCGACGACGCGCGTCTCCGGCCCCGGTTGCATCGTCTTCAGGAAGAGCGCCAGCTTGTGCCGCCGGTTCCAGAGCGACGCGCGAGCAGCCAGCGCGTCGAGCACTACGTGACGGCCGCGCCGCGGTAGCAATCGCGGCGGTAGGCCGCGGGCGTGATCTCGTTGCAGGCCGTCCGTCGCGACGGCCCGTAGCGGTGCAGCGAGCCGAGGATCGTCCCGATTCCCTCGTAACAGCGGCCGCGGAAGTGTGCCGGCGAGGCCGTGCAAAGGCTCGTTGCCGTACGCCTTCCGGCGTAGTTGTTGCCGTAGTCGCGCGCCGCGCCGTAGATGCAGTCGCCGGTGTTCGGTCCTGCCTGCTCGCAGAGGGAGACCGTCTTCTGCGGTCGGTACTCGGACGAGCCGGACGCGTCGCGACCGTACGACTCGAAGCACGTCTCGACCCAGCCGCGCTCGCTGCGCCGGCACCAGCCGGCCGTCTTGCGCCAGTTGAAGTCGTCGAGCGTGTTGATCCGCGACGTGACCATCAGGTAGCAGTAGACCTTGTCGCGCTCGGCGACGATCGTGCACGGGTAGATCGGGTTCTTCGCGCTCAGGTAGCGGGAGACGCCCATCGTCGTGTCGAGGTTCTGCATGAAGACGCCGCCGGTGCACGAGACCCGGTCGAAGCCGGTCTGGAGTTCGTGGCAGGTGCGCAGCGACCAGGGCAAATCGTCGCCGCTGTAGATCATCAGCCCGTGCCCGAGGCCGTGGACGCACTGGTAGAGCAGGAACTCGGTCGCGTTCACCGCCGGCGCGGTGCAGAGCTTGCGCGACTTCTTCACAACCTCGTTGCGCGGCAGGCCGGCCAGCGCGAGCTGCAGGACGCCGTGGTAGTAGCCCGAGTTGCAGGTCATCGCGCCGTGCGAGAGGGCCTGGCCTGCGTCGTTCTTGTAGTAGGCGAGGCCCGCGTGGCCGATCCAGTGCGAGATCTGGTGGCAGTCGGCGTGGACGCCTGCGATCCGTGAGTCGTCCGTCGCGAGCAGCGCCAGCGCCTTCTGGGGCCCGTCGCGGTAGGCGAGGTTGCCGAACGCCTGCCGGAAGCAGAGCGGCTTCCCGCTGTGCTCGCAGCCTGCGATCGTCGTCGAGTCGGGCTTGAAGGCGAGGCTGACCTTCGACGACTTCGACGCGGAGGAGACGAAGGCCGCGACCTGCGCGATCTGCCGCGCGCTCAGCTTCCGGCCGAACGGCGGCATCCCGTTGCCGCCGCTGCGAACCTGTCGCTCGACCGTCGACTGGTCGGGTTTCAGCTCGTCGAGGTTCGGCCCGATCTGGCCTTTGGCGCCGGCGGCCGAGAGCGCGTGGCAGCTGCCGCAGCCCGCGCTCGCGAAGACCTTCGCCCCGGGCGCGCTCGAGTGTGAGCCGGAGCCGCCGCAGCCGGCCAGGACAGGGAGGATCGCCGCCGCGATCAGGGCTGTGGCGCGGAGCTTCACAGGCGAGTGCCTCGGTACGATAGTCCCGTGGCCGTGACGGCTCGACCAGCCCTTGACGCGCAGAAGCTGCGCGCGGACTTTCCGATCTTCGAGCAGAAGATCCACGGCAAGCCGCTCGCCTACCTCGACTCCGCCGCCAGTTCCCAGAAGCCTCGCCAGGTCCTCGACGTTCTACGCGACTTCTACGAGACCTCGTACGCGAACGTCCATCGCGGCGTCTACGTGCTTTCGGAGCGCGCGACCGAAGCCTACGAAGGCGCCCGCGAGATCGCGCGCGAGTTCGTCAATGCGCCGTCGGCGCGCGAGTTGATCTTCACCCGGAGCGCGACCGAGTCGATCAACCTCGTCGCCTATGCGTGGGGGCTCGACAACCTCGGTCCGGGCGACGCGGTGCTGGTGACGGAGCTCGAGCACCACTCGAACTTCGTCCCCTGGCAGTACATCGCCAAGCGCACGGGCGCCGACTTCCGGCTGCTGCCGATCGACGACAACGGCGAGCTCCGGCTGGACGCGCTCGACGAGCTGGGCGACGGCGTGAAGGTCGTGGCGACGAACTACGTCTCGAACTCGCTCGGCACCGTCAACCCGGTTGCGAAGCTCGCGGCCTGGGCGCACGAGCGCGGCGCGATCATGGTCGTCGACGCCGCGCAGGGAGCGCCGCACCATCGCGTGGACGTGCAGGAGCTCGGCTGCGACTTCCTCGCCTTCTCCTCGCACAAGCTCTGCGGGCCGACCGGCGTGGGCGCGCTTTGGGGCAAGGCCGAGCTGCTCGAGCCGATGGCGCCGTTCAACCTCGGCGGCCACATGATCCGTTCCGTCCGCGCCGAGGGCACGACCTGGGGCGAGCTGCCGTACAAGTTCGAGGCGGGCACGATGCCGATCGCCGAGGCCGTCGGCTTCGGCGCGGCGATGGAGTACGTCTCCAACGTCGGGCTCGAGGCGATCGCCGAGTACGAGAGCGAGCTCGCGGGCTACGCGCTCGAGCGCATCGCCGAGGTCGGCGGCATCACGTGTTACGGCCCGCCAGCCGACCGTCGCGCGGGGATCGTCTCGTTCAACGTCGAGGGCATCCACCCGCACGACGTGGCGCAGGTACTCGACTCGGAGGGCGTCGCGATCCGCGCCGGCCACCACTGCTGCCAGCCGTTGATGACGCGCCTCGGCGTCGCCGCCACGAACCGCGCGAGCTTCTACCTCTACACCGTGCCGGAGGAGATCGACCGGCTCGTCGAGGGCCTGCACAAGGTCAAGAGGATCCTGGGGTAGTGCTCCTCCCAGCAATGATCCCCGGTCTCTCGCCCGCTAGCACGCGGCGCCAGAGCCCACACGTGTCCTTGCCCAGGCAACCAGCCTGGGCTGCGGCCACGCACCGTCTCTGGCTTGGTGCTAGCGACCGAGAGCCTCGGCGTCATCACTGGAAGGAGCGCTGATGGTCGACGACCTGTACCGCGAGGTCATCCTCGACCACTACAAGAACCCGCGGGGTCACGGTGTGATCGACGACGCGGACGCGCATGCCGAAGGGCTCAACCCGCTCTGCGGGGACGAGGTCTCGATCTACGTCCAGTTCGCCGACGACGGCGAGACGATCGACGAGGTCAAGTTCTCCGGCCGCGGTTGCGCGATCAGCCAGGCCTCGACCTCGATGCTGATGGAGATGGTCAAGGGCCGTACCGCCACCGAGATCGCCGGGCTGCCGAAGGAGGAGCTGCTCGACGAGGTCGGCATCCCGTTGACGCCGATCCGGCTCAAGTGCGCCCTGCTCGGCCTGGGCGTGCTGAAGGTGGCGCTGCACCGGGCGAAGGGGACGCCGCTGCCCGACGAGTGGGCCGGGCTCGACGAGCTCGATCTTCGCTGAGTCTTGGCGGAGATCGACGTCGCGCCCGTCGAGGAGCTGCCGCCTGGGACGGTGAAGATCGTCCACGCGGGCGAGATCTCGGTCGGCGTCTACAACCTGGGGGGCCGCTACTGCGCGATCGAGGATCGCTGCTCGCACGACGACGGTCCGCTCTGCGAGGGCGACTTCGACCCGGACGAGGGCGTCGCGGTCTGCCCGCGCCACGGCGCCCGCATCGAGATCTGCACCGGCCGGCCGCTATCGCTGCCGGCGGTGCTGCCGGTCGAGACCTTCCCCGTCCGCGTCGAGGACGGGATGGTCAAGGTGGACGTTTCGTAGTGGCCGAGCGCTGCTGGGAGAGCTCGGACCCTGCGTACAACCGCTACCACGACTACGAGTGGGGCCGGCCGGTCGGCGACGAGCGCGGGCTCTACGAGCGGTTCTGCCTGGAAGGCTTCCAGTCGGGGCTCTCGTGGCTGACGATCCTGCGCAAGCGCGAGGCGTTCCGCGCCGCGTTCGCCCGGTTCGACCCTGAGCGCGTCGCAGAGTTCGGCGAGCTCGACGTCGACCGCCTGCTTGCCGATGCGGCCATCGTCCGTCACCGTGGGAAGATCGAGGCGGCAATTGCGAACGCGCGCGCGGTGCTGGCGCTGCGAGACGCGGGTCGTCCGCTCCCCGACGTGGTGTGGGCGTACCGGATGGACGGGCCGGGGCCGCGGACGCGCGACGACTGGCGGTCGACGACGCCGGAGTCCGAGGCGCTGTCGAAGGAGCTGCGGAAGGCCGGCTTCCGCTTCGTCGGCCCGACGACCGTCTACGCAGCGATGCAGGCGTGCGGGGTCGTCAACGACCACCTCGCGACCTGTCCCGCCCGTGCCGCCACGGAGCGCGCGCGGCGGGCCGTGAAGCTTCCCGGTTAGGCTCGGGACCGTGCTCGACGACCGCATCCGCGCCGTGCTCGCCCGGCTCGAGGCCGAGGACGCCGACGAGCGCGCCCGCAACGTCCCGCGCGAACGGCGGGCGCGACAGGTTGCGCGCACGACGGGGCAGTTCCTCTTCTCATTCGTCGCGCCGCAGAGCGGCTGCGAAGTGGTCGAGATCGGCGGCTCGCGCGGCTACTCGACGATCTGGCTCGCCGCCGGCGTCCGCTACCTCGGCGGCCGCGTGCTCTCGCTCGAGGCCGACCCGGCCAAGGTCGAGGCCTGGCGGGCGAACGTCGCGGAGGCCGGCCTGGACGATGTCGCCGAGTTGCTCCCCGGCGACGCCTTCGAGACTCTCAAGCAGATCGACGACGTCTTCGACGTGGTCTTCCTCGACGCCGAGAAGGAGCAGTACGAGCCGCTCTTCGACCTCGCCCGCCCGAAGCTCGAGCCGGGCGGGGTCGTGATCGCCGACAACGTGCTCTCGCACGAGGACGTGCTCGGCGCCTACTCGCGCGCCCGCCAGGCCGATCCGACGCTCGAGAGCGTGACCGTCCCGCTCGATCGCGGCCTTGAGATTTCTGCGGTCCTCTCGAATCGCTAGCATGCGGCTACCGCGGAAAGGAGGTGGTCCGAGCGTGAATTCATCAAGTACGGGCAGTGGAGGTACCAGCGGGTAGAGGTGCCGTCCCCGGGACCTACGGGGAACCGCCTAGCCAGCGTGGGGGGCTCGCGATTCGCGCCGCCGGTTACTACCAGCCGGCCGGAAGCGCCTCTACCACTACGACGCTGGTAACCGGATCAGGGGCCGTCTTTGTGGCGGCCCCTTTTCTTTTGCGCTAGACCGCGCGGCGGAGCTGCTCGTCGAGCGGGACAAGCGGCAGCTTGAACGTGTGGACGGCGTCGTCGTTCGAGACGACGTTGTCGCCATGCTCGAGCATCGTCAGCAGGTCGCGCGTGAGCGGGATGTTCCCCGGCAGGCGCTCCGTCACGAGCGCGTTCATCCGCATCAGGCTCGTCGGCACGTGGATGCTCGGCCGCCGCTGGCCGAGCGCGCGCTTCAGGCGCTCCCAGAACTCGTTCCAGCTGACGACGTCCGGGCCGCCGAGCTCGAAGGTGCGGTTCGCCGCCTCCGCCGCGTCGACCGACTCCGCGAAGTAGGCGCCGACGTCCTCGATCCAGATCGGCTGGATGCGCTGCCGGCCCGAGCCGATGATCGGCGTCACCGGCGTCAGCTTCGCGAGCTTCGTGAAGGTCGGCAGGATGCCGCCGTCTCGCGCGAAGACGAAGCTCGGACGGAAGATCACGTGCTCGAGACCTGACGCACGGACCGTCTGCTCCTGCGCCCACTTGGCGTGGTAGTAGGGCACCAGGTCCTTCGTCTCCTCGCTCGTCCCGAGGGCGCTCATCAACACGAAGCGCCGAACGCCCGCCTCCTGCGCCGCCACGACCAGGTCGCGGGTGCCGTCCTCCATCACCTGCCGGAACTGCTCTTCCTTGCCCTGCCGGATCGCGACCAGGTGGACGACGACCTCTGCGCCCTCGACCGCACGCCGGAGGCTCTCGCGGTCGGTCACGTCGCCCTGGACGAGCTCCGCCCCCCAGGCGGCGAGCGTCGCGGCGGAGCGGCCCCCGGGCGTGCGTACCAGCGCCCGCACCGGCTTGTCCCGCCCGCGCAGCGCGTGCACGATACGCGGCCCGACAAAGCCGGTAGCTCCCGTGACCAGGATCACGGCTCGATTCTACGGCGGGACTGCGTTAGGCTCGTTCGGAGGAGGGGAACTGCGGCAGATGGGCAGGTCGGTCATGGCGGTGACCGCGGCGTGCCTCGCGCTCGTCGCTGCCTCCGCGCGGGCGCAGCCGGAACAGGCCGCGCAGGTCGTGCTCGCGCCGTCGGTCTTCGCGACGCACGACGTCCCTGCGAACGCGATCACGAGCTTCACCGTCACGTGCCCGGCTGGCTACACGGCGGTCAGCGCCGGCATCAGCTCTCCCGCGCCGGGCACCACCGTCCTCGCAATCGTGCCCGTCGGGCTCTCTGGCTACCGCTTCCGCATCGGCAACCCGGCGACCAACGACGACCAGCGCGTGACAGTCGTCGTCGCCTGCCGAACGGTGCGGGCGGCGAGCCTCGTGCTTCGGCTGAAACCGTTGAAACAGAAGACGGTCGTCGTCCCTCCGGACAAGACCGCCTCGGCGACGTTCCCGTGCCCGAAGGGGACGACGCCGGCGAACGGCGGCTATGCCTTCGGCAGCACGGCGCTCTCCGTGCGGCGCGAAAGCTCGACCCTCACGACCGCCTCGTACGCCCTCGCCAACTCGGGCTCGAAGGCGCGGAGGGCCGTTCTCTACGGCGCCTGTCTGACGCTGTTCCGGACTGCCGATTCGCCGTTCGAGCAATTGCACGTCCAGGTCACGACCTTCCGCGTGCCGCTACGGCCGGGCGAGCAGACTCTCCGGCGCGCATGCCCGAGCGGCTGGTTCGCGCTCGACGCCGGCTATGTCCTGCGCGCGCGCTCGACGAAGTTGGAGGGAGCGGCTCCGACCGGGAAGGGCGGGCGCTGGAAGCTCACGAACCCGACCGACGGCGCGGTGCTCGCCGACGTCCAGCTCGCCTGCGGGCGCCTCGCTCGCTAGCTAACACTCGAAGGTCTGCCAGAACCCCATGCGCTTTTCAGTCTGAGCTAAACGACTGCCCTAGCGCACGACGGGATCTGTCGAAACTGAGGAGAAGACGTGGAAGCAGCGACCATCACCCGGACCGAGACCAAGCTCGCGCTCATCTTCGAGCGGTACATCACCGTGCTGGTGAACCGGGGGCCGCAAGCCCGCGTCGGTCTACAACTTCGTCCGTGCGGCTCGCCCGTTTCAGCGGTGGCTCGATGAGCACGGTCTCGACGCGGAGCAGATCCGGGTCGAGCACGTCGAGGACTACTTCTCGCCGCTCCGGTTCCCGCCGACCGCCTCGTAGAAGTCGGGTTGCGCTCCGCTATGAGTTCGATCAGTTCATCGAACGCTGCTCGGCCTGGCCTGGCTACTTCTTCGCCTTCTTGGCCTGCCGCTTCTCTTTCAGCGTCCTTTGAGCCGGTTTCTTTTCCATGCTCTTCTTCGTGTTCTTGTCCTTGGTCGCCATGTTTGACCTCCTTGTGGGTGCCGGTGAGGCTGTCAGCCGTGACCCAGGATGTCCATCACCCTACGGGTATAGCTTCATGTGCGTCGCGGCTCTGCCGGACGCATCGTCGCGCTTCCATCTTCGTCTACTTCAACTACGTACCGTCCGGGGTCTGCGCCGCTTGTGAAGCGTTTGAGACCTTTCGGGCGTCGCGAGATGATCGCGTGGATGTCCGTGCGGGTCTCGATCACGTAACCCTCTTCGACCTTTTGGTCAAGGAATGTGTCGAGGGCCTCCCTGCGCGTGCCTAGAGGATCGACCTCACCCACGAGCGCGAGTATCGCAAGTCGGGCTTCTCCGCCGACAAGGAGAAGGGCGACTGGGCTGCTACGACCTAGGGCGGGGTGGTCTTTACGGACGCGACGAGCTTTCGCGTGTGCGAGCGTCCCTCTCGCCTGACGTCGATCGCTCCAGGTTGGAAAGACGAGCCTGAGCTGAGTTCAGTCTCCACCGACGAGCCACTACTAGCAGCCGTCTGGGGCATGACAGGAGCCGAGCGCTAGGTGAAGTTCTGCCAGTAGCGACTGGGCGTCGGCCCCTGCTGCCCCTGGTACTTCGACCCGAGCGCGCCGGAGCCGTACGGCGTCTCCGCCGGCTCGGTCAGCTGCACGAACGAGAGCTGCCCGATCTTCATGCCGTAGTAGATCGTGATCGGAAGGTTCGCCACGTTCGAGAGCTCGAGCGTGACGTGGCCGTCCCAGCCGGGGTCGATGAAGCCCGCCGTCGAGTGGATCAGCAGCCCGAGCCGGCCTAGGCTCGACTTCCCCTCCAGTCGGGCGACGAGGTCGTCGGGCAGCGTCACGCGCTCGAGCGTCGAGCCGAGCACGAACTCGCCCGGGTGGAGGATGAACGGCCGCTCGCCGTCGATCTCGACGAGCTCGGTTAGCTCCTCCTGCGGCTCCTTCACGTCGATGAACGGGTAGCGCGCGTTGTGGAAGACCCGGAAGAAGCGGTCGACGCGCACGTCGACGCTCGACGGCTGGAGCAGCGCCTCGTCGTACGGGTCGATCCCGATCCGACCCTCCGCGAGCAACCGCCTGATCGTCCGGTCGGAGAGGACCACGGCGGCGATTCTAAGCGCACGCTGCCGGCTGCATGAGCGCTATGCACGTATGCATGCGACCGGTCGCTGCGGTATCGTCACCGGCATGGCGATGACGCGCGCGATCGAGCTCCGGACGGAGATTCCGGGACCGAAGTCGAATGAGATCCTGGAGCGGAAGGAGGCAGTCGTCGCCGAGCCGCTCTCGATCTTCGTGCCGGTCGTCGTCGAACATGCGCAGGGCGCGACCCTGACCGACGTCGACGGCAACACGTTCCTCGATTTCACGGGCGGCGTCGGCTGCCTTAACGTCGGCCACGCGCACCCGCAGGTCGTGGCGGCGGCGCAGGAGCAGCTGGCGCGCTTCTCGCACACCGACTTCACCATCGTCCCGTACGAGGTCTACGTCACGCTCGCCGAGCGGCTCTGCGAGCTCGCGCCCGTGCGCAAACCGGCCAAGGCCGCGTTCTTCAACGCCGGCACAGAGGCAGTCGAGAACGCGATCAAGTTCGCGCGCTCGTACACGGGGCGCCCGGCCGTGATCGGCTTCGAGGGCGGCTTCCACGGCCGCACGCTGCTCTCGCTGACGCTGACGTCCAAGACACACCCGTACAAGGCGGGCCTGGGGCCGTTCGCGCCTGAGGTCTATCGCGTGCCGTTTCCGAACGAGTACCGCGGCCCGAGCGCGGCCGAGGCGCTCGCGGCGCTCGAGCGGGCGCTCGTCACCACGGTCGCGGCCGAGACGGTTGCGGCGATCGTGCTCGAGCCGGTGCAGGGCGAAGGCGGGTTCGTGGTCGCGCCACCGGAGTTCGTCGAGGGTGTGCGCCGCCTCTGTGACGACAACGGCATCGTGCTCGTGGTCGACGAGGTGCAGACGGGCTTCGGCCGCACGGGCCGCATGTGGGGCATCGACCACTACGACGTCGAGCCCGACCTGATCACGATCGCGAAGTCGATCGCCGCCGGCCTGCCGCTCTCGGGCGTGCTCGGCAAGGCCGAGATCATGGACGCGCCCGGCGACTCCGCAATCGGCGGCACGTACGTGGGCAACCCCGTTGCGCAGGCCGCGGCGCTCGCGGTCCTCGACGTCTTCGAGGAGGAGGGCCTGAATGACCGCGCGGCCGCGATCGGTGAGACGATCCGCTCGCGGATGCAGGCCTGGCAGGAGCGCTGGGAGGCGATCGGCGACGTCCGCGGGCTCGGCGCGATGCTCGCGATCGAGCTCGTCCACGACCGCGAGACGAAGAACCCGGCGCCGGACGTCGCGAGCGCGGTCGTCGAGGCCGCAGCCGAGCGCGGGTTGCTCTTGCTCAAGTCGGGCATCTACTCGAACTGCATCCGTGTGCTCGTTCCGCTCGTCATCTCGGACGCGGAGCTGGACGAGGCGCTGGGCGTCTGGGAACAGGCGCTCGAAGTCGTCCTCGCTTAGCGCTCGCCGCTGCGGGCACAATTGAGGGCTGTGGTCGGCGAGCTGATCGCAGGACGCTACGAGCTGGAGGAGCTCGTCGGCACCGGCGGCATGTCGAGCGTGTATCGCGCGCACGACAGGCTGCTCGAGCGCGACGTCGCGCTCAAGGTGCTGCACCAGCAGTTCACGGCCGACGACGACTACGTCGAGCGCTTCCGGCGGGAGGCGCGCTCGGTCGCCCAGCTCTCGCACCCGAACATCGTCACGGTCATCGACCGCGGCGAGCAGGACGGGCGGCAGTTCATCGTCTTCGAGTACGTCGACGGGGAGAACCTCAAGTCCCTCGTCGAGCGCGAGGGGCCGCTGCCCCAGCGCGACGCGGTGGGGCTCACCCTCCAGGTCGCCCGCGCGCTCGGGTTCGCGCACGAGCACGGGCTCGTCCACCGGGACGTCAAGCCGCAGAACGTGCTCCTGAACGGCGACGGCCGGGCGAAGGTGACCGACTTCGGCATCGCCCGCTCGCTGGACATGCACGGCGGCCTGACGCAGACGGGCACCGTGCTCGGGACGAGCGACTACATCGCGCCCGAGCAGGCCCGCGGCTCCCGCGTGGACGCCCAGAGCGACATCTACTCGCTCGGCGCGGTGCTCTACGAGCTGCTCACCGGCGACGTGCCGTTCCCTGGCGACAACTTCGTCGCTGTCGCGATGCGGCACATCAACGAGCCGCCGCCGAGCGTCCGCGAGCGACGGCCCGACGTCTCGGCGCGCCTCGACGCGGCGATCCGGCGCGCGATGGCCAAGGACCCGCGCGATCGCTTCGGCTCGATGGACGAGCTCTGCGGCGAGCTCAGCGCCTGCCTCGAGGCCGACAGCGACATGTCGGGCGCGGCGACGATGGTCGTGGCGCCGTCACGGCGGTCCTCCCGGCGCGAGCGCCGCGCCGCCCGCCCGCCGGCCGGCCGGCCGAGCGTCGGCCCGCTGATCCTGCTGCTCGGCGGGCTGGCCCTGCTCGCCGGCATTCTCGCCGCCGTCTTCGCCTTCACCGGCTCCGGCGGCAAGATCACGGGCTTGGTCCACCACAAGACGACGTCTGCAGCGAGCGCGACCACCGCGCACCTGAGCGGCGTCGGCGCGTACGACCCGTACGGCGACCAGACCGAGCATGACTCGGCCGCGGGCAACGCGACCGACGGCAACCCAGGGACGTACTGGAACACCGAGCACTACAGCGGCGGCCTGAACAAGGCAGGCGTCGGCCTCGTGCTCGATGCGGGCTCAAGCAAACAGTTGACGCAGGTCTCGGTGCAGAGCGGCACGCCCGGCTTCACCGCGCTGATCCAGGCAGGATCGTCCACGAGCGGCCCATTCACGGACGACTCCGCCCCGCAGACGGTCAACGGCAACGCGACCTTCACGCTGAACAGCAAGTCCGCCCGCTACTACGTCCTTTGGATAACGAACCTCGGCCCGAGCTCGTCGGTCGAGATCGACGAAGTGACCGCGAAGGGGCGCTAGAAGCGCAGGCGCGCACGGCGCTCGTGCCGCTCGAGCGCGAGCTGGACGAGGCGGTCGACGAGCTCCGGGTACGGCACGCCGGAGGCCTCGAAGAGCTTGGCGTAGACGCTCGTCGCCGTGAAGCCCGGGATCGTGTTCAGCTCGTTCACGAGCACCTCGCCGTCCGGCGTGACGAAGAAGTCGACCCGCGCCATGCCTTCGCACTCGCCGGCGACGAACGCCTGCACGGCGAGCTCGCGGACGCGCTCGTTCGTCTCGTCGGGCAGGCGAGGCGGAATCACGAGATCCATGCCGTCCTCGTCGTACTTGGCCGAGTAGTCGTACCAGTCCTCGCCGCTGAATCCGTGCGAGTCGATCTCGCCCGGCAGCGACGCCTCCGGTTGCTCGTTGCCGAGCACGCCGCACTCGACCTCCATCCCGTCCACGAACTCCTCGACCAGAACCTTGTCGTCATGCTGGAACGCGAGCTCGACGGCGGCCGCGAGCTCCTCCTCGTCGTGCGCCTTCGAGATGCCCACCGACGATCCGAGCCGCGCCGGCTTGACGAACACGGGAAAGCCGAACGGGTTCCGGGGCTCGTCGCCGAGTCGCAGCGTGATGTTCCTGGTGACCGGGATGCCGCGGTCGCGCATGACGGCCTTGAAGACGTCCTTGTCCATCGCGAGCGCCGAGCCGAGCACGCCCGCGCCGACATACGGCACGCCCGCGAGCTCGAGCAGCCCCTGGACGGTGCCGTCCTCGCCGAACGGCCCGTGCAGGACCGGAAAGACGACGTCGACCTCGCCGAGTGTTGCCGGCACCTTCGAGGTGGGCACCGGCAGCGTCTCGGCCGTCGTGCCGTTCTCGCCGGTCCCGAGCTCCCAGCGCCCGTCGCGGCCGATCGCGACGCTGACGGTGTCGTAGCGCTCCGGGTCGAGCGCCTCCAGCACCGAGCGGGCCGACGCGAGCGAGATGTCGTGCTCGGACGAGCGGCCGCCCAGGAGCACCGCGACGCGGACGCGGCGGCTCACGGCGTGGCCGGCGGCGGCGGCGGGGCCTGCGCGGCCTGCCGCCCGACCGTGATCGTCACCGTCGAGCCCTGCTTCGCCTGGGTCCCGCCGGTCGGGCTCTGGCTCAGCACGATCCCGACGAGGCCGGGGTCGGTCACGTCCTGCTGCTGCACCTGGACGGTGAAGCCGGCTGCCTGCAGCGTCGACTTCGCCGACCCCTCGTCCTGGCTCGTCACGTCCGGCACGGTCGAGGTCTTCGGGCCCTTCGAGACGCTGAGCGTGATCGTGGCGCCGCTCGGCGCTCGGCTGCTCGGGCTCTGGGAGACGACTGTCCCCTTCGGCTGGTTGCTGTCGACGTCCGCGCGCTTCACGCCGAAGCCCTGCCCCTGCAGGCTCGCGGCGGCCTGGTCGTACGCCAGCCCAACGACGTTGGGGATGTCAACCTCGGCGGGTCCGGACGAGTAGTTGATGCGCACCGGGCTGCCCTTCTCGACCACCTTGCCGGCCGGCGGATCCTGCCCGGTGACCGTGTCCACGGGTTTGCTCGAGGGCACTGGGAACGCCTTCGGGCTCAGGCCCGCGTTGACAAGCGCGCTGAGCGCGGCGTCGCGGTTCTGGCCGACCACGCTGGGCACGGCGACCGTCGGCGGCCCTGTCGAGACTTGCAAGTCGACCGCAGTGTTCTTCTGAACATGGGTTCCAGCGAGTGGGCTCTGGCCCACGACGACGCCCTTGTCGACCGTCGCGCTCGGCCCGTGGTGGAGACGCGCGGTGAGACCGGCGTCGCGCAGCTTCGTGACCGCGAGCTGTTCCTGGATTCCGGCGACTTGCGGCACCGCCACGGGCTTGTTCGCGTTCAGTTGGTCCTGGATCTTCGTGTACGCGAACCAGGCCGCTGCCCCGGCGGCGATCAGCAGCAGGATCGAGAGCACCCACGGCCAGACGGGCCGCCGGCGCCGCGGCGGGCCCTCGTAGCCGTAGTAGCCCGCGGGCGGGGTGGCGCCCGGCGGCGCCGTGCCGATCGGCGGCGCGGCCGTCGGCCTCGTCATCACCGACGTCGGCGCCGCGGCCATCACGCCCGAGCCCGAGAGAACGGCGGTGGCCGCCGTCTCCGTCTCGGGATCGACCGGCAGGCCATCGAGCACACGCTGCAGGTCGGCGTCCATCTCCTCCGCGCTGCGGTAGCGCTCGTGCGGGTCCTTCGCCAGCGCCCGCAGGACGACGGAGTCGAGGTCGTGCGGCACCTCGGGCCGGTGCTCCGACGGGGGCACCGGCACCTCGGAGAGGTGCTTCATCGCGATCTCGAGCGGCGTGTCTCCCGTGAACGGGACCTGCCCGGTCAGCATCTCGTAGAGCACGACGCCGACCGAGTAGAGGTCGGAGGTCTGGTCGACCGGCGCGCCCCGCGCCTGCTCGGGCGAGAGGTACTGCGCCGTGCCGATGATCGAGCCGACCTCGGTCATCTGGCTCGCGCCCGACCGCGCGATGCCGAAGTCCGTCACCTTCAGCCGCCCCTCGCCGCCGACGAGCACGTTGTGCGGCTTGATGTCGCGGTGAACGATCCCGTGCTTGTGGGCGAAGCCGACTGCGGCCAGGATCTGGCGCGCGTAGTCGATCGCGGTCTTGATCGGCGCGGGCCCCCGCCCGACGATCAGCTCCTTGAGCGATCGCCCGTCGAGGTACTCCATGGCGATGTAGTAGGTGCCCTCGGCCTCGCCGCGGTCGTAGATCGAGACGATGTTCGGGTGGCTCAGGCCGGCGGCGTTCTTGGCCTCGCGGCGGAAGCGCTCGATGAACGAGTCGTCGGCCGCGTGGCGATCGTTGAGGATCTTGATCGCGACGCGGCGGCCGAGCTCCTGGTCCTCGGCGAGGTAGACGTCCGCCATTCCGCCTGCTCCGAGCTTGCGCTCGATGCGGTAGCGGCCGTCGAAGACGGAACCGATCAGCGTGTCTGAGACGGCCATCTAAGCAAGAGGTTAGGGATTCGACTTCCCAGACAGGATTGCCTCCATCACGGCCTTCGCGATCGGCGCCGCGGTCGTGCCGCCGGCGCCGCGCTGGTTCTGCAGCACGACCGCGATCGCGACCCTCGGCGCGCCGGCAGGCGCGAAGGCGATGAACCACGTCGTGTTGGGCGTGCCCGGCCCGCCCGTCTCGGCGGTGCCCGTCTTGCCGGCGACGCGGACGCCTGAAATCTGCGCGGCGGTCCCGGTGCCGCCGGTGACGACGGCCTCCATCATCTTCGCGATGTCGTCCGCCGTGTGCGTCGTCATCGCGCGCTTGTACTTGCGCGGCTTGACGCGCACTACCACGCCGCCGGACGGGTTCGTCACGCGGTCGAGCGCGTGCGGCTCCATGATCACGCCCTTATTGCCGACCGCCGCGGCGACCATCGCCATCTGCAGCGGCGTAGCCAGCATCCGCTCTTGCCCGAAGGCGAGGCGGCCGGGGTCGACCTGCGTCGCCGGGTCGCTCGGGTAGAAGAGCTTGCCCTTGTTGTAGAGGCCGCTCGGCGAGCGCTCGTTGCCGGGCGTCTCGAGCGGCGGATCCTGGTAGAAGCCGAACTGCTTCGAGGCACCGAGGATGCGGCCCGCGCCGATCGTCTGGCCGATCTCGCAGAAGACGGCGTTGATCGAGTGCTGGAGCGCCTGCAGGAAGTTGACCGAGCCGAAGACCTCCGGCCCGTTCTGGTCGCCGAAGTTCTTCACCTGCTTGCCGTACTCGACGCAGTAGCCTCGGTCGACGAAGCGCGAGTCGATCGTGTACTTGCCGGAGTCGAGCGCGGCGGCGCTCGTCACGACCTTGAAGGTCGAGCCCGGCGTGAACAGCCCGGTGGTCGCGCGGTTGAGCAGCGGCGCGGCGGGCGAGCAGGCGGCGCGGATGTTGCTGATCCGATCAAAGTTGCTCTCGACGAGGTTCGGGTCGTAGGTCGGGCGCGAGGCCATCACCAGCACCTTCCCGGTGCGCGGGTCGAGCGCGACCACCGAGCCGCACTTGCCGGCGAGCTGCTGCATCGCGACCCGCTGCGCGCCGGGCTTCACGGTCAGCCAGACGTCGTTGCCCTTGATCGTGGCGCCGCGGATCTTGTCGAGCGTCGTCTTGAGGACGGTGTCGAGGTTCGCGTTCGCGCCGGTCAGGTAGTCGTTCAGCGACGCCTCCAGCCCGGCGCGGGAGCGCGACTGCGTCGAGTAGCCGACCAGGTGCGCGAACAGGCTGCCCTGCGGGTAGCGGCGCAGGTACAGCTTCTGCCCGCCGACCTTCTTGATCCGGTTCGAGGCGAGGATCGTGCCGTCCGCGGCTCGGATCAGGCCGCGCCGGATCGAGAACTGCGCCACGCGCTGGATCTCGTTGTCCTGACGGTCGGCGAGGCCGGCTGCCGCCCACGTCTGCCAGTAGGTGGTGGCGACGATCAGGGCCGTCAGCAGCGCAATCCCGAGCAGAGCGAGTTTGGTGATCTGGCGGTTCATGCGCGCTCCGCGTTGGCCCGGTTGGAGACGAGGAGGAGGCCTGCGAGCAGGACGAAGTTCGCGACCACGCTGGAGCCGCCGTAGCTGATAAACGGCAGCGTGATCCCGGTCAGCGGGATCAGGCGCAGAATCCCGCCCACGATGATGAACGTCTGCAACGCGAAGGCGAACGTGAGGCCGATCGCGAGGAGCTTCGAGAAGCCGTCGTCGGCGAGCTCCGCGATCTTGAAGCCGCGCGCGGCGAAGAGCATGTAGACGAGCAGCAGCGCCGCGACGCCGACGAGGCCGAGCTCCTGCGCAAGCGCCGAGTAGATGAAGTCGGTGTTCAGGTACGGGATCAGCTGGCCGCCGCCGGTCGTCTCGAACGTGCCCTTGCCGAGGCCGGTGCCGAACCAGCTGCCGTGCGCGACCGAGTAGAGCGACTTGACGAGCTGGTAGCTTGCGCAGTCCTGCCGCAGCGCCTTGCCGCCCGTGAGCCCGCAGTAGACGGCGTGGTCGGTCCAGGGATGGAGCCAGATCGTCACGCGGTCGCGGACGTGGCCGACGTAGTGGTAGACGGCGAACGCGCCGGCCAGGAAGAGCGTGGCGCCGATGCCGACGTACAGCGCGCGGCCGGTCGCCACGTAGAGCATCGCCAGGAAGATCCCGAAGTAGAGGAGCGCAGAGCCGAGGTCGTTCGTCTCGACGAGCACGAGCATGGCGCCGCCCCAGATCAGCAGCAGCGGGCCGAAGTCCTTCAGCCGTCCCTGAGCCAGCACCTCGCGCTTCTCGCGCAGGTAGCCGGCGAGGAAGACGATCAGGAAGACCTTCGCCAGCTCGCCGGGCTGGAACTGCAGCGAGCCGACGTGTACCCACAGGCGCGCGCCGTTGACGGACTGGCCGAAGACCGGCAGCGCGGGCAGGATCAGCAGGCCGATCGCGCTGACGCCGAACAGGTACTTGTACGACTCGAGCCGCCGGTAGTCGTGGCGGAGGAGGAAGAGCGTCACCGCGAAGGCGCCGAGCGCGACGACGATCCAGAGCCCTTGGCGGAAGGCGTCGCTCGGATTGAGGCGGTAGATCTCGGTCAGGCCGATCCCCGTGAGGAGGCCGGCCATCGGCAGCAGGTACGGGTCGGCGAACGGCACCGTGAACCGCGCCACGAGGTGGGCCGCGAGATAGAGGGCGAAAAAGAAACCCGCGTACGAGAGCGACGCGGTCGAGACGACGTCCTGGCGCGCGATGTAGACGCTGGCGAAGCCAAGCGCCGTCAGCACGCCGACGACAACGAGGTTCGCGAGCTCGCGGTTCCGGTAACTCATCCGTCGCCGATCTGCTCTTCGTAGCGGTGCACCTTCGCGCGGGCGGAGCTCTCGCTGCTCAGGTGGTGGTCGAAGAGCTGCTTCCGCTCGGCCTGGCTCAGCTGCGCCGTCAGCAACGGGCTGACGTAGACGGCGCGGTAGAGGCGGACGTTCCCGACCAGGTTCCACGGCACGCCCTGGTAGACGGCGACGTGGCCGTCGGCCTCCGCGCCGACGAAGTGGGAGCGCCAGAGGCCCCAGACGGCGCCGCCCAGGACGGCGAGGATCAACAGGAGCCCGAGAACGGCGAGCAGCGCGTTCCGGCCGGGGTGCCCGTTGTTCCGGCGCTCGCGGTCCGGCTCCTCGACCGCGACGGCCGGGACGCGGTCGAGATCGCTCAGCGTCTTGTCCTCTTCGTCGTCCTCGACCGGCGGCAGCGCGACCGTCCGCTCGGTGACGCCGTCGCTGCCGCTGCCGGCGATCTCGAAGAAGACGATCGTGATGTTGTCGTCGCCGCCGCCCTTGTTCGCGGCCCGGACGAGCGCCTTCGCGGCCGCCTCCAGGTCGGAGCGGTTGCGCTCGGCCTCGCGCAGGATCGTGTTGTCGTCGACCATGGAGGTGAGGCCGTCCGAGCAGAGCATGAAGAGGTCGCCCGGCCGGGTCTCGACGGAGAAGGTGTCGACGTCCACGTCCGGGTCGGTGCCGAGCGCGCGCGTAATCACCGAGCGCTGCGGGTGCGTGTCGGCCTCTTCGGGCGACAGCTTGCCGCTGCGCACGAGCTCCGCGACCAGCGAGTGGTCCTCGGTCAGCTGCTCCAGGCGACGGTCGCGGATCAGGTAGGCGCGCGAGTCGCCGACGTGCCCGATCGCGACGCGGCCGTCCTCGACGAGCGCGACCGTGATCGTCGTGCCCATGCCGGAGGCGGAGGAGTCCTGCGTCTGGCGCTCGTAGACCCTGCGGTTCGCCTGCTGGATCAACTCGTCGACGCGGTCCTGGCCTCCGCTGCGGTTCGTGTCGTCGCGCAGCGCGGCTGCGGCGAGGCCCGACGCGAGCTCGCCGGCCTGCGCCCCGCCCATCCCGTCGGCGACCGCGAACAGCGGCGGCTCGCAGACGTAGGCGTCCTCGTTGTGCCGCCGCCGCCGGCCGGTATCGGTGATGCTCACGCTGCGGCCGAGCGGGCTCATAGCGCCAGCTCCTGACGTACCACGCATCGACTGGTCGTTTCAGACGGACGCACGAGCAAAGCTCGAGCGTCCTGAGGTCGGCATCGCAAGCGACGCCTCACGTCTCGTACCTCAGCTCGGTCTCGCCGATGCGCAGCACGTCGCCGGGCTCGAGCTTCTTCGCGCGCGTCAGCCGGATGCCGTTCAGGTAGGTGCCGTTCGTCGAGCCGACGTCCTCGAGCCAGACGCCGTCGCGCCGCGGCTCGACCCGCGCGTGGTTCGACGATGCGTACTCGTCACGGGCGAGGTTGACGTCGTTGCGCGAGCCCCGGCCGAGCAGAAGCGCGGCCGAGTCGAGCGTCAGCTCGTCGCCCTCCTCGAGCGCCGGGCTCGTCACGACGACGAGGCGCCCGCTCTCGATCGGCGGCGCCTCTCCGAGCCCGGGCACCGACCCGGGCGCGAGCACAAAGCTTTCCTGAGGCATCCGAACGTCCTTCGCGGCAGAGCGGACGATCCGCCAGATGAACAGGTAGAGGAGGACGAGGAAGGCGAGCTTCAGGACGAGCAGCGCCTCCTCGACGGCAACCGAGGCGACGGGCATCAGTCCGACTCGGTTTCCCGCCGGAAGACGAGCTCGGTGGAGCCGAGCATGATCTTGTCGCCCTGACGCAGCTTGACCCGTTTCTGGCGGCGCCCGTTCACCTCCATCCCGTTCGTCGAGCCGAGGTCGATCACCCAGTAGGCGGCGCCCTCCTGGCGCACCTCGGCGTGGCGCCGCGAGACGTTCGGGTCGGCGAGCTGGATGTCGCAGTCCTTCGAGCGTCCGATCGTGACCGGGCCGCCGTCGAGCTCGTGCTTCGCGCCGTCCACCGTGAGGCTGACGATCTCGCGCCCGAGGCCTAGCTCCTCGACCGACACCGCCTCGGTCTCGACCGGCTTGCGGTAGACCATCGTGTGGGCCGGCGCCGCCTGCGGTTCGGGCTCGCCCGGTTGGGGCACCGCGCCCTGGACCATGCGCGTGGCGATCCCGAACTCGCCCATCTCCAGGTCGTCGTCGGTCTCGAACTTGACCTCGGGCGGCGAGAGCAGCTCGTAGCGCTCCCGGCGAGCGTTCTCGGCGATGTACTCCTGCAGCTCGCTCTGGAGCGATTCCTCGTAGTTTGCGAACTGCTCGCGATCGGAGGGGGCGAGGTAGACGGTGTACTCGTTCGGCGCGTACACGCGTGAGACGGAGACTACGCGGTGATCCTCCATCTCCTTGACGAGCTTGCGGGCCAGCTCGACGGGCTGGACGTGCGTGCGAAACGCGCGCCCGAAGACACCCTCGAAGAGGCCTTCCAGCTTGTGCTCGATGTTCCTGAGGACGCTCATCCGGCCGGGTTATGCCCCCGGGGGCTGAAGATTAGCTTCGGGCTCTCAGCGCCAGCACCATGCACGTGGCCCAGACGGACACGACGAGCGGGGCCGCGGCGACGGTCGGCGCGGGCAGGAGGGTGGCGGCCATCAGTGCGGCGCCGAAGCCCGCGATCCACCAGGGCCCGCGCTCGCGCACGTGGGGAATCGCGACGGCGGCCGCCGCCAGCACGACAGCTTCCAGCAGGATCGCCGGGTGGCTCTCGAGTGCGTGGAGCAGGGCGAAGGTGACGGCGAAGGGGTCGTTCGAGCCGGCGATGCCGATCCCCTTCGGCGGCTTCGCCCCGGTGAACGGCAGCGAGGCGTGGCGTAGGCCGGCGACCAGTGCGGCCAGGAGCACCGCCGTGGCGACCTGGGCTGCGCGTCGCACCGGGCTTCGGATCACCTGGCTCGCCAACGGCAGCAGGCCGAGCGCGAGGAGCGGCGCGAGCACGGGGCCGAGCACGAGGAAGAGCCCCTGACGCGGCGCGCGCCACGAGAGGGCGAGCCAGACGCATGCGAGCGCGCCGTAGGCGAAGGCGAGCCCGGACGAGACGTTCCCGAGGGGCAGCACCGGCACCGCCAGCGCGAAGGCCAGGCCGAGGCGGGGCCGCACGAGGGTCAGGGCCGCGGCGATCAGCGCCAGCAGCGGCACGGCGAGGCCCGGGAAGAACGGCAGCGCGGCGGCGGTCCAGCCGGCGAACAGTGCGGCTGCGGCCGGCGCGGCGAAGTTCGTCGGCACGCGGACGGCCGGGATGGTCGTCCGCGTCCCACGCCGGCGGACGCGCTCGGCGAAGGCGTCGCGCAGCTCGTGTGCTAACAGCGCCGCCGACGGACGAGCGGCAGGGTCGAGCGCCAGCATCCGGTCGACGAGCGCGCAGAGCGGCTTCGGCAGGTCCGGCCGCACGGAGGCGAGCGGCGCCGCTCCGGCCTCGATCCGCTTCGCCGTCTCCAGTAGGGACCCGTTCCAGAACGGGTGCCAGCCGGAGAGCGACTCCCAGAGCATGGCGCCGACCGCCCAGACGTCGGCCGGCGGCCCGCCGGACTCGCCGTGCACGAGCCGCTCCGGCGGCACGTAGGCGAGCGTGCCCGGGACGTCGCCGGTGGCGGTGAGCGACTCCTCCTCGGCGAGCTGTGCCAGCCCGAAGTCGAGCAGTCGCGCGGAGATCCCGTCGCACTCGGCGAGCAGGACGTTCGACGGCTTCACGTCGCGATGCACGATCCCGCGTGCGTGCGCGTGCGCCAGGCCCTCGAGCACCTGCGCCGCGGTCTCGACCGCGTCCGCGTCGTTGAGCTCCCCGGCGCGGAGCGCCTCGCGCATCGTCTTCCCGGGGACGTACTCGTATGCGATGTAGACGTTGCGCGTGTCCCGCTCCAGCCCGTAGGCGCGCAGGCAGCGCTCGTGCCGCAGGCGAGCTGCCGCCAGCGCCTCTCGCTCGGCGCGCGTCGCCGCCTTGCCCTCGCGCGGAACGATCTTCAGCGCGACGTCGAGGCCGTTCCGCTCGTCGCGCGCGAGCCAGACCGAGCCGGAGCCGCCGCTGCCAAGCGGGCGCAGGGGCCGGTAGCGCTCGGCCACGAGCGCGCTCGAGGAAAGCGCAAGGGCCGCCTCCGCCACGATGCCCTTCGTTTGGCGCTGCCGCCGAGAGTCCTGCCCCGACCGGTGAAGCCGCTAGAGTGAGCCGACTTTTTCCTGCAAAAGCCGGGCGCCCCATGACCGAGCACGACACCGACATCGACTTCGACTTCTTCGAGGACGAGCCGCCGACGCAGGAGTCGTCGCGGACGGAGCGGCTGATCCCGCGCCGCGGTCCTCGCGGCCCGCAGCGGCCGCCCAGTGCCCCGACGAACCTGACGCCGCTGCTCCGCCTCGTCGGCCTGATCGCGTTCGCGATCCTGATCGTCGTGCTGCTCGTCTTCTGGGTCCAGAGCTGTCAGGCCAGCAGCAAGGAGAAGACGTACAAGAACTACATGAGCAAGGTCTCCGAGGTTGCGGGCTCGTCGCAGCAGATCGGCAAGCAGCTGAACCAGGTCCTGCTCGCGCAGGGCCAGAAGGAGGCGCAGCTCGAGCAGAAGGTCACGGGCCTGGCGCGCCAGGAGCAGCTCGACGTCCAGCGCGCCCAGCAGATCACGCCTCCCGGCACGCTCCGGGACGAGCACAACGCGCTGATCCAAACGCTGGAGTACCGGGTCAGCGGCCTCAACGGCCTCGCGAGCGCCCTGGCCGCGACCGCCAAGTCGAAGGACACGACGCGCGCCGGCTCGCTGCTCGCCGCGCAGATGCAGCGCCTGCTCGCGAGCGACGTCATCTACCAGGACTCGTTCAAGGCGCCCTCGGCGCAGCAGCTGAACCGCCAAGGCGTCACCGGCACGAACGACAGCGGCGGGCCGCTCGTGCCCGACTCGAACTTTCTGCAGAGCGCCGACCTCGTCACTCCGACGGCGATGATCACCGTCCTCAGCCGCATCCGCGGGGCGACGACGACGCCCTCGACCGGCGGCCTGCGCGGCACGAACATCGAGACGGTCAAGGTGCTGCCGGCCGGGACCGAGCTGAGCACGTCGACGCAGACCAAGATTGTCCCCTCGACGAACATGACGTTCCAGGTGGCGGTCAAGAACTCCGGCGATTCGCAGGAGTCGAGCATCCCGGTGACGCTGAAGATCGTGCAGTCCTCGGGCGGCACGATCGTCAAGCACGCGACGATCGATTTCATCAGCCCAGGTGAGACGAAGCCGGTCACCTTCGGCGGTGATTTCTCCAAGATCACGTTCGCTGCTCCTGCAACGGTGAAGGTCGAGGTGCAGCCCGTGCCGGGCGAGACGAACACGAGCAACAACTCCGCCGACTATCCGGTCATCTTCTCGACGGCCTAGCTAGTGAGCTTCTCGAGCGCGACCGCCGCCTGGATCGCGATCGCAGCCGCAGCGGTGGCCGTGCTCGCGCTGCTGGCGGTCGTCTGGATGGTGCTGCGGCTGCGGCGCCTCCGCGAGGGCCAGGCCGTCCTGCTCGGAGACGGCAAGACCGACCTCGTCGACTTCGCGGTCTCGCTTCAGGGACGCATCGACGACCTGCACCGGGCGGTCGACGAGATCGCGGCCGGCCTCGTGCGCGTCGACCGTCGCGTCGACAACTCCGTCACGAATACGTCGATCGTCCGCTACGACGCCTACGAGGACACGGGCGGCCACCAGTCGGCCTCGCTCGCGGTGCTCGACTCCGCGCGCTCGGGGGTCGTCGTGACGGCGATCCAGGGCCGCGACTACGCCCGGATCTACATGAAGGAGCTCGACCGGGGGCGCGCTTCGATCGCACTCTCGCCCGAAGAAGCGGAAGCCGTCGAGAGGGCCATGTCCCGCTAAAGTCTTGGCGCGATGCAGCAGGTTCTTGTTTTGAACGCGAGTTACGAGCCGCTGAACGTCACGACCGTTCGACGTGCGCACGTGCTCGTGTTCAAGGGCAAGGCCGAGGTGATCGAGGAGCTCGACCAGCCCCTCAGATCGGCGACGGGAGCGTTCCCGTGGCCGCACGTGATCCGGCTCGTCCAGTACGTCCGCGTCCCGCGCACCCTGAAGCGGAAGATCTCCCGGCGCGCGCTCTTCGCCCGCGACGGCTGGCGCTGCATGTACTGCGGCACCACCAACGGGCGGCTGACGCTCGACCACGTCGTGCCGCGGAGCCGCGGCGGCGAGTCGGTCTGGGACAACGTCGTCACCTCGTGCGCACCCTGCAACATGCGCAAAGGGAACCGGCTCCCGCACGAGGTCGAGATGACCCTGCGCAAGCCGCCGCGTGCGCCGGCGCCGGTGCTGTTCATCCACCTCGCGACGCCGAAGGTCCCGGACGGCTGGCAGCCGTACCTCGCGGGCCTGACCGACGAGGCGTCGACGGCAACGGCCTAGGGCCGGACGCTCGACGCGCCCAGGCCCCGTCCGCTGACCACCTCAGCCGCGCTCGACCGGCAAGCCCAGCTGCTCCCACTCGCTCCACGAGCCGGGGTAGAGCAAGCCCTGGCGGCCGGCTAGCGCGAGGCGGTGGAGTGTCACGCAGGCGGTGACGCCCGAGCCGCAGTAGGCGACGAGCTCGCCCTCGGGCAGCTCCGGCAACGACTCGTCCCACGGTGCGTTGAGCGCGCCGGGCACGCGGCCTGGGACCTTGTCGATCGAGTTCTCCTCGCCGCGGAACCGGGCCGCCAGGCGCGCGTCGACGACGACCAGCTCGCCCAGGCGGGCGGCCAGCTCGCCGGCCTCGATCGTGTCGTCCGCCCGTGGCTTAGGCATGAACGCTGCCGGCTCGACCGCCTCCTCGCCGGTCGTGAGCGGCCCGTGCCAGGCGTCGAGCTCGAGCACGGCGCAGTCGTCGTGGCCGAGGTGGCGCAGCAGCCACCAGAGGCGCTCGGGCCCGCCCATGTTCCCGTACGCGATCACGAAGACGCCGTCGCCGATCCCGGCCCGCGAGGCCGCCTGCGCGAAGTCCTCCGCCTCCGGCAGCGGGTGTCGTCCGCGAGGGCCCGGCGGCACCGCGAGGTCCTCGTCCACGTCGAGGAAGGACGCGCGGGGGATGTGGCCCGCGAGGTAGAGCTCGCGGCCGCGCCCGGGCACACCGAGCTCCCAGCGGCAGTCGACGAATTGGTAGCGAGGGCTGGACACGGCGCCCTAGTCTCGCTGCTCTAGGTGCGGTACGGGCAAACCGGTTCCGGCGCCGGGGCGTACCGCCTCTCGTACCGACGAGGGCGGGCAAGGAGGTCACATGACCGCATCCACCCGCCGCCCGAGTTCTCGACTGCTCGCGGCCACGCTCGCCCTAGTTGGCGGCGTCACCGCGCTGATGCTCGCAGCGGCTCCGGCGGCGACTGCGGCAGGCCCATTCATCGGACCGTTGAACAACGTCCAGACTCTCTCGTCGACGCTGCCCAAGAACCGCGACGTCAACCCGTACGGCGTCGCGGTCGCGCCGACCACGATCGGGCGGCTGACGGCGGGAGACATCCTCGTCAGCAACTTCAACAACCACCGCAACCTGCAGGGGACCGGCACGACCGTCGTCGACGTGTCGCCTTCGGGAACCGTCAGCCTCTTCGCAGACCTCGCCGCGAACAAGCTGCCGGGTGCGTGCCCGGGCGGACTGGGTCTGACGACGGCGCTCGTCGCTCTACGAAGCGGCTGGGTGATCGTCGGGAGCCTGCCCACGAAGAACGGCAGCTCTGCGTCGATGCAAGCCGGCTGCCTGATCGTGCTGAACCCAGACGGTCAGCCGGTCGAGACGATCTCCGGCGGACAGGTCAACGGGCCTTGGGACATGACGGCCTTCGACCAGGGAAGCACGGCGACGCTCTTCGTCACCAACGTCCTCAACGGGACGGTTGCCGCCAGCCCGGACACGGTCGACGGTGGAACCGTCGTCCGGATCGCCCTGACGCCGCCGGCCCCCGGCGCGGGAGTCCCGGTGCTTGGATCGGAGACCGTGGTCGGCAACGGCTTCCCCGAGCGGACCGATCCTGCTTCGCTCGTCGTCGGCCCGACCGGCCTCGGCCTCGGCAGCGACGGGACGCTGTATGTCGCCGACAGCGTGGACAACAGCATCGTGTCGATCCCCAACGCCGTGACGCGCTCAGGCCCGACGGGCGGAACCACCGTCTCTGCGGACGGGGCGCTCAACGATCCGCTTGGCCTGACGATGGCGCCGAACGGAGACATCCTCACGGCCAACGGGGGCGACGGGAACCTCGTCGAGACGACACCGGGAGGCCAGCAGGTCGCGGCGAAGATCCTCGACACGACCCCGGCCCCGCCAGGCCCGAACGGAAACGGCGCGCTGTTCGGCCTCGCGGTTGTCCCGGACGGCTCCGGCGTCTACTTCGTCGACGACGCGACCAACACGCTGGACCTGCTCCACTGACGCACGGCATTGGAGGGCGGCCCTCGCGGCCGCCCTCCCGCCCTCGCGGGAGGAGCTCAGGCCGAGGTCGTCGGGCGCACGGAGTGGAGCTGCGCGACCCCGGAGAGCTTGCCGCACTCGCCGCAGTAGATTGCGATGGACATTCCCGGCTTGGCCGCGTCGGCCGGCAGGTCGTATGTCGCGCCGCCCCAGCCGCGCTTCACCTGGCCGACGAGCTTCCACTCGACGCGCTTGCCGTTCCAGATGCTGCCCTCATACTTGGCCAGGTAGACCCAGACGTCCGGTCCGCGCTTGGTGGTGAAGTCCTTGCCGAGCCGCAGCATCAGGTGCCCCGACGAGTCACGGATCACCGCCGCCGTGCCGGTCGTGCTCCAGGTGATCGTCCGGAACGTGCCGGCGCTGACGACGCCGGGCGGGCCGTGCGAGACGTTCGAGCCCCCCCTCGCGACCGCGATGCCTGCGGCGAGGCCGCCCAGGACGGCGACGAGGACAATCGGGAGCACAAGCCGGGGCTTGCGCGAGAAGGCAGCCATCAGCGTCGTCTAAGTGTACGCCCAGCTCGCGCGGCCGGTTTCAGGCGGCTTCGGCTTCGGGCTTCGCCGGCGCCGGTAATGGGTGCGCTTGGCCCAGCAGGTGGCGGTGCGCCTCGGTGCCGTAACCGCCGGGAACGGGGATGTAGAACTCGGGGTAGCCCCACATGCCGTGCTCGCTGACGTCCAGGCCGGCGGTCTCCGTCTCCTCCTCGACCCGGATTCCCCAGAGGCGCTTCATCGTCCAGAGGCAGCCGAACGAAGCGCTGAAGGTGAACGCGCCGACGGCGGCGAGGCCGAGCAGCTGCACCCAGACCTGGTGCAGCGAGCCGGTGTAGACGAAGCCGCCCGTCCCGGTCTTCAGCGTTGCCGCCAGCGCGGGGACCGCGAAGAGGCCGGTCGCGATCGTGCCCCAGACGCCGGAGACGCCGTGGACGGCGACCGCGCCGATGGGATCGTCGATGCCGATTCGCTCGACGGCCAGCACACCGACGACGGCGATCACGCCCGAGACGAGGCCGATCACGACCGCGGCCCACGGAGCGACGAAGCCGCTCGCCGCCGTGACGGCGACGAGGGCGGCCAGGACGCCGTTCAGCATCATCGAGATGTCCGGCTTGCGCAGCACGAGCCAGGCCGTGATCGCGCCGCTCACGGCGCCGGCCGCCGCCGCGAGGTTCGTCGTCACGGCCACGTAGGCAAAGAAGCCGACGCGGTTGCCCGTGACGACGCCGAGCGTCGAGCCCGGGTTGAAGCCGAACCAGCCGAACCAGAGGATGATCGTCCCGAGCACGGCGTAGGGGATGTTGTGTCCGGGGATCGCGTTCCCGCGGCCTCCTTCGAACTTGCCGATGCGCGGTCCAAGCAGCAGCGCGCCCGCGAGCGCGGCCAGCGCGCCCTGGTAGTGCACGACCGTCGAGCCGGCGAAGTCCTGCATGCCAAGCCCGAACAGCCAGCCGCCGCCCCAGACCCAGTGGGACGTGACCGAGTAGATCAGCGTGAAGACCGCGCCGAAGATGAAGTAGACCCAGAGCTTGGCGCGCTCGGCCATCGCGCCCCAGACGATCGCCAGCGAGACGCCGGCGAAGACGACCTCGAACAGGTAGCCGGCCGCACCCGGCACGGTCGTGAAGAAGGAGTACGGCGCCTTGCCGACGGCGAGCAGCGAGTCGACGGAGGGCGCGAAGCCGTGCGTGCCGACGAGCGAGTTGCCGTCGCCGAAGGCGATCCCGAAGCCGACCGCCCAGTAGACGAGCGAGCAGACGCCGAAGATGAGGACGTTCTTGCCGGCGATGTGCGCGGCGTTCTTCATCCGCGTGAGGCCTGCCTCGAGGAAGGCGAAGCCGGCCTGCATGAACATCACGAGCACGGCCGCGACGACGACCCACAGCGTGTTGGCGGCGAGCAGGAGGTTGGCGTTGCTCATGCTGCCTCCTCCAACGATCGGCCGGTGCGGTGGTGCGTGACGTGGGCGACCGGAGTCGTCCAGACGAGCCCGTCGCCGCTCTCGTTGCCGCTGCGCGCGGCGTCGGCGACGGTGGCCGCGACGTTCGCGGCGATCGCGTCCTCGACGATGAACGTGAGCAGCGCCTTCGGGAGGAAGCGCGACTCGAACACGCGGCCGCGGTACTCGTGCGTGATGCCGCGCTCGCGGCCGTGGCCGACCGCCTCCACGACGGTCACGCCGACGTGGCCGGTCTGCTCCTCGACGGCGTCGATCACGATCTCGACCCGCTCGCGCAGGACGACGGCCTCGACCTTCGTCATCTCACCACCTCGCTTCGTCGTTCGACCAGAACGGTGTCGCGCCACACGCCGTTGAGCCGGCCGATGCGCTCCCGGGTGCCGACCGTCCGGAACCCAAAGCGCCGCAGCAGCGCGAGGCTCGGCTCGTTCTCCGGGAAGACGCTCGTTTGCAGCGTCCAGATCCCGTCGCGCTCCGCGCTCTCCACGAGGGCGGCGACCAGCTCCGAGCCGATCCCCTTACCACGTGTGCCCTCGGCGACGTAGACGCTGATCTCCGCCACGCCCGCGTAGCAGGGCCGCTCCGAGACCCGAGCGAGCGCGATCCAGCCGGCGACGCGGCCGTCCTCCTCGGCGACGAGCCGATGCTCTGCCAGGTGCGAGGCGTCCCACGCCTCCCACGACGGAACCTCGGTCTCGAACGTCGCGTTGCCCGTCGCGATCCCCTCCTCGTAGATGCGCGCGACCTCCAGCCAGTCGTCAGCTCGGAGGTCGCGCATCGACTACGCCGCGAACGCGTCCTCGATCAGCGCCTGCGCCGTGACCGACTCGATCGTCTGCAGGATCCGACCGGTGATCCGGTACGGGTCGGCCATCGAGTTCGGCCGGCGATCTTCGAGGTAGCCGCGGTGGCCGCTGTTGACGAAGCTGTGCGGGATGCGGACCGACGCGCCGCGGTCGGCGACGCCGTACGTGAACTCGTCGATCGCCGCCGTCTCGTGGAGGCCCGTCAGGCGCAGGTCGTTCTCGGGCCCGTAGCAGGCGATGTGCTCGTCACGCGCCCCGGAGAACGCTCCCATCAGCGCCGCGAAGTACTCCTCGCCGCCGATCTCGCGCATGTGCTTCGTCGAGAAGTTCGTGTGCAGGCCCGAGCCGTTCCAGTCGAGCTCGGCGCCGAGCGGCTTCGGGTGGAAGTTGACGTCCACGCCGTGGCTCTCGCAGAGTCGGAGCATGAGGTAGCGCGCGATCCAGAGCTCGTCGGCGGCGCGCTTGGCGCCCTTGCCGAAGATCTGGAACTCCCACTGCCCCTTCGCGACCTCGGCGTTGACGCCCTCGATCGCGATGCCGGCCTCGATGCAGAGGTCGATGTGCTCGTCGACGATCTGCCGCGCGACGTCCCCGACGTTCTTGAAGCCGACGCCGGTGTAGTACTCCCCCTGCGGCGCGGGGAAACCTTCCTTCGGGAACCCGAGCGGCGCGCCGTCCTGGTAGAGGAAGTACTCCTGCTCGAAGCCGAACCACGCGTCGGCGTCGTCCGCGATCGCTGCGCGGGTGTTCGACGGGTGCGGCGTCCCGTTGGGCAGCAGCACCTCGCACATGACGAGGTAGCCGCGGTTGCGCGCAGGGTCGGGCAGGAGCGCGACCGGCTGGAGGAAGCAGTCCGAGCTCGAGCCGTCGGCCTGGCGCGTCGAGCTGCCGTCGAAGTTCCAGCGCGGCAGCTGGTCGAGGGCCGGCTCCGAGTCGAAGTCGACGATCTTCGTCTTGCTGCGCAGGTTCGGAACGGGCTCGTAGCCGTCCAACCAGATGTACTCGAGCTTGTACTTCATGCTGGTTCCTCCCGGTCTCGGACCAAACAAAAAGGGCCCAGGACTCCCGTGAGTCCTGAGGCCCCAATGCCTCCGCGCCCGCCTTCGGCGGCGGGCACTGGCCTCAACTTAGCGAATGATCCGGATGCCGTCTAGCAGCGACGGAGCTTGGCGCAGGCGAGCCGGATCGGCACGGCGAAGTTGATGTTCTCGCCGCCGCCGGCGACGAGGACGCCGACGACGTTGCCGTTCTTGTCGAGCGCCGGCCCGCCGGAGTTGCCCGGGTTCGCAGCCGCGTCGGTCTGGATCGCGCTGCTCGTCACGCGGCTCACGATGCCGGTCGTGACGGTGCCGTAGAGACCGTATGGGCTGCCGAGCAAAAGCAACTGGTCGCCCGCGCGGGGCGGCTGCGTCCGCGCCGCCTGCCAGAGCGGCAGCGCGCCGGCAGGCTTCGCGCTGATCCGGATCACGGCCAAGTCGTGCTTCGGGTCGACGGCGTCGATCTCGCCGCTCCACGAGCCGCCCTTGCGCGAGACCGTGACCGCGCCGCTGACCTGGCCTTCGACTACGTGGTTCGCGGTCAGCAGGTAGCTGCCGTTCGCGTCGCGCCAGGCGATGAAACCGCTGCCGAGCCCGCGGTCGGTCTCGACCGTGAACACGCTCTTGAGGACGCGCGAGGCGAGCGGTGCGATCCCGGTGTCGCGGCGCTTCAGCGTCTTCTCGGCCGAGCCGACACGGCCGGCGAGCGCCGCGCCGCGCGACTGCAGCAGCGTGACCTCTTTCTGTAGCCGACCGATCTCCGCCTGGCGCGCCGAGCGCTCCGAGCTGACGACGCTCGACTGCCGGTAGAGCACGTACATGGACGCCGCGAGCGCGGCCGCCGCGAGCACGATCGCGAACGGCGCGAGCGGCAGTCTGCGGGCGGGGCTGTCGTCCCAGGTCTCGTCGTAGGTCACGGCGGCTCTGCGGCGTGTATCGGCGGTCCGGCCACTTGCCGTTAGCAAAGGCCGTAGGTACCCTCGGTCGGCGATGTTGCTCCTCGGCTGACTCCGGTTCTTGCGCGCACCGCCTCCTTTGGCGAGTGCGCCCTGTCCGTGTCCCGTCGAGTTGGAGCAGCACATGAACGCCCTCGAAGTCCACAACCTGCGCAAGGAGTTCACCCGCCGTGACGGCCGCGGCAAGCGCCGCGTGGCCGCGCTGAAGAGCGTCGACTTCGAGGTCGCGCGCGGCGAGTGCGTGGCGATCCTCGGCCCGAACGGCTCGGGCAAGTCGACCCTGGTCCGACTCCTCTCGACGCTATTGCTGCCCGACGGCGGGACGGCGACCGTCTTCGGCCGCGACGCGTTCAAGGACACGCGCGCCGTCCGGCGGCTCGTCAATCGCGTGTCGGTCGAGGCGAGCTTCTTCAAGAAGATGAGCGCGGTCGAGAACCTCAGCTATGCCGCCCGCTTCTACGGCCTGCGGCCGCATACGACGAAGGAGCGAATCCCGGAGATCCTCGACCGCGTCGGCTTCCCGAAGGACCGCCGCGACGAGCCGATGGAGAACCTCTCCCGCGGCATGCAGCAGAAGGTCGCGCTGGCGCGCGCGCTCCTGACCGCGCCGATCCTGCTGCTGCTGGACGAGCCGACGACGGGCCTCGACCCGCGCTCGAAGCAGGAGGTGCAGGAGTTCATCCGCGAGGTGCGCGCCGAGCACGACGCGACAGTCCTGCTCTGCACGCACGACCTGGCCGAGGCCGAGACCCTCGCCGACCGCGTCGGGATCCTCGACGGCGGCGAGCTGCTCTGCCTCGAGCCGGCGGACGACCTGAAGGCCCGCTACGGCGCGGAGACGCTGGAGGAGGCGTTCTTCGCCGCCAGCGGCCACGCGTTCGAGAACGGCCACGGCGAAGGAGGTGAGAACTGATGCGGACGATGTCGCTGGCGCTGCGCCACGAGCTGGTCGGCCTGAGCGGCGTGATCGAGCGCAACGTCTACTTGGTCAAGCGCTACATCTGGTGGGACGTCGCGTTCTTCCTCTGGACGGTCGCCAACACCCTGACGATTGTCTTCATCGCGAAGGGCATCCCGGCGGTGGGCGGCACGATCGACGTCGAGAAGGTGACGACGATTCTGCTCGTCGGCGCCGTGATCTGGGCCTACCTCGGGATCATCTTCGAGATCCTCACCGAGACGGTCGCCTGGGAGCGCTGGGAGGGGACGATCGAGTACACGTTCATGGCCCCGCTCTCCCGGCCGGTGCACCTGATCGGCATGGGCCTCTTCGCGGTCGGCTATGGCGTCGTCCGCGCGGTGCTCCTGTTCGGCGTGGTGGCGGCGTTCTTCAGCCTGCACCTGCCGAACGCGGACTACGGCGCGGCGCTCGTCGTGCTGATCGTCGCCTCGATCTCGTTCATCGGGATCGGGATGATGACCGCGGTCCTGCCGTTGATCTCGCCGGAGAAGGGCACCCAGCTCGGCTTCGTCGCGCAGGGTTTGCTGCTCGTCGTCTCGGGCGTCTACTACCCGGTGTCGGTGCTGCCGCAGTGGATGCAGTGGCTGTCGACGATCTCACCGGCCACCTACGCGCTGCGCGGCTGCCGCGCGGCGATCATCGACGGCGCGCCGCTGACCTCGCTCTGGTCGGACATCTGGCCCCTCCTGGTGATCGGGGTGGTCGCGGTACCGCTCGGGCTCTGGATCTTCCGGACGGGCGAGCGGTACGCGAAGAAGCACGGGAAGCTCAAACGGTCGGGATGAACGTCGCGGGCGCCACGCCGGAACCGTCCGCGCCGGCTATAACGCGCTCGCTCCTCGCTTCGGGGAGCGGTCGGAGCAGGTCGAGGGCGATCCGTGGCCGCGCTTCGTGGGAGAGATCGCCGACCGGCTGCCGGAAGGCGGGCGCGTCCTCGACCTCGGCTGCGGGAACGGCGAGAAGCTGGCCCTTCGCGCCGGTCGCGGCCTCGAGCTCGTCGGCGTCGACGCCGACACGAACCGGCGGCTCGTCCGCGAAGTGGGATTCGAGCTGCTCATTGACTAGGTGATCTGGATGCGGGAGCCCGGGCTCGACGTCGCGTTCCTGTGGGTGCTGGCGGAGAAGCGCTCGTGAAGAGGTTCTCTGCCACGACCGTCTACTACGGCCTCAGCTTCGGCGGCTATATGCCCACCTGGGTCGTGATGTCGGTGTACCTCGTCCAGGAGCTCCACCTCTCGCCGCTCCAGCTCGTGCTGATGGGAACCGCGATGGAGGCGGCGGTCTTCGTCTTCGAGGTGCCGACGGGCGTCGTCGCGGACACGTACAGCCGCCGCCTGTCGCTGGTGATCGGCTACCTCGGCATGGGCGTCGCCTGGCTAGCGGTCGGCCTCGTCTCGGCGCCGTGGCTGATCATCGCTCTCTGGGCGCTGTGGGGCCTCGCGTACACGTTCACGAGCGGTGCCGAGGAGGCGTGGATCGCCGACGAGGTCGGTGCCGACAGGGTCGCGCCGATCTTCCTGCGGGCGGCTCGTTGGGGGCAGGCCGGCGCCATTGTCGGGCTGCTGCTCCAGGTCGCGGTGGGAACGCAGTCCCTGCGCGCGGGCGTGATCCTCGGCGGCGTCTTCACGATCCTCTGCGGGATCGGGTGCATCCTCTTCATGCCCGAGACGGGCTTCCGCCGGCGCCCGCGCGAGGAGCGCGCCAACGCGTTCGCCGAGATGCGCACGACCGCGGTCACGGGCGCGCGCTACGCGTGGGCTGCGCCGGTGATCGTTCTCCTCGCGGCGGCCGACCTCTTCATGGGCGCCTCAAGTGAGGCCTTCGACCGGCTGAAGGAGGCGCACTTCCTCCGCGACGTCGGCCTGCCGGCGGTCGGCAGCCTCGACCCCGTCGTGTGGTTCGGGATCTTCTGGCTGGTCGGGATGCTCCTGAACATCTCGGCGATCGGCGGCCTGATCAAGCGAGTGGAGTTCGGCGGCCGGCAGTCGATTGCGCAGTACCTGTTCGGCTTTACCGTCCTGGAGCTCGGGGCGATGCTGATCTTCGCCCTGACCGGCTCCACTTGGGTCGCGATCGGCGCGCTGCTCGGCGTCTTCTTCGCGCGCAACATGGCCATGCCGCTCTACACGATCTGGCTGAACCAGCAGATCACCGACTCGAGTGTGCGCGCGACCGTGCTCTCGCTCACCGGGCAGGCGAACGCGATCGGCCAGGCCGGCGGCGGGCCGGTGCTCGGCGCGATCGGCAACGTCTGGGGAATCCGCGCCGCGCTCGCTACCGGCGCGCTCGCGATCGGCCCGGCGCTCGGCCTCTACGCCCGGGCGATCGCGCACCACGGCCGCGAGCCGGAGCTCGAGGAGCTGCCGCTCCCGGCTGCGGTAGACTGAGCTCGTTCTTCGGGGCAACGGGGCCTCGGGCGCGAGAGGCGCCCGGGGCTTTTGTGTTTCCAGGGAAGGAGCGAGCGTTGGCGCAGGTCGAGAGCAAGCCGAGGGCGACGAGCGATCCGGGGGCGCGCAAGCGCGTGCTCGGCCGGATCAAGGACGAGGGGATCGAGTTCCTGCTCCTCTGGTTCACGGACATCGAGGGGCACCTGAAGAGCTTCGCGGTCACGCCGAGCGAGATCGAGGCGGCGCTGGACGACGGCATGGGCTTCGACGGCTCGTCGATCACCGGGTTCAACGCGATCGAGGAGTCCGACATGGTCGCGATCCCCGAGCCGGAGACCTTCACGCCGATGCCGTGGAAGGAGGGCGAGACGAAGGTCGCGCGGATGATCTGCGACGTCGTCACGCCCGACGGTGCGCCGTACGAGGGCGACCCGCGCTACGTCCTGCGCCGGGCGCTCGAGCGTATGGAGAGCATGGGCTTCGACACATTCAACGTCGGGCCCGAGCTCGAGTACTTCCTCTTCAAGGACGACCAGGGTACGGAGACGCTCGACGAGGGCGGCTACTTCGCGATGACGACGATGGACGCCGCGAGCGAGCTGCGCCAGGAGACCGTGCGCGCGCTCGAGACCGTTGGGATCCCGATCGAGTACGTCCACCACGAGGTCGGCCCCTCCCAGCACGAGATCGACATGCGCTACGCGCCCGCGCTGGCGATGGCCGACCACACCGTCACCTACCGGTTGATCGTGAAGGAGGTCGCCAAGAAGGCCGGCTTCCACGCGACCTTCATGCCGAAGCCGATCTTCGGCGAGAACGGCTCCGGCATGCACACGCACATGTCGCTCTTCAGCGACGGCCGGAACGCCTTCTTCGACGGCGACGACAAGTGGCACCTCTCGGATGCCGGCAAGGCGTTCATCGCCGGGCAGCTGCGCCACGCGCGCGAGATCTCGGCGGTCTTCGCGCAGTGGGTCAACTCGTACAAGCGGCTCGTGCCGGGCTACGAGGCGCCGGTCTACGTCGCATGGTCGCAGCGGAACCGCTCGGCCCTGATCCGGATCCCGCTCTACAAGCCGGGCTCCGAGCAGGCGACGCGGGCGGAGATCCGCTGTCCCGACCCGGCATGTAACCCGTACCTGACCTTCGCGGCGCTGCTGCACGCGGGCCTCGAGGGGATCGAGCAGGGCTACGAGCTGCCCGACCCGATGGAGACCAACCTGTACCACCTCACGCCCGAGCAGCGGCGCGAGCGCGGCATCGTCTCGCTGCCGGAGACGCTCGGCGAGGCGATCGACGAGCTCGCCGGCTCGGAGCTGGCGCGCACGGCGCTCGGCCCGCACATCTTCGACCGGTACGTCGAGCTGAAGCGCAAGGAGTGGGACGACTACCGCGTCCAGCTCACCGACTGGGAGATGGACCGGTACCTAAGCGTCCTCTAGCGTGAGAAGATGAGGACGGTCTCGCTTGCCCTGCGGCCAGCGAGGCCCAACTGACGGCCGACTGCGAGCTGCTGGGCTAACCGCAGCTCGCGGTCGTTGTGGGGGTCGTCGTCAGCCGCCGACGCCTTTGTCCCAAGCAAACAGCGGGATCTTCAGGCGGGCCGAAGCTCTTGTAAGACTGTGTCGATGGACGCGGGCCCAGACGCGCTCCACCCCCACGAAGCGCCGCTCGGGGCTTCCGTCGGCGACCCCGAGCTTGGCCCGATCAGCCCGGAGCTCGCGCTCGTCGATCCCGAGCTTGCGCGCCGCGCCCGGGAGCTGCTGCCCGAGCCGCGAGAGCGGCCGATGGCCCCGCGACCGCTACCAGAAGCTCCGGCTCCCGAGCCCGAGGCGCAGCCGGAGTTGCGGCGACGGCGCTGGCCTCGGACCATCGCGCTGGCGATCGTGATCTTCGTAGCCGGCGCGGCCTCCGGGACGCTCCTCGGAAACCACCAGACAGGATCGCCGTCGACGACGTTGGAGGTGCGCGCAGTTGGCCCGGCGACGACTCAGACCACGGCTAAGCGGCCCGCGTTGCGGCCGCCGAAGGTAGCGCGCACGAAGACGGTCGTCGCCGCGCCGGCCCAGCGGCGGCGGCACGCCCGGGTCGCCTGGGCCTCGAACGTCCTCGGCGTCGAGGCGACGGTGAGCCGTCACGGAGTCGCACTCCAGTGGCAGGCGCCCGCCGGCTCTGCGCGCGTGGTCGTGCTGCGAGCACGCGGAACGCGGTCGAGCGGCGTCGTCGTGTACCGTGGGCGCGCTGCGCGCTTCCGCGACGCCTCCCTCATCCGCTGCGCCGCCTACCGCTACACGATCGTCAACTACGATCGGCACGGCCACCGCTCGACCGGCGTGCCGACCTCGGTCGTGACCCGCTGCGCCTAGGGCTTGCCGGACATCGAGACCCACGCCACGCCGAGGGCGATCACGTAGAGCGCGGTCAGCACCGGCACGGCCAGCAGGATCCGCTGCCGCCGGACCGCGAGCAGGATCCCGACGACGATCAGCAGGATCGCGCCGGCGTCCGAGACGAGGAACCCGACGCCGACCCAGCCGGGCTCGTTCCCGTTCGGAAACTCCTTGCCGTCGATCCACTGCGCTGCGGCGCGCATGACGATGTACGCCGGGATCACGCCGAGCATGTACGTCCGCTGGGCGACGCGCGCGAGCAGCAGCTGGTGGTCGGCGATGCGGCGCGTCGCGAAGCCTGCGACGGCGACCACGCCGACCGTGCCGAACAGCACCGTCGCTCCGAGCACGTGCATGAAGAGCGGCAGGTTCCAGGCGTCGGGGCGGATCAGCGCCAGCATCACGCGCCTGGCTTCCAGATCATGAGCGCGAGGACGAGGACGAGCAGCAGGCCGCTCCCGTAGCTGAGCGCCAGCGAGATGGGGTCGCGCACGCGGGCGCGGAGCTCCGCGCTCGGCTCGTCGCCGGCAGCGGCGAGCTCGCGCGCGAGCTTGGCCGTCTTCTCGTCGCGCCGGCCGCCCAGCCCTCCGAGGGCGTTGGCGGCGATCAGCGTGACGATCGCGGCGACTACCCAGCCGTCGCCGTAGCCGTAGTCGGCCTCGTGCACGAGCCAGAGACCGAACACGAAGGCGAGCAGCGTCCCGATCGAGATCGCCACCACGGCGATCCGGATCAGGCCGAAGAGGAGCACGATGTCGCTCGGCCGGTCACGTCCGAGCGACATCAGGTTCAGCGACGCCGCGAACGCGCCTCCGCCGAGCAGCAGGAACGCGCCCGTGACGTGGAAGACGAGCAGCCACTGGTAGGTGCTCACGGGGGCAACCCTACAATCGACGAATGGACGACACGGCCCGCCATTTGCGCCTGCTGACCGAGACGATCGCCGCGGTCAATTCATCGCTCGACCTCGAGGAAGTGCTCTCGCTCGTCGCCCGAGAGGTCGCCGACGCACTGGGCGCCGACGCCTGTTTCGTCTACCTCTACGACGAGCAGGCCGACGAGCTGATCCTGCGCGCGACGCTCGGCACGCGGGTCGAGGAGATGACCGGCCGGCCCCGGATGCGGCCGGGCGAAGGGATCACCGGCACCGCGGCTGCCTCACGCGAGCCCGTGATGATCGCGGCGCAGGCGCACCTCGACGAGCGCTTCAAGGCGTTCCCGAACCTTCGCGAAGACGAGTACGAGTCGATCCTCGCCGTCCCGATCCTCGCGCGCGAGAAGCTCGAAGGCGCGCTGAACGTCCGCACGCGGGAGCCGCGCGAGTTCTCGGCGACGGAGATCGACCTGCTGGTCGCGATCGCGGCGCAGGTCGCACAGACAATCGAGCACGCGAAGCTGTACGCGCAGGCGCAGCGGCGCGTGGTCGAGCTCGAAGCGCTGGCGCGGATCTCCGAGGCGGTCTCCGAGTCGCTCTACCTGGAGGAATCGCTCGAGGGCATCGTCGAGGCGACGGTCGACGCGCTCGGAGCGACCGGCGCTGCGATCGTCCTCGAGGATGGCGAGGTCGTCTGGCCGGAAGGGCGCGCCGGCAAGCACGCCGTGCGGGTGCCGCTGCGCTGGAAGGGGCGGCAGGTCGGCGAGTTGGTCTGCGACCGCGACGCGCCGTTCACCGCCGACGACCGGGCGCTACTGGGCTCGATCGCCAGCCACGCGGCGGTCGCGCTCGAGCACGGGCGCGCGGTGATGCGCGGCGTGCTGGCGCAAGAGATCCACCACCGGGTCAAGAACAACCTGCAGACGGTGGCCTCCCTGCTTCGGCTGCAGGCACGGGCCGACGACGTCGACGCGCACAAGGCGCTCGAGGACTCGGTCAACAGGATCCTCGCGATCGCGGCCGTCCACGAGGTGCTGACGGAGCGGCGCGACGACGACGTCGAGCTGGACGAGCTGCTCGACCGGCTGCGCGCGATGCTGGTGCAGGGGCTCGGCGCGGCGAAGTCGATCGAGTCGTCGCTGGAGCCGGTCGCGCTCGCCGGCAACCAAGCGACCGCGCTCGCGCTCGTGTTCTCGGAGCTGTTGCAGAACGCGCTCGAGCACGGCGGGAACTCGGTGCGCGTGGAGCTGGCCCGGCGTGAGGGCGACATCGTGCTGGCGATCGCGGACGACGGGGTGGGGGTCGACGGCGAGCCGGTCTCCGGGACAGGCCTGTCGATCGTGAGGGCGCTGGTGCGCGACGAGCTGGGCGGGACGCTCGCGCTGGAGTCGAGCGACGGCCTGCGTGCGGAGGTCGTCTTCCCGGCCTGAACGACGCTGTGGACGAGTCGTCGCGAAAGCGGCACGTCGGCGCGACGGACACGTCACATGTTCGGCGGTATGCTCGCAGCGGGCGGCGGGTGGACCTCTCTTCCCCGCCCGGGTGGGGCCGCGCGCGTGAACATCTACGGCGCGGCGCCCCGATTCGGGCTAGCGGCGCTCGAAGACCGCCACGCGCCAGATGCGGCCGGCAGGCTCGTGCAGCACGGTCGTCAGGCCGGCGCGCTCGGCCGAGCGCTCGACGATCTCCGGCGGGTGGATGTACGTCTCGATCCCGCCGACCAGCCGGAAGAACACGTTGCCCACGCGCGCTGCCCAGCGGAGCCACCACGTATTACGCGGAAAGCTCAGGGCCAGCAGTCGGCGCGCCCGCTCGCCTGCGGCGCCGACCAGGCGCTCCGGGTCGGGGTAGCAGCACACGACCCGGTGCATCACCACGACGTCCGCTTCGCCCACGAGCGAGGCCTGCTCGACGAAGTCGCCGTGCCGCCGGTCGATCCGCTCCTCAGCGCCCGCCTCCCGCGCGAGCTCGACAGCCTCGTCGTCGTAGCCGTGCGAGAGCTCGACCACCGTCGCGTGGACGGCGCCGCGCTTCAGCAGCTCGAGGTCGATCGCGCCGACCCCGCCGCCCGGTTCTAGGACTGTCGCGCCCTCGACCCCGCGGGCGTCGACCTCGTCCACGAGCCGCTGCGCCGTCCCGTCCAGTCCGCGCCGGCGGTAGCGCCTCGCGTCCCGCCGCGCCACGCGCGCGCCGAAGAACCGCTCGTACCCGCGCGCGCAGCAGCTGCTCACGCGGCGAGTCTACGACGCGAGGATCCGCTGCAAGCGTGGTGCGGCCGGCGTCGGCGCGTACACCGCGGTCGGCGGATACGTCTCCTCGACCCGCCGGTCGGCCGAAGGTCGGCGGCACGACGCCCGTCTTCGGCGTCCGCGACCTCGCGGCTGCACGGTCGCACCTCGAGTCGAACGGCGTCCGCTTCGACGGCGAAACCCAGGTGATTCCGGAGATGGTCAAGCTCGCGACCTTCTACGACCCGGACGGGAATCCGCCGATGCTCGCTGAGAGCAACATGCCGCACACGTGAGCGCGCCGCAGCCGGACGACGCCAGGATCTGACGGAGCGCCGTGGTGGTGACGTGGTTGACGCGCAAGGGCGCGCTTAGACTCGGCGCATCCGCATCCTCGTAGCCGAAGACGAGACGATCATCCGCCTCGACCTGCGCGAGCTGCTCGAGCGCGCGGGGTTCGAGGTCTGCGCCGAGGCGAAGGACGGGCTCGAGGCGGTCGAGCTGGCCCGCTCCGAGCAGCCGGACCTCGCCGTGCTCGACGTGAAGATGCCGCGGCTCGACGGGATCGAGGCGGCGCGCAAGATCCTCGACGAGCGGCCGATCCCGATCGTGATGCTGACGGCGTACGGGCAGGACGAGCTCGTCGCCCGCGCGGTGGAGGCCGGCGTCTTCGGCTACCTCGTCAAGCCGTTCCGGGAGCAGGACCTGCTGCCGGCGATCCAGACGGCCCAGGCCCGGCACGAAGAGCTGCTGGCGCTGCGGGAGCAGGCCGATTCGCTGGCCGAGGCGCTCGCCTCGCGGAAGGTGATCGAGCGCGCGAAGGGCCTGCTGATGGAGCGCGAGGGCCTGTCCGAGCACGAGGCGTTCGCACGCCTGCGCAAGGCGAGCCAGGTCTCCGGCCGGCCGATGAGCGTCGTCGCGGAGGCCGTCGTCGCGACCTTCGACAAGCAGGACTGAGCGATCGGCAGAATGCCGGGGTGGGTCCGCTCTCTTCACCCCGCCGCCGTCGGCGGCTGCTCCGGCTCGGGATCGTCGTCGGCATCCTCGTGCCGCTGATCGTCCTCGGCATCCACTTCTCACAGCCCGGCAATCCCGAGAACGCGACGGGGCCGAACATCAACGTCCCCGGCTACAGCCAGCCGAAGAACGCGCCGTTCACCGCACGGCGGCGGCGCGAGATCGCGCCGGTCCTGCGGCAGTTCATCCTGACCGCGGTCGATCGACAGAACGTCGGCAGCTCGTGGGACATCTCGGCCCCGAGCCTGCGTGAGGGCTTCAGCCGCAAACAATGGAACCGCGGCGACCTGCCCGTCGTCCCGTACCCGGCGCTCGACAAGGGGCTCGGCACGGGCTACGTCGAGTACTCCTACACCGACGCGGTCGGGATGGAGGTGTACCTGTTCCCGAAGCCGGGCTCCGGGTACTCGGAGCTGACGGCCGACGTCGAGCTCGTGAAGGGCAAGGACGGCAAGTGGCTCGTCGACTACTGGATGCCGAAGAAGTTCCACGGCCCGCCCGCGCTGTCGGCGAGCGCGAAGGCCAAGGCGAAGGCGCAGGCCGCGAGGGCCCAGGCGGCCGCGAAGCGCTCGCGCAAGGAAACCCGCCAGCAGGCGAAGGCCGCCGCCGCGCCGCGGCCGCAGTCGGACGCGGCGTTCAACCAGTCGCAGCAGAGCAAGCTCTGGTGGCTCGTGCCACTCGGGATCGTGGCGGCGGTCGTGCTGATCCCGCTCGGCATGGCCGGGCGGGGCTGGTACCGCAACCGGCGCGAAGCGCGCCGGTACGCCACGCGGTCCTAGGCCTGCGCCTCCTCGAAGAGCCGCTCCCAGCGGGAGATCAGGCCCTGTAGCTCCTCGCGGGCCTGCCGGTGCGCGGCGAGCGCGTCCACGTCGCCCCAGTCCGCGGCGAGCCGGCGCTCGAGCTCGGCGACGGCCTGCTCTTGCTGCGAGATACGGCCCTCGAGCTGCTCGAGCTCGCTCGGGCGCGGCGTGCGCTCACGCTTCGGCTTCTCCTTGTGCGGCCTCGGCGCCGCGGGCTCACGCGCGGGAGCAGGCTCTTCGCGTCGCTTCGCGTACTCGGCCCAGCCGCCGTCGAACGACTCCAGCCCTTCGGCGTCGATCGCGAGCAGTCGGTGCGCGACCGCGTCGAGCAGAGCGCGGTCGTGCGAGACGAGCAGCACCGTGCCGGGGAAGGCGTCGAGCGCGACCTCGAGCGACTCGCGGCTCTCCAGGTCGAGGTGGTTTGTCGGCTCGTCGAGCACGAGCAGGTTCGCGCCGGAGGCGACGACGAGCGCGAGCGCCAAGCGTCGCCGCTCCCCTCCCGAGAGCGCGGTCACCGGCTTCTCGTGGGCCTCCCAGCCCGAGAAGAGGAACTGCCCGAGCAGGTTCTGCGCCTGCGGCCGCGGCAACCCGGTCGTTCGCTGCGCGCAGTCGAGCACGCTGCCGCGCTCGTCCAGCTCGACCTCGTGCTGCGAGAAGTACGCCGGCACCACGCCGTGGCCGAGCCGGACGCGCCCGCTCACCTGCTCCCGCAATCCGAGCACCGTCTCGAGCAGCGTCGTCTTGCCCGAGCCGTTCGGCCCGACGAGGCCGACGTGCTCGCCGCGCTCGAGCGCGAACGTCGCATCGTGCAGGAGCGGCTTGTCGCCGGCGGCGACGTCGAGGCCTTCCGCCTCGACCACGGTGCGCCCGCTGCGAGCCGGCTTGAGGAAGTCGAACCCGAGCGAGCGGCTCCGGCGCGTGAGCAGCTCGTGCTCGCCGCGCGCGGCACCGCGCTCGGACTCGAGCCGCTTGATCTGCGTCAGCTTGGCCTGCGCCTGCTTCGCCTTGCTCTTCTTGTAGCGGAAGCGCTCGACGAAGCGCTCCAGCCGCGCGATGTCGGTGCCGACGCGCTCGGCCGTCTTCGCCGCGTGCTGCGCCCGCGCTGCCTTCTCGAGTCGCCACACGTGCCAGGGCCCAGGGAAGAAAAGCGAGCGGCCTGCCTCGAGCTCGAGCACGCCGGTCGTGACCGCCTCGAGGAACCAGCGGTCGTGCGCGACGAGGATCACGGCGGCGTCGAGCGACTGCAGCTCCTGCTCGAGCCACTCGAGGTTCTCGACGTCGAGGTGGTTCGTCGGCTCATCGAGCAGCAGCAGGTCGGGATCCCCGGCGAGCGCGCGGGCGAGGGAGGCCCGCGTGATCTCGCCCCCGGAGAACGTCTCGAGCGGCCGGTCGAGGTCGCGTTCCGCGAAGCCGAGCCCGCGCAGCACCGCCGCGGCGCGGTCGCGCCACGTGTAGCCGCCGGCGTGCTCGAGCCGCGACTGCGCCTCGGCATAGCGCGTGAGGGTGGCCTGCGCGTGGTCGCCGCCTGCCATTGCCTCTTCGAGCCGCCGTAGCTCCTCCTCGGTCTCGACCAGGTCACGCGCGCCGGTGAGCGCGTACTCGCGCAGCGTCAGCCCGCGGTCGAGCGGCGGCCGCTGGTCGTGGAGCGCGATGCGGGTGCCCTTCGCGAAGGCGAGCTCGCCGCCGTGAATCTCGCTCTCGCCGACGAGCATCCGCAGCAGGGTCGTCTTGCCGGCGCCGTTCGGGCCGGACAGCGCGAGCCGCTGGCGCCGGTCCACGGTGAACGAGACGCCTTCGAAGAGCAGCGAGCCCGCGAGCTCCTTCCGTAGGTTGGAGGCCGTGACGATCGGCATGCTCTAAGCGTATGCGGGTGCTCGCGCTGGACGTCGGCAGCTCCTCGACGCGCGCCGGCGCGTATGACGAGCGTGGGCGGCAGGCCGCCGAGCCCGCGCGGAGGTCGTACACGTCACGGCACGGACAGCTCGACACGGATGAGCTGCTGCAGGCGGCGGAGGCGGTGCTCGCGGAGGCGGGCGACGCGGACGCCCTCGGGATTTCGTGCTTCTGGCACAGCCTGCTCCTGCTCGACCGGCACGAGCGGCCGCTGACGCCGGTGCTGCTCTGGCAGGACCAGCGCGCCACGCCGCAGGCCAAAGCGCTGGCGGCGCGGCTCGACGTCCGCGAAGTGCATGCTCGCACCGGCTGCACGTTCCACCCGAGCTTCTGGCCCGCCAAGCTCGAGTGGCTGCGTACGGAGGGCACGCTGGCGAACGCGCGGCGAGCGGTCTCGTTCGCCGACTACCTCTTCCTGCGGCTGACCGGCGAGCTTCGCACCTCGATATCGTCCGCCTCCGGCACCGGGCTCCTGAACCTCCACACGCACGGCTGGGACGCCGAGCTGCTCGGGGCGCTCGGGCTGGACGAGAAGCTGCTGCCGCCGATCTCCGACCAGCCAGCCGGGGCGATCTATCCGCCGCTCGGCGACGGTGCGTGCTCGAACCTCGGCGCCGGCTGCGTCACACCCGATCGTGCCGCTCTGAACATCGGCACCTCGGGCGCCCTCCGAGTCGTGCGCGAAGGCGAGCCCGAGCCGCGGGACGGATTGTTCAGCTACTTCCTCGACGAGCGCCGCGTGCTCGAGGGCGGCGCGGTCTCCGACGGCGGCAATCTCTACGCCTGGGTCAAGCGGACGCTGCAGCTCGGCGCGCTGGAGCCGCGTGAGCCGGACGGCCACGGGCTGACGTTCCTGCCGCTCCTCGGCGGCGAGCGCAGCCTCGGCTGGGACGCTCGGGCGACGGGAGCCGTCGCCGGCCTCACGTTCGAGACCGATCCGGCCGACCTGCTGCAGGCCGGACTCGAGGGCGTCGCCTACCGCATCGCGGAGATCGCCGAGCGAATGCCCGGTGTGCGCGAGGTCGTCGCCACGGGCCGCGCACTCCTCGAGAGCGACTGGTGGATGCAGGTCTTCGCCGACGCGCTCGGCCTGCCGGTGACGGCTTCGGCCGCCGCGGAGGGGTCGGCGCGGGGCGCGGCCGTCTACGTGCTCGAGCGTCTGGGGGCAGAGCCGGAGCCGGCGCCGCTCGACGAGACCCGGGAACCCGATCCGGCGCGACACGAGGTCTACGCCGCCGCTCGAGAAAGGCAGCAAGAGCTCTACCGCCTGCTGCGCTAGGCCGAAGGTCGCATCGTTGCGCACATGCGGCGCGTGGCAGCCGTACTCGCCGTGGTCGCGCTCGCGGGCACGGCGGCACAAAGCGCCGGTGGTGACGCAACCGGGACGATGCAGCTTTGGGCCCGCCTCGTCGGCAGCTACCGCGACACGCGATGCTCCACCGGCATTCAGCCTGTGCTGGACTGCCTCCGTCACGCGTCAGAGTCGAGGCCGACGACTCGAGCGGCAACCGCGCGGCCCGGTCGTTCGTGGTGCGCGTGAAGAAGGCGGTCTAGCCGGCCACGCGTGCGCCGACGAGCGCGTGCGCCGCCTCGGCGATGTGGGCGGCGTCGATCCCGGCGGCGGCCAGGAGCTCGGCGGGCTTGCCGGAGCCGGGCATATCGTGCACCGCCAGCCGCACGACCCGCGCCGGCTGCTCGGCGTCCCCGAGCACCTCGAGCACGGCGTCGCCGACGCCGCCCTCCGACCAGTGGTCCTCGACCGTCAGGATCCGGCCCGTCTCCTCCGCAGCCGCGCGCAGTGTCGCCGCGTCGGCCGGCTTGACGGAGTAGAGGTCGATCACGCGGGCGTCGATGCCTTCCGAGCCCAGCCGGTCCGCTGCCTCGAGCGCCTCGTGCAGCGTGATCCCGGCCCCGACGATCGTCAGGTCGTTCCCGTCGCGCAGCACGCGGGAGCCGCCGATCGGGAACTCCTCGCCCGGGTCGTAAAGGACCGGCGTCGCCGCCCGCGTGGTGCGCATGAAGACGATCCCCTCGCGGTCGGCCATCTCGGCGACCAGCTTCGCCGTCTGGTTCGCGTCGGACGGATAGAGCACGGTGGAGCCGTGGACGGCGCGCATCATCGCCAGGTCCTCCAGCGCCATCTGCGACGGCCCGTCCTCGCCGATCGAGACGCCCGCGTGCGAGCCGCAGAGGCGGATGTTCGCCTGCGAGATCGCCGCCATCCGGATGAAGTCATAGGCGCGCGAGAAGAAGGCCGCGAAGGTCGACGCGAACGGCACCCAGTTCCGCACCTGCAGGCCGACCGCCGCGGCCACCATCTGCTGCTCGGCGATGTACATCTCGAAGTACCGGTCGGGGTGCGCGTCGCGGAAGAACTCGGCGTAGGTCGAGTTCGAAACCTCGCCGTCGAGCGCGACCACGTCGCCGCGCGCGTCGCCGAGCGCCTTCAGCGTGTCCCCGTACGCCCGTCGCGTCGCGACCTCTTCGCCGAGATCCCACGTCGGCAGCTCGAGCGAGCCAGTCGTCTCGAATCGGTGCGGCTCGCCCTTCTCCGGCTTCGCCACCTGCACGGTGATGTTGCGCTCGCCTCCGAGCTCGGCGATCGCCTCTTCCGGGTGGTCGAGCGCCTTGCCGTGCCAGTTCGGCTTGTCCTCGACCTCCTTCACGCCCTTGCCCTTCAGCGTGTGCGCCACGATCACCGTCGGCTGGCCCTGCTGCGCGGCCGCGTCGCCGAGCGCGCGGTCGATCGCCTCGACGTCGTGGCCGTCGATCTCGATCGCGTGCCAGCCGAAGGCGCGGGCCCTGTTCGCGTACGAGTCGAGGTCCCAGCCGTGCATCGTCTCGCCGCGCTGGCCGAGCTTGTTCACGTCGATGATCGCGGTCAGGTTGTCGAGCCCGTAGAAGGCCGCGTGCTCGAACGCCTCCCACATCGAGCCCTCCGCCATCTCGCTGTCGCCGCAGAGCGCCCACACGCGGTAGGGCAGCTGGTCGAGCTTCTTGCCCGCGAGTGCGATCCCGACGCAGAAGGGCAGGCCCTGCCCGAGCGAGCCGGTGGCGACGTCCACCCACGGGATCGCCGGCGTCGGGTGCCCCTGCAGACGCGAGCCGAAGACGCGGAAGGTGAGCAGCTCCTCGTCCGTGATCGCCCCGGCCGCCTTGTAGAGCGAGTAGAGGAGCGGCGAGGCGTGGCCCTTCGAGAAGACCAGGTGGTCGTTCATCGGGTTGTGCGGGTCGTCGAAGTCGTAGTGGAGGTACTTCGCGAGCAGCACCGCCATCAGGTCGGCGGCGGACATCGACGAGGTCGGGTGGCCCGAGTTGGTGACGGCCGCGGCGCGGATCGAGTCGACGCGCAGCTGCTGTCCCAGCTCACGCCAGAGCTCAGGCCCTTCCATCGGGGTAACGTAACGGTCCTATGCGTGTCGCGGTCGCCTTCGACCATCGCGGCGTCAAGCTGCGCGAGCGGTTGTTCGAGGAACTCGCCGCCCTCGGCCACGAAGCCGTCGACCTGGGCACCGACAAGCCCGCGCCGCGAATCGACTACCCGGACAAGGCCCGCGAGGTCGGCGAGGCGATTCGCTCCGGCGAGGCCGAGCGCGCGCTGCTCGTCTGCGGCTCCGGCGTCGGCGCCTCCGTCGCCGTGAACAAGATCGCCGGCATCCGCGGCGCGATCTGCCACGACGTCTACTCGGCGCACCAGGGCGTTGAGCACGACGACATGAACGTGCTCTGCCTCGGCTCGGAGGTCGTCGGCGCCGAGCTGGCAGCCGAGCTCACGCGCGCGTTCCTGGGCGCGCGCTTCGACGGCGGTGAGCGCTACGTCAGAAGGCTTGAGAAGATCGAGGAGATGGAAAGGGAGATCACGTATGGCTAAGTCGCGATTGCACGAACTCTCAGAGCTCGGCCAGAGCGTCTGGATCGACTTCCTCTCGCGGCAGATGCTGCAGAGCGGAAAGCTTGCGCGGATGATGGACGAGGACGCCGTCGTCGGCGTGACCTCGAACCCGACGATCTTCCAGAAGGCGATCTCCGAGGGCGACGCCTACGACGAGCAGCTGCGCGAGGTGCTCGCCGAGGAGGACGACGCGAAGGAGGTCTTCCTCAAGCTCGCCGTCCAGGACGTCAAGAACGCATGCGACCTCCTGCGGTCGGTGTGGGACGGCGGCCACGGCCTGGACGGCTGGGTCTCGATCGAGGTCGACCCGAACCTCGCCTACGACACCGACGGCACGATCGCCGAGGCGCAGCGGCTCCACGAGCTCGTCGACAAGCCGAACTGCTACGTCAAGATCCCAGCGACGGAGCCGGGCCTGCCGGCGATCGAGGAGATGATCGCGCGCGGCCGGCCGATCAACGTGACGCTGATCTTCTCGCTGAAGCGCTACGTCGAGGTCGTCGAGGCGTACCTGCGCGGGCTCGAGCGGCTCGTCGAGAGCGGCGGCGACCCGAGCCGGGTGGCGTCGGTCGCGAGCTTCTTCGTCTCGCGCGTCGACACGGAAGCGGACCGGCGGCTCGCCGAGGCCGGTGCGCCCGACGAGCTGAAGGGCAAGCTCGCGGTTGCGAACGCCAAGCTCGCGTACCAGCGCTACAAGGAGCTCTTCTCCGGCTCCCGCTGGGAGGCGCTCGAGGCCAAGGGCGCGCGGACCCAGCGCTGCCTCTGGGCCTCGACCTCGACGAAGAACCCGGCCTACCGGGACGTGCTCTACGTCGAGGACCTGATCGGGCCCGAGACGGTGAACACGATGCCCGAGGAGACGATCGACGCCTTCCAGGACCACGGCGAGGTGGCGCTCACGCTCGAGGCCGGCCTCGACGATGCGAAGCGGGTGTTCGAGCGCGTGGCCGAGGCGGGGGTCGACTACGACGACGTGGTCGTGACGCTCGAGCAGGAGGGCGTCCAGAAGTTCTCGGACTCGTTCCGGGAGCTGCTCGACGGCGTCAAGGCGAAGCGCGGCGAGCTCGTCTCCGCCTAGGCTGGCACTAGGTGGAGCTCTACACAGAGGTCGCCGGCGAGGGGCCGGCGGTGGCGCTCCTGCACGAGGGCATCTGCGACAGCCGCATGTGGGACGCGCAGTGGGAAACGTGGTCGACGTCGTTCCGGCTGCTGCGCCTCGACCTGCGTGGCTTCGGACGCTCCCCGCTCCAGCCCGGCGCGTACTCGAACGCGCGTGACGTGATCGACACGCTCGCGCGGCACGAGATCGAACGCGCCGCGCTGGTCGGCGTCTCCCTCGGCGGCCGGGTGGCGCTGGAGGTCGCGCTCGCGCGGCCGGAGCTCGTCTCGGCGCTCGTGCTCGTCGCGCCCGGCCTCCCGGGGCACGACTGGTCGGAGGAGCTGCAGGCCCAGTGGGCCGAGGAGGAGGCCGCGTTCGAGGCGGGCGACCTCGACGCCGCGGTCGAGGTGAGCCTGCAGACGTGGGTCGACGGCCCGCGCCGCCGGCCCGAGGACGTCGACCGCGCCGTGCGCGAGCGGGTTGCCGAGATGCAGCGGCGCGCGTACGAGCTCCAGCAGCTCGAGGACGAGGAGGAGCTGCTCGTCCCAGACCTGGCGCAGCGGCTCGGCGAGATACGAGCGCCGACCCTCGTCGCCGTCGGCGACGAGGACCAGCCCGACATGCACGCGATCGCCGAGCGGCTCGCACGCGAGATTCCTGGCGCGCGGCTCGAGACGATCCCGGCGACCGCACACGTGCCGAGCATGGAGCGGCCGCGCGAGTTCGAGGAGCTCGTGCTCCCGTTCCTCCAGGAGGCGGCGTGAGCGCCGACCGGCTGGTCGAGCGGATCTGGGAGCGCGACCCGACGCTCTGGACCGGCAACGACGAGGCGAAGTGGCTCGGGTGGCTCGACGAGCCGATGCGAATGCGCGAGCGGCTCGGAGACCTGCTGCAGTTTGCCGAGGACGTGACCGCGCCCGGGCAGGTCGACACGCTCGTGCTGCTCGGGATGGGCGGCTCGAGCCTCGCGCCCGAGGTGCTGCGCCTGACCTTCGGCGCCGACGGGTTCCACGTGCTCGACACGACGCATCCCGCGGCGATCCGCCGACTGACCGAGACCCTCGACCTCGACGCGACGATGTTCATCGTCGCTTCGAAATCCGGCACGACGCTCGAAACGCGCTGCCACCTCGACTGGTTCTGGGAGCAGAGCGGCGGCCGGGGCGAGTTCTTCGCGGCGATCACCGACCCGGGCTCAGAGCTGGAGTCGCTCGGCCGGGAGCGCGGCTTCAACGCGGTCTTCGGCGGCGAACCGACGATCGGCGGGCGCTACTCGGCGCTGTCGGTCTTCGGGCTTGTGCCCGCGGTGCTGATGGGCATCGACCTCGAGCGCCTGCTCGAGCGCGTCGACGAGGTGGTCGAGGCGTGCCACCTGGCCGAGGGGAACCCCGGCCTCGACCTCGGCCTCGAGCTGGGCAGCGGCTGGGCCGAGGGACGCGACAAGGTCACGATCAACCCGAATCCCGGTGGCTTTGGGCTCTGGGCCGAGCAGCTGCTCGCGGAGTCGACCGGCAAGGAGGGCAAGGGGCTGATCCCGGCACCGGGGGAGTCGGCCGACGGCTCCGACCGCCAGGCGCCGGAGGTGCGGCTGCCGGCGCCGTACGAGCTCGGTCAGGAGTTCTTCCGCTGGGAGTTCGCGACCGCGGTCGCCGGCTCGATCCTCGGGATCAACCCGTTCGACCAGCCGAACGTGCAGGCCGCGAAGGACAAGACGAACGAGGTGCTCGCGGCCGGCGGCGAGCCGGACGTGGAGCCGCGCGGGTCGCTCGACGAGTTGCTCGCGGAGGCGCAGCCCGGGGACTACGTCGCGATCCAGGCGTTCATCGATCCTGCCCGCGAGGCCGAGCTCGAGCCGCTGATCGAGCGTGCCCGCGAGACCGGCTGCGTCGTCACCCACGGCATCGGGCCGCGCTACCTGCACTCGACCGGCCAGCTGCACAAGGGCGGGCCCAACACAGGGCTCTTCGTCCAGGTCGCCGACGAGGCCGGCGACGAGCTGCCGGTCCCCGGCCGCGACTTCGGCTTCCGCCGCTTCATCCATGCGCAGGCGGCGGGGGACCTCGCGTCGCTCGAGGAGCGCGGGCGCCGCATCATTCGCGTGAGACTGGAGGACATCTAGTGCAACTGGGCATGGTCGGCCTCGGCCGGATGGGCGCGAACATGACGAAGCGCCTCGAGGCGGCGGGCCACGAGATCAAGACTTTCGACCCGAACGTCGACTCGACCGCGTCGACGCCCGAGGAGCTGGTGCAGCAGCTCGCTGCGCCCCGGTCGGTCTGGCTGATGGTGCCTGCGGGCATCGTCGACTCGGTCGTCTCGGAGCTCGCGGCGCACCTCGAGGACGGCGACACGATCGTCGACGGCGGGAACTCGTACTACGTGGACGATCTCCGCCGGCAGAAGGAGCTGCGCGACCAGGGCATCCACTACGTCGACGCCGGCGTCAGCGGCGGCGTCTTCGGCCTCCATCGCGGCTTCTGCCTGATGGTCGGCGGCGACGACGAAGCCGTCCAGAGGCTCGAGCCGGTGTTCGAGGCGCTCGCCCCCGGCATGGGCGCAGCCGAGCGGACACCCGGGCGCGAGGGCGACCCCGCGCCCGAGGAGGAAGGCTGGCTGCACTGTGGGCCGAGCGGCGCCGGGCACTTCGTGAAGATGGTCCACAACGGGATCGAGTACGGGATCATGCAGGCGTACGCCGAGGGCATGAACGTCCTCAAGCACGCGAACATCGGCCTCCACATGCAGGAGACCGACGCCGAGACGACGCCGCTTCGCGACCCCGACCGCTACAAGTACGAGCTCGACGTCGCCGCGATCGCGGAGCTCTGGCGCCGCGGCTCGGTCGTCGCGTCGTGGCTGCTCGACCTGACCGCGCAGGCGCTGCACGAGTCGCCGAACCTGGACGACTACGCCGGTCGCGTCAGCGACTCGGGCGAGGGCCGCTGGACCGTACAGGCGGCGGTGGAGACCGGCGTGCCGGCGCCGGTGCTGGCGGCGTCCCTGTTCGACCGCTTCGCCTCGCGCGGCGAGGCCGACTGGGGTAACCGCGTCCTTTCGGCGATGCGCAAGGCGTTCGGCGGCCACCTCGAGAAGAGCCCGGAGCAGTGACCGAGACCGCCGAGCCGACCACGCAGCAGGAAAACCCGCTGCTGGAGGGCCTGCACCTGCGCCGGGTGCCGGACCCCTGCGTGCTCGTCATCTTCGGCGCCTCCGGCGACCTGACCCGGCGGAAGCTCTTCCCGGCGTTGTATTCGCTCGCGTTGCGGCGGCTGCTGCCCGAGAAGTTCGCCGTCGTCGGCGTGGCGCGCAGCGAGGAGTCGGACGACGAGTTCCGCGACCGGATGAAGCACGCCGTCCAGGAGTTCGGGCGCGACGACTTCAACGAGGAAACGTGGGACTGGCTCGCCGGGGGGATGCGGTTCGTCGCCACCGATTTCGGTAACGACGACGGGCAGGACCGGCTAGCCGGCGTCCTGAAGGAGCTCGACGAGGAGCGCGGCACGGCCGGCAACCGGGTCTACTACCTCGCTGTCCCACCCGACGCGGTCGGGACGCTGATCGGGGCGATCGGCGAGCGCCGCTCGACCAAGGGCTGGACGCGCGTGATCATCGAGAAGCCGTTCGGCCGCGACCTCGCATCGGCCAAGGAGCTCAACCAGGAGATCCAGGAGCACTTCGAGGAGAGCGAGATCTTCCGGATCGACCACTACCTCGGCAAGGAGACGGTCCAGAACCTGCTGGCGCTGCGGTTCGCGAACGGCATCTTCGAGCCGATCTGGAACCGGCAGTTCGTCGACCACGTGCAGATCACCGTCGCCGAGTCGATCGGGATCGAGGGCCGGGCGGCCTTCTACGAGCAGGCCGGCGCCATCCGCGATGTCTTCCAGAACCACCTGCTCCAGCTCGTGGCGCTGACGGCGATGGAGCCGCCTGCCGACTACGCCGCGGACTCAGTGCGCAACGAGAAGGTGAAGGTGCTGCGGTCGCTGCACACGCCCGGGCCGAATCAGGTCGTCCGCGGCCAGTACGGGCCCGGCTACATCGAGGGGCAGGATGTTCCGGGATACCGCGAGGAGCCGCGCGTCGCGCCGGAGTCGATGACCGAGACGTACGTCGCCGCCAAGCTCTACGTCGACAACTGGCGCTGGGCCGACACGCCGTTCTACGTCCGCGCCGGCAAACGATTGGCGCGGCGCGAGACGACGATCGCGATCGAGTTCAAGCGCGCGCCGCACCCGCCGTTCGAGATCCAGGACGACAGCCTGCAGCCGAACGTCCTCGTCTGCCACATCCAGCCGGACGAGGGCGTCTCGCTCGAGTTCGCCGCGAAGGTCCCCGGCCAGGGGATGGCGCTCCGTACCGTGCACATGGACTTCCTCTACGGCGGCACCTTCCGCACCGGGATCCCAGAGGCATACGAGCGGCTGCTCCTCGACTGCCTGCTCGGCGACGCGCGGATGTTCACGCGGGCGGACGAGGTCGAGGAGCAGTGGTCGCTGGTGGACGCGATCGTGGCGCTCTGGAAGCGCGACCGGCCGTCGTTTCCGAACTATGCGGCCGGGGCGTGGGGCCCGGCGGCCGCGGACGAGCTGCTCCGCCGGGACGGTCGGTCGTGGCGACGGCATTAGCCAGCATCTCCGAGATCGACCGCGAGCTTGCCCGGCTCCGGACCGACCCCGACACCGGCGAGCCGTACCAGCGCACGAGCGTGATGACGCACATCGCGTGGGTGCCGAAGGAGTGGGTCGAGGCCGCCGAGGACGTACTGGCCGGCCTCGCCGACAGGCACCCGTCGCGGACGATCGTGCTCGTGCCCGACCCGGACGCCCCCGACGAGCTCGAGGCGAACGTCGAGGTCGAGTGCTTCCCCTCGGGCCAGGGCCGCGAGATCGCGGTGGAGACGATCCGCCTGCGACTCTGCGGCGACCGCGCCGCGGCACCGGCCAGCGTGGTCGAGCCGCTGCTCCTACCCGACCTGCCCGTCTTCCTCCGCTGGCGCGGCGTGCCGCCGTTCGGCGAAGGGCCGTTCGAGCAGCTCGTCGACGTGGTCGACCGGCTGATCGTCGACTCGACCGAGTGGCCGGGGCTTCCCGCGCCGTACGCGCAACTGGCGGAGATCTTCGGCCGCGTCGTGGTCTCGGACATCGCCTGGGCGCGAACCAGTCGCTGGCGCCCGCAGCTCGCCTCGCTCTGGCCGGGAATCGCCGACGTAAAGACGATCGAGGTCGAGGGCACCGAGGCGCAGGCGAACCTGCTCGCCGGCTGGCTCCGCTCCCGGCTCGGGCGGAACGAGGTCGAGCTGCGGCACGACGCGTCCGACCGGTTGGTCGGGGTCAAGGTCGACGGCGAGCCGGCGCCGTTCCCGCCGGGGATTCCGCCGGATCCGGCCGATCTGCTGAGCGACGAGCTCGACCGCTTCACCCGCGACCGCGTGTACGAAGACGCAGTTCGCGCCGCATGATGTGACGTGATGACCCGGCCGCGGCGTATAGACGTCGTGAACACGGAATTCGCGGAGGCGGCGGAGCGCCATCTCGACGACGTGCACGCCTTCCTCGTCTACCTGACCGGAGATCGCACCGTGGCCGAAGACTTGACAGCCGAGACGTTCGCGCGCGCGCTGGAGCGCTGGCGTCGGTTCGACCCTGGCCGTGGCTCGGCGCGCGCGTGGCTCTGCCAGATCGCGCGCTCGACGGCGCTCGACCACTTCCGCGCCGAGGAGCGCCGCCGCCGGCGCGAAGGCCGGTTCGCCGCCGGGGAGCAGCGCGAGGACGCCGGGCCTGTGTTCGGGGAAGGGCTGTCCCCGGAGCTCGAGCAGGCGCTCGCGCGTCTCTCGGCGGCCGAGCGGGAAGTCGTCGCGCTGCGCGTCGTGCTCGAGCTGGACGGCGACGTCGCCGCGCGCGTGCTCGGGATCAGCGCGACGGCGTGCTCGACGCGCTTGAGCCGCGCCCTGCAGAAGCTGGAGAAGGAGGTGAGCGCCGGTGTCGCCGCTTGAGCTGGTCGGGGATTTCGATCAGATCGCGCAGGAGCTGCGCGCGTCGAAGCCCGTCGCCTCGCCGGCGCTGCGCGAGCGCGTGGCGGCACTGAAGCCGTCGGAGCCGCGTTGGACGTTCAGGATGCCGAGCCGCCGGCTTGTGCTGTCGCTTGCGGCTGTGGCGCTACTCGGCTCGTTCGTCGCTGCGGCGGCCACGCGGACCGGCGGCTCCACCAAGACGAGCTCCGGTGCGGCGAGCGGCGTTCATCCGACGCTTGCGCCGCGCAAGGCCATGAGCACGCCCGGAGTCGCGACCCCAGAGCGGGCGCTTAGTCCCGCGGCGCTCTCCGGAACGAACTCGGTTGCCCCGACGGCGGGACGGCTCCAACGTTACGACGCAACGCTCCGGCTCCGCGTGCAAAACGTGGACGGCCTCTCCCGAGCTACTCAGAGGGCGATCAACCTGACGCGTGGCCTCGGCGGGTACGTCGGCTCGGTCGACTACGCGACGAGCGGCGGCCAGCGCGGCGGCGCGACGCTCGTGCTGCGCGTGCCAGTGGCGAACATTCAGGCCGAGCTCGACGGGTTGACCGACCTCGGCACGATCTTGCAGCAGCGCACGGGCATCCTCGACGTCACGCGCCGCGCGGACCGCGAGTCCAAGCAGATCGCCGCGCTCGAGCGCCAGCTCGCGAGCGCGAGCCCACAGGACGCGCCCGCGATCCGCGCCCGCCTGGCGACCCTGCGCGCCAAGCATGCTCGGCTCGTCCGCAGCGCGCGCCTCGCTCGGATCGTCGTCGGCCTGACGACGCCGCCGCGGAAGGCGGCTGTGCCTCCGAGCCGCGTCCACCGCACGCTCGACGACGCCGGCTCGGTCCTCGTCCGCGAGCTCGAGATCCTGCTCTACGCCCTCGTCGTCGCGGGCCCGCTGCTCCTCCTCGGCGCCGCCGGCGTCATAACGGCCCGAGCCGCCCGCCGCCGCTCCGATCGCCGACTGCTCGATCGGGCGTAGCGACCGCGGCCGCGGCTAGTGAACGATCCGGAACTGCGGCTTCGTCACGACGAGCCGCACCGGGTCCGACCACGAGAGCGTGGTCTTCGTGCCCATCAGCATCGCGTCGAGCCCGCGCACGCGGTAGTACCAGGTGCCGGGCGTGAGCGGGAGCGTCGCGGCGGTGCCGTCGGTGACCTTCGAGCCGGCCGTGGCCCACGGGTACGCCTTCCTGCTCCACTGCACCTCGTAGTTGCCCGCGCTCTCGAGCGGCAGCCACGAGACGAGCGGCTGGCCGTAGAAGCGCGGTGACGGCTTGCGCGCGGAGACGAGCTGGCCTTCGGGCGAGAGCCCCGAGACGTAAGGCGTGCCGCCCGCGCCGGTGACGGTCGGATCGCTCGTCTTGCCGAACATCCCGACGCGGCCCGACGCGCAGGCGTCCTGCGTCAGCTCGTCGTCGGCGTAGGTGACGCCGCCGCTCGGCCGGACGACCGGGTCGGCCATCGCATGCGCCGAGGCGATCGAGGTGGCGAGGGTGATCACCTGGCCGGACACCGCGGTCACGATCCTCGTCTCCGCGGGCGGCAGGCCGATCTGGAGCGTGTCTCCGACGGAGATCCCGGCGGGATTCGAGACCGTGACTGTGGTGTCGCCGGGCACGGCAGGAGCGGCGAGCGTGGTGGAGATCAGCTGGTCGGGGACCTCGTCGACCGGCATCGCGGTCCAGAAGTAGTGGCCGCCAGCCCAGTCGCTGTCCCAGAGGTCGACCTTCGCCGGCTTGACGACCTGCGCGGGCGGTAGGCCGTTGTTGCTCGCCGTCCCCGAGGCGAGGTCGAGCTCGTTCGTCTTGACGTCGAGCCCTTCGAGCGTCTTCGAGTCTGGCTGGGTGCCGAAGCCGAGCGAGACGCTGCGCGCGGCCGCGATCCCGGTCGTATCGCTCGGCATCGCCAGCGGCCCGACGTCGCGCGGCACGTACGCGGGGCTGCCCACGATCGCGCCGTTGAACACCGTGTTCAGGCAGTCCTGATCGGTGAAGACGACCACGCGGGTGAGCTCGGTGGGCGTGCCCCAGATCGAGGTGTTGCCGCTCCAGAGGAACGCGGGCGTGACCTCGTGCGTCGCCGAGTGCCCGGGATTGGAGACGACGTCGGAGACAGTGGTGAGATTCGTCAGCGGCCCGGCGTTGAAGGGAGGGTTGAAGCTCGTGTAGACCGGGCTCCAGGGGCCGAACGAGACCGCGGGCAGTCCGTTGTCGCTCTGCCCGTAGAGCCAGCGCATGGCGCGGACGCGGTAGTGGACGGCGCCCGTCCACGAGGGATCCTGGTGGAAGGTGTAGTACTCGCGCTCGTCGGCCATGTTCGACCGCGTCGTGAACCAGTGGTTCACGTTGTCGAGCATCCAGACCATGTAGGCGTTGGCGCCGGCGACCTTGCTCCACCGCAGCAGGCCCGGGTAGGAAGGGGTCAGCGGCACGGGGACGGCCGGCCAGCGCATGTTGAAGCCGAACGTCTGGCTCCAGGGCGTGACGCCCTTGCGCGTGACCGCCCGCACGTGCGCGTAGAGCGAGTACGGATTGCCCGTGATCCACGGCAGAGAGAGTGGGAGCGCGGTCGCCGGGCTCTTGATGCCGTTGCTCGACCAGACCATCGCGTTGTCTGAGAACTTCTTGCTGGTCGCGAGCTCGAACTGATAGCTGACCGCACCGCGGATGGGGTTCCAGGCGAACGATGGCGTCTGCGCGAAGGTGTGCGTGACGGCCTGGTCCGCGCGGAGCGTGAAGGCGTGCAGGTTCGCCGGCGAGGCCGGCGCAGCGTGGGCGACCGCGCACGGCAGCGCGACCGCGAACGCGGCGGCCACGGCAGCAGCAAGTCGGAGACGGGCGCAGACCATCCTCAGGAGCAGTTGTCGGCACGGCGTGTGCCTGCGGCGTCACTCGTTCGAGTGACGTCAGTCGGGGGAGAGCGCCTGCTGGAGCGCCTTCGCCGCGCCGAGCACGAGCGCGTCTCGTCCCGGCGAGGCGGCGAGCTGCACGGACGCGGGCAGCCCGCCCTCGGCGGGACCGCACGGCAGCGCGGCGGCAGGCCAGCCCGTCGCGTTGAACGGGTAGGTCAGCTTGATCAGGCGGCCCCGGAGAGCGAGCTCGTCCGCGGGAGCGGGCGGCGCGACGCACTCGAGCGTCGGAGTCAGGACGAGGTCGACGCCCGCGGCGGCCTCGGCGAGCTGCTCGCGGTAGGCATCCCGCCGCGCTACTGCCCGCTCGAACTCGGCGTCCGTGACCTCGAGTGCCTGCTCGATCTTCGGCCGCACGTTCGCGCCGTACTCGTCCGCGTGCTCGGCGAACAGCTCGCGGTGGACGTCGGCGACCTCGTGGTCGAAGCAGTCGTAGAACCCGCCGGCCGGCGGCAGCTCGAGCCGGCGCGTATGCGGGAACCGTCCGGCCGCCTCCTCGACGCGCGCCCGCACCTGCGCATCGGCGCCCTCGGTCCAGGCGACGCCGACCTCGACGTCCTCGAGCCCGACCTCCTGCGGCTCGAACCCCGGTGCGAGCGCCGCCATCATCGTCTCGCAGGTTGCGATGTCCCGGGCCATCGGTCCCGCGTGGTCGTAGCTGGGCGCGAGCGGAAAGCAGCCGTCGAGCGGCACGAGCCCCCACGTCGGCTTGAAGCCGGCGACGCCGCAGCAGGCGGCCGGGATGCGAATCGACCCGCCAGAGTCGGTGCCGAGCGCCGCGTCGGCGAGCCCGGCCGCGAGTGCCGCCGCGGAGCCGCCGCTGGAGCCGCCGGCGACGTGCCCCGGGTAGCGCGGGTTCGGCACGGCGCCGAAGTGCTCGTTCTCGGAGGTCGTGCCGAACGCGAACTCGTGCAGGTTCGTCTTGCCGACGTTCGCGTAGCCGGCCGCCTCGAGCCGCCGCACCGCCTCGGCCGTCTCGCGCGGCAGGTGCTCGGCGAAGAGGATCGAGCCGTAGGTCGTGACGAGCCCCGCCGTGTCGAACAGGTCCTTGACGGCGAGCCGGATCCCCTCGCCGGGCGCCTCCGGCCGGGCGAGGAAGATCCCGTCGAGGTCGTTCAGAAGACGGCCAGGTAGATGAACCCGACCGCGAACGCGAGCATGAGGAGCACCAGGAAGAGCCCGAACAGCGCGAGCCCGAGCTTCGTGTTCGTGCGCTCGAAGCTCTCGTCGTGCTCGTGCATCTAGAGCAGCGGATCGAGGGCCAGCGCCACGAAGAGCAGCGCGAGGTACAGGAGCGAGTAGTGGAAGAGCGCGCTCGCGCGGACGGTGGTCGTCTCGCGGCGCAGCCGCCACGCGAGCCGCAGGAAGAAGGCGCCGAGAAGCAGTGCGGCAGCTAGGTACGCGACGCCGGCCGTGTGCCACGCGAACGGCAGCAGCGTCACGCCGACGAGCACGATCGAGTACCAGACGATCTGCCTCGCCGTCTCGTCGTCGCCGCGGACGACCGGCAGCATCGGCACGCGCGCGGCGGCGTAGTCGCGCTTGATCACGAGCGCGAGCGCCCAGAAGTGCGGCGGCGTCCAGAAGAAGACGATCAGGAAGAGAAACAGCGCCGGCAGGGTCAGGTTGCCGGTCGCGGCGGCCCAGCCGACGAGCGGCGGGACTGCGCCGGCGGCACCGCCGATGACGATGTTCTGCGGCGTCGAGCGCTTCAGCCAGCGCGTGTAGACAAGCACGTAGAAGAGCCCACCGACAAGCGCGAGCGCCGCCGTCAGCACGTTCACGAGCGACGCGAGCAGGACGAACGAGAACGCCATCAGCGTGAGCCCGAACTCGAGCGCCCGCTCGGGCGTGACCCGGTCTTCCGCGACGGGTCTGTGCCCCGTGCGGCGCATCAACCGGTCGAGGTCGCGGTCGAGGACGTGATTGAGCGCGCTGGAGCCGCCGCAGGCGAGCGCGAGGCCGGCCATGGTGACGACGAACGTCCCGAGCGGCGGCACGCCTTGCGCACCCACGAACATCCCGGCTGCGCCCGTGAGCAGAAGCAGCGACATGATCCGCGGCTTGGTCAGGGTGACGTAGTCGCGCCAGGTCGCGCGGCCGACCGGCTCGCCGCGGAAGGTCTGGACGACGAGCACGAGCGCGGACGCGAGCGAGAGCCCGGCGAGCGCCAGGTGCGCCGGCTTCGAGATCACGAGCGCGGCGGCGAGGAAGGCGAGCAGCGCGACCAGCGCCGGCCCGAGCAGCCGCCGGTGGGCGACCCAGCCCGCGGCGACGAGGGCGGCGAGCGGCGGCAGCGCGACGGCGGCGAGGACGCGGTGAGCGGCGTCGAGCGAGAGCGCCCCGCTGACGACGGCCGCACAGCAGGCGCCGGCGGCCGTGAGGGCCGTCAGCCGCAGCCAGGGCCCGGGCCGCGAGCTAGGCACCGGCCTCCGCGATGCGCCGCCGGAGGTCGCGCAGCGGGCGGGCGCTCGTCACGTAGGGAACCTTGTCGAAGTTGTGCGCCGGCGGAGGCGAGCTCGTGTACCACTCGAGCGTGTCGGCCAGCCACGGGTCGTTCACCGCGCGGACGCCCGAGCGGGTCGTCTTGACCACGTCGATCAGGAAGACGAGCACGCCGAGCGCCATGATCCCAGAACCGATCGTCGACGTCAGGTTGTACGCCTCCCAGGCGCCGCCGTAGTGGTACGTGTAGATCCGCCGCGGCATCCCGAGCAGGCCGAGCATGTGCATCGGGAAGAACGTCAGGTTCATCCCGGCGAAGATCAGCCAGAAGGAGATCTTGCCGAGCCGCTCGTCGAGCAGCTTGCCGAAGATCTTCGGCCACCAGTAGAAGAAGGCCGCGAAGACGGCGAAGACCGAGCCGCCGAAGAGCACGTAGTGCAGGTGCGCGACGACGAAGTACGAGTCCTGCGCCTGCCAGTCGAACGGGTACGCGGCCACGAAGATGCCCGAGAGCCCGCCGATCGTGAAGATGACGATGAACCCGAGCGCGAACAGCATCGCCGTGTCGAAGTGGATGTTGCCGCGCCAGGTCGTCGCGACCCAGTTGAAGATCTTGATGCCGGTCGGGACGGCGATGATCATCGACGAGATCATGAAAAATCCCTGCAGATAGCCGGGTAGGCCGACCGTGAACATGTGGTGGGCCCAGACGAGCATCGAGTAGAAGCCGATCGCCACGGTCGAGACCGCGATCGCCGTGTAGCCGAAGATCGGCTTGCGCGAGAACACCGGGACGATCTCCGAGATCACGCCCATCGCGGGCAGGATCATGATGTAGACCTCGGGGTGCCCGAAGAACCAGAAGACGTGCTGGTAGAGGAGCGCGCTCCCGCCCTCGTCCGGGATGAAGAAGTGGGTGCCGGCCTGACGGTCGAGCAGCAGCATCGTCAGCCCGGCCGAGAGCGCCGGCAGCGCCACGACGAGCAGCGCCGAGTAGACCTCCATCGCCCAGACGAACAGCGGCATGCGCATCCACGACATGCCCGGCGCGCGCAGCCGGTGGATCGTGACGAGGAAGTTGATCGCGCCCGCGAGCGACGCGAGCGTCAGCACGTGGAGCGAGAGGATCCAGAGGTCCATCCCGTGGCCGGGGGTGTACATGGCCTCGCTCAGCGGCGCGTAGCCCGTCCAGCCCGCGCGCGGGGCGCCGCCGGCTGCGAACCAGGACAAGTAGAGGATGATCCCGCCCAACAGGAAGAGCCAGTACGAGAGCGCGTTCAGCCGCGGGAAGGCCATGTCGCGGGCCCCGATCATCAGCGGAACGAGGTAGTTGCCGAGCCCGGCCCAGATCGGGACGACGACCAGGAAGACCATCGTCGTGCCGTGCATGGTGAACAGCTCGTTGTAGCTGTTCTTCGTCACGATGTGCTCGTTCGGCGTGGCGAGCTGCGCGCGCATCACGAGTGCGAGGATCCCGCCCGCGACGAAGAAGACGAAGCTCGTCACGATGTAGAGGATCCCGATCCGCTTGTGGTCGACCGTCGTCAGCCAGCTCGACAACCGGCCGCGCGAGACGACGACGGAGACGGGCGGCCGCTCGGCCCTAGCCGCCACCGCCGGCTCCTCCCTGGCCGAAGCGCTTCTGCAGGTACGCGATCGTCGCGGCCAGCTGCTGCTGCGACCAGTCCCGGCCGACCGCGGGCATCTTGATCCCGCCGTTGCGGATCACGTTGGCGAGCGCCTGGTTGTCCTTCAACAGGGCGCTGCCCGCGATGTTCGGGCCGATTCCGCCCTGGCCGGCGAGGCCGTGGCACTTTGCGCAGACGCCGACGAAGGTCTCTTTGCCGAGCGCCTCCTGGTCGGTCTTCCGCTGCTTGATGAAGGCGGCGTACTGGGCGGCGGGAAGCACCTCGACCTGCGCGAGCATCTGGGCGTGCAGCAGTCCGCAGAACTCGGCGCACTGGCCGCTGAAGGTGCCGAGCTTCGTCGCGACCCACGTCGTCTCGTTGGGGTGGCCCGGGATCGCGTCGAGCTTGCCGCCGAGCGCCGGCACCCACCAGCTGTGGTTGACGTCGTGCGAGACGATCCGCAGGCGCACCGGCCGGTTGTACGGCATCCGCAAGTGATCGACGGAAACGGCGCCGTTCGGGTACGTGAACTCCCAGTAGTACTGGTGGCCGTCGATGCGGATGATCTCCTTCGCCGGAGCTGCTGGTCGGCGAGCCGGAGGTGGCGCCGATGTCGGAGACCTTCCAGAAGACGAAGCCGGCGATGATCGCGAGGATCACGACGGGCCCCGCGGTCCACGCGAGCTCGAGGTTCGTGTGCCCACGGATCTGCGGCCCCTCTTCCTCACGCGGCCGGCCCTTGCTGCGGTAGCGGACCATGAAGAGGCCGAGCGTCACGGTTACCAGCAGGAAGATCCCGCCGGTGACGCCGAGGATCAGCCAGTAGACCTCGCGGATGCTCTGCGCGCCCGGCGAGGCGGGCGCCGGTGGCGCGACGCCGCCGTTGCCCGCGAGGGCCGCACCGGCCAGGACGAGCGCAAGCGTGACGACGAGGACGAAGGCAGACCGGCGCACAGGCGGTGGCATTGTATGAGGGTGTCCACGCGCACGCGTGTGCAACTTCCGTCCGGGGTGGACGAGGGCTTCGAAGTGTTCGTCAACGGGGTTCGGCAAGAGCCCGGCCGCGACTTTCGGCAGGAGGGCGACGAGCTCGTGTTCGACCGCCGCCTCGCCCGCGAGGGCCGACTGGGCTTTTGGCGCTGGACGTCGATCTTCTTCGGAGTCGCAGGCACGTACCGCCAGAACGACAGCGTCGACGTCGTCTACGAGGCGGGCGGCCGGCGCGTGGTCGCGACCAGCCTGCCGCTCACGCTCGAGGAGTAGCTACTCCGGGTCCGGCAGCTCGACGGGCTCGTCGTCCACGAGCACGCTGCGCCGGTCGATCTCGCACGTCGCCGCCCAGCGTGCGACCGCCAGCAGCACGGCGTCGAGCTCGTCCTCGGTGCTCTCCTCGACGCGCACCTCCCAGCGCTCGCCGTCGAGCGGCAGCAGGTCGGTCTGCGCGAACGGCACGAGATCGTGGACGAGAAGCTCTGCGGCGCTCGACGTCGGCGCCTCGATGCGGATGGTGCGGATGTGGCTCCCTCCGGCGGCTAGAGCAACCAGGGTAGCCGGTCGCTAGTCGACCAGTGAGAGGACCTCATCGAGGACGCCGAGGCCCTCGTCGAGCTCCTCGCGCGTGATCGTCAGCGGCGGCGCGCAGATGATCACGTTCCAGTGCGTCATCAGGTAGACGCCTCGCTCCATCGCGGCCTTGGCGAGCTTGGCCACCGGGGCAAACGCCTCGCCGGTCGCGTTGAACGGCACGAGCGGCTCGCGGGTCTCGCGGTCCTTGACGAGCTCGATGCCCCAAAAGAGGCCCTTGCCGCGGACCTCGCCGATGGACGGATGCCGCTTCATCAGGCGCGCGCAGCCCCTCGCCGAGCACCTCGCCCATCGCGGCGGAGTTCTCGACGATGCCCTCCTCCTGGAACGCCTCGATCGACGCGATCGCGGAGGCGCAGGCGAGGATGTGGCCGCGAGTAGGTGAGCCCGCCGGCGAAGTACTTGTCCTGCACCCAGTCGGCGAGCTTCTGGTTGATGATCATCGCGCCTAGCGGGACGTAGCCGGAGTTGATCCCCTTGGCCAGGGTCATGATGTCGGGGACGACGCCCCAGTTGTCGACGCCGAACCACTTGCCGGTGCGGCCGAAGCCGGCCATCACCTCGTCGCAGATCAGCAGGATCCCGTGCCGGTCGCAAACCTCGCGGATCGACTGCAGGTAGCCGTCGGGCGGGACGATGATCCCGTTCGTCCCGACGATCGTCTCCAGGATCACGGCCGCAACCGTCTGTGGGCCTTCGTACTGGAGGATCTCCTCGAGGTGCGGCGCGCCCGTGCAGACCGGGCACGGGTCGGGGTGTCCGGCCGGGCAGCGGTACGTATACGGGTCGAGCATCCGCACGACGCCCGGGATCCCCGGCTCGGCGGGCCAGCGGCGCGGGTCGCCGGTGAGCGTGATCGAGCCCGCGGTCGCGCCGTGGTAGGAGCGGTAGCGGGCGACGATCTTGTGCCGGCCCGTGTACCAGCGCGCGAGCTTGATCGCGTTCTCGTTCGCCTCGGCGCCGCCGTTCGTGAAGAACGACATCGTCAGGTCGCCGGGCGTCACCTCGGCCAGCAGGCGCGCGAGCTCGGACCGCGTCTCGTGCGCCATCGGCGGGCCGATCGTCGTCAGCTTGTCGGCCTGTTCCTTGATCGCCGCGACGACCTTCGGGTGCTGGTAGCCGATCGAGACGTTGACGAGCTGCGAGGCGAAGTCGAGGTAGCGGTTGCCGTCGGCGTCCCAGAAGTACCGGCCCTCGCCGCCCGTGACGACGAGCGGGCTGATCTGGTTCTGCACCGACCAGGAGTGCAGGACGTGCTGCTTGTCCAGCTCCCGGATGCGCTTGGCGTCGAGGCCTTCGGAGACGGCCATGGCGCGATCCTAGCGGCTCACGTCGTTGCCCAGTGCTCGTCCCAGAACGCGGACTGCTTGCCGTCGACGTCGGTGAAGCCGTACCCGCGCGGCCGCACCGACCGCATGCTCGACCGGCGGCGGGAGCTGCACCGAAGCAGCCTTCGCCGAGAGCGGTAGAAGCCCCACGGACGCTGCGGGAAACCCCGATGCGCACGACCTGCGCGGCCTGGTAAAGGACCGTAGCGGTTCGTAGCGGAGGACGTGCCATGGTCGCCACCGGGTCACCTGCACCGAGTTCGACCGGTTCGCGAATCGACGTCACGCGAGAAGAGTTCGAGCGCAGGCTGGCAAGAGGAGGGCACAGCCCCGACGAGATCGGCCGACTTTGGCAGGAGCTCGCCTCGCCGGTGGCCACGACGCCTCCACCCGCCCGCGTGCTGGGTCTCGGCCCCGTCATCGCCGTCTATCTCGGGTTTCTCCTCGTGGTCGCGGCTTGCGTTTCGCTTCTCGGGATCTACTGGGACGACCTGGGAGCGTGGGGCGTTCTCACACTCGCCGTCGCATACCTCGGCGTCTACGTGGTCGCTGGCGAGATCCTGCGCCGGCGCCGCCTGACTCAGCCGGCCGACGTCCTCGAGGCGGTGGCCGTCGGGTGGGTCGGTCTCGCGACGTACGCAGCCCAGGAGCTCGCGGGCCGCTGGCCCAGCGGTGTGAGCGGCGGCGGCGAGATCCACCGGGGCCTGACGATGGTCGCGATCGCCGTCCTCGCCGCAGCGCTGCTGTTGCTGGCACTGCGCCCCGACCCGCTGCTCCTCGTTCCGCTCGCCGCGGCCACGGCGCTGCTTGCGGGTGACCTCGCCGAGCTCGCATTCGGAGCGACGCTGGACGGCCTGAGTGGCCGTGAGGTCGCGGCCTTCCTCCTGCCTCTCGGCCTCGCGTGGATCTCCGCCGGGCTCTGGCTCGACGTGCTGCGACTGCGCGCGTACGCGACCTGGGCGCACTGGTGCGGTCTCCTGCTGAGCGGCGCGGCCCTGCTCGCCGCGATTCCGAAGACGGTGCCCGGCTTCGCCCTCATCGGCGTCCTCGGCGCGATCGCGCTCTTCTTCTCGGCCCTCGTGCGGCACTGGAGCTTCACGGTGATCGGTGCGGCCGGCGTCCTGACGGCGACGACCTCCGCCTTAGGTTTGCTCGGCGGGATCGCCCCGATCGTGATCGCCGTGGTCGGGATCGCGCTCGTGTTCGTCGGCCTGCGGTGGTCGAGCTGGGGGGAGTACGTCCGGATCGCGGTGCTCGCGCGGATGCCCGAGGGCGCGCGCGACGTCGTCCAGCGCCTCGCTCCGTAGGGCGTGGCGTCGGCCCAGCGCGTGCGACGTCCGAGGCCCGGCCACCGGCGCGTCGGCGCTAGTCTGGCGGCGACTTCCAAGGAGGCGGGAGATGACCGAGGTAGCGGATCAGTTCACGGAGGACCGGTCGAGCGAGGTCACGCGGATCTCGCACTGGATCGACGGGCAGCGCGTCGAGGGGACGTCGGGCCGCAGCGGCCCGGTCTACAACCCCGCCACGGGCGAGCAGAGCGGCGAGGTCGACTTCGCCTCCTTCGAGGAGGTCGATGCGGCCGTGGAGGCCGCGAAGCGCGCGTTCGCCTCGTGGCGGACGATCTCGCTCTCGCGCCGCACCGAGCTCTTCTTCCGCATCCGCGAGCTCCTCCACGACCACGCCGAGGACATCGCGAAGCTCCTGACACTCGAGCACGGCAAGGTGCTCTCCGACGCAAAGGGCGAGGTTGCGCGCGGGCTCGAGGTAATCGAGTTCTGCTGCGGGATCCCGGAGCTCTTGAAGGGCGGCTACTCGGAGCAGGCCTCGACCGGAATCGACGTCTACTCGATCCGCCAGCCGCTCGGGGTCGTCGGCGGGATCACGCCGTTCAACTTCCCGGCGATGGTGCCCATGTGGATGTGGGCGCCCGCGATCGCCTGCGGCAACTGCTTCGTGCTCAAGCCCTCCGAGAAGGACCCGTCCGCCTCGATGCTCACCGCCGAGCTGCTGAAGGAGGCCGGCCTGCCGGACGGCGTCTTCAACGTCGTGCACGGCGACAAGGTCGCGGTCGACGCGGTGCTCGAGCACCCGGAGATCGCCGCCGTCTCGTTCGTCGGCTCGACGCCGATCGCGCGCTACGTCTACGAGACCGGCACGAAGAACGGCAAGCGCGTGCAGGCGCTCGGCGGCGCGAAGAACCACATGATCGTCCTGCCCGACGCCGACATCTCCATGGCAGCCGACGCGGCCGTCTCGGCCGGCTACGGCTCGGCGGGCGAGCGCTGCATGGCGGTCTCGATGCTGGTGTGCGTCGGCCATGCCGCCGACGACCTGGTGTCGGCGATCCAGGAGCGGCTCCCCAAGGTGAAGGTCGGCAACGGCCTCGACCCCGACTCGGAGATGGGGCCGCTCGTCACCCGCGAGCACCGCGACAAGGTCGCGTCGTACATCGACAAGGGCCGCGAAGAGGGCGCGAAGGTGATCGCCGACGGCCGCGAGACGGCGCCTGACGGCGACGGCTTCTTCCTCGGCGTGACGCTGATCGACGAGGTGACGCCGGAGATGGACGTCTACAAGGATGAGATCTTCGGGCCGGTGCTCGGGATCACGCGCGTCGACACCTACGAGGAGGCCGTGCGGCTCGTGAACGAGAACCCGTACGGGAACGGCGTCGCGATCTTCACGCGCGACGGCGGCGTCGCGCGCCAGTTCCAGTTCGAGGTGAACGCGGGCATGGTCGGCGTCAACGTGCCGATCCCGGTGCCGGTCGCCTACTACTCGTTCGGCGGCTGGAAGAGCTCGCTCTTCGGCGACCTGCACATCTATGGGCCCGAGGGGATCCAGTTCTACACGCAGGGCAAGGTCGTCACCTCCCGCTGGCCGGACCCGGCCACCTCGAAGGTCGACCTGGGCTTTCCTCAGACCAGGTGAACATCGGGGTCACGCTGTTCGACGGCGCAGAGGAGCTGGACTGGGCCGGGCCGTGGGAGGTGCTCGCCGCCTGGGCCGAGCAGTGGCCCGACGACGGCGTCCACGTGTTCACGCTCGCGCGCGAGGACCGGCCGGTCACCTGCGCCAAGGGCCTGCGCGTGCTGCCGGACGAGACGTGGGAGACGGCGCCGCCGCTCGACGTGCTCGTCTACCCGGGGGGCCGGGGCACGCGCCGCGAGCTGCAGGACGAGGCGGTGCTCGACTGGATACGCGGCCTCGCCGTGGGTGAGACGGTGGTCGCGAGCGTCTGCACGGGGTCGCTCGTCCTGGCTGCGGCCGGGCTGCTCGACGGCAAGCCCGCGACGACGCACTGGGGCTCGCTCGAGCTGCTGCCGACGCTCGGGAACGGCATCGAGGTGCGGCCCGACGACCGCTTCGTCGACAACGGGAACGTCCTCACCGCGGCCGGCGTCTCGGCCGGGATCGACATGGCCCTGCACCTTGTCGCGCGACTGCACTCGACCGAGCGCGCGCGCGAGGTGCGCCGCTACATCCAGTACGACCCAGAACCGCCGGTGTGAACGGCGGGCGCACCGCTCCGGGCGACATCACCGCGGCCGCGGTCGCGAGCTTCGAGAACGCCGGGGACGAGCGGCTACGCACGCTCGCGCAGAGCCTGACGCGGCATCTGCACGCGTTCGCGACGGAGGTCGGTCTGACCCAGCGCGAGTGGGAAGAGGGCATCCGGATTCTCACCGAGACCGGCCACATCACGGACGACCGGCGCCAGGAGTTCATCCTCTGGTCGGACACGCTCGGGCTCTCGATGCTCGTCGACGCGCTCGCGAACCCGCTTCCGTCCGGGGCGACCGAGTCGACCGTGCTGGGCCCTTTCTACGTGCCGGGCTCGCCGCTCCGTCCGTACGGAGCCTCGATCGCCGAGGAGGCCGCCGGCGCGCCTGCCTGGGTCCACGGCACGGTGCTCGATCTCGACCGCGGTCCTATCGCCGGAGCCGAGCTCGACGTGTGGCAGAACGGCGACGACCGGCTCTACGCCGTCCAGAACCCCGAGGCGCCCGAGGATCACCTTCGCGGCCGGTTCACGACGAGGGACGACGGCAGCTACGCCTTCCTGGCGGTGCGGCCCGTCCCGTACACGATCCCGGACGACGGGCCCGTCGGGAAGATGCTCGCCGCGACGGGCCGCCATCCGTGGCGGCCGGCGCACGTCCACCTGATCGTCCGCGCGCCCGGCTACCGGACGCTGGCCACGCACATCTTCGACGGCGAGAGCGAATACCTCGGCTCCGACGCCGTGTTCGCAGTCAAGCCCTCGCTCTTGCGGGAGTTCGTTCGGCGGCGCGGCGATGACCCGGAGCGTCCCGACGGCGTCGAGGGCGAGTGGTTCTCGGTCGAGAACACGATCGTGCTCGCGCCCGCGGACGAGCGCTAGCCGCCTCTACGCGACGACGGTGTTCGCGCGCAGCTCCTGGCCGAACCGCGCGCGCGGCACGTACTGGCCAATGCCCGGCGAAGCCACGAGCTCGTCGCCCTCGACGAGCACGTTGCCGCGCAGGAGCACGACCTCCGGCGTCCCGGTCACCTCGGTGCCCTCGTAGAGGTTGTAGTCCGTCTTCGAGTGCTGGCTCGCCGCGGTGATCGTGTGCTTTCGGTGCGGGTCGAAGACGACCATGTCGGCGTCGGAGCCGACGGCGACCGTGCCCTTCCTCGGGTAGAGGCCGAAGAGCTTCGCGGGGTTCGTCGCGAGCAGCTCGATCATCCGGTTCAGCGAGATCCGGCCGGCGCGGACGCCGAACTCGTGGATCATGTGCAGCCGGTTTTCCAGGCCGGGCCCGCCGTTCGGGATCTTCGAGAAGTCGTCCTTGCCGAGCGTCTTCTGACCGTCCCAGGTGAAGGCGCAGTGGTCGGTCGAGATCGCCGAGAGGTCGTCGTTTCGGACCGCGTTCCAGAGGACGTCCCAGTTCGACGTGTCGCGCACCGGCGGCGAGTAGACGTACTTCGCGCCCTCGAAGTTCGGCTTGGCGATGTCGTCGAGCGAGTTGAAGAAGTACTGCGTGCAGGTCTCGCCCCAGACGTCCCAGCCCTTCTCACGGGCCAACGCGATCGGCTCGACGGCCTCGCGGCAGGTGACGTGGACGACGTACAGAGGCGCTCCCGCGAGGTGCGCGAGCTGGATCGCGCGGTTCGTCGCCTCGCCCTCCGCCTCGGGCGGCCGCGTCAGCGCGTGGTAGATCGGGTCGGTATTGCCGGCTTCGAGCGCCTGCTTGACGAGCACGTCGATCACGTCGCCGTTCTCGGCGTGCACCATCACGAGCGCGCCGGTCTGGGAGGCGACCTCCATCGTCCGGAAGAGCGTCTCGTCGTCGACCATCAGCGCGCCCTTGTAGGCCATGAAGAGCTTGTATGAGGTGATCCCCTCGTCCGGCAGCGAGGCCAGCTCGTCGAGCGTGCCGCCCTCCTCGAGGTCGGTGACCGCCATGTGGTAGCCCATGTCGATCACCTGCTTGCCGTTCGCCTTCGAGCGCCAGTCCGCTATCGCGTCGGCGAAGCTCGAGCCCTGCGGCTGGATGATGAAGTCGACGTGGCAGGTCGTCCCGCCGAAGGCAGCGGCGGTCTGGCCCGACTCGACGTCGTCGATCGTCACCGTGCCGCCGAACGGCATGTCCAGGTGCGTGTGCGGGTCGACGAGCCCCGGCAGCACGTACTTGCCGCTCGCGTCGATCACCTTGTCGGCGCTCATGTCGAGCGACTCGCCGATCAGCGCGACGGTCTCGTCCTCGACGTAGACGTCCGCGACGTAGTCGTCGGCGGCCGTGACGATCCGCCCGCCCTTGATCAGAACTGACATGCCGGCCCTCCTCGTCTCACGCTTGAGGCGAGCGTAGAGGAACCGCGCCGGCTGCGCGGGTTAGCATCGCGTCGTGCCGCTCGATCCCGCGAGAACCGTCGCCGACCTGAAGGAGCTGCGGGAGCTCACCGGCGACGAGGATGGCGCCCAGCGCGTGGCCTGGACGGACACCTGGGAGCATGCGCGCGAGTGGCTGCGCGGCAAGCTCGACGGCCTGCCGCTCGAGGAGGAGATCGACCGGGCCGGCAACCAGTGGTGGACGCTGCGCGGCGGCTCTGACCGGGCCGTGCTGATCGGCGGGCACATCGACTCGGTCCCGAACGGCGGCTGGCTCGACGGTGCCCTGAACGTGGTCGCCGGCGTCGAGGTCGTCCGGCGTCTTGCGGAGGAGGGTCAGCCGGCGGCGACGGTGCGGCTCGTGAACTGGGCCGACGAGGAAGGCGCGCGCTTCGGTCGCTCGCTGTTCGGCTCCTCGGCGGCGGCCGGCTCGATGGACGACCAGGACGAGCTGCGCCAGCGGCGGGACGCGGACGGCGTGGCGCTTCCCGACGCGCTGCGTGAGCACGGCGTCGAGCTGGACGGGGCGCTCGAGGCGCGCTCGCAGCTCGAGGGCGCGGCAGCCTACCTCGAGCTACACATCGAGCAGGGGCCCGTGCTGGAGTCGATGGACCTGCCGCTCGGGGTCGTGCTCGGCACGTTCGGCGTCGAGCGCCACCAGGTCACGTTCCGCGGGCAGGCTGCCCACGCGGGCTCGACGCCGATGGACAAGCGGCGCGACGCGCTCGCGGGCGCCGCGAAGCTCGAGCTCGAGATCCGCAAGATCGCTACGCGGACTGGCGGCGGTGCCGTCTGCACGATGGGCGGCGTCGTCACCCGGCCGGGGATCGTGACGTCGGTCGTCGAGACCGCCGAGTGCCTGCTCGACCAGCGGCACCTCGATGCGAACCAGCTCGCCGAGATGCTCAGCAACGCGGAGGCGGCATCGCGGCGGTTTGCGCAGGAGGAGGACATCGAGGTCGAGTGGGAGCGGATCTGGAACATCGAGCCAATCCTGTTCGACGAGGCGTTAATCGAGCTCGCCGACGAGTCGATCCGCGAGGTGGCCGGCCAGTCGCACCGGCTCCCGAGCGGTCCGTTGCACGACGCCGCCGAAGTCGCGCGCGCGGGCGTGCCGACAGTGATGCTGTTCGTCCAGTCGCTGCGCGGCCTCTCGCACACGAAGCTCGAGGACACGAAGGAAGAGCACCTCGAGCTCTCGGTCCGGGCGCTCGACCGCCTGGCCGACAAGACGATCGCCCGCGTCGCCGCCGGCTGAGCTCAAGTAACAGTCTGTTACAAGAACCTTCCGGCCCGAACCCTCAGTGTCGGTGCGGGTTCGGAAGGAGCAAGTAACAGTCTGTTACTTGAAACGACAAGGCTCGGACGGACGGCCGTGTGCGGGCCGATTGCGCGGCGGTATGCTCATTTCCCTGCCAGCGACGGGAGGAGACCAGATGCTGAGCTTCGGCGTGACCGCCTTGCCGGACCCGCCGTACACGCGTCTCGTGGAAGTGCTGCAGAACGGCGAGCGCAACGGCTTCGACAACGGCTGGACGTACGACTCCCACATCCTCTGGCAGGAGAGCTACGCGCTGCTGCCGATCGCCGCGGTTCACACGGAGAAGATCAAGCTCGGCCACTGCGTCACCAACCCCGGCATCCGCGACCCGACGATCACCGCCAGCTGGTACGCGACGCTCCACGACGTCTCGAACGGCCGCGCCGTGATGGGCATCGGCCGCGGCGACTCCTCACGCCGCGTCGTCGGCCTCAAGCCGGTCAAGGTGGACGAATTCGAGCGGCGGCTGGTGATGATCAAGGACCTGATGAACGGCCGTCAGGTCGAGTGGAACGGCAAGGAGCTCAAGCTCGAGTGGGTGCGTGACGAGCTGCCCGACATCCCGATGCACGTGGCCGGCTACGGCCCTCGCGCGCTCGGTGTCGCGGGGCGCGTCGGTGACGGCGTGATCATCCAGCTCGCCGACCCGCAGATCATCCAGTGGATAATGGCCACCGCGCGCCAGGCTGCCGAGGAGGCCGGCCGCGACCCGTCGGCGCTCAAGTGCATCGTCTGCGCGCCGAGCCACGTCTCGGACGACCTCGCCGAGGCCCGCGACCAGGTGCGCTGGTTCCCGGCGATGGTCTCGAACCACGTGATGGACCTGGTCGAGCGCTACGGCGAGGACTCGGACGAGATCCCGTCGTCGCTGACGGACTTCGTCAAGGCGCGCAAGTTCTACGACTACAAGGAGCACAGCCGCGTCGGCGCGAAGCACGGCGAGTTCGTGACCGACGAGATCTGCGACCGCTTCTGCGTCCTCGGCACGCCCGAGCAAATCACCGAGAAGCTGCGCGAGCTCGAGGGGATCGGCGTCGACCAATTCGACATCTATTTGATGACCGAACGCGCCGACGAGACGCTCGCGGCCTTCGGCAAGGACGTGATCCCCGGGTTCTCCGGTGTCGCCGCGTAGTGTTAGCCTCACGCTGATGCGGCTGCGACGGACGGGCTTGGCCTTTGCGGCGACTCTGGTTGCGCTGCTGGCCGCGGTCGGAGCCGGCTGTGGCTCAACCAAGTCCAGCGAGAGCACATCATCGACGAGCACGACTGCGAGCGCGGCGTCCTGCACGCCCGAGCAGCTCAACTTGATCAAGAGCGGCCAGCTGACGCTGGGGACAGACAATCCGGCGTACGACCCGTGGTTTTCGGGCGGGACGCCGAAGGGCTCGACCTGGAAGTTCAACGACCCAACCACCCAGAAGGGCTACGAGAGCGCCGTCGCGTATGCGATCGCCAAGCGGCTCGGCTTCACCCCCGCCCAGGTGAAGTGGGTCGTCGTCCCGTTCGAGCAGCTCTTCAAGCCCGGCTCGAAGAACTACGACTTCGACCTCAACCAGGTCTCGGTGACTCCGGCACGCAAGAAGAGCGTGACGTTCAGCGACTCGTACTACAACACCAACCAGGCGCTCGTGGCCATCAAGGGCACGCCGATCACGAAGGCAAAGACGATCGCGGACCTGAAGAAGTACAAGCTGGGCGCGCAGGTCGGTACGACGAGCTACGACTACATCGTCAAGAACATCAAGCCCGACCAGCAGCCCGCGGTCTACAACAACTCGAACGACGTCAACTCGGGACTCAAGACCGGAGGGATCGACGGGATCGTCGTCGACCTGCCGACGGCGTTCATCATCGTCGGTGCCGAAGAGGTCCCGAACAGCGTCGTCGTCGGCAGCTTCCCGGCTAAGGGCGGTGGCGATCACTTCGGAGCGGTCTTCGCGAAGGGCAACAGCCTCGTCAACTGTGTGAACCAGGAGCTGGCGAAGCTCAAGGCCAACGGCACGCTCGCGCAGCTGCAAAAGAAGTGGATCTCCAACGCGGGCGCGCCCGTCCTGAAGTAGCACTCAGCGGGTGAGCGAAGGTGCGGATCCCGGCCGCGGCTCGCGGATCCTGGCCGGCCTGAAGGGCTCCGGTGGAGGGCAGAGCAGTGTCTGGATCGCACTCGCGAGCACGCTCGTGTTCGCGGGGATCCTCGTCGCCCTGGTCGTCACGTCGCCCGGCTGGCCTGCGGTCAAGGAGGCGTTCTTCAACCGCGAGGTCTTTGCCGACAACTGGAGGGGGATCGCGCATGCCTTTCTGCTGAACATCAGGATCTTCTTGATCGCGGAGGTCTTCATCCTCGTCTTCGCGCTTTTCATCGCGATTCTGCGAGGGCTTCCCGGACCGGTGTTCTTCCCGATCCGGATGCTGGCCATCATCTACACGGACCTTTTTCGCGGGGTACCGACGATCCTCGTGATCTACATCCTCGGCTTCGGCGCGCCCGCCCTGCAGCTCACCGGAGTCCCGGTATCCCCGCTCTTCTGGGGGATCGTCGCGCTGGTGCTCGTTTACTCGGCGTACGTGGCCGAGGTCTACCGCGCCGGGATCGAGTCGGTCCACGCGAGTCAGGAGGCCGCTGCCCGCTCGCTGGGGCTCTCGCGCGTGAAGACGTTGCGGTTCGTGATCGTCCCGCAGGCCGTTCGCCGCGTCCTCCCGCCCCTCCTGAACGACTTCATCGGCCTGACGAAGGACACGGCGCTCGTCGCGCTGATCGGCCCGGTTGAGGCGTTCCGCCAGTCGCAGATCGACGTGGCGGCGACGTTCAACTACACGCCGTATGTCTGCACGGCGATTCTGTTCATCCTCCTGACGATTCCGCTCGCGCGACTGACCGACTGGCTGATCGCCCGCCAGCGCAAGCGTCAGCTCGCGGGAGGCGCCCGGTGAGTGAGAACGATCGGGCGCTCCAGCTCGAAGGGATCCGGAAGTCGTTCGGCGAGACCGAGGTGCTGAAGGGCGTCGACCTTGACGTCGGCAACCACGACGTTTTTTGTCTGATCGGCGCCTCGGGCTCCGGCAAGTCGACGCTGCTTCGGTGCGTGAACCTGCTCGAGAAGGTCGACGAGGGGCGGATCCTGTTGCACGGCGAGGAGATCACCGGCCGCGACGTCGACGTCAACCGCGTCCGGCGCGGGATCGGGATCGTGTTCCAGGCCTACAACCTGTTCCCCCACATGAGCGTGTTGCGCAACGTGACGCTCGCACCTCGGAAGGTGCTCCACAAACCGGCCGCGGATGCGGACGCGGAGGCGATGGCGCTCCTGGATCGGTTCGGCCTGGCCGACAAGCGCGACGAGTTCCCCGACCGCCTCTCGGGTGGGCAGCAGCAGCGCGTCGCCATCGTTCGTGCGCTCGCGATGCAGCCGGAGCTCATGCTCCTCGACGAAGTCACGTCCGCGCTCGACCCGGCGTTGGTCGGCGAGGTGCTGAACGTGATCCGCGAGCTCGCGGAGGGTGGCATGACCATGCTGATCGCCACGCACGAGATGGGCTTCGCCCGGGACATCGCGAGCCGCGTCTGCTTCCTGGACGACGGGCTGATCGTCGAGGAGGGCTTGCCCGACGAAATCTTCGCGCGGCCTAAGCACGCACGGACGCAGCAGTTCCTGGAGCGGATAATCGAAGCTGGCAGGCTCTGACCAAAGGAGGTCGACGATGGAAGCAGGCACGTCCTATCCCGTGCAGTACGACATCGACTACCCGGACCGGCCGCTGAACCGCCTGACGACGGCCTTCCGGATCTTGTGGGTTATCCCGATCGCGATCGTGCTCGGGACGCTCGAGGGCGGCGCGTCGTCGTGGTCGAACAAGGCGGGCGACCAGTGGCACTGGGGCGCTGGGACCGCCGGGCTGCTGTTCGTTGGCCCGCTGCTGATGATCCTCTTCAGGCAGAAGTACCCGCGCTGGTGGTTCGACTGGAACCAGGAGCTGCTCCGGTTCGAGAACCGCGTCGGCGCGTACTTGGCGCTGCTCGACGACCGCTATCCGTCGACGGACGAGCACCAGTCGGTCCGGCTCGAGCTCGTGTACCCCGATGCACAGCAGGATCTCAACCGCTGGCTGCCGCTCGTCAAGTGGCTGCTCGCGATCCCGCACTACATCGTGCTCTTCTTTCTGTGGATCGCGGCGTTCTTCACCGTGATCTTTGCGTGGTTCGCGATTCTCTTCACCGGCCGCTACCCCCGCGGCCTGTTCGACTTCGTCGTCGGCGTCGGGCGCTGGACGAACCGCGTCACCGCCTACGCGTTCATCCTCGTCACCGACGAGTACCCGCCGTTCCGGCTCTCGCCATGAGCGAGCTCGTGGTCTTGCAAGTTGTCGGCTCGGAGCCGGAGGCCGAGATCATCCTCTCGCTGCTGCGGACCGAAGACATCCCGGCGATTGCCCAGAAGACGAACTTCGCCGTCGGCCTCGCCGACGCGTCGTCGAGCGGCGCAGGCCCGCGCGAGATCCTCGTGCACGAGGAGAACCTCGAGCGGGCGCGCCAGATTTTGGAGGAGCAGCCGCCCGTCTAGGCCGCGACGCCGTCCAGCAGAGCCCAGTTCGCGGCCAGCGCGGCTTCGGCCAGAAGCACGAGCTGCGGGTCGTCCGCCTCCTCGAGGGTCGCTCGGGCCTCGGCGGCGTGCTCGTGGTCTCGCTCGCCGTGAACGGCGAAGTACTCGACCGCCTGCGAGTCGTCCGAGAAGCCGTAGTGGTCGAGCAAGCCGCGCAGCTTCGTCTCCGAGATCGCCGGCTGGCCGGCCTCGATCGCGTAGAGGATCGCGGCGGCGCCGAGCTCGTCGGTCGCGCCGGCCCACGCCTCGGCGCAGCAGCGCGTCTGCGGCAGCGGCTCGCGGTGCTCAGTCCCGAGCGCGCCCGCGAACTCGTCCCAGAGCGCGATGTGAGCGGCTTCCTCGTCGGCATGCAGCCGCGCCGTCCGCGCCGCGCGCGCCAGGGCAACGACTGCGTGCCGGTACTCGCCGGCGTAGCGGGCCAGCTCCTCGCGCGTCAGCTCGCCGGCTTCCCAGCGCGTGTAGAAGGGATGCTCGAGCACGTTCCAACGCTCCCGAGCGGCGTCGATACCTGCCACTACGTCCATCTGGGCTCCTCCCGTCGCGCGACCCCGCAAGAGCAATCCTACCCCGGCTCCATGACATAGGCACTCTGAGGTTGTGGCGGTGGTGCGGCTGCGGGACGTCGTCAAGACCCACGGCGAGGGACGGGCCGCGCTGCGCGTGCTGGACGGGCTCGACCTCGACCTCTCGGCCGGCGAGCTCGTTGCCGTCACGGGCCGGTCGGGCTCGGGGAAGTCGACACTGCTGAACGTCGTCGGCGCGCTCGACCGCGTCGACAGCGGGGTCGTCGAGGTCGGCGGCGTGCGCATCGACGGAGCGCCCGAGCGGGTGCTGGCGCCGCTGCGCCGCGACCGGATTGGGTTCGTCTTCCAGGCGTTCCACCTGCTGCCGGAGCTGACCGGGCTCGAGAATGTATTGCTGCCCGCTCGGCTCGACGGCCGCGGCCCGTCGCTCGAGCGCGGCCACGAGCTCGTGCGGCGGCTCGGCCTCGGAGACGCGGCCGAGCGGCTGCCGACGGTGCTCTCCGGCGGCGAGCAGCAGCGGCTGGCGATCGCGCGGGCGCTCGTGAACGACCCGGAGCTCGTCCTCGCCGACGAGCCGACCGGCAACCTCGACGCCGATTCGGGCGAGGTCGTCCTCGAGCTGCTGCGGGCGATCGCCGACGAGGGCCGCGCCATCCTGCTGGTGACGCACGAGCGCGAGGCGACGCGGCGGGCCGACCGCGTGCTCCGGCTCGAGTCCGGCCGGCTGCGGTGAACGCGATCCTCGCCTACGCCCTCGCGCGGCTGCGGGTGCGCCGCGGGCGCGTGCTGCTGGCGGCGGGCGGGATCGCAGCCGCGGCGGCGATGCTCGGCGCGTCGGTCACCGTCGCCTACGGCCTCGCGACCGGCTTCGACCGGACGGCGGCGCGCGCGCAGCTCCCGGACATCCTCGCGACCTTCCAGCCGCAGAGCCGCGACACCGTCGCACGGGTCGTCTCGAGCCTTGCCAACGTGCGCGCTGCCTCGTACCGGCTGCAGGTCGACAACGTCTACGTCGCCTCCCGCGATCGCTTCGAGAGCAACGCGACGGTGATCGGGCTGCCTCCCGACCGCACCCGCGGCTACGCGATCGTGAGCGGCCGCGCGCTCCGGCACCCGGGCGAGGCGCTGGTCGAGCAAGGGCTTGCGCGCTCCTGGCATCTCCATCCGGCTTCCGAGCTCGACGTCAGCGGCGGGCGGGTGCGGGTGGTCGGCGTGGTCGTCGCACCGGACAACGTCGCCTTTCCGCTCGCGCGTCGACCGCGGGTCTGGCTCGGCTACCGCGACGCCGCCGCCGTCACCGGCACGCCGCTCGGCACGGTCAACTCGGCGCTCGTCTGGCTCGTCGAACCCGAAGCTCGCGGACGTCACGCTCGACCAGGCGCGCTCGGCCGCGTTCGGCGTGCAAGGGCTCCGCTTCACGACGCGCGCGGGGCTGCAGGTGCTGATCGGTCAGGCCGCCGGAATCGTGATCGCGCTGCTCGTCGCGTTCTCGCTGATCGCGCTGGTCGTCGCCGGCACGATGCTCGCCGCGTCGGCAAACGCCGAGGTGCAGCGGCGGCTCGAAGGGCTCGGACTGCTGCGGGCGCTCGGCGCCTCGCCGCGGACGGTCGTGGCGGCCGCGGCTGTCGAGGCCGTGGCCGTTGCGCTCCCCGCCGGCGCGCTCGGCGTGCTCGCCGGCTGGGCGCTCGTCGCCTCGCCGCTCGACCGGCTGCTCGGGAGCCTGAGCCAGCTCGGGCCCGGCGCGTCGGTCGCGCCGCTGCTGCTCGCGGTGCTGCTCGGTCTCGTCGCACTGGTCGCGCTCGCATCGGGGTGGCCGGCCTGGCGCGCGACCCGCGGTCCGGCGGGCGCGGTGCTTCGCCGCGGCGACGTGACCCCGTCGTCGCGTCGGCTGCCAGGCGGCGGAGGGCCCGCGGGCCTCGGGCTGCGCATGGCGCTAGCCCGGCCGGCGCGAACTGCGGGCGGGATCGTCGTGCTCGGCTCGGCGGTCGTCGTGATCCTGCTGATCCTCGCGATCGCCTCGCTCCTGCTCCGGCTCGACAGCAACCCGGTCGCCGTCGGCAAGCGCTACCAGCTGACCGCGTCCGTGCCGGTGTCGGACACGTCGCAGATCGCCCGGCTGCCGGGCGTCGAGGCGGCGGCGCCGCGCTACGAGCTGAACGCCGCCGACTCGTTCGACCTCGGCGAGTTCTTCACGCTGATCGCGTTCCCCGGCGACCACACGCGCTTCGAGGCGCCGCCGCTCGCCGAGGGCCGGCGGCTCCATGGGCCGCGGGAGGCCGAGGTCGGGCTCGGGCTCGCGCAGGTGCTGAACCTCAGCCCGGGCGCGACGCTCGCCGCGCAGCTGCCGAGCGGCCGCGAGGCGCGCTTCCGTGTCGTCGGCGTCGTCCGCGCGCTGGAGCGGCAGGGCCGGGTGGCGTACGTCCAGCCGCAACAGCTGGCCGGCGAGGCGCCATACGAGATCGCGATTCGGCTGCGCGCGTCGACCTCGGCATCGGCGGTGCGGGGCGAGCTCCGGCAGGCCGGGGTCTTCGCGGCCGCGCCGTCACAGGGCGTGACCGGCCAGTCCGTCCAGGGCTGGGCGTCGCGCTCGAGCGGGTTCATCGACCTGCTCGTGGCGCTGCTGCGGACGGTCGCGCTGATCGACGGGCTCGTCTGCCTGTACGCGATCGCGCAGCTGCTCGCGCTGACCGTGCAGGAGCGGCGCAGCGGTCTCGCAACCGTGCGGGCGCTCGGCGGCGGCCCGCGGCAGCTCGGGAGTATCGTCGCCTTCGCGGCCGCGCCGGTGGTGCTGGCGGCGATCGTCGTCGGCCTCGCCGCCGAGCGCTGGCTCGTCGGACCGGCGGTCGCGCGGCTCGCGGCGAGCTACGTCTCGCTGTCGCTCTCGCCCTCGGCCGCGGCGGTCGCCGTCACCTCTGCCGGACTCGTCGCGGGCGCGGCCGTGACCGTGCTCTGGGCGACGCGGCTCGTCACTCGGGGGCCCGTCGTGACCTGGCTGCGGGGGGACTAAGGCAGGTAGAGCCGTGCATTCCGGTCGGCCGGCGTTCCGGCGAAATGCTGGACGCGGCCGCCCTGGAAGTCGAGGAACGCGAGCTGGCGTGAGATCTCGGCGAGCTTGTCCGACGGGTCGTGGTCGACCATCCACGTCTGCAGGACGAGCTTCCCGTCGGCCGTCCGGTCGAGCTCGAAAGCCCGCGCCTGTTGCGGGTAGTCGGCCAGCGACGACGTCCCGATCAGCCAGTAGTGGCCGCGCGGGTGGATCTCGTTGCGGTGCGTGTCGCCGTGCACCGCGGCGACGACGTGCGGGTCGCCGTCGAGCAGCCCGAGCACCTGCTCGCCGCCCGTCGCGGAGGTCAGCGGCGTGTGCGTGAAGAGGACGACCGGCTTCGTACCGGCGCCTCGCAGCTCGGCCGCGAGCCAGCGCAGCTGCGAAGGCCGCACGAGCCCGTACGAGCCGGAGTCGCGGCGGATCGTGTCGAGCACGATGCCGCGCACGGCCCCGACGTCGAACGCGTAGTCGAGCAGCGGCCCGCTCCCGCCGTGGCCGCTCGCCCGCCGCAGCGCCGCCAGCACCTGCGCCGTCGAGAGCTCGCGTCGCCGCGGGTCGGCGGGCACCGGCTCCGAAGACCCGGGCAGCCCCGAGCTCAGCAGCCGCGCGACGGTCGCCTGGCTCAGGCGCAGGCCGCGCACCGCCTGGAGCGCCGCCGGGCTGAGCGTGAGCAGCTTCCGGTCGCCGGTGGCGATCGCGTTCGTCTCGGCGGATGGCGCGAGGTTGCCCTGGACGAGCACATCGTGGTTGCCGACGACCGGATACCAGGGCGCCTTCAGGCCCGGCGAGTCGAACGGCCGCTCGGCCTCCGCCAGCAGCCCGAGGTGCCGCGGCGGGTCGACGTCGGGTCGGTAGTAGTACGGATCCGGGTTCGACGCCGACTGGACTCCCTGGTAGCCGGGTGCGCCGCTGTTCGGATCGACGCGGCCGCCGTCGAGGACCGCCAGCGCCTCGTCGAGCTCGTTCAGCTGGTCGTTGTCGATCAGGTCGCCGGTCTCGACGACGGCCTGCGGATGGAGCGCGTTCAAGGAGCGCACCGTCGCGTCGAGTACCTGACCGCTCAGCGACTCCTGCGGCCGGAACGCGGACGTGAACGGCGGTCCGCGCCGGTCGAGCACCTCGAGCCGCGCGGGCGATTCCTCGTCGACGACGTGCGCGTCCGTCAGCTGTGCGAAGAGCGCGAGCCGGCGCACCGGCTTCGACGCCGGCGCGAGCTCGGTGCGATCGACGAACGGCTCGCCCCCGGCGCGCTCGAGCACGCCGTCGCCGTTGCGGTCGCGGAAGGTCGCGTGGAGCGTCGAGCCCGTCGGCGGCCCGCTGCAGCCCGTTACCAGCAGCACCGCGAGCAGTGCGAGACCGGTTCGACCCACCCGGGAATCGTGCCTAGGGCCCTCAGGACGGCGCGGACAGGCCGTCCGTGAGGCCCTTGAGCGAGACGCGCGTCACCGCCCGGTCACCTCCTGCATCGCGGCGAGGACCTCGACTGCCGTCGACTCGGAGATGTCCTTGACGATGCGCCCGTCGGCGATGAACAGGATCCGGTCGGCCATCGCGGCCGCGCGCGGGTCGTGCGTCACCATCACCGTCGTCTGGCTGAGCTCGTCGACCGAGCGGCGGAGCAGCTCGAGCACCTCGCCGCTGGAAGCGGAATCGAGGTTGCCGGTCGGCTCGTCGGCGAAGACGACCTTCGGCCGCGTGACGAGCGCGCGGGCGAGCGCGACGCGCTGCTGCTGGCCGCCCGAGAGCTGAGCGGGCCGGTGGGCGCGGCGCTCGGCGATGCCGAACGTCTCGAGCAGCGAGTCGACCCATTCCTGGTCGGGGTTCTCGCCGGCGATCGTCAGCGGCAGGACGACGTTCTCCTCCGCGGTCAGCATCGGGAGGAGGTTGAAGAACTGGAAGACGAAGCCGATCTTCTCGCGGCGGAGCAGCGTCAGCTTCTTGTCGGGCAGGTCCGTGATCTCGACGCCGTCCAGGCGGACGCTGCCACTCGTCGGGCGGTCGAGCCCGGCGAGGATGTGCATCAGCGTCGACTTGCCGGAGCCGGACGGGCCCATGATCGCCGTGAGGCGGCCGTCGGCGACGTCGAGCGAGACGCCGCGGAGCGCATCGACGCAGGTGTCGCCCCCGCCGTAGCGGCGGACGACCTCGGTCGCCGCGACGGCGACGGGGTCGGCGGGGGCCGGAATCTGCTCTGGAATGGCTTCTGCGGCGATGGTGGTGCTGGACATTGCGTCTCGCCTGATGGTGGGCTCGGTATGCCGTTCCATCGTGTGCGCACGCGTCTGCCATTCGCATTGGGGCACCCCTAAACCCGCCTCTAAGGTTTCGGGGACATGGCTCTACAATTGCCTTCCGGCGTCGATTCAGGGGGCAAAAGCAACTGAGCACACCAGCGGTACGAGACGCTTCAACGGCCCTGCCCACGGGCACCGTGACCTTCCTGTTCACGGACATCGAGGGCTCCACGAAGCTGCTCAAGAGCCTCGGTCGCGACCGGTACGGAGACGTCCTCGCGACCCACAACCGGCTTTTGCGGACGGCGTTCTCCGAGGCCGGCGGAATCGAGATCGACACGAAGGGCGACTCGTTCTTCGTCGTCTTCCGCAGCGCCGGCTCGGCGATCGAGGCCTCCGCGGCGGCACAACGTGCGCTCGCGGGGCACGAATGGCCCGAGGGCGTGCAGGTCCGGGTGCGGATGGGGCTGCACACCGGCGAGGCGTCGGTCGGCACCGACGGCTACGTCGGCTTCGCCGTGCACCAGGCCGCGCGGATCGGCGACGCCGGCCACGGCGGCCAGGTGCTGCTCTCGACGACAACGGCGACTCTCGTCCGCTTCGACCTTCCTGCGCCGCTCGGGCTGCGGGACCTCGGCCCGGTCCAGCTGCCGGACTTCGACCGGCCCGAGCGGCTGTTCCAGCTCGAGATCGAAGGCCTGCCCGGCGAGTTCCCGCTGCTCTCGACGCGCGAGCGCGAGAAGGCCCGGCCGCGCATGCCGCGGCGCCGGGCCGACGTCCAGGTCGCGACCACGCCGCTGCTCGAGCGCGAAGCGGAGGTCGCCGCGCTGCACGCGGTCGTCGATGCGGCCGCCTCCGGTGCCGGCCGCGTCGTCGCGATCGAGGGCCGCGCAGGAATGGGCAAGACGCGGCTGGTCGCCGAGGCGCGCTCGCTCGCGTCGGGCGCCGGCTTCGAGGTGCTGCTCGCTCGCAGCGCCGACCTCGAGCAGGAGTTCGCCTACGGCGTCGTGCGCCAGCTGTTCGAGCCCTACCTGGCCTCGCTCTCGCAGGACGAGCGCGACGAGGCGCTCTCCGGCACAGCCGCCCTGGCCGAGCGGCTCTTCGGCGACGAGGAGCTGACCGGCGCCGCGGCCGGCGACGTCTCCTTCGCGGTCCTGCACGGCCTCTACTGGCTCGCCGCCAACCTTGCCGCTCGCCGTCCGACGGCGATCGTCGTCGACGACCTGCACTGGACCGACGCGCCGACGCTGCGCTGGCTGGCCTTCCTCGGACGCCGGCTCGAGGGGCTGCCGCTGCTCGTCGTCCTCGGGCTGCGCCCGCCCGAGCAGTCGGTCGAGACGGAGCTGCTGACCGAGCTGATCTCCGATCCGACCGTGCTCGTGATCCGGCCGACCGCGCTCAGCGAGCCGGCGGTCGGGGCGATGGTCGCGCAGGAGTACGGCTCGGAGGCGCATCCTGCATTCGCCGCCGCGTGCCACTCGGCCACCGGCGGCAACCCGCTGTTCGTGCGGGCGCTCGTCGACGCGCTGCACGGCGAAGGCGTCGAGCCGACCGCCGAGAACGCCGCCCGGGCGCGCGAGGTGGGGCCGGAGCCGGTGACGCGCGCGGTAACTCTGCGCCTCTCGCGGCTGCCGGAGGAGGCGCGTCGGTTCGCAACCGCGGCGGCGATCCTCGGCGACGCCTCGGAGCAGCGCGACGTGGCGACGCTCGCTGAGATCGACGACCGGCACCTCTCGACGCTCGCGGCGACCTGGCTCGCTCGGGCCGACCTGATGCGGGTGACGACGCCGACCGTCGAGTTCGTCCATCCGGTCGTGCGCGCTGCGGTGTACGAGTCGATCGAGCCCGTTCACCGGCTGGTGGCGCACCGGCGCGCCGCCGAGATTCTCGACGCCGCCGACGAGGAGCCGGAGCGGGTCGCTGCCCACCTCGACCTCGTGACGCCCGCGGGCGACCCGTTCGTGGTCGAGACGCTGCGCGTCGCGGCCGACCGTGCGCTCGTCCGCGGCGCGCCGGAGGTCGCCGTCCGCTACCTGCGGCGTGCGCTCGCCGAGCCGCCGACGGAGGAGACGCGCGTCGACACGCTGCGGGAGCTCGGCCTCGCCGAGCAGCGCGTGGACGTGTCGTCGGCCGCCGAGCACCTGCGCGAGGCGCTCGCCCACACCGACGAGCCGCTGCGGCACGCGCGGCTCGCCCTCGAGCTCGGCCGCTCGCTCTTCCGGCTCAACCGCGGGCCGGAGGCGGTGCGGATCTTCGAGCGCGCGGTGGAGCGGCTCGGTGACGAGGAGCCCGAGCTGCGCGAGATGCTCGAGGCGGAGCTGATCAACTCCGCCGGCTTCGACTCCGACGTCTTCCAGGTCTCGCGCACCCGCCTCGAGCAGGCCGACGAGACGACGCTCGAAGGCGACATCGGCCGCGCGGTGATGGTCGCCACCCTGCGCTACTTCGACGCCCGCCGCGGCTGCAACCGGGAGCGCATGGCGCGAGAGCTGGCCGAGCCGGCGACGCTGGGCGCGCTGGTCGACAGCATGCCGTCGGTCGCGATCTCGTGCGCGGCGACGGCGCTGATGTTCGCCGAGCTCGACGACGAGGTCGACCGCTTCTTCGACACGATCATGGAGGCGGCCAAGAAGCGCGGCGAGCTGGTCACGCTCTCGAACATGCTCTGCTTCCGCGGCCTGACGCTCGCCCAGCGCGGCGACCTCGAGGCGGCGATGGACGACCTGCACGAGTCGGACGACCTCGTCCGCTACCTGCCGACCCAGCAGGGCGCGATCTACTTCCACTCGTATCTGGCCGACGTGCTCACGAACCGCGGCGAGCTGGACGAGGCCGAGCGCTCGCTCGCGCAGCTCGGGCTCGAGGAGGAGGTCGCCGAGAGCGGCCACATCATCTTCTTCCTTGGCGCCCGGGGGTGGCTGCGATTCGCGCGGCGCGACTTCACGGCGGCGGCGGACGACTGGCGGCGGCTGGGCCGCTGCATGGAGGCGTTCGAGATGCGCAATCCCGCCGTGGTCGCCTGGAGGTCGCACCTGGCGCTGGCGCTAATCGCCCTCGACCGCCGCGACGAGGCGCTCGAGCTTGCGCGTGAAGAGATCGAGCTCGCGCGGGCCTGGGGCTCGCCGAGGCCGATCGGCGTCGCGCTGCGGGCGCGGGGGCTCGCCGAGGGCGGGGCCGAGGGGATCGAGACGCTGCGGGAGTCGCTCGCGGTGCTCGAGGGCTCGTCGGCCAAGCTCGAGCGCGCCCGGTCGCTGGTCGAGCTGGGCGCGGCCTTGCGCCGGGCGAACCAGCGCGCCGACGCGCGGGAGCTGCTCAAGGAAGGCCTCGACATCTCGGTTCGCTCCGGCTCGCAGCCGCTCGTCGAGCGGGCCGAGGAGGAGCTCGCGGCGACCGGAGCGAGGCCGCGGCGGCTGCTGCTCTCGGGCGTCGAGTCGCTGACCGCGAGCGAGCGGCGGGTCGCGCGGTTCGCAGCCGACGGGCTCTCGAACAAGGACATTGCGCAGGCACTCTTCGTCACCACGAAGACCGTCGAGGTGCACCTCAGCAACGTCTACCGCAAGCTCGGCATCGGCTCCCGCAGCGAGCTGCCGCAGGCGCTCGGCGGCGAGGCCTGATGCGCATCAGGCGCCGCGTCGGGGACGGCGAGGCGGTGCGGGTCGTGCTCGTCGCGACCGACCGCTCCGAGACGGCCGAGCGCGCGGTGCGCTTCGCGGCCGAAATGGCCTCGCGCTACGAGGCGGAGCTGGTCGTGCTCCGCGTCCTCGTCGGGAGCGAGGTCTCGCGGGCCGACGCGGCAGAGGATATGGAGGCGTACCTCGAGACGCTCGACGGCGAGCAGAAGCGCGCGGCGGTCGTCAGCGCCGAGGATCCCGCGGACGCGATCGTCGACGCTGCGCGGCGCGAGCGGGCGGACGTGCTCGTCGTCGGCAGCGTCGGCATGAGCGGCCGGCGGGAGTTCCTGCTGCGCAACGTCCCGAACCGCGTCTCGCACAATGCCCCCTGCACGGTGGTGATCGTCCAGACCCACCGCCAGGATTCGTGACGTGGCCTGTGAATCAAAAGTCACACTTTCGGCTCAGGTGAGCCGCGTCCCTGACGGCCATGCCCGGGGACAGTCCCTGGACAAGTCCTACGCCGAGGCGACGGCGTGAGCACCGCCGCCGACCAGCGGCTGCTCGGCCGCGCCGCGCGCATCGCGACCGTGCTCGGCAAGTACGGCTTCAACGAGTCGCGCCGCGACGACCCGCCGGAGGTGCGCGCCCGCCGGCTGCGCGAGGCGCTCGAAGAGCTCGGGCCGACCTTCGCGAAGATCGGGCAGATCCTCTCGACCCGGCCAGACCTGATCCCGCCCGAGGCTGTCGCCGAGCTCGCGCAGCTGCAGGACCGCGTTACACCGCTGAGCGAGCACGAGGTCGTCCAGGTGATGGAGCAGGAGCTCCGGGTCCCGTGGGAAGACGTCTTCGCGTCGATCGAGCCCGAGCCGCTGGCCGCCGGGACGATCGGGCAGGTCCACCGAGCAGTCCTCGACAGCGGCGAGCGCGTCGTCGTCAAGGTGCAGCGGCCGACCGCCGAGCAGGACATCCTGCGTGACCTCAGCCTGCTGGAGCTGTTCGCGCAGAAGACGGCCAACCGCAACGCCCTGCGTCGCATCGTCGACCTCCCCGCGGCAATCGAGCACCTCTCCGACTCGCTCCGCCGCGAGCTCGACTTCCGGCTCGAGGCCCAGAACGTCGAACGCCTTCGAGCTGCGCTGACCTCGTTCCAGCGGCTCGACGCGCCGGGCGTCTACGAAGAGCTGTCGACCGCACGCCTGCTCGTGCTCGAGGAGATCCAGGGCGTGCCGGTGCGCGAGATCCCGCAGGGCCCGGAACGCCGCGAGGCGGCGCGGCAGCTGCTCGAGTGCTACTACCGACAGATCCTCGTCGAGGGCTTCTTCCACGCCGACCCGCACCCCGGGAACATGCTCTGGGCCGACGGGCGGATCTACTTCCTCGACTTCGGCATGGTCGGCGAGCTCTCGCCGGAGATGCGCGGGCAGCTGCTGCTCCTCCTGCTCGCGTTCTGGCAGGAGGACGTGCCGTTCCTGACCGAGGTCGTGCTGATCATGGCCGGCCCGGAAGCCGAGGACGCAGACGCCGCGGGGCTCGAGGCCGACCTGACGGAGCTCCTCCACCGCTACCGCCACGCCTCGCTCGGCGAGATCTCGCTCGGGCCGCTGATGCAGGAGATCGCGCACACCTCGACGCAGCACGGCGTGCGGCTTCCGGCCCCCCTCGTGCTCACCGGCAAGGCGATGGCGCAGATGCAGCTCGCCGCGTGCGAGCTCGACCCGGAGCTCGATCCGTTCTCGGTGGTCGGGCGCTTCCTGATGAAGAACCTCGTCACACGTGCGCAGGCGAGCGCCGACCCGAAGCGGCTCTTCTACGACGTGCAGAAGCTCAAGGTGCGCGGCGAGCGGCTGATCGAGTCGTTCGAGCGGATCAGCGGCGCGCGCCCCGGCCAGCGGCTGCAGGTGGACATCCGCGGGATCAGGCCGCTGGAACGGACGATCCGGATCGTCGCGCGGCAGCTTGCGCTCGCGATCACGGCGGGCTCGGCGCTCGTCGCCTGCGGCGCGACCGCCGCCGCCCAGCACGTCGAGCGCTGGGTGCCGATCACCCTCGGCGTCGTCGGCGGCACGCTCGCGCTGATCCTGCTCACCGACCTCATCCGGCGCCGCAACGAGTAGCGGCGTCTAGGTGGGCACGACGAACTGCGCGCTACCGACGGTGCGGTAGCGGGCGAACGAGCGGGCGCCGAAGCCGGCCCAGACGTACCAGCGGTAGCGGCCGGGGCCGAGGCGCTGCTTGTGCCCGTTCCAGCGCCAGCCGGCGGGCAGGCCGAGCTGATTCGTCGTCGGCCACGCCGCGAAGACCCGCTTGGACCCGCGATAGAGCTGGACGTTGTAGTAGCTCGCGCCGCGCGTCGCAGCCCAGCGCAGGATCGGCTTGTCCGCAACCCGAGGCACGTACGGCAGCTTCCGCATCGTCACGATCTTCGCCAGGCCGGCGACGATCTTGCGCTTCGAGGCGTTCCCGGCCTCGTCGAAGGTCTGGACGGCGTACGTGTACTCGAGCCCGGCCTCGACCTTCTTGTCCATGAAGCTGCCGCCGGCGCCGCGGAAGACGACCGGCTGATTCTTGGTGCCGCGCTGCCAGCGCTGCACGACGGCCGTGTCGGCCGGGCTCGAGGACTTCCAGCTCACGATGTCCGAGCCGGTCCGGCTGTCGACGAGGGCCTTGGAGAGGACCGGCGCCGTCGAGTCGTAGTTGATCGACACCGGCGCCGCCGCGAAGTTTCCAGCCTTGTCGTAGCAGCCGCCGCTGATGGGAGCGGCGGTCTTGTCCGGCCCCGAGTACGTAGTGGTCGAGCAGCTGGCGATGCCGGAAGTCGCATCGGTTCCACTCCAGGTCACAGCTACCGGGTGGTTGAACCAGCCGTTGAAGTCAGCGCCACGCGCGAGGGCGGCCGCCACGCCGGTAGGAGGGTCCGCGTCGATCTTTAGCGGCGGGGTCGTCACCGAAACCATGGAGTGGTCGGGCTGTTCGACTTGGCACGTCGCCGTTGCATGTGTGGCAGGCCCGGGGACTTGCGTCGGTCCGCAGCCAGTGGTGTTGATATACGGAATGTTGATCGTCCAAGTCACGACGACGAAGTTCCCGTACTGGTTGCCGCGGTACCACCCGTTTGTGCCCTGGATGCCGTCGATGCCGTAGGTGATTGGACCGGTGGCCGCCGAAGCGCCGGTAAGAGTGAACGAGAGACATGCCAGCGCCACCACGGCGGCGACCAGTCCCCTAGAAAATGGCTTCGAACGATGCTGCATCGGGCGGCGACGCATGTCGGGTCTCCTTCGTCAGCGGCGGGGCGGCGGAAGCGGGTGGGCGGCGGTGCCGCCGGAAGGTGCGGGGAGCGGCGCCGGGTTCGACGAGCTCGCCGGAGTCGGTGAGGAAGAGGTCGTGCTCGCCGGCGTCGTCGTCTGCGCCGGCGCGGTCGAGCTCGACTGCACCGAGGCCAGCGCGGTCGACGCCGTCGTGGTCGACGCGTGCTGGGCCGGCGCGGTGCGTGCCGGGCTGACGGCTGGCTTCGTGCGCCGCGCGGTGTGGCGGGCGGGCTGCACGACGCGACGCGCTCGCTCGCCGGCCGTCGGCGGCTTCAGGCTCGGGCCGTCGAGCACGCGCGGCGGCGCGGCCTCGAGGACGGCCCCGCCGGGCGACAGCCGGATGAGGCCGCCACCCGCCAGCGCCAGCGCCAGCGCGGCGACCGCAGCCGCGGGAACCCACTGGAGCCTCGGCCGGAAGGTCCTCCGGCGTCGTGGCGGCGGCGCGGGCGCGGCGGGCTGCGCCTCGCGCGTGAGCCCGAGCTCCGAGGTCCAGAACTTGATCCCGCCGTAGCGGCTCGCGGCGACGTAGAGGTCGAACCGGCCCGCGGCCTTGAACTCGGCCGCCGAGGGCCACTCCCGGCCGGCGCAGAATTCCTCGAGCGCGGTGCGAATGCGTTCCTGCGTCCAGCGCCTGCGACCGCTCCGGCCCGGGGTGCTCTGGTGGACGATTCGGTATCGGGTCGCGCGCCCGCTGCCGAGGCGCTCGAGCATGCCGTGTTCGACCAGTTCGGCGAGGTCGTAGGCCGCCTGTGAGCGGCTGACGCCCGAGAGCTCCTCGTATCGCGCGCGCGTGAGTCTGGACGTCCCCTCCGATTTCAGGACGCCCAGAACCCGTTGCTGGGCCGGTTTGAGCTCGAAATGGTCGGTAGAGCGTTGCTGCGGCACCGCGCCCTCCCCATAGGCGACCGGTAGGCCGACTGTAGCCCCGGTCCACCGAAAGGGCAAGCCTCTTGAGTCGATGCTGGACCTTCGTCGCGGACGCTTCGTACGGCGTTCCAACGGCCGATCCCCGGATCTGAAAACGGCAGATTTTCAGCGGCGTTCCCTCATCGTTCCGGCCTTCGCGGCCCTTCGTCCAACGCTCCTCGGTAAATCGTCCAAGTAATTCCTGTGGAAAAGTTCAACGAGAACTTTCAGCCTCAGTTGCGCTTAACAGACATTTCACAGATTTGGGTACAGAGTGGTAATCAGTACTTGAATTGACGGCGACAAATCTGGTACGTTCAATTTCCAGCAGATGACGACAATCGACGTGACACTGACCCAGCGTCGCCTTTCCCGGCTCAGCCGGCGGGTCGCCACTCTGTTCGTCCTCTCGGCCGGCGCGTTGTGCGCACTCGCGCTGGCCGATTCCGCCTGGGCAAGCGGGTCCGGCCCCTCTCCAGACCCGCTTGCCGAGGCCCCGGATGCGGCTGCGACGGCGGCTCAGGCGATCACGCCGGCAGCGCCTGCCGACACGCAGACACCAGCGACTCCCGACCCGTCGGCGCTCGAGGCCGCGACGCAGCAGGCAGCCACAGCGGTTGCGAACGCAAGCCAGAACAACGTGCAGAACATCGTTGTGATCATCCGCATCAACAGCCCGGGCGACGACGTGATCAACCAGAGCAACACGGCGATCGCAAACGCCGTTGCTGCCAACAATTCGTCGACGAACCAGGGCAGCGGTGCCGGTTCGGCCGGCGACACCGGCCAGCCCGACGGATCGACGGGCACGACCCCCGATACAACCGCAGACGCGCCGGCAGCGTCTTCACCCCCCCCGACGACGATGCCGGCGGCTGCGGAGGCTCCTTCTGCTGCGCCGCCGCCGGCGGTCATCGCCGCAGCACCCGAACACAAGTCTGCAGCGCCGACTTCGGAGCGCGCGCGGCCGCGAGCATTCGCAGCTGCGAAGCGCCCGTCAGGCGGCCGACCACATCGCGCGAGCAACGCCGCGGTCGCCGAAGATTCGGCCGGGACGCCGGGCACGGGTCAGCCCGCCGCAGATCCCGGCCACCAAGTTGCGCCGCGAGAGGCCGCAACGGCCGTCCCGCGCCCGGCGAGCGCGCCCGCGCCCGCGAGCGGCGGACGACCGTGACCTGGGCGCCCGTCCGTGCACGCAGGGCCGCAGCACGGGCCGGCGCCGGCGCGGCGCACCTCCTCAGCAGCTTCACCCGGCCGCCGGTGCTCCCGAGCGTCTCGGCTGACAGGGCCGACACGGTCTCGACCGTAGTCGTCCTGACGCTGGTCGCGGTTCTCCTCGCGATTCTGCTCGGCGTCGGGTCCACCTACGTCCCGGCGGTCCGGGCGTGGGCGGCTCGATGAGGGTCTGGACGATTCGGGCCGCAAACCGCTCAGGCAAGCCGTTTTCACGTTGGGCATGTGTGCTGGCCGCAGCCGTCTGCGGCGCGCTGGCGGGCCCTGGTCTGGCCCGTGCCGCGAGCTCTCCTGGGCTCGGGGACGCGGAGGCCCAGATCCAGTCGGCTCTCACGCAGGTCGACGCCGTCGCGCCCGGGGCTGGCGCGGCGGTGCGGCCGGCCGTCAACCAGGCGCTCGCGACGACTTCCGCCGCCATGGCGGCCACGCCCCAGGCGCAAGCTCCCGCTCCGGCGCCTGAGCCCGCTCCGGCAGCGGCTCCGCCCGCGCCGCCGGTCCCCGCGGCTGCGCCGCCCGCACCGGCTCCGGCCCAGATCGTGAGCGACGCCGTCGCGCCCGTGCTTGCGTCGGTCGGCATACAGGTTCCCGCGATGGCCTTGCCGGGAGCCGACGAAACGCCACCACATGCACCGATCTCGCTCGCCACGCCCGCGTCTGCCGCGCCCGCCGCAGCCGGCAGCGCCCGTGCCGCGAGCGTGACCCCGGCGGCCGCCGGCGCCGCCCCTCAGGCTGCCGCCCTCACGACGCCGCGGGCGGCGGCGCCCGCCGGGGAACCGACGAACGCCCGCAGCTCTCAGCGCGGGCGCTCGTCCGGCGCCGCGCCGGCGGGGGGCTTGCCGCCCAAGCCACTCCCGCCGGCACCTCCCGGCCCAGGCCAAGACGTCACCTCGCCCGCCCAGACCGGCGGGCAGGGCCAGCTCGTGCCGCTTCTCGTCGCGGCGCTTGCAGCGGCCCTTGGGTTGACCAGGTTCCCGTTCCGGACCCGCCTCCTTCCGCGATCGGCCTTCCGGAGGCCGAGGCGGGTCGTGCTCCCGGTCTGGCACCCCGGCTGAGCCTCCTTCACCGGCCTACGTAGCGCGTCGTCTGCGCGGCGCGCAGCAGTTGTCCTACGCCAACGAAGGAGTCGAAAGGGATGAAAGCCAAGCTACTTAGCGTGGCCGTGGCACTCGTCGCCCTTGCGACGGCTTCCCCGGCGCTCGCGGATGCAGGATCAGGAGGTTCCGGCGGCTTCCAAGCCGGCGCCCAGAACGCGAGTACCAACCAGGGAGCCGTGGGCATCGCGGCGAGTAACCAGAACGCGGTCAACGCGAACGTGCCCGTCTCGATCGCCGGTGGCAACGTCACCGCCGGTCCGAGCACGGCCACCCAGAACGCGACGTCCAACGCCACAGCGGACGTCTCCAACAAGGCAAAGACGGATCAGGACCAGTACCTGACCCAGAACGTCGGCCCCTCCGGCTGTTACGCCGGCTGCGGCGGTTCGGGTGGATTCCAGGCCGGAGTCCAGAACGCCCAGACCAACCAGCTGGCCGTCGGGGCGGCCATCAGCAAGCAGAACGCGGTCAACGCGAACGTGCCCGTCTCGATCGCCGGTGGGAACGTTTCCTCCGGCCCGAGCACGGCCACCCAGAACGCGACGTCCAACGCGACGACGGACGTCTCGAACCGGGCGAAGACCGATCAGGACCAGCACATGAGGCAGAACATCGACAGCGGTTGTGGTTGCGATCCCAAGGGGTCGGGCCGCAGCAACGGCAGCTCCGCGGGTAGTGGCGGCGACGGTGGATTCCAGGCCGGAGTCCAGAACGCCGAGACCAACCAGGGTGCGCTGGGTGCCGCTGTCAGTAAGCAGAACGCAGTGAACGCCAACGTCCCGGTTTCGATCGCGGGCGGCAACGTCACTTCCGGCCCGAGCACCGCGACGCAGAACGCGACCTCGACGGCCACGACCGACGTCTCGAACAAGGCGAAGACCGACCAGGACCAGTCGCTGAAGCAGAACATCGGCAGCGGCTGTGGTTGCGATTCGAAGGGTTCGTACGACCCCAAGGGCTCCTCCGACCACTCCAGCGGCTGTGTCGCCGGTTGTGGCGGCGCGGGCGGCTTCCAGCTGGGCGTCCAGAACGCTGAGACGAACCAGTTCGCCGCAGGGCTCTCGAAGAGCGACCAGAACGCGGTCAACGCGAACGTGCCCGTCTCGATCGCCGGTGGGAACGTCTCCTCCGGCCCGAGCACGGCCACGCAGAACGCGACGTCCACCGCTACGACGGACGTCTCGAACAAGGCCAAGACCGACCAGGATCAGCACCTGACGCAGAACATCGGCGGCGGGTCGTGCCTGGCCGGCTGCGGCGGTGCAGGCGGCTTCCAGCTGGGTGTCCAGAAGGCCGACACCAATCAGTGGGCCGCCGGGGCTGCGTTCAGCAACCAGAACGCCGTCAACTCGAACACGCCCGCCTCGACCGCCGGTGGGAACATCTCCTCCGGCCCGAGCACGGCGACGCAGAACGCGACGTCCAACGCCACCACCGACGTCTCGAACAAGGCCAAGACCGACCAGAACCAGTGGCTGACGCAGAACGTCGGCAGCGGCTGCGGGTGCGACTCGAAGGACTCGCGCTCGTCGTCCGGGCCGAGCGGCTGCATCGCGGGCTGCGGCGGTGCCGGTGGGTTCCAGGTCGGCCTGCAGAACGCCGAGACGAACCAGTGGGCCGCGGGGCTCTCCAAGAGCGACCAGAACGCGGTCAACGGCAACTCGCCCGCCTCGACCGCCGGTGGGAACATTTCCTCCGGCCCGAGCACGGCGACGCAGAACGCGACGTCCAACGCCACCACCGACGTCTCGAACAAGGCCAAGACCAACCAGGATCAGGGACTGACGCAGAACATCGGCGGCGGGTCCTGCCTGTTTGGTTGCGGCGGCCCCGGCGGCTTCCAGGCCGGGATCCAGAACGCCGAGACGAAGCAAGGTGCGCTCGGGATCGCGTATAGCGACCAGAACGCCGTCAACGGCAACTCGCCCGCCTCGACCGCCGGTGGGAACATCTACGCCGGCCCGAGCACGGCGACGCAGAACGCGACGTCCAACGCGACGACGGACGTCTCGAACCGCGCGAAGACCGACCAGAACCAGTACCTGACGCAGAACGTCGGCAGCGGCTGCGGCTGTGACTCGAAGGGCTCGTACGACCCGAAGGGTTACGGCTCGTCCTCCGACCACAACCGCGGCTGTGTCGCCGGTTGTGGCGGTGCGGGCGGCTTCCAGGTCGGCCTGCAGAACGCCCAGACGAACCAGTGGGCTGCGGGGATCGCGCTGAGCGACCAGAACGCGGTCAACGGCAACTCGCCCGCCTCGACCGCCGGTGGGAACATCACCTCCGGCCCGAGCACGGCGACGCAGAACGCGACGTCCAACGCAACCGCGGACGTCTCGAACAAGGCCAAGACCAACCAGGACCAGCACCTCCGCCAGGACATCGGCGGCGGCTCGTGCCTGGCCGGTTGCGGCGGGCCCGGTGGGTTCCAGCTCGGCTTGCAGAACGCCGAGACGAACCAGTGGGCCGCCGGGATCGCGCTGAGCTACCAGAACGCGGTCAACGGCAACTCGCCTTCCTCGACCGCCGGTGGGAACATCGCCTCCGGCCCGAGCACGGCGACGCAGAACGCCTCGTCGACGGGGTACACGGACACCTCCAACCGCGCGAAGACCGATCAGGACCAGGGTCAGAACCAGTCCATCGGCAAGTCGTGCGGCGAGAAGTGCGGGCCCACGGGCATCCGCTCGGAGGCTCCGACCGCCGGCGGCGCGAGCTACGACGGCTCGCAGCTGGGCAGCCAGGGCAGCAACTCCGGTGATCTCGCGAAGAGCGATCACAACCGCGAGCAGCAGCCGATCCGGCAGAGCTAGTGAGAGCGACGAGAGGGCCGCGGCACGCCGCCGCGGCCCTCTCAAGCTCCTGGACCCCTAGCGCACCGTGATGGTGCGGATGCGCCCGTGGCCGTGGACGTTCTCCGCCCACGCGATCCGGCGCCCCGTGATCGAGAGCCCAACCGGCGTCGCCGCGCCGCGGGCCATCAGGACCGACGTTCGGCCTCGCTGCAGGTAGATCGACGATGCGACGCGGAAGACGATCCCGCCGCTGCTCGTCGTCAGGTCCGTCGCCCCGGGGGAGAGCACACCGCTGGTGCCGAGATACGTGCCGTTTCGCCCGTCGTAACGGAGGATCTCCCGGGTGCCCTCCGGGCGCTCGAGCAGCACCGTCAGCTTGTGTCCGTTCAGCGACACGCCGCGTACGAGGCCGACCAGTGGGATGCGCGCAAGCAAGTGACCGTTCAGATCGGAGACCTCCACCGGCCCGTCCTCGATGACGCGTGGTACCACCGCTTGCGGCAGGGTCGGCGAGCGCGCGGGTGCCACGGCCACTCGTCCGTCCCCCACGGCAAAGAGAGCCGGGGGAGGCACGGCGGGCACGAGCGACGGCTCGACGCCCTCCACGACGAGCGACACGCCTCCGCCGACGATGTCCATCGGGCAACTGCCGAGCGGGTTGCAAATCTCGCAAAGGCCGAGCGGCAGGTGGGTGCATTGCGCGTCCACCCAGCCGAAGGCCAGCGTTGAGGCGTCGCTGCCGAGCCCGTCGAACCGCTGTCCGTCCCCGATACCTCGTGCGCCGCCTTCGAGCAGCGCTGCACCGCTCGGCTTCACACCGAGGCCACCCACCGAGATCGCCGTCTCGTAGCTGTTGCCGCCGCTGTCGTAGGCCCAGAGCGCACGGGTTCCGGCCACCGAGATCACCGCGCCATAGGCGCGATCCGGCGGGTCGACCTTGCCGACGACGACGCTCTTGCCGCTCGGTAGCCGTTCCATGCGGACGCGCCCGTCGTCTGCGATCCAGCCGAGCGCCGATGAGCTCTGCGCAAAGGCGTAGATGCGGTGGCTCGAGGTGACGAGAGTCTTCGGGGCGGGCGGCTTCGCCGTCGCGGCCGCGGCACTTAGGACCAGCGAGAGTACTGCGAGGAGCCAGGCCGACGTGTAGAGCCGTCGCATGTTCCTTACCTCCGGTGGAGATGGTCGCGCGGGCGCCCTGCGCGGGCATCCGCGGCGGCGCTGATCCGCGTGCTCGAATCTACGGAGGCGCTAGCGGCGCTTGGCGAGCGCCTTCACGAGCCGGCGCTCGACGAGGAACGCGACCATGCTCATCAGCATCCCGAGGAACGCGCGTTCGAGCCGACGCCGCATCGGCCGAGCCTACAGCTCCAGCCCGCGCGTCCCGCTCAGGTCGACGCGGGCTCGCTCCGGGCCGCGGACGATCGTGATCATCACCTCGTGGCAGTGCCGGCAGCGGACGACGACGCCCGGGCAGTCCACGTAGACGTCGAGGCGGGCGACCTCCTCGCGTGCGCCACAGCCGGCGCAGATGCACGGCGCCGCGGTCAGCTCCACGCCGAACAGCTCGAGCAGCAGCCCGCCGATCGCGTTGCCGTCGAGGGTACGCGGGTCCGTCATCCTGTCGCTCCGAAGCGCTCGGTCCGGATCCACATCGGGTCGTAGCCGAGCCGCACGAGCCCGTCGGCCGCGGCGTCGACGAAGCGGGTCGAGCCGCAGACGTACACGCGCGGGCGGTCGCCGGCTGCGAACGCGACCTCTCGAAGGAGATCGTCGTCGATCCGCCGCGAGTACCCGGTCCAGCCGGGCGGCTGCTGCCGCGTCAGCGTGTAGACGACGTCGAGCCCGAGTGTCGCGAGCTCGTCGCGGTAGATCACGTCGTCCCACGTGCGCGACGAGTAGACCAGCTTCATCGGGGCGGTCCCGCCGACCCGCGCCCGCTCGCGCGCCATCGCCGCGAGCGGTACCACGCCGGAGCCGCCGCCCACGAGCAGCACCGGCTCGGGCTCGTCGCCGTCCCAGACGAAGTAGCCGCCGATCGGCCCGCGGACCTCGAAGACGTCGCCCCTACGCACCTCGTCCACGAGGTACGGGGAGACTTCGCCATCCTCGAGGCGCTCGACCGTGATCGCGAGCGGCTCGCCCGGCGCCGACGCGATCGAGTACGAGCGCTCGGCCTGGTAGCCGTCCTCGGACGTCAGCCGGACGTCGAGATGCTGGCCGGCGCGGTGGCCACCCCAGCCGTCGACATCCAGCTCCAGCGTTCGCACCCGGGCCGTCTCCCCACGCGTCGGCTGCGACCGTTGCCGCGAGCCACGTCAGTCGCCCCAGTACCGCTGTTCCTTCCAAGGGTCTCCATACAGGTTGTAGCCGTTCTGCTCCCAGAATCCGGGCTCGTCTTCGTCGAGCAGGCGCAGCCCGCGCACCCACTTCGCGCTCTTCCAGAAGTAGAGGTGCGGCACGAGCAGCCGTGCGGGGCCGCCGTGCTCGGGCTCCAACGGCTCGCCGTCGTACGAGTACGCGACCCAGGCCTTGCCGTCGCTCAGGTCCTCCACGGGGACGTTCGTCGTGTAGCCGCCGTCGGAGAAGGCGAGCGCGTAGTCCTTGTCGTGGTCGACCGCGCCGAGGAGCGTGTCCACGGAAACGCCCTGCCAGGCCGTGTCGAGCTTCGACCACTTCGTCACGCAGTGGATGTCGACCGTGACCTCCTCGCTCGGCAGCGCCTGGAGCTCCTCCCACGTCCAGCGCACGGGCTCGGAGCCGCCGTCGATCGTGAACGTCCACTCCTCGAGCGGCGTGTGCGGCGTCGGCCCGGCCGAGAGCACCGGGAAGTCGTCGGTCAGGTACTGCCCCGGCGGGACGCGGTCGGGCGGCCCGTCCTGGCGCCGCCCGCGGAACCCGCGCGAGATGATCGGGGTCACGACGCCGCCAGCCCGGCCACCGTCTCGGGTAGGCCGTCTGCGTCGCCGACCGGCTCGAGCTTTCCGTCCTCGCCGACCGCCCAGCCGTAGATCCGGTGAGCGTCGGCGTCGAGCGCGTAGAGGAAGCGGCCGTCGCCGGTGATCGCCTCGTCGCGCACGCCCTTCGAGCCGGGGTTCGTCGAGGCGGCGACCGCTTCGAGCAGCTCGAGCGAGCCGTCGGCGCCGATCGCGTAGCTCGAGATCGTGCCGTCGCCGAAGTTCGTCACGTAGACGAAGCGGCCGTCCTTCGAGACCGCGGCCCAGCAGACCTCGCTGCGCGTGTTGGCGACCGATGCACTCACCGGCATCAACCGCATGCCGTCGAGCCCGTACGACGACGCGGCAGCCGCGCCGACCTCGCCGCCGAACGCCTCTGTCACGACCAGCGACCCGCCTGCGAAGTCGAAGCCGTACGGTGTCGCGCCAGACGACGAGATCGTCTGCGGCCCGTCTGCGAGGCCGTCGTCCCCGACCGTGAAGGTGCTGATGCTGTTCGTGCCGCGCTCGGTCACGACGAGCGTGCGGCCATCCGGGCTGAAGGCGATCTGCGCCGGGTCGGCGTCGTCCGTCAGTGGCCGGTCCGAGCCGGCGATGGGCTCGAGTGCCTTGCCGGAGAGCGAGAAGCCGAAGATCGACGGCGTGCCGTTGTTCAGCACGTACGCCTGCTCGCCATGGACGGCGACGCTGGTCGGGTGGGCGCCGCCGCTCGCGACGGTCGCGTCGAGCCGCAAGCCGTCTGGCTGCACCGAGAAGAGCGAGAGCTCGTCGCTGCCGGCGTTCGTCACCAGCAGCCTGTCGCCGCTCACCACGATCGAGCTCTGCGAGGCGAGGTGCGGCGTCCCGCTGCCGCGGCCTCCGGTCTCGAAGCGGCCGAGCGCCGAGAGGCTTCCGTCGGCGGCGCGGTCGAAGGCGACCACCTCGTTCCGCTCCGCGTTGTTCGTCTGCACGTAGATCCGGTTCATGACTTCCCTCCAGCGACCCCTCGATTGTCCCTCATCAGTCGCGCGAGTGCGGAGAGCGTTACGCGCTACCTGCGCGCGACCGCGAGAAGCGTCGGAATTGTGTGGCCGCCGTGGCCGGGCGTGAGCACGGTCACGTAGGCGGTCGTCGGCGAGAGCGCCGTCGTCCAGAGCATCTTCTTCGTCACGCGCGGCTTGAACGGGCAGGGGAGGTGCTCGCCCTGGCTCGTGTGGTGCCGCTCGTGCCCGAGGTCCTGCCCCGCGAGCGGGCCGATCTCGTAGAGGACGTGGTCGTTGCCGCCGCCGAGGCGACCGATCCTGAGCTGCTGCGAGCAGCGCGCCTGGCGGACGTAGAGCACCTGGCCGCCGTCGAGCGACGGGTTCAGGAGCAGCGCGTCCTGCGAGTAGCGCAGCTGGAGGCGCTTGCCCGAGCGGATGTTCACGGCCGTGATCCAGCTCGCGGTGAACGTGGCCCGGTGGAACGCGACCAGGTCGACGCCGAGCGCCGGGCGGCCGAGCTGCGACGGGCTCTTGACCTTCACGATCGTCGTGCCCGGGCCGGTCTCGGTGACCGGGCGCACGTGGATCTCGGTCGGCGTGCGGTAGGCGAGCCAGCTGCGCGAGACGGCGAGCGTCTGGACGCCGGGAACCGAGTCCTCGGTCAGCGGCGCGAGCGTCGCGCGGTCGGCGACGGTGAGCTGCGGGCCGTTATGCCATGCGACGAAGGTCGCGCCGAGCGCGGGGTTGCTGCCGGGCAGCTGTGCGGTCGTCCCGTTCTCGCGCAGGAAGCCGCCGACGCCGGGCTGCTGCCACGCGAGGTCGGCGCCTTCCGCGCTCGGGTCGTCCGCCGGCGACGCGACCGTTCCGGCAGCCTGCACAGTGCCCGCGAGCAGCGCGAGCAGCAGCGAGGCCGCGACGAGCACGCGCAGCAGCCGCTGTCCGCGCGGGCGCTCGGCGAGGACGGTCTCGCTTCCGGCGACGGCGAGCACGAGTACCGGCAGGGCGCGGCCTGCCGCGAACCCGAGCGCGATCGCGAGCGACAGCCGGACGTCGCCGAGCGCGAGGCTGAGCGCCGGGAGCGCCCAGGCCGCAGTCGCGGGCACGTACGTCGTCAGCCCGGTCCCGAGCAGCAGGCCGTAGAGGAACAGCGCCCGGGACAGCGGCATCTCGCGCCGCCACGGCTCGGGCACCTGGTAGCGGATCTGCGGACGCACGCGCAGGCCGAGCGCGTCGCTCGCGACGGCGACCGCACCGACGGCGACTGCGACCAGGACGACCGCCCGGCCGCTGACCACGGCGCCGACCGCGCCGAGCGCGACGAAGATCGCGGCGGCGCCGAACGCGAGCCCGGCCGCGAACGCCGCTCCTGCCTTGCCCCGGTGACGTGCGGCACGCACGGTGCCGACCATCGAGAGGCTTCAGGGCGACCAGGCGCCGGCGAGCCCGACGAGCAGCGCCGTCAGCGCGAGCGCCGGCGTCAGCACGGGATCTTCGTGTCGTAGTACATGACGCAGAACACGTGGCGGCCGCTGTAGCAGTAGCCGGTCAGCGCGGCGTCGCCGTTGATCCTCGTGCGCGTGTAGCCGCAGCAGTCGACGAGCTTGCGGATGTGTCCGTTGCAGCAGCGGTACCAGGCGCCGTCGATCTGGCCGCGGAAGCCGAACTCGCGGCCGGCCTTCTGGCACACGCGCGTGCGCGGCGCCGGCGGCAGCGGGTTGCCGTCCGGGTCGAGCAGGACGTTGCCGTGCGCGTCGACCGGCCGCCCGAGCTTGTCGATCGGCCGCCCGAGGTCGTCGACCGCGTGGCCGTCGACCGCGCGGAGCGGGAAGCCGTTCGCGTCGATGCGCGGCAGCCCGGTCGGGTGCGGGCACGACCCGGTCGTGTAGATGTGGCCGCAGAAGTGGAAGGCCTCCGCTTTCTGCGCGCGCATCGCCTCGAGCACGAAGCCGCCGCCGGCGACGGCGAGGATTGCCCGGCCGGTGCGTGCGAGGAAGCCGCGCCTCGAGCTCGCCTCTGCGACCCGCTCGCTAAGCACCGACGAGCGATTCCAGCTGGTAGAGGGAGTTGAACGTTCCCTTCGAGAGCACGACGCCTTCCGAATCGAGCACGACCGCATACGGGCTTCCCGGGACGGCGAGCGCGTGCCAGGCGTCGGCGTCGTCATGCTCGTCGAACGTCGCGAGCTCGACGCCCGGGTCGTTTCCGAGCAGCCGCAGCGACGGCTCGAGCGCCGCGCAAAGCGAGCAGCCGCGCGAGGTGAAGACGGCGACCTTGAGCGGAGCCTCGCGCTCGAAGCGCTCGACGAGGGCGACGCGGCCGCCGAGCTCGGGACCCTCGTGGTCGAGCGAGAGCGCGGCCTGCGGCGCGACCGCTAGGCGTAGCTCGCCGACCTCGCGCGCCAGTGCGAGCAGCGCGACCGCCAGCGCGGCGACGCCCAGGAGCGCGACCCCGAGGCCGAGCGCGAGCCACGCGTCGATCGTGAGCTTCGTGTCCGGCAGGAAAGGCAGGGCGGCGAAGGCGGCGGCGAGCGCGGTCGTGCGGGCCACGCTCCACCAGCCGATTCGGCCGCGCCCACCGAAGCAGCCGCATGGGGCGCCTGCACGGCCACGGACGATTGCGGCCACCTGCGCCAGCGCGAACGCGCCGAGCAGCGCCGCGGCTGCGAACGCCGCTTCGACCGTTACGAGCAGGGCTCCGGCGAGGACGACCTCGGCGACGATGGCCACCGCCCACGCCGCGGCGCGCGGGCGAGCGTCCTCGAGCCCATACGAGCGCAATGCGTCCCGGGCCGACCGCCCGGCGCGCGCCTTCCCGGCCGCCGCGAGCAGGAGCACGGCTGCGAGGAGGAGCTGAAGGAGACCCACGACCGTCAAGCGAGGCGTGAGGATACGCGCCGCCCCGGCCGCCTGCTAGGCCGGTTGGAGCGAGTGCAGGACGTACGCCTCGACCGGCTCCTCCTTGTCCTTCACGTCGCGCGGCTAGCGGTCGCTCTGCTTCCACGGCTCGCCGTAGCCGTTCAGCAGCTCGAGGAACGGCACCGCGTCGAACGCCTCCGGCCCGAGCACGCCCGCGCCGCTCCAGCTGCCGTTGGCCAGCAGCTCGAGCGCGACGACGGGGTTGAGGGCGGTTTGCAGCACGACCGCCTGCGAGCCGTAGTCACGCATCGCGTGCTCGTTGTCGGTCACGTGATAGAGGTAGGTGGCCCGCGGCTGGCCGTCCGTGCCGGTTCCAGTGACGAACGTGCCGGCGCACGTCTTGCCGTGCATGCGGTCGCCGAGCGTCGCCGGGTCGGGAAGCCCGGCCGCCAGCACGTCGCGCGGCGCGACCTCGACGTCGCCTACGCGGATCCGCTCCTTGGAGTCGAGCCCGAGCTTGTGCAGCGTCTTCAGCACGTCGATGAACTCCTCGCCGAGCCCGTACTTGAACGTGACGCGGCGGCAGTCGACCCAGCGCGGGACGAGCACGACCTCCTCGTGCTCGACGTTCACGCACTCGAGCGGGCCGATCCCCTCGGGGAAGTCGAACACCTCGGGCTCGCTGAACGGCTCGGTCGTGTACCAGCCGCGCTCGCGCTCCCAGACGAGCGGCGGGTTGAGGCACTCCTCGATCGTCGTCCAGATCGAGAACGTCGGCGCGAACTCGTAGCCCTCGACCTCGAGGTTCGCGCCGTCGCGCACGGCGACCTCGTCGATCTCGGCGAAGAGGTGGTCGGCGGCGTAGCGGGCGAAGACGTCGGAGAGGCCGGGCTCGACGCCGATCCCGACGAGCGCGAGCAGACCGGCTTCGGCCCAGCGCTCGTGCTGGTCGAGCTGGAGCTTGCCGAGCAGAACGCCGGGCTCCGAGAGCGACATCGCCATGTCGAGGTAGGTGCAGCGCGTCTCGAAGGCGGCCTCGAAGATCGGTAGGTTGAAGCGCGGGTCGGTCGCGTTCAGCACCGTGTCGTGCTCGCGCGCCAGCGCCTCGACGCTCGCCTGGTCGGACGCGTCCACCTGGGCCGCGGCGAAGCGCTCGTCGTCGAGCCGGTCGACCAGCGCCTGCGGCCGCGCCGCGTCGAGGTCGGCGAACGTCATCCGCTCGAAGAAGTCCCGCCTCCGGGCCACGGCCGCGACCGCGCCTCCGACCCCGCCGGTGCCGACGACGAGGACCTTCACGCGAGCGCTCCATGCTCGCGGAGCAGCCGGAGCACCTCGTCGTGCGGGAGCCCGCGCTCGACTCGTCCCTCGCGGCCGGTGACGTCCGGCGCCGCCCAGAGCGCGTTCACCACCGCCTCCTCGGTCGCCTCGACGGTCGCGGCGAAGAGCGGGTCGAGCTCGCGGCCGCCGAGCTCGCCGCCGCCGGGCACGGTCGAGAAGGCGACGAAGATCTCGCCGCTGCCGTGGTGGGCGACCGAGCCCGTGCGGGCGAGGCCGAGCCCCGCGCGCCGGGCCACCCGCTCGAGCGCCGCCGGGCCCAGCGGCGCGCCGGTGGCGACGACGGCGATGCAGCTCCCGGCCGGCTTCGAGCGGCCCTGGCTCGGCAGGTGCCGGCCCACGGGAACGCCCGCGATCGTGAGCTGGTGACCCAAGCCGAAGTTCGCCAGCACGAGCACGCCGACGAGGTGGTCGCCCGCGACGCGGCTCGCCGAGCCGATCCCGCCCTTCCAGCCGAGACAGCTCATCCCGGTGCCCGCGCCGACGGCGCCCTCGGCGAACGGCCATGCGGTCGCAGCCATCGACCGCGCGAGCAACGTCGGCGGCGTCGACCTGGACGACGCGTGCCTCGCTCAGCCAGCTGTCGTCGCACTCGCCCACGACGGGGATCAGCACGTCGTCGACACCGACCCTCGCGTCGTCCCGCACGGCTACCTCGACCGCGCCGTCGTAGACGCGGCCGACTGCCATCGTCGCAGTCAGGTAGACGGGCGTCTCGAGCTGGCCCCACTCGCGGATCTCGTGCGACCCGGTCAGCTCGCCGGCGCCGTTCAGCACGGCCACGCCGGCCCCGAGCGGCAGCGACTGTGGCACGACGGCCGTCACGCCGCTGCGCCCGACGCCCCGCCCCTCCGGCGGCTCGGGCTCGTCCCGCCAGACCGTCACGTGGCCGACCCGGATCCCGCCGACGTCGGCGATCGAGTTGCTCGGGCCGGGCGCGAGCGCGCCGATCACCACGCCGGACTCGCGCGGTCGAGGGCCTCGTGGGTCTGGAGCGGACGCGGCCACGGGAGGACTGTAGAGTCGCCGCGTGGAGCTTTCCATGCCGGTCGTCTGGAGCGATCGCTGCCTGCTCCACGAGCCCGCCGCCGAGATCTGGGTCGGGACCGCGACTCCGGCGGCCGAAATGCCCGCGCGCGCGACCGCGATCCTCGAGGCGCTCGACGCCCGCGTGGTCGAGGCGCAGGCGCACGACGACGCGGCGCTGCTCGAGGTGCACGACGAGGCGCTGCTCGCCTACCTGGCCTCGGCGTGGCAGGAGTGGAGCGTGGCGGGGCTGCCGCAGGAGCAGGTCGTGCCGTACGTCTTCGCCCACCGCGAGCTCGGCGCGCGCCGTCTTCCGGCGGCGGTCTGGGCGAAGCCGGGCTGGTTCGCGTACGACACGATGACGCTCGTCGGCCCGGGAACGTGGGAGGCGGCGCGCGCGGCGGCCGACGCGGCGCTGACGGCCGTCGACCTCGTGCTCGGCGGCGAGCCCGTCGCCTACGCGTGCACGCGCCCGCCTGGGCACCACGTGACGCGCTCGGCCTACGGCGGCTCGTGCTACCTGAACAACGCAGCGATCGCGGCCGCGGCGCTCGCCGATGCCGGTCCGGTCGCGGTGCTCGACGTCGACGCGCATCACGGCAACGGCACCCAGGAGATCTTCCGCGGGCGCGCAGAGGTCCGGACCGGGTCGGTCCACGTCGACCCCGCGGCGGGCTGGTTCCCGCACTTCCTCGGCTTCGCGGACGAGAGCGACGAGTCGAACCTGAACCTGCCGCTCGCGCCCGGCTCCGGCGACGAGCCCTGGCTGGAGGCGGTCGCCGAGCTCGTCAGCTGGGCGCGTGGCGCCGCGGGCCTGGTGGTCGCGCTCGGGGTGGACGCCGCCGAGGGCGACCCTGAGAGCCCGCTCCAGGTGACGCCCACGGCGTTCCGCGAGGCCGGCCGGCTGCTCGGCTCGCTCGGCCTGCCGACGGTCGTGGTGCAGGAGGGCGGCTACGACCTCTCGACGATCGGAGCGCTCGTGCGCGAGTCGCTGCTCGGCCTCGTGGAGGGCCGGCCGTGAAGTTCTCGGCCGAGTACCTCCAGCACGTAGTCGAGCGCCTGGCGGCGATCGGCTCGCATCCGCTCGGCTTTCGCGTCGCCGGGACGCCGGAGGAGCGCGAGGCAGTCGACTTCGTCGCGGGCGAGATGCGTTCGCTCGGCCTGCAGGACGTGGTCAAGGAGCCGGTGCCGGTCGACGCCTGGCGGCTCGAGGAGGCGTACGTCGAGCTCGAGGACGGCACGCGGGTCGAGGCCGCCTCCTTCGGCGGCGTCCCGGAGACGGGCGCGAAAGGCGTCGCAGGCGAGCTCGTCCGCGTCGGCCGGGGCGGCCGCGGGCAGCTCGACCGGCTCGACGTCGGCGGCAAGGTCGCGCTCGTCGAGTGGCAGGTCGCTCGGCTCTGGCCGTACCACGTCGGGCTCGAGCTCGGCCTGCGCGGCGCGAAGGCGATGGTGGTCTACGCGCCGGAGGGCGGCCCGTTCTACCAGGCGCCCGGCGCGCTCGGCACCTTCGACGGGATCTGGCATGCGGAGGGGCCGCCGTGCTTGACCGTTCGCCGCGAGGACGCGCCAAAGCTCGGCGGCCAGGTCCGGGTCGTGCTCCGAGCGCCCCGCGGGCCGAGCACCGGCTGGAACGTCGTCGGGCAGCTTCCCGGTCGAAGGCGAGGCGCGCCGACCGTGGTCGCCGGACACCACGACGGCTGGTTCCAGGCCGCGTTCGACGACGCGACCGGCGTAGCGGTCACCCTCGAGCTGGCGCGCGCGTTCACGGAGGCGGGCGTGCGACCGGCCCGGACGATCGCCTTCGTCTCGCACACGGCGGAGGAGTACGGCATCGCCGAGTCGGCCTACGACTGGTGCTACGGCGCCTGGCACCAGGTAGCCGCCGAGCACCCGGAGTGGACGACGGGCTCGCCCTTCTACCTCAACGTCGAGGGGTCAGGCCGGCTCGGCGACATGTTCAGCCTCGACGTGCCGCCGGAGCTGACCGCGTGGATCCGCCGCCACTGCGGCACCGCCGAGCGCGACGGCCTGCTGCCGCACGGCTGGAGGCTCGACCGGCCGAACACGTGGACGGAGGTCTGGCCGTTCCTCGCCGCCGGCATCCCGGGCATCAACATCTCGACCTTCACCGACGGCTTCGACCGGACCGAGTACCACACGCAGTACGACACGGCAGACAAGGTCGACTTCGAGTACCTGGCGAAGCTGACCGAGCTCTCGGCCCGGCTGCTGCTGGACGAGCCGGCGCTCGACTTCGAAGCCCGCGCCCGCGAGCTGCGGAGACACGGGCTCGAGCTTCCTGCGGTCGAGCCTGGCGACGAGCGCCGGCGCTTCACCGCGATCGGGCGCGGCCTGCACGGGATCGACGCGATCGACGCGCCGCGCTACCCGCACGAGCAGACGCAGGCCGACGTCGAGCACCTCGAGCGCGCGCTCGCCGACCCCGCGGGCGCCGAGCGCCACCTCGCGCGGGTCGGGCTGAACTGGCTCTGCGCCGACCTTTCCCACCAGGCGTTCCGGATCGAGCGAGGTCGCCGCGGCCGGCGCGCCCGCCGCGCCTGCTGGGGTGCGATGGCCGACGCCGATCCCGGCCCGGACCTCTGGCGCGAGCTCGCCTCGCTCGGAGGCGAGCCAGGGGCCCGCAAGCCCGGCCCGTGGCTCGAGGCGAGCCTGCGCCGGCACCTCGAGCGCTCGCGCCGGGAGCTGGGGCGCCGGCTCGATCGGATGGAGCAGGCGGCGGCTGGACGCGTCTTCCCGCTACCACCTGTACGCGACCTTCCGGGAGAATCGCCCCGATGAAGCCGCTGCCCCCCGGCGGGACGATCGGCGTCGCGGCGCCGGCGAGCCCCTACGACTCGCGCTCGGACGTGCTGCGCGGCGTCGAGTGGTGGGAGTCGCAGGGCTACCGCGTCAAGCTCGGCGAGCACGTCTACGACCGCGACGACTACGTCGCCGGGCGGGCCGAGGATCGCGCGGCGGACCTGAACGCGCTCTTCGCCGACCCGGAGGTCGACGTCGTCCAGGCGTTGCAGGGCGGCTACGGCTCGGCGCAGACGATCCCGCACCTCGACTTCGAGGTGATCGGCGCGAACCCGAAGCCGCTCGTCGGCTTCTCGGACATCACCGCGCTGCACGTCGCGATCCGCCAGCACACGGGCATGCCGACGGTCTACGGCAACGGCCTCGTCGGCGTCGGCTCGGCGGAGTCGACCGAGTTCACGCGCAAGCGCCTGCTCGAGGTGCTGACCGGCGACGCGCTCGGCCCGGTGCCGCCGAACCCGGACGACCCGTACACGCGCGCGATCCACGGGGGGACGGTCACGGCGCCGCTCGTCGGCGGCTGCCTGTGGCTGCTCATGCAGACGATGGGCACGCCGTGGGAGCTCGACCCGGATGGCGCGATCCTCTTCTTCGAGGACTACAAGGCGCCGCCGTACTACGTGGACGGAATGCTGACCCAACTGCGTCACAGCGGGAAGCTGGACGCGGTGGCAGGGTGCGTGGTCGGCGAGATGGAGGGATGCGACTGGGGCGACGCGCGACCGGTGTCCGACTGGGCTCGGTCGCGCTCGCTCGAGGACGTGCTGGAGGAGCACCTCGAGCCGCTGGGCGTGCCGGTGCTCTACCGCCTCCCGCTCGGACACGGCAAACATCTGGCCGCACTGCCGCTCGGCGTGCGGTATACGCTCGACGCGGACCGGCGTACGCTCACGCCCGACGAGTCGATCTGGCGTGACGAATAGGAGGGCACGATGAGGAAGTGGCTGGCGATGCTCGCGACGGCGATCTTGGCCGTCGGTGTCGTGGGGTACGCAACGAAGGCGAGCGGCTCCGGCGCGAGCGCGAAGGCCGGGGGCACGTTTCGGCTGGGAACGAGCTCGCGGATCGACTCGCTCAACCCGTACGTCGCGTTCAACCAGGACGCCTACAACACCTTCGAGTACGTCTATCCCTTCCTGGTCCAGTACGACAAGACGAACAGCAAGTTCGTCTCCGACTTCGCCACCTCGTGGAAGCCGACCGACGGCGGCAGGACCTGGACGTTCAAGACGCGCTCGGGCGCGAAGTGGACGGACGGGCAGCCGCTGACGGCGAAGGACGCGGCCTGGACGATCACGACCGACCTCAAGTACGCGGCCGGCGGTGCCGCCAACGCAGCCGGCCTCGTCGCGCACATCAAGAGCGCGAAGGCGCCGAACGCGAACACGCTCGTCGTGCGCTACTCGAAGGCGCCCGGCAACGTGCTCGGCCAGTTCCAGCAGCTCGCGATTCTGCCGCAGCACATCTGGTCGCAGCACACCGGCAACAAGGGCACGAACCTGAAGACCTTCTCGAACAACCCGCTCGTCGGCGCCGGCCCGTTCAAGCTCGTCAAGTTCAAGAAGGACGACATCGCGCTCTTCCAGCGCAACGGCTCCTTTTACGGCGAGAAGCCGAAGGCCGACGCGTTCGGCCTGCAGATGTTCTCCAACGAGGATGCGCTCGTCGCGGCGCTCAAGGCCCACCAGATCGACGGGATCGAGGCCGTCCCCGGAACCGCGATCAAGACGCTGAAGAGCGCCGGCTTCAACGTTCGCTCGACTCCCGGCGTCGACCAGACCGACTTCATCATCAACTCGAACTCGAAGAAGAGCTCGCACCGCGAGCTTCTCAACTCGAAGGTCAAGGCCGCGATGGCGCACGCGGTCGACCGCAAGCAGATCGTCCGCGTCGTCTTCCTCGGCTACGCGCGGCCGGCGAGCTCGATCGTCCCGGCGGCCACAGGCGCCTGGGCCAACCCGGCCGTGAAGCCCGAGAGCTTCAACCTCGCGCTCGCGAACAAGCTGCTCGACCAGGCCGGCTTCAAGAAGGGCTCTGACGGTATCCGCGTCGCCGGCGGTCACAAGATGTCGTACGACGTGATCACGCCGACCGACGTGCCGAGCACGAACCGCACGTTCCAGATCCTGCAGCCGGACTTCAAGAAGATCGGCATCCAGCTCCGGCAGCGCTCGCTCGACTCGACGGCCGCCTTCGACGCGATCACGACGCCCGACAACAAGTACCTCAAGTTCGACCTTGCGCTGTGGGACTGGGTCGGCCTGATCGACCCGGACTTCATGCTCTCGGTCGTCACCTGCGCGCAGTACGGCGGCTGGAGCGACAGCGGCTTCTGCGACAAGGGCTACGACGCGATGTACTCGCAGCAGCAGCTGACGCCGAGCCAGGCCAAGCGGAAGGCGCTCGTCTGGAAGATGCAGCGCTACCTGCAGGCGAAGCGGCCCTACATCTGGCTCGCGGCGCAGGACGCCGTCTGGGCGGTGAGCAAGAACTGGGCCGGCCTGGTCGCATCGCCGCAGGGCCCGTTCAACTCGATCAACAAGCTCAGCCTGTCGAGGGTGCACCAGCAGTAGGCGCGCGTGCGGGGCGCCGACTACGTCCTCAAGCGGCTCGTCTTCGCCGTCCTGACGGTCTTCATCGCCGTCACGATCAACTTCGCGCTCTTCCGCCTCGCGCCGGGGAGCGCGGTCACGAACCTGGCGCGCGTGCCGCACGCGACGCCGCAGACGCGGCTGGCGCTGAAGCGTCAGTTCGGGCTCGACAAGTCGAAGTTCCAGCAGTACGTCATCTACCTGCAGCAGCTGGCGCACGGGAACCTCGGCATCTCGTTCGCCAACAGCCAGCCCGTCTCCGACAACCTGCGCACGGCACTGATCAACACGATCCCGATGGTCTTCCTCGGGACGCTGTTCGCGATCGTCCTGGGGACGGTGACCGGGATCATCTCGGCCTGGAGGCGCGGCACGAAGGCGGAGGGCGCGAGCATCGTGACGGCGCTCACCTTCTACTCGATGCCGACGCACTGGCTCGGGCTGATGCTCGTGATCCTGTTCGCTGGCGTGCTTCCGACCGGCGGGATGTCGAACGAGTTTCTGATCAACCCGTCGTTCACGACGCACGTGGAGGACCTGGGGAAGCACATCTTCCTGCCGGCACTGACGCTCGGCCTGGTGCTCTACGGCGAGTACACGCTGATCGTGCGCTCCGCGATGCTCGAGACGCTCGGCGAGGACTACGTGCTCACGGCCCGCGCGAAGGGCCTGAAGCCGTGGGCGGTCCTACGCCGTCATGCGCTGCGCAACGCGATGCTGCCGATCACGACGCTGATCGCGCTCTCGCTCGGCTACATCGTGGCGGGCGCGATCCTGATCGAGACGGTCTTCTCGTGGCCCGGCATCGGCCGCGCCGTCTACGACGCCGTCCTGCAGCGCGACTACCCGATGCTGCAGGGCGCCTTCCTGGTGCTGACGATCTCGGTCGTCTTCTTCAACCTGATCGCGGACCTCCTGTACTTCCGCCTCGACCCGAGGATCACGGAGTGAGCGTCGCGGTCCGCCAGCCGGGCCCCGTCATCGAGTCCGAGCCGATTCGCTCGCGGCGCGGGATCGTCTGGCAGACGATCAAGCAGCGGCCCTCGGCGACGATCGGCGCGGGGATCCTGCTCGTGGTCGTCGTCTGCGCGGTGCTCGCGCCGTGGATCGCGCCGTACGACCCGCACGAGCAGGTCGGCCCGGTCTTCGGCCACCCGTCGTGGAAGCACCCGCTCGGGCTCGACGACGGCGGCATCGACATGGTCTCGCTGCTGATGTGGGGCTGCAGGATCTCGCTCGTCGTCGGGTTCGCGGCGACCTTCGTCTCGATGGTGATCGGCGGCACCGTCGGGGTCGCGGCCGGCTATTTCGGCGGCCGCACGGACAACGTCCTGATGCGGATCACCGACTACTTCCTCGTCATCCCCGACGTGCCCCTGATGATCATCGTCGCCGCGATCTGGGGGCCGAGCCTCTTCCACATCGTGATCGTGATCGGGATCCTGCTCTGGACGTCGACGGCGCGGGTGATCCGCGCGCAGGTGAAGAGCGTACGCGAGCGCGTCTACGTCAAGCGTGCGCGCGCGCTCGGCGCCGGCCACTCGCGGGTGATCTTCCGGCACGTGCTGCCGCAGGTCGCGCCGCTGCTGATCGCCAACACGGTGCTGACGATCGCGGTCGCGATCTTCGACGAGACCGCGCTCGCGTTCCTCGGCCTCGGCGACCCGAGCCGCATCTCGCTCGGGAAGGTGATCGAGAACGCCTTCCAGCGCGCTGCGATCTCGACCGGCGCCTGGTGGGCGATCGTGCCGCCGGGCGCGCTCGTAGCGGTGATCATCCTCGGCTGCAGCCTGCTCGGCGGTGCGATCGAGGACGCGCTCAACCCGCGCCTGCGCGTGGCGCACATCTCGGCACGGAGCTTCAAGTTGCGACCGCTCGTCGGCCGCGGTCCGGAGGCGGTGTGAGCCCGCTGCTCGAGCTCGACGAGCTGCACGTCTGGTTCGACCTCGGCGAAGGGCGTGAGCTGCACGCAGTCCAGGGCGTCAGCCTCGAGCTCGAGCCGGGGCAGCGCCTCGGCCTCGTCGGCGAGTCGGGCTGCGGCAAGACGACGACCGTCCTCGCTTCGCTCGGCCTGCTCCCTCAGACGGCGTCGGTTGCCGGCCGCGTGCTGCTCAACGGGGAGGACATCCTCGCGGGCGGCGAGGACTCGATTCGGCCGCACCGCTGGACCGACCTGGCGATCGTCTTCCAGGGCGCGATGAACGCGCTCAACCCGGTACAGACGGTCGAGTCGCAGATCGTGGAGGCGCTCGACTTGCACGGACGCGCGTCCGGGCGGGAGGCGCGCCTGCGCGTGGGCGAGCTGCTCGAGGCGGTCGGGATACCCCGCGACCGCGGCACCCGCTTCCCACACGAGTTCTCGGGCGGCATGCGCCAGCGCGCCGCGATCGCGATGGCGCTGGCGTGCGACCCCAGCGTGCTCGTCGCCGACGAGCCGACGACGGCGCTCGACGTGATGGTCCAGGCGCAGATCCTCGAGCTGCTCGACTCGCTCTGCCGCGACTTCGGGCTCGCGCTGCTGCTCGTCACGCACGACCTGCCGGTGGTCGCGCAGCTCTGCGACCGCGCGGCCGTCATGTACGCGGGCGAGATCGTCGAGCAAGGCGCCGTCGACACCCTCTTCCACGATCCACGTCATCCGTACACGCGGCTCCTCTTCGCGGCCACGCCGGACTTGCACGGGAACGGCGCGCTCGTCTCGATCCCGGGCTCGCCCCCGCGGCTCGACCGGCCGCTCGAGGGCTGCCCGTTCCAGCCGCGTTGCGATAGAGCCTTCGACCGCTGCAGGGTCCAGCGGCCCCTGCTGCGCGATCTCGACGGCGGCCGTGAGGCCGCATGCCACCTGAACGACGTCCCGGCGGTGACCGCATGAGCCTGCTCGAGGTCGAGGACCTCGCCGTCCAGTACCCGGTCGCGCGCGGCATCGTCGGCACGTTCGCGCGCAAATCCAGGCAGGTCGTCCGCGCGGTCGACGGCGTCTCGTTCAAGCTCGGGCGCGGCGAGCTGCTCGCGCTCGTCGGCGAGTCGGGTTGCGGGAAGACGACGACCGCGCAGACCGTGCTGCGGCTCGTCGAGCCGGTGCGCGGGCGGATTGCATTCGAGGGCGGCGAGATCACGTCGCTCGGCCAGCGCGAGCTGCGGCCGCTGCGTAAGCGGATGCAGATCGTCTACCAGGATCCCTACGAGTCGCTCGACCCGCGGCTGACCGTGCGAGCCGCCGTCGAGGAGCCGCTCCGCATCCACCGCGTGGGCGGCTCGAAAGCCGAGCGTGACGTTCGCGTCCGGGACGCGTTGACGCGGGTCGAGCTGACGCCGCCCGACCTCTTCCTCGACCGCTACCCGCACGAGCTTTCGGGCGGCCAGCGCCAGCGCGTTGCGATCGCCGCGGCGATCGTGCTCGGCCCGGACCTGCTCGTGGCCGACGAGCCGGTCTCGATGCTGGACGTCTCGGTGCGCGCGGGCGTCCTGAGCCTGCTCGACCGGCTGCGCGAGGGCGGCCTCGGCGTGCTGATGATCACACACGACCTCTCGACCGCCGCCCGCTTCGCCGACCGGATCGCGGTCATGTACCTGGGTCGGATCGTCGAGCAGGGCCCGGCTGCCGAGGTTGTCGGCAACCCGCAGCATCCGTACACGAAGGCGCTGCTCTCCGTCGTCCCGCGACGCGATCCGCGCGACCGCACGCGGCCGCAGATCCTCAAGGGGGAGGCGCCGGACGCGGTGCGCATCCCGCAGGGCTGCCGCTTCCATCCGCGCTGCCCCGTGGCACTTCCGGAGTGCCGCGACGTCGACCCAGAACTTCGATCCGCCGGCGGCGACCACTCCGCTGCGTGCATCCTCGTCTCGTGAACCCGCAGGAGCTCCTCGACCGCGAGCTGGAGCGCTTCGAGCGCGAGCACCCGCGCTCGAAGGAGCTGTCGAACGAGGCGCGAGGCTCGCTGCTCTCGGGCGTGCCGATGCCGTGGATGATCCGCTGGCCCGGCGGTTTCCCGGTGTTCGCTGCCGAGGCCCACGGCGCGCGCTTCACCGACGTCGACGGCCGCGAGTACGTCGACTTCTGCCTCGGCGACACGGCCGCGATGACCGGCCACTCACCGGAGCCGACGGTGAGGGCCGTGGCCGAGCAGGCCGCCCACGGGATCACGCTGATGCTGCCGAGCGAGGACTCGCTCTGGGTCGGGCAGGAGCTGACCCGGCGCTTCGGCCTCGCGCGCTGGCAGTTCGCGCTGACCGCGACCGACGCGAACCGCTTCGCGATCCGGCTCGCACGGGAGCTCACCGGCCGCCCGAAGATCCTCGTCTTCAACTGGTGCTACCACGGCTCGGTCGACGAGACGTTTGCATCGCTGGACGGCGGCTCGGTCGTCTCGCGCGACGGCAACGTCGGCCCGCCGGTCGAGCTCGACGAGACGACCCGGGTCGTCGAGTGGAACGACATCGAGTCGCTCGAGCGCGAGCTGGCGCACGGCGACGTCGCGTGCGTCCTGGCCGAGCCGGCCCTGACCAACATCGGCATCGTCCTGCCGGAGCCGGGCTTCCACGACGCGCTTCGATCGGCCACGCGCGAGACGGGGACGCTGCTGATCATCGACGAGACGCACACGCTCTGCGCGGGGCCCGGCGGGTACACGGCGGCGTACGGGCTCGAGCCAGATGTCCTCACCGTCGGGAAGGCGATCGCGGCCGGCATCCCCGCCGCCGCCTACGGCTTCTCGGCGCCGGTGGCGGAGCGGCTGGAGGCGATGCTCCCGGCCGACGAGCGCGCCGACGTCGGCGGGATCGGCGGCACGGTGGCCGCAAACGTGCTCTCGCTGGCGGCCACGCGCGCAACGCTCGCGGAGGTGCTCACGGACGAGGCCTTCGAGCGGATGATCGCGCTCGGCGAGCGGTTCGAGGCCGGCGTTGCGGACGTGATCGAGCGGCACAGCCTGCCGTGGCACGTGACCCGCCTCGGCTGCCGGGTCGAGTACCTCTTCCGGCCGGATCGCCCGCGCACCGGCAGCGAAGCCGCGGCCGGCGCCGACCCGCTGCTCGACCGGCTGATCCACCTCTATGCCCTCAACCGCGGGATCCTGCTGACGCCCTTCCACAACATGGCGTTGATGTCGCCGGCCACGACCGAGGCCGACGTCGACCTGCACACCGAGATCTTCGACCAGGCCGCCGCCGAGCTCGCGTGAGCGACGCTCGCGAGGCTGCCTACACTCTCCTGGACACTCACGTCCCCGGGCCCGGGAGGATGAGAGATGACCCGTTCGATCGCGTGGGACAAGGTGAGTCACGCCGACGTGGTGCGTGCGATACAGGACTACGACCGGCTGGGGCCGGAGCGATTCTTCGCTGCACACGGATTCGCTCCGACAACCACGTACGACCTCGTCTGGGAGCAACGCCGCTACCCGCCAAAGGCGATCCTTGGGACGGCGTACGAGTTCGCCACGAGCGAGCGGCTTGCATCCGACGACTTCGAGGGCGGGAAGTCAGGCGCCGTCAAGGTGCTCGCCAAGCTCGGCTTCACCGTCGAGCCCAAACGGTCGGAGACGTAACGCGCGTGGTGCGGCCGCGGCGGCCGGCTCCGTCGTGCTCGCCGCGGCCGTCCTGGCGGTTCCCGCAGGGGGCACGGACCGCGGCATCACCGCGCCGCCCGGCTTCGGAGTGCCGACCTTCGCGAGCGGCCTCTCGCAGCCGACCGCGATGGCGTACGGACCCGACAACCGGATCTACGTGACGCAGACCGGCGGCGCGATCGTCCGGATCCGTCGCGGAACGCGCATACCGGTGGTGCTCGTGCGCGGACTTCCGACTCCGCTCGGGCTCGCCTGGCCCGGGCGCTCGCTCTTCGTCTCCGAGCAGGGACGCGTCGAGCGCTTCGCGCGCGCAGGCCGCCTGGTCGACCGGCACGCCGTGGTCAAGGGCCTGCCCTTCGGCGAGCACCAGCAGGACAACGTCGTCTTCCACGCCTGGCGCCTCTACTCGGGCAGCGGCCGCCACGTCGTGTGGATCCAACTGCGCCCGAACGGAACCGCGCGCCGGTTGACCGTCTTCGCGTCCGGGTTCGCGCACCCGCTCGCCCTGCTCGTCGACCGGCGAGGCGGCCTGCTGGTCGCCGACTGGGGCCGCGGGATCGTCTACCGAATCGCGTAGTACTCCGCACTGGCGCTTCGGGGCGACACCGATGCGCTCGCTCAGGCTCCGAGTGACGCTACGGACATGAGTCTCACTGCGAGTTCATGCTCGATTTCAGGCACCCTCCGCCAGCAGGTCGTGATCGGCGACGGCCACCGGCTCGTGACGGATGAGCCAGTCCGCCTCGGTGGCGACGGCAGTGCGCCCGCTCCGCACGAGTTACTGCCCGCAGCACTCGCGGCGTGCATCTCGACCACGGTCGTGATGTACGCGCGCAGGAAGGAGTGGCCGCTGACGCGCGTCGAGGTCGACGTCGACTACGACCACAACGCGACGCCAAGGCGGTTCGAGGTCGACGTGCGGCTCGAAGGCGACCTCGACGAGGAGCAGCTCGTACGACTCGAGCGTGTCGCGGAGTCGTGTCCGGTTCGACGAGCGTTCGAAGCCGGCTTCGAGCTGGAGGAGCACGTTCGCTCCGCGCACCCGGCCGCCTAGGCTTGCGAGACGAACATACGTTCGCTTAGATCGGGAGATGGCCGGCGGCCCGACGATCCTCCACGCCGACCTCGACTCGTTCTTCGCGGCGGTCGAGCAGCGGGACCGGCCCGAGCTCCTCGGCAAGCCGGTGCTCGTCGGCGGCTGGGTCGTGCTCGCCGCGAGCTACGAGGCGAAGGCCCACGGCATCTACACGCCGATGAGCGTCGGCGCGGCGCGCCGCCTGTGTCCGGACGCCGTCGTCGTCGAGCCCCGCATGTCGGCCTACACCGAGGCGAGCCGCGACGTCTACCGCGTCTTCGACGACACGACGCCGCACGTCGAGGGGCTCTCGATCGACGAGGCGTTCCTCGACGTCCGGTGCCTGCGACGGACGGCCGGCCCGCGTGAGATCGCTGCCCGGCTACGCGCCGACGTGCGCACGAAGGTCGGCCTCCCGATCACTGTGGGAATCGCGAGGACGAAGTTCCTGGCCAAGGTCGCGAGCGGGGTGGCAAAGCCCGACGGGCTGCTGCTCGTGCCGCCCGGCCAGGAGCTCGCGTTCCTCCATCCGCTCCCGGTCGAGCGCCTCTGGGGAGTCGGGCCCGTTACCGCTCGACGGCTGCACGAGCTCGGCGTCACGACGGTCGGCGAGGTCGCAGCGTTCGCAGAGAACGACCTCGTGTCGGTCCTGGGCCGCGCGTCCGGGCGTCACCTCTACGCGCTCGCCCGCAACCACGACCCGCGACCCGTGCGCCGGCGGAGGCACCGCGGCTCGATCGGCGCGCAGCGAGCCCTCGGCCGGCGGCCAAAGTCGCTGGAGGACGTCTCTGCCGCTCTCGTCGGCCTGGTCGAGCGGGTCACCCGCCGCATGCGGGTCGCCGGCCGCGCGGGCCGCACCGTCGTCCTGCGCCTGCGGTTCGACGACTTCTCGCAGGCCACGCGCTCTCACACCCTTCCGTATCCCACTTCGAACACCGGCGTGATCCTCGGCACGGCAACGTCGCTGCTCGAGGCCGCGGCGCCGCTGATCGAGCGGCGCGGGATCACCCTCGTCGGCGTCGCGGTGTGCAACCTCCGCGAGGGAACGGCGCTCCAGCTCGCACTGCCGCTCGACCTCTGCCACAGCGACGCGCTCGACGCCGCCCTCGACGAGGTGTGGCAGCGCTTCGGCTCGCAGGCCGTGACTCGGGCCGTGCTCGTCGGCAGGCGCAGGGGCGTCGAGATGCCGCTGCTGCCCGACTAGTCGCGACGATCGCCTACGATCACCGGCGTGGGCTTCGTGCAGTGGATCCGCGGCGTCTTCTCTACGCCCGAGCTGGACGAGGAGGCCGCGGTGCGGGAGGAGTACGGCCTCCCCGAGCGAGAGGAGGATGAGTTCCAACGGGACCAGCCGAGCTCGCTCTCCGGCATCGGAGAGAGCACGGCGGAGGCGGAGGTCGACGATCACCAGCCGCCTCCCGATCCGGCTCCGTGACCGCGTAGTGCCCCCGACAAGAATCGAACTTGTGCACGCGGTTTAGGAAACCGCGCGTCGCTCAACTAGCCGTCTAAGTTTCGCCTGGAAATCGGCTGTTTTTCCTGAGAGGTCGAGTTGCCCTGCCCTTGCGCTGCCCTTATCGCGAGCCGCTGGCGTGGGCGCTAGAGTCAAGCGTCGTGGACGTGATCTTGAAAGCTGATGGGGTATCCAGCGCAGGGACGCCACCATTGTCGATGACCTGCCCCATCTGCGGCCGGGATGGGACGTTTGAGGCGCTGGGTGGGAACGACTTTCGATTCATTGCTCAAGGGCTCACGGCCGGACATCGCCGATGCCCGAACCCCGATTGTCTCACCCATGTCTTTGTCGTTCACGACGACAACCAGAAAGTGGTCGCGTCCTACCCGCCCGAGGTCATCGACTTCGACACGACAAACGTTCCGTCCAACGTCGTCTCCGCCTTGGAGGAGGCGATCACATGCCACGCAAACGGTTGCTACGTCGCTGCGGCGGTGATGGTGCGAAAGGCGCTTGAGGAGCTTTGCGCTGATCGGGACGCCAAAGGGGAGAACTTGAAGGAGCGAATCGCCGCTCTCGGGACGAAAGTTGTCCTGCCTCAGGATCTGCTCGAAGGTTTGGATGATCTGCGACTACTCGGGAACGACGCAGCCCACATCGAGTCGAGCGTCTATGACCAGGTCGGACGTGAAGAGGTCGAAATCGCGATTGAGGTCACCAAAGAGGTCTTGAAGGGCGTCTACCAGATGTCGGCACTCGTCAAGCGTCTTCGCGGTCTGCAGGTCGATCAAGCTCAGGCTTGAGATCGGTCAGACCGACTGCGGCTTGCGCTCGATGACTCGCGCGGCAGGCATTGCGACGATCATGGCTACGGTCGCACTCCTGGTGTCGGCCTGCGATGGCGGGCATACGCACGCCGCCACGACCACGACGACGGCCACGCGGGCCCACACCGCCACGCTGCCGCCGGTGAAGCTGCCTCCAATTCCTGCCGTCGAAGGCAAGACGCCCGCTGAACACGCTGCGTTCGCCCGGGGTTACTTGACCGAGGGGAGCCTGCTCAAAGCCGTCCCGGACAGAGTGCTACGGATGAACCTCGGGGTGAGCGACGGCGTGCGTATGGTGGCGAAGCTCGACGCCAAGTCCGTTCAGCAATGCCTCGCGGCAAACCATTTCTCCGGCCCACGGCTGACCGCCTACATCAGAGGGTGCAGGGTCGCCTATCGCGAATTGGGCTGACGCTCGTCGCGCAGACCCCTCTTGACCCGATTGACGTCGCTGCCGATATTTCTGCCCGTGCTTCGCGTCGACAACAAGATGGAAGTCGTGAGGGTCCCCTGGACGTTGGGTGGGATGTTCTCGGGGCGCTACGCGCTCCGATCCGGCAAGCGGATCTTCAGTGTTCGCTGGAAACAGCCCGCGTATGAGGCGATCACGGTTGACCAGCAGGAGACTCCAGTCCCACTTCTCCGCGACGGCAGGCGCACGTTGTGGCACTACCACGACTGCTTCTATTGGGAGGACGAGGGTCTCGACGGCGACGATGTGAAGGCACTCGTCCATCAGCGCGAGCGGCGGTCACAGCAGAAGCTCCAGACCGCGCGGAGTCTGATGCACGCAGATGAAGCAGGTCGGCCGACACGGATTCCGATCCCCTCGGAGCTTCGCCGGGCAGTGTTCGAACGAGACGGCGGACGTTGCGTCGAATGCAACTCGAACTTCGATCTGCAGTATGACCACGTCTTGCCCGTGGCTCTCGGTGGCGCGACAACGGTCGAGAATCTGCAGCTGCTGTGCGCCGACTGCAACCGGCGTAAGAGCGACTCGCTCTAACGACCCTTTCTCCCGAGCGGCTAACCGCCCTTCGGCTTGCGGCCCCGACGAGCGACGGCCCGTCCGCCGAGTTGTTCAGCTTCCGCGTCGGTCAAATCGAGTTCACGAACTCCCTTGCGAGCGTCGGCGTAGGTGATGCGGACCGTCGCACCTTTGCCGTCAGGGACCTCCTGCCCCGACTTGTCGCTGACACGGATTGTCTTGCGCGCCATTCGTCGCTCCCTTCGCTTCGCAGAATACGAGAGAGCGAGCTTACGTCTTACCCGACGGCCCGGTCTCTCCTACAGCCGACCGTCAGAGATGCCTTGATTTCACTAGGACTTCTTCGGAGGCACCCAACTGCCATCCTTATCGCCGGAGCACTCCTGAATAACATTGGCCTCGTCCGTAATCGTGGCACCTTTCGAATATGTCTTACCACCGTACGTGCAATCACGAGAGGTGGTCTTAGTCCCGCCGGGCGGGAAGTATTCAATAACTCTGGAGACGGGAGCTTCGGCCTTGGAGAGTCCGCTCACATCACTCATGTAGTTCTCCTTTGTTACGGTGACTTCTTGACAGGTTTCCAACTGCCTTGAGAGTCTCCAGAACACACCTTGTTACCATCAGGCATTGATACGACCGAACCCTTTGAATAGCCCAGACCCGAATACGTACAATCTTTGGCAATGATCTTCTCGCCTCCTGGCGGGAAGTATTCAATGATCCTGGAAACAGGGGCTTCTGGAAGCGTCGGGCGTAGGTCGTCTGCTTGTTTCACTTCATCGTTCGACATCGCTCTGTCCTCCGCGGTCGAGTGCGTTCGATTTCACTTGGACTTCTTCTCAGGCACCCAAGCGCCATCCTCATCGCCACTGCATGTATAGTTATTTCCATCCTGGTGCATAATAGTAATGCCCTTTGCATATGTCTTACCACCGTACGTGCAATCACGACCCATGGGCAGATTGCCTCCAGGCGGGAAGTATTCGATAACTCTGGAAACTGGAGCTTCAGGGAGCGATACGCGTTCCGAGCGGCCTGGGTCTCCGTCCTGCTGATCCTCACTTAAGCTGGCTGACGGTTCGTCTCGGGCTCGTGCCTCGCTGACATTCCTCGCGCGTGGCATCGCTGCGCCTCCTTCCCGCCTGCCATTGGTCAGATCGACCTTGGCCAAGACTTGCACCCCGGGGAGCCATGCGCAAGATCGTTCCCAATCCCAACGAGGAAGCCAGCGGGCCGGGGCGATGGTCAAGCCCTGCACGGCGGCACCCGAACATTTCACCCCGGCCCGTCTTGAACCTACGGCACCGGTCACTCATCTCGGACCGCACCAGCTAAGCCGGTGGCGCCACCCCCGACGCGGGCCTCAGCTCGGATCTACTGAGAGTCGTCGCCTGCGTGTGAACGAAGGCTTTGCTCTCGATGAGGGCCGGATGCGAGGGCAGGCGAGGCCGCGATACGTCGCGCTCGGCCTGACCCGGACGTTCGCGGACGTGTTCGACAACTTCCTCGCTGCGACGGCCGAGTTAGGTCGAGGGTCGCGCCTTGAAGCACTGGACGACCATCTCGACCGCATCGAGCGCCTACACGGATTGCGGGTCGTGTCGTGAGCGAGGCGGTGTTCTGCCCGACGTGCGACGAGCGGATCCCTCCGGACGACGCGCGGCGGCACCTCGCCGGTCTCGATGAGACGCGGTTGGAGTGCGGCCGTCAGAACATCGCCGCGATCAAGCGACAGCGTGAACGGGTCGCGCAAATTGAGTCAACCCCCGCTTGGGCGAGGGACTGGTAGCGAAGGAGAGGAGCGACATGGCCGGTGAGTTCAAGAAGCTGTTTGGACCGAAGGTGAGCAAGCCCGTCCCTACGTGGCCGAGCGGCGGCGGGGCCGGACTGATCCCAACCAACGTTCATCCGGGATTGACGTTCTGGCCGTTCACGCCGTCGCAGCCCGCCAACATCCTCCCCGGTAAGTCAGGCCTCAAGCCCGCTCCGTGATCGACGCGGCCGAGCGCGCCGAGCGGCTGTACCTCGTCCTCGCGCAACTGCGGGGCGTCCCATACCTCTCGCCCGAGGAGGCAATTGACATGACGCCGCTAACCCATCGCGGCCTCGCGACCGTTCCGCAAGTGACCGACGACGACTTGGCCCTCGCGACCGCTTTGCTCAACGTCGAGGCGGCGCGGCGCGAGGAGCAATACGCCGCGTTGGAACTGCTCAACTCGCTCGTCGCCGGAACGCGAGGAACGCTCGATGAGCGGGTGCTCGCGCTCGATGGGAGGGAGTTCGCCGTCGCCTGCGGCTGCCTCCTGACGCTCGGCTGGCTCGATCACGGATCACTGGAGTAAGATTTCGGCATGAGCCAACAGCCACTCGACGGCGTGAAGAAAGGCTTTGACTTCGCACTGGGAGTGATTGTCGTGCTCGTCCTGGTCGTCGGGCACGCAATCTTCACCTAAGACCTAAAAGGACGGCCACAAGTTTCGCGGAGGCCGCTTCGTGCCTCCTCACCCTCTGCTGGTTCGACTGGCCCGAACCGGACGCCTAGCGGCATCCTCTAGCCCTGTCTTACAAGCCTCGGAGCCTTCCGGTCGGCATTTCCTCCGGCCCTTGAATCCAAGACGGGAGACAACTTCCTACGGCCCGTACGTGCGGGCGCGCGACCGGCTGCGGCTTCACCTCAAGAGGACGATGCCGAAAAGGAACGTTGGACGGACACTTCTCTCCAGCAACGGATCAGGTGCCGCAGCCTGACGTGCAACAGGGGGAGGAAAAATGACGAAGCGACTGCTCACCGTCGCAGTGCTCGTTCTGCTGACGACGGGCGCGCTGGCCGGTGTCACCGGCGCCTCAAGCCACGGCTCGAAGTCTTCCGCCGTGAGTCTAGGAAAGCTCGGCGTTCGGAACGGAGTCATCTACGGGTGCGTGGAGACGCATGGGAACAACCAGACGCTCGGCGATCTGAAGCTCGCCAACTGCCACAAGGGCTTTAAGGCGATCGCCTGGAACATCCGGGGCCCGAAGGGCCCGAAGGGCGCGAAGGGCGCCGCGACCCCAGGGCCGGCAGGGCCGCAGGGGCCGCAAGGCTCGCAGGGGCCGCAAGGCTCGAAAGGCGACAAGGGCGACAAGGGCGACCCGGGGTCTCCTGGACTCAGCGTTCCCAACGTGGTCGTAACGCACATCACCAGCGGCCGCGACTTCGGCCACTGTGGGAGCAGCCAGATGGGGACTCAATGGGCGAATCTCAGCTACACGCGGACGCTTCAGTTCATCCCGCAGAACGATGGGTCGATCCAGGTCGTTCGGTCCTACAACGGAACATTCACGACCCTCGCGGGCGCCCCGACGCCCAATCCGCCTACGTGTCCCGGCACACCGCAGACGGGCGGCGTAACGGGAACGTTCACAGGCTACGACGTCGTGGTCGTGACAGGCGGCGTGTTCCATCCGGAGGCGACCTGTCCCGATCCCTGCATCACGTCCACGATGGTCGCGACCTTCTTCCCGGCTGAGGGTGGCCCTGCTGCGGCCTCGACGATCAACAACGGGTGGGAGTACCAGTACCGCACAGCTGCGAACGGCACGTGGATCAATCGCAGCCCCGGCGGCCCGCCGGCACGCGGCGGGGACATCGGCAACATCAACGGCTGAGGTGGACAGATGGGGGCGGGCTTGACCCGCCCCATTACCTCGTCGGCGAGAGGAACACACCCTACGAACTGGTGTCATTTCCTCGTCCCTAGCCGCTCTTAGCGGGTGACAACTTCCTACGGCCTCGTACGTGAGCGCGCAACCGTCTGCCCTTATTTTGCCCTTGTCAGCCCCGGAAACGACCGTAAATAGCCGTGAACGACCGTAAGCAGCCGTGAACTGAAAAGTTGCTCAGCTGCGGGGCTTTCTTGCGAACTCCTTGAGTGCCCCCGACAAGAATCGAACTTGT
>CAVXXW010000002.1:0-93915 GCA_963765785.1 uncultured Actinomycetes bacterium
GCGACCTTCGCGAGCACCTTCATCGTCGCCGGTTCGACGCGGTAGACGAAGCCGGTCTCGCTCGAGACCCAGAGCGAGCCCGCGGCGGGAGTGATCCAGTCAGCGGTCGGGATCCGGATCGTCTTCTCGACGCGGTTGCGCGCGGCATTGACGCTGATCAGGCGGCCGCGGCCGTAGTCGGCGACCCAGACCTTGCCGAAGGCGACCGCGATCCCGTTCGGGCCTCCGCCGACGCGGATCGTCTTGATCAACTTGTTGCGCTTGGGGCCGATCCGGCTGACCGTGCCCGAGTTCTCGTTCGTCACCCAGACGGAGCCGCCGCCGTACGCGAGCGCGTAGGGCGCGCTGCCGACGGCGATGCGGGCCTTGCGCTTGCCCGTCGCCGGGTCGAGCCGCGTGACGACGTCCCCGTGGCGCGAGCCGACCCAGAGGCTCCCCGCGCCGTACGCGAGGCCGAACGGGTAGCCGCCGACCTTGATGCGTTTGACGACGCGACCCGCGGCGGGGTCGACGCGGACGACCTGGTTGCCGGTGTGATCGGTCACCCAGACCGAACCGCCTCCAGAGAGGGCAAAGGAAGCGGACAGCCCGACGTGCAGCTTCTCGGGAGCAGAAGCACCGCTTGCGACGCCGCATACTGCTGCGACCGCGATGATGACGACCCCGCCGCGAAGTGGACTTACCACAATATTGCGCTACATTACCACAAGGTTGTGCTAGTGGCGGGCGACGATTCAGAGACGATCATGCTCGACCTCTTCCGCACCAACCAGGTGCGGGAGCGGCTGATCGCGACTGCGTTGGACGGCCTCGAGCTGCCTCCGGAGGACTATCCGTTCTACGTGATCATCGGCGCCGAGGGACCGTGGACCCCGACGGCGCTGGCGGCCCGGCTCGAGATGCCGCTCTCGACGGTGCTCTTCCGCGTACGGCGGCTGGAGAAGCGCGCGCACGCTGAGCGGACGCCGAACCCCGACGACCGGCGCTCGTACCTCGTCGAGCTGTCGAAGGACGGCCAGCAGCTGCTCGACAAGGCGCGTCCGCGGTTCCGCGCGCTCGCGCTGGCGGTCGAACAGCGGCTCGGCGACGCGCAGGTCTCGGGGCTCCGCGGCGGACTCGGCGAGCTGCGCGAGGCGATCGAGACCGAGCTCAGCCGCGAGTGAGCAGCGCGACCGACTCGACGTGCGGCGTGTGCGGGAACATGTCCACCGGCCGCACACGCTCGAGCCGGTAGCCCCAATCGCGCTCGAGCTCCTTCACGTTCGCCGCCAGCGTGGTCGGGTTGCACGAGACGTAGACGATCCGCGAGGCCTCCAGCCGCGCGAGCCGGCGCAGCGCCTTTCCCGAGAGCCCTGCGCGCGGCGGGTCGACGACGGCCACGTCCGGCGAGCCAGCGCGATCGGCGAGCTCCTCGAGCGACGCGCCCACCTCGCCCGCGAAGAACGCCGCGTTCGTGATCCCGTTCAGGTCCGCGTTCTCGAGCGCGCACGCGACCGACTCCTCCGAGACCTCCACCCCCCACACCGTCAGCGCCTGCGACGCCAGCGTCAGGCCGATCGTCCCGATCCCGCAGTAGAGGTCGTAGACCGTCTCATGGCCGGTCAGCGCCGCGTACTCGCGCGCGAGCTCGTACAGCCGTTCGGCCATGCGCGTGTTCGTCTGCAGGAACGCGTTCGGCCGCACGCGGAACCGGAGGCCGCAGAGCTCCTCCTCGATCGCTTCGTCGCCCCAGAGCAGCGTCGTCGGCAGGTTCGTCACCTCGGCCTGCGACTCGTTCTCGGCCCAGTGGATCGAGCGCACCTCCGGGAAGCGCCGCAGCACCTCGACGAACTCGTCGCGGTCGAACCGCTCGCCCGGCGCGGTCACGAGCTGGACGAGCAGCTGGCCGGTGTTCCGGGCCTCGCGCAGGACGAGATGGCGCAGGTACCCGGTGTGCTCGCCCTGGTCATACGCCTCCAACCGCTCCGCGCGGGCCCAGTCGCGGACGGCGTTCCGCACCGCGTTGCCGAGGTCGGTCGTCAGCCAGCACCGTTCGACCTCGAGCACCTCGTCCCAGCGGCCGGCCCTGTGGAAGCCGAGCGCCGGCCCCGACGGCGTTTGCGTGAAGGAGTACTCGAGCTTGTTGCGGTAGTGGAAGACCTCCTCGGCCGGGACGATCGGCTCAAGCGGCGGCTCCCCGACGCCGCCGAGCCGGCGCAGCGCGTCGGCGACCTGCTCCTCCTTGGCCGCGACCTGCGACTCGTAGGCGAGGTCCTGGAACCGACAGCCGCCGCAGGCCGGGTAGTGCTCGCACGGCGCGTCGACGCGCAGGCCGCTCGGCTCGAGCACCTCGACCGCCAGCGCCTCGGCGTGGTTGCGTTTCACCTTGGTCACGCGAGCGCGCACGCGATCGCCGGGCAGGCCGCGTCGGACGAAGACGACGAAGCCGTTCAGGCGCGCGACGCCGTTCCCGCCGTAGGCGAGCGAGTCGATCGAGAGCTCGAGCTCCTGGTCCCTGGCGACGGGCGCGGCCATCAGGCCGCCCAGGCTACGAGAAGCCGGGGTGCTCGGGGAGGAGCATGGGCGGGCGCGGCGGCTGGCTGAAGTCGAAGTCGCGCGTCAAGTCGCCCACCTGCGGCATCACCTCGCGCACGTCGGGACGCGAGTCGGGCCGGCCGTCCGTGCGCGGGTCGATCCGCTGGCCGCCGAGGAAGTCGTCCTCGATGAACTTCGTGTACGCGTCGAGGCTGGCGACCTGGTGGTCGATGTAGCCGCGCTTTGCGTACGGCGAGATGATCAGCGACGGTACGCGGAGGCCGAAGCCCATGCCGTCGACTTTCGGCGGCATGACGTGGTCGTAGAAGCCGCCCCAGTCGTCCCAGCCGAGGAAGATCGCGGTCGAGCCCCAGTCCGGGCCGCTCATGATCGCGTTGATCGCGCTCGTCACGTAGGCCTGGCCGCGGGTGACGAGCGCCGGCGGATGCTCGCTGACCCGGTTGCTCGGAGTGAGCCACGACACTGCCGGCAGCGTCCCGGCCCTTGCCGCCTGGAAGAACTGCCGCATCGGGGCGATGTTGCCGAGCTGGTGATCCTGGTGGACGGTGCTGAACCACGGCAACGGGTTCCAGATGCCGGGCGTGTTCGCGTTCTGCCACTGCGTCTTGCAGACCATCCCGCTGTCGGCGCAGTCGGGCTGGGCGCCGGCGAAGACGTAGTAGCGCCAGGAGACGTGGGCCTTGTGCAGCAGGTAAGTCAGGTCGGTCCACTGGTAGTGGGGCGTCCGATCGGTGGGGTTTTGCGGCTCGTGCGGCGGCGCGAGCGGGTTCTCGATCGCGGTCCTGCAGCTCATCGGGTCGTGGGGCTGCGCACACCGCGCCGACCACTCCGACACCGAGTAGAGGTGCTGCGGGAGGCTCCACGAGCTGACCGACTCGAACATGTGGTCCTGCAGGACGAAGTTGCGCGCGTAGGCCCAGTAGTTCGGGATCTCGTCCTCGTCGTGGTAGCCCATCACGTCGGGCCGCCTCGCCCCGAACGAGCACAGGGGCGCATCGGGCGTCTTCTCGCAGCCCCGCGTCAGGCCGCGGCGCGCCTCCCGGACGAAGCCGTTCATCTTCCCTCTGTTGACGTCCCGGATCGCGTCGAGGTGCTCGTGCGGGCCGCCGCTGTTCCGGTTGCTCGTGTCGTGGAACGGCCGCAGGCACCGGTGCGTACGCGGGTCGGGCGCGCAGACCGTGAAGACCCCGTCGTGCCGCGGCAGTCCGTCGGCGCCCGGGTACGTGCCGAAGTAGGAGTCGAACGAGCGGTTCTCCTGCATGATCACGACCACGTGGCGGATCTTGTGGATCCCCTCGGTGGCACGGGCGTGCGGCGCCTTGTCGTGCCCGAAGAACGCAAGGCCTGCCGCCGCGGCGACCGAGAGCGCGAGCGCAAGCGGCAGCTTCCGGGGCACGGGCCAAACGTAATCCGGGGACGTTTAGATCAGATGAAGGGCCGGTTGCGCGTCAGCTAAGCGCAGTGACGTAGACCTTGCGGTCCCGCGGTCCGTCGAACTCGCAGAAGAAGATCCCCTGGTAGCGGCCGAGGGCGAGCTTGCCCTCGGTCAGCGGCACCAGCACCTCGGGACTCATCAGCGACGCGCGCATGTGCGAGGGCGCATTCGGGCCGTCGGCGTCGTCGTGGCCCCAGCTCCAGCCGTCCTCGACGATCTTCTCCATGGCCGATTCGAGGTCGGTCGCGAGCACCGGATCGATGTCCTCGTTGATCGTCACGCCCGCCGTCGTGTGCGGCACGTATACGAGCGCCGCGGCTGCGCCGTTGGCGCCGTTCAAGGCCTCCTCCACCTCCGCCGTGATGTCGACGAGCTGCGTCCTCCGCTCCGTCTTGAGGCTGATCTCGCGCACCGGGATATCCTACGGCCAATGCCGAGTTCCCCGGAGATCGAGTCCTACAGCGCCGAGGCCGACCGGTTCATCGCCGAGCTCGACGAGGAGTACTACCTCCACTACGCGGGCCACAAGGAGAAGCTCGAGCTCGAGGACATTTACGAACAGCATTCGCGCCTCACCGATCTCGCGGAGGTGCAGAAGATCGGCGCGGACGTCGACGGCGACCGCCGCGTGCGCGAGCTGTGGCAGTTTGGCTGCGAGGGCTACCTCGGCAAGTTCACGCGCGAGCACGCGGAGAAGCTCGCAGAGCTCGAGGCCGAGCTCGAGGTGGAGGTCGACGGCGAGACGATTCCGTACCGGATGGTCCGCCCGGAGATGGCGAACGAGGCCGACCGCGGCAGGCGCGAGCGGCTCGACCGCGCGATGTGGGAGGCGACCGAGGAGCATCTCAACCCGGTCTACCTCGACGGCGTCGAGATCGTGCGCCGCGAGCTGCCGGCGCTCGGCGCGAGCACCTACGTCGAGCTCTACGAGAAGTTCGGCTTCCGCCTGAAGGAGCTCGCGGCGCAGTGCGAAGGGTTCCTCGCCGACACCGAGCGCCTCTACGAGGAGCACATGGGCCGCGCGGCGCGCGAGCTGCTAGGCCTCTCGCTCGACGAGCTCGCGCGCTGGGACGTCCAGCGGATGGTCCGCTCGCCGCAGTGGGACGAGGGCTTCCCAGGCGAGAAGATGGTGCCGGCGCTCAAGACGACGCTGTCCGACCTCGGCATCGACCTCGACCGCCAGGAGAACATCCACCTCGACATCGAGCAGCGCCCGTCGAAGACGCCGCGCGCATTTTGCTCGCCGATCGAGGTGCCCGAGAAGGTCATGCTCGTGATCCAGCCGATCGGCGGCGCCGACGACTGGCGCGCGTTCTTCCACGAGGCCGGCCACGCGGAGCACTTCGCCAACACCTCGCGCGACCTGACGATGGAGGAGCGGCGGCTCGGCGACGTCGCGATCACCGAGGGCTGGGCGATGCTGATGCAGCACCTGACCGACGAGCCCGCGTGGCTGACGCGCCGGCTGGACTTCCCGCGGCCGGACGAGTACGCCGCCGAGGGGATGCTCTGGCTGCTGTTCTTCGTCCGGCGCTACTCGGCGAAGCTCCTGTACGAGCTCGAGTTCCACCAGTCCGACGACGTGCCGTCGATGGCGAAGCGATACGCGGAGATCCTCGGCGACGCGCTCAAGTTCGAGATCAGCGAGGCAAACTACCTCGCGGACATCGACTCCGGGTTCTACGTCACCTCGTATCTGCGCTCGTGGGCGTTCGAGTGCCAGCTGCGCAACCACCTGCGCGAGCGGTACGGAAACGACTGGTTCACGCGCCGCGAGGCCGGGTCGCTGCTCCGCGAGCTGTGGTCGCTCGGCCAGCAGCCCACGGCCGACGAGCTGCTCAAGGACGTCACCGGCGCCGAGATCGAGATGGCCGCCGTCGGCGACCGGGTTCGCGAGCGCCTCTCCTAGCACGTCCACCGACAGGCTGATCGTTCAGGAGTCCGCCTCCGCAGCCGATAACGGAGGCATGCACCACGCCGACTTCCCGTGGAGACCGCTCGGCCGCGTGCTCGTCGACGACGAGCTGTTGACGCGGACTCAACTCGAACGCGCGCTCGCGGAACAACGGCGCAGCGGTCGTCTGCTGGGGCAGGTGCTGGTCGCTCAAGGGGATGTGACCGGGACGGAGCTCGTCCGCGCACTGGCGCGGCAGCACGGCGTCGAGGTCCGGGCGGGCGGCGCGACTCCTGATCGCGTCGACCAGCCGCAGGCGCGATCCACCTGGCGCTCCTTGGGGATGCTCCTCACCGAGAAGGGCTTCGTCTCTCCGGCCGCGCTTCAGCATGCGCTCACCGAGCAACGGGACCGTCCTGATCGCCGGCTCGGCGAGATCCTGGTCGAGTTCGGATCGCTCTCGCCGCGGACGCTCGCCTCCGTCCTCGCCGAGCAGCACGGCGTGACTCCCGAGACCGAGCTGGTCGCGGCCGACGCGTCGCCGTCTCCGGTCCCAAGCGGGCCGAGCTACGCCGTGTTCGCGGTCGACGGCCAGTCGGTCGAGCGACGCGAGCTGTGCGCGGCGGCGAACCTCCTCGACGCGGCCGACGCGGCTTGTGACTACATCGACGAGCGGCTCCCGCTGGCGGTCGAGATCGAGCGCCAAGAGGGCGGCCGCACCGAGGTCGTCTGGACGTACAGTCAGGAGCGCGCCGCCGCTGCTGCTTCATCTAGCAAGACGCTCCTCGAGAGCTACGGCTTCGATCCGACCCGCTGGCGCGCCTGACGCGCGGCTGCCGGACGGCCGGACGCTCGCGCTCTGTCCTGTGTAGCTGCATAAGCTTTATGCATGAACAGAACCCGAGTGCTCATCGCGGGCGCGGCCGGCCGCGACTTCCACAACTTCAACCTCGTCTACCGAGGCCGCGAGGAGTACGAGGTGGTCGCCTTCACGGCGACGCAGATCCCGAACATCGAGGGACGCGTCTACCCGCCCGAGCTGGCGGGTGAGCTCTACCCCGACGGCATCCCGATCGAGCCGGAGGACGAGCTCGAGGCGCTGATCGAGCGGCACCAGGTCGACGAGGTCGTCTTCGCCTACTCGGACGTGACGCACGAGCACGTGATGCACATCGGCTCGCGCGCGCTGGCGGCCGGCGCCTCCTACAAGCTGATCTCGCCCCGCGAGACGATGCTCACGTCGTCCAAGCCGGCCGTCGCGATCTGCGCGGTCCGGACCGGCTCCGGCAAGAGCCAGACGACGCGCCGCGTGGCCGCACTGCTGCGCGACGCCGGCAAGAAGGTCGCCGTCCTACGGCATCCGATGCCCTACGGCGACCTGACGAAGCAGGCCGTCCAGCGGTTCGAGCGCTACGAGGACCTCGAGGCGGCCGACGCGACGATCGAGGAGCGCGAGGAGTACGAGCCGCACCTGGCGGACGGCAACCTGGTCTTCGCCGGGATCGACTACGCGGCGATCCTCGACCGTGCCGAGCAGGAGGCCCACGTGATCCTCTGGGACGGCGGCAACAACGACACGCCGTTCGTGAAGCCGAACGTGCACATCGTCGTCGTCGACCCGCACCGGCCGGGCCATGAGCTCCGCTACCACCCGGGCGAGACGAACTTGCGCATGGCCGACGTCTGTCTGGTGAACAAGGTGGACAGCGCCACGCAGGAAGGCGTCGACGCCGTGCTCGACTCGATTCGCGCGAATAACCCCGGTGCGAAGATCGTGCTCGCCGCCTCGCCCTACCTGGTCGAGGGAGACGCGTCGCAGATCGCCGGCAAGCGCGTGCTCGCGATCGAGGACGGGCCGACGCTGACCCACGGTGAGATGACCTACGGCGCGGCGGTGCTCGCTGCGAAGGCGAACGGCGCAGCCGAGCTGATCGACCCGCGCTCGGCGGCCGTGGGCTCGATCGCGCAGACCTTCGAGGCGTACCCGCACGTCGGGGCCCTGCTCCCGGCGATGGGCTACGACCGGCAGCAGATGGATGACCTCAAGGCGACCATCGAGGCGTCCGGCGCCGAGCTCGTGCTGATCGGGACGCCGATCGACCTGCGGCGGCTGATCGACTTCGACGTGCCGGCGCTGCGCGTCACGTACCGGCTCGAGGAGCTGGGCGAGCCGACGCTCGAGGACGTCCTCCGCGAGCACGGCCTGCTGGGCGCCAAAGCATTGGTTTGAGCGATCGCGTCGATCCAGGCGCTCTCGGTCAGCGACGCAGACGTCTGCCCCAGCAAAGCCGGCTCAGCCTGAGAGCGACATCGCAAGCGACGTCGCTGTGACCGCAGTCGTCGCGCTCGGCGGGAACGCGCTCATGCGGCCCGGCGAGCGGGGCACCGCCGCCGAGCAGCGCGCGAACCTGCGTGAGGCGGCCGCCGCGCTGCGGCCGCTGCTCGCCGAGCCCGAGCTCGTCGTCACGCACGGGAACGGGCCGCAGGTCGGCAACGAGCTGATCCGCCAGGAACGCGCGGTCGAGGAGGCCCCGCCGCTGCCGCTCTACCTCGCCGTGGCGCAGACCCAGGCCGAGATCGGCGCACTGATCGAGAGCGAGCTCGCGCCCGTCGCCGGCAGGCCGGTCGTGTGCCTGCTGACGCACGTGCTCGTCGCCGAGGACGATCCCGCGTTCGGCGACCCGACCAAGCCGGTCGGCCCGTTCTACGACGAGCAGCAGGTGCAGCAGCTCGAGCGCGAGCGCGGCTGGCAGGTCGTCCACGATGCCGGGCGCGGCTGGCGGCGCGTCGTCCCCTCGCCCGTGCCGCTCGAGGTGGTCGAGCTCGACGCGATCCGGTCGCTGCTCGCCTCCGGCACGATCGTCGTCGCCTGCGGCGGCGGCGGCATCCCCGCCACGCGCCGCGGCCAGCACCTGGCCGGGATCGACGCCGTGATCGACAAGGACCGCGCCTCCTCGCTGCTCGCCCGGGCGCTCGGCGCCGACCGCTTCGTGATCCTGACCGAGGTGCCGGCGGTGTACGCCGGTTTCGGAACCGATGCCCAACAGGAGCTGCGGGAGCTCTCGGCAGACGAGGCGGAGGCGCTCGTCCCAGAACTTGCGGCAGGCTCGATGCGCCCGAAAGTCGAGGCGTCGGTCGAGTTCGTCCGCGCCACCGGCCACGACGCGCTGATCACCTCCCCCGCTGCCCTGGGCGTCGCGCTCGAGGGCCGCACCGGCACGCGCATCACGCCGTAGGAGTCTTTGGCGTTCCGGCGGCTCAGCCGTCGATTCGTCAAAGGCTCCCGCCTTAGCCGAACCGTTCGCGCCCGCGCTGCGAACCAGGCTCGACAACCACCGGGGTCGAGGAGGAAGAGCCCATGCATGCTGCTGCACCACGGATTCCCAGAACGGTCGTCGTGGCCGCGGCGCTGGCACTCGCAGCGCTGGCGATCGCGGCGATCCTCACCCGCTTTCCCGGGCCGGGCACGGCCAGCGCGTCTAGCCACTCCGAGGCGCCGCTGATCAGCCAGGACCCGCGGGCGGACAACACCGACCTGTACGCGTTCGTCAGTCCGGACGACACGAGCACGGTCACGCTGATCGCGAACTACATCCCGCTCGAAGCGCCGGCCAGCGGGCCGAACTTCTACAGCTTCGACGACAGCGTCCTCTACCAGATCGGGATCGACCAGAACGGGGACGGCCGCGCCGACATCGGCTACCAGTTCCGCTTCACGACGCAGACGCGGAATGGCAACACGTTCCTCTACAACACCGGGCCGATCACCTCGCTGAGCGACCCGAACTGGAACCGGCCACAGACCTACAGCGTCACCCTCGTCCACTTCAACAAGAACGGCAAGGCGAAGGACCCGGTCGTGCTGGGGAGCAACATCCCGACGCCGCCGGACAACATCGGCCCGCGCTCGACGCCGAACTACTCGGCCCTGGCGGCGTCCGCGGTCACGAACCTGCCCGGCGGGACCAAGGTCTTCGCCGGCCAGCGGGACGACCCGTTCTACGTCGACCTCGGCTCGATCTTCGACCTGGCCGGGCTGCGGCCGTTCAACCCGTTCCACCTGCTGCCGCTGCCGGCGGGGCCGGGCGTGGACGCGCTGCAGAACTACAACACACACTCGATCGTCATCCGTGCCCCGATCGCCCAGCTCGTGCAGGCACCGGCAGACACGATCGGCATCTACGCCAGCGCCGACCGTGAACGGACGACCGTGCTCCGCACGGACGGCACGAAGGACGGTCACGGGCCGTGGGTGCAGGTATCCCGGCTCGGGAACCCGCTGATCAACGAGGTGCTGATCCCGCTCGGGCAGAAGGACTACTGGAACCGCGAGGACCCCGGCGACGACAGCCAGTTCGCGCAGTTCTACGCGAAGCCCGAGGTCGCGCACCTCGAGAACCTGCTGTACGGCGCTCCTCCGGCCGGTCACGCCGGCGGCGCACTCGCGCCGATCGCCGAGACGGGCCGCAGCGACCTGCAGCAGATTCTGCTCACCGGCGTCCCCGGCCTGAACTTCACGGGCTCGACGCAGGCCGACCTGCTGCGGTTGAACACGTCGATCAAGCCCGGTGCTAACGGCGCCTGCCCCGGCGGCACGGCCAGCTCGGCCGCGCCGGACCGCATGGGCGTCCTCGCGGGCGACCTCTGCGGCTACCCGAACGGCCGGCGGCTCGGCGACGACGTCGTCGACATCGACCTGCGCGCGATTGCGCAGGGCTACGGCTCGTTCCTGAACGGCGCGTTCGGGCTGCCGAACCTCAGCCCGAACAACCTCGTCGGCGACGGCGTCGACGCGAACGACGTGCCCTTGTCGGGCGCGTTCCCGTACGTCGCGACCCCGCACCAGGGCTACGAGGTCCCCTAGGGCGAGACGGACGGACCCACGGCGGAGAGGCTCGGCCAGCCGGCGGGCCTCTCCGCCCCGGCTGAAGGAGTTGGGATGAAAGCTCGGAGATTGGTGTTCGGAGGAACGGCGGCGGGGCTGACAGCGCTCGCGCTACTCCTCGGCGGCACGCTGCGCGGCTCGCCGAGCGCGCAATCCGCCCCGGTCGTGTCGCCGCCGCCCGCCGCTGAGACGACGGTCGCGCAGATCGCAAAGCTCCAGGGTGCGCTGCGGGCGAACGTCGACGACGTGAACGCCCTCGACGCGCTCGGCCTCGCGTACCAGCAGCGGGCGCGCGAGACCGGCGATCCGACCTACTACACGAAGTCCGACGAGGTGCTGAGCCGCGCGCTGCGCCTTTCGCCACGCGACCTGGTCGCGACCAGCGGGCTCGGCTCGCTCGCGCTCTCCCGGCACCGCTTCGGCGAGGCGCTCGCGCTCGGCCGCCGCGCGCGGGCGATCTCACCGACCACGGCGCGCAACTACGGCGTCATCGGCGACGCGCTCGTCGAGCTCGGGCGCTACCCCGCGGGCTTCCAGGCGTTCGACACGATGGCCCGCCTGCGGCCCGACGTCTCGTCCTACTCGCGGGTCGCCCACGCACGCGTCCTGATCGGCGACGTCCGCGGCGCGTTCTCGGCGTGGCGGCTCGCGCTCGACGCGTCCCTCGGCCAGGGAGAGACCGAGGCGTGGACGCGGGTCCAGATGAGCAAGACGGCCCTCTCCGTCGGGCGGCCCGGCCCGGCGCTCGCTCAGGCCAACTCCGCGCTCCGAGCCTTCCCGGGCTACGCGCCGGCGTACGACGCGCTCGCCTGGGCCGAGTACGGCCACGGGCACCTGCACGTTGCGATCGCAGCCGAGCAGCAGGCCGTCGACCGGATTCCGCTGCCGCAGTACGTGTCGGTACTCGGCGACCTCCAGCGGGCGGCCGGCCAGATCGCCGAGGCACGCAGGCAGTACGCGTTGATCGGCGTGATCCAGCAGCTGCTCGTCGCGAACGGCGTGAAGACCGACCTCGAGACTGCGCTCTTCGACGTCGACCATGGCATCCGGCCGCGGGCCTCGCTCGCACTGGCGAGGCGCGCGCAGCGGGAGCGACCGTCCATTGACGGCGACGACGTCCTCGCTTGGGCGCTCGAGCGCACTGGGCATTGCCAAGAGGCCCTCGGCCACTCGAGACGGGCTCTACGGCTCGGGACGCTCGACGCGCTCAAGTTCTTCCACCGCGGCGCGATCGAGCAGTGCCTCGGCCACCGGACCGCCGCGCGCAGCTGGTTCCGGCGCGCCCTCGCGCTGAACCCGCGGTTCTCGGTGCTCTGGGCTCCGGTGGCAAGGAAGGAGCTGCGATGAAGCGGGTCGCCCTCCTGCTCGCCGTCGTCGCCGCACTGCTGGCCCCTGCGGCGGCGTCCGCGCATCCGCTCGGCAATTTCACGATCAACCGCTTCAGCCGTGTGGAGGTCTCCGGACACCGGCTCTACGTGTTCTACGTGCTCGACTTGGCCGAGATCCCGACCTTCCAGGCCGGTCAAATCGACGCCCGCGCTTACGCGCGGAGGATCGCGGAGAACGCCCACCTGACCGTCGCGGGCCGCCCCGCACCACTGGTCGTACTCGGCCAGGCGCTGGCCCACCCGCCGGGCGCAGGCGGTCTGCGCACGACGCGGCTCGAGGTCGTGCTTGAGGGGCCGAGGATCGACGGGCCGGCACGCCTCGCTTACCACGACGCCAACTACGCCGACCGGATCGGCTGGAAGGAGATCGTGGTCGGCGCCCACACCCCGAGCCGCAGCGACGAGCTCCGTGCCTACCCGAAGGACATGCTCTCGAGCCCGCTCGACGTCACCTCGGCGACGGCGCAGGTGGCGCCGGGCCGCGGCCCGGACGCACCGCCAGCGCTCGCGCACGGCAAGCTGCTCCAGGCGCCCGACCGCGTCGCCGACGCCGGGTTCGCGTCGCTCGTCGGCCGCTCGCACCTGAGCCTGCTCGTGATCCTGGCCTCGCTCGCCGCCGCGATGTTCTGGGGCGCGGCGCACGCGCTCTCCCCCGGACACGGCAAGACGATCGTCACCGCGTACCTGGTCGGTCAGCGCGGCACGCCCAAGCACGCGGCGCTGCTCGGCCTGATCGTCACGGCCACGCACACGGTCGGCGTCTTCGCGCTTGGCCTCGTAACCCTCGCGCTCTCGCAGTTCATCGTGCCGGAGCACCTCTACCCGTGGCTGAACCTTGTCTCCGGACTGCTCGTCGTCGGGATCGGCGCCTCGGTGCTGCGCGCCCGCTGGCGCCGCCGCCGGCAGCAGCACCGCCACCACCACCACCACCACGAGCAGTCGACGAGCCTCCGGTCGCTGCTCGCGGTCGGCGTCTCGGGCGGTCTCCTGCCCTGCCCGTCGGCGCTCGTAGTCCTGCTGGCCGCGATCTCTCTCCACCGCGTCGCGTTCGGCCTGCTCCTGATCGTGGCCTTCAGCGCGGGCCTGGCACTGAGCATCACCGGGGTCGGCCTCGCCGCGGTCGTCGCGCGGAGCGCGTTCCGGCGCGCCACCTTCGAAGGCCCGCTGGTTCGGCTCTTGCCTGCGGCCAGCGCACTCGTCATCCTCGCGGCTGGGATCGCCATGACCCTCCGCGCCGTCCCGAAAGTGAGCTGACATGTTCGGACTCGACAGCTGGATCGCTTCCTTCTCCGACGGTGCGACGCTTGCGCTCGTCTGCCTCGTCGCGATCGTGCTCGGGCTGCGCCACGCGACCGACCCGGACCACCTCGCCGCGGTCTCGACGCTGATCGCAGGCACCCAGGAGCGCGCTACGGGCGCCGCCGCCCGCCTCGGGCTCTCGTGGGGGCTCGGCCATGCGTCGACGCTCTTCGCGTTCGGCCTTCCGATCGTGCTTTTCCAGCGCTACCTGCCGCACGCGGCGGAACAGGGAGCCGAAGTCGCGGTGGGCGTCGTGATCGCGCTGCTCGCGGTCTCCCTGCTCGTCCGCTGGCGGCGCGGGCAGCTCCAGCTCCACGGCCACGTCCACCCGCCGCGCCGTGCGCGCACGCCGTTCCAGGCGTTCGCCATCGGCCTCGTGCACGGGATGGGCGGCAGCGCCGGCGTCGGCGTCCTCCTGCTCGCGGCGATCCACGACCGCGGCCTCGCGATCGGCGCGCTCGCGCTGTTCGCCGCCTGCACGGCGCTGTCGATGGCGGTGCTCTCGAGCGGGCTCGGGTTCACGCTCGGTCGGGCGCGCGTGCGCAGCCTCTTCCCTTCGGTCGCGCCGGTCCTCGGCCTGCTCAGCCTCGGGTTCGGCGTCTGGTACGCGCTCGGGGCGCTGAACGTCGCTCCCTACTATTTCTAGATGACCGACCCCCACTCCCTCGTCGCGCCATACGCTTTGGACGCACTCGACCGGCAGGAGGAGCGGGAGTTCGAAGAGCACCTCGCCACGTGCGAGTCGTGCCGCAAGGAGCTCGCGCGCCTGCGCGAGACGGCCGCGAGCCTCGCCTATGCCGCGCCCGGCGCGGCGCCGCCGCCGGCGCTCAAGGAGCGGATCCTCGACCAGGCCCGCGCGGAGCGGCCGAACGTCGTCTCGCTCCCGCGCAGGCGCAGCTGGACCGCGCCGCTCGCCGCGGCTGCCGCGGTTGCCGCCGCCGCGGCGATCGGCTTGGGCGTTTGGGGCGCGACCCGTCCAACGGGAAGCGACCCGTTCGCGTCCGTGCTGGCCAAGCCCGGCGCGCGGCTCCTGCCGATGGGCGACCGCGGCGCCCTGGCGGTCGCGCCGGACGGCAGCGCCGCGATCGCGCTGAGCGGGGCCGACGCGCCCGTCGGCAAGACCTACGAGGCCTGGGTGATACGAAACGGCACGGCGCAGCGTGCCGGCCTGCTCTCCGGGTCATCGACGCTGCGGATCCAGCGGCCGGTGCGGAAGGGCGAGGTGGTCGCGGTGACCCTCGAGCGCGCCGGCGGCGTCGACCAGCCGACGACTCCGCCCCTCGCACAGACGAAGGCGCTCTCGTGACGCTGCTGACCGCCCCGCCACCGCCCGCGACGCGGGGCCTCGCGCACCTCTCGGACGAGGCGCTGCTCTCGCTCGTCGCAGCGTCCGACGACGACGCGCTCGCCGAGCTCTATGACCGCTTCGGCCGCGTCGCGTACGGCCTCGCGCTCCGCGTCCTCCGCGACGAGGCGCTGGCCCAGGACGCCGTGCAGGAAGCGTTCCTGGGCGTCTGGCGAAGCGCCGACCGCTTCCTCGCCGAGCGCGCCAAGGCGAGCACGTGGATCCTGACGCTCGTCCACCGCCGCGCCGTCGACCTCGTCCGCCGCGAGGACCGCCGCCGAGGCGAGCCGCTTGAGAGCGCGCCCGAGCCCGCCGCGCCCGAGACGACCGAGGGCGAGGCGACGCTCGGCTTCCAGCGGCGCCTGGTGCAGAAGGCGCTCTCGCAGCTCTCGCCCGAACAGCGCCAGGCGCTCGAGCTCGGCTACTACGGCGGCCTGACGCAGAGCGAGCTCGCCGAACAGCTCGGCCAGCCGCTCGGGACGATCAAGAGCCGCATGTTCTCGGGCCTCTCGCGGCTGCGCAACCTGCTCGCCGAGGCCGGGCTCGAACAATCGTATCCCTAGGATCTCTGTGACCCGATGAGCTCCGGAGCGCTCACGGCGATCGCGATCGCGGCCGGCGTGGTCGGTTTGATCGTGATCGTCATCTTCCTCGTCGTCGGCCCGCGCGATTGAGGAATGTCCACGGCACACGAATCGTTTACAAAGGCATGAAAACACTGGACGAGATCCGGAACGAGCTGGACCAGGCGACCGAGCGTCGCTCGGAGCTCTGGCAGCTGCTCTCGGACGGCCACGACGCCGCACTTTCGGACGAGCTCCACGAGCTCGAAGACCGGATCGCCACGCTCTGGGACGAGCAGCGCACGCTGAAGGCCCAGCAGCGCTTCGGCGACCGCGACGAGATCATCAAGCGAGCCCGCCACGAGGAGCGCCTGGCAAGGGCCGCATAAGTCCGGGGCCTTCCTTCCCCGTGAACCGAGAAGCCGGCGGCTGGCCCCGCCGGCTTCGTCGTTGTCGAGGCTATTCGAGGTGCGGGCTTTCGCCGCGCCTGCGTCCGGTGCGGGGATCGCGGAACTGGTCGACGTGGTGGGCAAACGGGCTGAGCTCGTAGAGCGCCCACAGCCCGACGAGCGCCCCGCCCACGACGACGGCGAAGACGATAACGATGAAGAAGATGCTCATCCTCGGCCTCCCTTCGGCGAGACTTGAAGCTTCGCCGCGAACGGTCGGGGCGCCATCGGTGGCTTCACGGAACGTGCGGTTCGAAACTACTGACCGCCGAGGCGGCCGGCCGGCTGCGATTGGCTCTACCATGCGCCGTACGGGGCGTTAGCTCAGCTGGGAGAGCGCCGGCTTTGCAAGCCGGAGGTCACCGGTTCGATCCCGGTACGCTCCACCTCGATTTCCAGGGCTTTCTTCGGAGGGCCCATCATTGGACCCGCCTCCGTCCCACGTGTGGCCCACACTCGCCGCCTCTAGATAGAGGTCGAGGTCGAGCGCGGCGTGGCGAGAAGCACCCGGATACAGGTGACCGTACCGCTCCAGGACAAGCCGCGCGTCCCGATGCCCGAGTTGCTCTGCGATGACGTGTGGCGACGCCCCTGCCGCCACCATCAGCGACGCGTACGTGTGCCGAAGGTCATGGAACGTGAGCCCATCCAGCTCCGCGCGTCGAACCGCAGGCCGGAAGACACGAGCCATGAAGTTGTCCTTGCGCCACATTCGGCCAGCTGGCGAAGGGAACACGAGGTCACGTGTCCCACCGTCCCGAAACGCCAACTGCTCGGCCGCAACCTCTGCTGCAACGACCGTCAGATGCACGACTCGCTTACGGCCTGACTTGGTCTTTCCGAAGGTGCCGGCGCGAGCGGAGCGCTCGACCCGCACGATGCGGTTCGCAAGATCAAGGTCGCTTCGACAAAGACCGAACAGCTCGCCTTGGCGCAGACCCGTCAGCGCCGCGAAGACAACCAGGCGACCCTCTGTGCAGTAACTCGCAAGTCGTTCGACCTCCGACCAACCTAGGAAGCGAGGCTCCCGCTCCTCGTGTCGTGGTGGACGCAGGCCGAAGATGGCGGCGTCGACGCGATGGCCCCTCTGCTCCGCACTCCGGAAGACCTGCTTGAGAAGCTGCAGCGCGATCGACGCCTGCCGAGGAGCCCGACGGCCGACCGCTGCAATCCGATCCTCGACCTCTGCCGCTCGAATCTCGTGAACTCGCCACCGTCCAAGCTCGCGCACCGTTCGCAGTGCCTGCACTCCGCGCGCATACGTTGACGGCCGAACGCGCTGCTGAAAGCGCTCAAGCCATCCATCGAGAAAGTCGGAGAAGAACACGGGTTCCGCCTCGTATAGAGACCCGAGCTGCGACTGTCGCTCAACCTCGACTTTGAAGCGCTTCGCGTCAGCCTTCCTCGTGAACGTGCGGCTGCGCTCGCCGCGTCCGTCGCGCCAGCGAACCTCGAAACGGCCGCGCCTCGGTCGAATCGACGCCACGCTAGCCCCGCCACCGATCCAAGGCTTCGCGAACCTCGGAGTAGAGGAACTTCCGCCGGCCCCCAGGCAACACGAGGCTAGGCAGGTCACCCGCCTTAGCTCGCTCGTAGACCCAGTCCAGGCTCATGCCGAGTATCGGCGCGAGCTCGTCGGCCGAGAGCAACCGCTCGTGTTCAGGCTGCGCTAGCCCCGGGCTCATCGCCCCTCCGCTCCTCAATCCAGCCCTTCGCGTCCTGGAAATACAGCTGCGCACCCTCGCGCAAGGCGCGCGACAGCGTGACCTTTTCCTGCTTCGCCAGCTCGTCAAGGATCGCCTTCTCTTCCTCGGTGAACCACACCGTGACGAGCTTCATCGGCCGGCTAGCTCCGGTCTTGTTGTACGGCATCAGCGCCTCCTTCGAATCGCATGCTCCAGTTATAGAGCCCGGGTCGAACGGAGCTATAGACCCCGGTTACTCGGCCGCGAGGAACTCCGGGAGCGACGGATACCACCTGACTGGCACCGAAGGAGATAGCCCTGCGTAACGCGAAGCTGCTGCGGCGGCGGGATCAATGACGTCCAGCCAGCGGATCACGTCGTTCTGCGCTAGCGCTCGCTCGAACAGCTTCTCAGCTTCGACGTCAATTGCCGGCAACGAGTAACCAAAGAAGACGAGACGTTCGGCGGCCGTTACAGCTGAGCGCGCGTCTTCCCACGCAGCCTGAACCGCCGACCGAAGAGCCTGCTTGGCGTACACGGGTGGCACGACTACCGGCCAAAGCTGCCACGTCGTACGTCCCTGGCCCTCACGTACCACCCTGCCGCGGCCGGTCAACGTCCGCGTAGGCAGCAGATGCACTGGCCCCGACCCGGTATGGCCCGTCAGGTAGTTGGAGGTAGGGCGTGTGCTTGCGAGCCGTACGACCCAGTTCAGTGACCCGTGCAGCTTCAAGATCCGAAGAGGCCGTTCGTGGTCACACTCCTCGTCTTCGTGCACGGGGAAGGTTGGCGCCGGCCCGGTGGGTACGAGCAGGTTCAGAGCCTCGCCGACGGAGCCGTAGCCCCAGTCCAAGCACCAACGCCGTCGGAGCTGCGCGCGGCGGAACACTTCGTTTTCGATCACCAAGTCATGGTTGAACGTGATGACCGTGAGTTGGTCCGAGGCGGCGGCCTCCGTCGCGATCAGCCGCCCAATGGGTGCGCCATTACGCCCGTCCGCGCAAAGCCAATTGGTCGTCTCGCGCAGAACCCGGAGATAGAGATCAACCAGCTCCACGTAGCCGCCGTAAGCAACCGCGTCGGTCCGCCTCTCTTGCAGGTCGTAGAACGCGTCCTTGAAAGACCTCCTCCATCCGGAGTTCCGCAAGTCGCTCCAGCAGTGGGTCCATGCCCATCACGTCACGGAGATAGCGACGAAGCTCGGGACCGAGTTGGATACCCCTAGCCTGCACGACCTGAAAGAACGTCGTGTCTAGCGGCGGTCGTGTATGCCGCATCCGTCGGGGACGGAAATGCAACGCATTTGCCAGGGTTGCTCCGGCGCCAAGGACAAGGCACGTCTTCACGACACGATCACAGCCATAACCGGGAGACGTTGTAGCTCCGACGTCAGACAGACCAGGTGGGCGTTACCGGCGTGGTTTACGTGATCAAGTCGGGTGAGAGCACGCTCGCCCAGGCGAGTGCAGCCGCGAAGGGAGGAGATAGCGCAACCACGCCAAGAATGGCCGATTTGGCAGTCCACGCACGGGGGCGCCTTCTCGCGTAGGTGGCTCACTCGGAGGGCTTAGTGGTCGAGTGGAGTGCTCGTGGCGCGGCTGAGGGTCGTGATGAGCGCGAGCATTGCGTCGAGCGCGGCCGCGAGCGGTTCGGAGTCGCGCTGCACCTGGGCGAGCAAGAGCCCGCCCTCAAGCGCGGCAAGCGTGGCAAGCGCGAGCTGGCGTGGATCGGCCTCCGGCGCTAGTCGGCCAAGCTGGTGCATCTGCAGGAGCCCGGCCATGATGCTGGCCTCCCAGCGATCGAAGGACGCCGCAACCAGCGCTCTGGCTTCGGGCTCCGTCTCGGCGAGCGCGGCACCGAGGGAGCCGACCGGACAGCCGCCGCGCCCGTCGGTGCTGCGGGCGTGATCGACAACGAAGTTGCGCCACGCCCGTAGGCCATCGAGGCCGCTGAGGTCGAATTGCTCCTGCGTGCCGATTGCTCTATCGGCCTGGCGCTCGATCACTGCGCGAACCAGCGCCGGTTTGTCCTCGAAGTAGTGGTAGAGCTGCGAGTTGCTGACCTTCGCGCTATCGCGCACTTCCTCGATTGTCGTGCGGGTGACGCCGTGCTGAAAGATCAGCTCTGCCGCTGCATCGACGATCCGCGCGCGAGTCGCTGCGCCTTTGCGCGTCAACCGCGGCCGGTCGGGACTCGGTGAGGACATCGTGACGAGTCTATCGCGAAATTGGCATTGACATTCCAAAATGTCCTAGGCAGAGTGGCCTGAGCATTCCAGTCTGACGAACCTCACGGGCTGTTACCGCGCCGAGCATCGCCTTGCCGTCTTAATCCGCCGCGCCATGTGCCCAACCCTGGCTAGGCCAAAGAGATGAAGGGAATCCCCTATGAGCGCACTGCCAGAAAAGACTGTGTTGATCACCGGCGGCAACGCCGGGATCGGGAAGGAGGTGGCCCGGCAACTCGCATTACGTCACGACTTCGCCCACATCTACCTGGCGTGCCGGAACCCAGAACGGGCGAGCACGGCAAGGGCCGATCTCGAAGCTGAGACCGGCCGGAACATCTTCGACATCGTCCTCATGGACGTTGCCGATCCGGGCTCGGTCCGCGCCGCCCTGGCCGAGATCGACGGATCCGTCGACGCACTCGTCATGAACGCCGGTGTCATTGGCCCGGAAACGTTGAACTTGACCGCTGACGGGGTCACCGACGTGTTCGCAACGAACGTCCTTGGTCACGTCGTGCTCCTCGAAGGGCTCCTGGCCGAGGGGCGGCTCGGCGAGGTTGCGGTCTTCGTCGGAAGTGAAGCAATCAGGGGTGTCCCGAAGTTGCGGATGAAGGGGCCATCGTTCGTCTCAACCTCAGCCGACGAACTCGCGTCCGCCATCGACGGCAGCTACTTCGCCACCCACAAACCTGACTTCAACCTGGCCTTCGGGCAGGCCAAGTACATCGGGGCGCTATGGATGGGCTACCTGGCCCGCAAATACCCCGACCACCGCTTCATCACCGTGAGCCCCGGCAACACCACCGGCACGGGAGCAGCCAGTGGCCTCCCATTGCCGATGCGGGTAGCCGCCAAGTACGTCATGCCCGCCCTGGGCCTCGCCCACAAACTAGACGTGGGAGCGAAGCGGCTCGTCGACGGTGTCACCGACCCGACCCTCTCCAGCGGCGCGTTCTACGCCAGCGCGGCCAACAAGCTGAATGGACCGATGGTCAACCAAGCCGAATTCGTCCCCGGCGTGGGCAACCCGTCGTTTCAGGACAACGCCAACGAAGCCATCCACCGCTTCATCCCCGAACAGGCGGTCGCTTGACACCTCGAAGCCCGATTGGCGTATTCGGCACCGCCGTCGGCCGGGACGCTTGATCCTCAGGGATGCCTCTTTGGCCGAAGTCGCGAAGGGAGACGGCGGGCAGCGAACCGCCGTTCTCGACCCGCCCGGTCAGGCGTCACTCCGGACACTGGCGCAGGCGACGACTCGGTTACCGCGGGCCCCCGCGCCCAAGTCGCAGACCGCCACCCTCGTCGCTGCGCTCCTCGGCGATTTGGGCTTCCCCGCGCCAACCGAGGGCCCGTGCGCCCACTCGGCCAGGCCAGGCTGTCAATAACTGGGCGATGCACAGAAGATCTCAGCCTCTACCAGTCCCGCTCCGGCCCGCCGCCGCCTCTGCCTTGCGGCAGGTGGCGCCGCCGCTCCGGACCTAGGGAGCCCGCGAACGCCGCTGCAGGTCGAACTGCTCCAGAAGCAACAGACCCGTCAGCAAGTCGAAGGGGTTGATCGCGTCGTCCGGCAGGTGGCCCGCTCGCCACGCCCACGCGATCCGGACGTTTCTCAGCACCCGCATCGTGCAGCCGCTCTTCGCGGTTAGCTTCCGGCTGACGTAGTTCAGGTAGCTACGACCGGCTGCGAGCACGGTTTCGGTCACCTCGCAGGAGCCGTCCTCTTTCCACTTGGCGAGATACTTGCTCAGGTAGCCCGCAACCCGCTCTGCTCGCTCCGGCCGGCGGAGCGGCTTCCCGTCAACGAACCCGAAGCCATAGCGCGGCGTCAGCTCCCGCATTGCAGCGACGTACTCATAGGCCCACACCCGCTCGACAGCGGTCTCCAGCCCGACCACAAAATGCAGATGCCAGACCCCACGATTCTGCAGCTCCCACTGGTAGAGAAGAACGCCGCCCTTGCCGTCATGGCCGAGCCTCTTCACCGCCCGATCGGCCCGCTGTTTGCAGACACGGTTTAGCTCGCTCCACCAGCCCCGCGAGCCCTCGTTCCACAAGGCCGCTACCTCAGGGACGACTTTGCAACCGAAGCGCTGACCGCACCGCTCGTCGGCCTCATGCCCACACTGCGAGCGATCCCAGATGAGGCCAGCATCGACTCCGGGCGGGGTGAGCGTGCACATAGCCGCGAGCCCGCCATAGGTGCGCAAGTTCTCTCGGTTCTTTCGCATCGCGTCCCGCGCCCAGGTCAGCGCGTAGCCCGGACAGGTCCGCCGCCGACAGCGCGACACCGTCAGCGGGTAAGTCTTGCCGCAGTGCTCGCACCGCTGAAAACCGCGAGCCTCGAGTGCCGCGTCCTCGAGCTGGCCCGCTGAACCATTAAGCTCAGCCGGACGGCTCATCGCCTGTCACCTCAGGCTGAGTCGAAGAGTCATCCGACGGCCCGCGCTGCGAACGCGGGTCGTCGTCTATCGAGCCGGCTTCATCCCACGCCTGGCCCACAGCGCGATCGGATTCGCGCCGCTCGAAGCCGGTAACTCCGGGTAATGGAGGCTCTGAATCCCCTGCTAAGTCGGCGCTTTCCCCCTCCGAGCCACCTTCACCGGATTCAGTAGGAACAGGCTTTGCAAGCCGGAGGTCACCGGTTCGATCCCGGTACGCTCCACTTCGATTTCCAGGGCTTTCTTCGGAAGGCTCATCATCAGGCGCCGCACGTGTGTGGGCAGCTCATAAGACCCCAGGTCGACACGAGCCAGGAACTCGCCGCACTTTGCGGCTCTTTCGCAGACCACCGGCCGAGGCTGGTCGAAGACCCACTAGTGTGGGCTCCACTCCCTAGAAGCTCGTCGACCGTTGTCCTCGTGGATGACTGTCGCCCGAGCAAAGGCGCGCATTGTGCTTGAACGCTCGGGTCCGAATGAGTCGACGGAATGAGAGAGGCGTGGCAGCGCCTGCTCTGGTCAGGGCCTTCCGCTTCATACGATCTGGGCAGGAACGGGCGTGAGGATCGCCTGTTGATGCCCCCTCAGCGGCGCTCCCTCTCCCCCCAGCGCCGCACCGTCACGAAGCCCCGTCGGGGCACTGAATGCAGCCCGGACGGGGCTTCGTGCGCTGAGCGGTAGGCTCCGGGCATTCCGCTAGTCCCGGAGCCTTCGCAGCGGGGTGTCGAGACACCCCTCCTCGACCGGTTCCTGCGCTCTCCCTCGCAGGTCGCTGATCAAGGTCCCCCATCCGACACGGTCAAGGTCGAGCCATCCGCATTAGTCGGCGCATCGACCCAAGACCGTCGACTTCTCCGTGCGATGGTGCCGCGCGAACTTCCACTCTTAGCCCTTCCAGCAAACTTCGAGGTACATCGACGAACAACAGGCCGGTCGGTCGTACTCCAGCCCAATTTGCTGAGGGCGGCCAGTTCGCGGGGCCCGATCGCTGTGGGCCCCGGAGTCGCTCACCGCGCCGGTGACTGAGGCGCGAAGCACAGTGACTCTAACACCGCTTCCGCCAAGAAACCGCTTGGAGGGACCAGAACGATCTGGACTACCCGCAAATAGCGATTTCGTCACGAGGCCAGCGTCGGCGGGCTAGCGATCGGACTCCGCGAAGTTCGTTCCGCCCGGCTGGCCAAACGGGGCGCGTGATCGTAGGAGCCGCCATCCTCAACGCCACCCTCTACGAGCGCCGCACGCGCCCACACGAGCCGCAGAAGTAGCGTCGCACTTCGACCCGACCTTCGCTCGCAGGCAGCAGGACGGGCACGGGCGAGCACGAACTCGGCCGTGATGGCAGACGAGACGAGGTTCGAACGCCGGCTCGACCGTGTGCTGGCCCACGCCTCGAGTCCGCGCGGTGCGGGTGTCGTGATCGCCGTCGTGTCGACCTCGATAACGGTCGGAGCGGGCATCCTGATGACGGTCGCCGACCACGACAACTTTCCGTCGATCGGATCCGGGCTCTGGTGGGCCGTCCAGACGGTCACGACGGTCGGGTATGGCGACCACGTGCCGACGACCGTTGCGGGCCGACTCGTCGCCTCGCTCGTCATGCTGGTCGGGATCGGCTTCTTGACGGTCATCACCGCCGCGATCACAAGCACCTTCGTGACACGCTCACGCCGCGAGCAGGCCGTTAGCGGTGGCGGCACTTCGACGCCTGAGCTTCGGCAGATCGCTGAGCGGCTCGAACGGATCGAAGCCGCGCTGACTGATCGACCGCCGCGGTGAGCCGCAAGATCCTGAGCAGCTAGAAATCCTGCGGCTCAAGACAAGACTTCGCTGGAGTTAGGTGAAAGCGGTTGACGGCACGCACGACGACCGGCGTCGGTAGTTCCCCCCTTCGGAATGGGGGAACACGCCGATGGCACCCTGAATCCCAGGCGCGACGATCGCCTCAAGAGGAGAGCGCGTTTGTCAAGTGAGTTCCCCTTTCACCACTCAAGAAGGGAGGTCACTCATGTGGTGGGCAATCGGAATCGGCGGCATCTTCCTGTACCTGATCGTGGCGTTCACACTCGGGCTGATGACGCTCAGGAACGGGCACGGCTGGATGTTCTTCTTCGGGATCTTCTTCCCGATCCTCTGGATCTTCGGCGCCTTCTCGCGGCCGCCGGCCGCGACGGCTTACTAGTGCTCCACACACTCATGTCCGCTTTGTCCGCCTGAGCATCTCCGCCAGTGGACATGCTCAGGCGCACAATCAGAGAGGAGTAGTTATGGGTAGCGAGGAAATGCTGGGGCCCGTCGACTATCTGGTCGTCGAGTTCCCGGCCGACAGGGCGAACTTCTCAGGTGAGATGGCGGCCGAACTGACATCGCTGGTAGAGCGTGGGCTCGTTCGCGTGCTGGATCTGGTGCTGCTCGAGAAGAACGACGACGGGTCCATAGAAGCCGCCGAGCTGTCGCATGCTGACGAGGCCACGGTGGGCAAGTTGCTATCGCTTGAGGGTGATCTGGCGACGCTGCTGGCCGAGGAAGACGTCGAGAAGTTTGCGGAGATCATCGAGCCTGGCTCGATTGCCGCCGTGCTCGTGTACGAGAACCGCTGGGCGGCACCGTTTGCAGCATCGGTGCGACGGTCGGGCGGTCAGCTCATCGCCAGCGGGCGCATTCCGACGCAGGCGCTGCTTGCTGCGATGGAGCCCGAAGTCGTCATGGAAGGAGTCTGAGATGCCGCTGGGACCTGGACGAGCAGGCAGGCGTGGCGTGGTCGGCGGGCCGGTGACGCGAACGGCGGCGGTTGTCGGCACCGCTGCGGTCGTCAAGCACGGTCACGACCGACGAGACGATCGCCGCGATGATCGTCGCGATCGCAGGCGCTGATCCAACGTCTCTTGCAGTAGCCGGACAGCGCCGAGCGCCACGGCCGGCAGACACCCCGCACCTCCTCAGGTGTGGGGTGTTTGTACGGACCTTGAGAGAGATCCGAGGGGTGGCTCGCGTGGGAGCGCTTGCTGGTCCTCCTCGCATGGCCCGGTCGACCTCGTTGCTCTTGGTCTCACTCTCTGTATCAACGATCCGTTGTCAGACGCCCTCGATCGCCGTCAGCCGTCCGGAGCTGATCGCGTCGGTGAATGCCTGGTAGTCCCGCTCGTTTTGGTCGGCGTAGCGCTCGGAGAAGAGACCTCCTGCAAGGCCACCGGCAGACGAAGCGACACGCTCCGCGCCGTGCGCAACCTCTGTTGCGGCGCCCGCGAACGTCTCCCCGGCGTTCATTGCATTAGCAACCGCGTAGACGATGCTGCGCCTTAGGAGGTTTCGCCCGCGCTCGGACATGAGTATGGCGGTGGCTCCGGCGGCAAACCACGGATTCATTAGTCATCCCTCCTTACCGCTTGCAGGAATCTGTTGTGGGCGCCTTCTGGGCGAGTCGGCGCCCTCATGGGCCCCGTAATCCTGCCTCTGGAGGGTGTGCTCGTCCATCAGCCAGATCGTATGGTCTCTCTGCCCTCTAGCAGCTGGATTCCAACGTGGACGAGTTTGGCGCGCGGGATAGGGTGAAGAATCGTGCGGCGAGTGTTTTCGCTGAAGAAAGGCAACGCAACGATTACTCCCCGGCTTTCGGAAGTGGCCACTTTCGGCGCCACTCTCGTTGGTCTCAACTTCCGTTGCCGCGCGATTGCGCGGTCTCGGTCGCCTGCTCGACGTGCAGGAAGACCTTGTCCTCACCGAGCGTCTCGAGCACGCCGCTCGTGCGGAGTTTCTCGAGCGCGGCTCTCGAATGTCCGCGTTGCCTGTCGCGTCCCAACTCCGGAATCTGCGGGAAGCTCACGCGGTAGACGAGGATTCCCAGCGAAATGATCACGCCAAGGATGATCGACGGCAGCGTGCCGAAAGCCAAAACGGTGACGAGCACGAAGACGGCAACCGCGAACTCTTGCCACGAGACCCTCAATACCGGTGCAACGGAGAGACCGGCGATCGTGTCCAGCCGCAGCCACGTCCCTCGCTTGTAGCTGCGAAGCCATCACAGAAGGGACGTGGCGGACAAGGAAGCTCTCGTGGGTCCGCGAGCGGGGCATTCAGCGGCTCAGGCGTGCTCGGCGAGCGTGCCGAAGGGGCCCGAGAGCGCGCCGCGATACTCGGGTTGGGCGGCAATGTCGAGGGTCGTCCCGCTGGCGAGCGTCAAGGTGACGACCGCGGGCTCGTCGGCGAGGTGGCGAAGTTTCTTGTGCTCTTCCTGGGTAGCGGCACGCATCTTCACGTCACCGACGTCGAGGATGTCCTCGCTCCAGCCCGCCGGGCTCGAGCGCCAAGCGAAAACGTTGGAGACCCAGATTGCGTGACCCCGCTTCCATCGCGTCTTCCCGGGCGGGAGGACGCGTACCGGGATGTTGCCGCGCCGGTGGCGCAGGCGGCGGTTGTTGAGAATGAGCACTAGAGCGCCGACGGCACAGAGCCACAGCGGAACGCCGAGCGCTGCCAGGATCACCCAGATCATCGTCGACACCGCCTTCCAATCTGAGGCGGCGAGCTCTCGCTCGCCGCCTCACACGTCACGGCTTGTAGTTGCTGAACGGGCCACCGACCCGGTCGTAGGTGTTCCCGAGCTCGTCCTGGGTGATCAGGGCATGCCCGTCGTCCGGCGTGAGCACGAGATCGCGCTCGAGCACGATGGTTCGGAACTTCCAGCCCGGTGCCGGCTTCAAGCGGGCGCCGAGGTCCGTCAGGCTCGCGTAGGTCTGGTTTGGATCCACGATCAGGCTGGCGGACTTCATGCACCAGGAGTCGCCTTCCGGGTCGTCGAGCAGGAAGGCGGGCGAGCGGGCGTCGATGCCGAACTGCGTGTCGCGCTCGACGTTGATCGGCTTGTAGGCGACGCTCTCGTGTTTGCGCATCTCCTTGGGCACGTCCAGCCACGTGACCCAACGCGCCTTCAGGCCGTTGAAGTCGCGCTCCGCGCCGACCATGACCTCCACCCAGTCCAGAGTCCAGAGCCTGGGACCGTTCTTGAAGACGCTGAGGACGTCGTACTCGTCTTTCAAGGCGTCGACATCGACTTCGTCGAGCACCGCTTGGGGACAGGTATCCCCTTTTCCGTTGGACTCGTTCAGTCCGATCGTGTTGTAGACACCGCCGACCAGATGGTGGGTGATCGCGTGCCCTCCGATTAGGAACATCTCGGTGTACCGTTGACCGCGGACGCCCTCGAAACGAAGCAGCTTCGCGCCTTCGTCGTCCTGCGGGAGCTTGACTGATATGAGCTTCGTGATTCCCATTTTCTCCTCCTAGTGTTGACTCAGCGGACGCTCGTTACGGGTGGAAGCTTGTAGCTACCGCCGAGCACCGCGTCGATGGATATCGAACGAGCGGCGGCGTTCGACCGATGGCATCAGGGCAGGAAGCTCGCCGTCCCATCGCCTAGGTAATCGAACGTGTTCTCGAACTCGTCCTGCATGATCGTGGCGGTTCCCCCCGCCTTGGTCGGCGCGAGCACCAAGTCGCGATCCAACGTCACGACGCGGAACTTCCAGCCAGCGGGGAGTTTCTTGTACCGCTCACCGAGCTTGGAGAGCGTCTCGTAGGTCTGGCCGTAGCTGTCCCTGAACGCCTTCATCACCCATGGCTTGCCGCCTGGATCGTCGAGGATGAAGACAGGCTTTCCCTTCTCGAAGGTGATCTCCGTCTTGCGCTCGATCGGGGACTTCCTGTAGGTGAGCCAGCCCTTTTCTTTGACGTTGGCGTCCTTGGGGATATGGCCAAGCCCCATCCAGTAGCCCTTGAGGCCGTTGAATTCGCGCACCGGCCCCACCGGAACCTTCAGATGGTCGTAGATCCAGAACCGAGGTTCGTTGAGGTAAACGGCGAGCACGTTGTATTCCTTCTTGTACGCCGGCAGATCCAGGTGGTCCACCAGCTCGTCCGGGCAGGAATTGAGCGGGTCTTCGCGGTAGTTCAGCCCGGTCGTGTTGTAAACGGCTGCCTTCAGGTTCTTGGTGATGGCGTTGCCTCCGATCAGGAAGACCTCGCAGAACCGAAGACCTCGAACGTCATCGAATTCCTTCACGGTCGTGGCTGCGCCTTCGTCCGGAACGTGTTTACGCAACAAGCCCATGCTGTCTCCTTGCGATCTCGAGAGGTCCGACCTCCCTATTGTGAGAAAGGGCCCCGCTCCTGCCTCCGCACCACTTCAGCAGCCAGACGCCGGTCATGTCACGCGTGTCAGCGGGGGCGGCGTCCACGATCCATCCAGAATCGAGGGCGACGTGTCCTGTGGCCAGTAGAGCCGGAGCATCGGGACGAACTTGCCCTTCGGGGCGGGCAGCCAGTTCGCTTCCTTGTCCGCACCGGGCGATTCCGCCTGGAGATAGAGATCCGTAGAGCCGTCGGGGTTCTCGACGAACGTGTCTCTTTGGCTCAGGCTGTAACGGTTGATCGGGTTCGGCACGAAGAAGAAATCCGGGTCGTACATGGTCAGCGACCAGAATCCCTTCACCGGCGGCAGCTCGCCCTTCTCGAAGTGCATGACGTATCAATGTTTGGAGCCGTCGTACTTGTCGCCGTCCGTGTCTTTCTCCGAGAACGGGTACATCGCGTCCTGCGGGAAGTTCAATCCAGGGCCGATCAGGGTGACCATCGCTCGCTGTTCGTAGTCCGATCCGTATTCGCCGGCGTTGCTGGTCCAGTAGAGCCAGCCGTTGACGGGCTCCTTCTTCTTCATGGCGCGAACCAACTCCAGCAGCGCCAGCTTCGGATCGAGCTTGTGTCCCAGGTGCGGCAGTTTGCTGTCGTCGAACTCCTGCCCGGGCACGACCCCGATCTCTGCCATGCGCTCGACGATCGCCGCGTCCTCCGGCTTCGGTGGATTCGTCTCTAGAAGCTTGGCGAGGTAGCTGAAGTACTCGCCCAACGGCAGGTCGTTGACCTGTTTGCGGACCGCCTTCTCCATGTCGAACGTCTCGTCGACAACACCCGACGGCGGTGCGTACGGCTTGCCGTAGGCACTAAGAGGAACGGACGAGAACTTGTCCTGGAGCTCGTGGACTGCCTTGTAGTCCTCAGGTGTGCCGGCGCAGTAGACGCGTCCAAGGATCCACACCAGCGCAGTGGGCGACTCGACCTGCGTCGCGCCCTCTGGCAACGCGCCCGACCAACCCGGCCCGGTGATGACGTACTCCTGAGCCCTGCCGCCCGTGGCCCTCGAACCGGCGACGAAGAACACCTCGTTGTAAGCGCTCAGCATCGGCATGATGTAGAAGCGTTCGCCCATATCCGGGATGCTGAACACCCACGGCTCGGCCGCCAGATCGAGCCAGACCATTGTGTACAGGGTGTCCGCGTTGGGGGCTGCAGCACCGTGATCGTCGACAGGCGGATAGGCCCGCAACTTGATCAGTTGTCCCATCGGAGCATGCGCGTCGTCGGCCCCCTGCACATTCGTCTCATGTCGGCGCGTCATGTCCATCGTGACGAGCGGGTAGCCAAAGACATACGTGTCTCTCACGATCTTGTGCTTTTCCATGACAACCTCTCTTTCAAGAACTCCGGTGACCGCTGAGACGCAGCCTTTCGGGGGCGGAGCGACGCTATTGCCTACTCCAGTCACGCCTGAGTGTGACGACCTGAGAGGCGTTGGCGCCTCAGCCGATTCGGGGGATGTTTTGGCCGGCCGTCAGAGCGCTGGATCGCCGGTCGCCTTCGAAAGACAGCACTCACACGATTTGCTCGAGTCACGGCGGCGGCCGCTCACAGTTGGACAGGGCTCCGCTCGATGCCTGACTGAGCTCAGGCCTTAAGAGGCGGTTGCGGCCGCCCGATCCGGTCGTGCGAGCCCGCTCGGGCTGAGTTTCTCCGCGCCGGGCTTACGCAACAGTGCGCTTTCCTCTGGATCGGGGAGCAGCCCGCGCGCGCGCGCTCTTTCAACCGCCTCGGTGCGCGTGCTGGCACCGAGCTTCGCGTAGATATTCGCAACATGAGTCTTCACTGTGCTGCGACGACGATCGAGGCGCTCGGCGATTTCTCCGATTGTCAGCTGCGTTGAGAGGAAAGGGAGAACCCGTGCCTCGGCAGGTGTGAGGCGCACGCGGCCCCAGAAGGCGCCCTTCGGTCGCTCCTTGATTGTCACAACACTGCAAGCGTCGCACGACCGGCTCTCTTCTCGCCTCGGCCGGACCGGCTGATCTCCCTGAGGAGATGCTCGCGGTGCGTCGCCTGGGACTTGTGAGACGTCGAGCGATCGGCATCTCTTCGGGCAGCGCCCGGCCCACGCCGCGCCGGCGGTCGCCCTAGCTCACGATCGTATAGAGGAGCAGTTTCCCGTCCACGATCGTCGTGTCGCCCGGAACCAGGAGGCGGGGATCAAGCCAGGCGCGCGTCCCCATCGCGGCTGCTTCCGCTAGGGGACGCGCGACGTGACTGGCGACGGTGACCTACTTCGAAGGCGCCACGGCTACCGGCTGCTCCGCTGCTGCTGCCTGCAGAGCCGCCTCATCAACCACATCGTGGCTCGAGGTCATGCCGCCGGCTCCAGTCAGCTGCTCACGGATCGCCGGCCCATCCTCGATCTTGGCGAGCACACCAACTGCCGCCTTGCCAGCGCTGAGGTCGGCCGAGATCCGCGTCTTGTCCTCATCGCTGAGCTTCAGACCCTTGTGGTGCAGACCGCCGGCGAGCGTGCCGCCGACGATACCGACGCCAAGGGCGGCGGGACCGAGTAGGACCAGGCACGCGCCAACCCCCGCGCCCGCGCCCCAATTCCTGGCCCCAACCTTGTCCACCCTGATGTCGCCGGCGTCGTCGAGGACCAGGAGCCCGATCGCGTCGCCGGGAGCAACCCCGGAGTCCTTGAGCTCCACGGCCGCCGCATCAGCGGCCGGCTCATCGGCGAAGAACGAGAGTACGAGCTGCTTCTCTGCCATTGTGATTCCTTTCTCTTTATGGCGGCGCGCCTCAAACGCGTCCGCGATTTCGATCCATCCCAACGTCTCGGCTGGCCACCGGCGCTCCTCGGCCGGCGGGAACCACGCACGTGATCTCCGACCACCCCCTTCTCGCCAGCGCACTTCCCCAGGGATCTGCAAGAAGCCCGAGCTCAGGGGCGCACTCGACGGCCCCGGTGCGCGTACTGACACCGGGCTTGACGTGGATGTGCGCAAGGTGCGTCTTCACCGTGCTACGACGACGACCGTCGGGCGCGGCGAGCTCCTCGATGGTCGGCTGGGTCGGGAGACAAGGAAGAACCCGCGACTCGGCAGACGTGAGGCATTCAGGCCTCACGGAGTGTGATTTCGGGCACCTTGACGGTCACAAGACGACGAGCGTGACACGGACACCTCTCTGATCTCCTCAGCCGGAATGGCCGATATTTCCAGGCGACCGGCGTGAACACGTGTCCCCGGCGGCGACGGGGTCCTCCGGTAGCCAGGCGCAGTCGTACGGCCTGATGCCGCCGCGAACCCACGTAGCGCCGGATGCCTGTCGGCTCAGCCGGCGTTACGGCCGCCGCAGTCCCTCGGTCGTGCTCAGGCTAGATCCCAGTCTCGGCCTTGATCCGGCCCGACTCGACGGCCTTCTTGATTGCGTCGTAGTCGCTCTCGTTCTGGTCGGCGTACGCAACGGCGAACTCCGCGAGCGCGCGGTCGAAGGTGCCGCCGCCGCCGAGGTAGCTCGCGATCGCCACCCCATCACCGGACCTGGCGTGCGCACGGGCGAGCGCCTTGCCGCAGATTCCGCCGTAGACGGCGAGCAGGTTCGGCTCCATCAGCTCGACGAGGGCCGAGCCCTTCGCGTCCCAGAGTTGGCGGATGTAGAAGTCGCGCTTGACGCCGTCGAGCCTGTCGAAGCGGATCCAGCCGAGCATGATGTCGCTGGCCGCCTGCGTCAGCCGCTGGCCCTCGACCACCCGCTGGCCGTGGTTGGCGAACTCGCTTTTGCCGAGGAACGGCTCGAGCACCGATGCCTCCGCCTCCTTGGCCTGCAGGATCAGCGGGTCCTCGTTGTCCCGCCCGACCATAAGGACGATCCAGGCACGCGTGCCGACGCTCCCGACCCCTACGATCTTGCGAGCGATGTCGACGAACCGGTACCGCTCGAGCAACCGGCGGCGGTCACCGGTGAGCGTCTTCCGGTACAGCCTCAGCATGATGCGGACCTGCTCTTCGAGCTGTTCGTAGACGGCCTCGGTCGGAACGAGCTCCCTGACCGGAACGACGACGGGAGGCCCGCTCACAAACCGGGGCTCGCCGTCGACGACCTGGGTCAGCTTCGAAAACGCACGCAGACTGTCCTTCGACTGTGCCTTGGCGAGGTTCGCCTCCGCCCGCTTGGCCTGCTTCGCGCTCACGCGTTTCTGCAAGGACGCGAAGAGCGCATCGACGTCGATCCGCGAGTACCAGATGTCCAGGTTCCGCATCTCGGCGTACTCCCTGATCGCCTCGCGTAAGCGCGGCCCGCTGCCAGGTTGACCGCCTGGCGCTGCTTGTCGTCGAACCCACGGTCGCGACCGGCGACCTCGAAACTCCCCGCCAGGCGCTTGACGTCCCACTCGAACGGGCCCGGCAGCGTCTCGTCGAAATCGTTGACGTCGAACACGAGCCGGCGATCGGGGCCGAAGGCGCCGAAGTTTGACAGGTGGGCGTCGCCGCAGAGCTGTGCGTGCAGCCCGGTCCGCGCTTCCCGCGAGGTCGGATGCCATGAAGTAGGCGGCGCCGCGGTAGAACATGAATGCCGATACCATCATCCGCCCATACCGGATCGGAATCAGGCCCGACACGCGGGTCGGCCTGCTCCTCCAGCATATCGATCGGGTCCCGTCGCATCGCGGCAGCCTCCCAGCCCGCGTGGACGCTCCGCGGCACCTCGGCCCGCTCGGCCTTTCCGCGCGCCTTTCGCTCCGCGACACTGAAATGCTCGACGCGCGCCGGCCGGCTCCGCGGCGGCTCCGCGCCGTTCTCAGGGGATGCTTGCTCACCGGCAAGGGGGGACGGTTCCTGGGTGGTGGTGTGAGAAACGTCGGTCACCTGGCTCATCGGCTTACTCCTTTATGCCCGTCGATCGTCCTCTTGGATGAACGAGTCGATCGTTTCCCGGATGAACGCTCACTCCGGCGTAACCAGATCGACGCAACGGCAAGCGTCGCACGCCCGGACGTTGTATCGCCTCAGCCAAAGTGGCCGATATTGCAGTCACGAAGACGACCATCATCACAGGCGTGTCCGCGGCCATTAGGAACCGAGATACGAAATGAGCACCGTCGCCCTTTCGGCGGCCTCGAACGAGACCGCCGAAAGGGAAGTGCGCCTAGCGCCGGCGCGCCACGCGCCGAGAAGTGCGGCGGGCGACTCTGCGAGCCCTCATGTCTGTTCACCTCCGTTGTGGACTGTCGAAAATCCTGCCCGGCAGGGTCAAACCGGGCCGTTTTGCTCGGATGCATCGCGGCGGTCTCGGCCTCCTCCGCCGTGGCGACACCGATCGCAACCAGATCGGCCGGATGGATGAAGCCGTCGGCGAGGCCGACGCCACCCGTGCGCAGGATCGCGTCGCGCAGCGGCACCGCCCAGTGGTGCTCCAGCAGGACAGCGCCGCGGCGGAATCGTTGGGATCTCCTCGAGGATGTCCCACGCGTCCTCGTCGCAGAACACGTGGATGCCGCCTCGGCCCCGGCCTCCGCGCCGATCTCGGCACCCGTCTCGAAGTCCTCGCCCTCGATCCGAGACCGATCAGCGCCGCCAGCTTGCTGCCGAACTCGATCGCCTCCTCCTTGCTCAGGTTGCGAGGTGCATCACCTCCATCTCACCTGCAGCATCCTTATGGACGGCGAGCGCGTCGATCACCCGCACCGTGTCGCTCTCGCGGAGCTTCTCGAGCTCCGCGATGATCTCGCCGTGGAAGTCCGGCTGGTCGAACCCGCAACACGAGCAGCTGAACAGGCCCAATTGCCATGATCTACCTCCATCTCTTTGCTGTCGTTGATTCGAATACTTCGTCCGCTCAACGGTGTGATGTCGTGGTCACGATCCCCAACCAACCCCCTCGATTGGAAGCGGTTTGCTGGGGATCGTGACCAGCGTCGCTACGCCGCAGCCACCCTCTCCCGGCGGCGACATGAAGGCGCCGAAGATCCAGAGAATCGGGAAGAAGATCCCGAAGAAGAACATCGAGCCGTGCCCGTTCCTGAGCGTCATCAACCCGAGCGTGAACGCCACGAGGAGGTACAGGAAGATGCCGCCGATTCCGATCGCCCACCACATGGTTCCTCCTCTTTCGTCAGGGTGGAAGAGAGCCCGCTTGACCGACGTGGTCACGACTCCTTCCTTGTCGTGAGTCCAACGCTGACACGAACGGTCCTCCGATCGCCTCGGCCAGACTGGCTGATCTTTTCGTGGCAGGGTGCGACTACTTCCGTATCTCCAGGCGGTAGCCGCCTTGCTTGCCGGTCCGGGGAGGGCCGCCGCCGCCAGAACCGGGCCGCAGCGAAGAGGAGACCTCCACCCAAGTGGATGATGCCGGTTCCTCCACCCAAGTGGATGATGCCGGTTCCTCCACCTAAGTGGATGATGCCGGTTCGTGATGTCCACGGTCGAGTGGCGAGTCCCCCCGTCCTTGCGAAGCGCGCCGGTTCGAGCGTCGAAACTCGAGCCGGTGCGTCTGCGCGCGGGCGCGATCCAACGAGAACGATTACTCGCTCAGTTGGCCGGCGCGGTGGATACACCAATCGTCCTGATTGCCGCCTCGGCGGTTATGGCAAGTCGACGCTCGCCGCGCAGTGGAGCACACGGTGCCAGAGGCCGGTGGCGTGGCTCAACCTGACCGAGCAGATAACGATCCGATCGTGTTCCTGAATGCGGTGGCCCACGCGCTCGACCGGCTCGATCCGGTCGCGCCCGAGCTCCTCGACGAGTTCACGGCCCGTGTGCCGCATGTCGTAGACGTGGTGCTTCCCTGCTTGGCTGCCGAGTTCGAGCGCCTCACGCCGTTTGAGTTGGTCTTCGACGACCTTCAAGAGGTAACCCAAGCACGGACACTCTCTGCGCTCAATTTCCTGCTCGACGAAGTTCCGTCGGAATCGCAGGCCGTTCTCGTGACGCGCACCGACACAGAGCTGTGGCTCGCGCGCCAGCGCCTGTCGGGGACCTCCTCGAGATCCGTGCCGATCAGCTCGCCCTCGACGCCGATGAGGTACTCACTCTCGCCGAAGACAGCGGCGCACGACTGTCCGGGAGGCTCTCGGGCTTCTGTGCGAACGGACGGAGGGGTGGCCGGCCGGGATCGCACTCGCCTTGCACTCCCTGAACGAGTCCGTGTCTGCGGAGGACATCGCGGAAACCATCAGCGGAGACCAACGAGAGATAGCCGACTACCTCGTCGAGGTGATGCTCGACCTGGAGCCGCAGGAGCGTCGGCGCTTCCTGCTCGCGACATCGGTCCCGCGGAGATGACGGCGCCGCTGTGCGACGCCATCCTCGAGACTGACAACTCGAGCGAGGTGCTCCGGGAGCTGGAGCGCACCAACTCGTTCGTGATCGCCCTCGACGATCACAGCCGCTGGTACCGCTACCACACCCTGTTTGCCGAGCTCCTCCGATCCGCTCGACCAGTCCGATCCCGGCTCGCCGCCAATATCTCGCCCGTGCCGCCAAGTGGTACGAACAGGACGGCAGCGACCCGGCCGAGGCCTTCCGCTGCGCCCACGAATGCGGCGACCTCCAACTTGCAGGACGGATCGCGCTTGCCGCCACTGACGGTTTCGCTCGCGTCGGTGAGCTCGAGACGTTGCGGATGTGGCTCCTTGACTGCACCGACGCGGAGGTCGCGTCCGATCCCCAACTCGCCCTGGCTGCCGCCTGGGTTTACCTGCTTCTGGGCCAACCCGACGAGGCCCAACGATTCGCGACAGCTGCCGAGGGTGGAAATACTCGATGTACCGGCCGCGGACGGGGCGACCTCGCTTCGATCATCGCTCGCGAACTTCAGCTCCGCCCTGGCATCTCGTGGGATCCATCAGATGCTTGCCGACGCCGAGTTTGTCCGCGCGGCCGAGCGGGAGGCTATGACCCGCTGGCTCTTCGGCGGTCTCCTGCGTGCCGGGATCGCCCAACTCCTTCTTGGTCGACCCGATGAGGCAATAGGAACCTTCCGGAGGGGCTCACGCTCACGAGCGGCATCCCGAACTCTCCCATGTCAAGATCGTCTGCCTTGGTTACCTCGCGTTCGCTTGCGCGGAGGCCGGGAACGAGTCGGCGGCGCGGAAGTCAGCTCAAGAGGCGTGCGCAATCGCGGTCGACGAACGACTCGAACGCTCAGTGTCTGGCGGTGTCGCATTGACCGCGCGGGCGATGGTGCTGGCTCAGGACGGCGACCTCGATCGAGCCAGGCTTCAGTTCACGAAAGCCCGGCGCACAATCCATCTCATCCCGGCGCGCGATGGTTCAACGCTGACATGAACATCCGGTGGGGCAACATCAGCCTCGATCTCGGCGATCGTCCTCGCGCACAGGAGCACGCCGAGACCGCACGAGCCGCGTTGGACGGGTATCCGGACCCGGGCATGCTGCCATCGCGCCTCGCACAGCTCGACGAACGGCTCGCACACCCGTCCGAACTGACCCCGGCCGAGATCCGGATCCTCCCCTTCTTCCCGACGCACCTCTCGGTCAAGGAGGTCGCCGAACGCCTCCAGGTGTCACCTGCCACCGTCAAGACGCACGTAGCCTCCGTCTACGCCAAGCTCGGTGCGACGTCGAGATCAGATGCGGTCGAGAAGATGCAGCACCTCGGTCTCGCCCTCGACCCCGTCGGCGCCGACGCGAGTACGACGCTCACCGCGAGCCGAGTTGAGCAACGGCCGCACCTAGGGTCGAGCCCGCAAGGATGCGATCCTGCCGTCCAGACGGCGGCGAACCCGATTCCGTTCTGTAGGGGCCATGGCGCGCATGGAGAGAGCTCGACTCTGCTAGATGCCGCTGAAGCTGCTCAGCTCAGCTCCATGTCAGCGGCGTGCTCGTGGCCGATCGTGGCCGGTTAGAGCCCGAGCTCGTCCACTTCGCGACCGCGTCCGATCTCCTTGCAGCGCCGAGTTTGGCGTAGACGGAGGAGACATGAGTCTTGACGGTTGCGGGCGACACGTGGAGGCGTGCGGCGACCTCCTTGACCGAGAGGTGCGTAGGGAGGAAGGTGAGTATCCGGATCTCGGCCGGCGTAAGGTCGAGATCGGCGAGGGAGCCGATCCGTCCGGCGAGCTCCGCGAGTCGCCGAGTCAGCATGCCCGGGTCCGGATACCCGTCCAACGCGGCTCGCGCGGTCTCGGCGTGCTCCTGTGCGCGAGGACGATCGCCGAGATCGAGGCTGATGTTGGCCCACCGGATGTTCATGTCGGCGTTGAACCATCGCGCGCCCCCCACGAGGTGGCCGGTACGCCGCGCCTTCGCGAGGTCGGCCGTCCCTCGGTCGAAGTCTCCGTCATGAACAAGCACCATTGCTCGTGCGGTGAGCGCGATACCGCCTAGCAGCGTCTGCTCGAGTCGTTCCGCGGCCGATACCGCGGTCGCCCCATGTGCCGACTTCCGCGCTGCCGGCCAGCTCCCAGTCTCCGCCAACGCGAACGCTAGGAAACCAAGGCAGGCAATCTTCACGTGGGAGGCCTCGGGATGCCCGGTCGTGAGCTCAACCGCCTCTCAAAGGCCGCAACCGCTTCATCGGGTCGACCGAGGAGGAGGTTGGCGTTCCTGCCGCCCGCACACCGTCGAGGAGCCAACGGGTGTTTGCCGCCCGCCCCTCGGCCGCACAGACGAACTCCGCGTCGGCAAGCATCTGGTCGACCCCACTGGGAGCCAGGGTGGCACGAAGGAGCATGAGCGACGATCGAAGTGACGTCGTCCCGTCGGTCGACGTCACGGCGAGGTCTCCCTTCGCCGCGGCTGCCGCGAATCGTTCGGCGTTTTCATGGTCGCCAAAATGGAAGTGGAGCCAGGCCGCGACGATCGCGAGCTGGGGATCGCCAGAGACTTCCTCGTCGGTGCAGTCGTCGAGCCATAGCTTCATCGTCGCGATTCGACCTCGCCTTATGTGATCGTCGGCAGAGGCCACGGCGACCCTTCCGGCGAGTTTGAGGTCGCCGCATTCGTGGGCGCAGCGGAACGCCTCGGCCGGGTCGCTGCCGTCCTGTTCGAGCCAGTGGGCGGCACGGCAGAGAGATGTCTTGGCAAGTTCGGGGTCCGCGCGGTCGAGTTCGGAGCGGAGGAACTCGGCAAACAGATTGTGGTAGCGGTACCAGCTTTGGTGGTCGTCGAGTGCGATCACAAATGAGTTCGAGCGTTCCAGGTCGGCGAGCAGCTTGCTCGAGTTGGTGGTGCCGAGGATCGCGTCGCACAGCGGGGCCGTCATCTTTGTCAGAACCGAGGTTGCGAGCAGGAAGCGGCGGCCCTCGGCCGTCTCCCGGTCAAGGAGCACTTCGAAGGCATAGTCGGCTATCTCTCGCTGGGTTCCGCTGATCGTCTTTGCGATGTCGTCGGCGGAGGCCGGCTCGGGGAGCGCGCGCAGGGCGAGGACGACCCCGGCAGGCCATCCCTCCGTTCGTTCGCGCAGCGACCCGAGAGCTTGCTCGGAAAGATGTGAGCCGTTGCTTTCAGCCAGAGCGAGCGTCTCATCAGCATCTAAGGCGAGTTCATCGGCGTAGACTCGAAGCTCCCCCGCCACGCGTCGGCGTGCCAGCGGCAGCTCCGGGGGGGCGCGTGTCACGAGAACGACCTGCGATTCCGACGGAACTTCCTCGAGCAGGAAGTTGAGCGCAGCGAGGCACTGTGGCTGGGTCACCTCCTGGACGTCGTCGAGAATTAGCTCGACCGGCGACAAACGGTCGAGCTCCACCGCCAAGCCGGGGAGAACGACCTCGCTGACCCGGGGCATGAGGGCCGTGAACTCGTCGAGGAGCTCGGGCGCGACCGGATCGAGCCCATCCAGCGCGTGGGCCACCGCGTTCAGGAACACGATCGGATCGTTGTCTGCTCGGTCGAGGTTGAGCCACGCCACGGGCTCTGGCACCGCGTGCTCCACTGCGCGGCGAGCGTCGACTTGCCATAACCCGCCGAGGCGGCAATCAGGACGATTGGTGTATCCGCACCAGCCAAACGAGCGAGAAGCCGTTCCCGCTGGACCGCATCCGCGCTCGGACGCCTCGGCTCGAGCTTCGACGCTCCGATGGCCGGAATCTTGGCCATTTGGAAGACGGTACAACAGTTGGACACGTCTCAGAGGGTGGCCCGCCGCACCTCGCGGCTCTGGCCCCAGGCGTCCCTGAGACGCCTATTCCATCGCGGAAGCCTCTCGTCAGGTTGCCGGAAGGTCCACGTCGTAGGCCACGGTCCGACGAGCCTTGCCTCTCAGTCGATTTCCACCCAGACCGACTGCTCGTCGTGCTCCTCCCAGTCGGCGCCCGGCAGGGCGATGGCCCAGCTCGTCCATGTCCCGACCGGTCGTGCCGGGGCGGTCCTCACTCTGGCGCGGACGCCGATGCCGGGCGTGAGCTCTATGGGCGAGCGCAGCGGGGCCGTCGTCATCCCCCAGTGCGTCGGCGGATCGCCGGGCCCGACGGAGAGCGAGATGCCAGGCGCGAGCTCGGCGCTGAACCAGAGCGCGAGTGCGTTGGCCGTTCCGTGCTCGCGGACCTGCAGCAGCGTCTCGGCTTCGTGGGGCGCCTGCGCCTCCTCGAGCGAGATCAGGTCCGCATCCGTCGTCCACAGCCGGCCCGGCTCGGAGCGCCGGTCGCTGGCCGCAAGGTGACGGAAAGTGCCGGAATAGGAGATCTCATTGACCGTCATCTCGACCAGCCCGTCGAGCCGGAGGCCGTACGGGTTGTCCCGCAGGAAGTCCACCGTCTCGTCGAGATAGCGGTCGTGCACCAGCGCGGTCCACGCCGTGACCGAGCGCGGGATCATGACTCCGCCCGGCTTGAGCCAGCGGTCACGGGCGGCGATGACCGGAGCCAGCATCCCTTCGTCGATCCCGAACCCTCCGAGCCACTCCGAGACGATCACATCGACACGTTCCGGAAGCTCCACGTCCATTACGTCCCCTTGGATCACCTGGACGATCTCGGCGAGCCCGTTTGCGGCGGCCAGCTCCTGCGCCAGCACGGCGACCGTCGTCCGCTCCACCGCGTAGACACGCGCAGCTCCTGCCCGCGCCGCGAACATGCTCAGGATGCCGCTTCCCGCCCCGACGTCGAGAACCATGTCGCCGGGGCGCACCACCGAGTCGATCGCACGCCGGAACGCTTCGGTGCGAACACGGTCGCAGATCATCGTCCGGTGCACCTCGATCTCCGCGTACATCGGGTCCGGCGGGTTTCTGATCAGGCGTCCGCACGGATGGAATTGTAAGACGCCGCTCCGTTCCCTCTCCGGAACGTTTGGTGGCGCACGGAAGCGTGGCGAATATCGGCCACTTTGGCCGAGGCGCCGCGAGCGTTGCTCGTGACAGTCTGCGGCGGCTTATCTGATTGGCCAACGAACGGAGAGGAGTTCTTCATGGGATTCAGACGGCGGACAAGGCGCCGGGCGCTCATTGCCGGCGCGGCGGTTGCTCACCACGAGGACAAGAAGTATGCGGAGCAGCAGCCGGCCGAAGAAGAGGCCCCGGCGGACGACGACCAGGCTCAGGATGCGCCGACTCCGACGGATCCGGCGGACGAGCTCGACCATCTCGCACAGTTGCACGACTCGGGCTCTCTGACGGACGAAGAGTTCGCGGATGCCAAGGCGAAGGTCCTTGGGCAGTGAACGCACCTCGGCGAGGGGGAAGATCCGCTCGTACCGGACGTACTTCGACGACGTCTCGCTGATCGAGCAGATCGTCGGTGACTGAGTCGGTGGCTGTGGATCTCCACGTCGAGGCCCATCCGGATCCGCTCGACCTTGAGGTGCTCGAAACGAAGATCCGCCGTGAGGCTTCCGACGCCATGGGACTCGGCGACGAAGTCGACCTGGCGATCTTCGTGCGCGATGCCGGCACGGTCGTAGCGGGCATCAGCGGATGGACATGGGGCGACTGCTGCGAGTTGCAGAGCCTCTGGGTGGAGCCGAGTCTCCGACGTCGCGGCATGGCGACTCGGCTCCTTGCGGCCGCCGAAGCCGAGGCCGCTGCGCGCGGATGCTCCCAGACCGTCCACTTCACCTGGGACTTTCAGGCTCGAGCGCTCTACGAGCGGAACGGCTACCAACTGGTGGGTCGAGTCGAGGGCTTCCCGTCGGGAACGGACGTCCTCTGGTACCACAAGCGCCTGAGCCCACCGGAGGCTCGTTCCGCGCGGTGACGCGAACCGGACTCGACACCGGACAACGGGGAGGCTCGGATCACCCAGGACGAGCTGGGAAACACTTACGACCGGGTCGGCGGTGCGTACAGCAACTACAAGCCGTGATGGGGAGCCGCTGAGAGCATGGGTAACGCCGAGACAACAGCGCCCGTCGGCCGGGTCAAGGCGGTACAGGACTGGCTCAGCGCCCGCGCCGACACACGTCTGGGCCGGCTCGCGCTGCAGTGGTTCCGGGCCTACTTCGTGGCGAGCCGCAACTCGGGCTGCGCGGCGACCGTCTACTCGTCGCTCTCGGTCCTGCCGGCCGCGCTCGTGGCCGTCGCCTACCTGCACTCGTCCGGAAGCGACACGAACGCCTTCGCCGAGCGCCTGACCGCCCACCTGAAGCTGACCGGGTCGACCGCCAGCCTCGTCCAGGACACCTTCGGCAGCGCCTCGGCAAACGCGGCCGCGGCAACGATCACGGTCGTCGTCACCTTCCTCCTCTGGGGCATCGGCATCGGCCAGATCTACCAGCAGGTCTACGCCCGCGCCTGGCGGATCAAGGTCGGATCGGCGGCCGACCAGGGGCTGTTCGCGATCTTCTTCTTCGTCCTTACCGGCGCCATCGCGCTCGTAGTCGTCTCCGCCGCGGAGCTCCGCGCTGCCGGCTGGTTCGTCGTCCTGCCCGTCTGGATCGTGGGCTCGACGGTCTTCTGGCTCTGGGTGCCGCACTTCCTCCTGCATCGAAAGATCGGTCTGCGCGCCCTGCTACCCGGGGCGCTGCTCGCGACGCTCGTTCTCGGCGGCCTGACCGCCACCGCGCCGTTCTTCGTCGCGGCTCCCTTGAACGCGAACGGGAAGGCGTTCGGCTCGTTCGGGGTCGTGCTCACGATGATCGGCTACGTCTTCATCACGATCACGCTGTCGCTGGTCTGCGCGGTCTTCTCGCCGGTCTGGGCCAGCTGGCGGCAGAGCGAGAAGCAGCGCCGTGAGGGCTCCCCGAGCCCGGTGGAGAAGGCCCTCGTCGAGCCCTGAGCAGCCCGCGGTGTCCTCTCCTCATCACGGGTCGGCGCAGATGAAGTTACCGCCGCCGAGGCGGACGCTGGCCCAGCGCCTGGCGCTCTGGGTCGAGCAAGCGCATGCGCTGAAAGGCTGGATCGAAGAGGCCCGCAAACGATCGGCGGCGCTCGATGCCACGTTCGAGGCGATCGAGCGAGACTCCCACATCGGCGGCGGCATCCTCGCCGGGGCGCTCTCCTACCGCCTGTTCGTGTTCGTCCTGCCGCTCGCGTTCTTCATCGTCTCGGGCCTCGGACTGCTGGCCAGCGCGGTGGGCGTCGAGCCGCACGTGATCTCCAACTCGGTCGGCTTGGCCGGCGTGGTCACCAAGCAGGTCGCGAGTACCGCCAAGGGCTCCTCCAGCTGGTGGGTCGCGCTCACCTCGTTCTTCGTGCTCGTCTACGCGACGAGAGTGCTGCTCCGGGCCGTTGCGATCGTTCACTCACTGGCCTGGCAGCGCTCGGCGGCCTCGGTCAAGGTGAGTACTCACTCGCTCTGGGTCTTCGGCGCAGCACTCATCGGCCAACTCGGGCTCGTCGCCGGCGTCGGCGCCGTCAACCACCAGAGCGCGATCGGCGGCATCATCACACTCGTCGCCTTCATCGTCGCTCTCGCGGGACTGTGGCTGATCATCTCCCTGGAAGTACCCCACTCGAACGCGCGCTGGACCGACCTGATCCCCGGATCGCTCTTCTACGCGATCGGCTTCACCGGCGTGCTGCTCTTCAACATCCTGATCCTTGGCAACCTGATCCAGTCGAAGACGAGCACCTACGGCGCGCTCGGGACCGCAGCCACCCTCCTGCTTGCCTTCTTCTTTGTCGGGCGCGTGATCGTAGGAGCTGCCGTCCTCAACGCCACCCTCTACGAGCGCCGCACGGACCCACACGAGCCGCAGACGTAGCTTCGCCCTTCGAGCCGATCTAGCGACCAGCACCCCCACCGATCCAAGACGTCTCCGCCTGCCACGGGCCCACTCGCCTGGGTGGCACATTCATCGCGAGAACGCGGGCGAGCAACGGCTACAGGCAGAAGAGTTGGCAGTGGCGCGCAAGACAAGAGCGCTTTCGAACGTCAGCCTCACCTCTGGGCGAGGATCGACTATGCAGAACTCGGGCGTCTAAGGTGGAACCCGAGCAGTTTGGGGCGCTTCGACTAGACGGCCCAGTACGCGAGCGCCTTCGCTCGCAGGCAGCAGGACGGGCACGGGCGAGCACGAACTCGGCCGTGATGGCAGACGAGACGAGGTTCGAACGCCGGCTCGACCGTGTGCTGGCCCACGCCTCGAGTCCGCGCGGTGCGGGTGTCGTGATCGCCGTCGTGTCGACCTCGATAACGGTCGGAGCGGGCATCCTGATGACGGTCGCCGACCACGACAACTTTCCGTCGATCGGATCCGGGCTCTGGTGGGCCGTCCAGACGGTCACGACGGTCGGGTATGGCGACCACGTGCCGACGACCGTTGCGGGCCGACTCGTCGCCTCGCTCGTCATGCTGGTCGGGATCGGCTTCTTGACGGTCATCACCGCCGCGATCACAAGCACCTTCGTGACACGCTCACGCCGCGAGCAGGCCGTTAGCGGTGGCGGCACTTCGACGCCTGAGCTTCGGCAGATCGCTGAGCGGCTCGAACGGATCGAAGCCGCGCTGACTGATCGACCGCCGCCGTGAGCCGCAAGATCCTGAGCAGCTAGAAATCCTGCGGCTCATGACAAGCCTTCGCTGGAGTTAGCCCGGCGTGAGCGAACGGCAACGAGTGCCGGCGACTGCCACGTACGCTTCGGACGTGGCAGCCCCTCCCCAGCCCGACGCGCCCCCCGCCTTCCACCTGCTCGCGAAGCCCACCGGCGCGGTGTGCAACCTCGACTGCTCGTACTGCTTCTTCCTCTCGAAGGAGATGCTCTACCCCGGCTCGCGCTTCCGGATGGCCGAGGAGCTGCTGGAGGCATACATCCGGCAGTTGATCGAAGCGCACTCGCAAGTAGCGGAAGTACAGATCGCCTGGCAGGGCGGAGAGCCGACGATGATGGGTGTCGAGTTCTTCCGCCGCTCGGTGGAGCTCGCCGACCGCTACCTGAAGCCGGGGCAACGCGCCGACTACACCATCCAGACGAACGGCACGCTCCTCGATCCGGAGTGGGCGGCGTTCTTCGCCGAGCACGACTTTCTGGTCGGGATCTCGATCGACGGGCCGCGTGAGCTGCACGACGCCTACCGGGTGAACAAGGGCGGCAAGGGCTCGTTTGACCAGGTGATGCGCGGTCTCGATTACCTGCGCGCAGGCGGGGTCGAGTGGAACGCGCTGACGACGATCCACGCCGCGAACGCCGCCCACGGCCGCGAGGTCTACACGTTCTTGCGGGATAAGTGCGGTGCCCGCTTCGTCCAGTTCATCCCGATCATCGAGCGCGTCGCCGAGGCCGACGCGGACGGCACCGTGCCCTGGACCTCATGGCGCGACCGCCCGCTGTACGTGCAAGAGGGAGACCGCGTCACCGGCCGCTCGGTCACGGCCGAGCAGTACGGCCGCTTCTTGATCGACGTCTTCGAGGAGTGGGTGCGCCTGGACGTGGGCGAGGTCTACGTGCAGATGTTCGACGTCGCACTCGCCAACTGGGTCGGGGAGCCGCCGAGTCTCTGCATCCACTCGGAGACCTGCGGGCTCGCGCTCGCGCTCGAGCACACGGGTGACCTCTACTCCTGCGACCACTTCGTCGAGCCGCGCTACAAGCTGGGAAACATCCGCGAGACGCACATGCTCGAGCTCGTTGCCTCGCCGCAGCAGCGCCAGTTCGGCCTCGACAAACGCGACACGCTTCCTCAGTACTGCCTCGAGTGCGACGTCCGCTTCGCCTGCCACGGAGGGTGTCCGAAGGACCGCTTCATCGCGACGCCCGACGGCGAGCCCGGCCTCAATTACCTCTGTGCGGGCTTCAAGGCGTTCTTCCATCACATCGACGGTCCGATGCGGTTCATGGCACAGCAGCTGGGACGGGGCGCCGCGCCGGCCGAGATCATGACCGTCTACTCAGCCGACGACGCTCGGCGTGGTCGCAACGATCCTTGCACCTGTGGCTCGGGCCGCAAGTGGAAGCATTGCCACGGAACCATCGTCGGCACGTTGAGCCACACGTAATCCGCTCTCAGGCCACTGGCCGAGTCCATCGTGGCCGCAACCACGGATCGCGGTGGACCTAGGTACGCCGAGGCGATAAGCCAGTTGCGTTCCGTGCCAGAACGGTTACGGCTCCGTGACAAGGGCGTTGCGGAGGCTTTCGAGGATGGGGCGACACCACCCAAAGGAGGCTCCCCGTGAACAAGCTCCTCGCACCGACAACCTCGATTCTCTCGCTCGCCATCCTCTCCGCGGCAGCCGTGGCGCTCGCGGCTGGTTGCGGAAGCGGAGGCGCGCATACGGTCGTGCGGACGGTCACCGTGCAGCAGAAGCCCGCGGTCGCTAAAGCGGTCACGGTGCAGCAGCAGGCCGCCGGCCTGAGCGCCACAGGCGACCAGCGGCTCTACGGCCAGATCAAGTCCCTGGAGTTCAAGGGCGACCACTACGAACTGCGCTTCGATCCGACCTTCTTCCTCTCTGGGGTGGCCGCCAACGTCGCCCAGGCAGAGGACCAGCACACTCCCTGCCAGCCAAGCGCCTGTCCTCCGGTCGCAAACGACAACTACGTCGTCGACGAGGGGCATCGCCTGCTGACCTACCTCGTCCCGGCCGACGTGCAGGGGACTGTCCTGACCACGAGCGGCTCGAGCGGGGCGCCGTTCCCGGCGACGACGATCACGGCCGCTCAGCTGGCGCAGATCATCGCCGGTCAGAGCTCGCTGAAGCTGTTCGAGCCCCTTTCGAGCGGCGTCTGGATCCTCGTCCACGGGGACACCGTCCGCACCTTCGCCCAGCAGTACCGCCCGTAGCTGCGCAGCCGCGGCAGTCAACCTCCCGCGCGAGACCGTCCTTCGGGGCGGTTTCGCCCGCATCGGCGCGTACGGCCCGACGAGGCCTTCGGGTGCCTCAGAGAGCCCCCTCGCTCGCCTCGAGTGTCCCCTCGAGGATCTCGGCCCGCTCGGTTCCGGCCAGGTGCTGCGTCTGGAGAACGAAGCGTGCTCGCTGATGGAGGGCATGAGCCGACCCGATCAGGGCCGCGGTCGGCCACGCCACCAGCTCAGCGGCGGTCACGATGCCGAGCACGCCGTAGAACGCCACGTCCTCGACGGTGGTCGGGCCGAGGAGCGGCAGCGTGCAGACCAGGCCGGGCGTGCCCTGCTTGTGGCCTTCGGTCACGGCGGCGGCGGTTTCCTTTCCCTCAGTCACGGCTTCTCCTTTCGCCTGCCGGTTACGCACCGGCCTCGCGTCGAAGTGGTCAAGATCTGGCAAGAGAGTCGCGCGGTGGGGTTCCGCCGTCCTGCGCCGGAGTTACGGTCAGGCGCGAGAGTTCACCCCACCTCGTCGAAAGGAACTCACATGTGGCGGCAGGTTCGGTTGCTCCTGAGTCTCGTCGTAGGAGCGCTCGAGATCGCTGTTGCGCTGGGGCTGGTCTAGGCACGCGCGGCCCCAGCGCCGACCGCCAGCCTGACCGGTTCGACCAGGGACGGAGCGTCGGCTGGCGACAAGAGAGCAGTGCGCCCGGGCGCGTGGGCGGCTACCGGTGCGGCCGCGCCAGCAGCCGTGATCAGAAGCCACCCGAGCAGGCCCGGTGACGTCAAGCCCAGGAAACCAGTCAAGGGTCGAACGTGAAGCGCGGCGGCGAGCGCCGCAACCGTGGCCCCGACCGCTGCCCCTGTGGCGCGGCTCACGCCGCCGGCCGCGCGGCTCGCATCCAGTGTCTGCGTCAGCTGGGTGACCACGATCGAGGCGAAGCCGACGCTCTGCGCACGCGCCGGAGCCAGAAGCAGGCGGGCGATCGCGTAGGCGACGATCGCCGGCCCGGCGGTTGCTACGGCGCGCGTCAGGATCTCCGCCCGCAGTGGCGCACCGAGAGCGCTCTCGCCCTCGCGCGCGAGCCCCGAGAGGTCCCGCCGGCGGGGTGACTGGATGACCAGCGAGATCGCCGGCAGAACGTCGGACACGAGGTTGACGGCGAGCACCTGACGGGCGGTCAGTGGAGCAGAGACCCCGGCGCTCGCGAGCACGACGATGAACGCGACTTCGCCCAGGTTCCCGCCGAGAAGCATCGCGAGAGCGCGCCGCAGGTTGGCCCAGAAGGTGCGGCCCTCGATCAGCGCTTCGACGAGCACCCCGAAGTCGTCGTCGGTGAGGACGACGTCGCCTGCCTGGCGCGCCACCTCCGTTCCGCCCCGGCCCATCGCAACACCGACGTCGGCCAGGCGAAGAGCCGGCCCGTCGTTGACGCCGTCGCCGGTCATCGCGACCACGTGCCCACGACGCCTCAACGCCTCGACGATCCTGACCTTCTCGAGCGGCACGATCCGCGCGACGACAGACGTCCCCTCGAGGGCGTCCGAAAGCTCGTCGTCGGTGAGATGCTCGATGTCGAATCCGGTCAGGACCTTCCCGCCGTCGAGGAGCCCGAGCTCGCGGCCGATCGCGCGCGCGGTCGCCGGATGGTCTCCGGTCAGCATGATCACGCGGATCCCCGCTCGACGGCATAGCTCCAGCGCCTGCGCGGCGCCGGGCCGCAGCGTGTCGCGGATGCCGAGAAACCCGAGCGCAACGAGGTGACGTGGATCCGTGACGTCGCCGCCATCACTGTCCGCGACCATCAGCACCCGCAGGCCGTCGTCGGCGAGCTCGTGCGCATGGCGGAGGAGCTCACGCCGACCGCTCCAATCCAGCTTGCGCACGTGCCCGTCCCGGCGGACGTATGCGCAACGGTCAACGACTTCCTCGGCGGACCCCTTCACGCACAGGCGACCGTCGAGCTGAGCGGCGTGGAACTGGCGCGCGGCATCGAACGGGCTCTCGGCCGTGCGGTCGGCGTCGAGGCCGGCGTCGAGGCCCGCCCTGCGCGCGCCCTCGAGCACGGCGACGTCGGTCGAGTGCGCGGCAACGCTTGTCGAGCCCACACGCGGGCTCGCGATCGCAGCGCAACGAAGGATCGACCGCAGCGGCTCCGAGAGGGTGGCCGGCTCGCCTTGCTCCCCGCCTGGAGCCACGACTGCCTGCAGGCTCAGGCGGTTCTCGGTCAGTGTCCCGGTCTTGTCGACGCAGGCCACGTCGACGCGACCGAGCGCCTCCACAGCCGTGAGCCGGCGGACCAACGCCCGGCGGCTGACGAGGCGGCGGGCCACCCCCGCCTGCCCGAGGCTGGCCAGCAGCGGAAGCCCCTCGGGGACGGCCGCGATCGCGGTGCTCGCGCCCAGGGCCAGCTGCGCGGCGAGCGGCCGTCGCCAGAGCAATCCGGCCAGGATCACGACCGCGCCCCCCGCGACGACCACCGGGAGCACCTCGAGCAGCATCGCGTGGAGGCGGCGACCGAGCGGGCTCTCGGAGTCGCCCGCGGTCGCGACCGCGGCCGCCGTGGCGCCGTGGCGCGTACCAGGGCCGATCGCGAACGCGACCGCGCGCCCCGACCCGGACGTCACATCGGTCCCATCGAGAACGACCCGACCGTCCGAGGGGCCGCCGTCGACGTGCTTCGACAAGGGGAACGATTCGCCCGTGAGCGGTGCCTCGTCGACCCCGAGGGCGCGCGAACGGATCACGCGTGCGTCAGCTGCCACGCGGTCGCCGGGGCCGAGGAGGAGCACGTCGCCCGGCACGACCTCGGAGGCGGGAACGCTGACGGGGTGGCCGTCGCGCAGAACGCGAGCCTGGACGCGCCCCAGCCGTTCGAGCTCCGCGGCCGCCGAGCCGGCCTGACGTTCCTGCACCGCGCCAAGCAGCGCGTTGAGGCCGATGACGGCGGAGATGAGAACGACGTCGGCCGCTGCACCCGTGGCCAGGGACAGCCCAGCACCGACCACGAGAATCCCCGTCATCGGTGACCGGAGCTGCTCCATCACGCCTGCCACGAAGGCGTTGCGGGACGGCTCGAGCTCGACCCGTCGGAAACGCCGGGCTGCCTCCGCGCTCGTGAGCCCGCGCCGATCGGTGGCGAGCGCGCGGAAGACGTCGTCGACCGGGCGCCGCCCCCAGCGCTCCGGACGAGGATCCACAAGCCGGGCCAGCGACGACTGCGGCTCTGAGCCGCCGCGCAACCGAAGCCAGGCGACGACGAGGCCGACTGCAGCTGCAAGGTTCGTCACCGTCGCAGCCGCCTCGTGGGTCGGCGCGCCGCGCGCGATACGCGCCGAGCCAAGCGCGTTCGCCGCAAGGGCGAGCAGCTGTGCATCGGCCAGGCTTCGCTCGCGCAGCGAGGCGGCCTCCAGCACGGCCCCGGCACTGGCGAGGTCGGGCGCGAGCACGTCCACGGCGGGGGCGAAGGGCTCGCTCAGGCCGGCGGCCAGGCCGATCGAGAGGGTTGCGAGCGCGAGCGCTTCTCCGGCATCGGCCGCGTCGGTCACCACCGCGACTCGGGCGCCGTCCGCAGCCGCACGCCGAACGGCGGTCGCCGCGTCGCCGGCCGCCGGCTCCACCCCGGCCTCCCGCGCAAGCTCGCGCGCCGATGCGGCCGCCCGCACGTCGTGAACGAGCACGACCCTCAGGCCCAGTTTTCGGCAGGCCCGGGCGAAGGGCTTCGCGTCGCGGGCGAGGCGCGGCTTGACCGAGAGAGTCGCCAGCCGGTCGGCTCCGCGCCGCAGCACGAGTGTGAACACGCCTTCAGGCCTGGGGCGATCCGGTCGCAGCGTGTACTGCTGGCCCTGGATCGTCGCGTGGGCGACTTCGCCGTCGAAGGTGCCGTTCCCGTCGGCCCTCTGGGCCAGCGCAGGCCACCGCATCGGCCCCCACGGCCAGCCGGCGAGCGCAGCGACGGAAACCGCGAGCCCGACCGCCTCTTCCGCGCTGAGCGTGGGGTCGAGCAGAGTCGCACTGTCCAGCTCGAGCCCGTCCGTGAGCACACGAACGCTGTCGAGCACGACGACGTCCGGCCGGCGGAGGACTGCGTCTTCCCGGACCGGCAGTGCCCCGCAGCGGAGTGCGCGAAGGTTCGTTCCCGCGTCCGCGGCCTCGCGCGCGAGCACTGCCGGACGCGGGCTGAGCAGGACGACTACGCCGATCGCGCGCGAGAACGACCGCGTCACCAGGAAGGTCAGGGCTCCGGCGACGAACGACGCCAGGTCCAGCCACTCGAGATACGTGGGCTCCTCCTCACGGCCCCGGCTTCGCAAGCTCGCGGCGGGTGGGTTCCGCTTGAGCTCGACCACGAACGGCCCACCGAAGAGTCGGGCGCCGGCCCCGACCTTCGCGCCGGGCTGGAGCGGTCGCGGCAGGCCGTCCCGCGCGACCGCCGAGCCGGTGCCACGGACGATTCGGCCACCGATCGGTAGGCGATCTCCGTCGTCGATAGTCGCCAGCCAGCCGGCCTCGGCCGGGGCCTTCACGCTCGAGCGTCCGGCATAGGCTTGGAGCGCGCGCCTCCGCTCCAGCGACTCGGTCAACTGGCGGACCGCGACGAGCGCCGCGACCGCCAGCCCGAGCGGGCTACCCGCAACCGTTTGCGCGAGGATCGAGGCAACTCCCAGAGTCGCGGTGCGACCCTCGTCGCCGAGCACGCGGCGGGCAAGCGCGCGGAGCTCGGGCGAGCCGTCGATCACCGAGGCCGCCGCGGCAACCCCCGCGGCGTAGCGACTCGCCACGAGCGGCTCGGCCCGGCGCCCCCGCATCGCGACGATGCCGAGCCCCGCGCACGCCCCGAGCACCCGGGCGAGCCGCTCCGCCAGCTCCAGAGTGGCTGAATCGACGCTGAGCGTCGCGCGGGCCGGACGAGCCGCCCGACGTGGCTCGGAGACTCGTCTCGGCTCCCCGGGGGAGAGCCGGTCGAGGTCCGCCGCGACCCGGAGTGCGTCGGTGACCCGCTCGTCGAACTGGACGAGAACGTTCAGCGTGAGTCGATTCGTGCGCACCGCGCGGGCGCCGGCGATCGCGTCGAGCAGGCGCCGAACGTCCGGCTCACCCTGCTCCCAGCCGCGGGGCCAGTGGACGCGCACGCGGCCGCGGGCGACGTGCACGACGCGCGTCTCGGACGGCGTCACTGCGAGCGTCACGCTGTCGCCGCGTCCGGCCGCTAGCTACCTGCGCGAAGCTCGTCGCGTGCGCTCTGGGCCTCGGCCCAGACGTCTTCCGCGATCTCGAACGCGCGTGCGAGGAGCGAGTGCGCGAGCTGCCGGGTGTCGGCCTCGACTTGCGCCACGAGCTCCTCGGCGTGCGCGAGCACCTCGCTCTCGCCTACCTGGGCCGTCATCCGCCTGCTCGGGCTCCTGCCCGTGCACTCTTGGCGCGCGGCCGGGACGAGCGAGTGCTCGGCCGCGACGGTTTCGTCGTCGGTGCTGTCGTCTTACCATCGGCTGCCTGACGCGCCTGCTGTGCCTCGCCGACGAGGTCGCCGGCAAGGTCGCCGGCCGACGACGCCACGCGCTCCGCACCGTGCGCGACGTCGGTCGCCGCAGACGCGAACGACTCTCCCGCGTTCATGACATTGGCCACGCCGTAGACAGCGACGCGGCGGACGAAGTTCCGTCCGCGCTCGGACATGAGGACGGCTGTGGCTCCGGCTGCAACCCATGCGTTCATTGGTGCTCCCTTCTTCCGTGTCCCTTTACGAGCTCCACGTACCACCCGACCCCCTGCCTAGATCGATGGCCAATTGTGCCAGTACAGGGGCGCTCCGACCATCGTCCACATCGGATGAGCGGTGCTGCGGCGGCGCGCGGACACTATGCATGTCCGACACCGTCCTTCCCGACGAGGGCTGGGCCGGATCGCCGAAGCGAACCAACCCAGCCGAGGTCAGCTCAACGCTCAGACGTTGCAGTTGAGGTTATTCATGGGCGCGGTCGTCGCAGAGGACAGTGCCCAGGCCGTCACCGTCCAGATGAAGTGGGGATTGCCTGCGTTACCCGAGCCGCTGGCCGAAATGAAACCGGCTCCGGTGACCGTGTTGCAGATTCGGTCCGCCTCCGCAGGGCCGAGGCGAACGTCGAGGCCGTTTAGCTTGAGCCCCCCGCAGGTGGCGACGGTCGCGCTGGTGTTCGTGGTCGCGCAGGTCAGGATCGCGCTCCGCACGAGCTGGGTCGGCGTGAAGGCATCGACCGGAGGCAGGTCAGCAGGCCCCTGTGGCCCGGTCGTGCCTTTAGGCCCGGTCGGTCCGACGGGGCCGGTTGTGCCTTTCGGCCCGGTGGTGCCCTTCGGTCCGGTGGACCCTTTCGCCCCTGGCGGTCCGGCGGGCCCGGTCGCGCCCTTCGCTCCGGTCGGTCCCGGCGGCCCCTGCGTTCCGGTCTGGTTCCACGAGATCGGCTTCTCGCTCGGCAGACACTGGTCGGCCGCCGGATCGATCAGCCGGAGCTGGCCGTTCTGTGTCTTGTAACAGCCGTTGATCACCCCGCCGCCGCCGATGTCTGCGACGGCATAGGTGACCCCTCCCGCGATCGCCACCACGACGACGGCGGTGACTGCCAGCGCAACGCGACGAAAGCGTCGGTGCATGGCTTCCCCCTTGTTCGTACTCCTCGCCCGCGAGGCCGCAGGATCGAGGGCCTGACGAGCTGAGCGTAGGACGCGAGGTGCGTCGTGTCTATGGCACCGAGATCGACCTTCGGCTTCGAGCGACCCGAGCAGCGCCCGTCACGTCGTTCTCGGCGAGCTGAGGGTGCCCGCTAGGCTCGGTCGTGATGTCGCGGCTTCGCTCAGCGGCTCCCGCGCCTTCGGCGACGGCGGCTCTCGCGCTCGCCGTTGGCGCGCTCGCGTTCCTTGCGGCCGGCTGCAGCAGCGGCGGCAAGCATGCGGTAGCGACAACCGCCGCGTCGCCGAAGAGCCCGGCGCCGTGCAAGCTCACCAAGGCACAGCGCCGCACCGTCGCCCTGGCGCTCGCCGACATTCGGCACCTGCGGCGGATCCAGGCGCCGGTGCAATCGTTCTCCCAGCGCGGGGCGCCGGGTCAAGAGGAGATGACCGGGCAGTTCCAGCTCGACCTCGGCTCGACGAAGCTTCCCGTGAACGTGTTCTCGCACCTGCTCCATCTTGCGAAGGTGGCGACCCGTCTCTGCGGTGATTGCGGCTCGAGCCTCGAGACCGAGGAGCCGGTCCTAGGGAGTCGTAGCGGCCTGACGAGCGGACAGAGCTGCGGCTAGGTTCAGTCGGCTTGGCGAGCGGCGACGAGCCTGTGCGCGCCGTCGTGCGCGCCGTCGAGCTCCCCATGCCGCCGGCCGAGGCGGAAGCGGCACTCGTACCACTCGGAGCCGGCTACGCGCCGCATCCGCACCCAGCCTCTCGAGCGGAGCTCCGACTTGAGCGCCTCGAGCGCGGCCAGCGCTCTTGGGTCCTCGCGCACCGGCACCGGGGTCTGCCACGGCCACCTCCAGGTCGGGAACGTCGGCGACACCAGGAACGGGCCGCGGCCGTTCGGGCCCTGGGCGTAGAACTGCGCGGTGGCATAGCCTCGCCAGAGGGCGATCGAGCATTGCGGCGGCGGCGTTGGTGTCACGACCCTTCCGAGCGAGGTGTCGTCTTCATCGTGGCCAACCACGCCGTGCCGCGCAACCGTCCGTTCGGCGAGGTTCGAGCGGCCTAGTTCTCGCCCTCCCAGTACTCGAGTGTCGGGCCGCGCCGGGCGAGCATGATCGGCTTGCCCTCGGCGTTCGACGCCGAGACCTTCTCCGTGTCGAGGTAGTGGACGACGTCCGGGGCGACCATCGACGAGAGCATCAGCACGCGGACCGGCGCGTCGGTGTGGTTGACGATCTGGTGCGCGCCCGACTCACCGCGCGGGAAGCAGACGACGTCGCCCTCCTTCACGACCCGCTCGCCCTCGGGCGTGCGGAGCGTCGGCTCACCGCGGACGACGAGCGCCCACTCCTCGTTCGCGTAGTGGGTGTGGTACGGCCACATCTTGTTGCCGGGCTCGACCTCGCACATGCTCGCCCCGATCAGCTCGCCGCCGATGTGATGGCCGACGAACGCCTCGCGCATGCGCCAGCCCTCGCGGTCGCGCGTCTCGTGCCACTCGTCGCCGTGCAGGTTGAAGACCTTCATCCGGCCATCAGCTCCTTGAAGGCGGGCTCGTCACGGATCGCGTCGAAGTCAGAGTCCTCGGCGGCCATCTCCCGGAAGCGATCCGAGCGCGCGACGCCCTGGCGCAGATGCTCCAGCGCGTCCTCCTTGCGCCCGGCGAGGCTTTCGACGCAGGCGAGGTTGTACAGCATGGCCGGATACTCAGGGTGGGCGTCGACCAGCTCGCGCGCACGGTCGGCGGCCTCGTCGTACTGCTTGGCGTTGTAGAGCGGCGCAACCTCGGTCCAGAGCTCCCAACCGCTCGGCTCGTACGCCCGGCCGGGCATCGCGCCGATCGCGACGAGCGTCGTGCCGGGCTCTTCGGCGAACGCGGTCCGCTTCACACCCGGCTCGGCGTACACGAAGGTCCCCGCCGGCGCGTCGACACTTTCACCGTCGAGCTCGAACCGCGCGCGGCCGGTCTGCACGAGGTAGAGCTCCTCGTCGTCGTCCTCGCCCGCCTCGTCGTGCTCGTTGATGATCCGGTCGCCGACCTCCTTGCCCGTCCAGGTGTTGACGCCGAACGACCTGATGCCGAAGTGGTGCCGGACCGGCCGCCAAGGCTCACGGCCGTCGGTGATCTCGTCGATCTCGTCCAGCTTCGCCACGGCGTACCTGCTCATGGAAGCCTCCTCCGCTCGGGTGGCGGCAACCTATCGAGCGGAATACGCTCACCGCGGCGATGACCTGCTCAGCCTGCGGAGCCGAGAACCGCGCGGGGCGCAAGTTCTGCTCGAACTGCGGCGCCCCGCTTGCGCGCGCGTGCCCTTCGTGCGGCGCGTTGAACGAGCCAGATGACCGGTTCTGCGGCGAGTGCGGATCGGCGCTCGAGGCCGAGTCGGCTCGGCCCGCGACTCCAGAAGCGGAGCGGCGACTCGTGTCGGTGCTGTTCGGCGACCTCGTCGGCTTTACCACGCTGTCCGAGGACCGCGACCCCGAGGAGGTGCGGGAGCTGCTCTCGCGCTACTTCGAGACCGCGCGCCGGGTGATCGACCGGTACGGCGGGACGGTCGAGAAGTTCATCGGCGACGCCGTGATGGCCGTCTGGGGCACGCCCGTCGCGCGCGAGGACGACGCCGAGCGGTCGGTGCGGGCCGGGCTCGAGCTCGTCGAGGTCGTCGCGGCCCTCGGGGGCGAGATCGGGGCGCCGTCGCTCGCCATGCGGGTGGGAATCGTTACTGGCGAGGCCGCAGTCACGGTCGGCGCGGAGGGCCAGGGCATGGTCGCCGGCGACCTCGTCAATACGGCGGCACGCGTCCAGTCGGTCGCCGAGCCGGGAACGGTGCTCGTCGGCGAGCGGACACGTCGGGCGAGCGAGGCCGCGATCTCGTATGCCGACACCGGCGAGCACACGCTCAAGGGCAAGTCCGAGCCCGTCGCGCTCTGGCGGGCCGAGCGCGTCACCGCCTACCGCGGCGGCGAGGGCCGGGTGGCCGGGCTCGAGTCGCCGTTCGTCGGCCGCGACGGGGAGCTCCGGCTCGTCAAAGACCTCTTCCACGCCACCAGCGACGAGCGGCGTGCACGGCTCGTCTCGATCATCGGCATCGCCGGCATCGGCAAGACGCGCCTCTCCTGGGAGCTCGAGAAGTACATCGACGGGCTGCTCGGCGACGTCTATTGGCACCGCGGCCGCTGTCTTGCCTACGGCGAGGGCGTCGCGTACTGGGCGCTGGCCGAGATGGTGCGGATGCGCGCCGGAATCACCGAGCAGGAAGGGCCGGAGACGGCGGCCGGCAAGCTGCGCGACGCGCTCGAGACCTTCCTGCCCGACCCCGAGGAGCGCGTGTGGGTGGAGGCGCGACTGGCCCAGCTGCTAGGCGTCGCCGAGCAGGAATCGTTCCCACGAGAGGACCTGTTCGGGGCGTGGCGGCTCTTCTTCGAGCGGCTCGCCGAGCAGAACCCGACCGTGCTCCTGTTCGAGGACCTGCAGTGGGCCGACCCGGCGCTGCTCGACTTCGTCGACTACCTGCTCGACTGGTCGCGCGGACACCCGCTCTTTGTCGTCACGCTCGCACGGCCGGACCTCGCCGACAAGCACCCCACCTGGGGAGGAACGAAGCGCGACTTCACGTCGCTGACGCTCGAACCGTTGGGCGGCGAGGCGATGGACGCGTTGCTCGCCGGGCTCGTGCCCGGGCTGCCGGAAGAGGTGCGCGCGCGGATCCGTGACCGCGCCGAGGGCGTGCCCCTGTACGCGGTCGAGACCGTGCGGATGCTGCTCGACCGTGGGCTGCTGCAGCAGAACGGAGACGGCGTACGTCGCGACGGGCGACCTCGGCTCGCTCGAGGTGCCCGAGACGCTGCACGCGCTCATCGCGGCCCGGCTCGACGACCTCGAGCCGGGCGAGCGGCGGGTGATCGACGACGCCGCCGTGCTCGGCAAGACCTTCACCCTCCGCGGCCTGGCCGCCCTCACCGGCCTGCTCCGAGGACGAGCTCGAGCCGGTGCTCGCGTCGCTCGTGCGCAAGGACCTGCTCACGGTGCAGTCCGACCCGCGCTCGCCCGAGCGCGGGAACTACGGCTTCCTCCAGGCGCTCGTCCAGCGGATCGCGCACGACACTCTCTCGCGGAAGGAGCAGAAGGCGCGCCACCTCGCGGCGGCGCGCTACCTCGAGGAGAGCTGGGGCAGCCGAGGAGACCGAGATCGTGGAGGTGATCGCGGCGCACTACCTCGACGCCTACCGGGCCGAGCCGAATGCAGCGGACGCGAACGAGCTGCGCACGATCGCCCGCGACGCGCTCGCTCGTGCCGGCCGCCGCGCCTCGGCGCTCGCCGCGAACGAGCAAGCCCAGCGCTACTTCGAGCAGGCAGCGGAGTTGACCGACGAGCCCTCTGCCCAGGCCGAGCTGCTCGAGCAGGCCGGAGTCTGCGCGGATGCGGACCGCCAGGGCGCCAAGGCGATCGCGCTGCTCGAGCGAGCCATCAGCGCTGTGGCAGGACGAAGGGCTGACGCATCCTGCGGCGCGCGGCGAGGCCCGTCTCGCGATGGCGTGCTTCAACTACGGCCAGGTCGACGAGGCGACCGAGCGGATGAGCCGCTCGTACGAGGTCCTCTCGCACGACGAGCCCGATGCCGACCTCGCCATGCTCGCGGGACAGCTCGCCCGCTACCGATTCCTCCTCGGCGACCTCGACGGGATCGACGAGCCGCTCGAGTACGCGCTGGACGCTGCCGAGTCGCTGATCCTCCCCGACGTGGTCTCGGACGCGCTGAACACGAAGGGAATGCTCGTGGCGCAGCGCGGCAGGCGCGAGGAAGGCCTCGGGATCCTCCGCCACGGCCTCGACGTCGCGCTCGAGCACGATCTGCCGGAAGCAGCGTTCCGAGGCTACTTCAACCTGTCGTTCCTCCTGGCCGGGCGCGACCGGTGGGCCGACGCGACCGCGGCCGACGAAGCCGGCCTCGAGCTTGCGCGCCGGCGCGGGAACCGTCAGTGGGAGGAGTCGTTCAACAGCCATCTTCGGGGCAACGGCTTTGTCCTCGGAGACTGGGATGCAGCGGATCTCCCGGTCGCGGAGCTCGAGGAGACGGAGTGGGATGCGCTGGCGTGGTCGGTGCGGCTCGACTACGCCAACGCTGCCCTCAGCTTGAACGTGGAGCGCGGCAGGCTCGAGGCGGCAAGGGCGATCATGGCGCACGTCCCCGAAAAGGAACGGGCAGAGACGCAGGAGCGCGGCTCGATCGCCCTCGGGCGCTCTGCCCTCGCGCGGGGCGAGGGGCGTTACGAAGATGCACTGCGTTGGGCTGTCGACGCGGCGTCGCTGGGCGGGACGGTCGGCAACTTCCACCCGATCTTCAAACAGGCCGTCGCCGCCGCCCTGGACGCGGCGGTCGCGCTCGGCGAGCCGGCTCGCGCCGACGAGATCTTCGAGCGGATCCGAGGGTTCAGCCGGGGAGTGCGCACGCCCCTGGTCGACGCGCAGCTCGCGCGGTACGACGCACATCTCGCCGCAGGCGCCGGTGACCTCGCCAACGCCGACCGGCGGTTCCGTAACGCGGCGGAGCTGATGCGTGAGGTCGGAGCGATCTTCTGGCTCGCGATCGTGCTGCTCGAGCACGGAGAGCTCCTGGCCGCACAGAGCCCCGCGGAGGCCGAGCCGCTCCTGGCGGACGCGCTCGAGATCTTCGAAGGACTGGAAGCGGCGCCGTGGGGCGAGCGTGCATCGCGCTTGCAAAGCGAACATATGTTCGCTTAGATCCCTTGGGTGCAGCTCTCGCTCGACGCGCTCGACCGGCTGGTGGAGACGCTCGAGGAGCGCGGGCCGCTGACCGCCGTCGAGGCCGCCCGGTCGCTGTTCGCCACCTCCTCGATCCCCGCCGGCCTCGCTTGCTCGCTGCTCGCCGAGGTGACCGCAGGCGACGCGCGGCTGGTCTGCTCCGGCGCCAGCGTTTCGCTCACCGGCGGGCGCGCCGACCCGCTGCTCGACGAGGCCGAGCTCGTCGTCTTCGACCTCGAGACGACCGGGCTCTCGGCGACGAGCGACCGGATCTGCGAGATCGGCGCGGTTCGCGTTCGCGGGCTCGAGCTCGCGGACTCGTTCGAGTCGCTCGTCAACCCGGGCATGGCGCTGCCGCCGCAGATCGCTCGGCTAACCGGCCTGCGCGACCCCGAGCTCCGGCGTGCTCCGCCCGCGCGCCGCGTGGTGCGCGACTTCGTCCGGTTCACCGGCGACGCGCTGCTGGTCGCGCACAACGCCGGCTTCGATCGGCGCTTCCTGGAGCAGCGGCTCGAGGGCCGTCTAGCCGAGCCGCCGCTCTGTACGGCCGCGCTCGCCCGGCGGCTGCTCGAGGGCCGCCTGCAGCGCGTCAGCCTCGCGTCTCTTGCGCACTTCTTCGGGGTCTCGACGCAGCCCTGCCACCGCGCGCTGCCCGACGCGCAGGCCACGGCGGAAATCCTCGTTCGGTTGATCGGCCTCGCGCAGGAGCTCGGCGCGCGCCGGCTGTCGGAGCTGCGCGCTCTGGCCGCGCCGCGCAAGCGCCGGGTCTACGGAAAGCGCTCGCTCGCGCACGGCGCCCCACCCTCGCCCGGCGTCTACCTGTTCCGCGACAAGCACGATCAGGTGCTCTACGTCGGCCGGGCGCGCGACCTGCGGGCGCGGCTGCGGTCGTACTTCCGGAGCGAGCGGCAGCGGCCGTCGGTCGAGGCGGCGCTGCAAGCGCTCGAGCGGATCGAGTGGCGCCGTACGGGCTCCGAGCTGGAAGCCGCATTCGAGGAGCTGCGGCTGATCCGCGAGCTTCAGCCGCCGGCGAACTCGCGGAGCCGCCGGCGCGACGGCCCCATGTACCTGCGGCGGCGCGGGGACGAGCACGTCGTCTCGAAGACGCCGACGCCGCTAGGGCCGCTCGGCAGCCGCCGCCAGGCGTCGCTCGCGGCTCGGGCGCTCTCGCTCGCGACGGACGACGAGCTCGAACGCCTCCTCGACGGGGGCCCGCTGGCGCGGCTGCAAGAACGGCTGGCTCACCTCGCCGAGAGCCTGCGCTACGAGGAGGCGGCCCGGCTGCGCGACCGGATCGCAGCCCTCGAGCGCGTGGTCGAGCGCCTGCGCCGGCTCGAGGAGCTGCGCCGCCTCGAGGCATGTCTCCTGGTGCCGGCGCTCGAGCCCGGTTGGCGGACGGCGTTCTTCGTCCGCGGCGGTCTCCGCTGTGTCCGGCGACTGCCGCCGGGCGGTGGTGCGCGGCTGGAGATCGAGGCGGGGCTCGCGGCCTGCGCGGCGCCCCCGGACGAGGGACCGCTGAGCGCGGAGCAGGCCGAGGACCTGCTTCTCCTCGACGGCTTCGTCCGCCGCCCCCCGCCCGAGCTCACCGTGCTCCCGCTCGACGCCGCACTCGTGGGGTAGGTTCCGCGCATGGACTACAACCACGTCAACCTGGCCGAGGTCGACGACCAGTCGCATAACCTCGGGCTCGACCCGGAGCAGTTCAACCTCCGCTTCGGCCGCGTCGCGCTCGGCTGCGAGCACTGCGGCGTCAGCTACCTCCGCTTCGCCCCCGGCGCGAAGGCCCTCGGGCACCGGCACAAGCAGCAGGAGGAGATCTACGTCCTCGTCAGCGGCGCGGCGAGCATGAAGATCGGCGACGACGAGCTCGAGCTGCGCCCGTTCGACGCCGTGCGCGTCCCGCCGCAGGTAATGCGCGGGATCAAGGGCGGCCCGGACGGCGCCGAGGTGATCGCGATCGGCGCGCCGAATACGGGGCCGGGCGACGGCGACGAGCCCGACCCCGGCTGGAGCTGGGACTAGGCGCGGCACTGCTCGCCGCCCTGGCGGTCGCGACCGCCCCGGCGCCGGGCGCGCCGATCCCGCGTGACCCCGGCCGCCTGGCGCCGCGGGTCGAGTCGACGCAGCGCTCGCTGGACGCCGCGATCGACGGATGGCGCGCCGCCGGAACGACCAGGCGGCCGCCGCTCGACCTGACGCTCTGGTCGTTGTACGAGCAGCGGCTCGTGATCGTGCTCACCGAGCGACGCCGCCTCGCGAACGCGGTCCTGCGGCGCCTCCCGCGCGCCGTCGCGGGGCCGCTACGGAACGAGCTCCTGGCCCGCCGCGAGCTGGGACAGCTCTCGACCGCGCGCCCCCGAAGCGCGTTCCGCACCGGCCCGGCCGAGCCGGCCGCGCGGCTACTCACGTACTACGACCAGGCCCAGCGGCGGTTCCACGTCAGCGTGGTACGTGCTCGCGGTCCGTCAACTTCGTCGAGTCGGCGTTCAACAAGCTGCGTAATGCCAGCAGCGCCGGCGCGCAAGGGCCGATGCAGTTCATCCCCTCGACGTGGCGCGCGTACGGCCTCGGCGGCGACGTCCACGAGCCCCACGACGCGATCCTCGGCGCGGCGAACTACCTCCATGCGAACGGCGCACCCGGCGACTACGGCCGCGCGCTCTACCGCTACAACCCGTCCCGGCTCTACGTCGACGCGGTCCTGCGGTACGCGAACTGGATCCGCGACGACCCGCGCGCGTACCTCGTGCTCTACAGCCGGCAGGTCTTCGTGCGGACGCCGCACGGGCTGGTCAGGCTGACCGGACCTCAGGTCGTGAAGCGCGGACGCCGGATCGGCAGCGGGCGCCGGTACTCGAACACGCGCCAGACGCGCAGCTGCAGGACCGGCGGCTGAGGCCTCGGGCCCGTCGCCGCGGTCGGCCGCTTCATCGGACCCTCAGCGACCCGTACGCGGGCTGGAAGCCGGCCATCGTCGCGCTGACGAGCAGCTTCCCTTTCTTCTTCGGGCGCACGTTGAAGGTGACCTGGCCGAGCTTGTTCGTCTTCTTGACGACGGCGCGGACGCCGACGCCCGTCAGCTTCACCTTGGCGCCGGCCAGCCGCTTCCCCTGGGCGTTCATCACGGAGACGTGAACCGTGCCCATGCGCCTGTGGCGTGCGATGCCGCTGACCTGGACCTTCAGGCGTGGCTGCAGCCGGATCGTCTGCGTCTGCGTCCAGTCGCCCTGGTTGCGATCCTCGTCGACCGCCGCGACGTGCCAGTAGAGCACGCTCGAGCCGCTGTAGCCGTAGGACGACATCGTCGGCGCGTAGCTCGTGTTGTCGGTCGTGACCGTCTCGACCGTGTGGCTGAAGTCCGGGCTCGACGCGACCTGCACCTTGTACTGCTTGGCTCCGAGGCGCGGGTTCCAGCTGAGGAGGACGTGGTCCTTGGCGCTGTCCGTCTGGGCGTTGCCGGGCTCGCCGATCGTGCGCGTGTACGTCTGCATCGCCGAGTACGGGCCGGGCGTCGTGCTCGTCGTCCCGCTCGGGAACTCGGCGCGCACGCGCCAGTGCCAGACGCCGGTGCCGCTGAACTTGATGAACGAGACCGCCGGGGTGCGGATGTCCGTGTAGTCCCGGTGCGTGCCGTCGGGCGCGTCGACCGCGAGGTCGTACTTGGCCGCGCCCTGGACGCCGCTCCAGCCCCAGACCGGCAGCGCCTCGCCCTGCGTCGCGTTCGACGCGCTCGGCACCGGAGCCCCGAGCTTCTTCTGAAACGTGCCGACCGCGGACCAGCTCAGGCCGGTCAGGTTCTCGTCGTCCGCGCGGACGCGCCAGTAGAGGACGGTGTCGGCCGGATAGGTCGTGTTGCTCGAGTACGAGGTCGCGTCGGTGACGACGTCGTCGAGCAGGTTGCCGAAGGTCGGGTCCGCCGAGACCTGCAGCCGGTAGCGCCGCGCGCCGAGCGTCGGCGTCCAGCTGAACGTCGGCTGGTCGTAGAAGACCTGCACCGAGTTCGGCGAGATCAGGGTCGGCGGCGTCGACTGCTTCTGGAACGTCCCCTTGGCCGAGTTCGGGAGGTCGACCGGCAGCGCGGCGGTTCCGTTCGCGTTGCTCGACGGCAGCACCGCCCAGTAGAAGGTCGTCGTCTCGTCGGTGTACGTCGTGGGCGTGAGGCTGTTGCGCGGGGCGTACGCAGGCACCTGCGTGAACCCTTCGTCGATCACGTTGCTGAACTGCGAGTCCTTCGCCACGACGACGAAGTAGCTGTTCGCGCCGGACAGCGCCTTCCAAGTGAAGAGCGGCGTGGTCTCAGTAGTCGAGCCGACGACCGGCGACAGGTAATCACCGCCGCAGGGGTAACCGAAGGCGCACGGAGTGGAGTCCGCGGGATCCGAGGGGTTCGGGTAGGCGACCCAGTCGAAGGCCGGCCCCACTGGCCCGGTCGAGTCCGTGCTCCCGTCCTGGAGGTAGGTGTAGTCGCCCCACACCTCCTGACTGCCGGAGGCCCGGTCGCTGCGGGCGCGAACCCGGAAGCACCAGGTGCCGGGAGTGATCTTCGCGCCGCCACCGTCCGTGGCCAGGGTCCCCTGCCAGACCACGGGATTTCCCGTCGGCGTGCTTAGCGGAGTCCAATCGGGAACGGACGTCTTCTTGACGTGAGCGGTGTTCGTCCAGTCGCAGGCGGCGCCGGTCCAGGGAACGACCTGGACCTCGTAGCTCGCCGCGCCGGGCACGGGATCCCACCGCACGACCGGCACGTTCGTCTGGTAGCCGGCGGTCCCGGTGTCGACGTCGGTGCCAGGGTCGGCGACGTTGTCCCGCATACGGAGGTTCTTGATGCTCGTGCCGCTCACGGGGCCGGCCGGGGCGACTTTGTCGAACGTCTTCGTGAACGGCGTGCCGTTGTTCCAGACGCCGGTGTTGCCGTCCGGGTCGAGCGCGCGGACGCGCCAGTAGTAGACGTTGTCCTTCAGGACGGTCGTCGGCGAGAGCGAGGTCGCGATCGTCGTGCCGCTGCAGCACACCTTGGAGCCGAGCGCGAAGTTGGAGTCGGAGTTGACCTCGACCTCGTAGCTCGCCGCGCCCGGAACCGGGGTCCACGAGAACCTCGGGTCGAACGCCTCGGGCGCCGGGTTCTGGTCGGTGAGCTGGGTCGTGGTCCCCGACGGCCAGAGCCAGTTGAACGACGCGACGGGCGTCGCGGCGCCGCTGTTGCCCTCGGCGTCCACCGGCGTGACGCTCCAGTAGTAGGAGCCGGGCGCGAGGGCGCCGGTGATCGCGGCGCTCGTCGCGGCGACGTTCGGCGGGCCCTTCGGGTCGTCCTGGTTCGAGTAGCGGAAGACGAGCGATCCGAGCGCCGGGTCGCTCGCGACCGAGACGAGGTAGTGCGAGGCGCCGGCGACGCCCGACCAGTTGAGGACGACCGGGCTCGAGGGGTAGGTGAGCGCGGCGCCGGAGCTCGGCGTCTGCAGCGCGGGCTGAAGGTTCCACTGCTTCCTGAACGAGCGCGGCTCGGTCCACTTGCCGACGTCGCCGGCGGCGTTCGTCGCGCGCACGCGCCACCAGTACGTCCCGTTCGGGATCGTCTTCAGCAGCGTGGCGCGCGTGTTCTTGGTGAAGAAGTCGTCCTTGCCCTGGCCGAGCACCGGCGAGTTCATGCCGGCGTCGGCGCTGATCTGGAACTCGTACTTGTCAGCGCCGGCGACCGGCGTCCAGGCAAAGGAGGGAACGAACTCGACCACCGCGCCTCCGGCGGGGGCCGTCTGCGTCGGCTGCGGGACAGCGCCGCGGGCGGGGCCTGCCGTCAGGAAGGCGATGGCGGCGAAAGCGGCTGCGAGTAGGCGTCGGTCTGCGGCCATAAGGTCCGGTGAGACGAGCTCGGCCGCTGAGCTCGGTGGTCAATCCCGTGTCTCTCGCAACCACCATCGGGGTCATTCGCGAACGGGTCATCCCTCGGATGAGGGAACCTTGCCCTCGCGGCCGAGCAGCGCCCGGACTCCGCGGCCGCGCTGGACTTCCAGCTCCACGAGGCGGTTCTGCGCGGCGGCGAGCTCCCGCTCGAGCTCGGAGATCTTCGCCGCCAGCTCTTCTGCGCCTTCGCGAGCCTCTGTCGCCCGGTGGTCGGCCTCCTTCGCCTGGGCTCGCGCAGCGGTAGCCGCTGCGGCGAGCTCGCCGGCACGACGGGCGGTCGCCGCCTCGATGCGGACGAGCCGCGCCAGCTCGCGCAGCGGCGCGGCGACGGGGTCGCGGCGCGGCGCGAGCGCCCGGAGCGCCTCGACCAGCTGCTCGGCGTGGCGGCGCGCGTCGTGGGCGGTGGCGAGCTGGCGGTTCGCCGGGCCCATGTCCGGGTCGTAGCGGGCGAGGTCCGCGCGCAGCTGCTCGAACGTGGTCGCGGACGGCCCGGCGCGCCCGGAGAAGCCGTCGGCCTCGAGCTGCTCGTACCGCTCGGGGGTGACCCAGCCGTCCCCGCCCTCGTCCCCGTAGACGTACGCGGCGCGCCCGTCGGCCAGCGCGTCGACGATCGATTGGCCGCGGCCGATCACGAGCTCGCCGTCCTCGTCGGCCTCGATCCGCGTAGCCGCGAGGGCACGCTGGAGCAGGCCACGGCGGTAGTCGGAGAAGCCGTCGAGCGCGAGGCGTGCGCGGCGCGGGCGCTCCGGCAGCTCCGCGCGGTGGGCGTGGCGGTCGAGGTCGACCGGCCGGCGCAGGCGCAGGAGCTCGTGCGGCAACGCGGCCGCCCGCGCGCGCTCGGCGGTGCGGTCGTCGAGCACGACGACGCGCGCGACGACGCCCGCGAGCTGCGGCGGCAGCCAGACGTCGTCGCGGTCCGCATGTGCGACGAACAGCTGAGGCGTCAGCGGGTAGAGGTCGGCAAGGAGCAGCGCCGCCTCGGCGTCCTGGCTGTAGATCGCGTCCGGCGCGAGCGGCAGGTCGCGCTCGACGCCGACGACGCGGAGCTCCGGCGGCGCGGCGAGCGGCTCGGCCGCGAAGACCCGCACCTCGTGCCCGAGCCGCTCGAGGTGCTCGGACACCGTGACCAAGTAGGACCGAGGCTCGAGCGCTGCCGTGCCGAGGAGGATCTCCATCGCCCGCGATTATCGCGTGCCGACGGACATGCCCAGCAGGCGCGGCAGCGACGCGCCGACGCGCGCCGGCAGCGAGCCTTTCCGCCCCTCCTCCTCGGCCGCCTCACACGCCATGATCGACGCGCGGACTAGGCCGCCGCCAATTCGGCGGAACGGCTCGGGTGGGAGCTTCGGCACCCGGCGCGTGACGAGCGGCAGGCGCGTCAACTCGTCGTCGACGCCGAGCACGAGCCGCGACAGGATCTGCCCGCCGAGCCAGCTAGGGCCGACGCCGTGGCCGGAGTAGCCGGCGCCGTAGTGGATCCGCGTCCGCGGCACGGTCCCGAAGAACGGCAGGTGGTCGGCCGAGACGTCGATTGGCCCACCCCACGCGTGCGTGACCTTCGCCTCCGCGAGACCCGGCAGCAGCCGCCGCAAGCCGCGCTCGGCGCGCTCGACCGTCGGGCGGTCGGTCCAGAAGCGGTCGTCGATCTTGCCGCCGAGCCCGATCGGGCCGGAGCCGCTGCCCATCAGGACGCGGCCGTCGTTCGTCGTGCGGAAGTAGTGCAGGAACATCCGGCCGTCGAACACCGCCTCGCCCCCGGTCCAACCGATCTGCTCGAGCAGCTCGGGCACCGGCTCGGTCAGGACGACGTAGCTGCCGAAGACTGTCAGCCGGCGGCGAAGCGGCCTCCACCCGGCGGCAGCCGCGTTCACGGCGACGACCACGTTCTCCGCGCGCACGCGCCCGCGCGAGGTGGCGACCACGCCGTCGTCGATCCGCGTCACGTGGGTCTGCTCGTAGAGCCGAACCCGCTCGAGCGCCGCCTTCCGCAGACCGACTGCGAGACGAGCCGGCTGCACCGTCGCGCCGTCGCGCAGGAAGACGCCCTTGCGGAAGACCGGCGAGCGGATGCGCTTCGCGAGCTCGTCCCTGGAGAGCGGCACCGCCTCCTCGGGCACCCCGAGCTCCCGGGCGGCCTCGACCTCCTCGTCGGCGGCGCTGTCCTGGGCCGGCGCCGCCGAGACGCGCACCATCCCGCTCTCGCGCAGCCATGCGTCCACGCCCTCGCGCTCGCAGAACGCGCGCACACCGGGCACGATCGCCTCGCCCGCGGTGGCCACTGCCCGCGCGCCGTCGTCGCCGAAGCGCTCGCGCAGCCGCGGCAGGTGGCTCCAGTAGCCGTGGACGAAGCCGCCGTTGCGTCCACTCGGACCGTGCCCGCAGATCCCCTCCTCGAGCACGACGACATCGAGCGACGGGTCCTGCTCGGCCAGCGCGTGCGCCGTCCACAACCCGGTGAACCCACCGCCGACGATCACCACGTCGGCCTCGGTGTCGCCCGGAAGCGGCGGCGCCGGCTCGACCGGGCCGGCCTCCTCGAGCCACCAGACGCGACCGATTTCTATCGACGTTGACGACTGACTCACGCGCATCGACCGGTCGGTTCAGACGGACGCACGGGCAAAGCCCGCGCGTCCTGTCGCCGGCATCGCAGGCGACGCCTCAGAGCCGCTGCCAGGCCTCCGTCAGGACCTCGCCGAGGATCCCGACGAGCTCGTCGAACTCCGCCTTGCCCGCGATCAGCGGCGGCGAGATCTGGATCACTGGGTCACCGCGGTCGTCCGCGCGGCAGATCAGGCCCGCCTCGAACATCCGCGGGGTCAGGAACCCGCCCAGGAGCCGCTCGCACTCCTCGTCCGTGAACGTCTCGCGCGTCTCCTTGTTCTTGACGAGCTCGAGTGCATAGAAGAAGCCCGTCCCGCGCAGGTCGCCGACGATCGGCAGCTCGAGCAGCTGCGCCAGCTGTGCGCGAACCGAGTCCTGGTCGTCGTGGACATGCTCGACGATCTTCTCGCGGCGCATGATCTCGAGGTTCTTGAGCGCGATCGCCGCCTGCACCGGGTGCCCGCCGAAGGTGATCCCGTGCGAGTACATCCGCTGGCCCTCGAGGAACGGCTCCATCACCTTGTCGCTCGCGATCACTGCGCCGATCGACGCGTAGGCCGACGAGAGGCCCTTCGCGCAGGTGACGAGGTCGGGCCTAATGTCGTAGCGCTCGGAGCCGAACCACGTGCCGAGCCGGCCGAAACCGGTGATCACCTCGTCGGCGCAGAGCAGGATCTCGTACTCGTCGCAGATCGCACGCACGCCCGCCCAGTAGCCCTCGGGCGGGGTGAACGCGCCGCCGGCGTTCTGGACCGGCTCCATGATCACCATCGCCACCGTGTCGGGGCCGGTGGCCTCGATCGTCTGGCGCAGCTCGTCGAGCAGGAACCGCGTGAAGTCGGCCTCGGTCTCTTCGGGCGGGCGGTGGTAGCGGTTGGTGTTGCGGACGTGCAGCGCCTCCGGCACGAGGGGCTCGAACGGCGCGCGCAGGGCCGGGATGCCGTTGATCGAGAGCGCGCCCATCGTCGTGCCGTGGTAGGCGACGTGGCGGGAGATCGCCTTCCAGCGGCGCTCGCCGGCCAGCCGGGCGGCCTGCTCGGCGTCGAAGTCGTGACCCGGCGCATGGGGATGTGAGGGGACCGATGCAGCGACCGCGCGGTGCTGCCCGCGGGCCGAGTAGTACTGGCGCGCGAGCTTCCACGCAGCCTCGACCGCCTCGGAGCCGCCGGAGACGAAGAAGACGCGGTTCAGGTCTCCCGGCGCGAGGCTCGCCACCTCGGCCGCGAGCTCGATCGCGCGCGGGTGCGCGTACGACCAGTTCGTGTAGAACGGCAGCTCGCGCATCTGGGCCGCAGCGGCCTCGCCGATCTCGTCGCCGTACGAGTAACCGATCTGCACCGCGAACAGCCCGGCGAGCGCGTCGAGGTAGCGCTTGCCGTTTGCGTCCTCGAGGTAGCAGCCCTCACCGCGGACGATGATCGGCACCTCGCCGTCCCGGTAGGCGCCCATGCGGGTGAAGTGCAGCCAGAGGTGGTCGCGCGCGGCCTGCTGGAGCTGCTCGGGCGAAAGGCCGGGAGAGACGGTGGTCATTCCCCTTCTTTCGCTTTCGAGCGGCGCATCTGGACGGCGATGTTTACGAGCATCGCGGCGAGCGCGATGACGAAGATGGCCGTCCCAATCACGTTCACCTGCGGCGGGGCGCCGATCCTGGCCGCGCCCCAGACGAAGAGCGGGAACGTCACGCTCGAGCCGGAGTTGAAGTACGTGACGACGAAGTCGTCGATCGAGATCGCGAAGCAGAGCAGCAGCGCCGCCAGGATCGCCGGCGCGATCAGCGGCAGCGTCACCTTGCGGAAGGTCGCCCACTCGTTCGCGCCGAGGTCCATCGCCGCCTCCTCCAGGTGACGGTCGAAGCCGACGAGGCGCGCCTTCACGGTCACGACCGCGAAGCTGATGCAGAACATGATGTGGGCGATCAGGATCGTCTGGAAGCCGAACGTGACCGTGCTGATGTGCAGGAACAGGGTCAGCAGCGAGGCGCCGAGGACGATCTCCGGGGTCGAGAGCGGCAGGAAGATGAGGATGTTGGTCGACGCCCGCCCGCGGAAGCTGTACCGCACCAGTGCGAGCGCGATCAGCGTCCCTAGCGCAGTGGCGATCAGGCTGGCGATCAGCGCGATCTCGAGCGACAGGGTGACCGCGCTCTGGATCCCCGGGACGCCGTTCCAGTAGCGCCAGTTGTTCCAGGTGAAGCTGTTCCAGGTGTAGTTGAACTTGCCGGGCGGATTGTTGAACGAGAAGACGATCACGATCGCGATCGGCAGCAGTAGGTAGGCGAAGAAGAGGATCGAATAGGCGGTGAGAACGTTGCGCTTGACGAACGCCCACACGACGGCGAGCGGGTTGCGGCGCTCCCGGTGCTCGACGGCGATCGAGGTCATGCGGCCGTCCCCGTCAGCTGCTCGGTGCCGACCAGCCGCGCGTAGAGGAAGACGAACACCAGAATCCCCGCCATCAGGATGAACGACATCGCCGCGGCGGCCGGGTAGTCGGTCAGCTCGAGAAACTTCGACTGGATCACGTTGCCGATCATGTGGTTCTGCGGCGAGCCGAGCAGCTGCGCGTTGATGAAGTCACCCGCGGCCGGGATGAACGTGAGCAGCGTGCCGGCGACGACGCCGGGCAGCGAGAGCGGGAACGTCACGCGCCAGAACGCGTGCCACTTGCTCGCGTACAGATCCTCGGCCGCCTCGATCATCCGCGCGTCGATCTGCTCCAGCGAGACGTAGAGCGGCAGGGCCATGAACGGCAGGAAGTTGTAGGTGATGCCGGCCACGACCGCCGTCCCGGTGGCCAGCAGCCGGCCGTTCGAGCCGAGGATGTGCAGCGTCTGCAACGTCCGCACGACGAAGCCGTGGTCGGAGAGGATCGTCTCCCAGGCGAGCGTGCGGATCAGGTACGTGACGAAGAACGGCGCCACGATGAAGAGCAGCAGCAGGTTCTTCCAGCGGCCGCCGCGGAACGCGATCCAGTACGCGACCGGATAACTGAACACGAGCGCGAGGAACGTCGCGATGCCTGCGTATTCGATCGAGCGGACGAACTGGTCGCGGTAGTCGTGGATCGCGTTCCAGTAGTTGCTCCACTGCCAGGTGAAGGCGTAGCCGAAGTCGATGTTCCCCGACTGCAGCGACTGGTAGCCGAGGAAGCCGAGCGGAACGACGAAGAACACCGCCAGGAACAGGACCCCGGGCAGGAGCAGCAGGTACGGGGTCGCGTTCTGGTGGCGGTGGAAGACGTTCACGCGGCGGCCGTCACCCCGAGATCAGGTTCTGCCACTGCGTCAGGTACTTCTCGTTGTTGAGCGCCGCGCTGTCGAAGATCTTGACCTTCGAGAGCGTCTCCGCGCTCGGGAAGATCAGCGGATTGTTGGCGATCGCCGGGTTGAACTTCAGCGCCCACGCCTTCGCCCCGATCACGGGCGGGATGTAGTAGATGCCGGTGATGTTCCGCTTCGGGTCGCCGGCCTCCATCAGGCCCTGCACCTTCGGGTCGTACACGTAGTTCATGTAGACAGACGCCGTGTAGACGTTGCCGCCCTGCGGGATCAGCATGTTGTCCGTCCAGAGGGCGCCGCCCTGCGTCGGGACGTTCCAGTGGATGTGCTTGTTGCCGATCTGCGCGATGTCGCCCGACCACGACATCGCGGCCGCGAGGTCGCCCCTCGCGAGCGGCGGGGCGTAGTCGTTGCCGGTGAACTGCCGGATCTGCTTGTTGTCGACGGCCTTCTTGATCCGGTTGAAGGCGGCGTTCCACGACTTGTCCGTCACCTTCGTCGGGTCGTCGCCGTTCGCGAGCATGACGATCGTCATCGCGTCGCCCATCGAGTTGAGGACGGTGATCTTGCCCTTGAGCTTCGGGTTCTCGAGCAGGTCGGTGACGTTCAGGACCGGGTCGGTGAGCGTGTCGTTGTAGGCGATGCCCGTCATGCCCGACTGCCACGGGAGCGTGTAGTCGCGGTTCGGGTCGAAGTTCGGGTGCCGCTGCACGGCGGTGAGGTTCTTGATGTTCGGGATCGCGGACTTGTCGAGCTTCTCCGCCCAGCCCTTCCTCAGCATCAGCCCGAGGTACCGGTCGTTGTCGGTGAGGACGATGATGTCGCGGTGGATCGACTGGCCGCGCGAGAGCGGGCCCTGGATCTTCCCGAAGAACGAGGCGTTGTCGTTGATGTCCTCGACGTAGTTGACGTCGACGCTTGTCTTCTTCTTGAAGGCGTCGAGCGACGGGTGCGACTTCGTCTTGTTGTTGACGTCGATGTAGAGCGTCCAGTTCGAGAAGTTCAGATTCTTTGCCAGCTTCTGCTCGACGGACGTCGAACCGCCTGACGCCTTCGAGCCACTACTGCCGCAAGCGGCGAGGATGCCCGGGAACGTGATCGCGGCCCCTCCAACTGCTGCTCGCTCGAGCAGCTGCCGCCTGGTGAGCTGGTCGGTCATGCTTCGGCTCCCTCCATCGAGTCGACGACGAACGTGGAGTCGGGGCTCCACGAGATATCGCTCGGCGCCGCGTCCGGGGCGCCGGGCTCGCTGTTCTGGACGTACACGCTGACGTTGCCGGCGCGGGTCTCGAGCACGTACTGCGTCGCGACGCCGACGTAGGCGGTCTCGAGCAGCCGGCCGGTCAGGCGGTTGGCCTCGCCGTGGCCGAGGCGGATCTTCTCGGGGCGGACGCCGACGGCGAGGCGGCCGGTCTGGCCGTTGAGCGTGCCTGGCGCGAGCTGCACCTCGGTGCCGTCGTCGAGCTTCACCGACTGGGGCCCGGAGACGGTCCCCGGCAGCAGGTTCGAGATGCCGAGGAAGCTCGCGACGAACGCCGTCTGCGGCCGCTCGTAGAGCTCGGACGGTGCGCCGAGCTGCTCGATCTTGCCGGCGTTCATGATCGCGATCCCGTCCGCCATCGTCATCGCCTCTTCCTGGTCATGCGTGACGTGGATGAACGTGATCCCGACGTCGTGCTGGATCGCCTTGAGCTCGAGTTGCATCTGCTTGCGGAGCTTCAGGTCGAGGGCGCCGAGCGGCTCGTCGAGGAGCAGCACGCGCGGCTTGTTGACGAGCGCCCGCGCGAGCGCGACGCGCTGCTGCTGGCCGCCGGACAGCTGCCGCGGCTTGCGCCGGTCGAGACCCTTGAGGCCGACGAGGTCGAGGATGTCGAGCACCCGCCCGCGCACGTCGCTCTTGCGCACGCCGCGCCGGCGGAGTCCGAACGCGACGTTCTCGAAGATGGTCAGGTGCGGGAAGAGCGCGTACGACTGGAACACGGTGTTGACGTCGCGCTTGTACGGCGGCTTGCCGCTGACCGGCTCGTCGCCGAGGTAGATCGCGCCCTCGGTCGGCTGCTCGAAACCGCCGATCATCCGGAGCGTCGTCGTCTTGCCGCAACCCGACGGGCCCAGCAGGGCGAAGAAGCTGCCGCGCTGGATCTCGAGCGAGAGGTCGTCGACCGCCTTGACGTCGTCGAACTCCTTGGTGACGTGCTCGAGCCTGACGTCCGAGGTCGCCGGCGACGCCGGTGCTTCGGGCTTCTCGGTGACCGTCATCAGTGCAGGTCGCCCCGGGCGCCGTTGCCGGCGTACGCGCCCCAGTCGTAGAGCTGCTTGTAGAGCTCCAGATAGAGGAAGCTCTCGGTCGAGAGGACCCCGTCGAGCCCGCGGATCCGGCTCGTCACCTCGAGCAGCTCCCTCCGGTCGGCGCAGACGAGCTCGACGAGGATGTCGAACTGCCCGGCGGTGATGACGACGTAGCCCGCCTCGTCCCACTCGGCGATCGCCTCGGCGACGGGCTCTGGCGCGCCGCTCGTGCGGATGCCGACCATCGCCTGCGCCTCGAAGCCGAGGCCGAGCGGGTTCGTCACGCCGGTGACCTGGAGGATGTTGTCCTGGCAGAGCCGCTGGTAGCGCGCGCGGATGGTCGCCTCGGAGACACCCACGTCGGCGGCGATTCGCCGAAATGCCTCGCGACCGTTCTGCTGGAGCGCCTCGATCAGCGCCTGGTCGACGGCGTCGAGGCTGCGAGGAACGCTGACCGCCCCGCGTCGCAATTGCTGGTCACCGGTTCGCAATGCGAGGCGTATGTACCAGTTTCGTGCGCATACCGTCAACTAGGAGCCGTTCACAACGACGCTGCGAAGCGGTCTGAGGGAGATACTGCGCGATGCTCAAGTCCAGAGCGGCCCTGGCCGGGGACTGTCACCGGCCAGGGCCGAAATCGACGGGTGCGCGCCGCTCAGTCGATCTTCGCCATGACGTGCTTGATCTGCGTATAGTCCTCGAGCGAGTAGGCGCTGAGGTCCTTGCCGTAGCCCGACTGCTTGAAGCCGCCGTGCGGCATCTCGGAGACGAGCGGGATGTGGTCGTTGATCCAGACCGTCCCGAACTGGAGCTTCCGCGCGGCATTCAGGGCGCGGCCCACGTCGCGCGTCCAGACCGAGGCGGCGAGGCCGTAGTTGACGTCGTTCGCCCACGCGATCGCCTGGTCGTCGTCGGCGAACCGCTGCACCGTCACGACCGGCCCGAAGACCTCGCGCTGGACGATCTCGTCCTCCTGGCCGACCTCGGCCACGACCGTCGGCTTGACGAAGAAGCCGCGGTCGCCGTTCGTGCCGCCGCCGGTGAGCACCTTCGCGCCCTTGGCGCGGTCGATGAAGCCGAGCACGCGCTCCTGCTGGTCCTTCGAGATGACCGGGCCCATCTCGATCTCGTCGCCCTCGGCCGGGTCGCCGACGTGCAGGCCCTCGACGAGCGGCACGAGCTCGTCGAGCAGCTTGTCGTAGACCTTCGGCCCGGCGACCACGCGCGAGGCGGCGGTGCAATCCTGGCCGGAGTTCCAGTAGCCCGCGATCTTGATCCCCTCGGCCACGGCGGCGGGGTCGGCGTCGTCGAACACGATCACCGGCGCCTTGCCGCCGAGCTCGAGGTGCACGCGCTTGAGCGTCTCGGCCGCGGTGCGCGCGATCTCCTTCCCGGTCGCGACGTCGCCGGTCAGCGAGACCAGGCGCACGTCCGGATGCTTGACGATTCCCTCGCCCACGGGCACGCCGTCGCCGGTGATCACGTTGAAGACGCCCGGCGGGAGCACCTCAGCCGCGAGCTCCGCGAAGCGCAGCGTGCTGAGCGGCGTCTGCTCCGACGGCTTCAGCACCTGCACGTTGCCGGCAGCGAGGGCCGGCGCGAACTTCCAGACCGCCATCATCAGCGGGTAGTTCCACGGCGCGATCCCGCCGACGATCCCGATCGGCTCGCGGCGAAGCATCGACGTGTAGCCGCGCATGTACTCGCCCGACGCCTTGCCGTCGAGCAGGCGCGCCGCGCCCGCGAAAAAGCGGATGTTGTCGGCCGAGACCGGCATCTCGTCGCGCGCGTACGAAAGCGGCTTGCCGACGTTGCGGGACTCGATCTCCGCCAGCTCCTCGGCGTTGTCGTCGATCACCGCGGCGAGCTTCAGCAGCGCCTCCTGGCGCTCGCCCGGCGTCGTCTCGAGCCACTCGGGCAGCGCCTTCTTCGCCGCCTCGACGGCGCGGTCGACGTCGGCCTGCGTCCCGCTCGGGACCTCGGCGATGACCTCGGCGGTCGCGGGGTTCAGCACCTCCATCGTGCCGCCCTCGATCGCCTCGACCCACTCGCCTCCGACGAAGTTCTTGTGCTGAGAAACCGTCACGCTCATGACGAACCCTCCCGGTCGAATCGGAGCTGAGCCTACAACTAGCGACGCCGCAGGAGCCCGGAGTCCTGCGTCAGGCGCTGCGAGATGATCACCGGGATCACGGTCAGCACCACCACGAAGAACACGACCGCGTTCACGACCGGGAGCTGCTGGCCGCGCTGGATCGTGTCGAGAATCCAGATCGGCAGGGTTGTCTGCGCGCCTGCCGTGAACGTGGTCACGATCACCTCGTCGAAGGAGAGCGCGAACGCGAGCAGGCCGCCGGCGACGAGCGCGGTCGAGAGCACCGGCCAGACCACGAACCGGAATGTCTGCCACCCGTCGGCGCCGAGGTCCATCGACGCCTCGATGATCGACGGTGACGTTCGCCGGAGCCGCGCGAGCACGTTGTTGTAGACCACGACCACGCAGAAGGTCGCGTGCCCGATCACGATCGTCCAGATCGAGAAGCCGATCCCCGCGAACGTGTAGAAGGAGCTCAGGGCCATCCCGGTGATGATCCCGGGGAGCGCGATCGGCAGGAGCAGGATGAACGAGATCGACTCGCGCCCGAAGAACCGGAAGCGGCTGATCGCGAACGAGGCCGCGGTGCCCAGGACGAGCGCGACGGCTGTCGAGATCAGGCCGATCTTGACCGAGAGCCAGAGCGCGGAACGGACCTCCTGGTCGTTCCACGCCTCACGGAACCAGTGGAGGGTCAGGTTCTGGATCGGCCAGGTCTGGAGCACCGAGCCGTTGAACGCGTACGCGAGGATGATCAGGATCGGGATCCAGAGGAAGGCGAGCACGAGCACGGTGGCGATTCCGAAGCCGAGGCGAGTGGCGCGCGTCTCCATGTCAGAGTGCCTCGAACGCGCCGAGGCGCTTTGCGACCAGCAGGTAGACCGCCATCACGATCACGGGGACGAGCGCGAATGCGGCCGCGAGGGGCACGTTGTTGCTGATGCCGACGTAGTTGTGGACGACGTTCCCGATGAACTGGGAGTTCGTGCCGCCGACGAGCGCGGGCGTGATGAAGTCGCCGAGGGTGAGCGAGAAGGTGAAGATCGAGCCGGCCACGATCCCCGGTAGGGCGAGCGGCAGGATCACGGACCTGAAGGTCCGCCAGGTCCGCCCGCCGAGATCCTGCGACGCCTCGAGGTAGCTGTCCGGAATGCGCTCGAGCGCCGCGTAGACCGGCAGCACCATGAACGGCAGCCAGACGTACGAGAAGACGATCCACATCGCCTTGTTCGTATAGGCGAGGTTGGCGTCCGGCAGGCCGATCCCGTTCAGCGCCCAGTTGAGTGCGCCGTCCTTCGCGAGGATCGTGCGCCAGGCGTAGATGCGGACGAGGTAGCTCGTCCAGAGCGGGAGGAGCACCAGCACGAACAGGACGGCGCGCTGGCGCGGGGGCGCGAGGCGCGCCATGTAGTACGCGAGCGGGAAGGCCAGCACCGCGTCGGCCACCGTGACGGCGGCGGCGATCCAGATCGTCCTGAAGGCGATCTGCCGGTAGACCGGTTCGTGGATCAGCGAGGAGAAGTTCGAGAGCGTCCAGGTGTGGACGACCTTGCCGGTGAAGGAGTCGACCTCCCAGAACGACGAGATGAAGAGCGCGACGAGCGAGCCCAGGTAGACGACCGCGAACGCGACCACGGGCAGCGCGAGCAGCGCGACCACCTTCAGCCACGGCCGCCGCCAGAGCTCGGCCGAGAGCCGGAGCCGGGCGCTCCGAACGGGAGCGCCCGGCCGTGCCAGCTCAGACATGGGCTACCCGGTTATCTCGGTCCACGCCTTCTGCCAGGCGTTGTAGTCCATGCAGTCGTTCTTGCCGTTGCCGCAGTCGGCGATCGGCGTCTTCCAGAACTTGATCGTGTTGTAGTAGCTCAGCGGCTCGTTCAGGTGGTACTTCGCGCACGAGCCGGCCTGGATCTTGTTCATGAACGGGCAGGCCTGCGGGTTGACCGGGGTCTCGCCGAAGATCAGCGCCTGCTGTGCCTGCACCTGCGGAGTGGTGACGTACTTCATCCACTTGTACGCGCAGTTCGGGTGTGGCGCCTTCTTGGCGAGCATCCACGTGTCCGCCCAGCCGGTCGCGCCGTCGGCCGGGATGACCTCCTTCACCGGCACGTTCTTCGACTGGAGCGCAAGCGTGTCGACGGGCCAGATCGCGGCCAGCGAGGCGTCGCCGTTCGCGAGCGCCGCGCGGCCGTCGGTGTCGTAGTTCCAGTAGAGCTTGACGAGCTTCTTCTGCTGCTTGAGCAGGTTGACGGTCGCGTCGAACTGCGTCTTGTTCAGCTCGTACGGATCGGTGATCCCGAGGCTCGGCTTCGAATGCTGCAGGTAGAAGGCCGCGTCCGCGATCTGGATCGGGTTGTTCGGGATCGTGATCTGGCCCTTGTACTTCGGGTCGTAGAGCGCGTTCCACGTCGTCGGGCCGGGCTTGATCTTGTCCGTCCGGTAGAGGAGGACGTTCGGGCCCCACTGCACCGAGACGCCGTAGTGGACGCCGTCGACCGTGTTGTGCGCCGGCGACTGGAAGATCGGGATGAAGTTCTTCCACTGCGGGACCAGGTTGACGTTTACGGGCTGGACGTCGCCGCCCTTGATCAGCCGCAGGCTGGCGTCGCCGGAGGCCGAGACGAGGTCCCACTGCCCGCCGCCGCCACCGCCGCCCGCCCGCATCAGAGCCACCATCTCGTTCGAGGAGCCGGCGTCCTTGCGCTGGATCACGCAGCCCGGTCTGCTGGGTGAACTTCTTCGCGAAGGCCGGGTCGGAGTAGTAGGGCCACTCGATCAGGTTGAGCTTGCCCTCGCCCTTCCCGATCGAGGTCGGCAGCCCGGAGGTGTTCCCTCCGTTCGTGGTGGTGCCGCCGCTGCTACTGCTGCTGCTCCCGCCGCAGCCCGCGGCGACGAGGGCCAGCGCTCCGACGAGGAGCGCGCTCGCGCCCCAGGCCAGGAAGCGCCTTCGGTGCTTCGTCATCGTTCTCCTTCCATGTCCCCCGGGTTGTCGATCTCGAGCTGGTGTTCTGGGCGCCACTCGAGGAGGACCTGCCTGCCGCGGGCGTCCTGCGCCTCGGCCGACGAGGTCTCGAGGTTCTGCCGGACGACCTGGAGCTCTCCGCCGCGGTCGAGCTCGACGAAGAAGCGGGTCACCATCCCGGCGTAGACGACGTCGCGGATGCGGCCGGGCTCGGCGTGCATGCCGGGCGCCGGCGTCGAGCCCGCGTCGTTCAGGTGGATCTTCTCGGGGCGGACCGCGTAGCGCTTGCCGTCGCGGTCGAGCTCGTTCGAGACTCCGACGAAGTTGGCGACGAAGGCGCTCTCCGGCCGCTCGTAGACCTCGGCCGGCGCCCCGAGCTGCTCGATCCGGCCGTGGTTGAAGACGGCGAGGCGGTCGCTCATCGTGAGCGCCTCGTCCTGGTCGTGGGTGACGTAGACGAAGGTGATGCCGAGGTCCTGCTGCAGGCTCTTGAGGAAGAGCTGCATCTCCTGGCGCAGCTTCAGGTCGAGCGCGCCGAGCGGCTCATCGAGCAGGAGCACCTCGGGCCGGTTGACGAGCGCGCGCGCGAGCGCGACGCGCTGCCGCTGCCCGCCGGAGAGTTGCACGGGCTTGCGCCCGCCGAGGCCGGGCAGGCGCATGCGTTCGAGCACGCTCTCGACCCGCGCCTGGCGCTCGCGCCGCGAGACACCCTTCACGCGCAGGCCGTAGGCGACGTTGTCGGCGACCGTCATGTGCGGGAAGAGCGCATAGTCCTGGAAGACGGTGTTCACGTCGCGCGCGTAGGGCGGGACGTCCGAGACGTTCGCGGCCGCCGAGCTCGATCCGCCCGGCGTCGGGCCGCTCGAAGCCGGCGATCAGGCGCAGCGTCGTCGTCTTGCCGGAGCCCGACGGGCCGAGCAGCGTGAAGAACTCGCCGACCGCGATTTCCAGGTCGACGCCGTCGACTGCTACGACGTCGCCATACGCCTTGCGGACGCCCTCGAGCCTGACGGCGGGGTCGTTGCCCGTCCGCCTCTCGTCGTCCGCCTGCCGCTCAGTTCGCTCCTGCAGTGACACCGGCTCCGCCGATTATCGCCTCTCCGGCACGACAGCAGGCGTCGGGCACGACTCCGGCTCGCCTTCGCAGCAGCCGAGCTTGAACGCGCAGCGCGGGCATTGCCACGTCTGGTGCCGCCACTCCATCGGCGCGCCGCAGCGCAGACAGGCCTCGATGTCGCGCTTCCCGTCCAAGGGGCGCGACTCTAGTCGGCGCGCCTGACGCTACTCGGCGCCGACGGCCTGCGCCTGATCGGCCAGGTCCTGGCTCAGATCTGTCTTCGTGGCGCGGTCGCGGCGCAGCCCGGCGAGGCGCTTGACGAGCGCGTCGCGCCGGGTCTTGCCGTTCTCGGGATCGAAGAAGTAGGCGAGTGCGGCTCCGATCAGGAGCAGCCGCAGGCGCCTCATCAGTCGCCCCAGTCGAAGTCGCGCGAGCGGCTCCAGAGGCCCTCGGTCTCGGCCTCGGACTCGTCCGTCGGCCAAGCGAGGGACGGTCGCTCGGCGGTGATGCCGGTTTCCTCGCCGTCCATCGTCTCCTCGATCCGCGCCTGCTCCTCGGTCTTGAAGAGCGGGTGGTTCTCGAAGGGGTCCTCGGTCTTGTAGCGGTCGAGTGGCAATTCCTGCTCGAGCCCGGAGTTGCGCTGCTTCAGCTCGAGATGGTCCTGAATCACTTGTGCAAACAGCGAAGAAGTCTCCACCGGCGATGCTCCTCCCGTGGGTCGGTCGTGGGCAGGCGGACGATTGTAACGCCTGCGTCAGAAACCGCCAGCTTGGAGGAGTTTTAAGCGCGGGCGCGCGGGCGGGCGGTGACGACGCGGTTCTTGCCGCTCCGCTTCGCCTCGTAGAGCGCGCCGTCGGCGGCGGCCACGATCCCGTCCCCGGTCGCGGCCTCAGGGAAGGCAGCGACGCCGAGGCTGACGGTGACGTGGATTCTGGTTCCGTCGGGCGCAAGGATCGTGCGCTCCTGCAGCGCCACGCGCGTGCGCTCGGCGAGGCGGGCGGCGCCGTCGAGGTCGGTGCCGGGCAGGACGATTGCGAACTCCTCGCCGCCCCAGCGGGCCGGGACGTCGATCTCGCGGACCGACTCGCGCAGCGTCTCGGCGAACTCGACGAGCACGCCGTCGCCGACGGGGTGCCCGAAGCGGTCGTTGATCGACTTGAAGCTGTCGAGGTCGGCGAGCACGAAGGCGACCGACCCGCCGAAGCGCTCCGCCCGCATCAGCTCGCCGGCGAGCGCCTCCTCGCTCTGGCGGCGGTTGGCGAGGCCCGTGAGCATGTCGACGAGGGCCTGCCGCGCGACGATCCGGTGCAGGCGGGCGTTCTCGAGCGCGATCGCCGCGTGCGCGACGAGCGTCGCGGCCGTCCGGCGCTGCTCGACCGTGAAGCCGCGGCCGGAGAGCGTGAGCGTGCCGAAGCTCTGGCGGCCGGCGGTCAGCGGCAGCTCGAAGGTCTCGCCGCGCTCGGAGAGCGTGCCGGACTGGACGACCTCGCCGCCGAGGCCGACGACGAGCCCGCCGGTCGCGCCGGTCGTCTCGACCACGGTCTCGACGATCACCCGCAGGAGCTGGTCGACGTCGTGCGTCGCCGCGAGCGCCTCGCCGAATCGGACCGTCGCCTCGCGCTGACGCGCGCGCTCCGCGTCGAGCTCCTCCATCCGGGCCTCGAGCTGGTCGGCCATCTCGTTGAAGGCGAGCCCCAAGCGTCCGAACTCGTCCTGGCCGTCGGCCTCGACGCGCTGGTCGAGGCTACCGCGCGCGATCGCGTTGGCGGCGTTCGCAAGCCGACCGAGCGAGGCGACGATCGAGCGGCCGACCGCGTAGGCGACAACCGCGACGAGCGCGAGCGAGAGCAGGAGGCCGAGCAGCAGCCGCCGGTCGGCGCGTGCAACCGCGTCGTCGATCGAGTCCTGCGGGGCGAGCAGCGCGAGCGCCGGCGTGTCGCTCCCCTGCTGCGAGCTCACCAACGTCCGGTAGCGGGTGCCGTTCAGCGCGAGAGTCGTCGCGTGCCCGGGTCCGGTCAGGCGCGCTCCGCGTAGCGACGCGGGCCCGGCGGCGATGCGGCCGCCGTGCAGGACGACCAGCTGGTCGTCGGAGTCGATGCCCGACTGGTCACGCAGCCGCGCGACCGCGGCCGGCGTCAGCGGCACGCCCGAGACGAGCGTCCCGACGGTCCTGCCGCCGTTCCGGATCTGATAACCCGAGCCGGGCGCGATCATCTGCGGCGGCCCGATGCTGTACGACGGCGTCTCGAGCCTGACCCCGCGCGCGCCCGCAACGAGTCGTCGCAGCTTGGCCCGGTCGCTGCTGAGGAGCGCCCGCTGGAGCTCGCGGTTTCCGGCGAGGTCGCGTGCGCGCCGTGCGGCTCCCCCGAGCTCGCCCTTGTAGGTTGCGGAGAGCGCCCGCAGGCCCGCTTCCAGGCGCACGTCGACGCGCCGCGTCTCGCTGCTCCGCATAACCTCGTGCAGCGCCCAGCCGGCCGCGCCGAGAGGGAGAAGCGAGACAAGCAGGAAATATGCGACTAGTTTGAGCTTGAAGCTCATGGCTTGAAATTTAGGTTGCCGACTAGTGGCGCCGATACCATGAGTCAGTGCATCGGCAGGAAGAAGGGAGCTCGTGAGACGGGGTCTCGCAATCATCGCAACAGCAGCAGTCGCTGGGACTGCGCTGGCTGCAGCCGTGACCCTGCCTGCAATCGTCACGCTGGGGCCGAACACGCCTCCGGAGTCGCTGCCGATCCCGGTCGGCAAGCCGAGCAACGTCGTCGTCCATGCGGCACCGCTACCGCCGCCCAAGGCTCCCGCCCGGCACGGCCGGAAGAACACGCGCACGCCCTCGACCCCGGCCGTCGTCTTCTCGCCGGCCGTCTCGACGGTCGCGTCGCTGCGCGGCGCCGTCCCTAGCTCGACCCCCGCGAAGCCGTCGAGCGGCGGCGGCTCAACTCCGCCTGCCGCGCCGCCTCCTCCGCCTCCGCCTCCGCCACCACCACCCCCGCCCGTCGCGCCGCCGCCTCCTCCGCCTCCGCCACCACCACCCCCGCCTCCTCCGCCCCCGCCTCCGCCTCCTCCACCGCCGCCTCCGGTGCCGGGGACGAAGCCGCCGCCGCCGCCTCCTCCGTACGAGCGCGTCAACAGCGGCGACGAGAAGAGCAACAACGGTCACCACTACGGCTGGACGCGTGGCCGCGGCAACGGCGGCGACCCCGGCAAGGGCCTCGGCGGCGACCAGGGCAAAGGCGACCCCGGCCACGACAAGAGTCACAGCAGCGACGGCGGCGGCGGCAGCAGCAGCAGCGGAAAGGACCACGGCAAGGGCGGCAGCGACCGCGGGAGCAGCGCCAACCAGAACCCGGGCACGAGCACCGGCAGCGGCGGCGACCAGAGCAGCCAGGGCCACGGCCACGGCGACCACGGGCACGGCCGCAGCGGCGACCACGGCCAGAGTGGCGGCGGCCAGGGCACCGGCAGCAGCCAGGGCAGCAGCGGCGGCCAGGGCAGCAGCGGCGGCCAGGGCGGCAGCGGTAGCCAAGGGAACGGCGGCAGCCAAGGGAACGGCGGCGGCCAGGGCGGCGGCGGTGGCCGCGGCTCTAAGCGCTAGTCTGCCGCGATGCCTCGCCTGACGAACTTCCGCCGGACCGGCACGATCGGGCTCGCGCTGACCGCGTGGGACATCTGGCGACGGATCCCGAAACAGCACCGACGCGCGATCGTGCGCCAGGCCCGCGTGCACGGGCCGAGGGTCGCGGCCAAGCTGATGGAACAGCAGCGCCGGCGGCGGTCTCCGCGGCGCTGATCGACTAGAAGCTCAGGGCCTCCCGCACGATCCGGTCCTGCTCTCTGAGGTGTGCCGTCGGGTAGCCCTCGGACGGGCTCGCACGCCAAGGCCGGCCAACGAACCGCAGGCGCACGCCCTCGGGCAGCGTCTCCTCGAGCCGGTGGCGGATCGCGCGCCACGCGCCCATGTTCTGCGGCTCCTCCTGCGCCCAGACGACCTCCTCGAGCTGCGGGAACGAGCGCACGAACTCGGCCGCGTCGGCGACCGGGAACGGGTAGAGCTGCTCGACCCGGCCGATCGCGACACTGCGAGCTTCGGCGCGCAGCTCGTGGCCGGCGAGGTCGTAGTAGACCTTTCCGGAGCAGAGGACGAGCCTCCGCACCTCGCTCGTGTCCGCAGCGGGATCGCCGAGGACGGGCCGGAAGCTCCCCTCGGCGAGGTCGCTCAGCGCCGACGCCGCCGCCTTCAGCCGCAGCAGCCCCTTCGGCGTCATCACGACAAGCGGGCGCGCGCTCGGGTCGAGCGCCTGCCGCCGCATCAGGTGGAAGTACTGCGCCGCGGTCGTGCAGTTCGCGATGCGGATGTTCTCCTGCGCCGCCAGCTGCAAGAACCGCTCGAGCCTCGCGCTCGAGTGCTCGGGGCCGTTGCCCTCGTAGCCGTGCGGCAGCAGCAGCGTCAGGCGTGAGGTCTGGCCCCACTTCGAGAGGCCCGAGACGATGAACTGGTCGATTGCGACCTGTGCGCCGTTGACGAAGTCGCCGAACTGCGCCTCCCAGCCGACGAGCGCCTCGGGCGCTGCGACCGAGTAGCCGTACTCGAAGCCGAGACACGCCTCCTCGGAAAGCGGCGAGTTGTGGATCTCGAACGACGCCGTCGCCTCGTCGAGGTTCTGGATCGGCGCGTACGCCTGGTCATTCTGCGCGTCGTGGAGCACGAGGTGCCGGTGCGAGAACGTCCCTCGCTCGGTGTCCTGACCGGTCAGCCGGATCGGGATGCCCTCGACGAGCAGGCTCGCGAAGGCGAGCTCCTCGGCCTGGCCCCAGTCGATGCCGCCTTCGTCGAGCGTGGCGCGGCGGCGGTCGAGCTGCTTCCCGAGCTTCGCGTTGACGGCGAACCCGTCCGGCACGCGCAGCAGCTCGTCGTTGAGCGCGCGCAGCCGGTCGGCCGGCACGCCGGTGACCACGTCTGCCCCCGTCGACGCGGGGATGCGGCCCTCGTACGCGACCGCCGGCACGCCCTGGCCGAAGGTCGTCTTCAGCCGTTCGTGTGCTTCCTTGAGCGTCGTGTCGACCCGCGCCGCCATCGCGTCGGCGTCCTCCTGCGAAAGGACGCGTTCCTCGACCAGCGTCTGCGCGTACTGGGAGCGCACGCTCGGCTGCTGCTCGATCCGCGCCGCCATCAGCGGCTGCGTGTACGCGGCCTCGTCCTGCTCGTTGTGGCCGTGGCGCCGGTAGCCGACGAGGTCGATCACGACGTCCGTGCTGAAGCGGCGCCGGAACGCCATCGCGAGCCGCACCGCCGAGAGCGCCGCCTCCGGGTCGTCGGCGTTGACGTGGATGATCGGGACGTCGAAGCCCTTCGCGAGGTCGCTCGAGTAGCGCGTCGAGCGGGCGTCCGCGGGATCGGTGGTGAAGCCGATCTGGTTGTTCGCGATCACGTGCAGCGTGCCGCCGGTCGAGTAGCCGTTCAGGTCGGCGAGGTTGAGCGTCTCCGAGACGACGCCCTGCGCGGGGAACGCTGCGTCGCCGTGGATCTGCACGGCCATCGCGACCGACGAGTCGACGTAGCCGGTGCGCGTCGACCGGTCGGTCTGCTCCGCGCGAGTCCGGCCCTCGACGACCGGGTCGACCGCCTCGAGGTGGCTCGGGTTCGAGGCGAGGGTGACGGTGATCTCGCCGGCCGGCGTGCGGCGCGTGCCTTCGGCGCCGAGGTGGTACTTGACGTCGCCGGTGCCGCCTTCGGAGTCGGCGACAACGGCCTCCAGCGTCCGCTCGCCCTCGAACTCGCGCAGGATCGTGTCGTACGGCCGGCCGAGCACGTGTGCGAGCACGTTGAGGCGGCCGCGGTGCGCCATGCCAAGCACGACCTCGTGGCCGCCCTCCTCGGCGGAGAGCGCGATCGCCTCGTCGAGCATCGGCACCATCACATCGAGGCCCTCGATCGAGAACTGCTTCTGGCCGAGGAACGCGCGGCGCAGGTAGCGCTCGAAGCCCTCGACCTCGGTCAGCCGCTCGAGCAGGCGGCGCTTCTCGTCGGCGCTAAGCGTGTGGTGGTAGCGACGTGACTCGATCACGGTGCGCAGCCAGACGCGCTGCTCGTGGTCGGAGATGTGCTCGATCTCGTACGCGCTCGTGCCGCAGTAGACCTGCCGCAGCTCCGGGAGCACGTCGGCGAGCGTCTCGCCCGGAACGTGCACGCCGAGGATGTCGGCCGGGATCAGCCGCTGCAGCTCCGGGGTCAGCTTCGGCTCGCGGCGCTCGGGCTCGAGCGACGGGTCGCCGACCGGCTCGCTGCCGAGCGGGTCGAGGCGCGCCGCGAGGTGGCCGTAGGCGCGGAACGCCGTGACGAGCGCCATCGCCGCGGCGACGGCCGCCAGCGCCGTCTCGTCCGCAGCCTCGGCGGGTGCGGGCGGCGCTTCGACGGCGGCGGGCTGCGGCGCGGCGGCCGGAGCCGGCGCAGGTGGAGGCGGCGGGGGCGGCGTGGTCGCCACGTGCCCGTTACCGTCCTCCCGCAGCAGCTCGACGAGGCGCGCGACCGCCGGGTGCGTCGCGACGAGCTCGCTCGCGCCGCTCTCGAACAGCGCGCGCCACTCGCTTGGGACGCCCTCGGGATTCTCGAGGTACTGCTCGAGCAGCGCGCTCGCGTAGCCCGCGTTCAGTCCGTCGACGTCGTGCATGGTCATCGTCTTTGTTGTACCAACCGGGATCCCTCCCGGCGCGCCCGCAGCTGCCGCCCTAGTAGATGGGGTTGTTGGTCAGCACGGCTACGGCCATGCCGACGACGAAGCAGACGCCCCCGACTCCGACTGCGATCGTGGCGAGACGGGCATGCCGACCGCCGAGCGCACTCGCGAGCAGCGCCAGCAGGATGGCCGCGGGGATCAGCCGCGCGGGCCGGTAAGCGAGGCCGACGCAGCTCGCGAAGATCGACAGCGAGGCCAGGAGGCCCCCGACCGCCTCCCCAGGGCGACGCGCCGACTCGCTGTGTGGGGTGACGCTCACCGCGAGATCGTTGCTCTCCGCGCACGCACTGGCGTCCGCTCGGGCCCGCGCCGGGGCCCATGCCGCGGGTCGCGACGCGCCCACGGGGCGCGCGGCTCCGGCGGATCCGTGCGGACGCCGGACCGCACGACTTCCGGCGGCTCCGGCTCGGCCTTCACCGCCCAGTAGACCACCAGGCAGAGGTACACGATCGGGATCTTCAGGATCACCATCATGAAGATGAACTCCCAGACCACTGCGAGAGTGTACCGCCGCTATGGCCAGGGCTCATGCGCCGCACACGACTCCGCGGTGTAGGCGGCAAACGGTGCGCAGATCGTCAGCGAGATCGGGTAGCGGGCGACGTACCGGTGCCCGGCGAAGTGGTAGTGCACTAGCAGGGAGCGATAGCTGAAGGCACCCGCGCGGCGCGGGCGAAACCCGATCAGGAGCTCGACCGCCTCGTCGCGGCTGCGATAGGGATGGACGACGAAGCGGCGACCGGCCGGGCGACTTGGCGGGTGTGCGCGGGCGGGTACCCCCGGATCGCGCCGGCCGCCTGGCCGGGGCCGACGTAGTCGCCGATCCGAGCGCGAGCGGGCCGAGGATCTCCAGCCCCGACGTCAGGCCGTCGAAGGTGACGCGGTCGAGAACGGCGTCTTCCGTTCCGTGGTTGAGGAGCACGGGAACGCCGTTTGTCCCCGGGTGGCCGACGTCGATTGGCAGCGACGTGAAGATGAAGTCGCAACCGCCGCACCCCAGCGGGCCTTCTCCGGTCTTCCCGCCACCGCGTAGAACGAGAGCCGCGATCAACGCGAGTGTCGCCGCGAGGGCGAAGCCGACGGCGGCCAAAGCCAGCCGTCGGCGTCTGCTCGCGGGAGCGACGTCAACCACCCGCGAAGATCCGGGTCGAGTACGGCGGCCAGTTGTCGTTGCCGCAGAGCCAGTGCTGCTGGTACGCAGTCCCGAACTTGTAGCTGTAACCGACGCGAGACGAGGCACCGCTCCAGACACGGAGGTCGAGAGCCCCGGTGCCGAGATTCACCCTCGCACCCGCTTCGTATGTCCTCAGCCTCCGTGTGCTGCGGCCGAACGTCCCGTTGATGCCGTAGGAAGACGCGTACCGCGTGTACTGGGTCCTGCAGAGGTGGAGGAACTGCGAGAGGTCCTGGCCGATGGCGTAGTCGCCGATCCAGAGCCTCGCCTCCTTGGTGTAGTAGACGCCGCACGTGAAGGCTGGCCCGTGACCGGGTCGACGGTCCAGCGCTCGTGCTTGTAGCGTCCGTAGACGAAGCGCGAGGTGATCTCGTGCGCCCAGTCCCCGGTGGGGTTCGTCACGCTGATCGACGCCGAGTTGGCGGTCGCGACGTGCTTGTAGCCGCCGACGTGCCAACCGCCGACGCTGATTCCGATCGAGATGTAGCTGTCGGCCCGGCCTCCGCGGCCGTAGTAGAACGTGCCGGTCGCGTCACGCGCGACGTGGAGCTCGCCGATGATCGTCGGGTCGATCTCGGTCGCACAGCGTGGTCTTCTGGAGTGCGAAACGCACGGTCCGGAGACGTTCGGGCCATCGCGCGCGTGATGGAGGCGGCAGCCATCGGCGTCAGGTCACCGTAAGCGGATCGCTCGTCGGCATCCCGGGGGTCCCCGTACTCAGCCGCCGGCAACGCCCTGCGACACGACGTCGTCCGGCGAGTTGCCAGGTTCCCGTGGCTGCGTCCCAGCGACGGGAGACGACGTCTAGTACGGGGCGTTGCCGGCCGTCGCCTCGACCGCGAAGTTCGCCCAGCCGTCGTTGGCGGCGGTGTCGGCGGCGACGACCCCGGCGTTGGCTGCGCGGAGGACGTAGTAGCCACTCGCGTCAGTCGTCGTCGTTGTCAGCGGCGACTGCTGAGGCCGAGCCGTGTCGACGTCCCGGAAGAGCGCGACAGTCGCGCCGAGGACTGGAAGCCGTTCGCGTCGCGCAATACCCAGTCACTGCGACGGCGGTGGCGGACTGGGCGGTGGCGGTGGCGGCGGTGGTGGTGGCGGTGGTGGAGGCGACGCCGCCGGCACGACCGCGTTCGAGCTCAGCGCGTAGGAGCCGTAGCAGCCGTCCGCGTTGCAGGGCTGGATGCCAGAGCGGATCGAGTGACCGACGTCGGCCGCCTGCGCGACGTACGAGAACGCACCTGGCGATGACGCCACGAACGTCGGGCCGCTGACGACGACGCCGTCGCGCAGCCACTCGGCGTAGAAGCCGGTGAACGACTCCGCGCAGGATGACCACGAGCCGCCGGTCGACGTGATCGTGGTGCCGGGATACGTCGGGCTCGGCGCGCTCAGCGACGGGTCGCCGAGCTTCGTGATCTGACCGAGGTTGCATGACGGGAGCGGGCGAGCCGCTCCCGCGAAGACGAGCGAGGCGGTCACCGCGAGCAACCCCGCGATCGCCGCGCAGAGACCTCCGGCGCGATGGTGCATTTCGAGCTCCCTTCCGGAGGCGCGAACCGGCCTCCCATCGACTCCCGTCGACGGTAGGCATGGCCGGCGCACACGTGTGAAACGGAGACGTGTCGAAAGTGCAACAACGCACCGACGGTCCTACTGGAGCGGTCGCGGCGGCGCTAGTGGCCGTCTCGGACGGGGCCGAAGCCGCCCCCGCCGGGCGTCTCGACGCGGATCACGTCGCCCGCGACCATGCTGCGCGTCACCTTTGCGGGCAGCTCCTCGCCGTTCAGCAGGTTGCGGCCCGCGGGCGCCGGGAGCGCCGCCGTTCGCGCCCTGCGGCGCCCGCGCCCGCCGCTCTGAGACGAGCGAGAGCCGGCAGTCTTCGAGCACGCGGAGCTCACGCACGACGCCGTCGCCGCCGCGATGCGCCCCGGCGCCGCCCGAGCCGAGCCGCAGCTCGTGCCGCTCGACCCGGAGCGGGTAGGCGAGCTCGAGCGACTCGGCCGGAGTCGAGAGCGTGTTCGACATGGCGACGTGCACCGCCGAAGGACCGTCGGCGTCGGGGCACGCGCCCTGGCCGCCGCCGACGGTCTCGTAGTACGTGAAGCGGTCGTTGCCGAGCGTGAGGTTGTTCATCGTCCCCTGGCCCTGTGCGGGCACCGGCAGCGCGCGGCCGAACGCGGCGAAGACGACGTCGACGATCCGGCTCGACGTCTCGACGTTCCCGGCCGCGACGGCCGCAGGCGGGCGGGCGTTCACCAGCGAGCCCTCTGGCGCCCGCACGTGGACCGGAACGAACGCTCCGCCCGAGGCCGGCAGCTCGGGGTCGGCGAGGCAGCGCACCACGAAGTAGCACGCCGAGCGCGTGACCGCGAGCGGGCAGTTGAGGTTGCCGTCGTGCTGCTGGGCGGTACCGGCGAAGTCGATCGCGAGCTCGTCGCCGTCGATCGTCACGCTCGCGCAGATCTCGAGCTCGCCGCCGACGGCGGGCTCGAGTACGTCCCGGGCTTCGTACAAGCCGTCCGGCAGCCGGGCGATCGCTGCGCGCACGAGCCGCTCGGAGTAGTCGTGGAGCTCGTCCATCGCCGCCTCGACCTGCGCCTGGCCGCGCCGCGCGCAGAGCTCGTCGACGCGCCGCGCCGCGAGCGCGTGGGCGGCAAGCTGTGCGCGGAGGTCGCCGCGGCGCTCCTCGGGGTTGCGCATCCTCGAGACCAGCTCGTCGAGCACGGCGTCGTCCAGCAGCGTCGGCGGGATGACCACGCCTTCCTCGTCGAGCGTGCGGGAATCGGCCGGCAGGCTGCCGGGCTCGACCGCGCCGACGTCGGCGTGATGCGCACGAGTGACCGCGTACCCGGTGCGCGTCCGCGTGACGAGCGTGATGTCGGGGAGGTGCGTGCCGCCGGCGAAGGGGTCGTTGAGGATCCAGACCTCGTCCGCGCCGGGATCGTGCTCGCGCACGGCGGCCACGGCGTCGGGCATCGCCCCGAGGTGGACGGGGATGTGCTCGGCCTGCGCGATCATCCGTCCGCGCGCGTCGAAGAGCGCGGTCGAGCAGTCGCGCCGCTCCTTGATGTTCGCCGAGAAGGCCGAGCGGACGAGCGCTGCGCCCATCTCGTCGGCGATCGACCGGAGAGCGGCGCCGATGACCTGGAGCTCGATCCTCATTTCACAGACTCGGCACGGTCTCGTGACAGTTTCGTGAGCCGCAGCGTGCTACTGGTCCCATCCCTAACCCCCACCCAGCCCGGGGGAATCCAGCAGGTCGCGCCGCTGAGGGCGACGACCGCCGGGCCTTCCCGCTGCAGCGGCTCGGCCGGAGCCAGAGTGAACGGCGGTGCCGGGCGGACCTCGGCGGTCCGAACCGCAACGAGCTCGATCTCGCGCGCGGGGTCGGCGTAGCCGTAGCGGGCCTCGTGCGCGCGGTGGAACGCCTCGGCGAGCTGCGGCTGCAGAGGCACGGTCAGCTCGAACGACTGGCCTCGGTAGCGGAGCTCTGCCTCGCCCTCGCGCGGCAACTCGCCCGCCTCGTCGAGCGGACACACGTACGAGCGCACGAAGTCGCGTCGCTCGTCGGCCGCCACGAGCCCCAGCGCGGAAAGCACGCCGGCCGCCTCGGGCACGAGCACCGTCTCGATGCCCGAGCTCCTCCGCGAGCGCGCACGCATGCAGCGGCCCGGCGCCGCCGAACGCGACGAGCGCGAGCTCGCGCGGGTCGTGGCCGCGCTCGACCGACACGAGCCGCAGCGCCCGCAGCATCTCCGCGTTCACGATCTCGATCGCCTCCGCCGGGTCGATCCCGTCGAACGCGCGCTCGGCAGCGGGCCGGTCCAGCCGGAGCCCGCCGGCGAGCTCGTCCGGCAGCCGTCCGAGGAGCAGGTTCGCGTCGGTCACGGTCGGCCGAGTGCCGCCTCTCCCGTAGCACGCGGGCCCTGGATCGGCGCCGGCGCTCTCGGGCCCGACGCGCAGGGCGCCTCCCGTATCGCGCCAGACGATCGAGCCGCCGCCTGCGCCCACCGTCTGCAGGTCCACCATCGGGAGGCGCAGCGGGAACCCGGCCACCTCGCGCTCGGCACTCCGCTCGGCCTGTCCGCCGCGGATCAGGCAGACGTCCGTGGACGTGCCGCCCATGTCGAGCGTCAGCGCGTCCTCGACTCCGGCGACCCGCGCCGCGCCGACGACGCCGCCGGCCGGGCCGGAGACGAGCGCCACGGCCGGGTGCGCCGCCGCCTCCGCGAGGGTCGCCAGCCCGCCGGACGACCGCATCACCAACGGCTCCGGCAATCCTGCGCCCACGCTCGCGGCGCCGAGCGCCTCGAGATAGCGGGCGACCGCCGGCCCGAGGTAGGCGTCGATCGCCGTCGTCGACGCGCGCTCGTACTCGCGCACCTCCGGCGCGACCTCGTGCGACGCCACGACCCGCGCGCGCGGCAGCCGCCGCCGTAGCTCCTCCGCGACCGTGCGCTCGTGCTCCGGGTCGCGGAACGCGAACAGGAGGCACACGGCCACCGCCTCGACGTCCTCGCCGAGCTGCGGCAGCGAGTCGAGCGCCAGCGGCTCGACGACGCCGTCGGGCCCGATCCGCTCGCGGACGCCGTGGCAGCGCTCGAGCGGGACGAGCGGCTCGGGGTGCGCCGCACACAGTCGGTAGAGGTGCGCGCGATTCTGGCGGCGGAGGTGCAGCAGGTGCTCGAAGCCTGCGGTCGCCACGAACGCCGTGCGCGCGCCCTTGCGCTCCAGGAGCGCGTTCGTCGCGACGGTCGTGCCATGCGTGAAGCGCTCGACCCCGGCGGCGCCGACGGCCTCGGCCGCCGCGAGCACCGATTCCTCCTGCCGCGCCGAGGTCGGGACCTTCGCGGTCCGCAGCCCGTCCTCGGCGAGCAGCACGGCGTCCGTGAAGGTCCCTCCCACGTCGACGCCGAGCACGGTCACGCGTGCAGACTTCCACCATGGCGTCGCTGCCCGCAGAGGCAAGGGAGCTGATCGAGTCCGGGGCGCTCGGCCACCTCGTCACGCTGAACCCGGACGGGTCGCCGCAGGTCACCTGCGTCTGGGTCGGGCTCGACGGCGACGAGCTCGTCTCGGCGCACCTGGCGGCCGACCAGCGCAAGCTCCGCAACGTCCGGCGCGACCCGCGCGTGACGCTCTCGTTCGAGGGGACGCAGCTGCGGCCGCCGGGCCTGAAGGAGTACCTCGTCGTCCACGGCCGCGCCCGGCTCGAGGACGGCGGCGCGCCGGAGCTGCTGCAGCGGCTTGCGTACGTCTACCTCGGCCCCGACGTGAAGTTCCCGCCGATGGACGATCCGCCGCCCGGGGTGACGATGCGAATCGAGGTCGAGCGGCTCGGCGGCGTCGGCCCGTGGGCGCCGCACTAGGTGGCGCGGCGCTGGCAGGCGGAGCTCGAGCTCGTCGGCGCCGGCGGCGAGCCCGTCGACCTGCGTCGGACGCTCGCCTCGCACGGCGTCGCAGACCTGCCGCCGAACGAGGTCGACGCTGACGCCATGAGCCTCACGACGACGCTGGCGCTCGACGACGACCTGTCCGCCTTTCTACGCTCTCGCGCGCGAGGACCCCGACCTCGGCCCGCCATTGCCAGCAGCGCCCTGTCGATCCGCCGTGTGCGCCTCTCGCCCTCTTCGCGCCTCTCGACGGCGTGCACGTCCGGGCGCTTGTGGCTGTAGGCCAGGTTCGTAGGCGGCGCGGGCGAAGGGGTCGGTAGTAGTACTCAAGGGTGCAGGCGAAGTCGGCGCGACCCGTCGACGACTTCGGGCGCGGCCTCAACTTTCACATCGACCTCGACCTCGTCGTCAGGCGCGACGTCGGCGGCTTGCCCGTTGGCCTTGCTGAGACCAACCAGGAAGCGCCCGACGCACTGCACTCCGACAGCGGCGGTGAAGTACATGACCGAGCTCTGGACCGCGGCGGTCATCCCCTAGAGCTTCGTCGACACCGGCCACGCCCGGGTCAGTAGGACAAGTGTCTGCAACGCCGGGACAGAGCAGTGACACGCGGCCGTACGGGCCGTACCTCTCTTCTCTAGATCTCTAGCCACCTGGCTAGCTGTATTTCGGCCGGAAACGCGTGTACCGTTATTCCGGTACTGGGCGGCTTTGCCACTGGCAGGCTTGCGAAGCGTCTCGTGCGGCGGACTGTCCTCGCAGGTTCAGCGACTTCACGACGGAGGGGAGGTCCACGTGTCAATCGGAGGCGAGTCCGGGCCCGATGCCGCCAAGCGCTTCACGATGAGGGCTGTCTCGGCGCTGCGGTTGCCTGCCCTCCTCGCAGTGATTCTTCTGATCCTGTCGTCTGCCCAGGCTGCTTCCGCAACCTCGCCGTCGGACGACTTCAATCGTGCGAACGGCTCGCTGGGTGCAAGTTGGACCGCGGTCAGCGACGGCGCGCTTTCGATTACTTCGCAGACGGTCGTCGGCACGAGCGCAACCGCAGGCGACATCCGGATCGCGGAGACCTACAACAGCGACCAGTCGTCGCAGATCCAGCTCACCTCGACGCAGCTCTCGGGCGGCCAGTGGGTAGGTCCGTCTGTGCGCACCCAAAACGGCGGCCAGAACACCTACCTCGGGATGTACTTCCGGAACAGCGGCAGCCCGCAGCTCCGCCTCTACAAGCGGAACGCCGGCACCTGGATTCAGCTCGGCAGCTCCTACAACTCCGGCGCGCTGCCCGCAGGGACGACGCTGCAGTTGAGCGCCGCGGGCTCGACGATCTCCTTCCTCCAAAACGGCGTCACCCGGATCACCGCTACCGACACCAGCATCAGCGGCGGCGCGCCGGGGATCATGACGTACGGCAAGGCCAAGGCCGACAACTGGGTCGGCGGCGGTGCGACCGGTAGCTCGGGCTCGACCTACTCGGTCGGCGGCAGCACCTCCGGGCTCTCCGGGACGGTCGTGCTCCGCAACAACGGCGGCGACGACCTGACCCTGACCGCCAACGGCTCCTTCGCCTTCGCGACCAAACTCGCCGGCGGCGCCGCCTACAACGTCACCGT
>CAVXXW010000003.1:0-21929 GCA_963765785.1 uncultured Actinomycetes bacterium
AGAGCACGTCCTGATCACGGGCGGCGCGGGCTTCGTCGGCTCGCACGTGGGCGACGAGCTGCTTCGCGCCGGCTACCGGGTACGGGCGCTCGACAGCCTCGTCGAGCAGGTACACGGCGACGCGAGGCGGCCCGACTATCTCGCCGACGAGATCGACGTGATCGCCGGCGACGTCCGCGACCCCGAGGTCGTGCGCGCGGCGCTCGAAGGCGTCGATGCCGTCGTCCATCTCGCCGCGCGCGTTGGGGTCGGCCAGAGCATGTACGAGCCCGCCGAGTACGCGGCCGCGAACACCGCCGGCACCGGCGTCCTGCTGGAGGCGCTGCTCGACCACCCGGTGCGCAAGCTCGTCGTCGCATCGAGCATGAGCATCTACGGCGAGGGCGCCTACGAGCCTGTGCCCGCGACCGTGCGCAGCCGCGAGCAGCTCGCCCGCGGCGAGTGGGACCCGCGCGGCGCGAGCGGCGAGGAGCTGACGCCGGTACCGACGCCCGAGACGAAGGAGCCGTCGCTCGCGTCGATCTACGCGCTGACGAAGTACGACCAGGAGCGCATGTGCCTGCTCTACGGCGCCGCGTACGACGTGCCGGCCGTGGCCCTGCGGCTCTTCAACGTCTACGGCCCGCGCCAGGCCCTGTCCAATCCGTACACCGGCGTGCTCGCGATCTTCGCCTCGCGGCTGCTGAACGACCGGCGGCCGCTCGTCTACGAGGACGGCGGCCAGCGGCGCGACTTCGTCAACGTCGCCGACGTGGCGCGCGCGTGCCGGCTCGCGCTGGAACGCGACGGCGCCGACGGCCGGCCTGTCAACGTCGGCAGCGGCAAGAGCAGCTCGGTGCTGGAGATCGCCGACGCGCTCACGCGCGTGCTCGGCAAGGAGATCGAGCCCGAGCTGACCGGCAAGTTCCGCGCCGGCGACATCCGCCACTGCTTCGCCGACGTGTCACTCGCGCGCGAGGCGCTCGGCTTCGAGGCCGAGGTGCCGTTCGAGGACGGCCTGGCGGAGCTCGCGCGCTGGCTCGAGGGCCAAGTCGCGACCGACCGCTTCGACGAGGCAGCGGCCGAGCTGACCCAGCGCGGCCTCACGTCGTAAGTTTGCGTTCGCCACCGCCGAGGCAAGGAGGCTCGATGAGGGACACGGCGGCCGAGAACGAGGCGCCGGAGCCGCAGCCGGGGCTCCAGGAGCCGCGGCTCGAAAACCCCGGCCCGGCAGACCTGTCGAAGCGCGACTACCTCGCGATCCTGAAGCGCGCGTTCAAGCGGTCGAGCGAGGACCACCTCACGAGCCTCGCGGCCGCGCTCGCCTATTACGCCTTCCTCACGATCCCGGCAGCGCTGCTCCTCGCCGCCGGACTCTTTGGCCTGTACGCCGGGCCGGACGCGGTCACGACTGTCATCGACAAGCTCCATCACATCGTCCCGAGCGAGGTCTCGAGCCTGATCGAGAACAGCCTGCGCCGGCTGACCCGGCGGAACGGCACGAGCATCACGCTGATCGCCGTCGGCGGCGTGCTCGCTCTCTGGTCGCTGAGCGGCGCGATGCAGAACGTGATGTGGGCGTTGAACTTGGCATATGCGCGTCAGGAGACGCGCGGCTTCGTGCGCCGGCGCCTCGTCGCCGCGGGCATGGCCGTCTTTGCCCTCCTCGCTTCCGCGCTGGCGCTGGGTCTGCTCGTGCTCGGGCCGCACCTCTCCCGCTGGCTCGGCAACGCGATCGGAAACAGGACCGCCACCGAGTACGTGTGGTGGGCGGCGCAGTGGCCGATCCTGATCGGCGGCCTCCTGCTCGCCTTCGGAGTCATCTACTACCTCGGCCCGGACGTGAAGCAGAAGTGGCAGTTCGTCAGCTTCGGGGCGGTCTTCGCGGTGCTCGTCTGGCTGCTCGCGTCCGGCGCGTTCGCGTTCTACACGAGCCGCTTCGCCTCCTACAACAAGGCCTGGGGCTCCCTCTCGGCCGTGGTCGTGATGCTGACCTGGCTCTGGGTCAGCTCGGTTGCGCTCCTGCTCGGCGCCGAGATCAACGCCGAGGCCGAGCGCAGCAGGGAGCTCCGCGAGGGCGAGCCCGCCGAGGTCGAGCTGCAGGCGCCCGCGAAGGCCTAGCCCGCAATGGCTCGGTAAAGTCGAGCCATGGCCTCCGGAGCAACAGCCACCCTGCGCGCCGGAGACCGAAGCGTCTCCTACGCACCGCTGGCGTCCGTCGACGGCGTCGAGCGGCTGCCGTACTCGCTGCGGATCCTGCTCGAGAACGCGCTCCGCCACGGCTCCGAGGCCGGCGTCGAAGCCGTCTCGCAGTGGCAGCCCCACGACGAGCCGTACCGCGAGCTCGGCTTCCGCCCCTCGCGCGTCCTGCTCCAGGACTTCACGGGCGTGCCCTCGATCGTCGACATCGCCGCCATGCGCAGCGCGATGGCCGACATGGGCGGCGACCCGGCGAAGATCAACCCGCACATTCCGGCCGAGCTCGTGATCGACCACTCCGTGCAGGTCGACGAGTTCGCGACGCGGATGGCAATCGAGGTCAACCGCGACCGCGACTACGAGCGGAACGGCGAGCGCTACGCCTTCCTGCGCTGGGGCCGGGGCGCCTTCGACAACCTCAAGGTCGTCCCGCCGAACACGGGGATCGTCCACCAGGTCAACTTGGAGTACCTCGCGCGCGTGATCGAGGAGCGCGATGGCGTCGCCTTCCCGGACACCCTGGTCGGCACCGACTCGCACACGACGATGGTCAACGGCCTCGGCGTGCTCGGCTGGGGCGTCGGCGGGATCGAGGCCGAGGCCGCGCTGCTGGGCGAGGAGCTGTCGATGCTCGTCCCGCAGGTCGTCGGTGTGCGGCTCGACGGCCGCCTGCGCGAGGGCGCGACTGCGACCGACCTCGTGCTGACCGTGACGGAGCTGCTGCGCCGCACCGGCGTCGTCGGCAAGTTCGTCGAGTACTTCGGCGCGGGCCTAGAGGGCCTAGCGCTGGCCGACCGCGCCACGATCGGGAACATGTCGCCCGAGTACGGCGCGACATGCGGCTTCTTCCCGGTCGACGAGCTGACGCTCACGTACCTGCGCCTCACGGGCCGCCCGGACGAGCGGATCCAGCTGGTCGAGGCGTACTGCAAGGAGAACCTGCTCTGGCACGACGAGTCGGTCGAGCCCGAGTACTCGCAGGTCGTCGAGCTCGACCTCGGCTCGGTCGAGCCGAGCCTGGCCGGGCCGCGGCGCCCGCAGGACCGCGTGCCGCTGGCCGAGGCGAAGGACTCGTTCGTCGACGCGCTCTCGAGCTTCGGCCACTCGTATGGGAACGGCACCCTCGACCGGGGCGTCGAGGACACCTTCCCCGCCAGTGACCCGACCTCGTTCCAGGAGCCCGGCCCGCACGAGTACGAGCCCGACCCGGCGCCGGTCGCAATCGCGGAGCGCCCGCAGGCGCACGCCGCCACCGCCGAGCTCGACGGTGAGGGGATCGAGCTGCGCGACGGCTCCGTCGTGATCGCCGCGATCACCAGCTGCACGAACACCTCGAACCCGCAGGTGATGATCGGCGCGGCGCTCCTCGCGAAGAAGGCGGTGGAGCGCGGGCTGCAGCGCAAGCCGTGGGTCAAGTCGTCGCTCGCCCCGGGCTCGCGCGTCGTGACCGACTACTACGACCAGGCCGGCCTGACGCCATACCTCGAGGCGCTCGGCTTCCACACCGTCGGCTACGGCTGCACGACCTGCATCGGGAACTCCGGCCCGCTGCCGGAGCCGATCTCGGCGGCGGTCGAGGAGGGCGACCTGGTCGTCTGCTCGGTGCTCAGCGGCAACCGCAACTTCGAGGCGCGGATCCACCCCGAGGTGAAGGCGAACTACCTCGCCTCTCCCCCGCTCGTGGTCGCCTACGCGCTCGCCGGCCGGATGGACATCGACCTCGACAGCGAGCCGATCGGGCAGGGTAGCGACGGCGAGGACGTCTTCCTGCGAGACCTCTGGCCGAGCTCGCAGGAGATCGAGGAGACGGTCGCAACCGCGCTCGACGGCGGCATGTTCCGCAAGCAGTACGCCGACGTCTTCGCCGGCGACGAGCGCTGGCAGGCGCTGCCGGTGCCGGAGGGCGATCTCTACGCCTGGGACGAGGCGTCCACCTACATCCGACGGCCGCCGTTCTTCGCAGGCATGCCGCACGAGCCGGAGCCGATCGAGGACATCGAAGGCGCGCGCTGCCTCGTGTCGCTCGGCGACAGCGTCACGACCGACCACATCTCCCCCGCCGGGTCGATCAAGCCCGAGAGCCCGGCCGGCGAGTGGCTGATCGAGCACGGCGTCGAGCGGCGCTTCTTCAACTCGTACGGCGCGCGACGCGGCAACCACGAGGTGATGGTGCGCGGCACGTTCGCGAACGTCCGCCTGAAGAACCTGCTCGTTCCCGGCAGCGAGGGCACGTGGACGGCGCACTTCCCCGACGGCCAGGAGATGACGATCTTCGACGCGGCCGACCGGTACCGCGCCGAGGACGTGCCCCTGATCGTGCTCGCCGGCAAGGAGTACGGCTCGGGCTCGTCACGCGACTGGGCCGCGAAGGGCCCGGACCTACTCGGCGTGCGCGCAGCGATCGCCGAGAGCTACGAGCGCATCCACCGCTCGAACCTGCTCATGTGCGGGATCGTCCCGCTGCAGTTCATGGACGGCGAGAACCGCGAGAGCTTCGGCCTGACCGGCCGCGAGGAGTTCATGATCACCGGCCTCCAGAACGGCGAGGCCGACGAGGTGACGGTGAGGGCGGACGACAAGGAGTTCCGCGCCCGCGTCCGCCTGGACACGCCGAAGGAGCGCGAGTACCTCCGTCACGGCGGGATCCTGCAGTACGTGCTGCGGCGGTTCCTGGCAGAGACCTAGTCGGCGCGTTCAGGCCGTCTTCGCCGATCCTGCGACCCGACGAGGGTGGGGATCGAAGGGAATCGGTGGCCGCGGCAACTCCCGCCTAGCGGAGAACCAGGAGGTCGAGCCAGTTGCTTCTGGGTTCCGCGCTCGCTGTTCCCTCGGCGTCGCTCACGGCACGGCGGAGACGTTCCTTGCCGCGGAGGAACTCCTCGTCGGTGAGCGTCCGCATCGTGGTGTCGGCGTGGCGGAACGTGTCCACCTCGCTGAGGAAGTCCGCCAGGCTCGTCGGGTACGTCTCGCGGACCTGCTCGAGCGCGTCCTGCTGGAACCCTGCGCCCGCGAAGGCCTCGGACGTATCCGTGACCGAAGGGTAGGTCTCGACCACCCGAGCGGTCTCGGGGAACCAGCGGACGAGCTCGACCCCGTCCAGCCTGCCCGGGAAGCCTTGCCGGATGAGGACGGGGGCGCCTGGGCGGAGGACCCGGCGGATCTCGCGTGCGGCGACTCCCAGGTCCGGGACGTGGTGAATGACGAGTGAGAGCCAGGCGGCGTCTGCCGATTCATCCGGCAGTGGTAGGGAGCACACGTCTCCCTCGAGCACCTCGATGGCCGGTGACCGCGGGATCTGATCCCGCATCGCGGCCGACGGCTCGATCGCGACGACGCTGAGGTCGAACCAGTCGCTGAAGGCCGCGGCGAATTGACCGGTCCCGGCGCCGATGTCCACGAGGGTCATTCCCGCCGACGGGCGGAGGTGGCGTCGTACCGCCTCGCGCCAGTCCGAGAGCCCGGCGCGCGGGATCTCGCGGACCTCCTTGTACGCCGCAGCGGTCCCCTCGTCGTAGCTGATCCTGGCCATCTCATCCCTCCTGCTCGTGCCGGTCGTCCAGGGTGCCAGGTCGTCCGCGGCGCTGCTTCGTTCGACGACGAGGTCGACTGCGCCGTCAGCCGTCCACATCCAGACCAAGGCCGATCCCAAGCCGCTGCGCATGCGCTCGTCGTCGGGTGCTCCTTCGTTCGCGGGCCAGCGTAGCGCTGCCCTCAGAGACTCGGGGGCGCGCACAACTCATCGGTCATCGCAGTCGCCGGGCTATTCGGCGAGTGCGCGCTCGAGCGCTTCACGGTCCTTCGGCGTCCCATGCGCCGGCAGCACGACCTCGACCGGCAGCTCGAGCAGCGGCCGCAGGTCGGCGACCACCTGCTCGCGGGTGGCGCCGTGCTCCAGCACCTCCTGCGGGACCTCGAAGCCGCGGCCGAAGTCGACCAGCGAGTCGCCGGCGACGACCGCGCCCGCGCGTTCAACCCAGAGCACGACGTCGTTGTGCGACCGTCCGGGAAATGCCTCGACGCCGATCGGAAGCCGGTCACCGGCCACGTAGAGGTTGGCCTCCCCGCGCCCCTCCGCCACGAGCCACTCGAGGTCGGAGCTGTGCCAGCCCTCCGGGATCTGCTCAGGATCGAGGCTGTACTTCCGCACGAGGTCGTCCGCGGTGTCGGGCGGCGGCGTGAACACTGGCGCGCCCAGGCGCTCGACCACGCGCTCCGCATCGCGTTCGTGCCAGGGCGCAGTGAGCACCACCACCGGCTCGCGGTCGGCCGCGATGGCGAGGATCTCCTCAGGCACGGCCAGCGGGTCGAAGAGGAGCAGCCGCAGCCCGTCGTCGAACGCGTACGACGAGACCTCCTGCGGCCACCACTGATCCTGAGTCCACTCCGGATGCGGACCCTGCCAGTGCCAGAGCCCGGCCCGAAGCTCGTGCACGGCGCGATGCTACTGCGGACGGCGAGGGCTCGCCCGGCGCCTGGGCGAGCCCTTTCCACGCGAGCTAGGCGCTCGCGCCGCTCGAGGACGACGGCGCTCGGCCGCCGGGCGGTCCGGGCATGCCCGACTCGACGCCGACGACCTCGAACTGCTTGTTCACGTAGACCGTCACAGGCGTGCCGTCGGCCTTGACCATGTGGGCCTCGTAGGCCGCGTGGCCGTCGGCGTCGGTCTCGACGCGAACGATCGTGCCGCCGGCCACCTTGGCCTTGGCGAGCCGCGTCACCTTGGCCAGGGCGTCACCGGTCAGCGGCGTCTCGTCGCTCCGCTGCCGGCCCCACGGCTGCCCGTTGTTTCCGGGCGGAGTCGCGGGAGCACCGGCGGCGGCCGGCCGGCCGCCGCTCGACAGCGCCGGCGAGGATTGGCTCGAGCTCGAGCTCGAGCCGTTGGCTGCGTTGGCGATGCCGTACGTGCCGGCGGCGACGCCGAACGCGAGGGCCGCTAGCACGACCACCCGCTCCGGCGACCACCGCCGTCTGGTGCTGTCCATCGGAATCACCTCCTTCGGTGGGGGGACTGCGTGCCCACCGTCGCAGCGGAAGCTGAACGCCGCCTGTGAGCGGCCTGAACAGTTCGTAAGAGCCGGAGGCCTCGGCGGAACGCCGCACGTCCTCGGGCCACGATGGTCGTTCCGAGGCAAGGACGCAGGGAGCGTTCGTACCTGGAAGGTACGGGCGGGACTGAGGACGCAGCATCGGGGCGAGCAGCGTGGCCCGGGGACCTCAGCGGCGTTGCGTCGGGGCCTCCTGACTATGTGCGGCGGAGAACGGTCACGCCGCCGTCACGGCAGACGCGGCGGTAGCCGGGCGTCCGGCCGGTACGGCCGTCGACGGCGAGGTAGGCGTCGTCGTCCTGCCGGAAGAGCGGGTCGATCTGGAGCCGGTGCGTCAGGTGCGGCACGAGCGTGCCGGAGGCCGCGACCGACGCGTGCGGCGGGATTCGGTCGAGGCACGCGTCGATCTTGCCGGCGCGCGCCGCGGTCATGTAGCCGGTCAGGCCGCGCAGCGGGCGGACGACCGCCAGGCTGAGCACGAGCCCGCACACGAGCACCCCGACGACGGCCAGCGACCGGCGCCTGGTCAGCTTCGAGAGCGTGTCGATCGCGGCGAAGGCCAGGATCGGGGCGATCGGGAGCGAGTACTGGAACTTGTCCGACCAGAATGCCGGGTTGCCCGCCAGGAACCGCTCGGCGATCGTCGGCACGGCGACGAGCAGCAGCGGCGAGAAGAGCGGCAGGAAGAGCCATGCGCCGAAGGTCGCCGCGAGCGTGGCGCGCTTCTCCGGCCGGTCGAACACGGCGGCCGCGACGCGCCAGGGCCGCCGCACGACCGCGAGCGGCGCCCGGGTCCAGCTCGGGCCCAGGCTCGGGTAGTCCCAGTAGTGGTAGCGGTGGCCCGAGATCGCCGGGATGATCGCGCCGACCACGACAACGAACCAGGCGCCGGCGACGCCGATCACGCCGAGCCCGAACCGCGCCCGCCGCTGGACGACGAGCGCGTAGAGCCCCATCGCCGCGAAGGTCAGCGCGACGTCCTCCTTCGCCAGGCACCCGAGCACCAGCATCGGCCAGAAGACCGCCGGGCGCCGCTCAAGGAGGCCGTAGAGGCCGAACGAGATCGCCGGCACCGCGAGAGCGAGCTCGTGGAAATCGAAGATCATCCCGGCGAGGACGCCCCAGAAGCCGAGGAAGGCGAGCTGGATCGCGCTCGCGCCCGCGACCCCGAGCCGCGGCCGCGCCCACCAGAACACCGGCAGGCTCGCCGCCGCCAGCAGCAGCGCCTGTGCGACCAGAAGCACGCGTCGCGTCGTCCCAGATCCAGTACGCCGGCGCGATCAGCATCAGCGCCGGGTGGAAGTGGTCGCCGAGCAGATTCGGCACGCCCTTGACCGTGTTGCGGACGATCTCGAAGCGGCTGTAGCCCCAGATCGTCTGGTCGAAGATCCCGAGGTCGTAGGCGCCGCTCGCGAAGCGGTCGTGCCGGTAGACGGAGACGGCCCCGTAGAACGCCGCCGCTGTCGAGGCGCACGCGATCGGAAGGGCGTCGATCGCCAGCCGTCGGACGTCCAAGCGCCAGCGCGGAAGCGGCAGGGCCTCGGCGGTCAGGCCGCCCAGTCTAGGCAGTCACGCGCTAGGCTGCGGCAGCAGTGAGCGCCGCCACGCTGCATACGAATCACGGGGCGATCGACGTCGAGCTCTTCGACGGCGACGCGCCCAAGACCGTCGAGAACTTCCGCACGCTGGCGGGCGACGGTTTCTACAACGGTGTCGTCTTCCATCGCGTGATCCCGGACTTCATGATCCAGGGCGGCGACCCGACGGGCACCGGGATGGGCGGCCCCGGCTACACGTTCGAGGACGAGTTCAACGACCGCGGCGTCGTGCGCGGCGCCCTTGCGATGGCCAACGCCGGCCCGAACACGAACGGCAGCCAGTTCTTCATCGTCACCGCTCAGGCGACGCCCTGGCTTGACGGCAAGCACACCGTTTTCGGCCAGGTGACGAACGGCATGGAGGTCGTCGACACGATCTCCCAGGTCGACACCGACACAAACGACAAGCCGCGCGAACCGGTCGTGATCGAGCGCGTCGAGCTCGCCGAGGCGTAGGCAAATCCATACCAACAACGGGTTGATCGCGTGCGGGCCGTGCCGTAGCGTCGAGAGCGGACCGGAGGTAGTCGTGAGCCGTCACGCCGCAGATGACTTCGTGCGCGAGGTCAACGAGAACATCGCCGAGCTCGGCGAGCGGTTCGGCCTACAGGAGGGGACGCTCGAGCTGATCTGCGAGTGCGGCGAGGCCGGCTGCATTGAGCGGGTCGAGATCCCGGCAGACGACTACGAACGCCTGCACGCCGAGGGACGGCGGATCGTCGCTCCTGGCCACGCGTCCGGCCGCTCGGAGCCGCGCGCTGGCTACGCCGTCGTCGACGACTGACCGCGCCGGCGCTTCAGGTACCAGCGCACCAGCTCGACCGCGCCGGTGACCGCGAACGCGATCGCGAAGGCGAGCAGCAGGCCCTTCCACGGTTGGCTCTCGAAGGCCTGGCCCCCGAGGTAGCCCAGCAGCGCGGCGTAGGACGCCCACGTGAAGGCCGCGATCGCGTCGAAGAGGATGAACTTCCGGTACGGGTACTCGAGCGTCCCCGCGCTGAGCGTCACGACGGTCCGGCCGGCCGGGATGAAGCGCGCGATCACGATCAGCTCGCCCCCGCGCTCCTCGACCTGGCGGTGCGCCCACTCGACCCGCTCCCGCGCCTTCTCCGAGGTGAAGAAGCGGTCGTTGATCCGGCGCCCGTAGCGGTGCCCGAGCCAGTACGCGATGTTGTCCCCCGCGAAGGCGCCGGCGGCCGCGAAGAGGATCACCATCGGCAGGCTCAGGTCGCCCTGCGAGGCGACGACGCCGGCCGTGATCACCGAGGTCTCGCTCGGCACGATTGGGAGGATCGCGTCGAGCAGCGCCAGCACGAACAGGATCGCGTAGGCCCATCCCGAGGCATTCGCGACAAGTTCCGTGAAGTGGTGGAACACTGTCCGCGAGCGTATGGGTTTGGAGCTCGGGAACGGGGAAGAAAGCCGCGAACCTCGAGGAAAGGACTGGGATGTTGCAACGCAGCAAAACGGACGTTCTGAAGGACAATGCGATCTCGGGCAAGGAGCTGGCGCTCGCCCTGGCGCGTGACAGGAAATTCCGGAAGCAGCTGGCGCAGGCGGTCGGCCACGGGGTCCGCGCGCGCCGGCGCGCCGCGAGCCGGCTCGGCATGACCGCGGCCGCGACCCGGCTCGCGAGGGACAAGCACCTCCGCCGTGAGCTCGAGACGATGACGAAGAACCTGCAGGCGGCGTTGGGCCGCGCCGAGAGCAAGCGGAGCCACAAGCTGCGCAACACGACGATCGTTCTCGCCGCGGGCGGCGCGCTCGCCGGCGTCTACACGTGGCGCAAGCGCTCCGCTGCGACGAAGGCCGGCGTCAACACGATCGACGAGTCGATCGAGGTCGAGGTGCCGGTCACGACCGCGTACAACCAGTGGACGCAGTTCGAGGAGTTTCCGCTCTTCATGGAGGGCGTCGACCACGTCGAGCAGCGCGACGACGCCCGGCTGCACTGGGTCGCGACCGTCGCCGGGCACACCGCCGAGTGGGACGCGACGATCCTCGAGCAGCATCCGGACAGCCAGATCAGCTGGATCTCCGAGGACGGCCGCAAGATGCGCGGCACCGTCTCGTTCGAGTCGGCCGGCGAGAACCGGACGCTGATCCGGCTGTCGATGAGCTACCAGGCCGAGGGGCCGCTGGAGCAGGCGGGCTCGGCGGCCGGGCTCGACAGCAAGCGCGTCCGCGGCGACCTCGAGCGGTTCAAGCAGCTGATCGAGAGCCGCGGCGACGAGTCGGGCGCCTGGCGCGGCGAGGTGTCGGCCGGGAGAACGGAGGACTGATGCCGACCCGCCGAGCCGTCGTCACGGAGCAGCTCGACGAACTGCGCACCGACTTCGAGGGGTTGTGGGTCGCGCTGACGCACGATCCGAAGAAGGAGGCGCGCAAGGAGCGCGCGTGGACGATCTTCGCCGGGGCGGCGGGAGCCGTCGCCGCCCTGGCGGCACGCAAGGTTGCGACGCGCGTCTGGACGCTGCTGACGGGCGAGCTTCCGCCCGGCCAGCAGCGGCGCCGGCCGCCGCAGAAGACCGCCTGACGCCGCGAGCCACGTCGGCCTGAGTACCATCGGCGAATGCCGGTGAGGCCGACGGTGCAGGTCGTGGGCCGGCGCATGGACGCCGAGCACTATCGCCTGCGCGACTTCCTCACCCGCACGGCGCAGCCGTACGACTGGTACGAGGCCGGCTCGGCCGAAGCCGACGGCTTCCTGGAGACGCACGATCTCGCGCACGCGGCGCTGCCGGTCCTCGTCGACGGCGCGGATACCTACCTGGGTGCGACCGTCGAGTCGATCTTCCGGGCCTGGGGCGGCGACCGCCCGGCGAGGCACAAGCACTACGACTTCGTCGTCATCGGCGCCGGGCCGGCGGGCCTCGCGGCCGCCGTCTACGCCGCCTCGGACGGGCTCTCGACTCTCGTCTGCGACGCCGACGTGCCCGGCGGCCAGTCCTCGTACGCGACCATGATCGAGAACTTCTTCGGCTTCCCGCAGGGGATCGGCGGCGCCGAGCTCGCCCGCCTCGCGGGACAGCAGGCCGAGAAGTTCGGGGCCGAGCTGCTGCTGATGCGCAGCGTCACGGGCAGCCGGATGAACGGCCACGACGAGCCGGTCGGGCTGAAGCTCGAAGACGGGTCGGAGGTGACGGCCTCGGTCGTGCTCGCCGCGCCCGGCATGGACTGGACGAAGCTCCACCTCGAGGGGATCGAGGACCTGATCGGCGACGGGGTCTACTACGGCGCCGGCCGGAGCGAGGCGGCGCAGTGCGCCGGCCAGGACGTCGTCGTCGTCGGCGCCGGGAACTCGGCCGGCCAGGCGGTGCTCAACTTCGCGAACCAGACGGCCCGCGTGACGATGCTCGTCCGCGGCGACCGGCTTTCGAAGAGCATGTCCGCCTACCTGATCGAGCGGATCGAGCAACACCCGCTGATCGACGTCCGCGTCGAGACGCAGCTGACCGAGCTGCACGAGAGCGACGGGAGGCTCGAGGCCGTCACCTTCACGGACGCCGCCGGAGCGTCCGACAGACGGTCGGTCGACGGCGTCTTTCTCTGCATCGGCGGGCGACCGCACACCGAGTGGTGCTCGCGGGAGCACGTGATCACCGACGACCGCGGCTACATCCTCACGGGGCCCGACCTCCGGAGCAACGCTGGCCTCCCGACCTGCTGGCCGCTCGAGCGCGACCCGCTCGCGCTCGAGACGAGCCGGGTCGGGCTCTTCGCCGCCGGTGACGTCCGGCACGGGTCGACCAAGCGCGTCGCGGCGGCCGTGGGGGAGGGATCGATGGTCGCCTCGCTCATCTTCAGCCGCCTTGCCGAGCTCGGTGTCACCTACTGAGCTCGCGCGGATCCTCGAGCACGCGCGCACGCGGACCGAAGCTCTGCTCGAGCCGCTCGACGACGAGCAACTGACGCGCCAGGTCTCGCCGCTCCAGTCGCCGCTTGTCTGGGACCTCGCCCACATCGGCTACTTCGAGGAGCTGTGGCTCCTGCGGCGGGCCGGCGGGCGCGAGCCGCTCTCGCCGGACTACGACGACCTCTACGACTCGTTCGCGCACGGCCGCGCCGAGCGCGGCTCGCTTCCGATCGTCGAGCCTGCGGCGGCGCGGGCGTACGTGCGCGAGGTGCGCGAGGCCGTCCTCGAGCTGCTGCCCGAGCTCGCGCAGGATGACTTCCTCGTCGGCATGGTCGCCCAGCACGAGCTCCAGCACGGCGAGACGATGGCCCAGACGCTCGCCCTCGCCGGCCTGCTGCCGGGGCGGCTCCCCGAGGTGACGGCGAGCGGCGAGATCCTGGTCCCCGGCGGGCCCTTCACGCTCGGCTCCGAGGATCGGTGGGCGTACGACAACGAGCGGCCGGCGCGCGTCGTCGAGCTGCCGCCGTTTCGGATCGACCGCGGGCTCGTCACGAACGCGCAGTTCACGGAGTTCGACTGCGTGGCCCGAGGCCCGGACGACGCGCCGGTCCAGCACGTGTCGTTCGACGAGGCCGAGGCCTATGCAAGCTGGGCCGGGAAACGCCTGCCGACCGAGCCGGAGTGGGAGAAGGCCGTCAAGACGGCCGGCCCGGAGCTCGAGCACGCCCAGGGTGCCGTCTGGCAGTGGACCTCGACGTTCTTCGACGGCTACCCCGGCTTCCGCGCCTACCCGTACCGCGAGTATTCGGAGGCGTTCTTCGGCGAGGAGTACCGCGTCCTGCGCGGCGGCTCGTGGGCCACCGACGCACTCGTCGCCAGGCCGACCTTCCGCAACTGGGACCTGCCGCAACGGCGGCAGATCTTCTCCGGCATCCGACTGGCCGCCGATGCCTGAGGCCTCGACCGTCCCGTACCTCTACGAAGCGACCCGTCGCTCGCTTCAGGCCGAGCCGAAGGAGCTGCCGGCGGTCTGGCTCTACGACGAGCGCGGGTCGCTGCTCTACGAGGAGATCACGCGGCTGCCCGACTACTACCCGCCTCGGCGGGAGGCGAAGATCCTCCGCGTGCGCGCCGGCGAGATCGCCCGGCAGACTCAGGCGCGGACGCTGGTGGAGCTCGGCTCCGGAGACGCACGGCGGACGCGGTTCCTGCTCGACGCGCTCACCAAGCTCGGCACGCTCGAGCGCTTCGCCCCGCTCGACGTCAGCGAGGAGATCCTGCTCGAGAGCGCGTCGGCCATCGCCGCCGACTACCCGGCGCTGTCGGTCGAGCCGATCGCGGGCGACTTCGGCCGCAAGCTCGAGGCGATTCCGGCCGAGGAGCCGCGACTGGTCGCCATCCTCGGCAGCACGATCGGGAACCTTTATCCGTCGGAGCGCGCGGACCTGCTTGCGAGACTCGAGGCCGAGCTCGGGCAGGACGACGCGCTCCTCCTCGGGATCGACCTCGTCAAGGACGCCCGCCGGCTCGAGCGGGCCTACCACGACGCCGGCGGCGTCACGGAGGCATTCGTCCGGAACGCACTTACCGCCGTCAGCCGGGAGCTCGACGCGACCTTCGACCAGCGGAAGTTCGACTACGCGCCTCGCTGGGACGCCGAGCACGAGTGGATGGACATCGCCCTGCAGGCGCGGTCACCGCACACGGTGTCGGTCCGCCGGCTCGAGCTCGAGCTCGGCTTCCAGGAGCGCGAGCGCCTCCGCGTCGAGATCAGCGCGAAGTTCCGGCGCGAGCGCTTCGAGCGGGAGCTGCGGCGCGCGGGCCTGCAGGTCGAGTCGTGGTGGACGGATCGAGGCCGGCGACTTCGCCCTCGTCCTCGCGCGGCCGGAGGCGTAACCTCAACCGGATGTCGGCCAGCCCCATTTGCAGCCACCTCGACCAGATCGAGGTGACCGCGCTGCCCGAGACGATCGCTGGCTGCGAGGAGTGCCTGAAGATCGGCAGCCCGTGGGTGCACCTGCGCATGTGCATGACCTGCGGGAAGATCGGCTGCTGCGACTCGTCGCCGAACCGCCACGCAACGGCGCACGCCGGCCGGAGCGGCCACCCGATCGTCCGCTCGGCGGAGCCCGGCGAGGACTGGAGCTGGTGCTACGTCGACGAGGTCGCGTTCGCGGTGGGGCAGTAGGGGTGCGCACCCCGCAGAGCGGCGTCTTCGCGCTCGGCACCAACTCGCACGCCTACCTCGAGCTCGACGGCTCCGTCGGCGCCGAGCAGCTGGTGCGGGCCGTCGCGTCGCTGCGAGAGCCGCGGACGACGATGGGCGGCGTCAACCTCGTCGCCGGCTTCAGGCCGGAGCTCTGGCGCGAGGCCGTGCCGGGAGACGCGCCGGCCGAGGTCGCCAGTTTCGACCAGACGCTCGTCGGCGCGGACGGCTACGAGATGCCGGCCACGCAGCACGATGCGGTGCTGTGGGTCTCGGGGAGCGCCTACGACGTGGTCTTCGACGTCTCGCGGATGGCGATCCGCGAGCTCGCCGGCGTGGCGACGGTGGCCGACGAGACGTCGAGCTGGCCGTACCGCCACGACCTGGACCTGACCGGCTTCATCGACGGCACCGAGAATCCGAGCCTGATCGATGCGCCGCAGTTCGTGCTCGTCGCGGACGGCGAGCCCGGTGCCGGCGGCACCGTGCTGCTGCTGCAGAAGTGGGAGCACGACGCGGTGGCCTGGGAGTCGCTCGCCGACGACAAGCAGGAGCTCGTGATCGGCCGGCGGAAGTCGGACAGCGTCGAGCTCGATCCGAAGCCGGACGACTCGCACGTCGCCAGCACCGACCAGGACACGTTCGGGAAGATCTTCCGCCGCAACACGCCATACGGCACGGTCACCGACCACGGCACGATGTTCGTCGGCTTCTGCGCGCAGCAGGAGCCGCTCGCCAAGATGCTCGAGAGCATGGTCGGCCTGGACGACGGGACGCGCGATGCGCTGACCCGCTACACGACGCCACTCACCGGCGCGTACTACTTCGTGCCGTCGACCGAGTCGCTGCGCGACCTCGCGCCCCAGGACGACTAGCCGGCCGCGGCGTCGGCGATGACCTCGATGCCCGCGAGCCGGGTGCCGAGCTCGTCGCTCAACCCGTAGCGCTCGGCGAGCTCGGCCGGCGCCAGGTAGCTCAGCTTCGTCTCGCCGTCGTCGTCCCACACGAGCACCTTCAGCGGCAGGTCGAGCGCCGCGAGCGGCACGGCCTCCATCACCGGCGTGCCCGCCGCCGGGCTGCCGAAGACGACCACTCTCGTGTCGCGAAGCTCCAGGCCGGCCCGCTCTGCCTCCCCGCTGTGGTCGATCACCGTGAAGAGCTTCAGTCCGCGCCGCGCGATCTCTTCCTCGAGACGCGTCACGGTCTCTTCGACCGACCCGCGGGCAGGCTTCGTGACGATCACCGCGGCGCCTCCGTGACGGCCGGAGCCTCGGGCGCGTCGGTCACCTCCGAGGGCACGCCTCGCTCCATCCTCCTCACCGCGACCAGGAAGCTCGCGGCCATGATCCCCGCCATCGCGAGGTAGACAACCCGCGTCGCCTGGGCGAAGTCGCCCTGGATCGCCGTGAACACGACCGAGGCCGGACCGGCGTGGTGGGGAGCGGTGCCTGCTCCCGTGTTGATCGACGCGACGATCCTGTCTGCGACCGGCCTCGGCACGTGCAGGCGCGCCAGCGACGCCTTCGCGTTCGATCGCGTCTGGTGGATGAGCACGCTGCCGAGCACCGCGAGGGCCACGCTCGCGGCGAAGTAGCGAACGGTCTGCGTGACGCCGGTCACCTCGCCGAAGCTCCCGCGCGGCGCCCGGTTGACGGCGTCGGTCGTCACGGGCGTGAGCACGAAGCCGATCCCGGCGCTCGCGAGGATGATCCAGGGCCACTGCGACCCGAGCGGCTGGTGTAGGTGGCCGGCCCAGACGTAGAAGCCGACAGCGCCGAGCGCCGAGCCGACGACGGCCGCCGGTTTCGCGCCGCGACGGTCGAGGATCCGGCCGCCGAGCTGGGTCGCGATCGCGAAGCCGATGAAGATCACCAGGATGTAGAGGCCGGTCTTCCCGGCGTTGTAGCCGAGCACGACCTGCGCGTAGATCGACGCGAAGAAGAACAGCGGCAGGAAGCAGGCGTATACGAGCGCCATCACCACGTTGTCGACGGCGAAGCCGCGGTGGCCGAAGATCCGCACCTCGATCAGCGGGCTCGAGGTGCGCAGCTCGACGCGGACGAACAGCGCGAGCAGCCCGACGCCGGCGGCGATGCAGGCCCAGGTTGCGACGGAGCTCCAGCCCCAGCGGCTCGACTGTTGCAGGCCGAGCACGGCCAGCGCCATCCCGGCGGAGACGAGCACGGCGCCGCGGACGTCGATCGGCGACGGCCGCGTCGTGTCCGCCGGCCGGGCCCGCCACGTCAATGCCAGCGCGACGAGCGCGACCGGGACGTTGATCAGGAAGATCGCGCGCCACGTCCACGGCAGGAGGAAGCTCCCGGCGATCGGGCCGATCGAGGTCAGCGCGCCGCTGATCCCGAAGAAGAGCGCGAGCGCCTTGCCCCGTTCGCGCGGCACGAACGTGTTGAACACGATCGCGAGTGCGGCTGGAAAGAGCAGCGCGCCGCTCGCTCCCTGCAGGATCCGCGCGACGATCAGCCATGCCTGCGCCGCCGAGCCCTTGGGCGTCGCGCCGCACAGCACCGACGCCGCCGCGAACGCGATGGTTCCGACGATCACCATCCGCCGGTGGCCGACGACGTCGCTCAGCTTCCCGCCGAACGCGAACAGCGCGGCCAGCGCCAGCAGGTACCCGTTGATCACCCACTGCAGCCCCGTCGAGGTGAGCGCCAGCTCACGCTGGATGGTCGGCGCCGCGATCGAGACGATCGTCTGGTCGATCGACATCATCGCGACCGCGAAGATCATCGCGGTGAGGACGAGGTACCGGCTGGTGCCCATGGACGCTCCCTCCACGCACGCCTGCCGCCTCAAACGAGCGTACCTAGGTGGGCTCCGGCCTGCGCGGGCGATACGGTCGCCCGGTGTGGTCGTGGCTGCACAGGTTCCGCGCCTGGCTCGCGAACCGGAAGGTCTTCCTCTGGCCGGAGAACTGGCTCAGCCCGGAGCCGCGGCGGCGGCGCAAGCGCTCGAGCTGACTGTGGCCGGCCTCAGCCGGCAGGGACCCAGCCGCCCTCCACGTGGAGCACCTGGCCGTTGACGTAGCCGGCGCCGTCGGATGCCAGGAACAGGACGGTCTCGGCGATCTCGCGCGGATCGCCGAAGCGTTTCATCGGGTTCATCGCCTTCGCCTCTTCGATGTTCTCGGGAGCCACACCCCACTCTTGCTCCCAGTTCCCCGAGATCGGGCCGGGAGCGAGCGCGTTGACGCGGATGTCGGGAGCGAGATCTCGCGCCAGCGACGCGGTGAACCCGCGGATCGCACCCTTCGCGGCGCAGTAGGTGACCGGCACCCAGTTGATCGGATTGTCCGGCGAGATGCCGTTCCCGTACGTGCTCGAGAAGTTGACGATGACGCCGTGGCCGTGGCGCCGCATGAACGGGATCACCGCGTGGCACATGCGCATCGCGCCGACCACGTCGACCATCAGGAGCGCCGTGGCCGCGTCGGCGCTCATGTCCTCGAACCGGACCGTGTCCGCCTCGTCGAGGCGCCCGGCCGTGTTCACGAGCACGTCGATGCGGCCGTACGTCGCGTCGGCTTCGGCGACGAACGCGTCGACCGACGCCTGATCCGTCACGTCCAGCTGCACGACGGCAGCCGAACCGCCTGCGGCCGCGATCTCGGCCGCGACCGACTCCGCCGCCTCCCGGGAGCTGCGATAGCCGACAACTACGGACCCGCCTTCCCGGCCGAACCCCACAGCGACGGCCCCGCCCAGCGTTCCGCCGGCACCGGTCACCAGCGCGACACGGCCCGAGAACCGCCGGCCGTCGTTCCAGATCGGATCCAAGACGAACCTCCCGTCGAGCGACGGGCAATCGTCTCAGAAAGCGGTAAAGCGAGCTGCCGAACGACGGAGAAGTGATGTGGCAGTGGTACATCCACTCGCCCGGTCGATCGTAGCCCCATCTCGTTGACGAGCTCCCAAACCTGAACCTCGCCTACGCGAACAGGATCGGCCCGCTGGTGGCGTGTTGGTCCACGAGCGGCTCGATACGCCTGAGTGTCCCCGGAATCCGCGCGCCCGATTCCGCCGCGGCACCCACTTGCAAGGTGGCGAACCGCTTCCGACCGGTCTCGCCCTTGCCCCGGTCGTAGGGCAGCGCCTCGATCTCGATGCGCTCCCCTTCCTCAAACGAGCCCACGGCGAGGTCAGGTCGTGAGCCTAACCGGTTGTGATTCGGCCGTTGCGCGTCACGTCAGAAGAGAGAGCCGACACCCGGACTCGAACCGGGGACCCCTTCGTTACGAGCGGTGAACCGGTGCCGCCCGAGGGCGTCTCTGGTCGTGAGAGATCGCCGACCGCCAGTTCGTGTCACGAAACACCGTCAAGTCAACTGCACTCTGGGGACGATCGCCCGACCCCGCTCTCGGGCGACGCTCGCCGCTGTCGAGCCCGCTAATGGCCCGGTTTGGGCTCGAATCTCGTGTGTCTTGCGGGGGTCTTGTCCAATTGGTCCGTCGCCTGTAGCTGCTCGGAGAAGGACTCGAGAGCCTTGCTGCTCTTCGTCTCTTGGGCGCCGAAGAGGTCGATCCCGTGCCCGGTCAGGAAGGCTCTTGTCTCGGCGACGACCTGGAATGCCTCGGAGGGTGCACACGTCGTCGACAGCTCGAGAAGCATCGAGTTGTCTCGGTAGAGCCACAGTTCGCCGACGAGCCGGCGGCCGTACCGCACGGTCCGAGTGTCGAAGTGCCGCATTCTGGTGGAAGCAGACGCGGGCCGTGCGCGAGATGACCAAGCAGGCCCACCCGAGGAGATCGGGGTGGGCCTGCTCAGTCTTGACCTGGCGTCTACGGGAAGCTGAAAGAGCAGGGCGCCGGCTGAACGAACGTCGAGTTCCCGTTGGCGTTCGACAGGGCGTCCTTCAGCGCGGTCTGGTAGGCCCGGAACGGACTGCCGCTCGTCGTCAGCCCGTGCAAACCGAGCTCGGCGTTCGCCTCGTCCATCAGGGCGTTCACCGTCGCGAAGCCGGCGGCGTTTGCACTGGCGGTGCCCGGTGCGAAGATCAGCGAGCTGCCGCCGACCTTGCCATTCAGGACGTTCAGCCTCATCGCCGCGAGCTTCGCCGAGAGGTCGTAGGCCATGTTCGTGGACGACGGTCCCTGGAGCCAGCTCTTGAAAGCGCTGTAGCTGCTCGGGTCGAAGGTCGAGCCATTCGCGTTGCGCAGGTTGAGGCTGACCATCGACGCGAGGTCGTCCGGCCCGAACAGGGCCTGACCGTTCTTGTTCCCCCAGAAACCCTTGCCCAGAGCGCCCCCGGCGCCGACGCAGACGTTCCCGAACCGAACGGTCGTCCGGTCGCCGGCGGCGGCCGACACCGGAACGGAAGCGGCAGTGGTGCGTCGCCAGTTGGTCTGCTTCGGGCTCGCTTCGGTGACCTGGTAGACGCCCGGATCGACCTTCAGGCTCTTCGGCGTCGAGTACGCGGTGCTTCCGACCTGAACCTTCCAGCCGGCGATCGTGCTCTCGCCCGGGTCGAGCTGGCCGTTCGTGTTCTTGTCGTAGTACTTCACGACGTCGAGGAGCGTCACCGTGAACGCGGCGCTGGTCTGCGACGACGAGCCGGCTTCGTTGGCGGCCGTCACGCGGCACGTGTAGTCGCCCGGCTCGGTGAACGTGAAGCTCGAGGTCGTGGCACCGGGGATGTCGGTTCCGTCGAGCTGCCACTCGTACGCGAACGTGCGCGGTGACTGGAAGAGGAGAGCGCCACCGAGATCGGACTTCCAGCTGCCCGGGCTGCAGCTCAGCGCATCGCCCAGGCTGGCGCCTCCGGAGATCGCAGGAGCCTGACCGTTCGCATGGGGAGCTTGAAGCAAAGCAGGGAAGCTTGGCGCGCCCTCACCCTGGAGCACGGTTGCCGCGGACCCGGAACCGTCCAGGTTTCCGGTGCGGATCCCTCCACCGAGAGAAGGTGGCCCAGTAGAGCTTTCCGGCCGCCGGGTCGAGCGCGACCCCGGCCGGGCCGTCCTCGCCTGCGAAGAGCGTCGAAGGCACCCCCGAGCCGTCGAGGTTCCCGACCCTGATCTGACCGGACCGGAAAGCTGCCCAGTACACCTTCCCGGCCGTCGGATCGATCGCCAAGCCGACCGGGCTGTCGCCCGCGTCGGCGGGACCGAACAGAGTCGAGGCGGTGCCCGAGCCATCCAGATTCGCGATCCGCACCTGGTCACTGTCCTGATTCGTCCAGTAGATCTTGCCGGCGGCGCGGTCGATCACGAGCCCACTCGGACCGCTTCCCGGCGGCTCGGCAAAGAGTGTTGCGGCGACGCCCGTCCCGTCGAGGTTCGCGACGCGGATCGAGTTTGCGTCGTAGTTCGCCCAGTAGATCTTCCCGGCGGCGCGGTCGAGCGCGACACCGCACACGGGCCGGCGTCGGTGAAGAGGGTCGAGGCGGTGCCGGACCCATCCAGGTTTGCCGCCCGGATCTCTCCCGAGTAGAAGTTCGTCCAGTAGACCTTGCCGGCTGCGGGATCAAGCGCGACCCCACAAGGGCCACCCTCGACCCCGAACAAGGTGGTTCCCCCCGAGCCATCGACGTTCGCGAACCGGACCGCGCCGCTCTCGTTGCTCCAGTAGATCCTGGCGCCTGCTCCATCGGCCGCCCCAGCGCCGCCGGGCAGGAGCGCGGTGACTGCTGCGACGAACACGAGTGCCGTCACCGTCGCGACGCGGACCCCGCCACGAGCGCGAACAGGAAGACGCCGCTTGAGCTCCTTTCCCATCGTAAACACCTCCGCGTGTCAGTAGTAATTCGTGTTGCCGTCACCGAGGCCTAGCCTGTGCCGCAGACCTCCAGTCGGCGCGATTCAGCCACCCTCACAGTGGCGTGCACGCAAGGAAAACGGAATCCCCCGTTCGCCTCGGGCTGCCTAGCCTTTGGTGCAGTCGACCACGACGGTGTCAAGTGGGTCAGTCCAATGGACCTCAGGTAGACCCCCTCAACCGCGAAGACTGGGACTGATGCCGCCCATCTGAGCGGAAAATCCCTGCAAATACGAAAAAGCCGACGCCCGGACTCGAACCGGGGACCCCTTCATT
>CAVXXW010000004.1:0-37274 GCA_963765785.1 uncultured Actinomycetes bacterium
CGAGGCGCTTAGGCCGGCGGGCGAGGGCGGGCCTTGAGGCGCTTGTGCGCCGCGAGGCCGGCGGCCGTCAGCAGTAGCGCGGTGCCGAGGCCTGCGAGGACGAGCAGCGGGATCGGCAGCGAGTCGGCCTTCGTCGTGCCGAGGTTGTCGATCGCCTTGCGGTAGATCGACGGGGCCGGTACGCCCTGGAGGCTGCGGTTCTTGCTCTCCGGGTTGTTGGTGCCCGTGTCGCCGCCCGAGGTGTTGCCGGAGCCGCTGGAGTGCGTCGCGCCGCTGCTGGTCCCGCCGCCGCTCGAGCCGCCCCCTCGGAGCGACGCCTGGAGCGCCGCCGAGATCGCGTCGTTGATGTCGGAGTAGTCGCGCAGGTCCTCCGGCACGTGCTTCAGCGCCTGCTGGTAGCACGACGGCTTGTAGGTCGTCGCGATCGGCTGGTTGTCGAGCCACTGGTTGATCACGCGCTTCCAGCAGGGCGTCGCCGCGCCGGCCGTCGAGGGAGCGACGAGGGCGGCCGCGAGTCCTGCGAGTACGCCGATCAGGGCAATGGTTGTGGCGGCTGGGCGTTTATTCATGTTGAACGGTGGGCGGGGTGCCTCTCGTCAGTGTCCCCGGTCTGGGTGAGGCTCAAGTGTTGCCGGGGTAAACACTTTGTAAACGAAATTCGCCGTGCCTTGATGTTAGCCTCCGCCGCTGATGGTCGCGGCGCTCGATCGCTGGGCAGCGACGCTGCTGCTCGGCGCGGCCGGCGCCCTCGCAGGGGTCTCCGCGCTCTTCTCCGCAGGCTCGTCCGGCGGGCGCCTCACGTGGATCGGGCTGGCCGCCGTCTGCGTCGCCGCCGCGGTCGGCGTCGGAGCGCTGTTCGGGCTGCCGCGGCCGGCGCTCTCGGCCGAGGCGCTCGTCGCGCTGGGGTCGCTGCTCGCCCTCGTCTGCTGGAGCGGGATCTCGGTGATCTGGTCAATCGAGCCCGACCGCTCGTGGGCGTACCTGAACCGCGGGCTCGCCTATTTCGCGCTGCTGGCGTTCGGTCTCTGGCTCGGCCCGTGGGTGCGCCAGTGGGCGTACGTGCTCGCAGGCGTCCTGGTATTGCCGCTCGGCTGGGCGCTGCTCGGAAAGGCGATCCCGGCGCTCGGCTCGTCCGGCCGGATCGGCCGGCTGAGCTCGCCGATCGGCTACTGGAACGCGCTCGGCCTGCTCTTCGCGATGGCGCTGCCGCTGGCGCTCTGGCTCGCGGCCCGGCGCGAGCATCGGCACTGGCTGCGCTCAGCGGGCGCGGTCTACGTCTACGCGCTCGTCGTCGGGCTGCTGATGACCTACTCGCGCGGCGGGGTGCTCGCGGCCGGCGCGGCGGCAGCGCTCTGGATCGCGCTCGGCTCGCCGAGGATCGAGAGCGCCGCGGCGCTCCTCCTCGGCGGCGGCGCCGGGCTGGGCGTGGCCGCGTGGGCGTTCACCCGGCCGGGGCTCTCGTCCGACAACCAGCCGGACGCAGTGCGGGTGCACGACGGCGCCTGGTTTGCCGTCGTCTTCGTGCTGGCGGCGATCGCGGTGGCGGCGCTCGCCTATCTCGGCTCGCTGGCCGAGGAGCGCCGGCCGCTGAGCCACTCGCGGCGGCGGCTCGTCGAGCGGCTCGCGCTCGGCGTGCTCCTCGCCGTCGTGGCCGTCGGCGTCGTCGTGATTGTCGTGGAGGCGAAGCCGGAGGGTTGGTTCCGCGACTTCACGGCGCAGCCGACGAACGCGGCGCTGCAGGGCGGGCCGCAGCACCTCGTCAACGCAAGCTCCTCGAGCCGCTGGCTCTGGTGGAAGGAGGCGTGGCACGCGTGGGAACAGCAGCCGTGGCGCGGCACCGGCGCGGGGACGTTCGAGCTGACCCACCGGCTCCTGCGGACGAACGCGATCGTCGTCACCGAGCCGCACAACGTGCCGCTGCAGTTCCTGACCGAGACCGGGCTCGTCGGGTTCGTGCTGCTGCTCGTCGGCGTAGGCGCGGCGGCGGCGGGCGTCGGCAAGCGCCTACGGGCGGGCCGCGATCCCGCGGCAGTCGCGCTCGCCGTGCTCTGCGTCGCCTACGTGCTGCACACGCTGGTCGACTTCGACTGGGACTTCGTCGCCGTGACGGCGCCGTTCCTGCTCACGCTCGGCGCGCTGCTCGGCGGGCCGGCGGTGCGGGACGAGCCGCACGTCGTGTGGTCGCCCCTGCCGGCGGCCGTGGCGGCGGCGTTCGCGCTCTCGTTGCTGACGCCGTGGTTCGCGCAGCGTGCGACGGACTCGGCGCAGGGGGAGATCTACGACAGCCGGCCGCTGCACGCGTACCGCGACGCCCGCGACGCCCGCTCGCTGAACCCGCTCGCGCTCGACCCGCTGCTCGTCCAGGCGGCGGCGCTCGAGCAGCTCGGCGACTTCCAGGGCGCGCGCTCGCTCTACATCGACGCGGTCGAGCTGCAGCCGCTCAATTGGCGCGCCTGGTTCGAGCTCGGCCGCTTCGAGGAAGGCCAGCAGGACTGGCCGCGCGCGCTTCCCGCGCTCAGGCGAGCAGTCCACCTCGACCCGCAGAACCCGCTCACGCAGGCCGAGCTCGCAGCGGCCGAAAAGGCTTCGTAGCGTAGACTCGCGTGCTGCGCGATCCAACGAAAGGGGGAAGCGCATGACCAGAAGGACCCTCGTCGTCCTTGCCGCCGCCGCTCTCGTGGCAGGTCTCAGCAGCGGCAGTGCGCTCGCGAACCACAATCCGCAGCACGGCAAGCACGGCACTCCGTCGATGTCCGTCTTCGCGTCCGGGTTCAACAACCCGCGCGGACTCACCTTCGGGCCTGACGGCAAGCTCTACGTCGCCGAAGGCGGGCTCGGCGGGACCCACAGCTCGGCCAGTGACCCGTGCCCGCAGGCGCACGGCGCCGCCGCTCCGTACTTCGGCAGCACGAACGACCCGGTGCTCGGCGGCCGCATCTCGCAGGTCGACAAGCACGGCAGCGTCTCGACCGTGGTTGACAAGCTCCCGTCGAGCCAGACGAGCCCGGCGCTCGGCAGCCTCGTCAGCGGCGTCTCGAGCGTTGCCTTCGTCGGGCACACCCTCTACGGGCTGCTCGCGGGCGCGGGTTGCTCGCACGGCGTTCCCACCGTGCCGAACGGCGTCTTCCGCGTCGGACCCGGGAACAGCTGGACGCTGATCGCGAACCTCAGCGCGTTCCAGGTTGCGAACCCCGTCGCCAACCCCGACGACGAGGACTTCGAGCCTGACGGCACCTGGTTCAGCATGACCGCGTTCGGTCGCGCGCTCTATCCGATGGACTCGAACCACGGCGAGCTCGACCGCGTCTCGACGAGTGGCCAGATCAGCCGTGTGCTCGACATCTCCGCGCAGGTCGGCCACGTCGTGCCGACGGCGATCACCTTCAACGGCAAGGGCCGCGGGAACGGCCACGGCCATCACCGCGGCTGGATGCACCACGGCCGCGGCGGACATCCGAAGTTCTACATCGGGAACCTCGGCGTCTTCGGGCCCGAGGACGGAACCGTCCCGAACGAGAGCATCTGGACGCTGTCCGGCAAGAAGCTGCACCTGAAGGCGACCGGGCTCGAGCAGGTGCTCGGCCTTGCCTTCCTACGCGGCAAGCTCTACGCGCTCGAGTCAAGCACGACGCCCGGCGGGCCGACCCCGGGCACCGGCACCATCGTGAGCGTGGGCGACCACGGCAAGCTGACCACGATCGTGTCCGGCCTCGTCTTCCCGACGGGAATGACGGCCGGCCCCGACAGTGCGCTCTACGTGTCCGAGCAGGGCTTCGGCTTCCCGGCCGGCCAGGGACGCGTCGTCCGCGTCACCGTCGGCTAACCGCCTCGCGCGCCCGGGCCGCTCAGCCGGCCCGGGCGCGCAGCCAGATCTGCGTCCAGAACGGCGCGAGGACGCGGTAGACGAGCGGCTCCGTCAGGTGGGCGGCCGTGTCGCGGGCGCTGTTCGAGAAGAGCCGCTTGCGGTTGTTGTGGAAGCGCCGGACGTCCTCGAAGCCGGCGTCACGGAGGAAGCGCTTCAGCTTGCGCGGGCTGTAGCCGAGCTCGGTCGTCCCGTACGCGTCGGAGGCGCCGCGGCCCTGGAAGCGCTGCTTCCAGTTCGGCTCCGCGAGGAGGATCCGGCCGCCGGGCTTGAGCGCCCGGCGCGCGCAGGCGAGCACGAGCTCCGGCCGCTCGCTGTGGTGGAGCGCGTCGTAGATCAGACACGCGTCGAAACGCCGGCCGAGCTCGAGCGCCTCGTAGTCGCCTGCCTCGAAGCGGACGTCGAGCCCTTCGCGCTCCGCCTCGTTCCGGGCGATCTCGATCATCTCGGGGGAGATGTCATAGCCCTCGGCATGGACGCCGTGCCGCGCCGCGAGCCGCGTCATCCAGCCGGAGCCGCAGCCGAGCTCGACGAGCGACGAGCCGCCGTGCAGGTCGAGCAGCTGCAGCACGTAACCGAAGTCGATCAGGAAGCGCGCCGTCTCCCGCGGGTTGTGGCCGAACGGCTTCGAGCGGATCCAGGCGCGGCCTTCCTCGCCGGCAGCCCGCGGGTAGTCGATCTCGGCCTGCTTGCGGGGGTCGCTCGTCGACACGGCCGGATGCTACGTCGCGAGCTTCCGTTCGAGCGTCTCGACGTGGCTCCAGAGGAGGAGCGCGACCGCAACGCCGGCGGCAAGCCGGGTCGAAGAAAGCAAGTAACAGTCTGTTACTTGTGATCAGCCGCCGACCACGACGGCGAGCTTGGCGCCGTGCAGGTCGCGCGAGTGCAGGCCGTCGAGGGGCGATGCGATGCCGACGCCGAGGTCGTGGGCGAGCCGGCTGCCCTCGCGATTGAGCCCGGCTCGGAACATCACGATCGTCCGGCCGTAGCCGCCGCGCGGCGCGTTGCCGACGACGCCGATCTTGTACCCGCGCGCGCGCACGCGCGAGGCCTCGGCGGCGGCGGCGCCAGAGACGCCGTTTCCGTTGAGCACGGTGACCGACACCGCGCCACGCGACAGGATGGGCCGCGTCGGAGCGGCCGGTTTCTTCGTCCCCGGGGCAGCGGCGTTCGCGGCGTGCACGGCAGCGCGTTTGGCCAGGGGCTTCCCCAGCACGGCGATCCCGACGATCGTCAGGACGAGCAGCTCGACCGCCGCGACACCGGTCGCGACGACGGCGATCGTGCGCCAGGGATGTCCGGGGCCGGACGGGCTTGGATGCGGAAGCGCGTGCTCCACGGCGGACGGTCCGATTCGCCGCCGCGCGCAGGCCTCCTGCTCAGCCTTTCACCGACTCCCAGGTCAGCCGCAGGCCCTCTTCGAGCGGCACCTCCGCGCGCCAGCCGAGCTCGCGCTCCGCGAGGCTCACGTCGAGCACACTGCGCTGCAGCTCGCCGAGCCGCGCGGGCGCCTCGACCGCTTCGAGCGACGACCCGGCGACCGCGCGGCAGAGCTCGTACAGCTCGACCACCGAGGTCTCGAAACCGGTGCCGACGTTGAAGACGCCGCCCTCGCGTCCGGCGGCTGCGAGCGACGCCCGCGCCACGTCGCCAGCGTAGACGTAGTCGCGCGTTTGGCCTCCGTCGCCGAAGATTCGCGGCGCCTGTGCCCGCGCGAGCGCGCCGAGGAAGATCGCGACCACGCCCGCCTCGCCGTGCGGGTCCTGCCGCGGCCCGTAGACGTTGCCGTAGCGGAGCGAGACATGCGACGTCTCGTACAGCCGGTTGTACGCCGCGAGGTACTCCTCGCCGGCGAGCTTCGAGACCCCGTACGGCGCGAGCGGCCGCCGCTCTGCCGACTCGGGTGCCGGCCCGTCGCACTCGCCGTAGATCGCACCGCCGGTCGAGCTGAAGACGACCTGGGCGCCCACCCCGCGCGCTCCCTCCAGCACGGCGATCGTGCCGAGCACGTTCACGGACGCGTCGTGGTTCGGCCGCTCGACCGAGATCCGCACGTCCACTTGCGCCGCCAGGTGGAACACCACCTCCGGCTGCGCGTCCTCGAACACCGGCCCGAGCCCGTCGCGGATGTCGGCGACGACGAGCCGCGCGCCGTCGGGCACGTTCTCGCGCTTGCCGTTGGAGAGGTCGTCGACGACGGTCACCTCGTCGCCGCGCTCGAGTAGCGCCTCGACCACGTGCGAGCCGATGAAGCCCGCGCCCCCTGTCACGACAGCCCGCACCGCCTCATATCCTACGGCGGTGTTCGTCACCTTCGAGGGCATTGACGGCTCGGGCAAGTCGACGCAGGCGACGCTCCTAGCTGAAGCGCTCAGCGCGGAGGGCCGTGACGTCGTCGCTACGCGGGAGCCGGGCGGCACGGAGCTCGGCGAGCAGGTGCGCGAGCTGCTGCTCCACGCCGGCCACGTCGCGCCCTGGGCCGAGGCGACGCTCTTTGCCGCCGCCCGGGCGCAGCTCGTGGACGAGGTGATCGTGCCGGCGCTCGAGCGCGGCGCGGATGTCGTCTGCGACCGCTACCTCGACTCCTCGCTCGCCTACCAGGGCATCGCGCGCGGCCTGGGCCTCGACCGCGTGCTCGAGCTGAACCTGCACGCGGTGCGCGGCCTGCTGCCAGACCGGACGTACCTCCTGCTCGTCGACCCGGCGGAGTCGGCGCGTCGTGTCGGCAGCGCGACCGACCGGATCGAGCGTGAAGACGACGACTTCCGCGCGCGCGTCGACGAGGCCTATCGCCAACTGGCGGAGGTCTTCCCGCAGCGGATCCACGCGATCGACGGGACGCGCCCGCCGCGCGAGATCGCCGAGGAGGTGCTCGACGAGCTTCGACAGCGTTCCTGAGCAGGACGAGGCGAAGCGGCTCCTGCGCGCGGCCCTCAACGAGGGCCCGGCGCACGCGTACCTCTTCCACGGGCCGGCGGGCGTCGGCAAGCGGGCGGCCGCGGTCGCGTTCGCGTCGGAGCTGCTCGGCAACGACCGGCGCGTGGAGCGGCGCTCGCATCCCGACCTCTACGTGCTCGAGCCGCTCGGCGATCAGATCCGCATCGACGCCGTTCGCGAGATGCGGCGCGACCTCCACATGCGCCCGTTCGAGGCGCAGCGCCGCGTCTACCTCGTCTTCGGCGCGCACCTGCTGAACGACGAGGCGGCCGACGCGCTGCTGAAGGACCTCGAGGAGCCGCCGGAGTACGCGGTGATCGTCCTTGTCGCCGACGAGGTCGGCCCGCTCCCCGAGACGATCCGCTCGCGCTGTCAGGCGATTCCGTTCCGCCGGCTCTCGGAGCGGGCCGTGCGGGAGGAGGTGCGCGCGCGGGCGCCGGAGCTCACGGAGGAGCAGGTGACCTCGATCGCCCGGGTCGCGTCGGGCCGGCTCGACCGCGCGGAGCGGCTGCTCGATCCGGCCGCCGCACGGAGACGCGACGCGCTGCTTGAGACCGCGCGTTCCGTCTACGCGCCGACGTTCGAGCCGCGTGCCGCCGCCGAGACGCTGATCGAGGCCTCGAAGGAGCGCGCGGCCGAGGCGAAGGAGCGCGAGGAGGCGGCGATCGAGGAGCTCGACCTGCCGGCGCGCGAGGCCGAGCAGCGCGTGCGGCGCGCCGCACGCGGCGCCGAGCGCGAGGAGCTGCTCGCCTCCTTGGAAGAGCTCGCGTCCTGGTACCGCGACCTCGTCGCCGCGGCGGCGGGCGCGCACAAGGCGCTCGTCCACGTCGACCGCGCCGACGAGCTGCGCGAGGACGGGACGCTGGAGCGGCTCGAGGGCGCCGAGCGCGCGGCCGAGCTCGTCCGCGAGACGTGGCGGCGCTTCGAGGAGTTCCAGCTCTCGGCGGGCCTCGCGCTCGAGGCGTTGTTCATCGAGCTGCGGCGGGCGTTCGCCGGCGTTCTGGTCGCCTAGGGAACTTTTCCGGCGCCCGCGGGCAATCGTGGACGTGACCGACGCCGATGCCATCCGCGCCTCGCTGGCGGAGCCGGAGACATTTTCGGTCCTCTTCGACCGGCACTTCGACGCCGTGCACTCGTATGCTCAGCGCCGCGTCGGGCCGGGACTTGCCGACGAGATCGCCGCCGAGGCGTTCACCCGCGCCTTCGATCGCCGTAACCGCTACGACCTGGCCCGGGCGAACGCGCGACCGTGGCTGCTCGGGATCGCCGCCAACCTGCTGCGGCGGCACTGGCGATCTGAGAAGCGGCGGCTCGACGCCTACGCGCGCAGCGCCGGTCGGCCGGAGTCGAGGCTCACTGAGCCGGTCGCCGCCGACCTCGCGGCGGCTCTTCGCGCGCTGCCGCGCCGCGAACGGGAGCCTTTGCTGCTCTTCGCCTGGGCCGACCTCGGCTACGAGGAGATCGCGTTGGCGCTCGGCATCCCCGTCGGCACCGTGCGCTCGCGCATCTCGCGCGCCCGCGTACGCCTGCGTGGCTCCGACCTCGACCACCTTCAGGAGGCCCCGAACAATGGCTGAGCTCGAGCTCGTGCGCTCCCTCCCCTTCGATGTCGCTGCTCCGTCCGAGGAAGCGCGAGCGCGCGCGCGCGGCCGGTTGCTGCGGCACGCCCGGCGGCCGCGCGCCGCCCGGCGCCGTCGCCTGCTTGTCCCAGCGGTTGCATTGGCCGGCGCCGGAGCCGCCGCGGCGCTCATCGGAGTCGGCACGCACGGCGACGGCAACGCCGCCGCGGCCGTGGCTCTGCGACACGCGGCAGCCGTCGCACGCACGCGCCCGGCGCCCCCTCCTCTTCGGGCGGGCGAATTCTGGTACACCAAGTCGATTCAGGCATTCATCGACGACGCGCCCGAGCAGGGCTGGTCGGCGCTAGTCCCACGTTGCGGGAGATCTGGCAGGGACCGAGCGGCGGGCTGCTCCGCGAACGCAGTGGCAAGCCGCAGTTCCTCACCGAGCGCGACCGTCGGAACTGGATCGCCGCGGGGAGGCCTCAGGTCGAGCCGCCGACGTCGTCGACGCCGCTCTCGCCGTCCTCGACGCAGGCTCTTCCATCCGATCCGAACACGCTCTACGCGGCGTTCCACGCCCAAGCCGAGGGGAACGGCAACGGCACCGACGCCGAGATGTTCACGCTCGTCGGCGACGCGCTCCGGGAGATCGACGAACCGCCCGCCGTGCGCGCGGCGCTCTACGAGGTCGCCGGCCGCATCCCCGGCGTGCGGCTGCTCGGCCCGGTGACGGATCGCTCCGGCCGCACAGGCCTCGCCGTCGCGTACGACAGCTCCGCGGGCATCCGCTCCGAGCTGATCTTCGACCGCCAGACGGCCGCGCTCCTCGAGGAGCGCGACGTGGCGCTCGAGGGGAACCACTTCGGCTACGCCCCCGGGACGGTGACAGGCTTCGCCACGTACGTCTCGAGCGGGGTCGTCAAGCGCCTCGGTGCGACCCCGTAACCGTCAACATGCGGCCGCATGCGAACCGCGACGCTCGGCCGCACGGGCCTGGAGATCACACGGGTCGGCTTCGGCGCGTGGGCGATCGGCGGCGGCAACTGGGACTGGGGCTGGGGCGACCAGGACGACGACGAGTCGATCGCGGCGATCCATCGCGCGGTCGAGCTCGGCGTCAACTGGATCGACACGGCGGCGCAATACGGCTTGGGCCACTCGGAGGAGGTCGTCGCCCGGGCGCTCGAGGGCGTGGAGCCGAGGCCGTACGTCTTCACCAAGGGCGGGCAGCCCGAGGGGCCGAACCGCACGAGCTTCCAGACGCTGAAGCGCGACTCGCTGCTGCGCGAGTGCGAAGGGAGCCTGCACCGCCTTGGCGTGGACGCGATCGACCTCTACCAGATCCACTGGCCGATTCCGGACGTCGAGGTCGATGAAGGCTGGTCGACCCTCGCCGAGCTGAAGGAGGATGGGCTCGTCCACCACATCGGCGTCTCGAACTTCTCGGTCGAGCAGCTCGAGCGCGCCGAGGCGATCGCGCCGGTCGAGGCGCTGCAGCCGCCGTACTCGCTGATCGACCGCGAGGTCGAGCCCGACGTGCTGCCGTGGTGCGAGGAGCACGACCTCGGCGTGATCGTCTACTCGCCGATGGCGTCAGGGATGCTGACCGGGCGGATGACCCGCGAGCGGGTCGAGGGCCTACCGGTCGACGACTGGCGCTCGAAGAGCGACACCTTTCGCGAGCCTCAGCTCTCGCGGAACCTCGAGCTCGTCGAGCGGCTGAAGCGCGTGGCCGATCGGCACGGCGTCGAGCCCGGCGCCGTGGCCGTCGTTTGGACCCTCCACAACGCGGCCGTGGACGGCGCGATCACCGGCTTCCGGCGGCCCGACCAGGTCGATCCGATCGTCGTCGCGGCCGGCCTCGAGCTGAGCGACGAGGACGTGGCCGAGCTCGAAGCGCACTCCTGAGGGAATCCGACGACCCGTAACGGTGTAGTCCAGTCATGGCGAAGCTCGCGCTGCTCGCAGCCGCCGCTGTCGCCTCGCGGGGCAGCCGCGACTGCTCGCACGCATCCCGACCGGTGCTGCCCACGCCGGCGCCACAGCGGCCTTCGGCGCGGTGTGGGTGGCGAACGACGGCGCCGGCACGATCGCACGGATCGACCCGCGCACGAACCGGGTCACGCGCCGGATCCGCCTGACGCCCGGCGTCTTCGAGGTCGAGGGCCTCGACGTCTTCGTGCGGCCCGACCTCTGCGTCGCCCGGCTCGCCGCGCGTAGCTAGGCGAAGCGGGTGCGGCGCTCGCCCTCGAGCGAGTCGATCGCCGCGCTGCAAACCCAGTTGACGAGCCAGACGATCACGACGACGCCGACGTACGTCCAGAAGCCGCTGATCGAGAAGTTCGGCGCGATCCACGCGGCCAGGGCGACCATCGCGATGTTGATGAGCAGATAGAAGAGCCCGAGCGTCAGGATGATCAGCGGCAGCGTCAGCAGGGCGAGGATCGGCTTGATCACCGCGTTGGCGATGCCCAGCACGAGCGCGCCGATGAAGTAGGCCCAGAAGCCGTGCAGGCTCACGCTGTCCCAGAGGGTGTTCGCGATCCAGAGCGCGAGCGCGTTGATCGCGATCGCGAGCGCCAGCCGGAAGAGCAGCACCATGCGGGCGAGAGTGTACGACGGCTCGACCGTTTATGCGGGCGCCTGCGCGGTCGCGCCTTCGCCGCGCTCTAGCCCGAGCGGACGCGGAAGCGCAGGTGGGTCGCGAACGGCGACTCGATCACGGCTGTCCGCTTGAACACGAGATCCGTGCCCGAGAGGCCGTCGAAGAGGCGCTTGCCGGCGCCCAGCAGGACCGGAGCGATCGTCAGCGTCAGCTCGTCCACCAGGCCCGCCGCGAGGAACTGGCGCAGCACGTCGGCGCCGCCCATCACGAGCACGTTCTTCTCGCCCGCCGCCGGGGTCGCGCGGTCGAGCGCCTCGCGGATGCCGCCGGTGACGAACTCAACGCTCGAGGTAGGCCTGGTCCGGCTCGGCGGGAGTCCCGCGCGCTCCGCCTTCGTACGTCCAGGGTCCGCCGAACACCCAGTAGTGCAGCCGCTCGCCGCCCTCGCCGAGCCCGGCGCCGGGGCCGTCGTTGGGGCCGGTGACGTAGCCGTCGAGCGAGATCGTGATGCCTGTGAGAACCTTGCTCATGTCCGTGTAGACAGGCTGAGTGCCGGGATCTCATCGGCGGTAAGGTCGGCCGGCGATGACGATCGTCGGACTCGGCGGCTCGCTCCGCCGCGGCTCCACGAGCCTGGCAGCGCTCGAGCGGGCGCTCGCCGGCGCCGAGGCCGCGGGTGCCGACACGGTCCTGCTCGACCTGCACGACCTCGACCTGCCGATGTACGACCCCGAGCACGAGGAGCCGGAGGGCGCGGCGAGCGAGCTGGTCGAGGCCTGCTACGCGGCCACCGGCCTCGTCTGGAGCAGCCCGCTCTACCAGGGCACGATCTCGGGCGCCTTCAAGAACGCACTCGACTGGCTGCACGTACTCGGCCGGCGCGACCCGCCGTACCTGCACGACAAGGTGATCGGCCTGATCAGCGCCGCCGGCGGCACGCAGGGGCTGCAGGCGATCAACACGATGGAGTTCTCGGTCCGCTCGCTGCGCGGCTGGGCGGTGCCGTACGTCGTCCCGATCGCGTCCTCGGCCCGGGTCTTCGCCGACGACGGCTCCGTGCGCGACGAGACGGTCGAGAGCCAGCTCGAGCTGCTGGGCGCCGAGGTCGTCCGCGTGGCCCGGCGGTTCGCCTCGGATGCGGCTCTGCACCGCGAGTCCGAGTGCGCCGAAGCGGCGGAGCGAATCCTCGCGGGTGCGGGCTAGACTGGGACGCCCCTGCCGACGTAGCTCAGCTGGTAGAGCACTTCACTCGTAATGAAGGGGTCCCCGGTTCGAGTCCGGGCGTCGGCTCTCACTAACCAAGCGGTTTCCGCCCTCGCTGGAGGGCCGTCGAGACGAGGGTGACAACGAAAGTGACAACGCGCCGCGCAACGGCGCTCTCTCCGAACATCGACCCCGCGCGTCCTGCACGGGGTTTCCCAACGCCGTCCGCCGACCCGGCTACGTTCGGCGAGTGACCTAAAGAACTGCCGCCGCTGGAGACGGCGCCCCGATGCCCGAAGAACAGTTTGAAGATCGCGCCACCTCCGCCAATCGGGAGCGGAAGTGCGCGCGGCTCGTGAGCGTCTCCAGCGCCGCGGGCGAGCAGACGGGGGCGCCGGCTTCGGCTGGCGTCCTCGTCGAGTTCAGGCGGTGCGGCAATGAGGTCCACGGGCATGCCGCCTTCTGCGACACCTGCGTGCGCGAGGCCGGTGGACTCAAGGTCGCGCCCCTTGTCTCCAGCAGTCTCAGCTTCCCTGGACAGGACGCCGACCGCTACGGCTTCCACGAAGACCAGCTTCTAGCCGAGCACGGCAGCAGGGTGAGCTGGTTCGTCGACGGGCACGAGGACGATCCGCGACCGCCCGGGGCGCCAGTCCAGGGGATCACCGAGCGCGAGGCGATCATTGACGCGGAGCTCGCGGAAGTCACGTACGTGCACCTCTCGCCGGAGGAGTTCTGGGCGATGAAGGCGGACGGCCGCTGGGACGCCATTCTGGCAGCCGCACCGAAGCCAGGGACACGCGCTTGGCAGCACATGAGAGCTCGGCTTGCCGGTCGCGCGCACGGCACGAACACGACTGCGCACGCTGCTCTCTACGACGTCTCCGAGCAGACGATGCTCAACTGGCGAAAAACTTGGGGTAATCCACCTAGTAGTAGAGGGACTGATTTGACGCCTGCAACCAAAGCCGATGTGGACACGCTCCTCGAGCGTCTCGACGCGATCCACGGTGACGTGAGAACGACCCTTGAGGTCGTGCTCGACGCCTTCGAGTCACAGGGGCGAGAGCCAAGTTCCAACCCTGTGATCGAGGCAAAGATCGACCTACTGGTCGACAGCGTCCTTCGCGACGACGCGCTCGCCGACGCCGACTAGCTCGGCCCGGCTCCCTCCCTAAAACGAAGCGCCTCGCCCCAAAGGAGGTGAACTCTCCCTGGGCGAGGCGCCCCCTTCTACTTCGCCGGGAGGCATCATGCCCGCCCCCACGGACGCCGTCCAACGTCCGACCTTCACCACCCCTCTACAGGTGGTCCTGCACGAGCTGGCTGCGGTTCTCGCGGATGCCCAGACGCTCGACTCCCGTTCCCGATCCGCCTTCGCTTCGATCGCCACGCACATGGTCGTGCGCGCGTTCGCAGGCGAGCTGATGGTGCTCGAGGCCGAGCGCTGGACTTCGGAGGCGGCGTGAACGAGCCGCTTACCATCGCGGTCTCGGAGGACCTCCTCGAGCAGATCGCCGGCCGCGCGGCCGCGCTGGTGCTCGAGCAGCTGCAGCCGACAAACGGTGCCTCCCCGAAGTACCTCTCGCCGGCCGACGCCGCGGCTCGCATCGGCAAGTCGCGCCAACGGATCTACGACCTGCTCGCGATCGGGCGCCTGACGAAGCACAAGGACGGAACTTCCGTGCTGGTCTCCGTCGAGGAGCTCGACGCCTACCTCGCCGGCAAACCGACCGGGCGGCGGGCATGAGCTACAACGAGCCTCGCCCGTTCGGCTTCTCGATCCGTAGCTACTTCGACTCGGCCGAGGCCGTTTGGGTCGACCCGGAAGCGGAGGAGGTTCCGTTCGGCGATGAGCCGGTGACGGTGGACATGACCGGCATTGCCGAAGAGCTCGCAGAACGGGCCCAGCGCGACGCAGCCGGGCGCTCCCGCGCGCCGCTTTCCGTCGTTCGAGAGGTCAGCGAACACAGCTGGCGCGAGCAGGACATCTTCGCGCTCGGAAGCGCCAAGCCTGAGCCTCCCGCGATCAGCGGCCTCTTCTACCCAGCGAAGCGCATCGTCGTTAGCGGCGAGGCCGAGGCCGGCAAGTCCTGGCTCGCGGGCGCAGTGACGGCCGACGAGCTCAAGGCCGGGCGCGGAGTGGTTTGGGTCGACGCCGACGACATGGGCCCGGCCGCGCACCTCGAGCGACTGCGCAGCCTCGATGTCGAGGACGAGTGCATCCGCGACTCATTCGCCTACCTGCGTCCGGCCGAGCCGCTGGGCGACGAAGCGCTCGAGCACGTCCGTGGTCTGGTGATCGAACTGTCGTGCCGGCTCGTCGTGTTCGACGCCTTCAACCCTGCCCTTGCCCTGCATGACTACGACCCGAACTCCAGCCGTGATGTCGAGGACTTCTTCCGCCGCGTGGTCGATCCGTTCTGCCAGACGGGCGCCGCTGTCGTGTTGCCAGACCACGTCGTCAAGCAGCGCGAGAATCGGGGCAAGTACGCCTACGGTTCCGAGCGTAAGCAGAGCGGTGTCGACGTACACATCGGCCTGAGCGCGATCGAGCCCTTTGGGCGTGGCCGCACAGGCAAGGCAAAGCTGACCGTGCACAAGGACCGCCCCGGCTTCCTGGAGCGGCCGAGTCCTGGTGTCTTCGTCCTCGTGAGCGAGGAGGGACGCTGCCGCTGGCACATCGAGCCCGACCACAGCGTCAGCGAAGCAGGTGCCTTCCGCCCGACCGGCCTGATGGAGAAGGTCAGCCGTCTGCTCGAGTTGCGCCACGAGCCACAGTCGCGGAACTCGATCGAGACGGATGTGACGGGCAAGGCCGAGTACGTCCGGCTGGCGATCGACACGCTCGTCAGCGACGGCTACGCAGTCGAGTTTCCGGGCGAGAACCGAGCCCGCTTAGTCAAGCTCGAACGGGCCTTCCGTGAGGCCGATGAGTAGTTCGTCCCAGTTCGTCCCCGGTTCGTCCCCAGGTTCAGTTCGTCCGTTCGTCCCGCCCTACATAGGGGGACGAACACGAACGACCTCGTCCCAGTTCGTCCCGGCACTGTCCCTCGCCTGCGTGAGCACCGAGACGAACGCTTGGTCTACCCCTGCGCGGTGATCACCGGTCGTTGATGCTCTCGAAGCTTGAACCAGATTACGACGTTGTCGATTATGAAGTCGTCTAGCTGCGGGAATAATATCTGTGGAGTCGACTCGATGTGGAGGGCATTTCCACGCTCTTGGAGCACGTTCGCAGGAACCAACAAACTCTGGCCGTGCCAGAGGGGGATATTTCCAAGATCTTCGTCACCAGCGGTCGGATCAGGAAATACAGGAGTGAAATACATCCCGCCAGGTACGTCCACTCCATTGACCTTGATGATGTTCGTCCTTACGGAAACCCCAAACGCATTGAACTGCAGGACGGCCATCTGTGAGCCGTCAACCCCTGGACAATCAAAGGGAAAGTCGTGGGACGCGCCAACGAACGGCTCTCCGGCCTCCCAGTCAGAGAGCTTCCATTCGTTCAGATCGGGGATAGCGTCTCCGAAACCATGGCGAACCGCCTGAATCACCGTGTAGTCGCTGCCCATAGTTGCTACCTCCCGACTTGAGTTCGACATTCGGCTCGTCGGCCGCCAGCAACCGGCGCTGTCTCATCACGGATTGGCCCGCGTCGAGCGCGACGCTACGCCCTCCTAGAACCAAGTGTCAAGCGACACGATGCCCAAGTCCGGGCCGGCGACAGCGATCTTCAAGGCGGTACTTCCCCGCTGGCCAAGGTTGAGCCAAGCCTAACTTTCCTGACCCTCTCCCTCATCAGCCCGACCTAACGCAGCTCACTCGCGTTGTCACCCCGTTGTGAGCGCGCGCCCTCGCCCGAGCCGACCCTGCCGTCCTTCCTAAGCGATGCGCGCGATGGTCTGAGGGTCCTGGCTCGAGCGGTACCTCGAGCGTTGTCACCCCGTTGTCACCCTCCCGCGATGCCGCATGAGCAGCGCGATCTAGCGCGAGCTGCGAAGGCGTCATTAGCGAATCAAAGGAGTTCCTCTTGCTCGGTTCGGACCACCCCCGCCCCACCCGGTGCCGGCGATTTGCTGGCGCGGATCGAAAAGTCGCGACGGAGTCCCCCCGGCCCATAAGTGCGGCCGGACGATCGACGTGACCGACTCCGGAAAAATTTTGAAACGCCAGAACGGCGATTCCGGCAAAGGTCCTGCGCGTGGCTACTCCTGGCCCCCATTCCAGGAAGGGCACCAACTCAGTCGCAAGCACGGCTTCTACGCGACCAAGTTCTCGCCGGTCGAGCAGGAGGAAGCCGACGAGACCGCCGAGTTGCTGCGCTCGCTGCTGCCGACCTACGCGACCGCCTTCGAGCCCCTGATCCAGATCCTCGCTGCCCGCCTCTGGCGCTTGAAGCGTGGCTACCGCTTCCTCGAGGACCGGGCAGAAGACGACATCCCGGCCGCCGTGCTGAAGAACCTGGGCGTGCTGGAGAACACGATCTCCCGCGACTTCGCAGCACTCGGCCTGAGTCCGGTCAGCGCAAGCGAGTTGGGCATCAACCTGCAGCGGCTGGTCCGCGAGGCAGAAGACGAAGGACCGGACTTCGACTGGAACAGCCTCAACCGCACCGAGCGGCGCGAGCTCGAACGGCTACTGGCGAAAGGCAGGTCTGATGGCAAGCCAAGATGAGATCCGCGCAGCCGAGCGAACGCGACTGGAAGGCCTGGTCGACGAGCATGGCAGCGAGCGCGAGAGGGCCACGTTGCTCTTCTCCGGCATCAAGCGGTCGGGAATCACGCTCGCCAGGCTGGCCGAGGCCCACGCGGCTGGCGAGTCGGTCGGTCGCCTACCGGCTGAGCCGGCCGAGCTCGCCCGCATCACCCGCCGGATCGAGCGCCGCGTACGGCTGAAGCTTCCGAATGCCGAGTGCGCGCAGGATCAGCCCTTCTGCACCTGCCTCGTGCGTGCGCTCGACGAGCCCGGCGACGAGGGTAAGCGGGAGGTCTTGAAGTTGGCCGCCCGCTTCCATAAGCGGACGAAGCGGGAGCCGGCAAGGCCGCCCGCGACACCGGACCCGCAGGAGAACCTCGCGTCGCCGCAGGAGGCAACTGAGCACGTCGACGACGTCTATCCGAGGCCCGAGCCGACTCCGAAAGCCCAGCCGCGTGTCCGCGTCGTCCATCGAACGCGCAAGTGGTTCGACCCACCAACCTCGTTCCGCGACATGAAGTTCTGACAAAGGAGAACCGAATGGCAAGCGCCAACCCGCAGCCACCGCCACCGCCACGACCGAAGCCAGCACCGGAGAAGGCAGTCAATGTGCCGCCGCACGTCCACCACCCCCGAAACCGACCCGCACCGGAGGCCTGACATGACCGACAACACCAGCACCGACGACCCGCTCGCCGTGTTCGAGCCCACCGAGGCCGCGATCGCCGCGGACGCCCGCAAGCTTTTGCGCCGAGCAGGCGTCTTCAGCCCGACCGCGGAGCAGACCAAGGATGCCCGCGAGAGCGCGGCGATCCAGTACCGCGCACAGGCTGAGCACGCGCTCAAGACCGGGAAGGTGATCTAGATGACGATCGAGCAGCTGAACGATCGCCTCACCGACCTGCGCGCCGAGCACGACACGCTTGTGCGCATGAGAAGCAAAGAGGACGTCCGGGCACTGGCCGAGTCCTGGCTCACCGCGGCCTGCGCACGGGCGAACGGCACGACGCGGGGTTTCGTGCTCAACCAGCACGTCGCCCCGGAACAGGTCATGGCCGTTCTCTCGGAGTACCTGCTCGAGGCGCCGGCGCTTTTGGACTTCCTGGTCGCCAAGGTCGAGGCGACAACCGAGCTGACGAACCGCCAGCGTGACTCGCGGCTCAAGAAGCTTGACGCCGAGATCGAGGCGGCGACCGCTGAGCTCCGCGAGGCTCGCAAGGCCGAGGCGATGGCGCAGCTCGAGGCCGAGTTCGGCGCGTGAAAGATCGGCCGCGTGGTCTGTGCTCGGCCGCGTGGCCGGTATCCGGCCGGCGTCCCGGAACGTCGTCGGCTGGGAACCCCGACCGCAGCGCGAGCGATCAGCGCGCGTATGTCCACCACGGTCCTTCGACATGGCGAACCAAAGGGCCGTGGTGGGCGTGGGGCCAATGACCTCTTAGAGCGAAGGGAGCCCGAAGGTGTGCGGCAGCAAGCTCGACCGTGAGACCGGGACCGTGACGATCACGACGCCGAGCCTCACCTGCCCGGTCGGAACTCGCTTCGCCGTCCGCGGCAGCGCCTCGGACTTCATGGTCGAGCCCGCCGACTGGGTCGCGCGCCTCCTTTTCCCGCCCCAGCCGGTCAGCCCCGATTCGACCGCGGCCGAGCGTGCGCTCGAGGAGCGCCTAGGACTCGGAGCGAGGGCCTGATGGATGAGGGCAATCAGATCCGAGCGACTGCCCGCCAGATCCTGAATGTCGGCTACGACCTGCGTTCTCGCCTCGATGCTCTCGCCCGCGAGCAGGGTGCGGACGGGACCTATCTCGGCCGGCGTGTCCTGCGCGAGTACGTCGAGCAGCACGAGCAGGTCACGGCATACGAGGGTGGGAGCGGCAACCGCCGCAACGATTGAACCGAGATAGTGCGCTATGTTACGATCCCTGAACGTCGATCCAATCGAAGGAGTCCTGGTATGGCTTCTGACATCGTCTTCGATCAGGCCGGTGGCGACTCGATCTCCTTTCAGGGTGCCCGCGTCCTTGTGACCGGCCGAATCAACCTGGCGCAGGTCCAGGGCGGCGAAAAGCCTCCGGGGGATGGTGAGATCGGGGACCTCGTGATGACAATTGAGGAACACTGGAACCCGGCGCTGCGTGTCGGCTCCTCGACGGCCCGCCTATGGCTCTGCGTGCCGCAGCCGGGGGCGACTGTCGAGCGGCTCGGCAAACCTACGTGGCGCGAGGTCCAGCTGGGAGCGCCGGTGCGCGGCGGCTAGGAAAGCGCCTGTCACATGTCGACTTGGTACTACACGTTCCAGCTGAGCCGGATCCACTGCATTGAGACCCGCAGCGGGGGAGGGGGGACCGACGTCGACATCGACATCCTCACCTACGGTGTGCTCTTGAACCGGCGCGACCAGGGCCATGGCGCCTTGGTCGTCCCAATAATGTCCGGCGACACGCTCAACCCAGACGAGATCAACGAGCAAGCCCACACGAACGGCTATGGGCAGACTTTCTCGGCAGACCACATGGCGCGGAACTGGATAATCGGCCCGACCGAGGTACACGACGGCGACGACATTAAGATCGTCCTCACCGCGACGAACACGAGCGACTCGCAACTGCCGACCGGCGACCAGCAGAAGATGGAGCGCCTTGAGCTCGATGCCCTGAACATCTACTACAGCTGGCTCGCCGGGGAGTTCGAAAGCGGTCTAGGGCTAGGCATGATCGCGGCGTACGTTGGGGGCAAAATCACTGATGCGGGCGGCGCGATCGCAAAGTTCCTCGCTGACCCCGTCGGGACGCTGCTGGGATGGGAGTCTCAGGGTCAGTGCAACGGCCTGGTGTTCGGGGACAAGATCGAGCTGTCCTCCCGGGACATCGAGTCACTCGATTGGGCGCCAGACCCAACCCAGTGGGCGACCGGCCCCATGGAGATGGCCGTCCTCAGCCAGTCCTACGACGACTCGGCCACGCATTCTGCGGGCTGCGGCGCGATCGCCCAGACCGAAGTCGACGTGACGATCCGACGCGCCTCGTTCTGGTCGATGCGGAGCCAGAACTGGCAGGGGGGCCTGGGGTCGGTGCGGCAGCGGTATCCGGGCGACTCGAGCCTGAAGGTGGCGGCCGGACTCCGACTCTAGAAGCAGAAGGCATCATTCGGCCGCGGCCCGGTTCGTCGTTTTGCTCGATTCCGGGCTTCTCACAAAGGGACTGACGTAGCCCGACGGTCGCCGAAGCCGTCACAAGGCCGGACCTCGGTTCGTTCTAGACCGGTCGCGTTGTGCCAAGACTTCGGTCGCCTGGGCATACGTCGCCACCCTCTGAAGGACGAAGGCCGGCGGCTCGCTGAACTCGCGCAACAGGGAACTCGTGGCTGTCATCGTCCGATCTAGGAACTCCGCCACCGTCAGGCGCTCATTGATCGCCGGGACCAGCGAAAAGTGCGGAAGCATCTCAACCCGAGGCTGTGGGCCGGTCTTCCTCACGTAGAAGCGACCGAGCTCCGGCCGAGGATCTGATGCCCCGGCCCAGTGCGGAGTGAGCACGAACGTTCTACTTAGCGTGCAATCCGCGAATTCGAGTTTTAGAAATGTGAGTCGGTGCGGGAAGGCGAAGACTGGCTGCACCGTTCGATGCTTGTCCGCCCTAGCAAGGGAATCGAGAACCGCGAAGACGTGGCGTTGCGCGCGTGACTCCCCGGCCATGTACGGCTGGTATCTGCGAACCACCGCCACATCGCTGCGCCGGACGCCTGGGAGCTTCGCCCGGTCTCCCTTCAGCGAGGCGTTGAAGCACTCTTTCTTCAGTGCTATCGGGAAGTAGATGAAGCCCTCCTGGGTCTCCGTGCGAGTCGGCGTTCTTCCTCGCTTGTAGAGCTCCCACGCAACGTGATCGAGACAGTCTCGATAGTTATGGATGACGTCTCCGAGCATCGCGCCCCAAAGCCGGGGAAGGGCTCTACGACCTCCGCGATCACGTGAATGCAGTGGCGCCTCGAGTCGTAGTACTGGCCGAACCAAGACTCCATTTGAAGATTCGGCTGCTCAGCGAGGGTCACGATGTTGTCGAGCAGCGCGTGGGCGTTGCTGACGCCCTGCGCCCACTTGAGCCAAGCGCTTTCGAAGGGGTCGGTCACGCGCGCCGAGTTAGTCCGTGCCGAACTCGCGCTCGGCGCACTCCGCGCAGTAGAAGACGACCTCGGCCGGCTCATCGAGATGCTCGTCGCAGCCGAGGTGCGCCTGCCAGCGCTCCTGGTCGGCCGGGAACCAGACGGGTTGGCATTCCTGGCATTTTGGGATCAGGCTCACACTTCCCGACCATCGAAGTGAGGTCGTCGCGACCGGAGCAAAGGGGGCGGGTCAAGCCCGCCCCCTTTTGCCTTCGTCAGCCGTTGATGTTGCCCAGATCCCCGCCGCGTGCCGGCGCGGGGCCAGGGCTGCGGTTGATCCACGTGCCGTTCGCAGCTGTGCGGTACTGGTACTCCCACCCGTTGTTGATCGTCGAGGCCGCAGCAGGGCCACCCTCAGCCGGGAAGAAAGTCGCGACCATCGTGGACGTAATACAGGGATCGGGACAGGTCGCCTCCGGATGGAACACGCCGCCCGTCACGACCACGACGTCGTAGCCTGTGAACGTTCCCGTTACGCCGCCCGTCTGCGGTGTGCCGGGACACGTAGGCGGATTGGGCGTCGGGGCGCCCGCGACGGTCGTGAACGTTCCGTTGTAGGAACGAACGACCTGGATCGACCCATCGTTCTGCGGGATGAACTGAAGCGTCCGCGTGTAGCTGAGATTCGCCCATTGAGTCCCCATCGGGACCGACCCACAGTGGCCGAAGTCGCGGCCGCTGGTGATGTGCGTTACGACCACGTTGGGAACGCTGAGTCCAGGAGACCCCGGGTCGCCTTTGTCGCCCTTTTCGCCTTTCGAGCCTTGCGGCCCCTGCGAGCCTTGCGGCCCCTGCGGCCCTGCCGGCCCCGGGGTCGCGGCGCCCTTCGCGCCCTTCGGGCCCTTCGGGCCCCGGATGTTCCAAGAGACCGCCTTGAAGCCCTTGTGGCAGTTGGCGAGTTTCAGATCGCCGAGCGTCTGATTGTTGCCATGCGTCTCGACGCACCCGTAGATAACCCCGTTCCGAACGCCGAGCTTTCCGTGACTCACTGCGGAAGACTTCGAGCCGTGGCTTGAGGCGCCTGTGACACCGGCCAGCGCCCCCGTCGTCAGCAGAGCGAGTGCTGCGACGGTGAGCAGTCGCTTCGTCATGTTGCTCCCCCTTTTTGCCCGCCAGGCTGCGGCGCCTGACCTGATGCTAGAAAGGCTCCATCCAACGTCCCCTTGCGGCATCGTCCTCTTGAGGTGAAGCCGAAGGGAGGTGGGGCTGAGAGCCCAGTAGGCTCGCGGCGCCGTCCGGCCCCGGGAGGGAGCAGCGTTGACCTCGCAGGGCCGCCCCCGGACAGTCTTCGCTCGAGCGCTACAACACGGCAACCTCGTGGTCGCCGAAGGCATGGCGCGAGAGCTCGGTCGAATCAGCTTGGCGGAGGCGCTCGAACTCACGATCCTGATCGGCAGGAAGGAACCGAAGCGGCTCCCGAGAGTCGCTGTCCGCTGGCTCGAGCGCTACCTCGCCGAGTGCGAGCCGACGCTGAGCGACGTCGCGCTCGCCGTCTCGGCACTCTCTGCCCTGACGCACCAGCCGCGGGCGGAAGCGGTCCGCGTGCTGCGGGCGCTCATCGGCTCGTTCTGAGATCACACCAAGAATGCTATACTTCGGTAAAGTAAGGAGCGTGATTCTAACTATGCCAATCTATAGTGCACCCGGCCGGTCCGAGATGATCCCGCAGAGGTGGAGACCTTGACCGAGATACAGCGAATCGCGCGCCGTCTGACTTCCGCGGAGGATCGCGTCAGCAAGATCCGCGAAGCGCGCGACGCCGCGATCGTGGCCGCCCACCAGCGAGGCGAATCGCCCAGCCTGATCGCGATTGCAGCCGGCCTTTCAGAGCAGGGCGTCTTCAAGATACTGCGCGCGGCGAAAGAGAAGGGAGCCCGATGAGCGCGAAGCTCGAGAAGGTCAAGAACCACCCCGGCATCTACCGACGAGGCAATGGCTACGTCGTGACGTGGCGCGACCGGTCTGGCAAGCAGCGGAGGAAGTCAGAGCCAACACTCGCCGCGGCGCGCGATCGGAAGGCGAAGGAGCGGAATCGTCGCCGCCCGACCCAGCGGATCAGGTTCGCCGCCTATGCACCTCTCTGGCTGGAGGGCTACCGCGGCCGGACCGGGGAGGGGATCGGCGCCGGGACGCTCGACGACTACGCCCGCTCGCTCGAGCAGGACGCCGTCGATTACTTCGGTCGGCTGCACCTCGACGAGATCACGACGGGCGAGGTCAAGCGCTACGTCGCGCACTTGGAGAAGCGAGGCCTCGCACCAGCCAGCGTCGCCAAGGCGCTGACGGTCGTGCGGCTTCTCTTCGCCGGCGCGGTCGAGGACGACGACTACGGGCTGCCGTCGAATCCCGCGCTTGGCGTGCGCGTCAGTCGGCGCCGCGAGGACAGCAGTGACGAGCCGGTCAAGGTGTTGGAGCCCGACGAGCTCGGACGGCTGCTCGACGCGCTACCGGAGGAGTGCCGACTCTTTTTCGACTTCCTCTTCGAGACGGGCCTGCGGATCAGCGAGGCGATCGAGGTGCGCTGGAGCGATCTCGACCTCGGCCGCGGGCGGCTGACGGTCTCGAGGCAGTTCTACCGCGGCAAGCTCGGCAAGCCGAAGGGCAGGAAGACGCGCACCGTCCGGCTCAGCGCGAGGATGGTGCAGGAGCTCCAGCAGCTACGCCAGACTGCCGCCGACGATCAGACTCGTCTTCACGGCGGAACGCGGCGGGCGCCTGATCCCCTCCAACCTGATGAGGCGCGTCCTCAAGCCGAAGGCAGTCAAGGTCGGACTGGGGGAGTGGGTCGTCGAGGGCGGACGTCGACGCGCTGATAGCTGGGTCGGCTTCCACACCTTCCGGCACATCTGCGCGACGCAACTCTTCCTACGTGGCTGGAACGCGAAGCAAGTCTCGGTCTTCCTCGGCCACTCTGACCCGGCCTTCACGCTGCGGACCTACATCCACCTGCTGCCGGAGGACCTGCCCGAGCCCTGGGGTGACAACGAAGTGACAACGGGAGCCACCGAGACGGGCCGAAACGAGGACGACCGGGACCGCGTCGCTTTGGCAGTCTGAGCAGGGGAAGACATGACAGCCCGAGACACGCCGAAACGGTCGAACGAACTCGTAATGAAGGGGTCCCCGGTTCGAGTCCGGGCGTCGGCTCTCTCTCCTGATGCGGGATCGCCGGCTTCGCCGTTAGCCGCCGCTTCCAGCCCGACGTACAACTGACGTACACCCACTGCCATGCGAGCCGCCTCGATCGCGTCCGCTGCCGGCTCGCGCGGCAGTGCCTCGGCTTCGACAAACGTATGCGTGTACGTTGAGGCGACGGTCGCTACTGCATCGCCGAGCTGCGCCGCGACCTCGGCCAACGACCTTCCTTCGTGGATTAAGAGCGACGCGAACGAGTGCCGCAGGTCGTATGGGCGCCCGATCGCGACGCCAGCAGAGGCCGCAGCCGGCAGGAATACTCGCTTACGCCAGTTCCGCCAGTCGTAGTCAGAGGTGACGGCCCCGGTTCGGTTGGCGAACACGAAGTCCCCGTCGCCGGAGAACGGCGCCAATTCGCGCCACATCGCCAGATCATCTGCGAGCGCCCCAATGAGACGAACTGCGCGAAGTCGCTCGTTCTTGGTCGCCTTGATGGCGCGTCCGGCGACGGCTCGTTCGACCAAGAGCGAACCTGCCCGTACATCCGACCAACGCAGCGCTCGGGTTTCGCCGGGCCGCAGACCCGCGTATGCCAACGTCGAGACAAACACCGCATCTCGGAAACGCTCCGCAGCCAGCAATTCCACCCGGATCCTCTCGACCCAAGAGGGTGCAAGAGCCCCAACAAATCGCTTGCGCCGGGGCTTCGGCTTTCGTACGTCTCGCACTGGGTTCGCATCGATCAGCCCTCGCACGACCGCGAATCGGCAAGCGCCGGAAACAATCGCGAGCGCCTTCGCGACCGTCGCTTCGCCGACGCCGGCCTCTTCGAGGTATTGCCGAAACGCGTCGACCCGACCAGGAGTGAGTGACCGAATCTTGACCCCTCCAAGCGCTGGCTGGATGTGTCGCGTCCAGACGATTCGATACGCCTGCCGCGTGTTGTCCTCGAGCGCTACGACGTGCGCCTTCCACCAGCCTTCAACGACTTCGGCCAAGGTCTCGGAGCCCCGCAACGGCTCGAACGACACGCCTAGCTCCCGCGATCGTTTCTGCTCGCGATCCCATCGTTCGGCACCCCGCTGATACGTGAACGACCTCGAACGGTGACGGCCGTCGGAGCGCCATCGCACCACGTACTTGCCCGTTCGCTTGTCCCGCCCGACGCTCACGCGGCACGCTCGATCGCGAGAAGCCTCTCCGATGACCCGACTTGGCCACTCGCCTCCGGTAGTGAGCGGCCTGAGGATGGAGCCGGTCGGCGCCCGGCATCGATCCACGCGCGGAAGTCCTCGGGCCATACGACCCATCGGCTGCGCACCTTCGACCCGACAAGCTCACCGGCTTGAAGCGCGCGAAGAACCGTTTTTGTCGAGAAGCCCGACCGGCTTGCGACCTCGGCAGCCGTCATCAGATCAGGACGACTCACACCGTCACCATCAGCCGAGCCGGCAGCGTTGCGATATCCCGCTTGGACAGCTTGTCGTCAACGTGACGAATCACAAGCCGGGCGAGTTCGTTCGGCGTCTCATACTCCGGCCAGAGCTCCCGGAACTCATTCTGCAGTCGATAGGTCTGCCGTTCGCCCTCGTGCCAGTAACGCTCGTATTCGGAGATCGAGAGCTCGTCGGCGTCGTCGTCCATCATCGCGGCGGCCCACATCACGATGAACGCAGCGACTCGTGACGCCTTCGGCGTGACCCTGGCCGCCGCTTTCACAGCCGCCCACTTCGACAACCGCTCGGCTTGCGGGCCGTACGTCTCCACGGCTGCGTCGATTCCTCCTTGTTCGTGAATCACCGCTCGCGCGATGCAGTGCGCAAGAAGGGAGTCTTTGCGCCGATCAGGTGGCTTGACACGTTCTGTCATGTGACAGATAGTGTCAGTAGTTGTTCTCTGCGCGTCAAGGCCGCGTCAGGCGACAAGCACGCTCGCGCATCCGACTGATTAGGAAGGACTACGCTTTGGCGCGCCTCGGCCTGCGCGGCGCGGAGGATGATCTTGTTAAGCGCCTGCTGATCGACGGTGCAGTCGAGCAATCCGCGAGCGTGGCTCGCATCGATCAGCCCGCTCCGCAGCGCCTGGTGCAAGATCGGCGCGCAATCCGACGGACTTCAGGCCGCAAGGGGACGTCAACGCGCCGGGTCGTTACATCCGAGTCCAAGACTCCGATGGTTAGCGTAAGCGAGGATGGGTAGGCCTAAGTCAACCCACGAGAGGGAGGCTTTGACATGGCCGAGCAGCATCTGTGCCAGCGCCATGGGCGACCCGCAGTCGCGTCGAGGATTCGGCTGCGACCCGACGGTACGCAGGAGGTCGAGTATCTCTGTGAGATTGACCTCGCCGAGGAGCGGATGTCAGGGAGGCTCGGGGGTAGCCGAAGCTTCTTCGATGAGTTCTTCTCGGACTTCTTCGACCGCTCTCCCGGCGGCGCGGCGCCGACCCAGACGCCGGCGCGACGTGCCGAGAGCGTCGACGTCACGCAGTTCTTCAGCGACGCGACCCGGGAGCTGCTTCAGCGGGCTGCGCAGACGGCGTTGGAATGGGGGAGCCTCGACCTCGAGAGCGACCACCTCCTTTTCGGCGGCCTCCAGGACAATGTCGTCCGCCACGTCCTCGAGCAGGCCGGGGCCGACCCCGACGCGATTGCAGCGCAGCTCGAGGAGGAGGCGGAGAAAACCGAGCGCACGGACGTCGCGCCCTCGCTCGCCCCGGATGCCAAGGCTGCCCTGCTCGCCGCCTACGAGGAGTCCCGCGAGCTCGGCGCCTCCTACGTCGGGCCCGAGCACGTGCTACTCGCCCTCGCTCGCGACGAGGAGTCGCCGGCGGGGCAGCTGCTGCAGCGGTTCGGCATCTCGCACACGAAGCTCCGTGGCGCCGTCATTCGCGGCGTGGAGGCCGGCGCACCGCGAGAGCAATCGAACACGCCGCGGCTCGAGGAGTTCGGCCGCGACCTCACCCAGGAGGCTCGCGAGGGCAAGCTCGACCCCGTGATCGGCCGGGCCGACGAGATCGAGCAGACGATCGAGATCCTCTCGCGCCGAACGAAGAACAATCCGGCCCTCCTCGGCGAGCCGGGCGTCGGCAAGACGGCGATCGTCGAGGGCATCGCCCAGCGAATCGTGGGCGACGAAGTACCCGAGACGTTGGCCGGTCGCCGCGTCATCTCGCTCGATCTCGCCGGGATGATCGCCGGGACGAAATACCGCGGCGAGTTCGAGGAGCGCCTGAAGACGGTGATCGACGAGATCCGCGGCGCCTCCGACGAGCTGATCCTGTTCATCGACGAGATGCACACGGTGGTCGGCGCGGGGGCCGCAGAGGGCTCCATGGACGCCTCGAACATGCTCAAGCCCGCGCTGGCACGAGGCGAGCTGCACGTGATCGGCGCCACCACGCTGGACGAGTACCGCAAGAACATCGAGAGCGACTCCGCTCTTGAGCGTCGCTTCCAGCCGGTGCTCGTGCGTGAGCCGACGGTGGAGGAGACGATCGAGATCCTGCGCGGGCTCAAGGACCGCTACGAGGCGTTCCACCGCGTACGCATCTCCGACGAGGCGATCGTCGCGGCCGCGGAGCTCTCCGATCGCTACATCCGCGACCGCTTCCTGCCCGACAAGGCGATCGACCTGATCGACCAGGCCGGCGCGCGCGTTCGCCTGCGGATGAAGACGAAGGACGACGACACGCGCTCGCTCGAGGACGATCTGCGGCGTTTGGCGCGAGAGCGCGACCAGGCAACCGCCGCGGAGGACTACGACCGGGCCGGGAACCTGCGCGACGAGATCGAGTCGCGCCAGGGCGAGCTCGACGGCAAACGGAAGTCGCGCCAGCGGGCGCCGGAGGTGACGCCCGAGGACATCGCCGAGGTCGTCTCCCGCGCCACCGGCATACCGGTCTCCCAGCTGACGAGCGAGGAGCGGGAGCGGTTGATGCGGCTCGAGGAAGAGCTGCACGCACGAATCGTGGGTCAGGAGGAGGCGGTCCAGGCCGTCGCAGAGGCGGTGCGCCGCTCGCGCGCCGGGCTGGGCGACCCGAACCGCCCCGTCGGCAGCTTCCTCTTCCTCGGCCCGACCGGGGTGGGCAAGACCGAGCTCGCGCGAGCGCTCGCCGAGGCGCTCTTCGGCGACGACGACCTGATGGTGCGCTTCGACATGAGCGAGTTCCAGGAGCGACACACCGTCTCCCGGCTCGTCGGTGCGCCGCCTGGCTACGTCGGCTACGAGGAGGCCGGCCAGTTGACCGAGCAGATGCGGCGGCGGCCGTACTCGGTGCTCCTGTTCGACGAGATCGAGAAGGCGCACCCGGACGTCTTCAACATCCTGCTTCAGATCCTCGACGACGGCCGGCTCACCGACGCGCAGGGCCGGACGGTCGATTTCAAGCACGCCGTCGTGATCATGACCTCGAACGTCGGCGCCGACCGGATCCAGCAGTTCGCCCGCCAGGGGGGCGACTTCGACGAGCTGAAGGAGGAGCTGATGGAGCTCCTTCGCGGCAGCTTCAGGCCGGAGTTCATCAACCGGATCGACGAGATCATCGTCTTCCGCGCCCTCTCGGAAGAGCAGCTCCTCGACATCACGAGGCTCCTGCTCGACCGGCTCAACCGCCGGCTGCGGGCCCAGCGGATCGAGGTCGAGTTCTCCGAGGGGGCGGTGCGGCTGCTCGCCCGAGAGGGGTACGACCCCGAGTTCGGGGCACGACCTCTACGGCGCACGATCCAGCGGCTCGTCGAGAACGAGCTCTCCCGGATGGTGCTCGATGGGAGCGTCGAGCCGGGCGACAAGGCCGCAGTGGACGTGGAGGACGATCAGCTGCGCTTCGAGGTCGAGAAGGGCGCGGCGCCCGAGCTTTTGCGCGAGGCGGAGGAGAAGACGCCTGAGCCGGCGGGCTCGCCAGTGTGATCGAGCCCACTACGATCGAGGACCGCGAGGAAGGGCGTGAGGAGCGCCCCTGTGCTGTCCTCGGGGTGATCGTCGCCCCCGGGCTTGCCCACGACGTGACCTCGAGGATCGCCTCCGAGCTGCTGGACGACGTCCGTGAACGCTACGACTCGGTCGACTGGAGGACCGAGCTTCAGGTCGACCGCCTCGTCGTTCCGCCGGCGCCGCTGACAGAAGTTCTGGACGCCGGCCGGCGCAAGTTGCTCGAAGGCGACTGGGATCTCGGCGTCATCGTCACCGACCTTCCGCTGAAGATCGGCGGGCGACCGGTCTCGCGGCACGTCAGCCCGACTCACGGCCTCGCCGTGCTCTCACTTCCGGCCCTCGGCGCGCTCCACCTGCGGCAGCGGCTGCGGCGCGCGCTCGTGGAGTTGATCGGTGAGCTGACGGGTGGTCGATCGAGCGATGCGTGGGAGGACAGCGTGCTTCGCGAGCTCACGACGGACACGGCCCGCCGTCCCGGCGGCCTCGGCCTCCTCTACGCGCCGGCACTCGTCGCGAGCCACTTTCGTCTCCTTCTCGGGATGGTTCGTGCAAACCGGCCGTGGCGCCTCGCCGCACGCCTCTACGGAGCGCTCGTGGCGGCGCTTGCCGTAGGGGCCTACAGTGTCGTGACCTCCGACGTCTGGCGGCTCGCCGGCTCCGCCGGTTGGTGGCGGCTCCTGATCATCTGCGTCGTCTCGATCACGGGCACGGTGGCCGCGATCATCGGAGCACACGGGCTCTGGGAGCGCGCGCCCGACCCGCGCGTCCGAGCCCAGGTGGCCCTCTTCAACGTGACGACGACTCTGACCGTCGCGACGGGAATTCTTTGCCTCTATCTGGTGCTGTTCGCGCTGATCCTCGGCCTTGGCGAACTCCTGATCGGGCCGGACGTGTTTGCGTCGGCGCTCGGCCATCCGGCGGTGACCACCGACTATCTGGCGCTGGCGTGGTTCTCCTCCTCGTTCGCGACCGTCGCCGGGGGGCTGGGTGCGGGGCTCGAGTCGCGCGAGGTCGTCCGCGAGGCGGCTTACACGAGCTCCGTGGGCGACGAGACGGCGCTTGCGGACGCCGGCACGGGGGCGGGCCTCTCTCGGGAGGAGGACCGATAGACCCGATCAGCCTCTTCTGGATCTTCTTCATCCTGGCCTCGCTCCAGCCGGCGGTTCAGCGCCAGGTGCTCGCCGCTCGGCGGCGGAGGAACCTCGCCGTCCTGCTCAGGTGACATTCCGGAACACTGGCCCACGCCACGGTTACCGCCCCGGACGTGGCGTGCGCCACGCAATGTGACCCGGAAAACGAGGCGTCCGTCAGACTCAGATCCACTGTCTTAGCCGTGCGAGGGCGAGTGTTGCAATTGCGATCAGGATGATGGCGGTGACCACGACCCAAAACAATGGCGAGTGGGCGAAGGTGTGTGCGCTGATGTTGACGTTCATCCCCGCGATGCCTGCGAGGAGTGCGCCGGGGAGCAGCAGGATCGACGCGAGCGTGAGGATTTTTACGATCTCGTTCGTCCGGTGTTCTGTGCCGACGATCAGGACGTCGAAAGAGCTTGCGATCCCATCCCGCACGTCGCGTGCGGAAGCGAGCGCAGCGTCGACTCTCGCCGTGAGTGCAACGAACCGCTTCGCGGACGCCTCGGAGGAGAGCGGGTCGAACTCGGAGTGGCTCAGCGTGGCGAACACCTCTCGGTGGGGCGCGAGCGTCCGGCGGAGTCGGCCGACTCGACGGCGAGCGTCACCGAGCAGCTCGAGCTGTTCCTCCAGGTCCTTGCTTAGATGCGCGATTGCCTCCACGTCGATCTCGTCGAGGGTCTCTTCGATCTCGTCGAAGGCACGGAGGTAGCTGGTTATGACCCACTCCGAGAGTGTCGTGAGAAACGACGGTGCGTCGAGGAGCCCGACTTCGCCTTTCCCTTCGGCAGCGTCTCGAAAATCATCGAGTGCAGCGATGTCGGCGCCGCGGACGGTCAGGATCCAGTTGGAACCAAGGAAACAGTCCACGACGATCCTCTCACGAGCAGGGTCGCGCTCTGTATCCGAGACAGCGACGGTCGTCACCCGCAGGTGCCTCTCGAACTGCTCGACGCATGGTCGTCGTTCCGGATCGCCGAGCTTCAACTCCGCGGCAGCGTCCAGGTCGAGCGCGTCGAGGACATTGACTGTCTCGTCCTCGGAGGCATCTACCAAGTCGATCCAAAGGATCTGATTCTTGTTCAGGGCGTGGAGAGCAGCGGCCCAGTCTTCGACCCTCTTGCCCTGTCGCTGGTCGAAGAGATAGGCGCTCAGCACTCGACCATCACCTGCGAATCAGTCAGCCGTTGCGGATCGGCATTGCGAGTATGCGGTTCGCGCTCGCTGCACCTGCTCCTCTTACAGGCGCGATCGCGTCGATCTTTGCCCGACTGAGGCGCCTCGCAAACGACGGCATCCCGCCGTCCGGCGTTACCTGCTGCTCCACCGTGGCATCACGTGGCAGTCCTGCTCGGCAGCATCAGCCGTAGGATGAGCGGCGGGAAGCTTCCGATGATGAAACGTTCGCAGGCGCCGCGCCCGCGATCGCGATGGGAGACCGATGAACCTCACCGTCCTCGGCGCCGCTGGCGCCACCGGCATTCCGCTGGTTGAGCAGGCGCTCGCCGCAGGACATCGCGTCACGGCACTCGTTCGATCCGCGCAGAAACTGACCATCACCAATCCCAACCTTCATGTTGTCGAAGGCGACGCAACCGACCGCGCAGCGGTCTCCGAGGCCATGAACGGAGGCGACGCTGTCATCAGCGTCCTCGGCGCGAGAGGACCGGTGATGGCCGAGGCGACGCGCGCCATTGTGGACGCGGCCAAACAGAAGGGGCCCGAGCGAGTCGTCATGTTGTCCACCTTCGCCGTCCCGCGTGACCGGCTCACTCCCGTCACCAAGGTCGTAACCGGCATAGCAATGGGGAGTCAGATCAAGGACAAGACTGCCGGTGAGGAAGTCCTGCGCGCCAGCAGCCTCGACTGGACGATTGTCTACGCCACCAAGCTGACCAACGGGCCCAAGACCGAGGCTAGGGTCGTCCGCGAAAGCGAGAAGGTCGGGATGTCGCAGAAAATCTCACGCGCGGGCGTGGCCTCGTTCCTCCTGCAAGCGGCCACGGATGACCTCTACAGCCGCCGCGGCGTCGTCATCACCGGATGACACGGCCCGCGAGTCGCCCCGCCGAGCGTTGTGGGCCTCGTGGCATACAAGATCAAGCCAGCGGCCCTGCGGGCCGCGTCCTGACCCTCGTGAACGCTCGTCCGGCGGCCGCAGCCCAGCCGAAGCGACCAGAATCAGTGACTGGGCGATGCAGTGGAAGTCCAAATCGCAGTGCTACCGAAGAGCGGCAGCCGGAGATAAGCGGTTGAACCCGCGGTATGAGCCGCACCGCGCGTGGCCGCGCCGCTTCCGCGGCGGAGCCCCCGCGCGACGCTACGGGCTCGCCCCGAGGATCGCCCGCAGCTTCGTCGCATGCTGAAGTCGCGCCTCCACCTGTACGCCGAGCGAGAGGACGTCGACCCGCGTCTCCGAGTCGCTCCACCAGGCAGGCATCCCGCGTCCACGTGTGCGGCAGACCCAGGCGTGCCGTTGCCGGCGCTTGTTCCGCATCGTCGTCTTCGTCACGCTCGTTAGCCGACGCGACACGTAGAGCGGCATTCGCGGTAGCTCTGCGTTGTGCACCGCCTCGGTCAGCTTCGCCTTGTGCCCACGCCCGCCGAGGAAGTAGCTCGACAGGTAGGCCGCTGCTTCACGGGCCGGCCGCGGCCGCACGAACTTCCCGTTTACGTGCCCGAAGGAGTAGCGGGGACTCTGCGAGAGCCGTTCCAGGTGGCGCCGGAACGCCTTCGCCGCTCGCAGCTCGAGCGCGGTCTCGACACCCAAGGCGTAGTGGAAGTGCACGGCGCCGCGCTTCTGCGCTTCCTTCGCAATCGTGAGCACGTTCGCGCGGAGACCGACCTCGCGTTTGACCGCCGCCTGAACCGTTTCGTAGAGCCGGGAGGCGCGCTTCTGGCAGGTCTCATTCCAACACTGGCGCCGCGACCCCTCGATCACGCACCCACGCTCGCCTGAGCAGGGCACGGCCGCCGGATGCGAGCAGCGGGAGCGATCCCACGGCAGCACGTCCGCCCCAGGTGGCGTCAACGTGTAGAGGACGGCCTTGCCGTTGTAGGCGATCAGGTTCTCCAACAGGACGATGCGCCAGTCGTACGCCCACAGCTGTGCGTAGCTGGGGCAAATCCGCCGCTTGCAAGGCATCCGTCCATAGAGCGAGCCGCCGCACGACGGACAGACCCGACCGGGCTTGCCCGTGCAGACGGTGACGCTAAGCTCGGCCGGGCGGCTCACGCTCAGCCCCATCCGGCTGGTCAGCCCGCTTGATTTGCTCCGACGGCCCGTGCTGCGAACGCGGGTCGTCGGCGTCTCTGGCTAAGTCTTCGTCGTCATCCTCGACGTACTCACCGCGTACCTCGCCGTGAGCATCGACGGCCTCGCCTGTCCCAAGGAGTCCTCCGCAATGCGGGCAACGTGCAGGACTTTGTTGACCTCGACCGCCCTCGGCCGGACCCGACCGGACACGCTTTCTTTCCCTCGTAATGAAGGGGTCCCCGGTTCGAGTCCGGGCGTCGGCTTTTTCGTGATGTGCAGGGATTTTCCGCTCAGATGGGCGGCATCAGTCCCAGTCTTTCGCGGTTGAGGGGTCTACCTGATGTCCATTGGACTGACTCACTTGACACCGTCGTGGTCGACTGCACCAAAGGCTAGGCAGCCCGAGGCGAACGGGGGATTCCGTTTTCCTTGCGTGCACGCCACTGTGAGGGTGGCTGAATCGCGCCGACTGGAGGTCTGCGGCACAGGCTAGGCCTCGGTGACGGCCAACACGAATTACTACCGACACGCGGAGGTGTTTACGATGGGAAAGGAGCTCAAGCGGCGTCTTCCTGTTCGCGCTCGTGGCGGGGTCCGCGCCGCGACGGTGACGGCACTCGTGTTCGTCGCAGCAGTCACCGCGCTTCTGCCCGCCGGCGCTGGGGCGGCCGATGGAGCAGGCGCCAGGATCTACTGGAGCAACGAGAGCGGCGCGGTCCGGTTCGCGAGCGTCGACGGTTCGGGGGGAACCACCTTGTTCGGGGTCGAGGGTGGCCCATGTGGGGTCGCGCTTGATCCCGCAGCCGGCAAGGTCTACTGGACAAATTTTTTCTCGGGAGAGATCCGGACGGCAAACCTGGACGCGTCCGGCACCGCCTCGACCCTCTTCACCGACGCCGGCGTGTGCGGTGTCGCGCTCGACCGCACGGCCGGGAAGATCTACTGGGCGAACTACAACGCAAGCACGATCCGCGTTGCGAACCTCGACGGGACGGGCGTCGCCGCAACACTTTTTGCCGAGCCGCCGGGAAGCGGTCCGAGTGGGCTCGTGATCGACCGCGTCGCCGGCAAGATCTACTGGACGGATCAGAACAGTGACCAGGTGCGGGTCGCGAATTTGGACGGCTCCGGCGCCGCCTCGACTCTGTTCGGTCCCGCCGAGGCGGGTGTCAGTCCGGTCGGCTTGGCGATCGATTCGACGGCCGGGAAGGTGTACTGGGCGGCTCTCCGGTCCGGTGAGATCAGGGTCGGGAGCCTCGACGGCTCGGGAGTGCCTTCGACGCTCTTCGCAGGCGAGGAGGGCCCGGCCGGGGTCGCGCTCGACGCGACGGCCGGAAAGCTCTACTGGGCCAACTTCTTCGATGGACGGATCCGCACCGGAAACTTGGACGGTTCCGGGTCCCCGGCAACCGTGCTTCAGGGTGAGGGCGCGCCAAGCTTCCCCGCTTTGCTTCAAGCTCCCCATGCGGACGGTCAGGCTCCTGCGATCTCCGGAGGCGCCAGCCTGGGCGATGCGCTGAGCTGCAGCCCGGGCAGCTGGAGGTCCGATCTCGGCGGCGCTCTCCTCTTCCAGTCACCGCGCACGTTCGCGTTCCAGTGGCAGCTCGACGGAACCGACATCCCCGGTGCCACGACCTCGAGCTTCACGTTCACCGAGCCGGGCGACTACACGTGCCGCGTGACGGCCGCCAACGAAGCCGGCTCCTCGTCGCAGACCAGCGCCGCGTTCACGGTGACGCTCCTCGACGTCGTGAAGTACTACGACGCGAACACGAACGGCCGGCTCGACCCGGGCGAGAGCACGATCGCCGGCTGGAAGGTTCAGATCGGAAGCACCGGGTACTCGACGCCGAAGAGCCTGAAGGTCGATCCGGACGTCTACCAGGTCACCGAAGCGAGCCCGAAGCAGACCAACTGGCGACGCACCACCGCCGCTTCCGTTCCGGCGTCGGCCGCCGCCGGCGACCGGACGACTGTTCGGTTCGGGAATGTCTGCGTTGGCGCCGGGGGCGCTCTGGGAACCGGCTTCTGGACGAACAAGAACGGTCAGGCCCTGTTCGGGCCGGACGACCTCGCGTCCATGGTCAGCCTCAACCTGCGGAACGCGAACGGCTCGACCTTCGACCCGAGTAGCTACAGCGCTTTCAAGAGCTGGCTCCAGGGACCGTCGTCCACAAACATGGCGTACGACCTCTCGGCGAACCTTGCAGCGATGAGGCTGAACGTCCTGAATGGCAAGGTCAGCGGGAGCTCGCTGATCTCCACCCCGCGCACCGCCAGTGCAAACGCCGCCGGCTTCGCGACGGTGAGCGACCTGATGAACGAGGCGAACGCCGAGCTCGGTTTGCACGGGCTGACGACGAGCGGCAGTCCGTTCCGGGCCTACCAGGCCACGCTGAAGGACGCCCTGTCGAACGCCGACGGGAACTAGACATTCGTTCAGCCGGCGCCCTGCGCGTTCAGCTTCCCGTAGACGCCAGGTCAAGACTGAGCAGGCCCACCCCGATCTCCTCGGGGTGGGCCTGCTCGGTCATCTCGCGCACGGCCCGCGTCTGCTTCCACCAGAATGCGGCACTTCGACACTCGGACCGTGCGGTACGGCCGCCGGCTCGTCGGCGAACTGTGGCTCTACCGAGACAACTCGATGCTTCTCGAGCTGTCGACGACGTGTGCACCCTCCGAGGCATTCCAGGTCGTCGCCGAGACAAGAGCCTTCCTGACCGGGCACGGGATCGACCTCTTCGGCGCCCAAGAGACGAAGAGCAACAAAGCGCTCGAGTCCTTCTCCGAGCAGCTACAGGCGACGGACCAATTGGACAAGACCCCCGCAAGACACACGAGATTCGAGCCCAACCGGGCCATTAGCGGGCTCGACAGCGGCGAGCGTCGCCCGAGAGCGGGGTCGGGCGATCGTCCCCAGAGTGCAGTTGACTTGACGGTGTTTCGTGACACGAACTGGCGGTCGGCGATCTCTCACGACCAGAGACGCCCTCGGGCGGCACCGGTTCACCGCTCGTAACGAAGGGGTCCCCGGTTCGAGTCCGGGTGTCGGCTCTCTCTTCTGACGTGACGCGCAACGGCCGAATCACAACCGGTTAGGCTCACGACCTGACCTCGCCGTGGGCTCGTTTGAGGAAGGGGAGCGCATCGAGATCGAGGCGCTGCCCTACGACCGGGGCAAGGGCGAGACCGGTCGGAAGCGGTTCGCCACCTTGCAAGTGGGTGCCGCGGCGGAATCGGGCGCGCGGATTCCGGGGACACTCAGGCGTATCGAGCCGCTCGTGGACCAACACGCCACCAGCGGGCCGATCCTGTTCGCGTAGGCGAGGTTCAGGTTTGGGAGCTCGTCAACGAGATGGGGCTACGATCGACCGGGCGAGTGGATGTACCACTGCCACATCACTTCTCCGTCGTTCGGTAGCTCGCTTTACCGCTTTCTGAGACGATTGCCCGTCGCTCGACGGGAGGTTCGTCTTGGAGCCGATCTGGAACGACGGCCGGCGGTTCTCGGGCCGTGTCGCGCTGGTGACCGGTGCCGGCGGAACGCTGGGCGGGGCCGTCGCTGTGGGGTTCGGCCGGGAAGGCGGGTCCGTAGTGGTCGGCTATCGCAGCTCCCGGGAGGCGGCTGAGTCGGTCGCGGCCGAGATCGCGGCCGCAGGCGGTTCGGCTGCCGTCGTGCAGCTGGACGTGACGGATCAGGCGTCGGTCGACGCATTCGTCGCCGAGGCCGACGCGACGTACGGCCGCATCGACGTGCTCGTGAACACGGCCGGGCGCCTCGACGAGGCGGACACGGT
>CAVXXW010000005.1:0-118154 GCA_963765785.1 uncultured Actinomycetes bacterium
GGCGCGAGGAAGTCCGGCTGCTCGGCTACTGATCGCTAGGCTGGGCCCGATGACCCGCGACGACGTGATCGAGGCGCTCCGCTCCGTCGAGGACCCTGAGCTCGGCATGGACATCGTCGAGCTCGGTCTGCTCTACGACGTCGAGGTGAGCGGGCCGCGCGTGAAGGCGATCTACAGTCTCACGTCGATGGGCTGCCCCGCCGGGCCGCTGATCCAGCAGAACATCGAAGAGGTCCTGCAAGCGCTGCCGGAGATCGAGGACGTCGAGACCGAGCTCACGTGGGACCCACCCTGGACGCCGGAGAAAATGTCCGACGACGCGAAGTTCATCCTCGGCTTCGGCTGATCCGTCCAGGCCGGAGAGGAGCGGCTCCCTCGGCTGGCGAGGCTTGACGCAGGTCGTCGGTGGAGGGGGCTCCGCCGCTGCGACCCACGACTTGTTCGAATCGCTGCGCGCCGCCATGGTCGCAGACCCCGTCGGCAACGCGTTTCAGCTCGTCGACCGCCGCGCCTAGCGCGGCCGGTTGGCAGCGACGCTGAGAGAGCCTGGACAGGCTCCCGAGACTCGACCTTCGGCCAGTCGCAATCGAAAAACAGAGTGCTACGTTCGATCTCTGCGACTGCGGCGAAGCGGAGGGGGCCGCCACCCTGGCGTCAATCCGGAATCCCTCGTTTACCCGCCTGCGGCGGGCCTCGGGTAGGAAGCAAGCCCTGCCCTTGTTGGCGATCGGGCTCGTCGGCTTCGGGCTGGCCTACCTGCCCGCGCCGGGGTCGAGCGCACCGCCTCCCACGACGATCCCGAGGCCGGACCCCTACCCGACGCCATCTCGCAGCGTATCGCCGCCTCCGCCCCCCACGACCACGTACATCCCTGCGCCGCCTCCGCCGCCCCCGACCGCCTCGGCCCCAGCGCCGCCGCCTCCGCCGCCGCCTCCACTCGCGCGAGCGCGGCCGAAGCTTGTGCGTCACAGCCGCCCCGGCCGAGCGGAGCCGAAGGCGTTCACCGCGTGGCACGTGCGGTCGGCAGCGGGACGGAACCGTCCCCAACTGGTGGCCGCGACTGCACCTGCAGCCCTAGCCGCGACGACGAACGATCTGCGCGTCCCGGCCGGGATCCTGCTCTTGATTCCGGCGGCATTTGTGTTCCTGCTGGTCGTCGCCACCGTCGTGGTCCTTCCGGAGCGCGTGCTCCCGGCTCGCGTCGCCGCCGCCGTTGACGGCCGTCGCGAGAATCTGGTGTTCGTTGCGTTGTGCGCGCTCTCGCTTGGATTCGTACTCGTCTTCTTTGTGGCCCTCGCCTCGTCATGAGGGATGCCACACGCTTCGTCGTCCCTTGCCTTGTGGCGCTTGCGCTCTCGCTGCTGGCGGGAGCAGCCGGCGCAGCGCCGGACAACCGCTACGGCGCGACGATCGCGCCAACCGCGGTCATCCCGGGTGCGAACGCGACGTACACGATCACGCTGACCAACCGGAGCACGTCGACCGCGGCGAACAACGGCCACGTCGTCGTCTCTGCCGGTTTCACTGTCGACGCCGGGACTCTGGCGGCGACAACCACTGCCGCGGGTAGCTGCTCGACGGCCAACTGGGCAGTCACGCTCGACGGCACACCGATCGCAATCCACGCGGTCGCCCCGCCCGGGCCAGCGAGCGAGCTGTGCCCCGGCGCGACGCTGCGGATCAGGTTCGCCGCCAAGGCACCGAGTGCCGAGCAGTCGTACACGTGGACCACGAGGCTCGCGCGCGACGCAGCTGCATTCGAGCTGCAGGGGGCACAGCCGAAGGTCGCGGTAGACGGGACGCCGCCGCCGACACCGACCATCTCTAAGTTCCCGCCCCACCTCTCGAACAGCTCGAGCGCGTCGTTCGCGTTCGCGGACGCCGACGCGACCGCCACGCTCCGCTGCCGGTCGGACGCCGCCGCGTTCACGGCGTGCAAGAGCCCGACGAGCTACGCGGGGCTCGTCGAGGGCGCACACACGTTCGAGGTGAAGGCCGTCGACGCGGCGGGCAACGAGAGCACCACGGCCTCGTACAGCTGGACGATCGACCTTACGCCGCCACCAGCGCCTACCCTCACGTCAAAGCCACCGAACGTCACCGCCTCGACCTCCGCCAGCTTCGCGTTCACGGACGACGATGCGACCGCGAACTACTTCTGCAGGCTGGACAGCGCAGCGTTCGCGCCTTGCGCAAGCCCCAAGGCGTACACCGGGCTCTCGGCCGGGCAGCACGTCTTCGACGTCAAGGCTCGCGACCTGGCCGGCAACGAGGGTGCGATGATCTCGTACACCTGGACGATCGACCTCACCAACCCCGTCGTGACGATCGACCCCGCCACCGAGCCACAAGACCCGACGAACATCACTTCTGCGAGGTTCACGTTCAGCTCGAGCAAGTCGGGTAGCACATTCATCTGCGCGTTCGACGGCGCGGCGTTCGCCCCATGCACGAGCCCAGTGAGCTACTCCGGCCTCCCAGACGCCAGGCATTCATTCGCCGTCAAGGCGACCGATTCGCTTGGCACGACCGGGCCTGCGACGGTGTGGGCGTGGACGGTCGACACGGTTCCGCCTGCGGCGCCGACCGTCGACTCGGCACCTCCGAGCCCGACGAACTCGTCGACTGCAACCTTGACCTTCCACGACGGCGAGGCCGGGCTCCACCACTCGTGCCGCATCGACGGCAGCGGGTTCGTCGCGTGCAGCAGCCCGACGAGCTACAGCGGACTCGCCGACGGGTCGCACGCCTTCGCCGTTCGCGCGACCGATCCGGCAGGCAACGTGGGGCCTGAGATCTCACGAGGCTGGGTCGTCGACACGCAACCGCCACATACGACGATCACGAGCGGCCCAACGGCCGTGAGCAGCATCCGCACTGCGTCATTCGCCTTCGCAAGCAGCGAGGCGTCGAGCTTCTCGTGCAGCCTCGACGCCACGAGCTTTTCCTCATGCTCGTCCCCAAAGAGTTACGGAGGGCTGGCATTCGGCGAGCACACCTTTCACGTCCGGGCGACCGATCTCGCTGGGAATACCGACGCGGTGCCGCCGGCGTACTCCTGGAGAGTCCTTTCCCCGGACACCCGCCCACCGGGAAAGGTCAAGCGGCTCCACATGAGCGTGCGCTACGGGTACCTGAGCTTGCGCTGGCTACCGCCTTCCGATGCCGACTTCGATCACGTTCGCGTCCAGCGCGCGCGAAGCGCGAAAGATCAGGTGCAGACAACCGTTTACGACGGAGCGGGGGGGAGGTACGTCGACCGGCGCTTCGATAACGGCGAGTACTTCATCTACCGCTTGAGGAGCTATGACCGGCACGGCAATGCGTCGGCATCCGCGACCACCGCGGTGTCGGCCGGAGCGCTCCTTCGTTCGCCACGAGACGGCGGCGTCGTGCGCACGTCGACCACGCCGCTGGTCTGGACGGCCGTTCCGAGGGCCGCGTACTACAACGTCCAGCTCTACCGCGGAGCGCAGAAGTTGCTCAGCGCATGGCCGCTAAAGCCCAGGCTCGCGCTCCCACGCCGCTGGTCATATCAGGGTCGCCGGCTCGGACTCAGCAAGGGCTCCTATCGCTGGTACGTCTGGCCCGGCTTCGGCGCCCGCAGCCGGGCCGTGTACGGCCACCTCCTCGGGACGGCCACCTTCGCCGTCCGCTGAGTCTCGGGCGGCGTCTCCCTTGACAACGTGCGGTGGGGCGGTCTTAGATCGGCCACCCCCGGCTCTGCGACCTAGGAGGACCCATGTCTGAGGCTGCTGCCCCGAACGTTCCGGACGTTCCGATCACCGCGGATGAGGACGCGAGGCTCGCGGACCTCGGCTACCGACCGCAGCTCAACCGCGTTCTGGGGTTCTTCGAGAACTTCGCGGTCGGGTTCACGTACCTGTCGCCGATGGTCGGCATCTACTCCCTCTTCATCCTGGGAGTGGCCCTCGCAGGCCCCGCGTACATCTGGCTGACGTTCATCCCGCTGATCGGGATGCTCTTCGTTGCGCTCGTCTTCGGCGAGTTCGCAAGCCACTACCCGGTCGCGGGCGCCCTCTACCAGTACAGCAAGTTCTCGGTCGGGCCGGCTTACGGGTGGTTCGTCGGCTGGTTCTACGGGATCGCGCTGCTGGTGACGGTGGCGGCGGTGGACACGGGGTCGATTCCGTACATCACCACGCTCGCCCACAACTGGTTCGGGACGAACTGGGATCCGACGAGCCACACGACGATCCTCATCATCACCCTCACCCTTCTCGCGATCCAAACGACGCTCAACATCACGGGGGCCAACGTGATGGGCTGGGTCGCGAAGTTCGGCGTCGGCGTCGAGATCCTCGGAACGCTCGGCATCGCGATCATCCTCGCGATCCACGGGTTCCACCACAGCCTCGGCTTCCTGTTCTCGACCCAGGGCGCCACGCACGCATCGACGAACGTCTACGGCGTCGGCTTCGGCGGCAGCTGGCTGTCCGCGGCGCTGATCGCGGTGCTCGCCCCGGTCTACATCTTCTACGGCTTCGAGTCGTGCGGCGACATCGCCGAGGAGACGAAGGACGCAGGCACGAAGATCCCGAAGGCGATGCGCTGGGCGCTGATCTGGGGAGGCATCGGGTCGCTCATCCTCACCGCTGCGCTCCTGCTCGCAATGCCGAAGCACGATCCGGTCGCGACGACGTTCAAGGGCGGCGGTGTCCCGGCCATCCTCGGCCAGCTCTCGAGCGGGATGCAGGACTTCCTGCTCCTGCTGATCATTTTTGCGTTCTTCTCGTGCGGAAGCGCGGTCCAGGGCGCGGGCAGCCGGTTGGCGTTCTCGTTCGGGCGCGACGGCGCGCTTCCGGGCTCGAGTTGGCTCTCGAGGGTGCACTCGAGATTCAAGACGCCCGTCAACGCGCTGATCACCGGTGCGCTGGTCTCCGTGGTCTTCGTGATGCTCGTCTACTACCAGCCGTCCAAGAACGTGGATATCTGGTTCATCACGTACCCGGCGCACACCACGGCGCTCTACTCGCTCGTCTCGTTCGGCGTCAGCGGCATCTACCTCTCGTTCCTGCTCGCCGTGATCGCGTCGATCATCGCGCGGACCCGCGGCTGGGTGCCCGAGGGCGCGTTCAAGCTCGGGAAGTGGGGCTGGACGGTGACGATCATCGCCGCCGCCTACCTCGGGCTGATGTTGCTGAACGTGGTCGTGCCGACCGGGCTTTCGAGCGGGCGCGCGCTCTTCAACCTCGACTGGATCACGCTGCTCGTGATGGTGATCATCGCGGTCGTCGGCGGTCTGTACTTCGTGTTCGCGAGGCCGGACCGCAAGGTCGGCAAGCACGTGCACGACACGCTGGAGCCGACGGGCGCGGAGCGCGCATAGGCCCGGCGTGCTGCGCGTGGTAGCCGAGAGCGACCTCGACGCGATCTTCGAGCAGCAGGCCGACCCCGAGTCGTCTGCGATGGCCGCAGTCCCGAGCCGCGACCGCGCCGCGTTCGACGAGCACTGGCGCCGGATCCTCGCCGACGAGAGCACCGTGACTCGGGTGATCGACGTGGACGGCGAGGCCGCGGGTCACGTCCTCAGCTGGCCGTCCGAGGGCCGTCGCTACATCGGCTATTGGCTCGGGCGCGAGTTCTGGGGCCGCGGCCTCGCCACCGCCGCGCTCGCCGAGCTCGTCGCCGAGCTGCCGGAGCGGCCGCTGCACGCGCTGGTCTCGACCGACAACGTCGCGTCGATCCGCGTGCTCGAGAAGTGCGGCTTCGTCGAGGTCGGCCCCGCCGACGACAAGTTCGCAGACGAGGGCGTCCCGGGGCTGCTCTACGAGCTCCGGGACGCCCCGCCTCCAGGCGGCTAGCCGGCGAGCGGCTTGCCGGTCTCGAGCAGCGTCTTCACGCCGCTCAGCACCATCATCCAGCCAGCGCCCGAGACGCTCTCGGCGGTCTTCGGCGACCCCTCGAGCCCGTCGTGGGTGACCGTCAGGAGCGCGAAGCCGCCGTCCTGCGGCTCGATCTCCCACGTTACGCGGCTCTCAGGCTCGGCCGCCATCTCGGGGTCGTAGAACGCGCGCCAGCCGTGCACGATCCTGCGCGGCGGCTCGAACTCGGTCACCTCTACCACGTTCTTGAGCTCCGTGCCGTCGTACGTGCGCCGTTCCTCGGGCGTCGTCTCGATGCTCATGCCGTAGAAGTACTGCGAGGTGAACTCCGGCTTGGTGATCGCCTCCCAGATCTCCTCCGGGGTGGCTTTGATGAACACCTGGTAGACCTGTGTTGCCTGCGCGGTCATGGTCGTCATGCGGGCTCCTCCAGTCGCGTCTTGAGCTCCGCGAGCGCGGACACGCGGTGCTCCGTGTATTTGTCGATCCACCGGTCGTGGATCAGGCGGATCGGGACGGGGTTGAGGTAGTGCAGCTTCTCGCGTCCCTGCCGCCGGGTCACGACGAGGCCGGCGTCCTCGAGCACCCGTAGGTGCTTCATCACCCCGAAGCGGGTCATCTCGAGCTCCGACTCGAGCTCGGTGAGCGTTCGGCCGTCACGCTCGAAGAGCCGGTCGAGCAGATGCCGCCGTGTGGGGTCGGCGAGCGCCCTGAAGACACCGTCGTCGTCGTTCACGGCGATCACAATACGTGACCATTAGGTCACATGTCAAGGAACCTGGTAGGACCTTCACGTGACACTTCTGGCTCGGTTCTTCGCGTGGCTGCGGCGCAGCCCGCCCGAGCCCGTCTACGACGAGCAGGCGGCCTACGAGCACTCGTACGGCGAGCGGGCGACCGACGTCATCGTCTCGCCGAAGCCGCCACCCACGCCGCGCGTCCTGCCGAGGCTCGGAGGCGACTACCTGCGCCGCTGCTTCGAGGAGCGGCTCGAATCGAGGCGCGCGTCAGGCCACCGCGTCGAGAGTGCGGGCCAGGCGCAGGCCCGCGGCGAGGGTCGGGTCGGGTCGGAGGATGAGCGTCTCGGAAGGGGCGTGGACGAGGATCCACTGGAGCTCTTTCGGCGTGAAGCCGTGGCTGCCGTTGACCGGAGCGGGGGCGACGATCCGGTCGAACCGCTCGGCGTCCCAGAGCCGCTGGAGGGCGTGGGTGGGCGCCCGGCCGGTCTCGACGCGGGCGTCCACCGCTAGCCCTGCGCGCAGCGCGGCGTGCTCGACCGCCTCGAGCAGCGGCATCGCAACGGCGACCTCATGCTGCATGGGCGTGTCGAGACTGAACTCGAGCGGAGTGACGATCAGGTAGGCGGGCACCAGCGTGGCGTTCTCGGCCCGAGCCACGCGGATGGCCGCATCGAGCACGACCGGGTCGAGCTCGCCGCGGGCGAACGGCACGAGCACGCGCTTCGGACCGGCATGCCGCGGCGGGCGGCGCCGGAAGAACGTCAGCACGCTCACTCGGCGCGCTCCTCGCGCTTGGCGCGGTCGGCTATGACGCGGATGTCGAGCCCGGGCAGCTCGCGGACCATGCGGGAGAGCAGGGAGCCCCCGAAGATCTCGCGCCTGCGCGACTCGTCGGGCGTGCCGACGAAGATGTAAGTCGACCCGCGCTCGGCCGCGACGTCGCGAATAGTGTCGACCAGGTTGCCGCCGTCGACCTCGAGAAAGTGAATACCGAGGATGCCGGCCAGCCGACGCAGCGCGGCCAGCTGCGTCGCCTCTTCCTCGCTGGGCTCGTGCCCATTCGGTCGCATCCAGACTGCGTCGATCTCCGCATTCAGCCGCTGCGCCGAGCGCCAAGCGCGGCGCATGATCCGCTGCGACTTCGGCTGGGGCTCGACCAGGGCGAGGATCCGCTCGGCCACCGCGTGCTTGCTGAACGGCTCGAGCACCGCCGGCTGGCGGCGAGCCTCGACGTCCTCGGCGACCTCGCGGAGCACGAGCTCCCGGAGGGCGGCGAGGTTGTCCGTGCGAAAGAAGTTCTCGAGTGCGACCTCGGCCCGCGGGGCGGGGTAGACCTTGCCGGCGCGCAGCCGCTCCTGCAGCTCCTCCGGGGAGAGGTCGACGAGCACGACCTCGTCTGCCTCGTCGAGCACGCGGTCCGGGAACGTCTCCCGCACCCGCACGCTGGTCAGCTCGAAGATCGCGTCGTTGAGGCTTTCCAAATGCTGGACGTTCACGGTCGAGATCACGTCGATTCCGGTGGCGAGCAGGTCGTCGATGTCCAGGTAGCGCTTCTCGTGCCGCATCCCCGACGCGTTCGTGTGCGCGAGCTCGTCGACGAGCGCGAGCTGCGGCAGGCGTGCAATCACGGCGTCGACATCCATCTCCTCGAGCTCGAGGCTGCCGTGCGCGGTGCGCAACCGAGGCACCGCCTCGAGCCCCTCGGCGAGCGCCGCCGTCTCCGGGCGGTCGTGCGGCTCCAGGTAGCCGATTACGACGTCGCGGCCTTCCGCCTTGGCCTGCCGTCCTTCTAGCAGCATGCGGTAGGTCTTCCCGACGCCGGCAGCCATCCCGACGAGGATGCGGTAGTGGCCACGTTCCACAGGTTCATGCTCCGAGCAGGTTGTGGATGACGAGGTCGATGAGCTTGATCCCGACGAACGGGAGGATCATCCCACCGAGGCCGTAGATCAACAGGTTGCGCCGCAGCAGCGCGGTGGCACCGATCGCGCGGTACTTGACGCCGCGCAGGGCCAGTGGAACGAGCGCCGGGATGATCAGCGCGTTGAAGATGATCGCCGAGATGATCGCGCTCTTCGGCGTGCCGAGCTGCATCAGGTTCAGCGAGTCCAGCGGCCCGCGCTCGCCGGGCCTCGAGGCGTAGGTGAACGCGAACATCGCCGGCAGGATTGCGAAGTACTTGGCCACGTCGTTCGCGATCGAGAACGTCGTCAGCGCACCGCGCGTGATCAGTAGCTGCTTGCCCACCTCGACGACCTCGATCAGCTTCGTCGGGTTGTTGTCGAGGTCGACCATGTTGCCGGCCTCCTTGGCCGCCGAGGTGCCGGCGTTCATCGCCACGCCGACATCCGCCTGGGCGAGCGCGGGCGCGTCGTTGGTGCCGTCGCCGGTCATGGCGACGAGGCGGCCCTTCGCCTGTTCCTCCTTGATCAGCGCCATCTTCGCCTCGGGGGTCGCCTCGGCGAGGAAGTCGTCGACGCCGGCCTCCTGGGCGATGACCGCGGCGGTGACGCGGTTGTCGCCGGTGATCATGACCGTGCGGATGCCCATCCTCCGGAGCTCGTCGAAGCGCTCGTTCATTCCGCCCTTGACGATGTCCTTGAGGTAAATGACGCCGAGCACGAAGTTGTTCTGCGCCACGACCAGCGGCGTGCCGCCGGCGCGGGCGATCGTGTCGACCTCCCGGTCGAGCTGCTCGGGCACATGGCCGCCCTGCTCCTCGACGAAGCACTTGATCGCATCGGCTGCGCCCTTGCGCAGCTGCCGGCCGTCGAGGTCGACGCCGCTCATCCGGGTCGTCGCCGAGAAGGGAGTGAAGGTGGCGTCGAGGTCGGACAGCTCCCGGCCGCGCAGGCCGTAGCGGTCCTTCGCGAGCACCACGATCGAGCGGCCCTCCGGCGTCTCGTCCGCGAGCGACGAGAGCTGGGCGGCCTCGGCGAGCTCCTTCTCGCTGACGCCGTCGACCGGCACGAACTCCGTCGCCTGCCGGTTGCCGAGCGTGATCGTCCCGGTCTTGTCGAGCAGCAGCACGTCGACGTCGCCCGAGGCCTCGACCGCGCGGCCCGACAGCGCGAGCACGTTGCGCTGCACGAGCCGGTCGATGCCGGCGATCCCGATCGCGGACAACAGAGCGCCGATCGTCGTCGGGATGAGCGCGACGAGCAGTGCGATCAGGACGGTTGTCGACGTCGGGGTGCCGGCGTAGATCGCGAACGGCCGCAGTGTCACCACGGCCGCGAGGAACGTGATCGTCAGGCCGGCGAGCAGGATGTTGAGCGCGATCTCGTTCGGGGTCTTGCGCCGCTCCGCGCCCTCGACCAGCGCGATCATCTGGTCGAGGAACGACTTGCCGGGCTCCTGCGTGACGAGCACGACGAGCTGGTCCGAGAGCAGCTTCGTCCCGCCAGTGACGGCCGAGCGGTCGCCGCCCGACTCGCGGATCACCGGCGCCGACTCGCCGGTAATCGCCGACTCGTCGACCGAGCCGACGCCCTCGATCACCTCGCCGTCGGCCGGGATCACCTCGCCGGCGGAGACGATCACGACGTCGCCCTTCTGCAGCTCCGGGGCTGGCACGTCCTCGATTCCCTCGCTGTCGGTGCGGCGGTGCGCGGTCGTGGTCGTGCGCGTCGCCCGCAGCGCGTCAGCCTGCGCCTTGCCGCGCCCCTCGGCGATCGCCTCGGCGAAGTTTGCGAACAACACCGTCAGCCAGAGCCAGATCGCAATCGTGCCGACGAACCAGAGGTTGGCGGTGTGGCCGCGCACGAGGTCGAGCACGAAGATCGCCGTTGTGATCCCGCTCCCGAGCTCGACGATGAACATGACGGGGTTTCTCACCTGGCGGCGCGGGTCGAGCTTCGGGAACGAGTCTCGCACCGCCGCGAGCACGAGCTCGCGCGAGAAGACGCTCGAGCGCCTCGCCTTCGTGACCGGCGACGGCGGCTGCGGCTCGACTGCGGGCGGTGCGCCGGTCGTGGCCACTAGCGACCTTCGATTCGGTCGAGGGCGAGGTTGAGCTTCAGCACGTTCACTCCGGGCTCGCCGAAGAAGCCGAGCGAGCGGCCGTCAGTGTTCTCGTCGATCAGCTTCTGCACGGTCGCCAGCGGCACGCGTCGAACGGCCGCGACGCGCGGCGACTGCAGGGCGGCGTACGCTGGCGAGATGTCAGGGTCGATCCCGGAGCCGGAAGTCGTGACCGCGTCGACCGGGATGTCGTGGATCGTGAGACCCGGGTTGTACGGGCGCTCGAGCCGGAGGATCCCCCGCGCAGCTGTTCTGACGTTCTTCGACAGGTCGGAGCTGGTCGGCCCGAGGTTGGCGAAGGTCGTCCCGCCGGCGTTGTATGCCGGCGCTGTGGCCGAAGGCCGCGGATGGAAGTACTGCGGCTTGGTGAACGCCTGGGCGGCGAGCCGCGAGCCCACGACCTTGCCGTCGACCTTGACGAGGCTGCCGTCCGCCTGGCTCGAGAAGGCGACCTGCGCGAAGCCCGTGAAGGCCGCGGGAATGGCGAGGCCGAACACGAGCGTCAGCAGCACGACGGCCAGGACCGAGGACTTGAGGTCTCGGAGCATCAGTGCGCCAGCCCTTCGACGATCGGCCCGAGCGTGAGCGCGGGGAAGACCATCAGCCCGGCCGTGAGCAGGATCACGCCGACGAGCAGGACGACGAAGGTCGGGCCGTCGGTACGGAACGTCCCGGCCGAGACCGGAGCGGTCTTCTTGCCGGCGAGCGATCCGGCCAGCGCCAAGGCCGCTACCAGCGGGGCGAAACGCCCGAGGAGCATGGCGACCGCTCCCAGCTCGGCCGAGAAGTTCGTCGCGCCGTAGCCGGCGAACGCGCTGCCGTTGTTGTTCGACTGCGACGTGTAGGCATACAGCGCCTCGGTGAACCCGTGCGCGCCGGAGTTGAAGACCGAGGCGAGCCCTGAGGCCGTCACCACCGAGAGCCCAGTGAGCGCTAGCACCATGGTCGGCACGAACAGGGCGCCGACCGCCGCGTACTTGATCTCGCGCGCCTCGATCTTCTTGCCTAGGTACTCGGGCGTACGACCCACCATCAGCCCGGCTATGAAGACCGCGATGACGATGTAGAAGAACATCCCGTAGAGGCCGGAGCCGACGCCGCCGAAGATCACCTCCCCGAAGAAGATGTTCACGAGCGGCACGGCGCCGCCGAACGCCGTGAAGGCGTCATGGCCCCCGTTCACCGACCCGTTCGAGGCATCGGTCGTGACCGTTGCCCAGAGCGCGGTGTCGGCGATGCCGAAGCGAACTTCCTTGTCCGACATGTTCCCGCCGCTCTGGCCGTGGCCCTGGGTGATGTTCACGCCAGAGGAGCGGAGCACCTGTGAGCCGTGCTGCTCGGCGGGATACGCGATCGAGACGCCGAGCGCGAGGACGGCGAACATCGCCGCGAACACCATCCAGGCGTGGCGCCGGGCGAGCACCATCTTCCCGAACATGAAGATCTGCGCCGCCGGGATCAGCAGGATCGAGATCGACTCGAGGAAGTTCGTCAGCCCGTTCGGGTTCTCGAAGGGCACCGCGGAGTTCGAGTTGTAGAAGCCGCCGCCGTTCGTCCCGAGCTCCTTGATCGCGATCATCAGCGCGACCGGGCCGCGGGCGATCGTCTGGGCCGCGCCCTCGAGCGTGTGGGCGGTCGCGTGGCCGGCAAAGGTCTGCGGCACGCCCTGCGAGAGCAGGATCACCCCCAGCAGGAGCGACAGCGGCAGCAGGATGTACGTCAGCGAGCGGTAGAGGTCGACCCAGAAGTTGCCGAGCTCCTGCGTCGTCCGGCGGCTGAAGCCGCGGATCACCGCCACGAGCACGGCCATCCCGACCCCGGCCGAGACGAACTGCTGCACCGCCAGCCCGGCCATCTGGGTCAGGTACGACATGGTGTACTCGCCGCCGTAGTACTGCCAGTTGGTGTTCGTCGTGAAGCTGGCTGTCGTGTTGAGCGCGATGTGCGCCGGCACGCCCTGCAGGTGGTCGGGGTTCAGGAACAGGTGCCCCTGCACGCGCTGGATCAGGTAGAGCAGCCCGAAGAAGACGATCGTGAAGACGATCACCGTCTTCGAGTAGGCCTTCCAGTCCTGCTCCTGCGCAGGGTCGGTGCGGACGAGACGGTAGAAGCCGCCCTCGATGCTCGACAGCCAGCGCGGGCGGAAGGCGGGCGCGTAGACCCGGGCCATGTAGAGGCCGAGCGGGTACGCCAGCGCGATCAGCACGGCCGCGTAGACGAGGATCTGGGCGATGCCCTGACCGGACACCTACAAGCGCTCCCCGCGGAACAGCGCATAGACGAGGTAGGCGAAGACGGCGATCGAGATCGCGAGGCCGAAGATGTCGGAGGCCGACATCAGACCCGCTCCAGCACGTGAAGCAGGAGGACGATGAACGCGAAGCAGGCAGCTGCTATCGCCAGCGCAGCAAGGTCGAACATGGCTCCGACGCTACGCCGGTCGGGCTGAGGGCCGCCTGAAGGTTCGGGCGGGCGCCCTGAAGAAAACCTCAGCGCCGGCTCGGGTCGACCAGCCGGTAGCCGGCGCCGGGCTCCGTGATCAGATAGCGCGGGCGGGCGGGATCAGGCTCGATCTTGCGGCGCAGCTGGGAGACGTGGACGTGAAGCAGGTTCGAGGCGTCGCTGTAGCCGGGGCCCCAGACCTCCTGCAGGATCGTGCGGTGTGTCAGCAGCTTGCCCTCGTTCAGGGCGAGCAGGCGCAGGAGCTCGAACTGGTGCGGCGTCAGGTGGACGGGCGCGCCTGAGACGAGCAGCTCGCGCTTATCGAGGTCGAGCTCGAGCTGGCCGATGTGGAGCACCGGCTCACCGGACGGCGCGGCGCGCCGCAGCACGGCCCGAAGACGGGCGATCAGCTCGTCGATGCCGACCGGCTTGGTCACGTAGTCGTCGGCGCCGGCGTTCAGCGCCTCGACCTTCTCGTGCTCGTCGCCGACCGCCGAGAGGACGATCACGGGTGCCGAGCTCCACGTGCGGAGCTCGCGGACGACGTCGGTGCCGGTCCCGTCGGGGAGGACGAGATCGAGGATCACAGCCTCGGGCGGTCTCATCGCCGCGGCCGCGAGGGCATGCTCCGCCGTCTCCGCGGTTTCGACCTCGTAGCCCGCGCCGCGCAGGCTCGTCTGCAGCGCCCTCAGGATCTGGCGCTCGTCGTCGACGACGAGGACGCGGGCGCCGTTCACTCGTCGGCCGCCATCGGCGCCCCCTCGAGCTCGAGCACGAAGGCGGCGCCCTGACCGGGGCGCGACTCGGCCCACACCCGAGCGCCGTTGGCCTCTGCAAAGCCCCGCGCAATCGCGAGGCCGAGCCCCGCTCCGTGCCCGTTGGCACCACGGCGGAACGGGTCGAAGATGCGCTCCCGGTCGGCGCTCGCGACTCCGGGGCCGTGGTCGACGACTCGAACGAGCACGTGCCGCGGCGTGCGCCCGATCTGCACGTGGACCGGCTCCTCGCGCGGCGAGTACTTGAGCGCGTTCTCGAACAGGTTGACGAGCACACGCTCGATCTGCCTTGGATCCGCCCGAACGCCGAGCGGGCACTCCGGGAGCTCGACCGCGATTCGGCCGTCCGGGTCCTCCGTTTCGTCCAGAGCCTGCGAGATCAGCTCGTCGACGGGCCAGACGTCGGTCTCGGGCGTCGCCGCTCCCGCTTCGAGTCGCGAGAGGTCGAGCAGGTTGTCGATCAGTCGGCTGAGGCGCCGCGTCTCCGCGAGGATGGTCGAGACCAGCTCGCGGCGGTCCTCGGGAGCTAGCTCGAGCTCGTCCTGGGCGAGCGCGCTCGCAGAGGTGAGCATCGCCATCAGTGGCGAGCGAAGGTCGTGCGTTACGGCGCGAAGCACAGCGGTCTTGACGGCGTCGCTCCGCCGCAGTGTCTCGGCCTCGAGCGCCTCGGCCGCGAGCCGCTGCCGGTCGATCGCGACGCCGAGCAGCGACGCGAGGGCGGGAAGGAGGCGTCTGCGGCCCGCCGCGCCGGCGCGGCGCGGATTCACCAGACGGATCGTTCCCACCTGGCGGCCGTCGGCGAGCAGCGGGTACCCAGGCGCACCCGGCGTCAGGGCGATCTCGACCCGCTCGACCTGGAGCGCGTCGGCGGCCTCGGCGGAGATCCGGTCGAGCTCCCCGGTGACGTCGCCATGGCCGAGCAGCGAGCTGGCGATCTCCGCCAGCAGCGCCGATTCGATTACACGCCGGCGCGAGCGTGCAGCGAGCTCGCTCACGACGATGGACGTCACGACGAAAACACCGAGCGCGAACCAGTTCCGCGAGTCTTGCAGCGTCAGGGTGTGTGTGGGCGGGAGGAAGTAGAAATTGAAGGCGAGCATGCTGGCCACCGAGACTGCGACCGCCAGTGAGAGCCCCCAGAAGACGGCGATCGGAAGCACAGCGAAGATGTAGAGCACCCCGAGGCTCAGGACCGGCACGTGCGGCTCGAGCACTGCAATCACCGCGGTGACGACGGCGACGAGCGCCGCTCCAGCGAGCACGCCGAACGCCCACCGGCGCGCACGGGCGTCTATCCCGTCGGCAGCGCGGTGTGCGAGATCGATCGGGAGTCGCAGCGTGCTCACCGCCTCATGATCGCAAGCGGGCGGTTGCAGGGGATTTCCGGTGGCACGAGGAACCGCAACGGTGGTAGACCTCTCGTGGTGCGCGTCAACACGCTCCTCACTCGGATCGCCGTCAGCGTCGCTGCTGTCGCGGTCGTGACCGGCGCGATCTTCGCGCTGAAGCACGCTGCGCCCGTCCTGAGCCTCGGGGTGCTCTACATCTTCGCCGTGCTCCCGGTCGCGATCTGGTTCGGGCTCCCGTACGCGGTCGGAGTCGCCGTCGGCAGCATGCTCGCGTTCAACTTCTTCTTCCTCCCTCCGGTGCACACGTTTGCGCTGCGAGACTCCGCCAACTGGGTTGCGCTCGCGGTCTACCTCGTCACGGCCGTGGTTGTCAGCGAGCTGGCGACCCGCGGCAGGAGGCGCGCCTTCGCCGCTGCCGAGGCGGATGCGCTCAGGCGAAGCGACGCGGCGAAGACGGCCGTGCTGCACGCCGTCAGCCACGACCTGCGCTCGCCGCTGACGGCGATTCGCGTCGCCGCGGGCGGGCTCGAGAGCGGCTCGGTCGCGCTCGGCGACGAAGACCGCGCGGCGCTGCTCGAGACGATCCGGCTGGAGACCGCGCGCCTCGAGCGGCTGGTCGCGAACCTGCTCGACCTCTCGCGGCTCGAGGCCGGCGTGGCGCCGGCGAACCGCGAGCTCTGGCCGGTCGACGAGCTCGTTTCGCGGGCGCTGGAGTCACTCGGCGCGGAGGCTGCTCGCGTCGAGGTGACGCTCGACGGCGACGCCCCGCTCGTCAGCGTCGACGCGGCGCAGCTCGAGCGCGTGCTCGTCAACGTGCTCGAGAACGCGCTGCGTTTCTCGTCGCCCGCCGACCCGGTCGAGCTCGTGGTCGGGAGCACCGGCGACGAGGTGCTCATCCGCATCTCCGACCACGGGCCCGGGCTTTCGGGCGCCGACGTCGAGCGGATCTTCGAGCCGTTCGAGCACGGCCGCACCGGCGGCGAGGGCACCGGCCTCGGCCTCGCGATCGCGCGCGGCTTCGCCGAGGCCAACGGCTGCCGGCTCTGGGCGGAGTCGAGCCCCGGCGCCGGCGGCGTCTTCACGCTCGCGCTGCCGTCGGCGGCCGCCCGGCCGACGCTCGTGCGATGAACGAGGCGCTGGTGCTCGTCGTCGACGACGAGCCGCAGATCCTCCGGGCGCTGCAGACGAACCTCCGGGGCGCCGGCTACGACGTCTCGACCGCGGCCACGGCACAGGAGGCGCTCGCCGCCGCGGCAATGCGGCCCCCGGACGCCGTCATCCTCGACCTCGTGCTCCCGGACGGGAGCGGGACCGAGGTCGCCCGCGAGCTGCGCTCGTGGAGTGCCGCGCCGATCCTGGTCCTCTCTGTCGTCGGCGACGAGGCGGAGAAGGTCGCCGCGCTCGACGCGGGCGCGGACGACTACGTCCAGAAGCCGTTCGGGATCGACGAGCTGCTGGCCAGGCTTCGCGCGTTGCTGCGGCGTGCGGGCCCCTCGACCGAGCCCGTGCTCGAAGTCGGCGAGCTCGTCATTGACCTCGACAAGCGCCTCGTCACGGTCGGCGGGCGGCGAGTGCAGCTGACGCCGAACGAGTTCGACCTGCTGCGCGTGCTCGCGCAGAACGAGGGCAAGCTGATGACGCACCCGACGCTGCTGCGCGAGGTCTGGGGCCCGGCCTACGGCACAGAGTCGCACTACCTGCACGTCTATGTCTCCCAGCTGCGGCGCAAGCTCGAGGACGACCCCTCGCGGCCGCGCTACCTGCTCACCGAGCCCGGCGCCGGCTACCGGCTCGTGAACCCGGTCGCACGGTCTTGAGCATCTTCTGAGGCGCGATCGAGAACCTTGAGGCCGCGCTGAGCGGCCCGGGGCTAGCGTCGAGGCGTGGCCACGCATGCCCTCTCCGACGCTGTCTTCGACCGGATCGCGTATCGGCGGATCGTCGTGCCGATCGCGGGGGACGACGATTCCGAGGCAGGCGTCGCTCTCGCCGCGCAGCTGGCGCCCGAGCACGGCGCGGCGATCACGGCGGTGTTCGTGATCGAGGTGCCGGCCGAGCTGCCGCTCGACGCGCACATGGTCCCGGAGGAGTCGGCGGCGCGGGCGGCGCTCGAGAAGGCGCACGCGATCGCCGCCAGCCGCGGCGTGCGGCTGACCGAGCGGATCGTGCGCGCCCGGGCGCGCGGAGAGGCGATCGTCGCAGCGGCCGAAGAGGCCGATGCCGACCTGGTCGTGATGCGCGCGACACCGCGCGACCGCAAGCGGCTCTTCGGCCACACCGCCGACTACGTGCTGCGGCATGCGGACTGCCGCGTCTTAGTCACCGCGCCGCCGAAGCCGTGAGCGCGGAGCGGGTCGCACACCCGCCCTTCAGGAAGCCGTTCGTCGCGCGCACGAAGCGCCTGCTGATCGGCCGCCCGCGGTCGAGCCGCGAGATGGAGGACACGCTCCTCTCGAAGACGCTCGCGCTGCCGATCTTCTCGTCGGATCCGATCTCGTCCGTCGCCTATGCGACGGAGGCCGCGATGACGGTGCTCATCGCCGTCTCGGTGTCGGCGCTCCACCTCGTCTTTCCGATCTCGATCGCGATCGCGCTGCTGCTCGCGATCGTCGTGCTCTCCTACAGCCAGGGCGTGAAGGCCTACGCCTCGAGCGGCGGCTCGTACATCTTCGCGCGCGAGAACCTCGGTACGCTGCCGGCGCTGGTCGCGGGCGCGGCGCTGCTGACGGACTACGTGCTCACCGTCGCAGTCTCGGTTGCGGCCGGAGTGTTCGCGATCACCTCGGCGGCCCCGAGTCTGGCGTCACACCAGCTGGCCCTCTCGCTTGCCTGCGTAGCGATCCTGACGCTTGGGAACTTGCGCGGCGTACGCGAGTCGGGCCTGCTGTTCGCGTTCCCGACCTACGGCTTCATCCTCCTGCTCTACCTGACCCTCGGCGTCGGGCTCGCGAAGTGCACGATGGGCTCCTGCCCGGTTGCGACGGTGCCGCACCCGCTCGCTGCCGGCACCGGCACGATCGGCCTCTTCGTTCTGCTCAAGGCGTTCTCGTCGGGCGCGGTCGCCCTGACCGGCGTCGAGTCGATCTCGAACGGCGTCACCGCGTTCCGCCGGCCGCAGGCGCAGAACGCCGCGCGGACGCTCTACGTCATGGCCGCGATTGCGATCTCGTTCTTCCTCGCGACGTCGTGGCTGGCCGTGCAGATGCACGCGCGGCCGAGCTCGACCGAGTCCGTGCTCTCGCAGATCGCGCGCGGCTCGTTCCCCGCGGGCTCGCCGGGCTCCGTCGTGTACTACTTGGTCCAGGCGTTCACGCTCGCGATCTTGGTGCTGGCGGCGAACACGTCGTATCAGGGCTTTCCGCGGCTGGCCGCGCTGCTCTCCCACGATCGGTTCCTGCCGAGCCAGTTCGTGAACCTCGGCGACCGGCTCGCGTACTCGAACGGGATCCTCGTCCTCGCCGGGCTGGCGACCGGGCTCCTGATCGCGTTCCGCGCGAACGTGAACTCGCTGATCCACCTCTACGTGATCGGCGTCTTCACCGCGTTCACCCTGGCCCAGGCCGGGATGGTGAGGCACTGGCACAAGACGAAGGAGAAGGGCTGGCGTTGGCGCGCCGGCGTGAACGCACTCGGCTCGGCGACCACCGCTCTCGTCACGGTCATCGTGATCGCGACGAAGTTCCTCGAGGGCGCGTGGATGGTGATCATCGCGATCCCGATCCTGATCGCCCTCTTCTACGGCGTCCGGCGGCACTACCGCACAGTTGGACGTCGCCTGCGGGCAAAGGCGCGGGCAGTGCTCGCCAGCCGCGAGGTCGAGAACGACGTGATCCTCTACGTCGAGCGGCTCGACGCCGCCACGCGCGAGGCGCTCTGGTACACGCAGACGATCTCGAAGCGCTCGCTGCGCGCGATCCACGTCCCGTTCCCCGGCAGCGACCCAGGCATCGGCCCGCGCTTCTTCCACTGGACCGACGGCGAGCCGCGGCTCGAGATCCTGCCCGCCGACGGCGACCCGCTGAACCCTGTGCTCGAGGAAGTTTGGGCGATCCCGCAGGGCGAGAGCCGCTTCGTGACCGTGGTCGTGCCGGAGCTCTTCCGCAAGCCCTCGCTCCTCTCCGCGGTGATGCACCGGTCGACGTTCTCGCTGAAGCTCGGCCTGCTGCGCGAGCCCGGCGTTGCCGTAACCGACGTGCCGAAGCTCGGCGACGACGACGCGCTGCCCGAGCGCGCACAGGTGGTCGTGCCGGTCTCGGCCATGCACGCCGGCTCGCTGCGGGCGCTGCAGTACGCGCGCTCGCTCGGGATCCGCGACACGACCGCCGTCTACTTCGCCGACCACGAGGAGGAGGCGCAGGCGATGCGCGACGACTGGCGGCAGTTCCCGACCGGCGTCCCGCTCGAGATCGTCGAGGACCCGTACCGCGACGTCGGCCAGCCGCTGCTCGAGTACCTGCGGCGCGTGACCGCCGACCCCGAGGCGGTGGCCGTGGTGGTCATGCCCGAGCTGATCGTGCGCGGCACCGACCGCCTGCTGCACAACCAGCGTGCGCTCTACCTGAAGCGGCTGCTGCTCTTCGAGCCGCGCGTGATCCTCACGTCGGTCCCGTTCCAGCTGACGTAGCGCGCGGGCTTCCCGCAGGCCGGTCGGTAAAGACCCGGATGCCGGGCGCCGTGCTCGACGCCAGGCTGAGGACGACAGCGAGCGGAAGGAGGACTCCTGGATGGCAGCTGAGCTCGAGACCGGCGACATGCTCGTCGTCACGGTCCCGGTGCCGGCGCGTGCCGCTGCCGAGCTGCAGGTCACGCTCGACGGCGGCACCGTTCGCGTTGTCGGGCCTGAGGGGTTCCGGCACGAGGTCGCCCTGCCCGACGGGGCGGATCCGGAGCGGCTGCACGCCGGCCTGTTTCAGGGCATCCTCGAGCTGCGGGCGCCGCGGGCCGAGAGCCCGTTGCGAGTGGGGTCCCGCCGCGTCGCGGTCTCCGACCTGGGCTACTAGGGCACGGTCAGCACGATCTTGCCGAACTGGTCGCCGGCCTCCATCCGCTCGTGCGCGGCGCGGGCCTCCTCGAGCGGGAAGACCGAGTCGACGATCGGTTTCGCGCGGCCGCTCTTGACGAGGTCGTAGGCGGCCTCGAAATCCTCGCGGGTGCCCATCGTCGAGCCGTAGATCGTCAGCTGCTTCCACCAGATCCTGTGCAGGCCGGCCGGCGGGTTCGGCCCGGTGGTTGCGCCGCAGACGACGATGCGGCCGCCCGCGCGCGCGGCCTGGAGCGAGCTCTGCCACGTCGCCTCGCCGACGTGCTCGAGCACGATCTCGACGCCCTTGCCACCGGTCCCCTCGGCGACCGCCTCGCGAACATCGCCGGTCGCGTGGTTGACCGTGGCGTCCGCGCCGAGCTCGCGGGCCCGCTCGAGCTTCGCGTCGCTGGACGAGGTGACGAGCGCCTTCGCGCCGAGTGCCTTCGCGATCGCCAGCCCCGCAGACGCCACGCCGCTGCCGATGCCCCACAGGAGCACCCACTCGCCTTCGCGCAGCTGCGCCTTCGTCACCAGCAGGCGGTAGGCCGTCTCGAAGACGAGCGGGAAGGCCGCCGCCTCCTCGAACGAGATCTCGTCCGGGAGCGGGTAGACGTTCGCCTCCGGGACTGCGACCAGCTCGGCGTGCGTGCCGTTCATGTGCTCGCCGACCACTGTGATCTTCTCGCCGTGCTCGATACCCGGGTTGATCACGACGCGCTCGCCGGTGTCCTCGCGGAAGCCGGCGCCGTCCGCGCCGAGGATCCGCGGCTTGGCCACCGAAGGTAGGCCTTTGCGGATCCAGAGGTCGAGATGGTTCAGGGAGGCGGCGCGCACGCGGACGAGCACCTCGCCGGGCCCGGGCTCGGGGTCGGGCGCGTCCTCGTAGCGGAGCACCTCCGGGCCGCCGTCCTCGTGGATGCGAATCGCCTTCATCGGGGCACAATCTCCCACATGCACGCGGCGGAGCTGGAGAGACTCGGCGAGGCGGTCGGGCTCGACGTGGTCGGGGCCGCACCCGTGGCGCCGTACGACCAGACGGAGCGGCACATCCGCGAGCGCCGCGAACGAGGCCTCTTCGCGGACATGCGCTTCACGATGGCGCGGCCAGATGAGTCGTGCCATCCCGAGACGCTGCTCGACGGGGCGCGCACCGTCGTCTCCGCGGCGCTCTGTTACTGGTGCGAGGGCGAGGAGCCCCCGCTGGGATACGGACGGCTGCCGCGCTACACCTGGTGGGACGCCTATGCCGCGCTGCGCGAGCGGCTCGACGAGCTGGGCCGACGCCTCGGCGGCGCGTACCGCGTGCTCGTCGACGAGAACCAGCACGTCGACCGCGAGGCCGCCGCCCGCAGCGGAGTCGGGTTCTACGGCAAGAACACGATGCTGATCACGCGCCGGTTCGGCTCGTGGGTCGTGCTTGGGACGCTCGTCACGACCGTGGAGCTCGAGCCCACGCCGCCCCTCGACGCGGGCTGCGGCTCGTGCACGCTCTGCATCGACGCCTGCCCGACGAACGCACTCGACGAGCCGGGGGTGCTCGACGCCACTCGTTGCCTCTCGTACTGGACGCAGTCGTCGTCCCCGGCGCCGGAGGACGTGCGCGAGGCGCTCGGCGACCGCGTCTACGGCTGCGACATCTGCCAGGACGTCTGCCCGTGGAACCGTGGCGTCGAGAAGCGGCGGGCCGGGGAGGAGGCGCCGGCGGGCGCCGAGCCGCACGTCTCCCTCGTGGACTGGCTGACGGCGGCCGACGACGAGCTGGCCGCGCGCTACGACCGGCTCTTCGTCCCGCGCAACGACCCGCGCTACCTACGGCGCAACGCGCTCGTGGCGGTCGGCAACGGCGCCGGCGACGCCGAGCTCGCGCGGCCGTACGCAGAGGGCGACGACCCGCTCCTGCGCCAGCACGCCGAGTGGGCGCTGCGGAGGCGCGCGTGAGCCTCGACCTGCAGCGCCAGCGCGACCTCGAGCGCTGGATCGCATGGATCCGCCTGGCGGCGGTCGTCTTCGCCGTCGTCCAGGTCGCGATCGGCAGGAACTACCCAGGCGGGTACGAGGCCCGGGCGTGGGCGGCGACGGCGGTCCTCGGCCTCGGCTCGATCGTCCTGTTCGTGCTCGCGCGGAGGACGTGGGGGCCGCAGGGCCAGAAGGCGCTCGGGCTCGCGGCCGTCGCGTTCGATTTTGCCGCTGTCTCGGCGTTCGTCTTGATCTACAGCTTCGAGCGCGCCGCCCCGATCCGCCAGCTGCTCTTTCTCCCGCTGATCGAAGGCGCCGTCCGCTACGGCATCCCGGGCGCGTTCGTGCTCACCGCGCTGAGCGCGCCGGTGATCGCGGCGTCCGAGTCGCTGCGCCAGAACCGTTTCTCCATCCAGGGTTACCGGTTCGACTACGTCACGCTCCAGCTCGGGATCGAGCTCCTGATGGGGCTGATCGTCGCGTGGCTCCTGCTGCGGCTCGAGCGGCAAACCGACGTCGCCGAGTCGCGGGCGGCGGAAGCCGAGCGGCTGCGAGACCAGCTCGGGCGCCGCGCGGACGTGCTCGAGGCCGCCAACCGCTGCGCGCGTGCGCTCAGCTCCTCGCTCGAGCTCGACCAGGCATTCGAGGCGTTCATCCGCGAGGCGCGCGGGCTGATGCCGTTCGACCGGATGGCGATCGTGCTCAGCGAGAGCGGGGTGGCGCAGGTGATGGCGGTCGCGGGCGCCGGGTCGGACGAGGTGCTGCCCGCCGGCTCCGGCAAGCCGATCCACGGGACGCTGCTCGAGGAGATTCTGCGCACGAACCAGACGATCTACCGGCGCGACATGACGGCCGCCGACTACCCGGAGGAGGATGAGTTCCTCGCGCTCGGTCTGCACTGCCGGCTGGCGACACCACTGCTCCAGGGCGCGCGCTCGATCGGCATGCTCTCGCTCGTCCGCCATGAGGTCGACGCGTTCTCGGAGGAGGAGATCGAGCTGGCCGGGCTGCTCGGGCGGCTAGTCGCGAGCGCCGTGCAGAACATCCGCGCCTACGGGGCCGAGCGCAAGACCGTCGAGGAGCTGCGGCGGCTCTCGGCCCTGCGCGCCGACTTCGTCTCGCTTGTCTCGCACGAGCTGCGCACGCCGATGGCGGCCGTGATCGGCGCGGCCCGGACGCTCCAGCAGCGCTGGCGCGAGCTCTCACCCGAACACCGGGAGTCGTTCCTCGAGCTGATCGCCGGCGAGACCAACCGACTCGCCGACCTGATCGGCGACGTGCTCGACACTTCGCGCATCGAGGCGGGTACCTTCAGCTTCCGCTTCGCGGACGTCGACCTCGGCCAGCTCGTCGCCGACTCCGTCGCCACGGCACAGGTCGGCCAGGACGAAGTGCACCTGCGGGCGGACGTGCGGCCGCCGCTACCGGCGATCCGAGGCGACGTCGAGCGCCTGCGCCAGGTGCTCGCGAACCTGATCGACAACGCGATCAAGTACTCGCCGGCCGGCGCGGAGGTCGAGGTTCTCGCCTACCAGGAGGACGGGCTGGTGCGCATCGACGTGCGTGACGCCGGCCCGGGCATCGCGAAGGACGACCAGAAGCTGATCTTCGAGAAGTTCGGCCGCGTGACAGGCCCGGGCGCGGCTCGACCCGGCACCGGCCTCGGCCTGTTCATCGCCCGCTCGATCGCCGAGGCCCACGGCGGCGCGCTGGACGTCGAGTCAGCGCCCGAGCAGGGCTCGACCTTCACGCTCGAGCTGCCCGTTCAGAGCTAGCCGAGAACCGCCATCTAAAGAAGCTGACGAAGGCTGACTACGAGGCGCTCCGCGAGATGGGGAGGAACGCCGAGCGGACGCGACAGCTCGCGCTGAAGGCGCAGGCCGAGCTCGACGCGCAGAAAGCGCGCGAGGCCGACAGCGCGGACTAGGCGACGCGGACTCGCGAGAGCCCGAGCTCCCGCTGCACTGCCTTTGCGCGGGCGGCGATCTCGCGGCGGAGCTCCGGCGGCTCGAGCACCACGGCCTCGCCGCGGTAGCTGAGGATCTCGCCGACCAGCCATTCGGGGCTGCCGACCGGCCGCTCTGCGACCGCCGAGCTGTCGGCCAGGCGGCGCGCGCCCTTCTCGAGCTCCCAGCGCGCGATCTCCGGCGAATACCAGATCCGCGCCGGCCTGGCGTCGCGGAACTCGTGCGGGTCGAAGCCCTCGCGCGGCTCGAAGTGGCCGCGCTGGAGCCGGGCGGACCGCATCCGGTCGAGGCGGAATGACCGCTCCCCGTCGCGCGTACGGTCCCACGTGTGGACGTACCAATACGGCAGCCGCCGCTCGAGCGAGTACGGCTCGACGAGGTGCGTCGAGACCTCCTCGTCGCCTTCCTTCAGGTAGTCGATCTCGACAAGGCGGCGTTCGCGCAGGCCGCGGCTGAGCGTGCCGACGAGGTCTTCCTCGGCGCGCTGGACCTGCGGCTCGGGCGTCTGCTGCAGCTCGAACTCGCCGAACGTCTCCTCGAGCTTCGCGCGCACGCGGTCGAGCGGAGTGCGCGAGTCGGCGGCGATCATCGGGCCGACGAACTCGAGCGCCAGCCGGATCGCGCGCGCCTCGAGCGGCGTCAGCCGCGGCGGTGCGCGGAACGTGTCGCCCCAGAGCTCCTTGTCGACCCGGATCGTGTCGCCGTCGAGCTCGGCGTAGACCGCGTAGCAGCCGCCGCCGAAGTTGACGAGGTTGAGGAGTGACAGATGCTCCTCGAGCCGCTCGAACGGGATCCGGAAGCGGTCGACGAGCTCCTGCGCCGGGAACTCAGCCTCGGCGTTCTCGCCGCACCGGTCGAGCAGGTGCGCGAGCAGTGCCTGGAGGACGCCGAACCGCTCGGGCTCGACCGGTGCCGTGGGTCGCTCCGCCGACTCCTCGACGCGTCCGTCACTTTCCGCCGCCAGCTCGAGCGGCGTCCCCTCGTGCCGCTCGCGCACGACCTTGAGCGCGCGCGCCACCTCGCGCCGCAGCTCCTCGGGCGCTTGCGGCACCGCGCGGCCGTCCTGGCGCAGCACCCAGGACGCCAGCAGCGGCAGGCTCGAGTACTCGGTGGCGAAGACTCCGTCCTCGACCTTCGTGCCGAAGGTGCGCTCGACCCACCAGGCAGTGTCGCCGGTGACCTCGATCCGCGCCTCGCCCGCCGGCTCGCCGATCTGCCACGGCGGGCGGCCGCGGTAGCGGTCGACGTCGAACTCGGCGGGAAGCCGGAAGTCGCGCTCGCGGCGCGTCGCGAAGCGGATCTCGCCGCGGATGCGCGAGACGCGGAACGTCCGCTCGTCCTCCGCCTCGAGGTCGAGCCCGACGATGTACCAGGCACCCGCGTCCTGGAAGAGCGCGTAGGGGTTGATCGTCCGCTCGCGCTCCTCGTCGCGTGAGATCGACCAGTACGGGAACTTGACCGTCCGCTGCTTCGAGATCGCGGCCTCGAGCTTCCCGAGCCGCCCCTGCATCTCGACCGAGTACTCGGGGTCGAGCACCTCGACGCGCATCGCGGTGTCGGTCGGCGCCTCCGCGAACCCGGGCCTGCCGAGCGCGAGGTTCTGGAGCGCCAGGCGCAGCGGCTCGGCGTACGCGAACTTGCCCTCGAGCAGGTACAGGCAGGTCTGCAGCGCCGCGAGCTCGTCGTCGGTCAGCTCGAGCGGCGGCAGGAAGTAGCGCTCGGAGCGCATCGTGTACAGCTCCTCGCCGGTGTACTCGTCGCGCTGCGAATGGAGCGGGACGCCGAGCGCGATCAGCTCGGCGCGGTCGGAGTAGAAGCGCCGCGCGAACGCCTCGTCCGACATCTCCTGGTAGCCCTCGACCTGGCCCTTGATGTCGCGTGCCGTGACCGCCCGCCGCTCCGCCATCAGGAAGGCGACGAGCGAGAGCTGACGGATCAGCTTGTCCGTGTCGTGCGACACCCGAGGCGAGACTATCGCCTAGCGGCCGGCCGGGCTACGCCGCGACCTTGGAGTGCTCGAGGTGCTGGTGCGAGGGGCAGTAGTCGCGCTCGGGCAGCGGGGTGCGCTGGCACGGCTTGCCCTTGCGGGTGGTGGCTCGGCAGCGGGCGACGCCGCCGTCGAAGGCGCCGGCCTCGATCTGGCTCTCGATGAAGGCGACCGCCGCGGCCACTCCCTCGCGCACTGCCCACGCGACCTGCGCCTGGCACGTGATCGGGAAGTAGCGCCGGATGTCCTGGAAAAGCGCGCGGTCGGGCTTCGCGAAGTAGAGCGGATCCTTGGCCAGCCGCTCCATCGTCTGCTCACAGGCCTCCAGCACCTCGCGCCGGTACTGCACGCGTGTCTCGGGCGTCACGTACGGGTCGACGAGATCTTTGATCGACCGGTAGATGGCACGTGAGTACTGATACATGCAGGCCTGGATCTGCTGCGTCCGCTCGTCCATCGATCAGTATCTCCGGCTCCTATTAATCTCCGGCAAAGCTTTGTTAATGAGGGGTTAAACCACTCATGGCGCTGAGCTGCGTCCCGAGTCTAACGAAGACGGGGCGTGTTACAAAGTCGTGTTCCCCGTTTGCTTGCCGGTAAACGTCAGGGGACGATCCGGCGGGGGTACGGCTCGCGGTAGCCGCGGCGGTGTGCGTCGATGATGTGGCTCTGTGCGGCGGCTTCGGTGGCGTAGACGCCGGTGAAGACGACGAAGTAGCCGGGGTGCAGGCTCGAGAACTGCGCGGAGTCGAGCACGCCGACCTGCGCCAGCCCGAGCCGGGCGGCCTGCTTGGCCTCACCGAGGGCTCCGGCGCGGCCGTTCGTGGCGGGGACCGAGTCCAGCACGATCGTCCACCCGGCGCGTCCGGCCGGCCAGGCGACCAACGTCGCCTTCGGCTTGGGCGTCGGCCGAGCCGTCGTGGTCGTGCCGGTGGTCGCGGTCGTCGTTGGCGCGGTCGTCGTCAGTTCGGGGGCGGTCTGTGGCGACGCGGTCGTGGTCGGGCCCGCATCGGTCCGCACGAGCGTGTTCCCGGCGGAGCTCGAGTCGTCGGCTAGCCAAAGCGCCGAGGCCGCACCCGCGACGACCGCGACGAGGAGCGCGAGCATCGTCGGCCAGATCCAGTCGCCGGGATACCAGCCGACCCGGCGGCGCCAGCGCGCGCCGAGCCTCGTGGTCAGTACCGGTTGCGCGGGAAGCCGTTCGCCGCACTCGAGGCAGTACTCCTGGCCCTCGGCGTACTGCGTGCTGCAGCGCTGGCAGCGCCGCTCGTCCTCGGACGGCGGCACTCAGCGTTCCTGCTGGTCGGCAGCGTGGAACATCGTGTCGTCGGACGCCTGCTCTTCGCGAGGCTCGACGGACCGGCCGCAGTTGGCGCAGAAGCTCGCGTCCGCGGGGAGCGGGTGCCCGCAGCCCTGGCAGGCGACAACGGGCTCGGCGCCTACGGGCCGGCCGCAGTTCGCGCAGAAGTGCGAGCCCCACGGGACCGGTGCGCCGCACTCGCAATTCGTGGGCGCGTGGCGTGCGCTCGCGACGGCGCCGAGCATCGAGTCGAGCTCGCGGAGCCGGTCCTCGAGCGCCACGATCTCCCGGCACTGCTCGATCAGCAGCTGGTCGCGGAAGTTCGAGCGGCGGTACATCTCGAGCGTCAGCCCACCGAGGTCGCGGATTCGCTCCTCGCGCGCCTTCAGGATCGCGCGGCGCTCGCGGCGGAGCGCTCCAGGCGACGGGGCACGCCGCAGCACCGGCGGCGACCCGGGCGCGGGCGGCGCAGCGGACGAGCGGCTTCCGATGCGGCTGAGCAGGGAAAAACGCGCCACGAGCGGCGCGAGTCTAGCAGTGAGGCCAGCCGCCTCTAGACGCGGTCGCCGCCGCCGTCGCGGCCGAAGCCGGTGACGAAGGCGATGAAGAGGAGCGCGCCGACGATCCCGAGCACGATGCCGACCCAGGGGATCGCGAAGCCGAAGACGATCCCGATCACGATGAGTGCGATTGCGACGCCGATCACGACGCTAGAGGTCGATCACGACGAGCCGCTCTTCTGTCAGCTCGCGCACGGCGTACGCCGGGCCCTCGCGCGTGTTGCCCGAGTCCTTGACGCCGCCGTAGGGCATCTGGTCGGTGCGGAAGGTCGGCGCCTCGTTCACGATCACGCCGCCGAACTCGAGCTCCTGCGCCGCCCGCATCGCCGAGTCGAGGCGGCTGGTGAAGATTCCGGCCTGCAGGCCGAAGCGCGTCGAGTTCGCGAGCTCGATCGCCTCGTCAAGCGAGCCGACGGAGTTGACCGTCACGACCGGGCCGAAGACCTCCTCACAGCTCACTTTCAACTCCGGCGACGCCTTCCCGATCACCGTGGGCTGGATCAGCCCGTCCTGCTCCTCGCCGCCGCTGAGGATCTCGGCGCCGCCGTCCCTCGCCTCGGCGATCCACTCGAGGATCCGCTCCTTGGCGTCCGCGTCGATCACCGGGCCGACGTCGGTCTCCTCGTCGGCCGGATCCCCGACCTTCAGCGCCTCGACCCGCGGCACGAACGCCTCCACGAACCGGTCGTACGCGTCGCGCTCGATGTAGATCCGCTGGACCGAGATGCAGCTCTGGCCCGCGAACGAGAACGCGTTGGCCGCCATCGCCGCCGCGGCCGCGTCCACGTCCGCGTCGGCGGTGACGATCACCGGCGTCGCGTTGCCGAGCTCGAGGTTGACGCGCTTCTTCGCGGCGCGCTCCTTGATCCCCCAGCCCACAGGGCCCGAGCCGGTGAAGGTGATCGCCTTCACTCGCTCGTCCTCGACCAGCACGTTGCCGATCTCGGCCGACGGCCCGATGACGACGCTGAGCCAGCCCGGCGGCAGGCCGGCCTCGTCCTCGAGCTCGGCGAGCATCAGGGCCGAGAGCGGGGTCTGGCTGGCCGGCTTCAGCACGACCGGGCAGCCGGCGGCGAGCGCGGGGGCGAGCTTGTGCGCCACGAGGTTCAGCGGGAAGTTGAACGGCGAGATCGCGCCGACGATGCCGATCGGCCGGCGCAGCGTGAACGCGAGCTTGCCCTCGCCGGCCTGGGCTGCGTCCATCGGCACCACCTCGCCGGCGAGCTTGCGCGCCTCCACCGCGGCGAAGGTGTACGTCGACATCGCGCGCGAGGCCTCGACGCGGGCGGCTTTGAGCGGTTTGCCCGCCTCGTCCGAGATCTGCCGCGCGATCTCGTCGTGCCGCCGCGCGATCCCGGCGACGACCTTGACGAGGATCTCTGCGCGCCTGTGCGCCGGCAGCGGCTCGAGCAGCGCCTGCTCGGCAGCGTCGATCGCGCGCGTCGTCTCGGCGGCGCCCGCCTTAGCCACCCGCGCGACCGGCTCGCCGGAGTAGGGCGAGCGCACCTCGACCCAGTCGCCGGTCTCGACCCAGTCGCCGGCGACGAACAGCTTGCGCTCCGCGACGGTTGTGGCCATGGCGCAAGTCTAGGAATACTCGGGCACATGGCGCTCGACATTCGATACGCGCGGAGCGGAGGCGTCTCGATCGCCTACCAGGTGGTCGGCGACGGCGAGGTCGACCTCGTCTACGTGCCGGACTACGTCTCGAACCTCGTCTACGCGTGGGAGACGCCCTACTGGCGCGGCTTCTACGACCGCCTCGCGGAGCGCTTTCGCCTCATCCTGTTCGACAAGCGCGGCACCGGCCTGTCCGATCTGGGCGGCCAGTTCCCGGCGCTCGAGACGCGCATGGACGACGTACGAGCCGTCCTCGACGCGGTCGGTTCTGCGAACGCTGTGCTGCTCGGCTCACACGACGGCTGCTCGATGGCCGCGCTGTATGCCGCGACCTACCCCGAGCGCACGCGGGCGCTCGTGCTCTTCCACCCTGTCGCTCACGACCCAGAGGCTCAGACAGACGCGGCTCGCGAAGAGCTAGTCCGCGTGCGCGAGACCTGGGGGACCCAAGAGCTCGCCGACGAGATCCTGGCGGAGGGATCACCGTCGCTCGCCGAAGACCCGGAGTTCCGGGAGTGGTTTACGAACTGGCTCCGCGTCGGCGCAAGCCCGTCTGTCGCCTACGCCTTGAATCGCGCCTGGTTCGAGACGGACCTGCGCGAGGTTCTGCCCTCGATTCGCGTGCCGACGCTCGTGCTCTACCGCGACGTCCAGGCCGAGCTGGCACGCGACGTTGCGGACCGCATTCCCGGCGCAAAGGCGACTCGCGTGTCGGGCATCGACGACGGCGAGATGTGGCTCTCGCCGGAGATTCCCGAGGAGGTCGAACGGTTTGTCGCGGGCGAGCCGGTCGCCGAGGTTCCCGACACGGTGCTCGCCACGGTTCTCTTCACGGACATCGTCGGCTCCACCGCGGTCGCGGCCGAGCTCGGCGACCGCGCGTGGCGCGAGCTCCTCGAGCGCCATCACGCGCTTGTGCGGCGTGAGCTCGCGCGCTACCGAGGCGAGGAGAAGGACACCGCCGGCGACGGGTTCTTCGCCACGTTCGACGGTCCGGCGCGGGCCATTCGCTGCGCGCAGGCGATCGTGGACGGGATGCAGGAGCTCGGGCTCGAGGTGCGGGCAGGCGTGCACACCGGCGAGTGCGAGCTGCACGAGGGCAAGGTCGCCGGCCTCGCGGTCGTGATCGGCGCCCGCGTCGCGGCGCTGGCCGGCGGAGAGGAAGTGCTGGTCTCGCAGACGGTCAAGGACCTCGTCGCCGGCGCGGGCGTCGACTTCGAGGACCGGGGAGAGCACGAGCTGAAGGGCGTGCCCGGGAGCTGGCGGCTCTACTCGGTCGCCGACGTCAGCGCGCACGGCGGCGGGGCCGGACGCGGTTCCTAGGATGTGGGCGTGACCGACGCCCTGATCGTCGACGCCGTCCGCTCGCCGATCGGCAAGCGCAACGGGACGCTGGCGTCGCTGCGCGCGGACGAGCTCGCCGGGCAGGTGCTGAACGCGCTCGTCGAGCGAAACGGGCTCGACCCGGCCGAGGTCGAGGACGTGCAGATGGGCTGCGTCTCGCAGGTCGGCGAGCAGGGCTGGAACATCGCGCGCATGGCCGCGCTCGTCGCCGGCTGGCCGGACTCGGTGCCGGGCGCGACGATCGACCGCCAGTGCGGCTCGTCCCTGCAGGCGTGCTTCGCCGCCGCGTCCGCAGTGTCCGCGGGCCACCTGGACCTGGTCGTCGCGGCCGGAGTCGAGTCGATGTCGCGGGTGCCGATCGGCTCCAGCGGCGGCGACCTATCGCCGAAGCTACTCGAGCGCTGGGAGATCGTGCCGCAGGGGATCTCGGCCGAGCTGATCGCCGAAGAGTGGGGTCTCTTGCGCGAGGAGCTCGACGCCTACTCCTACGAGTCGCACCGGCGCGCTCTTGCCGCGATCGACGAGGGTCGGTTCGAGCGCGAGGTCGTTCCCATCGAGGTCTCGAACCCGCACGCGGGCGTCCTCTTCGGCGTCGACGAGACGCCGCGCGCCGACACGTCGCCGGAGGCGCTCGCTGCGCTGCAACCCGCGTTCGTGCCGGGCGGCAAGGTCACGGCTGGGAACTCGAGCCAGATCTGCGACGGCGCGGCCGCGGTGCTGGTCGCGAGCGAGGAGGTGTGCGGACGGCTCGGCCTCGAGCCGCGGGCACGGTTCGTCTCGTTCGGGCTGGCGGGCGTCGATCCCAGGCTGATGCTCCACGGCAACCCGCAGGCGAGCTCCCGAGCGCTGGAGCGGGCCGGCCTCTCGTGGGACGACGTCGCCGTGGTCGAGGTGAACGAGGCGTTCGCGTCGGTCGCGCTCCAGTTCATGCGCGACACGGGCCTCGACGAGCGCTGGGCCGACGTCAACCCGAACGGCGGCGGCATCTCGCTCGGCCATCCGCTCGGCGCAACCGGCGCGCGGGTGACGGCGACGTTGCTGAACGAGCTCGAGCGGCGCGGCGCGCGGTACGGCGTCGCGACGATGTGCATCGGCTTCGGCCAGGCCATCGCCGCCGTGATCGAGCGCCTGTAGGCGCGACGTCGAAATCACAGATCCGGCACGGAGCCGTCACACACGCGTGACGATTTCGCCGCTAGGGTCCAAAGCGGGGGCTTGGGGCCGAAGGCCCCCGGGGGAAAAGGTTCATCGCGTGTGCCTCGAGCGCCGAGCACATAGGATCGCGCGCCGTGGAGATCTCGCGGGTCGGCGTGGTCGGGCTCGGCACCATGGGTGCGGGCATCGCGCAGGTTTGCCTGCAGGCGGGCCTCGAGGTCGTCGGCCGCGACGTTGCGCCCGAGCTGGGCGAGCGCGCGCGCAGCCGGATCGACCACTACCTCTCGCGCGGCGTCGAGAAGGGGCGCCTCACCCAAGACGCGAAGAACGAGGCGCTCGCGAACCTGACGCTCACGACGGAGCTCGCCGACCTCGCCGGCTGCCAGCTCGTGATCGAGGCGGCCTTCGAGGACCTCGGCGTCAAACGCGAGCTCTTCGGCGAGCTCGACCGGATCGTGCCGGCGCCCGCGATCCTCGCCACCAACACCTCGGCGCTGTCCGTGACGCAGATCGCGGACGCGACGCAGACGCCGGAACGGATCGTCGGGCTGCACTTCTTCAACCCGGCGCCGGTGCTGCCGCTCGTCGAGGTCGTGCGCACCGCACACACAAGCGACGAGTCATTCGACGCCGCTTACGCGTTCGCGCAGCGGATCGGCAAGGAGCCGGTGGCCTGCAACGACACGCCCGGGTTCATCGTCAATCGGATCCTGATCCCGCTCCTGAACGACTGCGTGCGGGTCCTGGACGAGGCCCGCGTCAGCCCGGAGGACGTCGACCGGGCGATGCGGTTCGGCGCCAACTGGCCGATCGGGCCGTGCGCGCTGATCGACCTGATCGGGGTCGACGTCCACGTCCACGCCTCCGAAGCGCTCTACGCGGCGCTGGGTGAGGAGCGGATGGCCGCGCCCGAGCGGCTCGTCGAGATGCAGCGCGAGGGTCTGCTCGGCCGCAAGACCGGGCGCGGGTTCTTCCCGTACGAGAACTAGCGTGCGAGACGGGTCCAGACGTTCTGGACGAGCTGGGAGACGGCCGGGTTGGTGATCGACGCCGTGAAGTTGAGCGTGCCCGCCGCGAAGACGCGCGCGCCGGACGCGCTCTCGTAGTACGTCATCTCGGCGTCGTGCGAGCCGATCGAGTTCGGCACGCGCGCGAGCACGCGCGTTCCGGCCGGCGAGCTCGCAGTGCGCGAGTCGATCTCGAACCCGTACTGCCCGAAGCTCGAGCCGTTGCGCAGGCCGGTGCCGGCGAACGCCCACGGCGTCGAGGTCGCACCTTCGACCACGTAAGGCGCCTGGCTCGTCCCGTAGTTGCTCGCCGACCACTGCGCGCCGACGAGCGCGGCTTCCGGCCGGCCAAGCTTCCGCCACATCGCGGCGCGCCGGATCGTGTGGCCCGAGCGGGAGACCTTCCAGAAGAAGTTGTTCGCCGACAGGAACATCAGGTCGCCGCCTAGGTCGCGGTAGCGCTGGACGACGTCGTAGACGTGGCCGGTGACGTACTCCTCGTGGCCCGGGAAGACGACGAGACTGTAGGCCCGGCGGAGCTCGTCGCCGTTCTTGACCCGCTCAAGGTCGTCGTCCGAGAGGAAGTCGACCTGCTTGCCTGTCCGGCTCAGCCACGAGATGAAGCTGAGGTCCCAGTCGCGGAACCGAAAGGGAACGCCGAAGTCGAGGAACGGGCGCGACAGGTTGACGGTCGGGCTGGCGCCGCCGACGTACCAGCTGTCGCCCCAACCGTCCCCGTTGGCGTCGAGGAAGTTGTAGGCCTGCCACGTGTTCGTCGAGAGGACGACGGCGACCCTGTGCTCGCCGAGCGTCTTCGGATGGAGGATCAGCGGCGCGTAGCCGACCCGCCCGTCGGAGGCTGTCACGCGCAGGAAGTAGAGGCCGCTCTGGATGCCGGCGGGGCTGATCTCGACGAAGTGCGTGGTGCCGCCGTGCTGGCCCCAGTCGAGCTGGACGGCCGGTGAGACCGCCACGCCGCCGGTACGCAGGTCCCGCACCGACGGGCTCGGCACGTTCGCGAACGAGAAGAGCTGCAGCCGGACGCGCCGCGCGTCGGTAGAGATCGCGGCCGTCGCGACGCCTCCGACGGGGTAGCTCCGCGCGAGGAAGCCGACCTGCACGCCCTGGACGCGGACGACGACCCCGGTCGTGAGCTTCCCGCGCCGCGGCGGCTCGTAGCCGTAGACGCGCCGGGCGCCGTTCGACCCGCTGACGATGAGTCGGACGAGGTACGTCCGATCGGGCGTTCCGCGCGCCGGCCGCCAGACGATCACGTGCGGGCCCGGGCCGAGCTGCCGGCGCGTGCTCCAGATCGTCTGCACCGGCCGGCGCACCTCGTCGGTCGCGACGACGCGCACCTCGACCGTTGCCGCACGGTTCAGGGCGAAGCGGATCTGCGCACGGTCGCGGAAGGCGTCGCCGTTGGGGCTGACGGTCGTCAACCAGGGCGTGTCGCCGACGAACGGCGTGCCGCCGTTCGAGACCCGGAGGCCGAGCAGACGGGGCGGTCCGGGTTGCGGCGCCGCAGACGCCGTCGCGGCGACGGCGAGCGCCGCAGCGAGTGCCCCGAATATCCGTTTACGCATTCCTTACAACCCGCTTATCCCCAACACACCTAGCGTGCCGATACTTACGAGCACATGAGGCGGTTCCTCGTCATTTCCGCCGTGCTCACGGCTCTCACCGTACCGCTCGCGCAGGCCGGGACCTCGCAGGGCGACGGCACGCTCTCGGTCAAGAAAGGCCGGGGCACCCTCATGCTCAAGCTCAAGGGCACGGTCATCGGCCGCGTGAACACGAGCGGGCGCGTCCAGATCCGCGACTTCAAGCCGTTCGACGGCAACAATCCGCAGCTGACCTGCCAGCCGAAGCCGAGGCACCTCTCGCTCGGCGTCACCCTCTGTACCGGCAAGAACATCGCCTTCCGCGTCAATGACGGCCGCTTCAACGTCAGCGTCAAGGGCAACGGGATCTCGATCTCCGCGGTCGGGCGCGGCACGGTCGACGTCGACGGCACCGGTGAGACCGGGGTCGCCGACGGCCTGATGTCGATCGACAACGGCTCGTACCAGTCGCTGCCCGACGCGAAGACCACTTTCTACCTCGGCACGCCGCCCTCGCAGCCGGTGCGGTAGGACCGGTCTGGCATCCTGAGGCCGTGGCAGCCCAGGCGCAGACCGTCCTGGTGGTCGAGGACGAGTCCTCGATCGCGTCGTTTGTCGCGCTCTACCTGAAGAACGCCGGGTACGGGGTGCGCACGGTCGCGACGGGCGGCGACGCCCTGGCGCAGGCCGAGGCCGAGCGGCCCGATCTGATCGTGCTCGACCTGATGCTCCCGGACATCGACGGCATCGAAGTCTGCCGCCGGATCCGCAAGAGCTCCGACGTGCCGATCCTGATGCTGACCGCGCGGGACGAGGACGTCGACAAGATCATCGGCTTGGAGGTCGGCGCCGACGACTACCTGACGAAGCCGTTCAACCCGCGCGAGCTCGTCGCGCGGGTGAAGTCGATCCTGCGCCGGTCGGTGCCCGACCGCCGCGAGATGGAGTCGAAGCAGATCGTCCACGGCGACCTAGAGATCGACGCCGGCCGGCACGAGGCGCGGGTCAGCGGCGAAGAGATCCAGCTCGCGCCGAAGGAGTTCGACCTGCTCTGGGAGCTGCTCGACCATCGCGGCCTCGTGCTCACGCGCGACCAGCTGCTCGAGCGGGTGTGGGGCTACACGTTCGCCGGCGACACGCGCACGGTCGACGTCCATGTGCGCCAGCTGCGCCGCAAGCTCGGCGACGCCTCGCCAATCGTCACGGTGTGGGGGGTCGGCTACAAGGTCGCTCCTCCCCGGGACGCGGCCGTCAACGCGTAGGTCGCCGGGGCCGCGATGCTGCGGTCGCTCCGCTTCCAGCTTCCGGCGCTCTTCCTGCTCGGGATCGTCGTGTCCGGCCTCGTCTCGGCCGCGATCGCGCTGCGGCTCTTCCAAAGCTACGCGCAGACGCGCGCGAGCGACCAGGCCTACGACGAGGTCGCGCGCGAGGCGACAGGGCTGACGCAGCTGTACGTCAAGCGCGCGGGCTTCCAGCGGCTCTCGGCCAAGAACCTCGAGCTCGCGACCGGCGATCGCATCTTCTACACGGGGCTGAATCTCTTCCCAGGGCAGACGCCCGCGTTCACGCCGCTGCCGAAGGGCGTCCTCAACCAGCGGGCGCTGCGGAATCGCAACAAGCTGGTGCGCTTCCAGTTCCGTGCGCCGCAGAGCGGCGAGACGCTGCTCGCGGCCGCCCGGCCCGTGACGATTGGGCACCAGACGCTCGGGATCCTGGTCGTCGCGAAGCCGAAGACGCTGCTCAAGCAGCGCTGGCTCGCGCTGATCGAACGGCTGCTGCTGGCGTTCGCGGCGGGCCTCGCGGTCGCCGCCGCGTTCGCCTGGTACCTCTCGCGCCGCATCACGACGCCGGTGCTGCAGCTCTCGGCTGCGGCGGACCAGGTTGCGGCGGGGAACTACGACGTCGACGTGCCGACGGGAGGCGCGGGGGAGATCGGCGAGCTCGCGGACCGTTTCGGCCAGATGGCCTCCCGCCTGGCCGAGGCCGAGGAGCTGGAGCGCAACTTCCTGATGTCGGTCTCGCACGAGCTGCGCACCCCGCTGACCGCGATCCGCGGCCACGTCGAGGCGCTGCGCGAGGGCGTGGTCACCGACGAGGAGCTGCGCGTCGCCTCGCTGACCGTGATCGCGGCCGAGGCCGAGCGCCTCGAGCGGCTCGTCGGCGACGTGCTCGACCTGGCCAAGCTCGACGCCCACCGCTTCACGGTCCTGCACGAGGAGGTGGACATGGGCCGGCTCGTCGACAGCGCCTACGCCGCGTTCAGCGAGGAGGCGCGGCGGCGCGGGATCGAGTACCGCTGCGACGTCGAGGCGAAGCCCGTGATCGTCTCGGACGGCGACCGCGTGCTCCAGATCATCTCGAACCTGCTCTCGAACGCCTTCCGCTGGACGCCCGACGGAGGCCGCGTGGGCGTCGAGCTGAGCGCGACCGACGGCACCGTCTACGTCGCCGTCGCAGACAGCGGTCCCGGCGTGCCGCCCTCGCAGCGCGAGCGCATCTTCCGGCCCTTCTGGTCGCGCGGCGGCGGCGGGACCGGGCTCGGCCTCGCGATCGCGAGCGAGCTCGCCGGCGCGCTCGGCGGCCGGATCGAGCTCGAGTCGTCCGCCGAGAAGGGCAGCCGCTTCGAGCTGGTCCTGCCGACGCGGCCCCGGTAGCCTCCGCGCGTGGTCGCCGCCCCCGAGATCGTCCAGCTGCCGCAACGCCGGTCGCCGCTACGGGCCGCGCTGGTCGCCATGCGCCCGCGGCAGTGGTCGAAGAACCTGCTCGTCTTCGCCGGGCTCGTCTTCGCGGCGAAGCTCGGCGACCCGCTGCGGTGGCTTGAAGCCTGCATCTGCTTCGTCGCGTACTGCGCCATCTCGAGCGCCGCGTACCTCGCGAACGACGTGCGGGACCGGCACGACGACCGGCTGCACCCGCTCAAGCGCTCGCGCCCGATCGCACGCGGCGAGCTCTCGCCTCGGGCGGCGCTGATCCTGGCGGGAGCGCTGGCCCTGCTGGCGCCGCTGCTGGTCGCGCCGTTGAGCCTCGCCTCCGTGCTGCTCGTGCTGGCCTTCGCCGCGCTGCAGGCCGGCTATACGCTTCGGCTGAAGCACGTCGTCCTCCTCGACGTCCTCACGATCTCGGCCCTCTTCGTCGTGCGCGCTGCCGCCGGTGCTGAGGCCGTGGACGTCCGCATCTCGCCGTGGCTCCTCCTCTGCACGGCGCTGCTCGCCCTCTTCCTCGCGCTCGCCAAGCGCCGGGGCGAGCTCGTGCTCGTCGGCGCGGGGCGGACGCCGGGGCGGCCGGTGCTCGACGGCTACTCGCTCGAGCTCGTCGACCAGCTGACCGGCATCGTCGCCTCGGGGACGGTGATCGCCTACGCGATCTACACGGTCACCGCCGGCCACTCGCGCGCGCTGCTGGCAACCGTCCCGTTCGTCGTCTTCGGCGTCTTCCGCTACCTGCTGCTGATGCACCGCTACGACGTCGGCGAGGAGCCCGAGCAGGTGCTGCTGAAGGACGTCCCGATCCTGCTCGCAGTCGCCGGCTGGATCGTGACGGCGGCGGCGATCCTCGCACTGACCTGAACCTCAAGCGCAGCCTCGTCCTCGTCGCCGCCCTCGCGGTCGGGGTGGTGGTCGCGCTCGGCTTCTACTCCGACGGCAAGCTCTTCGATGAGCTCGCGAGCTTCCGCTGGGAGCTCTTCCCGCTGGCGCTCGCACTCACGACGGTCAACTACCTGCTCCGCTTCTGGCGCTGGGAGCGCTACCTCGCGCGCGTCGACATCCACGTGCCGTTCGGCCGGAGCCTGTCGATCTTCACAGCGGGCCTGACGATGACGATCACGCCGGCGAAGCTGGGCGAGCTGCTCAAGTGCGCGCTGCTCCACCGCTCGTTCGACGTTCCCGTGCGCCGCTCGGCGCCGGTCGTGCTCGCCGAGCGCGTGACCGACGCGAGCGGCGTCGTCGTGCTCGCGCTGGTCGGCGGAGTCGGAACCCGGAGCTGGCCGCTCCTCGTGCTTGCCGCGGTCGCCGTCGTCGCCGCGGTCGCAATCGTCCGCAGCCCGCTGCTCGAGCGGTTCGCCTTCTTCGGCGAGGCGGCCGAGGCCTCCCGCGCGCTCCTGACTGTGCCGCTGTTCCTCGCGATGACGCTCCTCTCCGCGGCGTCGTGGTTCTTCGAGAGCCTGGCCGCCTACGTTTGCGTCCGCGGCCTCCAGCTCGACCTCTCGCTGGGCGACACGATCGTCGTCTTCTCGCTCAGCAGCCTGGCCGGCGCGGCGTCGTTTCTGCCGGGCGGCCTCGGCGTCGCCGACGCGAGCATGACCGGGCTGATCCGGCTGCTCGGAGACACGTCGAAGGCGGCCGCCGCGGCTGCGACGGTGCTGATCCGGCTCGCGACGCTCTGGTACGGGGTGGCGCTGGGGTTGATCGGGCTCGCGGTAGAGGAGCGGCTCGCCAGGCGTCAGCCCGTGCGGCGCTCTTCCATGCGGTAGACGATCGCGCCCTCGCCGGTCTGGAGTTTCCGCTCGAGCGTCGACAGCCGCCGCTCGACCGACTTCCAGCTCGACGTGATCAGGTCGACGAGCAGCCCCAGGTCGTCGACGCGCGCGTGGCGCTCCGAGAGCAGGTCGCCTTCGATGCGCTCGAGCCGCCGGATCACCTGGTTCGTCAGGCCGCGGATCTCGGCGAGGTTGCGGCCGACGGGGCGGACCTGCTCCTGCAGCCCGTCCACGACGGCGTGTTCGACCTTCGCCGGGATTGTCGCCTCGAGCTCGGCAGCGGTCTGCGCCAGCTCCTCGACCTGCGCGCGCGCCCGCTCGAGCACGGCGTCCACCGAGGCCGCGTCGGGGCGCCCTTCGGCGGCTTCGCGGAGCCGCTCGCGTGCCTTTTCGATCGCATCGTCGGTCATCGGCGGAGAGCGTAGAGCCGCGATCGGATGGCACTCTGTGCGTCATGGAAACGGTCGTCCGGGAGGAGGTGATCCGCGACACCGGGCTCGCGTACACCGAGGGCGAGCCCGTGCTCGTCGCGATTCGGCGGCGCGGCCGGCGCTACGATCTGCGCGACGACGGCCGCGCGTTGGAGCTCGCCGGCCGGCGGACCGGCTGGCGGGAGGCCGCGGCCGACGCCGTCGGCGGCTTCGGCCTGAACCTGACGCGGACCGGTGTCGTCTCCGTCCCTGCGGTCGAGGGCGGCGTCGACCGCGACTGGCTTGCGCGGCCCGTCGCCGAGGCGTCGTTGGCCGTGTACGACGCGGTGCTCGAGCTCGAGTGAAGTCCTTCGAGCTCGACTACGAGCTCCCGCCGGAGCTGATCGCGCAGACGCCGCTCGAGCGGCGGGACTCGTCTCGGCTGCTCGTGCACGATCGCGCGACCGGCGAGACGCGGCACCGGCGGTTCGACCAGCTGGCCGAGGAGCTGCCCGAGGACACGCTCGTGGTCGTAAACGACACCCGCGTGCTGCCAGCGCGGCTGCGGCTCGAGCGGCCGGGCGGGGGCGAGGCGGAGGTGCTGCTGCTCGAGCGCCTCGGCTCGAACGGCACCTGGGAGGCGCTCGCACGGCCGTCCCGGAAGCTGAAGCCTGGGCAGCGGCTCGGGCCGGTCGAGTTGATCGAGCCGCTCGGCGAAGGCCGCTGGAAGCTGCGCCTCGAGGGGGCGCCTGCGGGCGAAGCGCCGCTGCCGCCGTACATCCTCGAGCCGCTCGCCGATCCCGAGCGCTACCAGACCGTCTATGCGGTGAGCGAGGGCTCCGCGGCGGCGCCGACGGCGGGACTGCACTTCACGCCGGGCCTGCTCGCACGGTTCGAGGTCGAGCGAGTAACGCTGCACGTCGGGCTCGACACGTTCCGGCCGCTCACGGTCGACGTCGTCGAGGAGCACTCGCTGCACAGCGAGCGCTACGAGGTGTCGGAGCCGGCGTGGGCCCGGATCCGGTCGGCCGAGCGGGTGCTCGCGGTCGGGACGACGACGGTACGCGTGCTCGAGTCGCTCGCGCGCGGGGCGCCGCTGACGGGCCGCACCGACCTGTTCGTCACGCCCGGCTTCGAGTTCCGGCGCGTGGAGGCGCTCCTGACGAACTTCCACCTGCCGCGCTCGACGCTCCTCGCGCTCGTGATGGCGTTCACCGGCGTCGAGGAAACGCGGCGGCTCTACCGGCTCGCGATCGAGGAGCGGTACCGCTTCTACTCCTTCGGCGACGCGATGCTGTTGCTGTGATGCCGGGCCTGGACGAATCGTCACGCAATCGGCGCAGATCCGTTACGGACACGCGCGCCTTCCCGGACTACGCTCGCAGCGGGAGCGAGGGTGGCCCAACTACCCCACCCAAGAGGGAGGGGGTGCGCGTCTTGACTAAGCGGTCGGCGGCGAAGTCCGCCGGCCAGTGCCGGGTGTTCTGGGAGACCCGCGGGATACGGGAGCTCGCCGAGGTCGTCGCGGCGGCATGGCCGCCGTACCACGATGGCGGGGTCGAGGCCCGCGACGTTTGCTCGTTCGGGATCGCGTCGCTGCTCGGCAGCCGGGCATCGGCCAAGGCGCTCGCCGACGAGCTCGCCCGCATCAGCCGTGAGCTCGGCGAGCCGCCGAGCCCGCTGGAGGACACGCGAGCCGCTCACGCGATCGCCGCTTGGTTCGACGAGGCGGCGCGCAGGTGACCGCGTTCGAGCTCCGGGCGACGGACGGCGCCGCCCGCACGGGCGTCCTCCGAACGGCACACGGCGACGTGCGCACGCCGGTGTTCATGCCCGTCGGCACGAAGGCGACCGTCAAGGCGGTCGACCCGCAGGAGCTCGTCGCCCTCGGCGCCGAGATCCTGCTCTGCAACACGTACCACCTGCACTTCCGCCCCGGCGCCGACCTGATCGACGAGTTCGGTGGCCTGCACCGGTTCATGGCGTGGGACGGCCCGATCCTGACCGACTCCGGCGGCTTCCAGGTCTTCTCGCTGCGCCACACGATCCTCCGCCAGGACGACGAAGGTGTCACCTTCCGCTCGGTCTACGACGGCGACGAGGCGCGCTTCACCCCCGAGCTCTCGGCGGAGATCCAGCGGCAGCTCGGCTCCGACATCGCGATGTGCCTTGACGTCGTGCCGCCGCCGGAGACCCCGCGCCGGGAGCTGGAGGACGCGGTCCGGAGGACGACGCTCTGGGCCGAGCGACAGCAGCAGGCCGAGCGCGCTCCGGGCCAGCTCCTCTTCGGCATTGCGCAGGGCGGCGCCGACCCCGAGCTCCGGCGCCGCAGCGTCGAGGAGATCGCCGAGCTCGGCTTCGACGGGAACGCGCTCGGCGGTCTCGCGATCGGCGAGCCGAAGGAGCGGATGCTCGAGACCACGGCGTGGGCCGCGGAGCTGCTCCCGCACCACAAGGCGCGCTACTTCATGGGCATCGGCGATCCGGCGGGCGTGCTCGAGGTGATCGAGCGCGGGATCGACATGTTCGACTGCGTCCTCCCGACGCGCAACGCTCGCACCGGCAGCGCGCTTACCTGGGAGGGCCAGCTCAACATCAAAGCGGCGCGGTTCGCGCGCGACCAGCGGCCGCTCGACGAAAGCTGCGCCTGCCCGGCCTGCGCGCGGTTCACGCGCGCGTACGTACGACACCTCCTGAACCAGCAGGAGATCCTCGGCCTTCGCCTGCTCAGCTTGCATAATCTTCGCTTCCTGCTCGACCTCGTTGCCGGCGCTCGCGAGGCAATCGAGCGGGGCGAGCTGCGGTCGTACAAGGCAGAGGCGCTCGAGCGCCTCGCGTCCGCCGAGGAGGCAACGTGGGCTACCTGATCATCATCGTCGTGCTCTTCGCCGTGATGTGGCTCTTCCTCGTCCGGCCGCAGCGGCGCAGGCAGGTCGAGCAGACGCGGATGCAGGACACGGTCGAGCTTGGGGACGAGGTCATCACCGCGGGCGGCATCCACGGAACCGTGCTCGAGATCGAGGACGACATCGTCCACGTCCAGATCGCGCCCGGCACGGTCATCCGCGTCGACAGGCGGGCGATCGCGAGCGTCGCGCAGGAACCCGAGGACGAAGGCGAAACCGTGGACGAGCCTGAGCCAACGCCCCATCCGGAGCAGGCCACTCCCGACGACGCAAGCTAACCTGTTCCGACTCCAGGCGTGTCCAACAGACGCTCACATCTGATTCTCGTCGGCCTGATCCTGGTCGCCCTGGCCGGGGTGGCCGCGCTCGGCATCCCCGGGTCACCGGCGCACAAGAAGGTCACGCTCGGCCTCGATCTGCAGGGTGGACTGGAGGTCGTGCTCAAGGCCGTGCCGCCCAAGAACCAGCAGGTGACCTCGGACGGGATGGACACTGCGATCTCGACGATGCGCAACCGGGTCGACTCGCTCGGCGTCTCGGAGCCCGAGATCCGGCGCCAGGGCAACGACCAGATCGTGATCCAGCTCGCCGGCGTGCACGACCCGAACAAGGCGGCGCAGATCATCGGCACGACGGCGCAGCTGCAGTTCTTCGACCTCGAGGCCGATACGGTCTCGCCCTCGAACGACGGGGCGGGTCACGTGGTCGCCACGAGCAGCCTCTACAAGCTGCTGAGCCAGGTGCAGGACGAGGCCAAGAAGGGGACGCCGACCCAGTACTACCTGTTCAACAAGAAGAAGCAGGTGATCGCGGGACCCGAGGACACGAAGGCGAAGCTCCTCGACACGCCGAAGCTGAAGGGGAAGGTGCCGAAGGGCGCCAAGATCCTCGCCGTCCCGGAGAACCGGGTCGTGATCTCCTGTGATGCGGCCACCGGGTGCCCGGGCGTCCAGCAGGGCAACATCGCGCCGTCCTACTACTACCTCTTCAAGTACTACCCGAACAGGACCGTCACGCCGATTCCCGAGGCGACCGGCAAGGATCTGAGTAACGGCGCGATCAGCGCGCAGGTCGGGACGCAGGCGGGCCAGGGCGCGGCGTTCGTCCAGCTCGGCTTCAAGAGCGAGGGCAACAGGAAGTTCCACGACATCACGCGCGCGGAGGCGCAGCGCGGCGCCGCGCTCGCCGCGGCGGCCGGTCAGACGAGCAGCGACCCGAACGTCATCCAGCAGTACGCCCAGCACTTCGCGATCGTGCTGGACGGCAAGCTCCAGTCGACGCCGTACATCGACTACAAGCAGAACCCGGACGGCATCGACCCGAGCGGGGGCGGCGCCGAGATCTCGAACATCACCTCGATCGGGCAGGCGAAGGACCTGGCGCTCGTGCTCAAGTCCGGCGCGCTGCCGTACCAGTTCCAGCAGATCGAGCGGACCGACGTCTCGGCCACGCTCGGCAAGGACTCGCTCAAGCAGGCGAAGACCGCAGCGCTGATCGGCCTGCTGATCGTCGCGCTCTTCCTGCTCGTCCTCTACCGCTTCCTCGGCGTGGTCGCGGTCGTCGGCCTCGGGATCTACGCGGCCTTCCTCTACGCAGCGATCCTGCTCTTCAACGTCACGTTGACGCTGCCGGGCTTCGCCGGCCTGATCCTGACGATCGGCGTAGCAGCCGACGCGAACGTCGTCATCTTCGAACGCATCAAGGAAGAAGTACGGTCCGGGAAGTCCGTGCGCGCCGCCATCCAGGCCGGCTACGCCAAGGGCTTCCGCACGATCGTCGACGCGAACGTGGTCACCGTGATCACGGCCTTGGTGCTGTTCGCGGTCGCGACCGCAGGCGTGAAGGGCTTCGCGCTGATGCTGATGATCGGCACCCTCATCTCGCTGATCACGGCCGTGGCGGCGACGCGCGCGATGCTCGGGCTGCTCGCCGGCTTCAGCTGGTTCGAGAACCCGCGCTTCATGGGCGCCGCCGGCCAGCAGCACGGCAAGTGGCTGCAGATCGACTTCATGGGCAAGCGCAGGCTGTGGTTCGCGATCTCAGGCGTGGTGATCGCGATCTCGATCGGCGCGCTCGCAGTCAAGGGGCTCAACCTCGGCATCGACTTCAAGGGCGGGACGCAGGTCACGTTCACGACGCCGAAGCCGGTCTCGCTCTCCGCCGTCCGCACCCAGACCGACAAATACGGCCAGGAGCCGGTCGTCCAGGGACGCGGCAAGACGTACGGCTCTGAGGACTACAAGAGCTTCCAGCTGCGCCTGGGTACGCTGAACAGCGCGCAGACGAGCTCGCTCAAGTCCGACATGGAGACGAACTTCGGGACGAAGGCGATCCAGATCCAGACCGTGTCGGCGAGCTTCGGGAGACAGATCGCGCGGTCGGCGATCATCGCGATCCTCTTCTCCCTGCTCCTGATCATCCTTTACATCGCGGTCAGGTTCGACTTCAAGTTCGCGGCACCGGTGATCGTCGCTCTGTTGCACGACATCGTCATCACTGTCGGCGTGTACGCACTCCTCGGGCGGGAGGTCTCGAACTCGACCGTCGCCGCGGTTTTGACAGTGCTCGGCTACTCGATCTACGACACCATCATCATCTTCGACCGCATCCGGGAGAACGTCCCTCTGATGCGACGGTCGCCGTTCGCCACGATCGCGAACGTCTCGCTCTGGGAGACGATCAGGCGCTCGCTGGCCACGACCTTCATCACGCTGCTGCCGATCGTCTCGCTGCTGATCTTCGGCGGCGCGACCCTGAAGGACTTCGCCTTCGCACTGATGGTCGGGATCATCTCGGGCGCCTACTCGTCGATCTTCATCGCGGCGCCGCTGCTGACGACCTGGAAGGAGCGCGAGCCGGAGTACGCGCGGCGGATCGAGCGTGGGCCGATGTCTCCCGAGGCGCAGGCCGCAGCCATCGAGGCGTCCGAGGAAGCCTTGGCCGCCGAGCCGGAGCCGGACCTCTCGCCGGTCGGTGCGCCTGAGCGGACGGCCCCGGCCCCGGCGAACTCGGCGAAGGCTGAGCGGCGGCGGCAGCGGCGACGCGCAAGGCCACATGGCCGCGCCCGCTGACCTTCGCGATATCGCGGAGAAGCTCGTGCTCGCCGGTGTCGGCGCGGTGGCGCTGACGGCCGAGCGGGTGGACACCCTGACCGAGGAGCTCGCCGCACGCGGCGGCATGGGCCGCGAGGAGGCCCGCGCGGTGCTCGAGGAGGCGATCGGGCGCTGGCGCAACGAGTCGATGCGGCTCGGCGAGCGGACCGGCGCCGGGCTGTCCGGCCTCTTCCGCGAGCTCGGGCTCGTCACGCGCGACGAGCTCGAGGAGCTCGAGCTGCGGCTCGCACAGCTCGAGCACCGGTTGCGGCTGCTCGAGCCTTGAGCTTCCGCGACGTCGAGACGGGCTGGTGGTTCGGGCGCCGCGTCGCGCCGCCGATCGCGGTCCGGATCGCGCCCGCCGCGGGCTACGGCGTCGAGCGAGTCCCGCGCGAGGGCGGGGGTGTGGTCGCCGCCAACCATTTCTCCGCCATCGACCACCCGCTGATCGGCTCGTTCTCGCCGCGGCCGCTCTACTTCCTCGCGAAAGCGGAGCTGCTGGAGATCCCGGTGCTGGGCCTGGTGCTCCGCTGGCTCGGAGTCTTCGGGGTGCGGCGCGGGGAGGGCGACCGGGAAGCGCTCCGTCGGGCGCGCGAGATCGTGCGCAGCGGCGAGCTCGTCTGCGTCCACGTCGAGGGCACGCGCCAGCGCTTCGGCCACCCAGGGCCGATCCACCCAGGCGGGCTGATGATCGCGATGCAAGAGGGCGTGCCGGTGATTCCGCTCGGGCTCGACACCTTCCACTGGTCGCTCCGCAACCGGCGCAAGTGCGCCGTCGTCTGGGGCGCGCCGATCGACGTGAGCGACCTGACGCGGAACCGCAAGGGCTACGCCGAGGCCGCCGAGCGCGTGGGGACCGAGATCGTCCGGCTCTGGCGCGAGGCCGTAGCCGCCTGCGAGGCCGGCCTGCCGCCGGAGTTACCCGACGGCGCGCGCCGCTACGGGATCAACCCGAGTCCGTAGAGAGCGCCTGGCCAGGGACCGACTTCTCGTCCACTCCGGTCCGCATGCGACACTGAAGCGATGTCGAGCACGGCCAGTCGCAACCTCGGCCGGATCTCCGAGATCGCCCAGGTCGCGGTCCGCCACGGGTTCGGCTACTTCTTCGAGACCCACCGGCTGACCGACCTGCTCCCGGGGCGGCCGAAGATCGACCCGGACGCACAGAGCCCGTCGGAGCGCGGCCGGCACCTGCGCGAGATGCTCGACGAGCTCGGCCCGACCTTCGTCAAGTTCGGCCAGGTGCTCTCGACGAGGCCGGACGTCGTGCCGCCCGACATCGTCGTCGAGCTGCAGAAGCTGCAGGACGCGGTCACGCCGTTCCCGTACGAGGACGTCGAGCGCGTGATCCGCGAGGAGCTCGAGCTGAGCGTCGAGCAGCTCTTCACGGAGTTCGACCCGACCCCGATCGCGGCCGCGTCGATCGGCCAGGTGCACCGCGCGAGGCTGCCGAACGGCCGCCGCGTCGCGGTCAAGGTGCAGCGGCCGAATGCCCCGCGCCAGGTCGAGGCCGACCTCGCGCTGATGTACCAGGCTGCCCGTCTCGTCCGCGAGCGCGTGAAAGCGCTCGAGTTCATCGATCCGCGGCAGCTCGTCGACGAGTTCGCGCGCTCGATCCGCCAGGAGCTCGACTACCGCCTCGAGGCCCGGAACGCCGAGGCGTTCCACCACGACTTCTCGGGCCACCCGCACGTCCACATCCCGCGCGTCTACTGGAGCTACACGCGCACGCGCGTGCTGACCCTCGAGCTGCTCGAAGGCTTTCAGCTCGCCGACCTCCCGCTCGACGCATGGCAGATGGAGGAGCGGCGGCGCCTCGCGTACCTCCTGACCGAGACGTGGATGACGATGATCTTCCGCCACGGCTTCTTCCACGGCGACCCGCACCCGGCGAACGTCTTCGTGCTCGGGGACGCGCAGCACATCGGCCTCGTCGACTTCGGCCAGGTCGGGAAGCTGACCGACGACGACATGTCGAAGCTGACGCGGCTCTTCATCGACGCCGCGAACGAGCGGATCGAGCAGCTGCCGCGCCGGCTCGCCGACCTCGGCGTCCGCTACGACCGCGAGCGCGAGGAGGACTTCGTCGCCGAGCTGCGCGAGATGTACGCGCGCTACTTCGGCGTGAGCCTCGCTGAGATCGACCCGCTGCAGCTGATCCGCGAGGCTTTCCAGCTCATCTACCGGCTCAACCTGCGCCTCCCGACGCGCTTCGTCATGCTCGACAAGGCGATCTCCACGCTCGCCTCGGTCGGAATCGAGCTCTACCCGGACTTCAACGTCTTCGAGGTCGCGCGGCCGTACGCGCGAAGCCTGATGCTCGAGCGCTACACGCCGCAGCGGGTGCTGAAGCGCGCCCGGACGGAAGGGATCGAGCTGGCCCGGATCGCGCGCGACATGCCGTACCAGATCCACGACTTCCTCGAGGAGGCGCGCGACGGACAGCTCGAGGTCGGCTTCGTGCACAAAGGCCTCGACGAGTTCATGCGCAAGCTCGACGTCGCCTTCAACCGGCTCGTGATCGCGCTGGTCACGGTCGGCGGCCTGATCGGCTCGAGCCTGATCGGCATCTTCTCGACGCAAGGCCCGCAGATCGCCGGCGTGAACTTCCTCTCGTTCGTCGGTTTCGTGCTCTCGGCGATCCTGGGGCTGTGGCTGCTCTGGGGCGTGCTCCGCTCCGGACGGCTGTAGAAACCTCGTCGCACTTCCGGCGGAAAGGACATCTGGCGGGGTGCGAGGGGCCCGGGTAGCGTCGCCTTCATGTCGCAGGCGCTGCTGCTGGCGGAGTCGGAGCCGGGAACACGCGAGTTCCTCGAGCGGCACCTGGCGAGTGACGGCTTCTCGGTGCTCGGCGCCGACGCGGGCAGCCAGGCGCTGGAGCTCGTCGAGCGCGAGCGGCCGGACCTCGTGCTCGTCGGCGGACTTCCCGACGCGCCGGCGCTCGAGGTCTGCCGCGTCCTGCGCGAGGGCGAGCCGGGACGCAGCTGGGACCGCGACGTCCCGCTGATCGTCCTCGGCGACGCGCGCGCCGACGCCGTCGATCGTGTGCATGCCTTCGAGCGTGGCTGCGACGACTTCGTCGCACGGCCCTTCCATTACGAGGAGCTGGTCGCGCGGATCCACGCCGTCCTCCGCCGGACGCATCCCGCCGCGCGGAAGCGCCTCGCGGCCGGGCCGATCGCCGTCGACCGTGTCACGCGCCGCGTCACGGTGCACGGCCTGTCCGTCGCGCTCTCCGCAAAGGAGTACGAGCTGCTCGTGAAGCTGGCGACGGAGCCGGTACGGGTCTTCACGAAGGAGGAGCTGCTCCGCGAGGTCTGGGGCTATCGCTCGCTGGGCCGCACGCGAACGTTGGACTCGCACGCCTCGCGCCTGCGGCGGAAGCTCGCCCTGGCCGGTGCCGAAGACTGCGTCCTCAACGTCTGGGGCGTGGGGTACCGGCTACTCGCCGAGTACGAGGTGATGCGTTCGGCGTAGTCGATACGCTCCAGCACATGGCCGAGCCTGTGCGTGTGACCGTCGTCTCCGACGAGACCGAGGCCGAGGTCCTCTGCGGGCTCCTGCGCGCGAACGGGATCAAGTGCGGCGAACGGCCGACCGACGAGGAGGACTCGGCGTTCGAGGGCTTCGGCGGCGAGGGCGGCCACCGCGAGATCCTGGTCGACCCGTCCGACCTCGAGGCGGCCAAGGCGCTGCTCGAAGAGCAGTAACCGTCCGCCGTCGCGCCTAGCCTGGGCTCGTGGCGCGGCGCGACCACATGCGGCACCACGGCACGTTCGGCGAGGACGCGTTCGGCCGCTACGCCGAGCACGCGGCCCGCTTCTTCGGGACGCCCGGGTACATCGTCGGCCAGACGGTCGCCGTCGCGATCTGGATCGTCCTCAACTCGATCGCGGTCATCCAGCACTGGGACCCGTACCCGTTCATCCTGCTCAACCTGGCCTTCTCGACGCAGGCGGCGTACGCCGCGCCGCTGATCCTGCTGGCGCAGACCCGTCAGGCGGAGCGGGACAAGGTCGCCGGCGACAGCGCCGAGCGGCGGCATCGAGAACGTGAACGGTCGGCCGCGGAGCGCGTCGCCGCGCTCCGCGCCGAGACCGACAAGCTGGAGAAGCTACTGGAGTCGAATACGGAGCTCACTCGACAGGACAAGGAACTGACCGAAGGCATGGCCGAGCTGACTCGTCAGATCCATGCCGCCCTGGTGCCCGGCAAATGAGCGTGGCTTGAAGATGTCGAGCAGCGCCCGGAGGACGTTCGTGTTCGGCGGGCTCTGGTTGTGCGCCCGCACGATCTGGAAGCCCGAGCACGCCTGATAGTCGTTCACGGCGGTCTGGGGGCCGAAGTACGGCAAGCCCGTGGCAGTAACGTGCGTGTCGAGGCCGGTGAACGTGTCCTGGAACACGTCAGCGGTGACGGCCGTCGAGCAGACGGTGTAGGCGAGCGTCGCGCTGATGATGTCCTCGTCGGCGGTGACCCGCTTCTTGAGCGTCGTCACCTGCTTCTGCAGGCCCTTGATCTGCGCGGCGAGCGACTTCAGCGTCGGGCCCTTGCTCTGGCTCGCGCCGGCCGGCGGCGCGGCGATCAGCACGGCGACGGCGGCTACTGCGGCGAATGCAAGAACCTGCCTCATCTGATGCCTCCCCTTGTTGCTCTTGGAGCCACCAACTATGGCACGGGTCTCAACTAGGTTGAAGGGCGCCCTCGAGCTCGAGCAGCAGGCGCTTTCGGTCGAGCCCGCCCGCGTAGCCGACGAGCGAGCCGCCGGAGCCGACGACCCGGTGGCAGGGGAGGACGATCGGCACCGGGTTCCGGTTCATGATCGTCCCGACCGCCCGCGCGGCGCGCGGCTTCCCGGCGCGATCGGCCAGCGTGCCGTACGTCGTCAACTCGCCGTACGGCACGCGGGCGAGCTGCTCGAGCACGGCGCGGCCGAACTCGCGGGCGGGGCGGAGGTCGACGTCGAGGTCGAACTCCCGGCGCGTGCCGGCGAAGTACTCGTCGAGCTGGCGGCGGGCATCGTCGGTCGGCCGCGGCGAGCGGAGCACGCGCGTCCCGAACAGGCGGGCGAGCCGCTCGGCCTCGGCCGCCGGGTCGGCGTCGTAGTGGATCTCGCAGACGCCGCGGTCGGTGACGGCCACGAACAGCGTACCGACCGGCGAGTCGTGCAGTTCGTAGGCGACGTCGAGCAGCCCTTCGGCCGCGGCGGCGTCGCGAAAGCGCCGGTCGAGGTCGGCGGGAACGGTCATGAAAGCTCCTTTCGGCGGAGTCGGCGGACGCCGGACGAGGCCGCCTGGCGGGCGGCTTCGGGCGACTGCCCGAGGGCGTCGCCGATCTCCTCGTAACTCAGGTCGTAGCCGTAGCGGAGGAAGACCGCGGCCCGCTCCTTCTGCGGCAGGCCGGCGGTGAGCCGGCGCAGCTCCTCGTACGCGAGAGGCTCGTCCAGCGACTCGAGGTCGGGGACGTCGGCCGAGGTGGCGCGCGTCCGGCGGAGCGCGTCGATCGCGACGTTGCGAGCGATCTGCAGCGCCCACGCGCGGAGGTGCCGCCCGTGCCGCAGCGTCGGGTAGGCGCGGAGCGCGCGCAGGAACGTCTCCTGGAAGGCGTCCTCGGCGTCGTCGCGACCGAGCATCCGCCGCAGTTGGGCGAGCACCGGGCCGCGCTGCTCCTCGTAGAACCGCTCGAACGGCGGGACTCGCACGGCGTCCATCATTCACACAAACGCAGGGGACCGCTGCGGTGTGAGATGCGATCCTTCCGCCCATGCGGCAGATGAACCGCCGGCACTGGGTGCGAATCCGCAACGTGGCGGCGCTGGTCGCCGGAGGCGCGACGCTTGGCGCGGCGTTCGCCGCCGGAGCGTCGTGGCCGATCGCCTTGTCGGGCGGATGGGCCGTCGCCGCAATCGTGATCGGGCTCGCCGTGTGGCCGCGGATCCTGCGCATGGATCCGGCGCAGACGAAGGCGATCGCCCGCGACGAGGACTTCTCCCGCGTCACCGCCGACTTCGTCCTCCTGGCAGCGGCTCTGGCGAGCCTCTTCGCGATCTTCTACCTCGTCCACGAGGCGAGCGGAAGCCACGGCGTCGCCAAGGTCCTGCTCGTCCTCCTGGCCGTGGCGGCGGTCGTGCTCTCGTGGCAGACCGTCCAGACCGTGTTCACCCTGCGCTACGGGGATCTCTACTACCGCGGCGAGATCGGCGGAATCGACTTCAACGACTCGGAGCCGCCGGACTACCACGACTTCTTCTACCTCGCCTGGACGATCGGGATGACATTCCAGGTCTCCGACACGAATCTCCAGACCAAGGCGATGCGGCGAACGGCGATCCGCCAGGCGCTGCTCTCGTTCGTCTTCGTCGCGGTGCTGCTCGCGGTGACGATCAACGTCGTCGCGTCGCTGCTGCATTAGCGCTGCCCCTAACCGGATAGCGCGTTTGGCGGCCTTGTCGCGGCGTGGTCCAAGAGGGTTGCCAAGTGGGGGATTGTGGTTTACAGTGGGGCGAAGTGGACCATGCTGCTAGGTGAGTTCGAGCACACGATCGATGACAAGAACCGTCTCACGCTACCGGCCAAGTTTCGCCAAGCGCTTTCCGGCGGCCTCGTCATCACGCGCGGTATGGACGGGTGTCTCTACTGCTATCCCAAGGCGGGCTGGGAGCGGCTGGTCGAGAGCCGCCTTGCCGATCTCGACCCCCTCAGCCGGGAGGGGCGCCTGATGCACCGCTTCTTCTTCGCCGGCGCGGCGGAGGCCGAGCCCGACAAGCAGGGCCGCGTGATGCTGCCGGCGTCGCTCGCGCAGAATGCAGGCATCGACCGCGAGGTCGTGGTCGCCGGCGTCAACGACCACCTGGAGATCTGGGACCGCGCGGCCTGGCGCGACCACGTCAAGGTTCTCGAAGGGAGTGCGGAGGATGTTGCCGAACGTCTTGCGTCCCAACGCGACTGACCACGTTCCGGTCCTCGCCGACGAGGTACGGGAGGCGCTCGCCGTCCAGCCGGGCGAGACCGTGATCGACGCCACCTTCGGCGCCGGCGGCCACTCGGGCCTGCTGGCCGCCGACCTGCGGGGTACCGGCAAGCTGATCGCGATCGACCGCGATCCATCGGTGAGGCCGTACTTCGACTCCGTGCGCAAGCGGACCGGCGTCCAGGGCCGTCTCCTACGGGGTGAGTTCTCAGACGTCCTTGCGCAGCTTGCCGCGAACGACGTGCGCGCCGACGCGATCCTGTTCGACCTCGGCGTCTCCTCGATGCAGGTCGACCGGCCCGAGCGCGGCTTCTCGTACGCGACCGACGCGCCGCTCGACATGCGGATGGACCCGGCCTCTGAGCTGTCGGCGCGCGAGCTCGTGAACGAGGCGGGCGAGCGCGAGCTGACGCGGATCTTCAAGGACTACGGCGAGGAGCGCTACGCGCGGCAGATCGCGCGCGCGATCGTCCGGCGCCGCAGCGAGCACCCGATCGAGCGGACGGGCGAGCTCGTCGAGATCATCCGCTCGGCGATCCCGGCCCCGGCACGGTTCGGCGACGGGCATCCGGCGAAGCGGGTCTTCCAGGCCCTGCGGATCGCCGTGAACGACGAGCTCGGCTCGCTCGAGCACGCGCTGCCGGCAGCACTCGACATGCTGCGGCCGGGAGGACGCCTCGCGGTGATCAGCTTCCACTCGCTAGAGGACCGGATCGTCAAGCGTTTCCTGCGCGCGCAGGAGAGGGGCTGCACCTGCCCGCCGGACTTCCCCGTGTGCGTGTGCGGCCACGAGCCCTCGCTACGGGCGCTCTCGCGGCGGCCGGTCAAGCCCTCGGCTGCGGAGCTCGCGGCCAACCCGCGGGCCGCGTCGGCGCGGCTTCGCGCAGCGGTCAAGACGGAGGACGCCGACTAGCGATGGCTTCCTGGAGCGACGCCGCCCCCGCGCTTCCGTCTCACCGCCCGCGCTCCCGTCCGCGGCCGCGCCCGAAGCCCGCGCCGAAGCGCCGGCCGCAGGCACGCCGCGGCGTGGCCGGCGGCGTGATCTGGATCGCGATCGTCGCGGTCCTGCTCGCCGGCGTCGTCGCGCTGAACGTCGCCGTCCTCCGCCTCAACGTCCAGCTCGACAAGCTCGACACCCAGCGCGCACACCTCCGCGCCGAGAAGCAGGCGCTCGCCTCGCAGGTCGCGATGGCCGCGGCCTCGCCGCGCATCCAGCTGCAGGCCCAGAAGCAGTTCGGGCTCGTGCCCGCGAACCCCGCCGAGACGACGTACGTGCGGCTGGGGCCGCGCAAGCGGTGAGCGCGAAGGCCGCGAATCGCCGCATCCGGCTTCTGCTCGGCGTCTTCATCCTTGCCTTCGGGCTTGCCTTCCTGCGCGCGGCCTGGCTTCAGGGCGTGCGTGCCGCCTCGTTCGGCCGGCTCGCGTCGAGCCAGCACAGCGAGGATGTCGTGATCCCGGCTGCGCGCGGGACGGTCTACGACCGAACAGGCCTGCAGCTCGCGATCGGCGAGCAGGCCCAGACCGTCTACGCCGACCCGCGCCAGGTGACCGACCCGAAGAACGAGTCGGCGGCGATCGCCCAGGCGCTGAAGCTCGACCCGAACCAGGTCTACCAGGAGCTGACCGACCGAACCCACGGCTTCGTCTACGTCAAGCGGAAGGCCGATCCGGCCCAGGCGGCGAAGCTCGAGAGGCGGGGCCTGCCGGGCCTCGGGTTCTACGCGGAGGAGCGTCGCTTCTACCCGCAGTTCTCGCTCGCCTCGCAGGTAATCGGGTACGCCGGCGTCGACAACCACGGGCTCGCCGGCCTCGAGCTCTCCCTCGACAAGCAGCTCGCCGGCCGGCCCGGCCGCGAGCGCATCGTCAAGGACGCGTCCGGGCAGGCGATCGACACGGTCGTCTCGCAGCCCGAGCGCGACGGGCAGGACGTCTACCTGACGCTCGACCACACGATCCAGGCGAACGCGCAGACCGTGCTGCGCGACACCGTGGCGAAGTGGCACGCGAAGAGCGCGACCGCGATCGTGCTCGACCCGGCGACCGGCGCCGTGCGCGCGATGGGGATCGCGCCGGGGTTCGACGCGAACACCTACCCGCAGGTCTGGCGCGTCCTGCAGCGCAACCGCGCGGTGACGGATACCTACGAGCCGGGCTCGACCTTCAAGCTCGTCACGGTTGCCGGCGCGCTGTCGGAGCACCTCGTCACGCCGTCGACGCGGTTCACCCTGCCGTACGAGATCCACGTCGCCGATCGCACCATCCACGACGCCGAGCCGCGCGGCACGGAGACGATGAGCGTCTCGCAGATCCTCTCGCGCTCGTCGAACGTCGGCGCGATCACGCTGGCGGAGAAGCTGTCGCAGCACCGGCTCGTGCAGTGGATCTCGCGCTTCGGCTTCGGCCACCTGACGGGCATCGACTTCCCCGGCGAGAGCCCGGGCATCGTGCTCCCGGAGAGTCAGTGGTCGGGCTCGTCGATCGGGAACATCCCGATCGGCCAGGGCATTGCGGTGACGCCGATCCAGATGGCGTCTGCCTACGCGGCGATCGCGAACCGCGGTGTCTGGGTGCGGCCCCACCTGGTCGACCGCATCGGCGCTTCCGGATCCACTAGGCCGATGCGGCGGCGGGTCGTCTCGCCCTGGGTCGCCTCCGAGATCATGGCGATGCTGAAGAACGTGGTCGCCGAAGGCACGGGCACCCTCGCGGCCGTGCCCGGCTACCAGGTGGCGGGGAAGACCGGCACGGCGGCGAAGCCCGACCCGCACGGTGGCTACTCCGACACTCGCTACGTCGCCTCGTTCGTGGGCGTCGTGCCCGCCTCGCGGCCGCGGCTCGTGATCCTCGTCTCGGTCGACGAGCCTCGCGGCGCGATCTGGGGCGGCGTCGTCGCGGCGCCGGCCTTCGCCGAGATCGCGAAGTTCGACCTGCAGTACCTCGACGGCGGCGTCCCGCCGGACGCGCCCGCGACAGCAACCTCGTCGACCGTCGCCACTCCCTAGGTGGTCTGAGTACGGTTCGCCCGGCCTCCTCCCCGAGGCGAGCGTATCGGGAGCCGGCGCACGTGTCAGTGACGGAATCGTCACGAAAGTGCTGCAAAGAGACCGTTCCGCCAACCAGAGGGCCGGCGGTCTCGGCTGAGCTCATCGATAGACTCGGCCCGCGATGCAGATCGACTCGCTGATCGCCGCGCTCGCGCTCCGCGAGGTGGTCGGGCACGCGCCGGTTGAGATCCGCGACCTCGCCTACGACGCGCATGCGGTCGAGCCGGACAGCCTCTTCTTTTGCGTCCCCGGCGGACGCGCCGACGGCCACGACTTCGCGCGGGAGGCGGTCGAGGCCGGCGCTGTGGCCCTGGTCGTGGAGCGGCCGCTCGACCTGCCTGTGCCGCAGCTCGTCGTCGAAAGCGCCCGCGCGGCGATGCCGGTCGCCGCCGACGAGTTCTTCGGCCGGCCGACCGAGCAGCTGCAGGTCGCGGGCGTCACCGGCACGAACGGCAAGACGACGACCGCGTTCCTGCTGTACGCGATTCTCGCGGCGGCCGGCAGGCGGCCCGGCTTGCTCGGGACGATCGAGAGCCGGGTCGGCGGCGAGCGGCGGCCGGCGATCCGCACGACGCCGGAGGCGATCGACCTCCAGCGCGCGTTCCGCGAGATGCTCGACGCCGGTGACCAGAGCGCGGCGGTCGAGGCGACCTCGCACGGCTCCGCGCTCGGGCGGCTCGAGCGGGTCCGCTTCAGCGCGCTCGTCTTCACGAACCTGACGCAGGACCACCTCGACTTCCACGGCACGCTCGAGGACTACTTCGACGCGAAGCGGCGGCTCTTCACAGAGGCGCGGCCGCCGGCGGCGGTGAACGTCGGCGACGACCACGGTCGCCGGCTCGCAGAGGAGTTGCGCGGTCGTCAGGAGCTCGTGACCTTCGGGCTCGGCGAGGACGCCGACGTCCGCGCCGACGAGCTCGAGCTCGGCCCGCGCGGCGCGCGCTTCCGGGCCGGCGGGATCGAGCTCGAGACGCGGCTGCGGGGACGCTTCAACGTCGAGAACGTGCTCGGGGCGGTAGCGGCGGCGCGGCTGCTCGGGATCGAGGACGATGCGATCGCCTACGGCGTCAAGGAGCTGCGCGGCGTGCCCGGGCGCTTCGAGGCGGTGGACGAGGGGCAGCCGTTCGCCGTCCTCGTCGACTACGCGCACACGCCCGACTCCCTCGAGAACGTCCTGCGCACGGCGCGCGACCTTGCCCAGAGCCGCGTGATCTGCGTCTTCGGCTGCGGCGGCGACCGCGACCGCGGCAAGCGCCCGTTGATGGGCCGGATCGCGACCGAGCTCGCCGACGTGGCGATCGTCACCTCCGACAACCCGCGCAGCGAGGAGCCGGACGCGATCATCGCCGAGATCCTCGCCGGGGCAGGCGACGCCGAGGTCGAGGCGGACCGTCGAGAGGCGATTGCCCGGGCGGTCGAGGCAGCGGAAGAAGGTGACGTGGTCGTGATCGCGGGCAAGGGGCACGAGCAGGGCCAGCAGTTCGCCGACCGGACGATCCCCTTCGACGACCGCGAGGTCGCGCGCGAGGCGTTGCGGCGGCTCGGGGCCCCGGCGTGATCCCACTACGTCTCGAGGAGCTGCCGCCGCTCGGGCGGCTCGATGCTCGTGCGGACACGATTTCCGGCGTCCAGGTCGATTCGCGCCGCGTCGAGCCGGGTGACCTGTTCGTCGCGGTCGGTCGCGGTGTGAACTTCCTCGAAACGGCGCTCGAGCGCGGCGCGGCGGCGACCCTCCTCCCCGAGCATCCGTTCGAGGCGATGGCCGCGCTCGGCTCCCTCGTCCGCGAACGCTCCGACGCCCGGGTCGTGGGCATCACCGGCTCGACCGGCAAGACCTCGACGAAGGACATCCTCGGCGCGCTCTGCGCCACGGCCGCCCGCACGGTGGCGGCGGAGGCGAGCTACAACAACGAGATCGGCGTGCCGCTCACGCTCTGCCGCCTGGAGCCGGACACCGAGGTCTGCGTGCTCGAGCTGGCCATGCGCGGATTCGGGCAGATCGCCGATCTCTGCCGGATCGCCCGCCCGCACGTCGCCGTGATCACAAACGTCGGGCCCGTGCACCTCGAGCTCGTCGGCTCGCTGGAGGGCGTGCTGCTGGCGAAGGGCGAGCTCGTCGCCGCGCTGCCGCCGCAGGGGACGGCGATCGTGCCGGACGAGTTTCCGGTCGAGCGCGACGACGTGGACGTCGTCCGGCTTGCCGAGCCCGACGCGCGCCGCGACGGCGAGCGCACGGTCGTCGACGGCGTCAGCTTCAACTTCACGGCGCAGCATCAGGCCGCGAATGCCGCGGCTGCGCTGGCCGCGCTCGACGCGCTGGCCCTCCCGCGGCCCGAGCGGGTCGACGTCGAGTGGTCGCGCTGGCGCGGGGAAGAGCTGCTGCTGCCCGGCGGCGGCCTCCTGATCAATGACGCCTACAACGCGAACCCCGTCTCGATGCGTGCGGCGCTGGCCCACCTCGCCGCCACCGCAGGCGCTCGCCGCCGGGTTGCGATCCTCGGCGACATGGCCGAGCTCGGCCCGGCCGCGCCGGCGTTCCACGAAGAGATCGGCCGCGAGGTTGCGAGGTATGGGGTCGAGGCACTCCTGGCCGTCGGCGACCTCGCCCGCGGCTACGTCGACAACGCGACCGGCGTGGCGGTGACGCGCTGGGCCGCGGACGCGGACGAGGCCGCCGGGGTCGCGGCCGACCTGGTTCAGCCCGGCGACTGCGTGCTCGTGAAGGCATCGCGCGCGGTCGGCCTCGAGCGGGTCGCGGAAGCCCTGGCGGCGGTGAGCGCTTGAGTCGAGTTCTCCTGGCAGGCGTGATCGCCCTGCTCATCTCCATCGTCTCCGGCCCGAAGTTCATCGCGTTCCTGCGCCGGAAGGAGCTCGGTCAGCACATCCGCGAAGAAGGCCCCGAGCACCACTTCAGCAAGCAGGGCACGCCGACGATGGGCGGCCTCTTGATCCTCTTCGCAGCCGCGATCGGGTTCCTGGCGCTGAGCAAGTACACAGTGCCGGCGCTGACGGTGCTGTTCGTCACGCTCGCGTGCGGCGCGATCGGCTTCCTCGACGACTTCATCAAACTGACCCACCGCCGCTCGCTCGGCCTCAACGGCCGCTGGAAGCTGATCCTGCTCGGCTTGATCACGGTCGGCGTCGGCATCGCAGCGCAGCACCAGCACCTGCCGACGGAGGTCTACATCCCGGGCCTCGGCGACCTGCAGCTCTCGTACGCGTGGTACGGGCTGCTGTTTCTCGTGATCGCCGGCGCCGCGAACGGCGTCAACCTGACCGACGGCCTGGACGGGCTCGCGTCGGGGACCGTGATCATCGCGCTGTTCACGTTCGCGTCGATGATCGTGATCTCGTGGATCCGCTCAGGCCCGCCGGGCCACCGCTTCAACACGAAGCTCGACCTCGGCATCGCCGCGGCGGCGCTGATCGGGGCCGCAATCGGGTTCCTCTGGTACAACGCGTGGCCCGCCGAGGTGATCATGGGCGACACCGGCTCGATGGCGCTCGGCGGCGCGATCGCGGCGTTCGCGATCTTCACCAAGACGATCTTCCTGCTGCTCCTGATCGGCGGGATCTTCGCGATCGAGGCCCTGTCGGTGATCATCCAGGTCTTCAGCTTCAAGTACTTCAAGCGCCGCGTCTTCCTGATGGCCCCGATCCACCACCACTTCGAGATGAAGGCCTGGTCGGAGACGAAGATCATGGTGCGTTTCTGGATCGTGACGGGGATCCTGTGCGCGATCGGGTTCGCCCTGTACTACCGCTACTTCACCGGGTTCCGCTGAGCGAGAGGTTGCCGGACCGGGTGCTCGTGCTCGGGCTCGCGCGCTCGGGGCAGGCGGCCGTGGCCGCGCTCGGGCGGCGCGGGGTGGAGGTCGTGGCGGCCGATCGCACGCTCGGGAACGACGGGGAGCTCTCGCTCCTCGACGGCGTCGGGTTGATGGTCAAGAGCCCCGGCGTGCCCCCGGACGCACCGCTCGTCGCCGAGGCCCGGCGCCGCGGCGTGCCGATCTGGAGCGAGGTCGAGCTCGGCTACCGCCTGGTCCGGCCGCGGCTCGTCGGCGTCACGGGCACGAACGGCAAGACGACGACCACCGAGCTCCTCGGAGCGATGCTCGACGCGCCGACGGCCGGCAACGTCGGCCGCGCGCTGACGGGCCTCGACGGCGAGGTCGAGCCGGGCACGCTCGTCGTCTGCGAGCTCTCGAGCTTCCAGCTCGAGGATGTGCACGAGCTGGCGTGCGAGGTCGCCGTGCTGCTGAACCTCGAACCGGACCACCTCGACCGGTACGAGGGCTTCGACGAGTACCGCGCGGCAAAGCTGCGGATCTTCGAGCGGGCGCGGGCCAAGGTCGTCCCGAAGGGCAGCGGCCTGGACGGGATCGAGTTCTCGGCAGACGATGAGCTGCCGGCCGAGCCGCTGATCCGGGGCGCGCACAACCGTGAGAACGCCGCGGCGGCCACGGCCACGGCGCACGCGCTCGGGGTGCAGGACGTGCAGATCGCGCACGTGCTGCGGACCTTCCCCGGGGTCCCGCACCGCCTCGAGCCGGTCGGGGAGGTCAACGGCGTGCGTTACGTGAACGACTCGAAGGCGACGAACGTGGCCGCCGCGCTGCGTGCCCTCGCCGCGTACGAGGACGAGCCGGTTCACCTGATACTCGGCGGGTCGCGTAAGGGCGAGGACTTCACGCCGCTCGCACTGGCGCTCGGCGCGAACGTGAAGAGCGTCCACCTGATCGGCGAGACGGCGGGCGAGCTCGCGGCGGCGATCCCGCAGGCCCACGACGACGGCGACCTCGCTCATGCGATCGCACATGTCGAGGCCGAGCCAGGCGACGTCGTCCTACTCTCGCCCGCCTGCGCGAGCTACGACCAGTACGCGAACTTCGAGGAGCGCGGCGAGGAGTTCAGGAGGCTGGTGCAGAACCTGACGGAGTGAGGTTCCGCGGAGTTCTCGCGCCGCGCCGGGGTCGGGATCCGGCACGGGGACAGTGCGACTAGCACGGCCCCGTCCGGCATCGCGACGCCGGCGCGGCGAGGCGCGGGCAGAGCCGGACTCTGCTCGGCGGCCGCCTGCGCCGGCGAGAGCTGCGCGGCGAGGCCTCGAATCCAGCCTGCTCATGCTCGTGACGCTCGGCCTCGTCGCCTTCGGGCTGGTGATGGTCTACAGCGCCACCTCGGCCTCGGCCGCCCTCGCCAACGGCGACCCCGGGTACTACCTCAAGCGGCAGGCTGCCTACGCCTTCCTCGGCCTTGTCGCAATGGCCGTCTGCGCTCGCCTCGACTTCCACAGGCTGCGTGCCCTCGCACCGGCGCTGATGGTGACGAGCGTCGTCCTGCTGCTCGCCGTGCTCGTGCTGGGCCAGGCGACGAACGGGGCTCGGCGGTGGATCTCGTTCGGCCCGGCGCAGTTCCAGCCGTCCGAGCTGGCGAAGCTCGTGCTCGCGGTCTGGGCCGCGAGCTACCTCGCACGGCGCCGCGCGCCACGGACGCTGAAGGAGCTCTGGCGCCCGATCGGCATGACGACCGTCGTCTTCTGCGGGCTGATCCTCGTCGAGCCCGACCTGGGCACGGCGATCGCGATCGTGGTGATGCTCTCCGCGATCCTGCTGGTCTCCGGCACGCCGGGGCGGACGCTCGGCACGGGCCTCGGGATCGCCGCCACCCTCGGGCTGCTCGCGGTCTGGTTCGAGCCGTACCGCCGAGCGCGCCTGTTCAGCTTCCTCAACCCGTGGCAGGACGCGCAGGGCGCAGGCTTCCAGACCGTGCAGGCGATGATCGGCCTCGGCTCAGGCGGGATCTTCGGCGTCGGCCTCGGCCAGAGCGTCCAGAAGGCGAACTACCTCCCCGAGGCGCACACCGACATGATCTTCGCGATCATCGGCGAGGAACTCGGCCTCGTCGGTGCGACCTTCGTGATCGCGGCCTACTGCGCGTTCGCATACGCCGGCCTGCGGATCGCACTCCAGTGCAAGGACCCGTTCGGCAAGCGGCTCGCGGCCGGCCTGACGGCGCTCGTCTGCGGGCAGGCGGCGATCAACCTCGCGGCCGTGATGGGCCTCGCGCCGCTGACCGGGATCCCGCTGCCGTTCGTCTCCTACGGGGGGTCGAGCCTCGTGGTCGGGCTCGCGAGCGTCGGCATCCTCCTTAACATCGCGGCGAATGGCGGAATCGCGCGAGCCAGTGTTCCTGATCGCGGCCGGGGGGACGGCCGGTCACGTGCTGCCCGCGCTCGCAGTCGCGGACGCGCTGCGCGAACGCGGAGCACGCGTGACGTTCGCCGGGTCGCCGGATCGCGCTGAGGCGCGGCTGGTTCCCCAGGCGGGGTACGAGCTCGACACCTTCCGGGTGAGCGGGCTTCCGCGACGGCCGGGGCTCAAGCAGGCGCGCGCGGCGCTCCATGACCTAGCGGCGCCGGCCGCATGCGACCGGATCCTCCGGCGGCGCAAACCGGACGTCGTGCTCGGCGGCGGCGGGTACGTCGCGGGGCCGATGGTGGTCGCGGCGGCGCGGCGCCGGATCCCCGCGGCAATCACCGAAGCGGACGCGCACCTCGGCCTGGCGAACCGCCTCGCGGCGCCGTTCGCGAAGCGGGTCTTCCTCTCGTATCCGCTCCCGGGCCGCGAGCCGCCGAAGTACGAGGTCGTCGGGCGGCCGCTGCCCGCCAACGCGCAGGCCGTGCCGCGCGAGGAGGCGCGGGCGCAGCTCGGTCTGCCGCTCGAAGGCCCCGTGCTGCTCGTCGCAGGCGCGCGGGCGGGGGCGAAGGCGCTGAACGAGTTCGCGGTCGAGACGTTCGGGCCGAGCGGGCCGGCAGTGCTGCACGTCTCAGGCGAGCGCGACTACGACGCGCTTCGCTCGCGGGTGACGCGGCCGGACTACGTGCTCGTGCCGGTGCTCGACGGCCTCGGCGCGGCGTACGGCGCGTCGGATCTCGCGCTGATGCGAAGCGGCTCGACCGTCTGGGAGCTCGCGGCCGCGGGGAAGCCGGCCGTGCTCGTGCCGTACCCCTTCGCGACGGGCGGCCACCAGACGAAGAACTCGCGCTACTTCGAGGCGGCCGGTGGGGCGATCGTCGTCCCCGAGGCCGAGCTCGGGCGCGCGGCCGACGTCGTGCGCTCGCTGCTCGACGACCGGGAGCGGCTCGAGTCCATGGGCGCCGCGATGCTGCGGGTCGCTCGGCCGGACGCCGCCGAGACAATCGCGGAGGAGCTGATGGTGCTTGCAGCCGCTCGCGGGTAGACGGCTGTGGTTCGTCGGGATCGGCGGCGCCGGGATGAGCGCGCTCGCCCTCGTCGCGCGCGAGTGGGGAGCTGAGGTCGGCGGCTCTGACCGCGCACGGTCGTCGTACGTCGAGCGGCTCGAGGAGGCGGGAATCGCCGTCGCCATCGGGCACGATGCGGCCAACGTGCCCGAGGGCGCGGAGGTGATCGTCTCGAGCGCGATCGCGGCGGACAACCCAGAGGTCACACGCGCGCGTGTGAAGAAGAGACGAGCGGAGCTGCTCGCCGAGCTCGTGGAGCTGCGCCCGTCGATCGTCGTCGCGGGCGCACATGGGAAGACGACGACCTCGGCGATGATCGCGTTCGTCCTCGACCGGCTCGGCCGCGACCCCGCGTTCTTGATCGGCGGCGAGATCCCACAACTGGGCGGCAACGCGCGGGCGGGCGACGGCTGGCTCGTCGCGGAAGGCGACGAATCGGACCGTTCGCTCGAGCTGCTCGGCCCTCAGGTTGCGGTGCTGACGAACGTGGAGCTCGACCACCACGCGACGTTCGCCTCCGAGGCCGAGGTGCGGGAGCTGTTCGAGCGCTGGCTGGAGCGCGCGCCGCAGCACGTGCTCGGCGACGAGCTCGAGCCGGTGGGGTTCGAGCTCGGCATTCCCGGCGAGCACAACCGCCGCAACGCGGCTACCGCGTTGGCGGCGCTCGAGCTCGCAGACGTTCCGCGCGGGGAGGCCGAGCGCGTGCTCCCGGAGTTCGCCGGCGTCGGTCGCAGGTTCGAGCTGCGCGGAGAAGCGGCCGGCGTGCGCGTCTACGACGACTACGGCCACCACCCGCGGGAGATCTCAGCCACGCTCGCCGCTGCGCGCTCGCGGGCGAACGGCGGCCGCGTGCTCGTCGTCTTCCAGCCGCACCTCTATTCCCGCACGAGGCACCTCGCGCACGACCTCGCGCGCTCGCTCGCGGCGGCGGACGCGGTCGCCGTCACGAAGGTCTACGCCGCGCGCGAGGAGCCGGTTCCGGGTGTCGAGGGCTCGCTCGTCGCCCAGGCGCTGGCGGCCGAGCGGCCCGGGATGGCGGTCGCGTGGACACCGGAGCTCGAGGACGCCGTGCGCTTCCTCGCACGGCGCGCCCGTCCCGGTGACCTCGTGCTGACGATCGGCGCCGGCGACGTCGAGCGTGCGGGCGAGCTGCTGCTCGGGGAGCTCGCGTGAGGATCGAAGAAGGCGTCGCCCTCGGGCGATTCACGACGTTGGGCGCAGGTGGGCCCGCCCGCGCGTTCGCAAGGACCGAGTCGCTCGAGGCGCTCGAGGACGCGCTCGCGTGGGCTCGCGAACGCGAGCTCCGGGTGGCGACGATCGGGCTCGGCTCGAACCTGCTCGTCGCGGACGACGGCTTCGACGGGCTCGTGCTCAAGCTTGCGGGCGAGTTGGCGGAGGCACGGGTCGAGGGTGAGAAGCTCGTCGCCGGCGGCGGCGCGACGAACGCCGTCTGCCTGCATCGTGTCCGAGCGGCCGCGCTCGGCGGGTTCGAATTCGCCTGCGCGATCCCCGGCACGGTCGGCGGCGGCGTCTGGATGAACGCCGGCGCGTACGGCAGCGACTGGGCCGCGATCCTCGACCGCGCACTCGTCGTCGACGAGGACGGCGCGCGCTGGCTGACGCCCGGCGAGCTCGGGCTCAGCTATCGCCACTCCGAGCTGCGGCACGGGCAGGTGGTGGCGGCCGCAGAGTTCACCCTCGGCGCGCTGCCCGAGGAGCAGATCCGCGCGAACGTCGCTCGTCTGCAGGCGCTGCGGAAGGCCGCGCAGCCGACGAACAAACGGACGTTCGGGAGCGTCTTCAAGAACCCGGACCACGAGCTGAGCGCGGGCCGGATGCTCGAGGCCTGCGGCCTCAAGGGCCACCGGATCGGCGGCGCGCAAATCTCCCCGCGGCACGCGAACTTCATCGAGAACGCCGACGGCGCGACTGCCTCCGACGCAATCGCGCTGATGGTGGAGGCGCGGCGGCGGACGAGCGAGCAGTTCGGCGTCGAGCTCGTGCACGAGGTCGAGTTCCTCGGGCAGCTCGAGCTGCCGCCGCTCCCCGCGTAGGAAGGGAGCCGGGCGCGGCGAAAGTGCGCCCGTGCCCCAGCGCACTCCTCAGCGACCCCGCGCCCGCGCGGCCGTCGTGCACCTTCCAGGCCTCGACGGGGCGCCGGTCATGCGTGCGCTCCCGTCCGGGCGCTCGCTCCTCGTCGGCTTCGCGATCGTGCTCGGCGCCGTTGGGCTGTACGTGCTCGCGCGCGAGACGCCGATGTTCGCGGTGCAGAAGATCGAGGTCGTCGGGGCGCCCGCACCCGTGGCCGTGCACGTTCGCGCCGCGCTGGCGCCGGTCGAGGGCACGAGCCTCCTCGCGCTGAGCTCGGCGGACATCGAGAGGCGCCTGGCGAAACTCCCGGATGTCGTCACCGGGACGTACAACCGCGAGTTTCCGCACACGCTCCGCGTCACCGTGAGGGCGGAGCATCCGGTCGCCGTCGCCCGCCGCGGCCTTCATGCGTGGCTCGTAGCGTCGAGCACGCGCGCGATCGCGGAGGTGCCGCTGAGAACGCACCCGGAGCTACCACGAATCTGGCTCGCCCACTCCGGCGATCCGGAGGTGGGACAGCCGATCGCCGACCGCTTAGCGCTCCGCGCCGTCCGTGCGCTCGCACTCGCACGCAGGAGCCGCTTCGGCCCGCAGATCCGGATGGTGCGGGTCCAGCAGCGCGATCTGACGTTCCTGCTCGGGTCCCGGCTCGAGCTGCGCCTTGGCGAGCTGAAGGCGGTGCCGCTCAAGCTCGCGGTGGCCGAGCGGATCTTGCCCGGGTTGCTTGCGCAGGGCGGCTTTGCGTACCTCGACGTAGGAGTTCCGGAGCGTCCGGTCGCCGGCGCAACCCTAAACTCTCAGCCAAAGCCTTAGAGTTCAGCCCTCCACTCGGCGTTGACAGTGGCCTCGATCAGGCGTACCCTGCCGAGCGCTGAAGACGTACTGTCCACTAAAGCTTGAGGTCGAGACGGGTTGAGCATGCGGGATCAAAGCGGGAACTACTTGGCACTGATCAAGGTCGTCGGTGTCGGCGGCGGCGGCTCGAACGCCGTCAACCGGATGGTCGACGCCGGCCTGACCGGCTGCGAGTTCATCGCGGTCAACACGGACGCCCAGGCCCTTCTGATGTGCGATGCCGACGTGAAGATGCCGATCGGCTCCGACGTGACCCGCGGTCTCGGCGCGGGCGCCGACCCGTCGGTCGGCCGAGCCGCAGCCGAGGAGAGCCGCGACGAGCTGAAGGAAGCGCTGAAGGGCGCGGACATGGTCTTCGTCACCGCCGGCGAGGGCGGCGGCACCGGCACCGGTGCCGCGACGATTGTCGCGAAGCTGGCCCAGGAGATCGGCGCGCTCACTGTCGGGGTGGTCACCAAGCCGTTCTCGTTCGAGGGCCGCCGTCGCGCCGAGGTCGCCTCGCGCGGCGTCGACGAGCTGCGGGACGAGGTCGACACGCTGATCGTGATCGAGAACGACCGCCTGCTGCAGGTGGTCGAGAAGCGGACGTCGATCCTCGACGCCTTCACCATGGCCGACGACGTCCTCCGCCAGGGCGTCCAGGGCATCACCGACCTGATCACGATCCCCGGCCTGGTCAACCTCGACTTCGCCGACGTGCGCACGATCATGAACGAGGCCGGCTCGGCGCTGATGGGAATCGGCAGCGCGTCCGGCGAGAACCGCGCCACGGAGGCGGCCCGCACGGCAGTGTCGTCGCCGCTGCTCGAGTCGTCGATCGAGGGTGCGACCGGGATCCTGCTCAACGTGACAGGCGGCCTCGACATCGGCCTCTTCGAGGTGAACGAGGCCGCGCAGGTCGTCACGTCGGCCGCCGACCAGAACGCGAACGTGATCTTCGGCGCCGTGATCGACGAAGGACTGCGCGACGAGGTTCGCGTGACGGTCATCGCCACCGGCTTTGGCCCCGCCCGCCTGCGCCGCAGGCGCCGCACGGAGGAGCCGGCCGAGGAAGGCCGCGAGGGCGAGCAGCGCGAGCCGCAGTCCGAACGCTTCGAGCTGACGGACGACGTCCTCGAAGTGCCGTCGTTCCTGCGCGACTGATGGGTTTCGCGACCGATGTTTAGCCACCGTTTCGGGCGGCAATGATCGGTGCGCCCTCTCGGGGTCGACCGTAGCGGCTGACCCGCGATGACCCGGTCCAGCCGCCCCGGCGTCGACAGCCCAGTCGAAGCCGGGGCGGCTCCCTTTTCCGACTCAGTAGCATCAGCCCGCGATGCAGACGCTGCTGCGAACGCCGCTTTACGAGCGCCACGTCGCCCTCGGCGCGCGCCTCGTCCCGTTCGCCGGCTGGGAGATGCCGGTGCAATACGAAGGCGTCATTCCCGAGCATCGCGCCGTCCGCACGGACGCGGGTGCGTTCGACGTGTCGCACATGGGCGAGGTCATGGTCGAGGGTCCTCGCGCGCGCGAGTTCCTCCAGCACGTGCTCTCGAACGACGTCGAGCGGCTCGAGCCCGGGCATGCGCAGTACACGCTACTGACGAACGAGCGCGGCGGGATCGTCGACGACCTGATCGTCTACGAGCTCGCGCCCGACCGGTACCTGCTTATCGTGAACGCCGCGAATCGGGAGCCCGACGCCGCATGGCTGCGCGATCGGGAGATCGATGGCGCCGAGATCCGCGACGTCTCCGACGACTACGCGCTCATCGCCGTGCAGGGGCCGCGGTCCCTGGAGCGCCTCGGCCTGCCCGAGGCGCCAGCGTTCACGTTCGCGGAGGGTGAGGTCGGCGGAAACCCGTGCGTCGTCAACCGCACCGGCTACACCGGCGAGGTCGGCGTCGAGCTGCTCGTCGACGCGTCCGAAGCGGCCAGGCTCTGGGACGAGGTGCTCGTGCGCGGCGTCGTGCCGTGCGGCCTCGGTGCGCGCGACACGCTTCGCCTGGAGGTCTGCTATCCGCTGCACGGGAACGACATCTCCCCGGACACGGACGCGATCTCGGCCGGCCTCGGCTGGGTCTGCGCGCTCAACACCGACTTCACCGGGGTGGACGAGCTGCGACGGATCAAGGAGGCCGGACCGGAGCGACGTCTCGCGGCCTTCGTGATGGAGGAGCCCGGCATCCCGCGGCAGGGCATGCCGATCGTCGAGGGCGGCGAGGTTACGTCCGGCTCGCACTCGCCGATGCTCGAGCGCGGGATCGGCCTGGGCTATGTGCCGGCCGAGCTCGCCCAGCCGGAGACGGAGCTGACGATCGACGTCCGCGGCCGGCACCGCCGGGCCCGCGTCGTGAAGAAGCCGATCTATCACCGAGAGGAGCGTTGAATGGCCGCGGCCGAGAGCTACCCCAACGACCTGCGCTACCACCCCGAGCACGACTGGGCCCGCATCGAGGACGGCGAGGCGACCTTCGGGATCACCTGGTTCGCGGCGGATTCGCTCGGAGAGCTCGTGCACTTCGAGGCGCCGGAGGAGGGCTCGACGGTGACGAAGGATCGGGCGTACGCAGAAGTCGAGTCGGTGAAGGCGGTCTCGGATGTGATCGCGCCGCTCTCGGGCAAGGTCGTCGAGGTCAACCGCGCCGTCGCCGACGCGCCCGAGACGGTGAACGACGACCCGTACGCGGCCGGCTGGCTGGTCCGCGTTCGCCTGAGCGACCCGTTGGAGGCCGACGCGCTCATGGACGTCGAGGCGTACAAGCAGCACCTGGCCGACCAGGGGTGAGCTACCTCGCGCTGACCGACGCCGACCGGGAGGCGATGCTCGACGCAATCGGCGTCTCCTCGGTCGAAGAGCTCTTCGCCGACCTACCGGAGGGCGTCCGGCTGCGGCGGGAGCTCGACCTGCCGCCGGCACTCACCGAGCAGGAGCTGACCGCGTATTTCGAGTCGCTCGCGGCCCAGAACGAGGACGTCGGCGCGGAGCTCTCGTTCCTCGGCGCCGGCATGTACGACCACTACGTCCCGGCGATCGTCGACGCCGTGCTCCAGCGCGGCGAGCTGCTGACGGCGTACACGCCGTACCAGCCCGAGCTGAGCCAGGGCGTCCTCCAGTCGATCTTCGAGTATCAGACGGCGATCTGCGAGCTCACCGGCATGGACGTCTCGAACGCCTCCGGCTACGACGGCACGACCGTGGCAGCGGATGCCTGCTTCATCGCGAAGCACGCGACCGGGCGCTCGAAGGTGGTCGTGACGGAGGCGACGAACCCGCAGGTGCGGCAGGTCGTGAAGACCTACGCGCCGGGCTTCCGCCTCGAGGTCGTCGAGGTGCCGCACCGCGACGGCTCGACCGATCCCGACGAGCTGAGGGAGGCCGCGACCGGCGCGGCCTGCGTGATCTTCGAGCAGCCGAACTTCTTCGGCGTGCTGGAGCCTGCGCCGGAGCTCGCGGCGGCCGCGAATGACGCCGAGGCGCTGCCGATCGCCCACGTCGACCCGATCTCGCTCGGCGTGCTCGAGGCGCCGGGGAACTACGGCTGCGCGATCGCCATCGGTGAGGGGCAGCCGGCAGGCAACTACCTCTCCTACGGCGGGCCGCACTACGGCTTCCTCGCTGCACGCACCGAGTTCATCCGGAGGATGCCCGGAAGGATCGTCGGCGAGACCACGGACGCCGCAGGGAAGCGTGGCTATGTCCTGACCCTCCAGACGCGCGAGCAGCACATCAGGCGCGAGAAGGCGACGTCGAACATCACGACCAACCAGACGCTGCTGGCGCTCGGCGGGCTCGTCTACCTGTCGTGGCTCGGACCGGAAGGGCTCAGGGAGGTAGGGGAGACCTGTATGGCGCTCGCCGAGCACGCCAAGGAGCGGCTAGGGCGACCGCTCGCGTTTGCGGACAAGACAACATTCAAGGAGTTTGCCGTGCGCGTCGGACGACCGGCGCAGGAGGTCGTCCGCGAGGCGCGCGAGCGCGGCGTCCACCCGGGCTACGCGCTGGGGCGCGACTACCCCGGTCTGGACGACGTCCTGCTCGTCGCGCTGACCGAGAGGCGCACGCTGGATGAGATCGACCGCCTGGCGAGCGTGCTGGACGAGGTAGGCGCGTGAAGCTGATCTACGAGAAGTCGCAGCGCGGACGCCGAGCCGGGCGCCCGCCGCGGCCCGACGGCCTGACCGCGCCGGAGCTGCCGAGCGACCTCCGCCGCGAGTCGCCGCCGCGCTTGCCCGAGCTCGCCGAGCCGGACCTGATGCGTCACTTCACCGAGCTCTCGAGGCGCAACTTCGGGATCGACACCGGCTTCTACCCGCTCGGCTCCTGCACGATGAAGCACAACCCGCGGATCAACGAGCGGCTCGCAGCGCTGCCCGGGTTCCGTGACCTGCACCCGCACCAGGAGGAGGACGGCGCCCAGGGAGCGCTCCGGCTCTGCTGGGAGTTGCAGGAGGCGCTCGCCGAGATCACCGGCCTCGATGCGGTCTCACTGCAGCCCGCCGCGGGGTCGCAGGGCGAGATCACCGGCCTGATGCTCTTCCGGGCGTACTTCGCGGACCGCGGCGAGGCCGAGCAGAGGCGCAAGGTCGTGATCCCCGACACCGCGCACGGGACGAACCCCGCGAGCGTGACGATGGCCGGCTACGAGCTCACGCACGTCAAGACCGACCCGCGCGGGAACATCGACGTCGATGACCTCCGCGGGAAGGTCGACGAGCAGACGGCGGGGCTGATGCTCACGAACCCGTCCACGCTCGGGCTCTTCGACGAGAACATCGAGGAGATCGCGGCGATCTTCCACGGCGCCGGCGCGCTCATGTACTACGACGGCGCGAACCTGAACGCCGTCTGCGGGATCTCGCGGCCCGGCGACATGGGCTTCGACGTCGTCCACATCAACCTGCACAAGACGTTCTCGCAGCCGCACGGCGGCGGCGGGCCCGGCGGCGGCCCGATCGCGGTCGCGAAGCGGCTCGAGCCGTTCCTGCCCGTGCCCGCGATCATCCGCGACGGCGAGCGCTACAGGGTCGACTACGAGCGGCCGAAGTCGATCGGCAAGGTCAGAGGCTTTCTGGGCCCGTTCGGGGTCTTCGTCCGCTCCTACGCGTTCATCCGCGCCTACGGCCCGCAGTTGCGGGAGATGTCCCAGGCCGCCGTGCTGAACGCGAACTACCTGCTCGCGCGGCTCCGAGACGCGTACGAGCTGCCTTTCGACCGGCTCTGCATGCACGAGTTCGTGCTCTCGGCTCGCCGCGAGAAGCGCGAGCGCGGCGTCACGGCGCTCGACGTCGCGAAGCGGCTGATGGACTACGGGTTCCATCCGCCGACGATCTACTTCCCGCTGATCGTCCCCGAGGCGCTGATGATCGAGCCGACCGAGACCGAGGCGAAGGAGACGCTCGACGCGTTCGCCGACGCGATGCTCGCGATCGCACGTGAGGCGGAAGAAGATCCGGCGCTCGCGAAGTCGGCGCCGCACGACGAGGTCGTCGGGCGGCTCGACGAGGTCAAGGCGGCGAAGCGCGCGATCGTGCGCTACGGCTTCGACGATCATCCCGACCTCTCGGCCGAGCCGGCCGCCGCGAGCGCCGAGAAACCGAAGGGAATTTGTTGATCGACCTCCGCTCCGACACCAAGACCAAGCCGTCGCCCGAGATGCGCGCGGCAATCGCGGCGGCCGAGGTCGGGGACGAGCAGCGCCGTGAGGATCCGACGGTCAACGAGCTCGAGCGGCGGGCGGCCGAAGTGCTCGGCCAGCCGGAGGCGGTGTTCGTCCCGACCGCGACGATGGCGAACGAGATCGCCCTGCGCGTGCTCGGCGGCCCGGGAGACGAGGTCGTCGCGGAGCAGAACTCGCACATCTTCGTCTCGGAGCTCGGAGGCCCCGCCGTGCACGCAGGGCTGATGACGCGGCAGCTGCGCACTGCGAACGGGCGGTTCACTGCGGAGCAGCTGCGCGAGACGGTCCGCTTCGGCGACGGCACCCACACGCCGGCGACGCGGATCGTCTCCGTCGAGAACACGAACAACCAATCCGGCGGTCGCGTGTGGCAGCCCGAGGAGCTCGAGACAGTCGTCCGTACCGCGCGCGAGCTCGACCTGCGCCTGCATCTCGACGGGGCGCGCGTGCTCAACGCGGCCGTCGCGCTCGGGATGCCCGCGTCAGAGATCGGGCGGCACTTCGACACCGTCACGCTCTGCCTCTCGAAGGGGCTCGGCTGCCCGCTCGGCGCGCTGGTCGCGGGATCGCCGGAGCTCATGGCTCAGGCCCGGCGACTGAAGCACTTGTTCGGCGGCGCTATGCGGCAGGCCGGGATCGTCGCGGCCGCAGGTGTGTACGCGCTCGAGCACAACGTCGAGCGGCTCGCCGACGACCACGCGCGGGCGCGGCGCCTCGCCGAGGGCCTGGTCGTCGCCGGCGTGCCTGTCGACCTCGAGCAGGTCGAGACGAACTTCGTCCAGGTCGACGTCGGCTCGCTCGGGCTGACGCCTGAGGACGCGCTCGCGCGGCTTGCCGAGCAGGGCGTCGGGCTCTCGATGACGATGCACGCGACGCGGGTCCGCGCGGTCACGCACCTCGACGTCTCGGACGAGGACATCGAGCGCGCGACCGAGCTGATCCCCCGCGCGCTGGGAGCCCTTGCTCCCGCCTGAGCGCTTCCGCCGCCTCGTGCTCGAGGCGCAGCGGTCGGGACGGCTGCCGAGCATCAGCTCGGCCGTCTTCCGCGGCAACGAGGTCGAGTGGAGCGACGCGCTCGGACTGGCGGACGTCGAGGAACGCGTAGAGGCGACGCCGGAGACGCAGTACGCCTGCGCGTCGATCACGAAGACCTTCACCGCCGTCTCCATCCTCCAGCTCCGAGACGCGGGCAAGCTCGATCTCGAAGACCCGCTCTCGCGCCACCTGCCCGAGGCAGCGCACGGGACGCCGACGCTGCGGCTGCTGCTCTCGCACGCGTCCGGCCTGCAGCGCGAGCCCACCGGCGCGGTCTGGGAGACGCTGGAGTTCCCCGGCGAACAGGAGCTGCTCGAGCATCTCGGCGAGGCCGAGCAGGTGCTGCCGCCCTCGACCGCGTGGCACTACTCGAACCTCGCCTACGCGCTGCTCGGTCACGTCGTGACGCGCGTCTCCGGCCAGCAGTTCCACGACTACGTCCGCGAGCGCCTGTTCGGGCCTGTGGGACTCGAGCAGACGACGTGGGGGCCGGGCGGCACCGCCGCGCGGCCGTACTTCGTCGAGCCCTACTCCGATGCGGTCCGCCGCGAGCCGGTGCTCGAGCTGGGTGGGAAGGGCGGCGAGTCCGGTCTCTACAGCACGGCCGGCGACCTCGCGCGCTGGGGCTCGTTCCTCTGCGATCCGGACGAGTCCGTCCTGAAGGCCTCGTCCGCCGCGGAGCTGCACGACCTGCAGATCATGGCCGAGCCGGACTGGACGCTCGGTTGGGGGCTCGGGATCGAGCTCTGGCGCCGAGGCGAGCGCGTCTTTGGCGGCCACACCGGCGGCTTCCCGGGTTTCGTCTCGATCCTCGTCTACTCACGCTGCGACCGGATCGGGGCCGTTGTGCTGACGAACTCCGGTAGCTGGGACTCGCTGAGCAAGACCGGCATCGACCTCGCGGAGGCCGCGCTCGAGGAGCTGCCGCCCGCGCTCGAGCCGTGGGTGCCCGAGGAGGCGCCGCCGGTGGAGATCGAGCCGCTGCTCGGCCGCTGGTGGTCGGAGGGCTCGGAGACGATCTTCAGCTGGAGGGACGGCAAGCTCGAGGCGCGGCTCGCCGGTGCCCCGGCGGAGCGGGCGCCGTCGGTGTTCGAGCCGGAGGCGGACGACCGGTACCGCGTCGTCTCCGGCCGCGAGCGCGGCGAGGTCCTCACCGTCGTGCGCGACGGCGAAGGCGAGGTCGTGCGCCTCTACTGGGCGACGTACCCGTTCACGCGCGAGCCCGAGACCTTCGGCTAGCGGTCGCCGGCGGCGAGGAAGCCGAGCGCGACGCCTGCATAGACGGCGATGAGCAGCCACCCCTCCCAGCGCTTGGCGCGCCCGTCGGCCAGGAGCAGTGCGACGAGGGCCGCGGAGCCGCCCATCGCCGCGAGCTCGATTGGGCGGAACGAGAGCGGCAGGGCGGGGCGTATGAGCCACGAAAGCAGCGCGACCACCGGCGTGACGAGCAGCGCCACCTGGGCGCTCGACGATACGGCGATCTCGGTCGCGAGCGGGAGCTTCCCACGGTGCGCGATCACGATCGCGCCGCCGTGCTCCGCAGCGTTGCCGACGATCGCGACGATCACCGCCGCGATGAAGAACTCCGAGAGACCCGCCGCCTCTGCGAAGCCGTGCAGGGAGTGCACGAGCGTCTCGCTGATCAGGGCGGTAACCACCGTCGCCGCGGCGAGCACGACGAGCGAGACCGGCAGCGACCAGCCGCCTGGTGTGGCTTCCTTGCCGCTTTCCTCGTGCAGGCGGGCGTGCCGTCGCAGCCCGCGGGTCGTTACGGCGAGGTAGAGCAAGAGGAGCACGACGGCGACCGGGATCGTCACGACCGCGAGCGAGTGCCGTTCGGGGTCGCCCGTCCAGCTGGGCACCGACGGGATTAGGAAGAGCGCCGAGGCCACGAGCACGAGCCCGAGCTGGACGAGCAGCGAGACGCGGTCGAGCGGCTTGCTGCCGCTGCGCTCGGTTCCGAAGAGGAGGGCTAACCCGAGCACGAGCAGGACGTTCGAGACGACGCTGCCCATCAGCGAGGCGCGCACGACGTTCGGCAGCGACGCGTTCACCGCGAAGAGCGCGATGATCAGCTCGGGCGCGTTGCCGAAGCTCGCGTTCAGGAAGCCGCCGATCCCGGGCCCGGTGTGCTCGCCGGCGTGCTCGGTTGCCTCCCCGATCAGCCACGCGAGCGGGATGAGCGCTGCGGCTGCGACCACGAACAGCACGGTGTCGTCGACGTGGACGACATAGCGCAGGAAGAGCGTGATGGGCGCCAGCACGAGCCCCGCCCAGAGGAGCTTGCGGCCCACGTCGTTAGCCTAACGAGGAGTGCTGGAAGCAGTCCTCTTCGACTGGGGCGACACGCTGATGCAGTTCGCGTACGCGCCCGAGCTGGTCGCCGCGGGTCACCGCGCCGGCCTCGCCGCGATCGGCCGCGAGGGCCCGCGGGAGCTGACAGAGCACTTCCGCGAGGAGTACGAGCCGCTCTTCTGGGTGCCGGGCACCATCGAGGAGATCGAATACCCGCAGCTCGTGCGACGACTCCTCGGCGACTTCGGCATCGTCGTCGACGAGGGCGAGCTCGACCGCTTCCTCGAGGCCGAGCACGACGCCTGGGAGCCTGCGCGCCAGCTCGCCGCGCACACGCGCCCGCTGCTCGAGGCGCTCCGCGAGCGCGGGCTCAAGCTCGGGCTCGTCTCGAACGCGTTCGACCCCGGCTGGCTGCTGCACCGCGACCTCGAGCACATGGGCCTCGCCGAACGGCTCGACTTCAGCGTCTTCTCGTCGGAGGTCGGCATGCGCAAGCCGCACCCCGCGATCTTCGAGCGCGCGCTGGAGGCGCTCGGCGTCGAGCCGGAGCAGGCGCTGTTCGTCGGCGACCGGCTGTTCGAGGACATCCGCGGCGCGGCCGAGCTCGGGATGACCACGGTGCAGGCGCTCTGGTACCGGGCGGACGAGCACCCCGACGGCGCCGAGCCGGACTACCAGGCGTTCACGCAGCTCGACGTCCTCAACGTCGCGCAGCGCCTGGCCGCCTAGCGGCCTAGCCAGGAATTCGAGGCTTGTCAAGTCTTGCGGAGCGCGGTCTCCTGCACCCACAATCCGGTCATGGAGACACGCGAGCAGGCGGCCGCCCAGCCGACCGAGCTTCCGCTCCGCCCTCAGGACGAAGTCGAATGCCGCCGCTGCGGCGTCCACTGCGACAAGGTCGTGTACCCCGGTGCGTGCGTCGAGCGCGGGTGCCCGTTCGTCTACTCCTACGAGGAGTTCGGCCACTCGTATATGGGCTGCGTGATGCGCGTCTTCGAGGTCGAAATCGACTTCGACCTGCTGCGAGCGGCCGAGTCGACGCGTAGCGGGTTCGGCGCCGTGCGCGCGACGGCGCCGGCGCTGCCGATGTGCCGCGTCGAGGTAGAGGCGTGCTACGAGGGGCGGACCGAGGAGCTCGGCTGCGTCAACCCCGAGTTCCACGAGCTGCCGGTCGGTGAGCCGAGCTTCCGAGTGTTCGCACGCCTCGCGTCGTCGTAGCCCTGTCTCAACCGCGGTCGGCCCGGACGCGCGGGCACGGCCCGCACGTCCTCCAGACGGCATCGCAAGCGACGCCTAAGCGGATCTTCGCGATGATCGCTTCTTCGTAGCCTTCGCGTACAGCGTGCGCAGCTTCTTCATCTGCTCCGCGTCCGGCCCGTGGCCGACGGTGCCCGGCACCTCCAACAGCGCCGGCAGCCCTTGCAGCTTCGGGTGGCCGAGGAAGACGGCCAGCTTCTCGCCCATCAGGCCCTCGCCGATGTTGTCGTGCCGGTCGCGGTTAGAGCCGAGGGGCGTCTTCGAGTCGTTGACGTGCAGGACGCGCAGGCGGTCGAGCCCGAACTCACGGTCGACCTCGTCGACGACGCGGTCCATCTCCGCGGGCTTCGTCACGTCGTAGCCGGAGGCGTAGAGGTGGCACGAGTCGAGACAGACGCCGAGCCGCGGGTGACGGTCGGCTGCCTGATAGAGCGTCGCCAGCTCTTCGAGCGAACGGCCTACTGTGTCGCCGGTCCCGGCCGCGTTCTCCATGCAGAGCCAGGTCGTCTCGTCACAGTGCTCGAGCACCTCATGCAGCGCGGGCACGACGCGCTCGACAGCGGCCTCGAAGCCGGAGCCAAGGTGCGAGCCGACGTGGAAGACGACGGCCTCGGCGCCGATCGCGCAGGCGGTGTCCACGGTCTTGCCGAGCGTCATGACGCTTTTCTCGTAGAAGTCGTCCTTCGGGCTCGCGAGGTTGATCAGGTAGAGCGCGTGGATCGAGACGGCGCCGATGCCGAGTTCCTCGCGGCGGGCCTTGAAGGCCTCGAGGTCGGCCGGGTCGTGCTCGGGAAAGCGCCACGTGCGCGGGCTCTGCGCGAAGAGCTGCACGGCGTCCATGCCGAACGCGTGCGCGTTGTCGAGTGCCTTCTTGATCCCGCCCGAGCAGTGGCCGCCGAGGAGCACGCCGCCGACGCTACCCGAGCCAGGCCTCGAGCCGGGCGGCTTCGTCCGCGAGCTCGCGCTTGGCCATGCGCGGGAGCGGTGCGAAGGCCTCCGTCACGACGCGGCCCTGCTCGACGCGCCAGATTCCGGCGACGTAGCCGTCGACGATGAAGGTCGGCTGGACGTCGGCGTTTTTGCGGACGATCAGCTTGCGGTACTCCTCGGGCAGGACGCGAGCCCGGTCGAGCAGGACGTTGTCGAACTTCGGGAGGAAGCGCACCGGCGCGGGCGTGTCGCCGGCGGGCCGCGGCGCGCGCGGAAGGTCGAGCAGCTGCCGCCCGCGGTCGTCGCGGAGGACGGCCAGCCCGTCGAGCAGGTGCGCGAAGTCGCCGACTTTCATCCCTGACCAGCCGGAGATCTCGGCCCGCGTCGCCGGCCCGAAAGCCGCGAGGTAGCGGCGGACGAGCTCCCGTCGCGCGGCCTCGCCGTCGACGTCGTCGTCCTCGATCGCGACGAAGCGCGGGTTGTGGATCGGCGAGCTCCAGAGGCTCGACTCCGGCGCATGCGCGATCCGCGCGCGGAGGCGGAGCGCATACCAGACGCCGTTGGTGTCGCCCGAGCCGACGCCGTGCTCCTCGAGGAGCCAGTCGAGCACCTCGGTGCGCGTCCGCGGCTCGGCCGTGAACGCCCGCAGCGCAGCGGTCACGCGGACGGCGTCGCGGTCGGCCTCCGGCGTGACCCAGGCGGGCGGCGCGACGTCGAGCGCCGCCGAGAAGAGCCCGTAGTCGGACGCCGAGACGACGTGGACGGTTCCGCGCATGAGCACGCCTCGCGCCGCCCTGCCGGAGATGAGCGCGCGCTCGAGCGACTCCCGCCGGAAGCCGTCGAGCCGCGACCAAAGTCCGATGTACGGCGCTGACCCGAGCTGTGCCTGCAGGCCGGCGAGGCGCTCGAGCGCCCTGGGTACCGGCAGCTTCGTCCGTCGGAGCAGCAGCTGGCGCGCGAGCGTCGCGCGGTTCAGGTCGCACTGAGTGAGGGCCCGGTCGGCCACGCCAGTACGCTAACGAGGTGTCGGTGAAAGTCCGCTTCGCGCCCAGCCCGACCGGCTACCTACACGTCGGCGGCGCTCACACGGCGCTCTTCAACTGGCTGTTCGCGCGCAACCAGGACGGCGAGTTCGGGCTGCGGATCGAGAACACGGACACGAGCCGCGAGGTGGCGGAGGCGGTCGACCAGATCCAGGGCACGCTCGCGTGGCTCGGGCTCGACCACGACGGCCCAGTCACGTTTCAGATGAACCGGATGGGCGAGGCGCAGGAGGCCGCGCGGCGCCTGGTCGACGAGGACAGGGCCTACGAGGACGAGGGCGCAATTCGGTTCCGGATGCCCGACGAGGGCGTCACTGCCTGGGACGACATTGTGCTCGGGCGGATCGAGGTACCGAGCGGCGAGCTCGACGACCTGGTCATCGTCCGCTCGGACGGCCGGCCGACATACAACTTCGTCTCGCCGCTCGAGGATGCGCTCGACGGCATCACGCACGTGATCCGGGGCCAGGACCACGTCTCGAACACGCCAAAGCAGCTGCGGATCCTCGAGGCGCTCGGTGCCGAGCTACCGCGCTACGCGCACGTGCCGCTGCTGAACGGCCCGGACGGGCGCAAGCTCTCGAAGCGCCACGGCGCGATCACCGTCGAAGACTTCCGCGAGCAGGGCTACATCCCCGAGGCGTTCGTGAACTTCATGGCGCTGCTCGGCTGGAGCTACGACGACCGCACGGAAGTGATGAGCCGCGACGAGCTGGTCGAGCGCTTCACGCTGGAGCGGGTCGGCAAGAGCCCGGGGGTGTTCGACTACGAGAAGCTGAGCCATCTGAACGGGCTCTACCTGCGCGCGCTGCCGCCGGAGGAGTACGCCGACCGCCTCGTCGCGTACCTGCGCGAGCGCGGCTACGAGTGGGACGAGCTGCTGATCCGCCGGGCAGCGCCGCTCGTCCAGGAGAAGATCGAGACGCTCGGCGCGTTCCCGGCGTTCGCGGGCTTCTTCTTCGCGCGCGTGGAGCCCGAGGGCGACGTCGACGGCCAGGTGCTCCCGGCCGCGGCGGAGACGCTCGCCGGGGTCGAGCCGTTCGACGCGGAGCAGATCGAGACGGCGCTCCGTGGGCTCGCCGAGCGCCTCGGGCTCAAGCCGCGCGAGGCGTTTCAGCCGATCCGTCTGGCGGTGACGGGCTCGAAGGTCTCGCCGGGCCTGTTCGAGTCGCTCGAGCTCCTCGGACGCGACGAGTCCCTGGCTCGGCTCGAGGGCAGCGGCCGAGGAGGGGCGAGCGGGTCGAGCGCCCGCTGAAACGCAAGCCAGGCACGCCGCCGGAAAAGCGGCGTGGGCTTGGGGAGGCCGTCCGCAAGACTTATCATTTCTGAGTAATAAACGGTCGAGAGGGAAATTGGGTTACGGCGTGACCGCGACGGACTTTCACCTACGGGCCCCGACGATCCTTATCCTCGACGACGACGCGTCCCTGCGCCTCCTCTGTCGGGTCAACCTCGAGCTCGACGGATACAACGTCGTAGAGGCGCGAAGCGTGGCGGCGGCCGAGGAGGCGCTCGCGGCCGGAACGGTCGACCTCTTCCTGCTCGACGTCCACGTCGGCGCCGACGACGGGCTGGCGCTGATGCGGTCGCTGCGCGCACGCGACTACGGCGCGCCCGTCGTGATCTTCACCGGCAGCGCGATCCTCGACGCCCAGACGATCGCCGAGGCCGACGGAATCGTGCCCAAGCCGTTCCGCCTCGAGCAGCTGCTCGACGTCGTGCGTCGGCTCGCGCCGCACAGGTAGATTCCGGCGCTTATGAGCGTCGCCTCCGTCCTCAAGCCGGCCGACTACGAGTCGCGGCTACAGCGCTACCTCTTCGAGCGCGCCGAGGAAGGCCGCGCCGTGCGCGTCGGCGAGAAGGAGGTCTCCGAGCGCGCGGAGATCGTCGCGCGCTACGCGGAGCTCTTTACCCGCGACCAGCTCGAGGCGCTGCGCGAGGCCGAGGCGGAGTCGCCGGTGGGCGACGAGCGCGAGCGGCTCTACCGCCTGCGCAAGACCTGCGAGGCCGGCCTGATCGCCGCCGCGCTGGCGGAGCGCGAGGACAAGCTCGAGAACGCGGTCCTCGCCGCCCGCGTCGAGTTCCAGGGCGAGGAGCTGCCGCTGCGCACGGCCCAGGCGAAGCTTGCGGTGCTCCCGGGGTACGCCGACCGCGACGAGCTCGGCAGGCTGGCGACCGACATCTCCGCGACCTTCAACGACGAGCGGCTCGAGGTGCTGCGGGCGTACGAGGAGCTCGAGTCGGACGTCAGCCGGATCGACGACCCTATCGAGCGCACGGAGGACGAGAAGGGGATCTCGATCCGCAACCTCGAGCGGGCGCTCGCTGCCGCCAGCGAGGCGGCCACCGGCGTCTACGAGCAGCTGAAGGACCGCTGGCTCGAGAAGCTGCTCGGCCCGGAGCGCGAGGCGGTGCCGAGCTCCTCCCACGTCGCCTACCTGCGCCGGCTCTCGCCGCTCGAGGCGATCTACACCAAGGAGCAGGCGGTGCCGGTGTGCATGGACACGCTCGCGCGCCTCGGCTTCGACCTCGAGCACGAGCCGAACATCAAGCTCGACCTCGACGACCGGCCGCAGAAATCGCCGCGCGCCTGCGTGATCCCCGCGGACCCGCCGAAGATCGTCCACCTGATCACGCGCGCGCAGGGCGGGCTGCACGACTACCAGGCGTTCCTGCACGAGGCCGGGCACGCGCTGCACTACGCCGGCTGCGATCCGACGCTGCCGTACACGTTCCGGAACATCTCGCGCGACCACGCGCTGACCGAGATCTACTCGTACATCGTCGAGGCCATCTCGCGGCAGCCCGGCTGGCACGCGCGCTACTTCGACCTCTCCGACGCCGAGGCGCAGGAGAACGCGGAGGCGACCGTGTTCATGGAGGCGCTGCTCTTCCGACGCTACGCGGCGAAGCTGCAGTTCGAGCTGGAGTTCTGGGGCCGCTTCGCGGAGGATGGCGGGACCGACGCAGGCTACGCGGAACGCCTCACCGCCGCGACCGGGTTCGAGTACCGGCGCGAGGGCTACCTGTCCGACATGGACGCCGGGTTCTACTCGGCCGACTACCTGCGCGCCTGGATCCGCGCTGCGCAGTTGCGCTCGTTCCTCGAGCGCGAGGTCGGGTCGGACTGGTGGGCGAGCGAGCAGACGGGCGACCGGCTGCGCGAGCTCTTCCGCGAGGGCACCAGGCCGTCGAGCGAGGAGATCGCCGGCCGGATCGGCTTCGACCCGCTCGACACCGGCCCGCTGCTCGCCGAGCTAGGTGCGTAGCCGCCGTCGCGCGTGCAGCCGGCGCACGGCGACGCCCGAGCCGATCGCGCACGCGAGCAGGACCGAGAGCTGAGACGCAACCACGATCGTCAGGCGACCCTCGAGCTGGTCCATCCAGACGATCGCCGCCCAGAACGGCATGACCGCGGCGACGATCCACCAGCGGCCGACGGCGAGACCGAGCGCGAAGCCTCCGAGCGGGATGAGCATCGACATGACCGCTCCATCGGCAGCGGCGCGGCGAGCCTCCAGCTAGAGACTGAAGAGGCCCCGCACCACGAGGTAGGCGCCGACGGCAGCGAGGACGGCCGCCGCCACGCGCCGGCCGTTCCGCGTGAGCCAGTCGTTGAACGCGTTCGTCGCCGCGATCGTCCGTTCGGGCGCGATCAGGTACGCGACGATCGGCACCTCTGCGAAGGCGAGCATGACCACGTAGAAGGCGACGACGGCCGCGGCCTTGGCGGCGTCGCTCACGTCCAGCTTCGCGATGTCGAGGAGCGCGACGAACGGGAAGGTGCCCGGGATGATGTTCAGCACCACACCGGCAGCGAAGGCCACCGGGGCGCCGCGCTCGATTGACCGCTCGGCGAGCGACGGCCCCGTCTTCGGCGGCTTGGGCTTGGCTGGCCGCTTGCCACTCCGCCAAAGCGCGCCGCCCGCCAGGAGCGAGAGCGCGCCCACAAACAGGTAGATGCCCGCGCCGAGCGAGCGGTTCGAGCCAGAGGCGACGGTCGTGTCCTGCAGCGCGAAGACGATCGCGAGCCCGATCGAGATCGTGGTCAGGAGCGCGCCCGCGACGAAGAAGACGAGGATCCGGATCGGGTGCTCGAGCCGCAGGGCGACCACGACGACGAGGATCAGCGTCGGCCAGAACGCCGACGCGACGGCGAGCAACAGGATCTCGAGCCAGTTGGACACGTAGCCGCAGCGAGCCTACGCCGCGGACGTGGCTAGAGCCGGTGAAGGAGCGAGAGCACGCCGAAGAAGGCGAAGATGATCAGCGCCAGCGTCACGACCTCGTACGCCAGCGTCTCTCCGTCCTCGCGCCAAAGGGAGGTGAACGACCGCATTCGTCTCACCTCCTTCACCTGCCGCATGCAAAGGAGAAGCCGCATATGTGGAAACGCCATCGTCCGGAGGTGACGGCGCCGTGATCCCTCGTGCTGGTAGTTAGAGGCGCATCCGTTCTTCCAGGCTATGTTCGCGCGAGCTCGATCGAGGGAGTTCGAGGCCGGGTCGGAGGCGGCTCCGGCCCGGCCTTCGGGTTACGAGCTCTTCCAGACGTTGCTGTAGCCGGCGATGTAACCGGGCGACGCCTGCGAGGTCGACATCACGACCCGGACCCGGGCACGGGTCCTCGGGAGCTTGATCGTGAACGTCGCCGAGGAAGTCGCCGCAAGCTTGACGCTCTTGACAGTCGTCGGGCCACTCGCCGTGATCCTCTGGATCAGCACGCGCTTGCCGGCGAACGGTCGGTTGCCTTCGACCTGGACGGAGAAGGTGCCTCGCGTCGCCGTCCGGCTCTCGAGCGCCAAAGTGATCTTCGGGCGCACTTTCACCGTGACGATGGCGCTCGTAACTGAGTCCCAGCGTGCCTGGTAGCTCGTCTGGATAGCCGGTGAGGCCATGTAACTCCACGCGCCCTTGGCCGTGGTAGTCACCATGTCGGCCTGGCTGAAGGCCGGCGTGCCATACGAGCGGCTAAGCGCGGACACAGACTCGCCAGCCTGATGGTTCGAGACCGTCCCAGACAGCCCCACCGAGCTGCCGTAGACGACCGCTGGCCGCGCCAGCGCGATCTTCACGACCGCGGGCTTGGAGGCAGAAGCGATGCCGACCAGGGCAAACGCCGTGACGACCGCAGCTCCGAGCAAGAGAACACTTCTCATGTTGAATCGACCTCCGTTTCGGGCTCGTTGTCCGCCTGAAACGACGCGCCACCGGTCGAGGAATTGCGCTTTCCTCCGTTAGAGGTTCGTAAAGCTGCGTGCTCCCAGCGGCGCCGCCGATCGGACTAACCGAGTGATCCAGGCCTGTACACGCTGTACGCATACGCGACTAGCAATACGGCGCCGATCGCGAAAGTCACGATCTGCAGGAGCAACGGGCCCCGCACGCGCCACGAGCCGATCGAAGGAGGTACATCGCGTCCATCAGGGCGCGGCGCGAACTCCCTCATCAGCACATAGAGGCTCACGATTCCGCAGATGACTGAGACGAGGAACGCGAGCCAGCCCGTGAACAGAAGGCCCCGTCGTCCCGTCCCGGCTTCTTTCCCGATCGTGATCGTGAGTGCGAGGACCGCGGATCCGAGCGTGAGCAGTTGCTTGGTGACCTCGATGGCGTAGTCGAACGTCTTCTGGAGCCGCGGGTTCAACTCACCAAGAGCTTCTGCGCCGATGCTGTTCACAAGCGCAGGTGTTCGGCGTCTCTTCGCCTACTCCCCATGGGAGCGGTCGCACGTCGACACGGCGGACAGCGGCTCTCTAGACTCGGACGTGCTCGGAATCGCGAAGAGGAGTTTGCGATGGCCGTGGAAACACGCGAGCGCTCGGAGATGGTGACCGAGCTGCTCGAGCGGATTGGACAGGCGGTGGGCCAGAAGGCGGACGTGTCGACCATCTTCGGCAAGCCCGTTGAGCGAGAGCACGTGACGGTGATTCCCGTCGCAAAGGCCCGCTTTGGGTTTGGCGGAGGCGGCGGCTCTGGATCCCGCGAGAGCGACGAAGGCTCAGGCGGCGGCGGAGGCGGTGGCGTCGCGGTCAGCCCGGTGGGCTACATCGAGGTGCGCGACGACGGCGCCGAGTTCAAGCGAATCTTGACCAGGACAGACGTGGTCGCACTTGCCGCCACAGCCTCAATCGCAGCGCTCGTGCTCAAGCCGACTGCTCCACTGAGGTGAAAGCGATCCGATGAAGGTCGGTTGCGCACGGCAGTTCGTCGACGCTGTGGTGGCGAATGACTTCGAGACGGCGGAAGAGTTGCTCGATCCCGAGGTCGAAACGGTAACGCCGCGCGGCAGCCTTCGTGGTATCCCGGCCTGCATGGAAGTGCTTCAGAAGGCAAGCGGAGACGAGCAATTCGCAACGGAACAGGCAGAGCCTGAGTTCGAGGAAATCGAAGGCGATGTCATCGCCCGGACGCACGAGACTGCTCGCTGGCGTGAAACCGGCGAAGTCGCTTACGAGCGTGACTTTGCGGTGCGCTTGACGCTCGACGACGAGAGAATCGTCAAGATCGTGGTGATGCCGGGCGGCGAGTCGCGCTGAAGGACAACCCGCGACTCGTCACGACCGCGCTCAAGAACGGCCTCTCTGAGCGGAATCGGCTCAGCTACGCGATCCCCGAAAGGCGCATACGGGATTCGAACCCGTGCCGCCGCCGTGAGAGGGCGGTGTCCTAGGCCACTAGACGAATGCGCCCGGCGGTGGCGTAGTGTAGCGACGATCGGCCTGGACGAAAAAGCCCCGCTCAGGCGGGGCTTCTGCTCGAGCTGCGGGGCTAGGATTCGAACCTAGACTACTCGGTCCAGAGCCGAGCGTCCTACCGTTAGACGACCCCGCAACGTGCCGTTGCGGCGCCCTCCAGTGTAGCCCCGCTCAGGCCGCCGTGGCGCTGAACGCCGCTCCGTTGCGACGCAGGCGCCAGCCCGGGTCCTGCAGCGTCTCGGCCCGGTGCATCGTTCGCCACGTCCCGTCCGGACGCGCGAGCTGGAGGCCGCCGAAGCGGTACGCGTAGCGGTTGCAGCGCTGCGTTTCGGCGTAGCTCTCGGCCGTCGCGACCGGCGCCCAGGCGCGGTGGCTGCGCGGCAGGTAGAACGGCCCCGAGACCCCGTCCGGCGAGACGACGATCCACTGGTTCCGCGCGTACGGCAGCTCCATCACCGCCACCCGCACGCGGATCCCGGGCACGATCCCCGCCGCCAGCTCCTGGTACTGCGGGGGCGAGCCGGGCCGGGCGAGCTCGTAGTAGAGGCGACCGCCGCCCGAGCTGCCGAACGTCGCGAGGCCGACCTGCAGCCACTCGTCGGCGCCGTTCGGGCCGAGGCCGGGGCCGCCGACGCCGACCCAGCCGGCAACGTGGCTCGTCTCACCGAACGCCGCGGGCGTGTCGAGCATGCTGATCGTCGCGGCGATGCCGGACGCGCGCGAGGGACTGTAGAGGCCCGCGTACGAGTAGCCCTTCGGGCAGGCGAGCGCGGCCGGCGTGAAGACCGCGGCGGCGCAGAGCGCGAGCAGGACGAGGCGAGCGCGAGTCACCGACCCGAGGATCGGGCCGCCGCCGCGGCGCTCCGATCCCTCGTCTCAGTGACTTGTCGCGTTCGTCACGAAGCTGCGCGGAAGGACGTGCTCAGGCGACGTCGGCGGCCCAGTCGCCGTACAGCGACGTGTAGAGGCCGCGCTCCGCCATCAGCTCGTCGTGCGTGCCCTGCTCGACCACACGGCCGTGCTCGAGCACCACGATCAGGTCGGCGTCGCGGATGGTGGAGAGCCGGTGGGCGATCACGAACGCGGTCCGGCCGGCGAGCAGCGTCCGCAGCGCCTGCTCGATCTTGCGCTCGGTGCCGATGTCGACCGAGGAGGTCGCCTCGTCCAGGATCAGGATCCGCGGGTCGGCCAAAAGCGCCCGTGCGAGCGCGACGAGCTGCCGCTGTCCGAGCGACAGGCGGGTCCCGCGTTCCTGCAGCTGCGTCTCGTAGCCGTCCTCGAGCCGCAGGATGAAGTCGTTCGCGCCGATCGTCTCGGCCGCGCGCACGACCTCGGCGGCGGTTGCGTCCGGGCGGCCGAAGGCGATGTTCTCGGTGACCGTGCCGGCAAAGAGGAAGCCTTCCTGAGGCACGATCCCGAGCTGGCTGCGCAGCGATGCCTGCGCGACGTCGCGCAGGTCGTGGCCGTCGATCGTGAGCGCGCCCTGGCGCGGGTCGTAGAAGCGCGCGAGCAGCTTGGCGATCGTCGACTTGCCGGCGCCCGTGTGGCCGACCAGCGCGACGGTCGTGCCGGCCAGGACGTCGAGCTCGAGCCCGTGCAGCACGTCCGGGCCGTCGCCATAGCCGAAGCGGACGTCCTCGAAGCGGACGTGACCCTCGACCCGCGGCAGCTCGATCGCGCCGGGCCGGTCGATGACCTCCGGCTTCTGGTCGAGCACGTCCATGATCTTGTCGAGGGCCGCAGCCGCCGAGAGGAACGTCCCGTAGAGCTGCGAGAGCTGCTGCACCGGGTCGAAGAAGTTCTGAACGTAGAGCATGAAGGCGAACAGCGTCCCGAGCGTGACCGCGTCCTGGAAGTAGAGGTGGCCGCCGTACCCGAGCACGACCACGAGCGCGCCCGTCGAGAGCAGGTCGACGAACGGGAAGTAGAGGCCGTTGAGGACGACCGTCTCCATGTTCGCCTCGCGGTAGCGCTCGGTGACCTTGCGGAAGTTGCGGATGTTCGTCGGCTCCCGCGTGAACGCCTGGACGACGCGCATCCCAGCGATGTCCTCGGCGAGGGTGGCCGTGACGAGGCCGAGCCGCTCCCGCACTGCCGAGTACGCCCGGGCCGAGCGTTTGCGGAAGATCACGGTCGCGACGGTCATGAACGGGATCACGATCAGCGTCGCGAGCGCGAGCCGCCAGTCGAGCACGAAGAGCAGGATCGCGGTGCCGACGAGCATCAACGTGTTCTGGACGAGGCTCGTGACGCCGTCGGTGACGAGCTGGTCGATCGCCTCGACGTCGTTCGTCAGGCGGCTGATGAGCACGCCCGCGCGGTTGCGCTCGTAGAAGCCGAGCGAGAGCCGCTGCAGGTGGTCGAAGAGCCGGTTGCGCAGGTCGGCCAGAATCCGCTCGCCGACCCAGCCGGTCAGGTACGTCTGCGCGTAGCTCATGCCCCAGTTGAGGAGCCCGGCGATCAGGAAGGCGGCGACGATCCACCACAGGGCGGCCAGGTCCTGGTTCTTGATCCCGTCATCGATCGCGTACTTCGAGAGGTACGGCGGCGCGAGCGCGGTCGCGGTGGCGAGGAGCAGCGAGAAGATCGAGAGGACCGTGCGCCTGCGGTAGGGCTTCGTCAGGCGGACGAGCGTCGCCAGCCGCCGGCGGGTACTGCGCCAGGACCAGTCCTCGACCTGCGCGCCGCGCTGCTGAGTCAGGTGGCTGCCGGCCTGCCAGACCCTCACGACGCCGCCTCCAGCGCTTCCTCTTCCTCGCCCGCGCGTGCCTCGACCGCATCGGCGAACTGCCGCTCGAGCAGGCCGTGCTCGTAGATGTCGCGGTAGACCGGGCTCGTCTGGAGCAGCTCGTCGTGGGTGCCGCGCGCGGCGATCCGAAGGTCGTCCAGCACGACGATCTCGTCTGCGAGCGCGATCGTCGACAGCCGGTGCGCGATGATCAGCGTCGTCCGGTTGCGCATCGCCTCGCGAAGCCCGAGGCGGATCCGGGCCTCGGTCGACGCGTCGACCGAGGCGGTCGCGTCGTCGAGGATCAGGATCCGCGGGTCGACCGCGAGGGCCCGCGCGATCGCGAGCCGCTGGCGCTGGCCGCCCGAGAGCGTGATCCCGCGCTCGCCGATGATCGTGTCGTAGCGGTCGGGCAGCCGCTCGACGAACTCGTGCGCCTGGGCGAGCCGCGCAACCCGCTCGACTTCCGCGTCGTCGAGGTCGGGCGCGCCGAAGGTGATGTTCTCGCGCACGCTCGCCGAGAAGAGGAACGGGTCCTGCGAGATGACGCCGACCGCGTGGCGCAGCGAAGCGAGCTTCACGTCGCGAACGTCGACGCCGTCGACCAGCACGCGCCCGGCCGTGACGTCGTAGAAGCGAGGCACGAGCGACGTCAGTGTCGTCTTGCCCGAGCCGGTCTGGCCGATCAGCGCGATCGTCCGGCCGGGCGCCACGTCGAGCGTCACGCCGTCGAGCACCGGGTGACCCTCGAGGTACTCGAAGCGGACATCCTCGAACCGAACAGCGCCAAGGCCGACCGGGAGCTCCACGGCTTTGGGCTCGTCGGCGATCTTCTCGGGCTCGTCCATGATCTCGAAGATCCGCTCGCCCGAGGCCGTCGCCCGCTGCGACTGCCCGATCCACATCCCGAGCGACCGCAGCGGCGTCACGAGCATGCCGAGGTAGAGGTTGAAGGCGACGAAGCCGCCGACCGAGAGCTCGCCGCTCGTCACCATGCGCGCGCCGACGAGCAGCACGGCGCCCTGGGCGAGCAGCGGAACCCAGGAGATGAAGGGCACATAGAGCGCGCGCTGCCGGTTCGCCTTCAGCGTCTGGCGGAACACGTCCTCCGATCGGGCGTGGAACTTCGCCGACTCCTGCGGCTCCTGCGCAAACGCCTTGACGACGTGGACGCCGACGATGTTCTCCTCGGCGACGGTGGCGACGTCGGCGAGCTTCTGTTGCACCTCTCGCAGCGTCGGGTGCGTGAGGTGGCTGTACCGGTAGGCGAGCACGACGAGCACCGGCACGATCGCCAGCGCGATCAGCGCGAGCTTCCACTGGAAGAAGAACAGGACGACCGTCACCGATGCGACGGTGATCACGTTCTGGAAAAAGAAGATCAGGCCGTAGCCGAGGAAGAACCGCACGCCCTGCAGGTCGACGGTGGCGCGCGACATCAGCTGCCCGGTCTGGTGGCGGTCGTAGAAGCCGAACGAGAGGCGGACGAGGTGTGCGTAGAGCCCCTGCCGCATGTCCATCTCGACGGCGAGCGCCTGCTTGCCCGAGATCAGGCGGCGGGCGGCCATGAAGGCGGCGCGCAGGATCCCGCACAGGGCGACGGCGCCGACGTAGAGCCAGAGCTTCTGCTTGTCGTGCTGGGCGAGTGGGCCGTCGATTACCTGCTTTGTCAGCCAGATCAGCGCGATTGCCGCGCCCTGCGAAAGCGCGGCGAGCACGATCGAGACGATCAGCGAGCTGCGGTAGGGGCGGAGGTACCCGAGCAGGCGGGCGAACGTGTGGCGATAGCGCGGGACCTCGGACAACCTTCGAAATCTAGCTTTCGATCTGGGTTTGACCGATCCGCTCGAGCTCCATGCGGATCAGGGCCGCGGCTTCAGCGACCTGTTCTCGGTTGGCAGGGTCGTTCAGCCAGCCGCTGGCTCCGGACGGGTGCGGCAGCGGGATCGCGACGGCGCCGTCGTGCTCGAAGCGGCGGCCGACAGATTCGGTCACGCGCGCGATGCCGAGTAGCCGTTGCGCGGCTAGGCCGCCGACCGGGACGATCAGGCGCGGCCGCATCAGGCGAAGCTCCCACTCACGCCAGAAGGCGCACAGCTCCTGCTCGCGCGGGGCTGGCGTCCGGTCGCCGCGCCCGCTCGCGGCCTTGCCCGGGTAGCAGCGGGTGACCGAGGCGCAGTAGAAGGTGGCGTAGAACTCGTCCTCGTCGAGCTCGAGCCAGCGGCGCAGCGTGCGCCCGGCACGGCCTCGCCACGGGAGCCGCTCTTCGCCTTCGACCGCGCCCGGCGCCTGGCCGAAGACGTACGCGCGCTGGCCGCGGTACGGCTGGACGATCGGCAGCGACTCGAGCGGGAAGCCCTCCTCGACGCACGCGCGGCAGACCCAGTTGTCGCGCTGGAGCGAGCGGATCGACCGGTACCGCGAGCGGCGCCGGGTCAAGAGCGGACGGCGACGAACCAGCGGCCGGCGAACAGGGTCTCGCCGCCGCCGAGCTCCTCGGCGAGCGCGTCCGGCTCGAAGTAGCGCTTGTAGACCTCCCAGCGCGAGCCGTCGTTGAGGATCCGCTCCTGGCGCTCCTCGGGCTCGACGTCCTCGCGCAGAGCCGAGTCGACGACGACCAGCTCCGGCGCGAGCCGGCGTGCGCTCGCGAGGAAGCGGGCGCGGTCCGCGTCCTGGAGGTGTCCGTAGAAGTGGCCCGTGAAGACGCGGCCGAAGCTCGCGTCCTCGAAGAGCGGCTCGAGCGCGTCGCCCTGGACGAACTCCGCGTCCGGCGCCTGCCCGCGCGCCTCCTCGAGCATCGACTCGCTCTGGTCGAGGCCGACGACCTTGCCCGGGAGATGGCGGGTGAGGAAGCCCGTGCCGCAGGCCACGTCGAGCGTGCGGGCCGGCGGAAGTGCGGCGAGAGCGCGGGTGAGGGCGTCGACCTCGACGTCCCAGCCGGGCCGGTCGCGCTCGGCGTACTGGCCGGCACCGCGGTACCACTCGTCGTACTCGGGCGCGCGGCGGTCGTAGTAGGTCTTCACGCTTCCTAGACTACGCACGTGACGCGGCCGCTCGAGTCCGTCCCGAACTTCTCCGAGGGGCGCGACCCGGCGACGATCGACGCGCTGGCGGCGGCGCTCCAGTCGGGCCGGGCGCGGCTGCTCGACGTCCATTCTGACTTCGACCACAACCGCTCCGTCTTCACGCTCGTGGGCTCCGCCGTGGAGCTGGTCGACTCGCTGGTCGCAGGTGTCGCGTGCGCGGCGGAGCGCATCGACCTGAGCCGGCACCAAGGAGCGCACCCGCGGATCGGCGCGGCCGACGTGGTGCCGCTCGTGCCGCTCTCGGACGACGACGAGGAGCCGGCGCAGGAGGCGGCCCTGACGCTGGCGCGGCGAATCGGCGAGGAGCTGGGGCTGCCGGTCTTCCTCTACGGCGTGCTCGGCGGCGGCCGTGGGCCAGCGTTCTTCCGGCGCGGCGGCACGGAGGAGCTGCAGCGGCGGGTGGACGCCGGGGAGGTCGCGCCGGCCTTCGGGCCTTCGCACCTGCCGGAGCGGGCCGGCGGCGTGCTCGTCGGCGTGCGCCGTCCGCTGATCGCGTTCAACGTCAACCTGCGCGGCTCGCTGGATGCCGCACGCGAGGTCGCGGCGGTTGTCCGCGAGACCGGCGGCGGCTTTCCCGGCGTGCGGGCGCTCGGCGTCGAGCTGCCGAGCGCCGGCCTGGTCCAGGTGAGCATGAACGTCGAGGACTGGGAGGCGGCCGCGCTGCACGAGATCGTCGCGCGGGTCGAGCAGGAGGCTGCGGGACGCGGAGCAGTGGTCGTCGGGTCGGAGCTCGTCGGCCTGATGCCGGCGGGCGCAGCCGCGGCAGCCGCGGGAGCAGCGCTTCGGATCGACGGCTTCGACGAGTCGCGGGTGCTCGAGCTGCGGCTCCTCGACGGCTGACCGGCCCCGCGCGCTGCTACGTCACACATCCGTCACGGTCCGTGACAGAGACGCGCGCACTTCCCGCATACGATCGCCTCGGGGAGGAGGCCGGGCGAACCGTACTCAGGGACCAAGGCGCCCCGAGAGCGGCCCCGCAGGCGCGGGATACACTCGCCGCATGATCGAGAGCAGGGCGCTGACGGGCGACGATCTGGCGCTCGCCGACGTCTGGGAGATCGCCGTCCACGGGCGGCACGTCGCCCTCGCCGACTCGGCGCGCGAGCGCATGGCCGCGGCCCGCGAGATCGTCGAGCAGGCGGCGCACGGGCGCGCGGAGCACACCTACGGCGTCAATACCGGCTTCGGCCGCTTCGTCTCGCGCTCGATCCCCGAGGAGCTGACCGAGGAGCTCCAGCTCCGACTGCTCCGAAGCCACGCGTGCGGCGTGGGCGAGCCGTATCCCGACGAGATCGTCCGCGCGGCGATGCTGCTTCGCGCCAACGCGCTCGCGAAGGGCTACTCCGGCGCGCGGGCGGCGACCGTCGAGCTGCTCGTCGAGTGCCTCAACCGCTCGGTGCTTCCGTCTGTACCGAGCCGCGGGTCGGTCGGCGCGAGCGGCGACCTTGCACCGCTCGCGCACCTGGCGCTGCCGCTGATCGGTGAGGGCGAGGCGACCGTCGACGGACGGCAGCTCTCCGGAGCGGAAGCGCTCGCCGAGGTCGGTCTCGAGCCTGTGCGCCTGCAGGCGAAGGAAGGACTCTCGCTCGTCAACGGCACGCAGTTCATGGCGGCGTTCGGCGCTCTCGGCGCCGTTCGAGCCGAGCGGCTGGCGAAGACGGCCGACATCGCCTGCGCCCTGTCGCTCGAAGCGCTGCAGGGCTCGCGCACGAGCTTCCTCCCGCAGATCCACGCGCTTCGCCCGCTCGCCGGGCAGGCCGACTCCGCTGCGAACGTCCTCCAGCTGCTCGAGGACTCGGCGATCAACGAGTCCCACCGCTGGTGCGACAAGGTGCAGGACGCCTACTCGCTCCGCTGCGCGCCGCAAGTCCATGGCGCGTCGCGCGACTTGCTCGACTACGCGCGCCGCACGGTCGAGGTCGAGCTCAACGCGGCGACCGACAACCCGCTCGTGCTGGTCGAGGACGGGATGCTCGTCTCGAACGGCAACTTTCACGGGCAGCCGCTCGCGTTCGCCCTCGACGCACTGGCGATGGCGGTCTCGGAGTTCGCCAGCATCTCGGAGCGGCGGATCGAGCGGCTCGTCAACCCGAGCCTCTCCGGCGGGCTGCCGGCGTTCCTGACCGGCGACGGCGGGCTCAACTCCGGCTTCATGATCCCGCAGTACGTGGCGGCCTCTCTCGTCAGCGAGAACAAGGTGCTGGCGCACCCGGCCGGCGTCGACTCGATCCCGACGAGCGCCGGCCAGGAGGACCATGTCTCGATGGGGAACGCGTCGGGGCTGAAGGCCTGGCAGGTGCTGGCCAACGTGGAGCGCGTGCTCGCGATCGAGCTGCTCGCCGGCGCGCAGGGCGTCGAGTTCCTCGCGCCGCTGCAGCCCGGGATCGGCGTCCGCGCGGCGCGGGAGCACGTGCGCTCGCTCTCGCCGCGCCTTCGTGACGACCGGACGCTCGCCGGGGACATCGAGGCCGTGGCGACGTCGATCCGGGACGGGTCGCTCGTGGAATCGGTCGAGGTGGAGGCGGGCGAGCTGCGGTGACCAGCGGCAACGGCACGAACCCGCAACGCCGCCGCTCGAAGAAGCCGTACCGGGACGCGGCGCTCGCCTACAGCGGGCTCGGCGCCCTGGTGGTCGTGATCGCCTACGCCACCGGCAGCAGCTTCCTGCGGTCGTTCCTCGGCGGAGCCGTCGCGGCGGTGCTCGCGACCGGGTGGACGTGGTGGCGGCTGCGCCAGCGGGAGCGCGAGGCTGCGCGCGAGGCGGAGCGGCAGGCGGAGTGAGCGCGACCGGATCGCTCGAGGCGACCGTCGACGCGCTGTGCGGCGACCTCTCGGCGATCCACGCCCCGCGCGGGACCGAGTTGCACGCGCGCGCGTGGTCGACGGAGGCGCCGCTGCGGATGCTGCTCAACAACCTCGACCCGGAGGTGGCCGAGCGGCCGACGGAGCTGGTCGTGTACGGCGGCTCGGGGAAGGCGGCGCGCAACCCGGAGGCACTGCGGGCGCTCGTCCGGTCGCTGCTGACCCTCGCCGAGGACGAGACGCTGCTCGTCCAGAGCGGGAAGCCGGTGGGCGTGTTCAGGACGAGCCCGTCCGCGCCGCGCGTGCTGATCGCGAACTCCTTGCTCGTGCCCCGCTGGGCGACGTGGGACGAGTTCCGCCGGCTCGAGGCGCTGGGGCTGACGATGTTCGGTCAGATGACCGCCGGCAGCTGGATCTACATCGGCAGCCAGGGGATCCTGCAGGGCACCTACCAGACGTTCGTCGCCGCAGGCGAGAAGCACTTCGGCTCGTCCGACCTGGCCGGGCGCACGATCCTGACGGCCGGTCTCGGCGGGATGGGCGGCGCGCAGCCGCTGGCCGCGACGCTGGCGGGCGCGGCGATCCTCTGCGTCGAGGTCGACCCGGAGCGGATGCGCCGCCGGCTCGAGACGCGCTACCTGGACGAGTCGACCGACTCGCTCGACGACGCGCTCGCGCGGGTACGGGCGGCGGCGTCGGAGGGACGGGCGCTGTCGGTCGGCCTGCTCGGGAACGCCGCCGAGGTCGTGCCGGAGCTCGCGCGGCGCGGCGAGGGATTCGACTTCGTCACCGACCAGACCGCTGCGCACGATCCGCTGAACGGCTACGTGCCCGCCGGCCTCGACGTCGATGCCGCGGCGGAGCTGCGGGCGAGCGACCCCGACGAGTACCTGCGCCGCGCGCGCGAGTCGATCGCCCGCCACGTCGAGGGGATGCTCGAGTACCTGCGGCAAGGCAGCAACGTCTTCGACTACGGCAACAACCTTCGTGGGGAGGCGCTGGAGGCCGGGGTAGAGGACGCCTTCGCATACCCGGGCTTCGTCCCGGCCTATATCCGGCCGCTCTTCTGCCGCGGTGTCGGGCCCTTCCGCTGGGCCGTGCTCTCGGGGGACCCGGACGACATCGCCGCCATCGACCGCACGCTCCTCGAGCTGTTCCCAGAGGATACGGCGCTGCAGCGCTGGTTGAGCGTTGCCCCGGAGCGGATCGCGTTCCAGGGATTGCCGGCACGAATCTGCTGGCTCGGCTACGGCGATCGCGCGCGGGCAGGGCTCGCGATCAACGAGCTCGTTCGCAGCGGCGAGGTCAGGGCGCCGGTGGTGATTGGGCGCGACCACCTCGACTCGGGCTCGGTCGCCTCGCCGTACCGCGAGACCGAGGCGATGCAGGACGGCTCCGACGCGATCGCGGACTGGCCGATTCTGAACGCGCTGGTCAACGTCGCGGCGGGGGCGACGTGGGTCAGCGTCCACCACGGCGGCGGCGTCGGGATCGGCAACTCGATCCACGCCGGCATGGTCGTCGTCGCGGACGGCACCGACGAGATGGCCGAGCGGCTCGAGCGCGTGCTGACGACCGATCCCGGCACGGGCGTCATGCGCCACGCCGACGCCGGCTACGACGACGCGCTGGCGGCCGCCGAGGAGCACGGCCTGCGGCTGCCCGCGCGCGAATGACGGACGGCGCGCCGGCGCCGTCCCGGCTCCTCGTCCGCGACCTCGCGCAGCTCGCGACGCCGGCGCCGGGTGCGGGCGCTCCGATTCGCGGCCGGGCGCTGCGGGAGGTGCAGGTGCTCGAGGACGCCTTCGTCCTTTGCGAGGAGGGGCGGATAGCTGCGACCGGACCGATGCACGAGCTCGCGAGCCTCGAGCTCGTCGGCGAGGTCGAGGAGCTCGACGGCCGCGGTCTCTGCGCGATCCCCGGGCTCGTCGACTGCCACACGCATCCCTGCTTCCTGGGCGATCGCGTCGAGGAGTTCGCCCTCCGGGCAGGTGGCGCGAGCTACGAGGAGCTGCACGCTGCAGGCGGTGGGATCCTGTCGACCGTGCGGGCGACGCGCGCCGGAAGTCCCGACGAGCTGCGCGCCGCCGTCGAGCGGCACCGCGACTGGATGCTCCGGGCGGGCACGACGACGTTCGAGGGCAAATCGGGCTACGGGCTCGACCGGGACACCGAGCTCGCCTCGCTCGAGGCGGTCGCAGCGGCCGGCGGCGTGCCGACGTGGCTCGGCGCGCACGCCGTTCCGCCGGAGTTCGACGACGCCGACGTGTACCTCGACTTCGTGCTGGCCGACGTCCTGCCGAGCGCGGCCGAGCTGGCCCGGGCGGCGGACGTCTTCGTCGAGCAGGGCGCGTTCACCGTCGAGCAGGCGCGCCGTTACCTCGAGGCCTGCCGCGACGCGGGCCTCGCACTCCGCCTGCACGCCGACCAGTTCACCGAGCTCGGGGCCGTCGAGCTGGCGATCGAGCTCGGCGCGAGGTCGGTCGACCATCTGGAGGCGACCGGCGACGCCGGCGTGCGGGCGCTCGCCGCGAGCGACGTCGCCGCGGTGCTCCTTCCCGCCAGCGCGCTCTTCCTCGACCGGCCGATGCCGCCGGCGCGGGCGCTCGCCGACGCCGGCGCGGCGATCGTCCTCGCGACGGACTTCAACCCCGGCAGCGCGTTCTGCGAGAGCCTGCCGCTCGTCTGCTCGCTCGCCTGCACGCAGCTCCACGTGGCGCCGGAGGAAGCGCTGGCGGCGTGCACCGTCAACGCCGCGCACGTGCTCGGCCTTGCCGACCGCCGCGGACGCATCGCCGCCGGACTCGACGCCGACCTTGCGCTGCTGGACGCGCCGGACTGGCGCCACCTCGCGTACCACCTCGGCGGCGACCTGGTCGCGGCGGTCGTCCAGCGCGGCGCGGTCGCCTGGGCGCGCTGACACCGCGCTACGCTTGCTCCGATGCCCACACGGAAGCAGCGCCGTCGGCGCCAGAAAGAGCTTCGGCACGAGTACGAGTACGTCTACGTCGACGGCGAAGGCCACGAGGTCGAGGTCGACGAGCAGGACCGCGAGCCGAAGGGCTCCCGGCGCAACGGCACCCGCGCCGACAAGCCGAAGGCCCAGGCGAAGAAGAACGGCATGCTGTCGCGCCGGACGCGCGAGGTACAGCCGCCTTCGTGGACGCGCGTCGCCAGGCGGGCGCTCATCTTCGGGCCGCTGATCTTCATCGCGTTCTCCGTGCTGAACAAGAGCCAGTCGGTATTCGGGCGGCTCGCAGTGGCGGCCGTCTACACGGCGTTCTTCATCCCGTTCATGTACCTGATGGACCGGCAGCTCTACCGCTCGTACCTCCGGCGCACGGGCCAGCAGGGGCCGCGCGCCGCCGGGCGCAAGCGCGGCTAGCCGGCCGCGGTCGGCTCGCGGCGATCGTCGCCGCGGTAGTGCCCCGGGCCCGGCCACGGCGCGAGGAAGAGGAGCAGCCGCGCGCCTTCGGGGCTCGAGACGGCGTGGCGCTCCTCGGGCTCGAAGACGAACAGCGTCCCCGCCGCGCCCTGCTCGCTATCGCCGCCGGCCTCGACCTCCACGCTGCCGTCGAGGACGAGCACGAAGGCGTGCTCCTTGACCTCGTGCTCGCCTAGCCGCTGTCCGGGCTCGAGGCCGATCAGGACGGCGCGCGCCGCCGACTCCTCGGGCTGCAGCACGACCGGCGAGCGGCTCCCGCCGGGCGTCTCGATCTCTCCCAGCTTCCAGCTGCGCATCGGCGCCACGCTATCCGACCGGCGGGAGCGCAGCGAATTGCCGGCGGGCGCTGCATCTACGGCCTCCTGCAGCGGTACCTGGTCCGCGGCTGACGGCGCGTAGACTCACGCTCCCGTGAGCACCGCCTCGTCACTCGCAGTCGACCGCTACGAGCTCGGGCCGATCGGCACCAACTGCTACGTCGTCCGGGCCTCGCGCGGCGCGGGCGAGGCAGTAGTGATCGACCCGAGCGGGGACGCCGCCGAGCTGCGCCTCGAGCTGGCGCGGATGGGCGCGACCACCGCCGCGATCCTGGTCACGCACGGGCACTGGGACCACCTGCTCGGTGTCGCCGACCTGGCGGAGGGAACCGGCGCGCCGGTGTACATGGCCGAGGACGAGCGCGCGCTGCTCGAGAACCTGCCGGACCTCGTCCCGCAAGGCGTGGTCGCCCGCGGCTACACCGCCGACACCTTCCTGCACGGCGGCGAGACGCTCGAGCTCGCCGGGATCACCTTCGACACGCTCGAGGTGCCCGGCCACTCGCCCGCGCACCTCGCGTACCACGCCGAAGGCTGCCTCTTCTCAGGTGACGTTCTCTTCGCGGGCTCGGTCGGCCGCACCGACCTGCCCGGCGCCGACTGGGAGACCCTCGTCGAGTCGATCCGGATGCTGGGCGAGCGCTTCCCGCCGGACACCGTCGTCTACTCCGGGCACGGCCCGCCGACCACGCTGGGCGCCGAGCTCGACCGCAACCCGTTCCTCGCCGACCTGCGCGCCTCGTGACGACGTTCGAGGCGCCCCGCGGCACACACGACATCCTCCCGTCCGAGCAGCCGCTCTGGCGGCTCGTCACCGGCGAGGCGGAACGGCTGTGCTCGCTCTACGGCTACCGGCCGATCCAGACGCCCGGCTTCGAGGACACGGGCGTCTTCGAGCGCACGTCCGGCCAGGGCTCGGACGTCGTGCACAAGGAGATGTACACGTTCACCGACCGCGGCGACCGCTCGCTCACCCTGCGCCCGGAGGGCACCGCGCCGATCGCGCGCGCGTACCTCGAGCACGGGATGTACCGCGAGGCGCAGCCGGTCAAGCTCTACACGATCGCGACCATGTACCGGTACGCGGCGCCTCAGCGCGGCCGCTACCGCGAGCACTGGCAGCTCTCCGTAGAGGCGATCGGCTCGGCCGACCCGGCGATCGACGCCGAGATCATCCAGCTCTACGACGAGCTGCTCGCGCGCCTCGGCGTCACGAACTACAAGCTGCTGCTGAACTCGATCGGCGACGAGAACTGCCGGCCTGCATACCTCGAGCAGCTGACGGCCTGGCTCGACGAGCACGACGACATGCTCGACGAGGAGGCGCGGCAGAAGCGCGCGACGAGCCCGCTGCGCGTCTTCGACGTGAAGAACGAGCACGTCCAGGAGGCGCTCGCCGACGCGCCGAAGATCGGCGACGCCCTCTGCGAGGAGTGCCGGGAGCACTTCGAGGCCGTGCAGGCGCACCTCGAGAACTACGGCGTCGAGTTCGAGCTCGTGCCGACGCTCGTGCGCGGGCTCGACTACTACACGCGCACGGCGTTCGAGTTCGTCGACGACGCGATCGGCGCGCAGAGCTCGATCTGCGGCGGCGGCCGCTACGACGGCCTCGTCGAGCAGCTCGGCGGCAAGCCGACGCCCGGGATCGGCTTCGGCGCGGGGATCGAGCGGCTGCTGCTCTCACTCGACGCCGGGGGGGTGCAGGCCGATCCTGAAGAGATCGACGTCTTCGTCGCGCTGCAGGAGTCGGGCGACAAGCCGCGGGTGCTGCCGCTCGTCCAGGAGCTGCGCCGCCGAGGCCTGCGCGCGGACGTGGACTACGCCGGCCGCTCGCTCAAGGGCCAGCTCACGCAGGCCGGCCGTCTCGGCGCGAAGGCGATCGTCGAGTGGGGCCCCGAGCGGTCGAAGGTCCGGCGGCAGGGGCAGCGCGACGAGGAGGTTCCGACGGCCGAGCTCGCGGAGAGGCTGCGCTCGTGAGATGGCGCGACCTTCCGGCAGGACAGCTGCGGCCCGAGCACGTCGGGCAGCGGCTCGCGCTGGCCGGCTGGGCTGCGAGGCGTCGCGATCACGGCGGCCTGGTCTTCATCGACCTCCGCGACGAGAGCGGCCTCGCGCAGCTCGTGATCAACCCCGAGCGCGCGCCCGACGCGGCCAAGGTCGCGCACGAGGTGCGCAACGAGTTCGTCGTCCGCGCCGAGGGCGAGGTTGCCGCGCGCGCGCCGGAGGCGGTCAACCCGAACCTGCCGACCGGCGCGGTCGAGCTGCAGGTCGACGAGCTCGAGATCGTCTCGCGCTCCGAGCCGCTGCCGTTCCAGCTCGACGAGGAGAACGTCGACGAGACGCTGCGCATCCGCTACCGCTGGCTCGATCTGCGCCGCGACAAGATGCAGCACAACATTCGCACGCGGGCGCGCGTGGTCTCGATCATCCGCTCGGAGATGGAGTCGGCAAGGTTTGTCGACATCGAGACGCCGATCATGGCCAAGCAGACCCCGGAGGGAGCGCGCGACTTCGTCGTGCCGACGCGGCTCCAGCCGGGCAAGTTCTTCGCGCTGCCGCAGTCGCCGCAGACCTACAAGCAGCTGCTCGTCATCTCCGGCTTCGAGCGGTACTACCAGATCGCCCGCTGCTTCCGGGACGAGGATCTCCGCGCCGACCGGCTCCAGGAGCTGACGCAGCTCGACGTCGAGCTGGCGTTCCCGGACCGCGAGGAGCTGTTCGCCCTGATGGAGCGGACGATGGAGCACGTCTGGCGCGAGTGCGTCGGCGCCGAGGTCGAGGCGCCCTTCCAGCGGATGACGTGGGACGAGGCGCAGCTCCGCTTCGGCTCCGACAAGCCCGACCTGCGGTTCGGCCTCGAGATCCACGACGCGACAGAGATCACCCGCGGCTCCGAGTTCGGCGTCTTCGCGAACGCGCCCGCGGTGCGCTTCCTGCGGGTGCCGCAGGAGCTCTCGCGCGCGGAGCTCGAGCGGCTCGAGGCGTTCGCCAAGGAATGGGGCGCGAAGGGCCTCGCCTACCTGGTGTACGACGAGGAGGGCGAGGTGCGCTCGCCGATCACGAAGTTCCTCTCGGAGGGTGAGCTCGAGGCCTTCCGCGCGGAGCCGGCGACGACGGTCCTCTTCGGGGCCGACAAGCCGGAGATGGTCGCGCGCGTCCTGGGCGCGCTGCGGCTACAGCTCGGCCGCGAGCTCGACCTGATCGACCGCCAGGCGTGGCGGTTCCTCTGGGTGACCGACTTCCCGCTCCTGGAATGGGACGAGGACGAGCAGCGCTGGACGGCGGTCCATCATCCCTTCACGCGGCCGACGGACGAGACGGCCGCCCTGATCGACACCGATCCCGGCGCCGCGCGCGCGGTCGCCTACGACCTGGTCGTCAACGGCATCGAGATCGCCGGGGGCTCGTTCCGAATCCACGAGCCCGAGCTGCAACGCAAGGTGTTCGACAAGCTCGAGATCACGCCGGAGCAGCAGCGCGAGAAGTTCGGCTTCCTGCTCGACGCGCTCGCGCTGGGCGCGCCGCCGCACGGCGGGATCGCGTCGGGCATCGACCGCCTCTCGATGGCGCTGCTCGACGAGCCGTACATCCGGGACACCGTCGCGTTCCCGAAGAACCAGGCCGGCGTCGACCCGATGACCGGCGCGCCGACGCCGCTCCCGCAGGAAATCCTGCGCGAGCTCGGAATTGAGGTCTTGCCTCAACCCGAGTGACGGTGGGCCGATCCAGCCGTCATACTGGTTCGCAGGCTGAGGTCGAGCAGGAGGCGAGGTAGCGAGATGGCATCCGAAGGTCAAGAGAGGGCGCAGGCCGCCTCGCTGACGTCGCTGCCGCGGGTCGAGGACCTGCCGAGCGCGGCCGACGGCTACGACCGCGAGAAGGTGCGCGAGGCCTTCGAGGCCTTCCGCCGCCACACGACGCAGCTGCAGGTCCAGCTGCGCGTGCTCCAGGCCGCCGGGAAGGGGAGCGCCGAGCCGACCGGGCACGCCGTCCGGATGGACGCGCTGCACATGATCCGTGCCGCCGCCGAGATGGCCGACACGATCGAGCGCGACGCGCAGACCGCCTCGGCAGCGCAGCTGCGCCGCACCGAGGAAGAGGTGGCGAGGCGGCAGCGCGACCTGCAGGACCGCTCGGGCGAAGTCGACCGGTACCGGCAGGAGAGCGAGCGCCAGCGCGCGGAGATGCTGAACGCGGCGAAGGCCGAGTCGCGGCAGACGCTGCAGGAGGCGCAGCAGCAGGCCGCGCAGGAGGTCTCGGAGGCCGAGTCGCGGGCGGCACGGCTGCTCGAGCAGGCGCGGCACCAGGCGACGGAGCTCACGAACGCGACGCGCGCGGAGGTCGAGCAGACGCTCGAGTGGGCCCGCGGGCAGGCCGGCGCGGTCATCCATCGCGCGCAGGAAGGCGCGGAGCAGCTGCTCGGGGCCGCGGGCCTCGGCGACGAGGCGATCGGCCGCGTCGCGCAGTCGATCGTCAATGCAGCCCAGGCCGCCGCCGAGGCGAGCCGCGGGGGCCCACCCCCGGTCGGTCCCGCGTCGTCGCAGCTGCGCGAACTCGGCGCCAACCGAAGGATCCAGCGAGCCTGAGGCAGAGGCAGCGCCCGAGGAACCGCCGCACTCGCCGCCCGTCTCGCCCGGCCCGTCGCCGCCGGCTCCGCAGAGCGAAGACGACGAAGCCAGCTAGGCTCGGGTCGTGCTCCCGGGCCGGCTCGGTCTTCGCTTCGCGCTCGAGGCGCTCTTTCTCGTGCTGCTCGCCGTCGGGGCGGGCCTCGCCGACCTGCGCCCGCTGTACATCGTCCTGGTCATGGCGGTGGCGTGGATCCTCGTCGCGCTCGTCGAGTTCACGGCCGAGCGCATCTCGCGTGCGCCGCTCTCGTACCTGCTCCCGCCGCAAGCCGAGCCCGTCGAGGACGCCGACGAGCCGTCCTGGCCGATGCCCGAGGAGCGGACCGTCGTCGCGCCGCCCCAGCAGCGCCTGCCCGAGCCCGAGCCCGAGCTCGAGCGCGAGCCGCAACCGGAGCCCGAGCCGGAACCGCCACAGGAGCCGGAGCCGGAGGTCGAGCCGGTCGCCGAAGAGCCGTTCGAGCCGGACGAACCGGTCGAGCCGTATGAGACGATGGAGGAACCGCGCCGACGCCGGTTCGGCTTCCGGCGGCGCAGCGAGCGCGGCGACGACGAGGAGCCGCCGCCACCGCCGCGCCACGTGAAGCTGCTGCCTCGCCGTACCGCTCCCGAGGAGAGCCCGGTGTCGCAGGAGATCGCCGACCTCTTCGACCGGCCCGACGAGGAGCCCGAGGAGCGGAGCGGGTGAGCAGCTCGCGCACGCCGATCCGGTTCCTGCTCGATTCAGTCACCTTGCGCCGCCGTGGGCGCGCCGAAGAGCCGCCCGAGGAGGCGCCGGAACCCGTCCCCGAGCCCGCGGCCGCCCCCGGGGTTGTCGTCGAGCCGGAGCCGGAGCCCGCGCCCGCGCTCGCCCTGGCACCACCACCGCCTCCCGAGTCTGTGCCTGAGCCCGACCCCGTGCCCGACTCCGAACCGGTCGCGGCCGTCGTCCCGCTCGCCCTCCGCGACGCGACGCCCCGCGCCTGGAACCTCTGGGAGCTCGAGCGCCTCGCCAGGCAGCTGAACGGCGACCCGGCGGCCTCGGAAGAGCGGACGCTGCTCCTGCTGCACCTGCGGCAGTTCGCCGACCCCTCGGGCGATCTGCCGGTCGAGTTCGACCCGCTCGTGCGCGACGCGTTCGGACCGGATCTGGCGGCGCTCGCGAGATGAACGCGGCCTTGGCCCAGCGGCAGGTCGCGCTCGCCGGCGTCGCGCTCCTCGCAGCCGTCGTCGCGCTCGCGCTGACCGCGCGCGACAAGAGCCAGGCGGTGACGGGCCTGCCGCAGCCGGTCCCGGTCGCCGGCGGTTGGTACACGGCGCTCGCCGGCGCCGAGCAGCCGCGCTACGGCAGGCGCACGCGCTGCGGGTACGTCCTGCGGCCGAACATCGAGGGGATCACCGACTCCGTGCTCCCGTGCGGGATCCTCGTCTACGTCGCGTACAAGAACGGGCCGCACATCCTCACGCGCGTGATCGACCGCCGGCCCGTCCTGCCGGGCCGGAAGTTCGACCTGACGCCGAAGCTCGCGGAAGAGCTCGGCGTGGACGGCGTCCAGCGAATCCGCTGGGTGTTCGCGCGCTGACCCGTCGCTACAATGCGACCACTCGAGCCTGTGCGTGCTCGGGGCCTCCCTGTAGAACCAACACCGAGTGAGAGGGAGCTGTCGTTCGACTGCGGCGAGAGCCAAGGAAGACGCGGCACCCACCTGGCTTGTCCAGGTTCACAACGGGCCTCGAGATACCGGCAGGCTGGAGCCAGGCGGGGGAGTCGCAAGGCTCCCCCGTTTGCTTCCGCAGGAGGTGTCGGATGACCGAGATCACGAGCCGAGCGGCGGTGCGCGTGGCGCGCCCCTCGCGGGGCCTCGAGGCAGCGGCCGCGTTCTACCGAGACGCCGTCGGCCTGCCGGTGCTCGGGTCGTTCGACGACCACGACGGCTTCAGCGGCCTGATCCTCGGCATCCCGGACGCCTCGCGGCAGCTCGAGCTTGTCGCAGCGCCGGACTCCGCCCCCGCGCCCACCACGGAGGACCAGCTCGTGCTCTACCTGGGCTCGTCCGAGCGCGTCGATGACACGGCAGCGCGGATCCGTGCGGCGGGCCACGAGCCGCAGATCTCGCCGAACCCGTACTGGGCGAACGTCGGTGCCGTCTGCTTCGTCGACCCCGACGGCTACTGGCTCGTCCTGTCTCCCCAGTCCTGGACCGACGACCGCTAGCCTGGGCCGCATGGTCGAGGTGGTCGGAGATGCCTCGCGTGACGGCCGCTGGGCGCTGGTGCGGCTCTCGCTCGAGGGCGGGCGAATCGTCGGCGCAGAGGGCGACGGGGTCGAGCGGCCGCTCGCGGGGCTAACGCTGCTCGAGGCTGCGGCCGTGGGCGGCGACGAGCTTGCCGTGGACGCGCTCGCCAATGCGCTCGGGCAGGTCTTCCACGCCGATCCGAAGCCCGGCCGCGTCGCGGTGGCGATGAGCGGCGGCGTCGACTCGGCGGTCGCGCTGCTCCGCGCCGGCCCTGACGCGATCGGCGTGACGCTGCGCCTCTGGCTCGACCCCGCAGGCCCCGACGCCGACCGCGCGTGCTGCTCGCCCGAGGCCGTGATCGCAGCCCGGCGAACGTGCCACCGCCTCGGGATCCCGCACGTGACGCTCGACCTGCGCGAGGAGTTCCGGCGAGCGGTGGTCGCGCCGTTCGTGCGCAGCTACGCCCGCGGCGAGACGCCGAACCCGTGCATCCGCTGCAACGGCAGCTTCCGCTTCGCCGAGCTGCTGGCGTTCGCCGAGCGCGCCGGTGCCGAACGCCTCGCCACGGGCCACTACGCGCGCATCGTCGAGCGCGGCGGCCGGCTGCTCCTCGCCCGCGCAGCAGACGAGCGGAAGGACCAGTCGTACATGCTGGCCCGCCTCGACCCGCGCTTTCTCGACCGGCTCAGGTTCCCGCTCGGCGAGCAGTCGAAAGAGGAGACGCGTGCCGAGGCCGCACGCGCAGGGCTCGAGGTCGCGAGCAGGGCCGAGAGCCAGGAGGCGTGCTTCCTCGCAGGCGGCGACTACCGCGACTTCCTCGCGCGCCACGGCGTCGAGGCGGAAGAGGGGGCGATCGTGGACGAGGACGGCAGGGAGCTCGGCCGCCACGACGGCGCCTGGCGGTTCACGCCGGGCCAGCGCAAGGGGCTCGGGGTCGCAGCCGGCGAGCCGCTCTACGCGCTTCGCAGCGACGCGAGCGCCAACACGGTCGTCGTCGGCCCGCACGCCGCGCTCGCGACGACCACGATCGACGTTCGCGGCCGCCTGCACCGCCCGATCGAGGCGGGCCGAGGCGAAGCTGCGCTACCGGTCGCCCGCGGTCGGGGCGCGCGTAGAGGCGGTCGACGGGGGCTTCCGGCTCCAGCTCGACCGGCCGGCCTACGGCGTCGCGCCGGGCCAGGCGGCGGTGCTCTACGAGGACGACGCCGTCGTCGGGGCGGGGACGATCGAACCTGCCGAAACCTTTCCGGGGGTTCCTGCGTTTGAATCGGAGGGCGAATGACGGGCGACGAGATCACACTGACCATCCCGCGCGAAGAGCCGTTCCACGAGGTCGCGCACCTCGTGCTGGGTGGTGTCGCCGCGCGGCTCAACCTGACCTTCGAGCACATCGACGACCTCGAGACTGCGCTCGACGCCGTGCTAGAGCGGGCGGCCGAGGACGGCGAGGTGACCCTCCAGCTGCGGCTGACCGACGACGCGATCGTCACGCGCGTCGGCCCGTTCGCCGCCGACCGCCTCCGCGACGAGCTGGAGCGCGACTCCGCCGACGACGTCACGCTGCGCCGCGTCCTCGACACCGTTGTCGACCGCTACGAGCTCGAGCCGGACGGCTGGCTGGAGCTGACCAAGGAGGTCGCGAACGAAGGGGCGCCCGCCTGATGCAGCAGAGCGACAAGGCTCTTCTGCGTCGCTACCACGAGCAGGGCGACCTGGCCGCCCGCGAGGAGCTGATCGAGCAGTACATGTCGCTCGTGCGGTCGCTCGCGCGCCGCTACTCGTACCGCGGCGAGCAGCTCGAGGACCTCGTCCAGATCGGCGCGATCGGCCTAATCAAGGCGATCGACCGCTTCGACGTCAACCGCGGCGTCGAGCTCACGACCTACGCGACGCCGAACATCATCGGCGAGATCAAGCGCCACTTCCGCGACCGCGGCTGGGCCGTGCGCGTGCCGCGCGGCCTGCAGGAGCTGAACATCAAGCTCTCGCGCCTGATCGAGGAGCTGACCGTGCAGCACGGGCGCTCGCCGACCATCGCCGAGCTCGCAAGGGCCGCGAGCGTCACGGACGAGGAGGTGCTCGAGGCGCTCGAGAGCGGCCGGGCGTACAGCTCGCTCTCGCTCTCCGCGGGCTCCGGCGGCCACGACGACGACGGCGAGCTCGACCCGCTCGAGTCGCTCGGCACCGTGGAGCACCAGTACGAGGTCTCCGAGGACCGGGCCGTGCTCGCGCCGGGCTTCCGCGTGCTCGACGAGCGCGAGCGGAGGATCCTCCACCTCCGGTTCTTCGAAGGCCTGACGCAGTCCCAGATCGCACAGCAGGTCGGCATCTCGCAGATGCACGTCTCGCGGCTGATCCGCCGTTCGCTCGAGAAGATCCGCGACGAGATCGCGGCCGAGCCGGCGCGCGACTAGCGGGTCGACAGCCAGCGGCCGACGGCGCGCACAGCCATCGGGCCGCCGCGTGCGAGCACGTCGTGGCCGGAGCCGGCGACACGGATCACCTGGGCCTGCGGCACGTCGGCGCGGAAGCGCGTGAACTCGTCGGCGTCCGTGTCCGACGGGACGACGAGGAGCACGGGCATGGTGAGCTGCGCGCGCGTCGCCGAAGGCGGCGCTTGCGCGATCCCGTGCTCGACCGCGGCCACCACGCCCGGGTCGACGGTCGCGCCGTCCGTGCCGAGGGCTAGCTGGCGGTTCTGCTCGAGGTAGTGCTCGTACGGCAACGACGCCTCGAACGGCGGGTCGGTGTAGCCGGCATCGAGCAGGACGAGCGCCGCCACGCGGTCCGGGTGCCGCGCCGCAGCGTGGCAGCCGATGTCGCCGCCCCACGAGAAGCCCATGAACGCCGCGCGTGGAACGTCGAGCGCGTCGAGAACGGCCGGAACGAGGTGGGCGAGCGCGTGCGGGTGGTAGGCCGCGGGCGGCAGCGCGGGCGAATGCCCGAAGCCGGGAGCGTCGAGCGCGAGCATGCGCAGGTCGTGGTCGCGCGCGAGCTGATCGGCCGCCTCGCCGAGCGTCTCGCCCGCACGCGAGGTGAGGCTGACGCCGTGCCAGTAGAGGACCGCGCGGCCGCTCGGCGGGCCCCAAGCCCGCATGAACAGCTGGGCGTCTCCCGCCTCGATCCACCGCCCGGTGCCGAAATCCACCGCCCGTACAATCGCAGCGATGCGCACGACCGCCGAGCTGCGCGCGGGGTTCCGCGAGTTCTTCGAGTCCAAGGGCCACGAGTTCCGGCCCTCGGCCTCGCTGATCCCGCGCGCCGACGACCGCTCGACGCTGCTGATCTCGGCCGGGATGCAGCCGCTGATGCCGTTCTTCCTCGGTCTCGAGGAGCCGCCGGCACCGCTTCTCACCACCGTGCAGAAGGTCTTCCGGACGCCCGACATCGACGAGGTCGGGCTCGACGGCTACCACCTGACCTTCTTCGAGATGCTCGGCAACTTCTCGTTCGGCCAGTACTTCAAGGAGGGCGCGATCGAGTTCGCGTGGGAGTTCGTCTTCGAGCACATGAAGGTCGACTTCGACCGCTTCTGGGTGTCGGTCTTCGCGGGCGACCCCGAGCTCGGGCTCGGCGAGGACGAAGTCGCGGTCGCGGCCTGGGAGACGCTGGGCCTGCCGCCGGAGCGGATCGTGCGCCTGCCGCGGGCCGACAACTTCTGGTCGGTCGGCGGACCGGGGCCGTGCGGGCCCGACTCGGAGATGTTCTACGACTGGGGCGAGGAGGTCGGCTGCGGCAGGGCCGAGTGCCGGCCCGGCTGCGACTGCGAGCGGTTCCTCGAGTTCTGGAACCTCGTCTTCATGGAGTTCGAGCTCCACGCCGACGGCTCGCTGACGCCGCTGCCGAAGCAGAACATCGACACCGGCCTCGGCCTCGAGCGCGGCGCGCGGATCCTGCAGCAGGTGCCCTCGGTCTACGACACCGACGGCTACCAGCACATCATGGAGTGGATCGCCGGGCAGTCAGGCGTCGCGTACGGCGAGAGCGAGCAGGCGACGAAGGCGCACCGGATCCTCGCTGACCACGGCCGCGGGATGACGTTCCTCGCGGCAGACGGCGTGACGCCGTCGAACGAGGGGCGCGGCTACGTGATGCGGCGCGTGATTCGCCGGGCGGTGCAGCAGGCGGGGCGGATCGGGCTCGAGCCGCCATTCCTGTCGGACTTCGCCGGCGTGGTCGTCGAGCAGATGGGCGACGCCTACCCGGAGCTCGCGGGCGCGCGCGAGGAGATCGAGCAGGTGCTGAGCGCCGAGGAGGAGCGGTTCGGCGAGACGCTCGCCCGCGGGCTGACGCTGTTCGAGGAAGCGGCCGCCGACGGCGAGATCGACGGCGAGGAGGCCTTCCGGCTGCACGACACGTACGGCTTCCCGCTCGAGCTGACCCAGGAGCTGGCGCGCGAGCGCGGCCTGCCGGTCGACGAGGACGGCTTCCGCGAGCGGATGGAGGCGCAGCGCACGCGCTCCCGCAAGACGACCGCCGACGTCGACGTGCGCGTCTCGAGCGATGCGCGCAGCGAGTTCGTCGGGTACGAGAAGACCGACGTCCTGACGGCGATCGTCGCGTACGAGGATCTCGGCGACGGCCGCTTCCAGGCGAAGCTCGAGCAGTCGCCGTTCTACCCCGACGGCGGCGGCCAGGTCGGCGACGCCGGCTACATCGAGAACGAGGAGACCGGCGCGCGGGCTGAGCTGCTCTCGGCGGCGCGGCTGCCGGACGACGACCAGGTGCTCACCTTTGAGGGCGAGGGCTTCGGCGACGGGATCCGCGTCCGCGCGGTCGTGCCCTGGTCGGTGCGCTTCCCGACCATGGCGAACCACACGGCCACGCACCTGCTGCACAAGGCGCTGCAGGAGGTGCTCGGCGAGCACGCCCGGCAGGCCGGTTCGGCGGTGCGGCCGGACAAGCTGCGCTTCGACTTCACGCACCCGCAGGCGCTGACGGAGGAGGAACGCCAGGAGATCGAGCGGCGCGTGAACGAGGCCGTCTTCCGCAACCTGCCGGTGCGCGCGTACATCGTCCCGATCGACGAGGCGCGGCGGCTCGGCGCGATGATGCTCTTCGGCGAGAAGTACGGCGACCAGGTTCGGCTCGTCGACATCGCCGGCTACTCGCGCGAGCTCTGCGGCGGCACGCACGTCCGCGCGACCGCGGAGATCGGGCCGTTCGTGATCACCTCCGAGAGCTCGGTCGGCTCCGGCACGCGCCGCATCGAGGCGGTCACCTCCGGCGAGGCGTACGCGCTGCTGCACGGGCGCGCCGAGGAGGCCGAGGAGCTGCGCGCCGAGCTCGAGCGCGTCCGGCGCGAGGGGCCGAAGCGCGAGGAGAAGGCCGAGGTCTCGGTCGAGCCGCGCAGCGAGGAAGAGATCGGCGGCGTGCACGTCTTCGTCGGCCAGGCGGCCGGCGTCGACGCCGACGCGCTGCTCGAGGAGTCCGATCGGATCAAGCAGGAGCGCCAGCCGGCAGCCGTCGTGCTCGGCGCGACCGATGACGGCCGTGTCCACCTCGTCGCGAACTTCGACCGCTCGCTCGAAGGCCGGCTCGACGCGGTCGCCGTGATCAATGAGGCCGCAGCCGAGGTCGGCGGGGGCGGGGGAGGCCGCCCGACGATGGCCCGCGCCGGCGGCCGCGACCCGGCCAAGCTCGGCGACGCACTCGCGAAGGCGGAGGAGGCGCTGCGGCGCGCACTCGCTTGAAGGTTGTAGCTCTGGACTACGGGGCAGCCAGAACTGGAGTGGCCGTCTCCGACCCCACCGGCACGATCGCGCGACCGCTCGCCGTCGTCGAACGGGCCGGCAGCCGCGACGGCCTCCGGCGCGTGGCCGAGATCGTCCGTGAGCAGCAGGCCGAGCGCGTCGTCGTCGGCCTGCCGTTGACGCTCCGCGGCGAGCACGGCGAGCAGGCGCGCGAGACCGACGCCTTCGTCCAGGCGCTCCGCGCGGCGCTCGACGTTCCGGTCGAGAGCTACGACGAGCGCTTCACCACCGGCCTCGCGGCCGCCGACGAGTCGGCCGACGCGCCCGAGGATGCGCGCGCGGCCGCCCACCTGCTGTCGACCTACCTCGCGTGGAAGAGCGCCGCCGGGGAGTGATGCCGCCGCGGCCGCGGCAGCCGAAGCGCACGCCGCGCTCGGTCGTCTACCGCCGCCGCATCGTCGCGCTCGTGGTACTTGCCGCGGCGTTCGCGATCGCGTGGTTCGCCGTCGCGAGCGTCGGCGGTAACGACAAGAAGGCGCCGCCGGTACCGACGGTCGTAGCGCCACCGAAGCCGTTCCGCATCGTCTTCCCCGAGGGTTTCACGCGCCGGCAGATGGCGGCGCGGACCTCGACCGTCGCCGGGATCGCCCAGCGAGAGCGGGGCAAGCACGTTCGGCTGGGTGAGCAGACCTACCTCGCGGGTACCGCGAGACCGCGGCGCCAGCCGGGCTTCGGTGCGAGGCGCTACCCGCTGGAGGGCTTTCTCTTCCCGGCCACCTACGACTTCACGAAGCGCACCACCTCTGCGCAGCTCGTCGCCGCCCAGCTGAAGGCGTTCCGGACGAACTGGTCCAAGGTCAATCTCGCCTACGCCCGCTCGAAGAACCTGACGCCGTACGACGTGCTCACGATTGCGTCGATGGTCGAGGAGGAGACGCCGGCGCCGGAGGAGCGGCAGCTCGTCGCGGCAGTGATCTACAACCGCCTGCACCGGCACATGACGCTCGGGATCGACGCGGCGCTGCGCTACGGCCTGGACATTCCCGGCACCGAGTCGATCCGCGAGTCGCAGCTGCAGAACCCGACGCCGTACAACCTCCGCATCCACGCCGGCCTGCCGCCGACGCCGATCGGGAACCCGGGCCTCGCCTCGCTCCAGGCGGCGGCGCACCCGGCGAAGGTGGACTACCTCTACTTCGTCGCCAAGCCCGACAAGAAGCACCATTTCTTCACCGCCAGCCAGGCGGCCTTCGAGGCCTACAAGGCCGCGCACGGCTACAAGTGACGCGCGTCGCGCTGTTCGGCAAGCCGGTGGCCGAGTCGCTCTCGCCGCGGATGCAGAACGCCGCCTTCGCGGCGGCAGGGCTCGACTGGGAGTACATCCCGCTCGAGGTCGAGCCGGCGGAGCTGGAAGCGACCGTGCGGCGGCTCGTCGACGAGCGCTGGGCCGGCGCCAACGTCACGATCCCGCACAAGCTCGCGGCCGCAGCGCTCTGCGACGAGGCGGAGGGCGAGTCGGTGAACACGCTTGTCGTGCGCGACGGCCGCGTGCTCGGCTTCAATACGGACAAGGAGATCGTGGCCGGCATCGAGGCGGAGCGCGTCTGCCTGATCGGCGCGGGCGGCGCGGCGAAGGCGCTGCTGCCGGGCCTGCGGGGCGACGTGCGGACATTCACGCGGAGCGGGTCGTGGCCGCCCGACGCGTCCGGCTGCGACCTGGTCGTCAACGCGACGCCGGTGCGCGACGAGCTGCTGGTCGAGCCGAACGGGGGCCAGACGGTCGTCGACCTCGCCTACCGCGGCGACGGCCGGCCGACGGCGCTCGTTGCGGCCGCACGCGCCGCGGGCTGCGAGGTGGTCGACGGCTACGAGGCGCTCGTGCGCCAGGGCGCGGCCTCGTTCCAGCTCTGGACCAGCAGCCCCGCCCCTGTTGGCGCGATGCGCGGCGCCCTAGGCTTAGAGGCGTGACCCTCACCCTCACGACCGCGGGCGAGTCGCACGGGCCGGCGCTCGTGGCGATCGTCGGCGGCCTGCCCGCGGGGCTGGTGCTCGACCGCGAGGCGATCGACGCCGACCTCGCGAGGCGCCAGCAGGGCTACGGCCGCAGCCCGCGGCAGCAGCTCGAGCAGGACACGGTCGAAGTGCTCGCCGGCCTGCGGCACGGGCGGACACTGGGGACGCCGCTCGCGCTGGTCGTGCGCAACCGCGACCACAAGAACTGGGAGTGGGGCATGAGCCCGTGGCCGCGCGAAGGCGAGCCGTCGGGCAAGGGCCTGAAGCCGGTGACCTTGCCGCGGCCCGGTCACGCCGACCTGCCGGGAGCGCTGAAGTACGGCCTCTTCGATGCGCGTGATGCGCTGGAGCGGGCGAGCGCGCGGCAGACTGCGGTCGGCGTCGCCGCCGGCGCGGTCGCGAAGGCGCTGCTCGGGTACATCGAGGTCGACGTGCTGGGCCGCGTCGTGACGGAGGCGCTCGAGGAGCGGATCGACGACGCGCGGGCCGACCGCGACACGGTCGGCGGCGTCGTCGAGGTGCGCGCGCACGGCGTGCCGCCGGGCCTCGGCTCCTACGCCTCGAAGGAGGAGCGGCTCGACGGGCGGCTGGCGGCGGCGCTGATGGGCATCCAGGCCGTGAAGGGCGTCGAGGTGGGCGCGGGCTTCGAGTTGGCCGAGCGGCGCGGCTCGGAGGCACACGACGAGATCTTCGCGGACGCCGGGGGCGCGCTCTACCGCGAGACGAACTACGCGGGCGGGATCGAGGGCGGCATCTCGAACGGCGAGGCGGTCGTCGTCCGCGCAGCCATGAAGCCGCTGCCGACGCTGATGCGGCCGTTGCGGTCGGTCGACCTGGAGACGGGCGAGGCGGGCGAGGCGCTCGTCGAGCGGAGCGACGTGGCGGCGGTCGAGGCGCTCGCGGTCGTCGCGGAGGCTGCCGTCGCGTTCGAGCTGGCGCGCGCGGCGCGAGAGAAGTTCGGCGGCGACGCGCTCGGGGACTTCGTCGGCGCCTGGCGCGCGTACCTGGAACGGATCCCGTGGCGCACGCGCTAGACCGACACGTCGCGCTGGTGGGCTTCATGGGCGCGGGCAAGACGACGCTCGGCGCGCAGGTGGCCGAGCGGCTCGGCCGGCGGTTCGTCGACGTCGACCGCGAGCTCGAACGGACACTTGGGCAGACGATCTCAGAGCTTTTCGAGCAACGCGGGGAGTTCGAGTTCCGCGCGCTCGAGGCCGACGTCACGCTTCGCACCCTGCGAGACGACCGGCCGGCGGTGCTCGCGCTCGGCGGTGGCGCGGTCGAGACCGGCGAGATCCGACAGGCGCTCCTGGAGCATGCGCTGACCGTGCACGTGGCCGTGGATGCCGCGGATGCGTGGGCGCGCGTCGCCGACAGCGATCGGCCGCTCGCGCGCGACGAGGAGAGCTTCCGGGCGCTGCACGCCCGGCGCCTGCCCCTCTACGCCGAGGCGGCCGACGCGGTGGCCGGCGACGTGGACGGGATCGTGCTGGCGGCGGCGGGGATCCTCGTCGAGGAGGGCTCGCTGGCGCGGCTCGACGAGCTCGTCACGACCGAAGAGGTCGAGGTGATCGCGGACGCGATCGTGCTAGGCCTCCACCGGACGCCGCTCAACGCGCCGCTGCACGCGCTTCGCGGTCGCGAGGAGGCGAAGTCGCTCGGCGCGGTCGAGCGGCTCTGGCGGGAGCTGCGGCTCGGCCGCGGCGGCACGATCGTCGGCTTCGGCGGCGGTTGCACCACTGACGTGGCCGGCTTCGCCGCCGCGACGTACCTGCGCGGTGTGCCGTGGGTGGCCGTGCCGACGACGCTCGTCGGCCAGGTCGACGCGGCGATCGGCGGCAAGACCGGCGTGAACCTGCCGGAGGGCAAGAACCTCGTCGGGGCCTTCCACTGGCCCGTGCGGTCGGCGATCGACCCGGTGCTCCTCGAGACGCTGCCCGAGAACGAGCGGCGGGCCGGGATGGCGGAGGTGGTGAAGACCGGCCTCCTGGCCGGCGAGCCGTTGTGGGAGCTGCCGGAGGCCGAGCTCGTCCGGCGCTGCGCCGCGTACAAAGCGGCGATCTGCCTGCGCGACCCGCACGAGCGCGGCGAGCGGGCCGTGCTGAACCTCGGCCACACGTTCGCTCACGCACTCGAGGCGGCGGGCGACTTTCGGCGGCCGACGCACGGCGAGGCGGTCGCCCTCGGCCTGCTCGCGGCGCTGCGGCTCTCCGGGCAAAACACCGCGGCGGTCGAGGAAGTGCTCTCGCCGCAGCCGGTCAGCGTGAACCGCAGCGCGGCACACGCCGCGATGGCGCGCGACAAGAAAACGGTGAACGGCTCGCCGCGGCTCGTCCTGCTCGAGGCGCCGGGCCGGCCGGTGACCGGCGTCGAGCTGCCGGAGGACGAGGTCCGAGCCGCGCTCGACGCGCTGATCGCCGAGTAGAGTCACCGCCGTGCGCGTGGCCGTTCTCAACGGGGTCAACCTCGACGTCCTGCACCGCCGCGATCCGCGGCTCTACGGTGGCCTCAGCCTCAACCAGCTCGAGGGCAAGATCTACGAGTGGGCGCGCGAGCTGGAGCTGCTCGCCGACTGCCGCCAGACGAACAGCGAGGCCGAGTACGTGGGCTGGTGCCAGGACGCGGCGGACTGGGCGGGCGGCGTGATCGCGAACCCGGCAGCCTGGACGCACTACAGCTACGCCATCCGGGACGCCCTCGAGCTACTCGACGTGCCCATCGTCGAGGTTCACCTCTCCGACATCGAGCACCGAGAGGAGTGGCGGCAGTATTCGGTGATCGCCGACCTCGCCGCGGAGCGTGTGATCGGCAAGGGACCGGACGGCTATCGCGAGGCGCTCGAGTTCCTGGCGGAGGGGCGCGGATGACGAGAATCGACAAGCTGCGCGCGACGCTCGAGGAGCCGCTGCTCGTGACGCACGGCGTCAACGTCCGCTACCTCACCGGCTTCTCGAGCTCGAACGCGGCGCTGCTCGTGGAGCCTGAGCGCGTCCGGCTCTTCACCGACTTCCGCTACGTCGACGCCGCGCGCGCCGTCGAGGGCGTCGAGCTCGTCGAGACCAAGCGCTCGCTCGTCGGCGCGCTCGCGGAGCTGCTCGAGGGTCGCATCGGCTTCGAGGCCGATGCCGTCAGCTACGCGGCCTGGGAGACGCTGCGGAGCGGTGGGCTCGAGCTCGTCCCGCGCCGCGGTCTCGTCGAGGCGCTGCGAGCGGTCAAGGACGAAGGCGAGCTCGACACGATCCGCAGGGCCGGCGAGATCACGAGCCGCGCCTACGAGCGGTTCGCCGAGGAGCGCTTCCTCGGGCGGACCGAGCGCGAGCTCGCCTGGCGCCTCGACCAGCTCTTCCACGAGTTCGGCGCGCACGCGCCGGCCTTCGAGACGATCGTCGCCTCGGGCCCGAACTCGGCCCGGCCCCACGCGCGGCCGACCGACCGTGAGGTCCGGGCCGGCGAGACGGTCGTGATCGACGCCGGCGCGCAGGTCGAGGGCTACTGCGCCGACTGCACCCGCACGTTCGCGACCGGCCCGCTGCCGCAGGAGTTGCGGGATGCCTACGTCGCGACCTCGGACGGCCAGCTGGCGGGGCTCGAGGCCGCACGCGCAGGCGTGACCGGCGTCGACGCCGACGCGGCCGCCCGCGACCGGATCGAGGCAGCGGGCTACGGCGCGAACTTTGGCCACGGCCTCGGCCACGGCGTGGGCCTCGACGTGCACGAGGCGCCGCGGCTCTCCCGCGAGTCGAGCGACACGCTCGTCGCCGGCAACGTCGTCACGGTCGAGCCCGGCGTCTACCTCGAGGGCCTCGGCGGGATCCGGATCGAGGATCTCGTGATCGTGACGGACGGCGAGCCCGAGATCCTCACCACGACGACCAAGGACCTGATCGAAGTCAGCTAGCGTTCCGCGCCGTGGCAGAGACGGTCTCCACCAACCAGTTCCGGAACGGGATGCACATCCAGCTCGAAGGCTCGGTCTGGCGCATCCTCGAGTTCCAGCACGTGAAGCCGGGCAAAGGCGGCGCGTTCGTGCGCTCGCGCCTGCGCAACCTCGACTCGGGCGCCGTCGTCGACAAGACCTTTCGCGCAGGCGAGAAGTTCACGCGTATCCGCACCGAGGTCAAGGAGGTGCAGTACCTCTACGACGCGGGCGACGAGACCGTCTTCATGGACACGGACACCTACGAGCAGTTCTCGCTCCCGCACACCGCGGTCGAGGACGCGCTGCCGTACATGGAGCCGAGCTCGACCGTGCAGATGCTCGAGGTCGACGGCAATCCCGCCGGAGTGCAGCTGCCGGCGTCGGTCGAGCTGGCGGTCTCCGAGACCGAGCCCGGCGTCCGCGGCGACACGGTCTCGAACGTGACGAAGCCGGCGACCCTCGAGACGGGCGCCGTCGTGCAGGTACCGCTGTTCGTGAACGTGGGCGACCGGATCAAGGTCGACCCGCGTGAAGGCCGCTACATCTCGCGCGCTTAGCGGGGCCTCGGGCCTTGCCGCCGCACCGGGCGACAAGCAACGTCGCCCAAGCGAGCAGACTGGGCCGAGCGAGCCCGGAGCAGACCAGCGTCGGTGCGGGCAACGAACCGCGTAGCTTTGGCGCGATGACCGCAACCGAGCAGGTCGTCGGCCTACGTCGCCGTGGCCTGCGGCTGGAGTACGCCACGTTGGCCTGGAACGTCGTCGGCAGCGTGGTGGTACTCGCCGCCGCCGTTAGTGCTCGCTCGATCGCCCTGGCCGGGTTCGGGCTCGACTCGCTGATCGAGATCATCGCCAGCCTGGTCGTCGCATGGCAGCTCCAGGAAATCGAAGCCGTTGAGCGAGAGCGTCGCGCGCTTCGGATCATCGGCGTTTCCTTCCTGGTGCTCGCCTCGTACATCGCCGCGCAGTCGGTCTACGTCCTTGTCGCCGGGTTGCACCCTCGCCCTTCGCTGCTCGGGATTGTCTGGCTGGGACTGACGGCGGCAGCGATGTTCGCGCTTGCCGCGGGCAAGCGGGCCACCGGGCTTGCGCTCGGGAACCGCGTGCTTGAGACGGAGGCACGCGTGACCCTGATCGACGGCCTGCTCGCGACCGCCGTGCTGATCGGCCTCGTCCTGAACGCGGCGTTTGGCTGGTGGTGGGCCGATCCGGCGGCGGCGTTCGTGATCGTCTACTACGGCGTGCGCGAGGGCTGGCACGCTCTTCACGAGACGACGATGTAACTCATCGTTTACACCGCTACGTCAGCGACATTCGCCCACACGAGCGCTGCTGTGTCAGGCCTCGGCCTCACCCTCTGCAGGCCAAAGGCCAGCCGGTGCGACCGGGGCGGTGAGGTCTCGTTGCTCCTCGGTAGTCGGTGAGTAGAAGCGTTGCGCGATCGCGGTCGGAACGATCGCTGAGAGTACGACCACCGCAATCAGGAGCGAGAACTGCGTGCGATCGATGATGTGTGCGCTGAGGCCGTAGAGCGAGGTGATCGTCCCAAAGGTCAGCCCCGTCGACATGAGCAAGGTCGTAAAGACCGCGTGCGGCGCGGTGTACCGGCGAGCGAGCGGGTAGACGCCGGTCAGCTTCGGCACCATCTTGGCGACGAAGAGGAGCGCCAGGATGCTCAGGTTGCCCCAGAGTGCGCTTGTGGAGACGTTCATCCCGCCCTTGAGGAAGAAGAAGGGGGTGAGGAAGGCGAAGGCGACGACGCGCATCCGGTCTTGTTCCTGGCGATGCTGGACGTAGTGAGATGACATGACGAGTCCGAGCACGAAGGCGGGCAACGCAGCCTGCGAGTTGGCGCGCGTCCCGAGCCACATCAGCAAGAAGAGGCAGGCGAAGACGAGCTTGATCTCGGGCTCGATCACGCGGTCGCCGTAGCGGGAGAAGAACCACGGCGAGAGCTTTGGCAGCACGACGATCAACGCGACCGAGACGAGCGCGAACGGCACGATCCAGAAAGTCGGCTTGACGAACAGCACCGTCAGGCCGATGACCGTCGCAATGTCGGTGACGAAGGTGGCCGACATCAGCCGCTTGCCGACCAGTTCGCGGTTCAGTCCGGTCTCGACCAGCACCGCATAGACCACAGCCAGGCTCGTCGTCGAGAGCGCAAGACCCCCGATCTCTGCCTGCTGGCGCGTCCAGCCAAGAGCGTAGAAGCAGAGCAGTCCGACGACGGCAAACGGGGCGAAGAAGCTCACGAGCCCGATCGAGAGGGACGCCTGCCACTCGCGTTGGAACTGCGGCACGTCAACCTCGGCTCCGGCCAGGAACGTCAGCACGATCCCGGCGAACGAGCCGATGAAGGCCAACCAACTCGGGACGTCGAGGTGAAACGCGTTTCCGACCACGACGCCGAGAAGCAGTTCGATCAGGGCGACCGAGATCCCGATCTCGATCGACACCGTTGAAGCGAGAAGAATCGTTCCCGCTAGCAGGGCTGCAACCGCGATGTCGCTCATGAGCCTCTACCTCCATTTCGTCGGTAGAGGCCATTGGCTCAGTACGAGCGGTTGATCGGGGGCCTCACCCCGCT
>CAVXXW010000006.1:0-30732 GCA_963765785.1 uncultured Actinomycetes bacterium
GGAGGACGTCGACGCGGCCGATGCTCGAGCTGGCCAAGCAGTTCGGCCGCCGCGGGATCACGCTCCATCTCGGCACGTCTGCCGAGGGGGCAAGGACACCGGCAGCGAGCTGCGCGTCCATTCGGCGGCGGCCAGATCGTCGAGGCCGACCTGATGCTGGTCGCCACCGGCCGCGGGCCGACCGTCGAGAACCTCGGGCTCGAGCAGATCGGCGTCGAGTTCGACGCCCGCAAGGGCATCGCCGCCGACGAGCACCGCCGGACGACTGTGCCGCACATCTACGCGGTCGGCGACTGCGCCGGCTACTGGCAGCTCGCGCACACGGCCTTCCGCGAAGGCGAGGTCGCGGCAGAGAACGCGATGGGCCACGACGGGGTCGTCGACAACCGCGGCGTGCCGCGCCCGATCTACACCGATCCCGAGATCGCAAGTGTCGGGCTGACCGAGGCGGAGGCGCGCGAGCAGCACGGCGACGACGTCGCGGTCGGCGTCTTCCCGTGGGTCGCCAACGCCCGCGCGGTGATGCAGAACGAGACCGTCGGCTGGGTCAAGTCGATCCACGAGACGCGCTACGGCGAGTTCCTCGGGCTCGTGATGGTCGGCCGCACGTGACTGACCTCGTCGAGGCCGGCACGGTGGCGCTCGACGCCGAGGCGACGATCGAGACGATCGCCGACGGGATGGCCGCGCACCCGACGCTGAGCGAGGCGATCAAGGAAGCCGGGCTCGTCGCGCTCGGCCGCCCGATCCACATCGCGCGGCGCAGGCGCGCACCCGCCGCGACCTGACCCGTATCCATAGAACGGCGTTAGCCGTTCGAGCAACGTGGAGGCATCTCGCTCCCGTGGACCCCTGCGCCGCCTGGCGCGGCTCGGCCGCCCCTCAGACCGCGCCTTCGAGCAGCTCTACCGCCGGCACGCGCGCGACGTCTACCAGTACGCGCTCGCGGTGCTCTCCAACCCGGCCGACGCTGAGGACGTCACGCAGACGACGTTCCTCAACGCCTATCGGGCGTTCGAGCGCGGCGAGCGCCCGCAGAAGCCGCACAACTGGCTGATCGCGATCGCCCACAACGTCTGCCGGATGCGCTGGCGCCAGGCCGGGTCGCGGCCGAAGGAGGTCGCGCTCGAGGAGGCGCCCGAGCCGGTCGCATTCGATCAGGAGCGCCCCGACCTCGCCGAGGTGCTGGCCGCGCTCGCCCAGCTCTCGTTCAACCAGCGTGCGGCGGTCGTCATGCGCGAGCTTGAAGGGCGGAGCTACCAGGAGATCTCCGAGGTGCTCGGCGTGTCGGTTAGCGCGGTCGAGGCGCTGCTCTTCCGCGCGCGGCGCCGGCTCCAGCTCAAGCGGAACGCGCTCAGCATCCTCACGACCGTGCCGCTGCCCGGGTCGCTCGCTGGCTTCATCGGCGGAGGCGGAGGGGTCGTCGCGGCCGGCGGCGCGGCCCTCGGCGCCGACCTCGTGCTCAAGGCTGCCGCCGTGGCGGTCATGGGCGCGGCGGTCGCGGGAGCCGGCTACAAGACCGTTCACGCCGTCAACGCCTCGGACGCCGCCGCCCGGCCGCAAGCCGTCGCCACGCCGGCTCGGCACGCTCCCGCCAAGTCGACCAAGGCAATGCACCGCGCGAACCACGTCGCGACCACGCACCGGCGCCGGCACGCCGGGCGCTCGGCTGCACGCGGCCAGGTCGCACGCCCGACCGCCTCGACCGCCTCCACCACAGCGCCTGCGCAACCACTCGCATCGGCGCCTCCCGCCGGTGTCGCGCCACCTGCGCCGCCGGTCGTCGTGAAGACCCGGCGCTTCCCACGGTGCCTCCACTGCCGGTTACCGTGCCGCCGCTCCCGCCCCTCCCGCCGCTGCCACAGCCCCCGATCACTGTGACCGTTCCACCGCTCCCACCACCGCCGCCGCTCCCATAACCCAAAAGCGGGGTGCAAGATGCGCCGTTTTCCGGCATCTTTTAGGGGATGACTCCAGTCCTCGCGAGGCGTCTGGGCAACGATCGCGCGTTTGAGCGGCTCTACCGCAAGCACGCGGGCGACGTGTACCGCTACGCCCTCGTCGTGCTCCGGAACCAGGCGGACGCCGAGGACGTCACCCAGACGACGTTCCTCAACGCCTATCGCGCCTTCGAGCGCGGCGAGCGCCCGCAGAAGCCCCAGAACTGGCTGATCGCGATCGCGCACAACGTCTGCCGCCAGCGCTTCCGCCAGGCGCAGCGGCGCCCGGCCGAGGTCGGCTTCGAGGAGGAGCTCGCCGAGAGCGTCGTCGACGAGGACGCGCTGACGGCCGAGGACATCCGGCGGGCGCTCGGCCACCTCGCCTTCAACCAGCGTGCCGCGATCGTCATGCGCGAGCTCGAGGGCCGCAGCTACCAGGAGATCGCGGAGATCCTCGAAGTCAGCGTCAGCGCGGTGGAGACGCTCCTCTTCCGCGCGCGCCGCGCCCTGCGCGAGCAGCTCGAGCAGTCGATCACGTGCCAGGAGGCCGAGCTCTCGATCTCGCGGCAGCTCGACGGGCGGCTGCCCCGCAAGGAGAAGGGCGCCCTGCGCGCACACCTGCGCGAGTGCGACGACTGCGCCAGCTTCGCCCGCAGCCAGCGCGCGCACCGAGGCGCGCTCAAGGCGCTCGGAGCGATCCCGCTGCCGGGCTCGCTCGCCGGCCTGTTCGGCGGCGGTGGCGGCGCGGCGGTCGGCGGGGGCCTCGCCTTCAAGGCGGCGGCGCTGACAGCCGGCGCCCTGATCGCGACCGGCGTCGGGTACGAGGGCGTGAAGAAGGAGCTGCAGAAGCCCCACCCGGTGGCCGCGGCGGCGCCGATGGCACAGCACCGAGCGAACGGCACGCCGACCAAGCGCGCAACGGTGACCGCGACGAGGTTCACGGCGCTGCAGGAGGCGAAGAACGACCAGAAGCCCTTCCGGCGCTCGGCCGTGAAGGCGCGAAAGGCGCATCCGGCGCACGCGTCCACGCGGGCCACGACGCCCGCGGTCACGAAGACGAGGCCGGCCACGCCGGCCCGCGGGCAGGCGCACGTCTCGAAGCCCTTCAAGCCGGCCCACGTGAGGAAGTCGAACCCCGGCCTCGGGCACGCCAAGCAGACGACGAAGCCGGCCACGCCGCCCAAGCCGAAAGGCCAGAGCCAGGGGCACACAGGCGGCAGCGGGCAGGGCGGGCAGGGCGGCCAGGGCAAGGGGAAGAGTCAGGGCGCAGCGCAGGATCCGGCCGCCGACACGAGCACGCACGGCAAGTCCGGCCGCTAGCTGCTAGAAACCCTCGCGTGTCCATCATCAACCGCAGAAATGCAGTCCTCGGCTGGGCCGTCTGGACGACCGCCAAGCGGACGGCGTCGATGAAGGCCAAGAAGAAGGTGTCGGGCAACGAGAGCAGCGGCCCGAGCAAGCCGCTGGTCGCTGCGACCTTCGCCGGCCTCGCCGGAGCCGTGGGCGCGCTGGCCTTCTGGCGGCGGAAGCACGGCGACGACGCCGCCTAGCCGAGCCGCTACGGGCAGGCCTACGCCGAGACGTGTCGGCGCACCCGGCCGACTTTGAAGTTAGATACGCGCTACCGACCGGTCGTCCGAAACGAGGAGCGAGGAATGCGCATCGAGTCGTCCGTCACGTCCGTCACCTGGATTCCGTCGGAAGCGATCAAGGGCATGCCGAAGCTGCCTTTCGAGTGGGGCGTCGCGCACTACGACGAGCCGCCGCACGACCGGCTGCTCGACCTCGACGCGATGCACGAGAACGACCTCTTCCGCGAGGCGAACGAGCTCAAGGCGTGGATCGACGCGGACGATGACGGCTCGATCTCCGAGTTCGGCTACTCGGGCCGCGGGCGGATCGGCATCACGCGGATCAAACTCGGCCGGCGCGAGGTCGCGTTCCCGGCCGTCCAGTACCCGCTGATCCAGGCCGAGCCCGAGGTGGGGGAAGGGTGGGTGCGCTTCCGCCAGTCGGCCGGCGGGCACATGGGGCTGCCCGCGCCGCGGCGCGTGAGCGGCAAGCCGTTCTTCCGTGTGCAGTCGGCCTCCGCGTGGACGACGCTCGAGCTGACGATCAACGCCGACGGCGGCTGCGAGCACAAGCTGGCCGGCGCGAGCCCGTTCCCGCGGCACTGGATCTACGACGCCGACGGCGTGCTCGTCGAGAAGTCCGGCATGATCGACTTCGAGCGCTGGTACCGCGAGTCGCACGGGGCGAACACGCCGTGGGGCGAGGAAGACTCGGAGGCGTTCGCAGTCGCGGTCGAGTCGGAGCTCGAGCGCGAACTGTCCAACTCGATCATGAGCCAGGGCGTGAAGCTCGAGCGGCGCAGGCTGGATGCGGGCGAGGCGCTGATCGAGCAGGGGCAGCAGGGACGCGAGCTGTTCCTGATCCTTGACGGCCTGGTCGACGTGGAGGTCGACGGCGAGGAGGTCGCCGAGCTCGGCCCCGGCGCGCTGATCGGCGAGATGGCGCTGCTCGGAGAAGGCAAGCGCACCGCGTCGGTGTACGCGACCACGCCGACTCGTGTGGTCGTCGTCCCGCCGGACGCGGTCTCTCAGTCCGCGCTGGAAGAGCTCGCGGCGGGCAGGCAACGGGACGCCTGAGCCCGCCACGGCTCTGGCGCCGAGCGTCGGCTAGTCCATTACCTGGATCTAGTAACCGGAGAGGCCACGCGCCGCTTCCACGACGAGGCGGAACGGCCCGGTCCACCGAGGCGTGATAGCACCGTAGGCGTCGGGCGCCGCCGAGATGTCCTCGGTGACCAGGACGCCGTTCGCGTCGAAGACCTGCAGGTCGAAGTCGACGCCGGGCTCGAAGGGGTGGACTCCGACCGAATGTGAAGGTCTGCGTCGCCAGCAGGCGTAGGATCGCCGTACCCCCACGGAAGGAGCGGCGATGTACGCACGACTGGTCTCGTTCACGGGCGTCGATCCAGAGAAGCGCGAGCCCGCGGTCGAGAAGATGAAGAACACGGTGATCCCGATGCTCCAGACCTACGATGGCTTCGCTGGCTACATCAGCCTCTACGACGAGGACAACAGCCGCGCCAAGGCGATCATCCTCTGGGAGAGCAAGGAGTTGGCCGAGACGGCCGAGGAGACGCTGGTCGAGCGGCGAGCCAAGATCACGGCGGAGGTCGGGATCCAAGTCGAGTCCGCCGACCTCTGGGAGGCCCCGGTCGTCGAGCTCGTAGGCGCGCGGGTCTAGCCCGCGGAGCCGAACGCGGCGGCGAGGCGCCCGAGGCCTAGCTCGAGCGTCTCGTCGCTGACGGCAAGGGACAGGCGAGCGTGCCCGGCGCCGCTCGGGCCGAAGCCCTCGCCGGGCGAGAGCGCGACGCGGTGCTCGCTGAGGAGCGTCTCGGTCGTGACGCCCGCGGGCAGCTTCAGCCAGACGTAGAACGTGCCCTCGCAGGTCTGCGGTCCGAGCGCATCGACGACGACGTCGCGTCGGCGCTGGTACGTGTCGCGCCGCTCGGCAACGGAGTCCTGTGGCCCGGTCAGCGCCGTGATGCAGGCCTCCTGGATCGGGCGGAAGATGCCCACACGCGCGTGGTCGTTGAGCAGGTTGATCCGCTCCACGATCTCCGCATTGCCGACGACGAACCCGACCCGCCAGCCGGCCATGCCGTACGACTTGGACATCGAGAACATCTCGACTCCCACCTCCTTGGCGCCGGGTGTGGCGAGGAAGCTCTGCGGCGAGCGTCCGTCGAAGACCAGGTCGCCGTAGGCGAAGTCGTGGACGATCGCCGCGCCGGTCGTCTGCGCGTAGGCGACCGCGTCCTCGAACGCGCCCGGCGGCACGGCGACCGCGGCCGGGTTGGACGGGTAGTTCAAATACACCGCGGCGACGTCCTCGGCCGGCGCCCGCGTGAAGTCCGGCGGCCAGCCGTTGCCCGGGTCGAGCGGCACGTAGGCGACGTCGGCCCCGGCGAGCGCCGGCCCGGAGGGGTAGTCCGGGTAGTACGGATCGGGCAGCGCGACCGTCTGGCCCTCCTCGGCGAGCACGAGGCAGAGCTCGACGATCGCCGTCTTCGTGCCCGGGACAATCGCGACCTCCGTGTCCGGATCGAGCGACACGCCGTACACGGAGCGGTACCGCTCCGCGAGCGCCTCGCGCAGCTCGGGCAGCCCGCGGAACGGTGCGTACCCGTGCACGTCGTCCCGCCGAGCCGCGCGCGTCAGCGCCTCGACCACATGCGCCGGCGGCCCGGTCTCGGGGTTCCCGCGCCCGAGGTCGATCAGCGGCTCGCCGTCGGCCGCAGCGTGCCGCGAGACATTCGCGAGCAGCGCTCCGAAGTACTGCTCGGGAAGCCGGTCGATGCGCCGCGGCTGCGTCACGTGAGCCGATGCTTGCACGTCGCGGCAGGCAGACTCCGGCCCTTGGTATCGTCGCGAGCGCCTCGCCGCCTAGGAGGCCTCACGCTCAGAGGGGGTTCTTGCTCATGCGCCTGCTGACCGTCCCCGCCGCGATCGTCTCTCTGCTCGTCCTCGGAGTCGGCTCCGCCGCCGCCGCGAAGCCGCCGGCAGGCCAGCCCGACTTCGGCCCGAACGTCCTGATCTTCGACCCGAGCATGTCGACGAGCGAGATCCAGTCGAAAGTCGACGCGGTCGCCGCGCAGCAGGTGCCGAACCAGTTCGGGACGCAGCGCTACGCGCTCCTGTTCGAGCCCGGCACCTACGGCACGGCCGCGAACCCCTTGAACTTCCAGGTCGGCTACTACACGAGCGTCGCCGGCCTCGGCGCCGAGCCGGGCGACGTGACCGTCAACGGCTCGATCTACGTCCGCAACCAGTGCACCAACGGCTCCTGCGTGGCGCTGAACAACTTCTGGCGCTCGCTCTCGAACCTGACCATCAACGTGACCACCCCGAACTTCGGCTGCTACAGCGGCGAGTTCTGGCCCGTCTCGCAGGCTTCACCGATGCGTCGCGTGCACGTCAACGGGCTGACGACGCTGATGGACTACTGCACGCCCCCGTCGTTCGCGAGCGGCGGCTTCATCGCCGACTCGAGGTTCGACGGCAGCACCGTCATCAACGGCTCGCAGCAGCAGTGGGTGACGAGGAACAGCACGCTCGACGGCTGGACGAACGGCGTCTGGAACCAGGTCTTCTCAGGCGTCGTCGGCGCGCCGGCGCAGTGCTTCCCGGGCGTGCCGCAGGGCTGCGGCCCGTACACGACGATCCCGACGAGCCCGGTGACGCGGGACGCGCCGTACCTCTACATCGACTCGGCCGGCAACTACAACGTCTTCGTCCCGGCGGCGCTGCACGACAGCGTCGGCCCGGACTGGGCGGGCGGCTCGACCCCCGGCTCGTCGATCCCGATCGACGACTTCTTCATCGCGAAGCCCACCGACGACGCGCAGGCGATCAACAACGCCCTTGCGCGCGGCCAGAACCTGATCTTCACGCCGGGCGTGTACCACCTCGACAGGACGCTCAAGGTGAAGCGCGCCGACACGGTCGTGCTCGGCCTCGGCTTCCCGACCCTCGTCCCCGACGACGGCCAGGCGACGATGGAGGTCGCCGACGTCCCGGGCGTGAAGCTCGCCGGCCTGCTGTTCGACGCGGGCACGGTGAACTCGCCGGTGCTGCTGCAGGTGGGCAAGCCGAACGCGCACAAGAGCGACCCCGCGGATCCGACCTCGCTGCAGGACGTCTTCTTCCGCATCGGCGGCGCGACGCCCGGCAAGGCCACGACCAGCCTCGTCGTGAACAGCGACAACGTGCTCCTGGACGACATCTGGGCCTGGCGAGCCGACCACGGCAACGGCGTCGGCTGGAACGCCAACACCGCCGACACGGGCGTGATCGTCAACGGCGACAACGTCACGGCGTACGGCCTGTTCGTCGAGCACTACCAGCGCTACGAGGTGATCTGGAACGGCGAGAACGGGAGGGTCGTCTTCTTCCAGAACGAGATGCCCTACGACCCGCCGAGCCAGGCGGCGTGGACGGAGGCCCCCGGCGTACCCGGCTGGGCCGCGTTCAAGGTCGCCGACGACGTGAAGAGCTTCAGTGGCTATGGGATGGGGAGCTACAGCTTCTTCAACCAGGGCGTCGACATCTTCGCGGCGCACGCGTTGGAGGTACCGACGACCTTGCCGGCTGGGAGCCTGCACGACCTGCTGACGGTCTTCCTCGACCCGAGCGTCGGCAAGGGCGGGATCCTGAACGTCGTCAACGACGTGGGTGGATCGTCGACGATTGCGAACCCAGACGTGCCGGTCACGGTGGTCAGCTATCCGTGAGGTGATCGTGCCAAGCCTGCGCGAAGCAGGCCGCCGGCTGCTAAGCGTGATATGGAGAGCAAATCAAGTGTGACGAGGCCATCCTGTCGGTCCTGCGCGACGAGCGCGGAGACACGCTTCACGACGAGGAGCCTATCCAGTTCGAGAAGTGGCAGTATTGAGTGCGTTCTGCGACTCAGCAGTAGTCGCGTGGTGCGGCCAGATCGAAGCTGTAACGGGTAGAACGGTTTCGCGTGAGGTCGACCTCCACCGAGCTGAGCCAGTCGAAACCGAAGGCCAAAAGATGACGGAAATGGTCGGCCTGGTTGGCCTACTGGCGAGTCGCGTCACCGTCTCTCATTTCGACTAATAATGGTGAGAACACTCCACCTGCTACGAAATCTGAAGACGGCGGTCGGCGATCGCGTCGCTGATAACTGTGGCGCACCGACCGGCGTCCTCTTTGACTTCGAAATCCCAAAAGCGAAGTACTTCATAGCCGGCATCGGCGAGTGCGGCTTCCTGTTCCGAGTCGCGTTGCTGGGTCCGGCGAATCTTCTCGTCCCGATAAGGCCCGAGCTTGCCGAAGGTGAAGTGTTCTGGGTGCCCGTGCCAGAACGCGCCGTCGATGAAAACCGCAAGACGCCATCGTGTGAAGGCCACGTCAGGCTTGCCCGGAAGATCGCGATGGTGGCAGCGATAGCCGATCAGCCCACGAGCGCGCAGTGCACGCCTAAGCGCGTGCTCGGGCCGAGTGTTTCTGCTCCGAATGGCGGCCATGTACCGAGAGCGGCCCGAGTCGGGGGTGATTTGCCGTCAGCTAGCCAGGGAGTTGAGTTAGCCATTCCTCCAGACTCACGAGTCGGCCGGTTCCGACAAGCTCATCGAGCCGCGTCGCCGCGCCGCGCCTTCGCGAGCCGTAAGCGGCCAGTGGCCCCTCAGGGTTCACATGAACCACGCTGCTGAAGAGGTGGGTACCCGGCCGGCGGCGGTCACATGCTGCGGCGAGGCGTGCCGCGTCGAACTCGTTCGTCACGAGGACGAAGTCGGAGTCTTTTCCCTCTTCTTCGAGGCGCGCATATGCCTCCCAGTCGATGCCGAATTGCTCCTCCCGGTCGGCTCTGACGCTCCATTTCACGCTTACTAGCGTGCGAACACCCGAACCGGTAACCGCCAAATCCACCCTGCGCTCCTTCTCGGCTCGCGGAGGGGGGCGAAAACCGGGGACGTCGCTCAGGAGCGGACGCGGCTGCACCGTTACCGCCGCACTCGGTGTGCGCTCGATGATCGCTGCGAGGACGTCTTCGAATCCCTCGCCCACGAGGTTGCGGCGCTTGTTCTCCTGTGTGAAGTGATTTCGGATCGCCCGCGTCAAGTTCCCGAGTGCGTACCGCGTGGGAGCCTCCGCTATCCATGGAGAGAGCTGATCGACGATGAGCATCTCGAGTTCCGGGTCCTCGCCCGGCACGGGAACTCCAGTACGCTATCCGCTGACTTGACGCGACGGCGGCTCGCTCAGCCTGTAGGCGACTGGCGACCTCGGCGGCCCGCTTCGTCCCTTCACGAAACAGCCAGTCGATCTCGGCACCCAAATTGTTGGCGAGGCGCCCAAAGTTTCTGCAACCCACGCGTGGAACCGCAGCGAGCGCTCATACCACGGTCGGCCCGGTTGTGACTTATCGCTCTCGTAGCAATGTGCAAGGCCCGTCGTCCTGTCGATCCACAAGAGGAGTCGGTAGACGTGCTCCCACGCGATGGCCGCGGTCGGAGCCGGTGCATGGCCGAACCAATCCCTGAGCATCTGCCGGCGACTGTCGGCGCCAAACGGGCGACGCAGGATCTCCTGTTCGACCGCGGACACGGCCGCAGCGTACTTTGCGGCTAGTGCTGGAGTGCAGCGCCGAGCGTTTCGCCCACCGACCGCGCGAGTAAGGGCGGGACGGCGTTGCCGACCTGTCGATAGCGCGAGTGTGCGGCACCGCCAGTAATCCGACCTTCGAGGTTTCCCCTTCGCGGATCGGTAGTGAATACAAACCGATCTGGGAACGATTGGATGCGGGCGAACTCGCGGACGCTAAGCGCCCGTGGTACGGCGTAGTGGTAGACCGAATCTGCCTTCGTGTTGAGCGTCCAGCACCAAAAGCGCGGGTGAAGCCGTCGGTAGGCGTAGTAGTGGCGGCGGCTGAGGCGCCCGTTGCCTGCCTCGGGTCCCCATCGCGCGCCAGTGAGGTAACGGCCCAACAGCTCGTCGGGAAGGTCGCGGTGGTTGCCGCCCTTCGGGATCTCCCGCAGGCGAAGGACGGTGTCGGCGTTGATTCGAGGGACACTGGTGTTCTGGACAAGATCGCCAAGATCGAGGCGCATAGCGCGCTGATAGGCCGAACGTGGTTCTAGAAGATCCTCGACGGCGAGCGTGTCCTCGCGCACCCCTGCACGAAGTTGCGCGAAATCGCCGATCGCCTGCTCAGCCGTCACGAGTGCCAGATCATCTGGGTCACTTAAGCGCTCGAGCCATGGGCGCGCCGGGCTCTGGGTCCCGCGGACTCGGTAGCGGATTGGGTAGCTCCCGTTCAGACGCCCAAGCGCCAAGGCTCGGGTAGCCCCGGAACCCTCCAGTCTCGGTGGCTCTTTCGCGAAAGATCGGTGGAAGCCGATAAACAAAATCTGCCTTCGTGTCGGTGGCACGCCGAAATCGACTACATCAACGACCTGCACGGTCACGCGGTACTCGCCTACGAGGGAGAGATCCAGAGGACCTGCTCTTTCGCACCCATCTGCTCGAGCCCCAAGACGTTCTCCATCAGGAAAGCCTGAGGTGAAACAGCGCCAACAACCGCTACGAACTCCCGGTGCAGCGAGTGCGCGGATCATCAATCAGCCGGCTGTGATTCCGGACCGCGAGAACGACTTGGCAAGGCGGTCCTCCGACGAGCACGGCCGCGTTGCGCGCCGCGTCGAGGACGCGGTCCTTCACCGCAGGCAGGCGGATATCTCCGCAGATCGTTTCGGCCTCAGGGAAATTCAGGGCGAACGTGGCGCACGCATCCGGATCGACATGATTTCCGCCAGTGATCCGAAAGCCCGCCTGGCGAAAACCTTCCGCGAGACCACCCGCGCCCGAGAATAGATCGAACACTTGTGTGCGACGCATCTCGGAAAGCCTACGGAGGCCGTCCGATGGTGCTGCCGGGACCGTGACCCAAGGATCGGATCGTAGGCAAGCTTAAGTGAAGCAAGGCAGTCAACCGTAGAAGGGTGATGGATCAACCAGCCACCCCGACCCGATACTTGGCATGCAACCGAGACGCGCCCCGATGCGGCGGGGGCGCCTCGGAGACACGAAAGGCCTCAATGCGGCGGGGCCTGACGACTTACCTGCGGCTCTCTCTCACGGGAGACTCGGAACGGGGCCAGGCGGCGGCCCCGTTTCGCGTTGTCTGGAGAAAACCCCCTTCAGGGTGAGGCACGGACGGCGCTTCTGGCCAAGATGCGGTACAAGCGTTGATCGTTCGCCTGGGCCGCAGAGACGAGCGACAATCGCGAATCGAAGGGCGACCGACGGGTCGCCCTTTTCTTTTGCCTAGGGCGGCGGGACGGCCGGCTCTTCTGGCTCGCCGATCACCTCGATCGCGACCGCTGCGACGACGATCGCGCCGCCGATCAGGGTCGTCGTGCCCGGCCGCTCGCCCAGGGCGATCCAGACCCAGAGCGGGCCGAGGACGATCTCGAGCAGCGTGATCAGCGCGACCTCCGCGGCCGGGATCAGGCGGGCGCCGATCGTCAGGAAGATCAGGCCGAGCCCGATCTGGCCGACGCCGAGGGCGACGAGCAGCGCGAGGTCCTTCCCGCCGACCTCGCTGACGGACGCGAACGGGGCGGCGAAGAGGAAGACCAGCGCCTGCGAGAGGCACGTCGCCGGCGCCATCGAGACCTCGCGCTGGTGGCGCGTGATCACGATCACGGCCGCGAAGCTCACGGACATCAGCAGCGAGAGCGCGGCCCCGACGGCGCTTGGATGGCCCGAGCCGCTGACGATCACGCCCACACCGGCGACGGCAACGGCCATCGCGATCCACGTTCGCCGCGCGACGGGCTCGCCGACGAGCGTCCCGAGCACCGCGGCCAGGATCGGGGCGAGCGCCTGGAAGAAGAGGACGTTCGCGACCGACGTGTAGTTCAGGGCGACGATGAACGCGCCCGACGAGACGGCCATCAGCCCCGCGACGGCCAGGCCGGGCTTGCCGATCGCCCGGAATGCCCGCCCGACGCGGCCGCGCTCGGCGATCGCGACGTACGCGAGCACCCCGAGCACGGCGAAGAAGGCGCGGCCGGCGAGCTGAGTTCCGATCCCGACCGTCAGCTCGCGCTGCAGGAGCCCCGCGGTCGACCACGCGACCGCGGCCAGCGCGACGTACAGCCGCCCCCGGCGGTGCTGGCGCGTGAGGTCTAGGGCGACGGTCGCGGAGGCCACGGCCGGAGCGTAGGAGACTCCGGCGGAACGGTGACGAGGCCCTCGGGCCGCGCTGGACGCCCCGATGCTGCGTCCTCAGTCGCACCCGTAGCCTCTGGCTACGAGAGCTCCCTGCGTCCTTGCCTCGGAGCGACCAGCACACCCCGAGGGCGTGCACCGTTCCGCCGAAGCCAAAGCCTCCTAGTGTCCGGGTCGTGGCGCGCTACGTCGGACGCGAGAACGTGCGCAAGCGGCTCTCACCGCTTGTCGGGGAGCCTGGCCGCACGACCTACGCCGGCGGCTCGGCTCGGGTCGAGACGGCGGACGAGACACTCGTTGTGACGCCGCCGTTCGGGCTCGCGCACGAGGGGAGCTACGAGCGCGTGGAGCTTGGGCCGCTGCTCGAGGAGCTCGAGCGCGATCGGATGGTCGCTGTGATTCTCGTCCGTCGCGGCGGCTACGCGGTCGGCGTCTTCGAGGGCGAGCGACTGGTCGCTTCGAAGGTCGGCACACGCTTCGTAAAAGGCCGCCACAAGAAGGGCGGCTCGTCCGCGAACCGCTTCCGGCGCCGGCGTGAGGAGCAGGAGCGCGAGCTGCTCGACGTGGCTACTGCGACGGCGCGCGCCGTGCTCGAGCCGTACCGCGACCGGATCGAGTTCCTCGCGCTTGGCGGCGATCGCGGCGCCGCCGAGCACGTCGCCGAACAGTTCCCGTGGCTCGCGGAGAGGCGGCTCGAGCGGTTCTTCGACGTGCCCGACCCGCGGCAGCGCGTGCTCGAGCGGCTGCCGTACGACCTTTATGCCGCGGAGCTCAGCGTGGAACCGGGGCCGCCGGCGAGCTAAGGCGCTCGTCCGCGACGGCCTCGCCGGCGGCGCGCACGGCGGAGTGGGTCAGCGCGGAGAGGAAGTCGTCACGGTCGAGGGCGTACAGCTCGGACGGCTTCGTCGCGCGCACCGTCGCGGTCCTCGGGACGTCCCGCAGCAGCGCGATCTCGCCGAAGAAGTCGCCGCTTCGCGCGGTCCCGCGGGCGCCGTTCGTGATCTCGAGCTCGCCGTCGCCGACGATGTAGAAGCGCTCGCCGATCTCGCCGGTGCGCACGACGACCTCGCCCGGATCGACGTGCACGTGCGTCAGCTTCCCGGCGAGGTGCTCCTTGGCGACGATCGAGAGCGGCTCGAAGAGAGGCACCTCGGCGACAATCGCGAGCTCGGCCGTCGGGGGCGCGGTGTTCCGGTCAATCCTCCGCAGACCGTGCCACGAGAGCAGGGTGACGACCGGGAGGATGCCGCCGACGACCGCGAACGCCGCGCGGGGGCCGAGCGCATCCACGACCAGCGGCGCGGTGATCGAGCCCAGCGCGACGGCGCCCATCGCCGCGCCCCAGATGATGCCGAGCGCGCGGCTCAGCGCGGCGTCCGGAACGAGGCGCTGGACCAGCGTGAAGCCTGCAACGTCCTCGACGCTGTTCGCCGCGCCGACGACCGCAAGCAGGAGCACGGTGCCGGTCAGCGACGGCCGCGGAGCGACGAGCGCGATCGGCAGGCCCCAGAAGATCAGCGCGAAGCCGAGCGCGGCGGCGAGGCGCCGGCTGTGCAGGGTCATCGCGCCGAACGCGCCGACCAGCCCGCCCAGGCCTAGGGCTGCGGTGAGGTAGCCGACCGCGCCGGCGCCCGCGTCGAGCACGCGGAAGACCGCGACGACGATCAGCACGTTCAGGCACCCGCGGACGAACCCCTGTGTGGCCATCAGGGCGAGGATCAGCCGTTGCGGGCCCCTCCCGACGGCCCTGAAGCCGCCCACGACGAGCTCCCGTGCCGGCGCTCGAGCCGCCGTCTCCTGGATCCGGCCCTCGACCCGCAGCGGCGCAAGGAGCAGCGCACCGGCGGCGAGCGCGCCGCCTGCGGCTGCAAAGACGACGCCGGGGTCGCCGACGCTGATGAGCACGCCTGCGAGCAGCGGGCCGACTAGCGTCCCGAGGCTCTCGATCGTCGAGGTCGCCCCGTTGGCGGCGATCAGCTCTTCCGGCGTCCGCGCGAGCGAGGGCAGGATCGCCTGCAGCGCCGGGCGGAAGAGGGTGGAGGAGACGCCGATCACTGCCGCTAGGGCGAAGATGAGCCACTCGCTGCGGCTGGTGAAGAAGACGAGCGCGGAGGCGGCGAGCGCGAGGGCGCCGACCGCTGCCGTCCCCGTCATGAACCGCTCACGACGGAAGCGGTCGCCGAGGGTGCTGGCGAGTGGGGCGACGAGCGCCGCGGGGAGCATCCGCGCCAGCCCGGCGATCCCGACGGCAGCCGTGCCCCCGGCGTCGTAGGCGAAGACGCCGAGTGCGACGAAGTGCGCCCACTCGGCGGCGATCGCGGCTCCCCAGGCGAGCTCCACTCGGCGGATCCCAGCGTTGTGCATCGCAGCTCGAAGCACGGCGGCCGCTTGTGCGGGACGGCTCATGCGGGCGATTCCGCGCAGGCGCTCTGGGCGAAGTCAAGGCTCGCCGAGGCGGCCGTGTAACGGTCCGGTGGCGGTCTCGGAAACTGGACGCGGCGCGCGGCGCATCGCGTCTACCATCGACGTCGACCCTACGGAAGGAGGGAGACCATGGCCGTGAGGCCGATCCCCGAGGGCTACCACACCCTCACGCCGTACCTCGCCGTGGAGGACGCCGCCCGCGCGATCGAGTTCTACAAGGACGCGTTCGGCGCCGAGGAGACGATCCGCATGCCTGGCGCTGACGGGTCGATCGCGCACGCAGAGCTGCAGATCGGCGACTCGAAGGTGATGCTGTCCGACCCGTTCCCGCAGTCCAGCGTGCGGCCGCCGGCCGAGCGGGGCGGGCCGACCGCCTCGGTGTTCATGTACGTCGACGACGCCGACGCCGTGTTCGAGCAGGCGCAGACCGCGGGTGCGACGGTGTCGATGCCGCTCGAGGACATGTTCTGGGGCGACCGCTTCGGTTCGCTCACCGACCCGTTCGGACACGTCTGGTCGGTGGCGACGCACATCGAGGACGTTCCCGAGGACGAGATGGCCGAGCGGGCAGCGACCGCGATGGCCGAGATGGGTTGAGAAACGGCGACGAGGCCCCGCCAGCTGGTGGGGCCTCGTTGCGCTGGTCGGTCGGCGTTGGCCGGGTGCGCGTCCTAAGCAGGCGCGGCGTCGCGCTCGCGCTTTCGGCGTGAGGAAAGGCTTTGGCGCTTGCTCGCGGAGAGCTCGACCTTGCGCAGCCGAATGCTCCTCGGCGTCACCTCGACGCACTCGTCTTCGCGGATGAACTCGAGCGCCTGCTCGAGCGAGAGCGGCCGCGGCGGGATCAGGCGCACCAGCTCGTCGGCGGTCGCTGAGCGCATGTTGGTGAGCTTCTTCTCCTTGCTCGCGTTCACGTCGAGGTCGTTCTCGCGCGAGTTCTCGCCGACGACCATCCCCTCGTAGAGGTCGGCCCGCGGCGCGATGAAGAGCGAGCCGCGCTCCTGCAGGCCGGCGATCGCGAAGGCCGTCGCCTGACCTCGGCGGTCGGCGACGAGGCTGCCGGTCGGCCGGGTGCGCAGCTCGCCGTGCCAGGGCTCCCAGCGCTCGAAGACGTGGTGCATGATCCCCGTCCCGCGCGTCTCGGTCAGGAACTCGGTGCGGAAGCCGATCAGCCCGCGCGCGGGCGCGAGGTACTCCATCCGCGCCCAGCCGGTGCCGTGGTTGACCATCTCCTGCAGGCGGCCCTTGCGCAGCGAGAGCAGCTGGGTGACGACGCCGATGTACTCCTCGGGCACGTCGATCGCGACCCGCTCGACCGGCTCGTGCTTGACGCCGTCGAGCTCGCGCGTCAGCACCTCGGGCTTGCCGACCGTGAGCTCGAAGCCTTCGCGGCGCATGATCTCGACCAGCACCGCGAGCTGCAGCTCGCCGCGGCCCTGCACCTCCCAGACCTCCGGCTTCGAGGTCGGCCGGACACGCAGCGAGACGTTGCCGACGAGCTCTTGCTCGAGGCGGGCGATGAGGGCGCTCGCCGTCACTTTGTCGCCTTCCGTGCCGGCCAACGGGGAGGTGTTGATCCCGAGCGTCATCGCCAGCGACGGCTCGTCGACCACGCTCACCGGGAGCGGCCGCGGATCGTCGGGGTCGGCGATCGTCTCGCCGATCGTCACCTCAGGCAGGCCGGCCAGCGCGACGATCTCGCCGGGGCCGGCTTGGTCGGCGGGAACACGGTCGAGCGCCTCGGTCACGTAGAGCTCGGTCACGCGCGCGGGCTCGATCGAGCCGTCGGCGCGGCACCAGGCGACCTGCTCGCCCTTCCGGATCGTCCCGTGCTGGACGCGCAGCAGCGCGAGGCGGCCGACGTAGGGCGACGCGTCGAGGTTCGTCACCAGCGCCTGCAGCGGGTGCTGGGGCTCGTAGGTGGGCGGCGGCACGGTCGCAAGAAGCGTCTCGCGCAGCGGACCGAGGTCGTCGGCGAGCTCGTCGGGGGCGAGGCCGGCCCGCCCTGCGCGCGCGTTCGCGTAGACGATCGGAAACTCGATCTGCGACTCGTCGGCGTCGAGGTCGAGGAAGAGCTCGTAGACCTCGTTCACAACCGCCGCCGTGCGGGCGTCCGGGCGGTCGACCTTGTTCACGACGAGGACGACCGGAAGGCGCGCCTCCAGTGCCTTGCGCAGGACGAAACGGGTCTGCGGGAGCGGCCCCTCGCTCGCGTCGACCAGCAGCAGGACGCCGTCGACCATCGTCAGGCCGCGCTCGACCTCGCCCCCGAAATCGGCATGACCCGGGGTGTCGACGATGTTCACCTTCGTCTCGCCGATCTGGACGGCCGTGTTCTTGGCCAGGATCGTGATGCCCTTCTCACGCTCCAGGTCCAGCGAGTCGAGCACGCGCTCGGCCACGTCCTGGTTGTCGCGGAACGAGCCCGATTGCCAGAGCAGCGCGTCGACGAGCGTCGTCTTGCCGTGGTCGACGTGCGCGACGATGGCGACGTTGCGGAGATCGTCTCGGCGGGCGGTGTTCGGCACGCAGCCACCCTAGCCGCGGACAGTTCGGTGCAGTCTTGGCACAGAGTCGTCACACATCCGTGCGGGTTTCTCTGCTGCCATGTTCCGCATGGACGAGGGCCCGACGGCTAGGCAGGTCTACGCGCTGGCGGCCGCGCTCTGCACGCGTGCCGGCCTGGCGTTCCCGGAGTCACGCGAGGCGGCGAGCGAGCTGATCGAGCGAGTGAGGCTGGAGATCGGGCATCCGGCTCCGCGGCTCTCAGACCTTCCCTTCCGTCCGCGGCGGTCACGGCGTCGGCGCGTCGGTCGAACCGGCCTGGGGGCGCACTACTGGAGGGCGAGCGACGTGGCAGCGGAGCTCGTACGCGAGATGCGCTAGCCGCGGCCGACAACCGATAGGTGCGAGCCTCAGGCTGGAGCCGCGGCCCGCCGCGCGAAGACGTTCTCGAGCGCGGCCTGGAGCCCGACCGCAACGGCACCTGTGAGAACGGCCGCCTCGCCGAGCGTCGAGACCGCGATCCGCGGCGGGAACGGCAGCCACTCGGCGAGCAGACGCGCGACCGGCTCGAGCAGCAGGTCGCCGTTGGCGCCGATGCCGCCGCCGAGGACGACGAGCTCGACGTCCGCCACCGCTGCGACCGGCGTGAGGTGGAGCGCGATCCGCCGCGCGACCTCCTCGACGACCGCCCGCGCGACGCGGTCGCCAGTGCGCGCTGCGGCGAACAAGGCCGGGGGGTCGGCGAGACCCGTTCGCTGGCGCGCCAGCTCGGCGACCTGTGGTGCGGCAGGGTCGACAGCCTCCCCGAGCTCGCCGAGCGCGAAGTCGAGCTCGCCGGCGGCGCCATTCCGCCCGCGGTGCAGCTCGCCGCCGAGGACGAGCCCTGCGCCCATGCCGGTGCCGACGGAGAGGAAGACGAAGTCGCTCACGCCGCGGGCGACGCCCTGCCACTGCTCTCCGAGCGCCGCGAGGTTGATGTCGTTCTCGAGCGCGACCGCGAGTCCGAGGGCCGCCTGGAGCTCGTCGGCGAAGCGGCGACCTTCGAGGCCGGCGACGTTCTCGACCAGCTTCAGGGTGCCGTCGTCCGCGACGACGCCCGGCACGCCGACGATCACGCTGTCGACGAGCGTCGGGTCGAGGGCCGCGGTTCCGAGGAGCGAGTCGCGCAGCCGGCCGATCGCCTCGATCGCGTCCTCCGCGTCGGCAACCGCGAGCTCGACGTCCTGCCGCGCCCGGATCGCGCCACCCAGGTCGCACACGGCGCCTCGCACGAAGCGCGCTCCGAGATCGAGCCCGAGCACGACCGCCGCCTCGGCGACCGGCTCGAAGTAGACGGCGCCGTAGCCAGGTCCGTCCGGGCCCCGCTCGGCCTCGCGCACGAGGCCGGCGTCGAGCAGCGAGCGCAGCGCGAGTGAGACCGTTGGCTTCGAGATACCCGAGCGGCGGGAGATCTCGGCGCGCGAGATCGGCGCCCCCGCACGGATCGCCTCGAGCACGGTGCGCTCGTTCAAGGCGCGAAGGAGCGGCGGGGTAGCACGGCCGGTGGCGGCCATCTCGGCAATGACACTAACCGAAGATCCGCCTGATTCCTAGAGCTTGACTCGGACGCTCATGCGTGGGAAAGTCACCTCGTCTGGGTTCCTAACAGGTTTTCGCGCCTGGAGGTAGCCGCTCTGCAGAGGATCGGAGTCCAGCGGTGAAGCTCGCCGTCGTCGGTGGTGGGTCGACCTACACCCCCGAGCTGGTCGCCGGGCTCGCGCGCGAGCGTGAGCGGCTCGACCTGACCGAGGTCGTCCTGCACGACATCGACGCCGAGCGCCGCGAGGTCGTCGGCAGCCTCGCGAAGCGCATGCTCGACGCGGCGGGCTACGACGGCACGCTCGCCGTCACCGACGAGCTCGAGCGTGCCCTCGACGGCGCGTCGTTCGTCCTGATCCAGCTCCGCGTCGGCGGCCAGCAGGCCCGGCTCTCCGACGAGACGATCCCGCTCGCCTGCGGCTGCATCGGCCAGGAGACGACCGGGGCCGGCGGCCTCGGCAAGGCGCTGCGCACCGTCCCGGTCGTGCTCGACATCGCCGCACGCGTGCGCGAGCTCGCTGCCGACGACGCCTGGATCGTCGACTTCACGAATCCGGTCGGGATCGTCACGCGCAGCCTGCTCGACGCCGGCCACCGCGCGGTCGGGCTCTGCAACGTGGCGATCGGGCTCCAGCGCTACGCCGCGCGCCTGCTCGACGCCGAGCCGAACCGCATCCTGATCGACCAGGTCGGCCTGAACCACCTGACGTGGGTGCGCCGGATCCTGCTCGACGGGGACGACGTCCTGCCCGACCTGCTCGCCGACCAGGGCGACGAGCTCGCCGAGCACGTCGACCTGCCGCGCGGACTGCTCGAGCGACTCGGGGCGATCCCGTCGTACTACCTGCGCTACTTCTACTTCCACGACGACGTGCTCCAGGAGCAGCTCGTGGGCACGCCGCGCGCCGCCGAGGTCGCCGAGATCGAGCGCGAGCTGCTCGAGCTCTACCGCGATCCGAACCTGACGACGAAGCCGAAGCTGCTCGAGAAGCGCGGCGGCGCCTTCTACAGCGAAGCGGCAACGCAGCTCGTCGCTTCCCTTGCGAGCGACGCGCAAGACGTCCAGGTCGTCGACGTCCGCAACAATGGAACCGTCGCCGGCCTCGCCGACGATGACGCCGTCGAGCTCCCGGCGCGGATCACCGCAGAAGGCCCGGACCCGATCGAGCAGCCGCCCCTCGCGTCCGAGCTGCTCGGCCTGACCCAGCACGTCGCCGCCTACGAACGCCTCGCAGCCCAAGCTGCGATCGAAGGCGACCGCGACCTGGTCTACAAGGCGCTGCTCGCGCACCCACTGGTCGGCCAGGTGCCGCCGGTCGAAGAGCTGACCGAGCGCCTGCTCGAAGCCGACCGCGAGCACCTCCCGCAGTTCTTCGCGCAGGAGCCGACGACGTGACCGCGCCGCTCGTCCTGGCCCTCGACGGCGGCAACTCGAAGACCGACCTCGCCCTCGTCCGCGCCGACGGCGAGGTCGTCGCGCTCGTCCGCGGCCCGCAGAGCTCGCCGCACCACATCGGACTCGACGGCTCGCTAGCAGTGATCGACGACCTACTCGCCCAGGCCCTCGACGAGGCGGGCATCGCCAACGGCGACGGCCCGGTCGCCCAGGTCGGCCAGCTGTTTCTCGCCGGCGTCGACTTCCCCTCCGAGGTCGACGAGATGCAGCAGGCCGTCGCCGCCCGCCGCCTCGCCGAGACCGTCACGGTCGGCAACGACACGCTCGCCGTCCTCCGAGCCGGCACCGAGCACGGCTGGGGCGTCGCAGTCGTCTGCGGCGCCGGGATCAACTGCGTCGGCGTCGCGCCCGACGGACGCCACGCGCGCTTCCCGGCCCTCGGCTGGACGACCGGCGACTGGGGCGGCGGCTACGACGTCGGCGCCGAGGCGACGCTCGCGGCCGCCCGCAGCGAGGACGGTCGCGGCCCGAAGACGACGCTCGAGCACGCGGTCCCCGGCTACTTCGGCCTCGAGACGCCGATGCAGCTGGCCGAGGCGATCCACCACGGCGAGATCGGCGAACGGCGCGTGATCGAGCTGTCCCCCGTGGTCTTCAAAGAAGCCGACCGCGACCCGGTGGCTGCCGAGATCGTCGACAAGCTCGCCCAGGAGATCGTGACGATGATCCGCGTCACCCTCGAGCGACTCGGCCTGACCGACGAACCAGTCCCCGTAGCGCTCGGCGGAGGGCTGATGCAGTCGAACGACCCGCGCCTGATCGGCGCGATCAAGGCCGGTCTCGCGCACGAGGCCCCGGCCGCCACGGTTCACGTCACGAGCTCGCCGCCGATCGTCGGCGCGGCGCTGCTCGGCCTGGACGAGCTCGGAGCGGGTGCCGACGCCCAGGACCGCCTCCGGCACGAATTCGAAGAGCTTCTGAACAGCAAGGACAACACAAACGGCGACCCCGAAGCAGATCCACGACCTGGAAGGAGAGGGTGATGAAACGAGCAGCGATGCTCGCGCTGGTGTTCGCGTTGGTGGGCTTGACCGCGGCGGCCTGCGGCAGCAGCAAGAAGTCGAGCTCGAGCGGAGGAGCGACCTCCGTCACGATCTCGAACGAGCAAGGCACGACCTGGACCTGCGGGTTCAACCCGTTCAACGCGAGCGTGAACTTCCTCTCGTTCGGCACCGCGTACGAGGAGCTCACCTACGTCGACGGCCTGAAGAGCGGCGCGACGACGCCGTGGCTCGCGAAGAGCTACGCCTGGAGCAACGGCAACAAGACGCTGACGTTCACGATCCGTGACGGCGTCAAGTGGAGCGACGGCAAGCCGTTCAGCGCATCGGACGTCGTCTACACCTTCCAGCTGCTGAAGAAGAACCCCGCGCTCGACCTGAACGCGAACTGGTCGGTGCTGAAGAGCGTCACGCAGAACGGCAACAAGGTCGCCTTCAACTTCAAGACGGCCGCGGTTCCGTACTTCTACTACATCGCCGACCAGACCCCGATCGTCGCCCAGCACATCTGGTCGACGATCAAGAACCCGACCACCTACAAGGACACGAAGCCGGTTGGAACAGGCCCGTTCACGATGAGCTCCTGTTCGCCGCAGGTGATCAAGTACAAGAAGAACCCGAGCTACTGGCAGTCCGGGAAGCCGACGATCGACACCGTCTACTACCCGGCGTTCACCTCGAACGACCCCGCGAACCAGCAGCTTGCCAGCGGGAAGGCCCAGTGGGGCAGCCAGTTCATCCCGAACATCAACGCGTACTACCTGAAGAAGAGCCCGGACAACCACTACTGGTTCCCGCCGGTCGTCAACGTCGCGGTCTACATCAACCAGACCGACCCGATCCTGAAGAACCTCCCGGTACGCCAGGCGATGGCGTACGCGATCGACCGCAACAAGGTCTCCGAGATCGGCGAGTACGGCTACGAGCCGCCCTCGAACCAGACGGGGATCGTGACGCCGACCTTCAGCGACTGGCTCGACCAGGGGCTGGCGAAGAAGGTTGACTACAACCCGGCGAAGGCCGAGCAGATCCTTCAGCAGGCGGGCTACAAGAAGGTCAACGGCGTCTACCAGACTCCCGACGGCAAGCCGCTCTCGTTCACGATGATCAACATCGGCGGCTATTCCGACTGGGTTGCCTCGGCGCAGCTCGTCCAGGAGCAGCTGAAGGCGGTCGGGATCAAGGTCACGCCCGAGAATCTCTCGAGCCAGACCTACGACAACGACGTCTACAACGGGCACTACCAGCTCGCGTACGACGGCAACCAGACCGCGGGCCCGACGCCGTACTACGAGCTGCGCTCGCTGCTGTACTCGAAGGGCTCGGCGCCGATCGGAAAGTCGGCCGGCTCCGACTGGGAGCGCTACTCGAATCCGCAGACGGACAAGCTGATCGAGCAGTACGCCGCGACGAGCGACCCGGCGACGCAGCACCAGATCGTCAAGCAGCTCGAGGCCGTGATGGTGAACGAGATCCCCGTGATCCCGGTCACCGAGGGCGTCGACTGGTACCAGTACAACACCAAGGACCTGGCGGGTTGGGTGACGAAGGGCGACCCGTTCGCCCGGCCGGCCGCGTACGTCAACCCCGACTGGGGTGTCATGCTGCTCCATCTGAAGGCGAAGCAGGGGTAGCGCCACGAGCATCGACACGGGCATGAGGCGCGGAACGTGAGGTTCGTCGCCCGCAGGCTGGGGTTCTTCCTCGTCACCCTCTGGGCTGCGGTCACGCTGAACTTCCTGATCCCGCGCCTCATGCCGGGCAACGCGGCGATCGCGATGATGAGCCGCTACAAGGGGCGCCTGAACCCGAACGCCCTCCACGCGCTCGAGATCGCGTTCGGCGTCAACGCCCACCAGAGTCTCGTCCGCGCGTACTTCACGTACCTCGGCAACATCGCGACCGGGCACTTCGGGACCTCGCTGACGTTCTTCCCGGACACGGTCGCCCACCAGGTGCTGCAGGCGCTGCCGTGGACGCTCGCACTCGTCGGGGTGACGACGATCGTCGCCTTCGTGCTCGGGACGGCGATCGGGCTCGTCTCGGCCTGGCGGCGGGGCACCGCGCTCGACGGCGCGCTGCCGCCGCTGTTCGTGATCACCTCGGCGTTCCCGTACTTCTGGCTCGCGCTGCTCGCGATCTGGCTCTTCTCGATCAAGCTCGGGTGGTTCCCGGAGAGCGGCGGCTACGACGTCACGACGACCGTCGGCTGGAACTGGACGTTCGTCGCCGACGCGTTCAATCACTCGATCTTGCCGGCGCTGACGATCATCGTCACCGCGATCGGCGGCTGGATCCTGACGATGCGCAACAACACGATCACGGTCCTGACCGAGGACTACGTGCGCATGGCCCGGGCCAAGGGCCTGAAGCCGTGGCGGATCATGTGGACCTACGCCGGCCGGAACGCGATCCTGCCGAACCTGGTCGGCTTCGCGATGTCGCTCGGCTTCGTCGTCGGCGGCGCGATCCTCGTCGAGTTCGTCTTCAACTACCCCGGCGTCGGCTGGATGTTCCTGCAGTCGGTCGAGAACCAGGACTACGCGCTGATGCAGGCGCTGTTCCTCCTGATCACGGTCGCCGTGCTGGTGGCGATCCTCGCTGCCGACGTCGCGACCGCGATCCTCGACCCGCGCACCCGGGAGCGCGGATGAGCCTGCCGACGGTCGCCGACCCGCTCGAGCCGGCCGGCGCGACCGTCGGCTCCGGCCCGCCGGAGGAGGCGACGAGGAGGAGCGTCGGCGCCGACCTCTTCCGCTCGGTCATCCGCAACAAGAAGGCGCTGGTCGGGCTCGGGCTGCTGCTCTTCTTCGTCGTGCTCGCGGCGATCCCGGGGCAGATCGCGCCGGACAACCCCCGGGCGAAGATCTACCCGCCCGCGCTCGGGCCCTCGGTGCACCACCTGTTCGGCACGACCGCCTACGGCGAGGACGTCTTCTCGCAGCTCGTCTTCGGGACGCGCCAGTCGCTCCTGATCGCACTGCTCGTCGGCGGCCTCGCGACGGTGATCGCGGTCGTGGTCGGCGTCTCGGCCGGCTACCTCGGCGGCACCACCGACGGGATCCTCTCGCTGGTCACCGACGTGATCCTGGTGATCCCGATCTTCCCGCTGATCATCGTGATCGCGGCGTACGAGCGGAACTCCGGCCTGTTCACGCTCGTGATCGTGCTCGGCGTGCTGGGTTGGTCGTACGGCGCCAGGCAGCTGCGCTCGCAGACGCTCTCGTTACGCACGCGCGACTTCCTCGAGGCGGCACGCGTGCGCGGCGAGCGGAAGTCGTACGTGATCGTCCACGAGATCCTGCCGACGATGACCTCGCTGATCGTCGCGAGCTTCCTCGGCGCCGCGCTCTACGCCGTCCTCTTCGCCGCCGGCCTCCAGTTCATCGGGCTCGGCGACCCGAACAGCCAGAGCTGGGGGACGATGCTCTACTGGGCCCAGAACAACGAGGCGCTCGGGGCCGGGATGCCGTACTGGGCGATCATGCCCGGCGTCTGCATCGCGCTCCTCGGCGCGGCCTTCGCGCTCATGAACTACGCGTTCGACGAGGTCTCGAGCCCCGCGCTGCGGCTGCGCAAGCTCGAGCGGCAAGGGCGTCGACGCGGAGGGCGCCGACGTCGTGCCGGCGCGTCCGCCCGACGGGAAGAACATCCTCGAGGTCCGGAACCTGTCCGTCGCGTATGCGTCCGAGCACGGGCCGGTGGTCGCGGTCGACGACGTCAGTTTCATGCTCGGCCGCGGCGAGTTCCTCGGCGTTGTCGGCGAGTCGGCCTGCGGCAAGTCGACGCTCGTCTACGCGATCGCGCGGCTGCTGGGCGCGCCGCTCGCCGGGGAGATCACGAACGGCCAGGTGCTGTTCAAGGGCCAGGACATGGTCACGCTCTCCGACAAGCAGCTGCGCCACATCCGCTGGCGCGACTACTCGGTCGTGATGCAGAGCGCGATGAACGCGCTCAACCCGGTGCTGACCGTCGCCGCGCAGATGCGCGACGCCTGCGAGGCGCACTCGACGATGACGAAGCGCCAGATCGAGGAGCGCTCGAGGGAGGTGCTGCGGCTCGTCTCGATCGACCCGGTGCACCTGCACAGCTACCCCCACCAGCTCTCGGGCGGGATGCGGCAGCGGGCGATGATCGCGATGGCGCTGCTCTTTACGCCCGAGCTGATCATCATGGACGAGCCGACCTCGGCCCTCGACGTGGTCGGCCAGCGCTCGCTGATGGTGCAGATCAAGGAGCTGCAGGAGCGGCTCGGCTTCGCGGTCATCTTCGTCACGCACGACATGTCGCTCGTGCGGCATTTCTCCGACCGGCTGCTCGTGATGTACGCGGCGCAGGTGGCCGAGCTGGGGCGGACCCGTCAGCTGTTCGAGAAGCCGCTGCACCCGTACACGGACGGGCTGCTCGAGGCGTTCCCGTCGATCCACGGGGCGAAGGAGCACCTGCTCGGGATCCCCGGCTCGCCGCCCGACCTGCTGCGCCCGCCGGCCGGCTGCCGCTTCGCGCCGCGCTGCCCGCACGCGTTCGCGCGCTGCGAGGCCGAGCGGCCTCGGCTGCTCGAGGTCGACGGCGAGCTCGTGCGCTGCTTCCTGCGCGAGCCGGCCGCCGAGGCTCCGGCGACCAAGGAGGTCGTCGCGTGAGCGAGCCGCTGCTCCGGGTCGACGGCCTGACGCGCCACTTCCGGGTCGGCAAGCTCTTCTCGCGCCAGAAGCTGCATGCCGTCGACGACGTCGGCTTCGAGCTCGAGCCGGGCGAGATCGTCGCGCTCGTCGGCGAGAGCGGCAGCGGCAAGAGCACGATCGCGCGCCTGCTCGCGCGCGTGTACCGGCCGAGCGCCGGCGAGATCTACTTCGAGGGCAAGCCGGTGACCAACCTGCGCACGCGGCGCCAGCGGCTGGCCTACGCGGCCGACGTCGCGATGGTCTTCCAGGATCCCTACAGCTCGATCAATCCGGCGTACCGCGTGACGCACCCGATCGAGCGCGGCATCGTCCTGCACCGCCGCGACGTGGGACGCCGCAAGCGCGAGGCGGAGGTCGAGCGGTCGCTCGCCGAGGTCGGACTGCTGCCGGCGACGCAGGTCGCGGCCAAGTTCCCGCACGAGCTGAGCGGCGGCCAGCGGCAGCGCGTCGGCTTCGCGTCGGCGCTCGCGGTCAAGCCCAAGCTGATCGTCGCGGACGAGCCGGTCTCGATGCTGGACGTCTCGATCCGCATCGGCGTGCTCAACCTGATGAGCGAGCTGCGGGAACGCGAGGGCGTCTCGTTCCTCTACATCACGCACGACGTCGCGAGCGCGCGCTACGTCGCCGACCGCGTGCTCGTCCTCTACGCGGGCCACCTCGTCGAGGAAGGGCCTGCCGAGGACGTGATCCAGCGGCCGAAGCACCCGTACACGCAGCTGCTCCTCTCGGCGGTGCCCGACCCGCGGGCCGAGCTCGGCATCTCGGACGCGGCCGACGTGGGGGAGCCGCCGAAGGTGATCGACCCTCAGCCCGGCTGCCGCTTCCGCGCGCGCTGCCCGTACGCGATTGCCGAGTGCGCGACGGTGACGCCGCCGCTCCGCGAGATCGGGCCGCGGCGCCTCGTCGCCTGCCACGTGGCCGAGCGCGACGAGGCTCCCACCGCAGCCGTCGGCTAGGAGGGTTTGGCTCGCCGGGACCGGCCGTCGGAACATCGTCCGGCGCGCTCGCGGGTGCGGTCCTGACCCGGCGATAAGGTTGGTCGCCGTGTCCGAGGCACCGTTCGTCCATCTCCACGTCCACTCCGAGTACTCGATCCTCGACGGGGCGTGCCGGATCCCGGAGCTCGCGTCGCGGGCGGCCGAGCTGGAGATGCCTGCGGTCGCGCTCACCGACCACGGCTCGCTGGCCGGCGCGGTCGAGCTCTACCGCGAGACTGGCAAGGCGGGCGTCAAGCCGCTGATCGGCTGCGAGCTCTACGTCGCCGAGGATCGCCGTGCGCAGAAGAAGGGCTACGCCCACCTGACGCTGCTGGCCGAGGACAACACCGGCTACGGCAACCTGATCAAGCTGGCCTCCGCCGGCTACCTCGAGGGCTACTACTACAAGCCGCGCGTCGACTGGGAGCTGCTCGAGCGCCACTCGCAGGGCCTCGTCGCGCTCTCCGGCTGCCTTTCGGGCCGGGTCTGCAAGGCGCTCGAGGAGAACCGCCCCGGCGACGCCCGCGCCGACCTCGACCGGCTCGCGCAGGTGTTCGGCCGCGACTCGACCTACGTCGAGATGCAGAACGCGGGGCTCGACATCCAGCAGCGGATCAACCCGGCGCTCGCGAAGCTCGCCGCCGAGGCGGGCCTGCCGCTGGTGGCGACCGGCGACGTGCACTACCTCCGCCACGAGGACGCGAAGGCGCACGAGGCGCTGCTCTGCATCCAGTCGGGCGACTCGCTCAAGAACCCGAACCACTGGAAGTTCGACACCGACCAGTTCTTCTTCAAGTCGCCCGAGGAGATGGCGCTCGACTTCCCCGGACACGAGGAGGCGATGCGCCGCACGCTCGAGATCGCCGAGCGCTGCAAGGTCGAGCTCGAGCTCGGGAACATCCTGCTCCCGAAGTTCCCGCTCCCCGACGGCAAGGACGCCTTCGACTACCTCGTCGAGCTCTGCGAGAAGGGCCTTGCGAAGCGGTACGAGCGTGTCACGCCGGAGCTGCAGGAACGCCTCCGCTTCGAGCTCAAGACGATCAAGGAGATGGGCTTCGCGGACTACTTCCTGATCGTCTGGGACTTCATCTCGTTCGCGAAGCGGAACGGCATCTCGGTTGGCCCGGGCCGCGGCTCGGCTGCCGGCTCGCTCGCCGCCTACTGCCTCGAGATCACCGACGTCGACCCGATCAGGTACGACCTGCTTTTCGAGCGCTTCCTCAACCCGGGGCGCAAGTCGATGCCCGACATGGACATCGACTTCGCCGTCGCCGGCCGCGACCGCGTCATCAACTACGTCGCCGAGAAGTACGGCCGCGACCGCGTCGCGCAGATCATCACCTTCGGGACGATGATGGCCCGCGCCGCCGTCCGCGACGCCGGCCGCGTGCTCGAGATCCCGTACGGCTCGGTCGACAAGGTCGCGAAGCTGATCCCGGAAGGCCCGAAGGTCTTCCTCGCCGACTGCCTCAAGCCTGGGCAGGAGCTGAAGCAGGCCTACGACGCCGACCCGCTCGTGCGCGAGATCGTCGACCTGGCGAAGCCGCTCGAAGGCCTGATCCGCCAGGACTCGATCCACGCCGCCGGCGTCGTGATCGCCGACCGGCCGCTGACCGACCTCGTGCCGCTGCAGCAGAAAGGCGCCGACCAGGAGGTCGTGACGCAGTTCGGGATGTGGGACGTCGAGGCGCTGGGCCTGCTGAAGATGGACTTCCTCGGTCTGCGCAACCTCGACGTGATCGACAAGGCGGTCGGGCTCGTCGGCGCTGTCGACATCTCGAAGCTGCCGCTCGACGACCCGGCGACCTACAAGATGCTCCAGCGCGGCGACGCGACCGGCGTCTTCCAGTTCGAGTCGTCGGGGATGCGCGAGGCGCTGCGGCAGGTCAAGCCGACGGAGTTCGAGGACCTGATCGCGCTCGTCGCCCTCTACCGGCCGGGGCCGATGGGCTACATCCCGGGCTACGCGCGGCGCAAGAACGGCCAGGAGGCGGTCACCTACGCCGACCCGCGCCTCGAGGCGATCACCGGCACGAGCTACGGGATCTGCATCTACCAGGAGCAGTACATGGAGATCGCCAAGCAGCTCGCCGGCTTCAGCCCCGCCGAGGCCGACGACCTGCGCAAGGCGATCGGCAAGAAGATCCACTCGCTGATGGCGTCCTTGAAGGACAAGTTCCTCGAGGGCTGCGCCGCCAACTCGATCACACCTGGCGTCGCGAACCAGCTCTGGAAGGACATGGAGCAGGCGCAGGACTACTCCTTCAACAAGTCGCACGCCGCCTGCTACGCGCTGATCGCCTACCGCACCGCGTGGCTGAAGGCGCACCACCCGAAGGAGTACATGGCGGCGCTGATCTCGTCCGTGATGAACACCAAGGACCGCGTCCCGTTCTACGTCAACGCCTGCCGCGAGATGGACGTCGAGGTGCTGCCGCCGGACGTGAACGGCTCGGAGTGCGACTTCGCCGTCGTCGAGGGCCGGATCCGCTTCGGCCTGAACGCGGTCAAGAACGTCGGCGACTCGGCGGCGCGCGCGATCGTGCACGCGCGCGGCGAGGGCGGGGCGTTCGCCTCGCTCTGGGACTTCACCGAGCGCGTCGACCCGCAGGTCGTGAACAAGCGTGCGCTCGAGTCGCTGGTCAAGTGCGGTGCGCTCGACTCGACGGGCGGCTCGCGGCGCGGGATGCTCGAGGCGCTCGAGCACGCGCTCTCCCACGGCCAGCGCGCCTCGGACGAGCGGCTACGCGGACAGAGCTCGCTGTTCGCCGAGGCCGAGGAGACGATCTCGCATCCGCCGATCAGCGCCGAGGAGTTCGAGAAGAACGAGCTGCTGCGGCTGGAGAAGGAGACGCTCGGGCTCTACGTCTCCGAGCATCCGCTCGAGGCGGTGCGGGGGCAGCTGCGGAAGAAGACCGACGCGACGCTGGCCGAGCTGCACCAGCGGCGCGACGGCGAGATCGTGACCGTTGCGGGGATCGTCTCGGCGGTCAAGCAGCTGACGACCAAGAAGGGCGACCCGATGGTGTTCCTGCGGCTGGACGACGTCGTCGGCAGCGCCGAGGTCGTGGTCTTCAACTCGGTCTACGCGGCGTCGCGCGAGCTGCTGGCCGCGGACGAGGTGCTGGTCGTGAAGGCCCGGGTCGACCACAAGGAGGGCGAGTCGAAGCTGATCGCGCTCGAGGTGACGGCCTTCGAGGCGACGCCGGAGCGCCGTGAGGTGCGGCTCAAGCTCGACGCGCGGCGCGCGCGGGCCGGGATCATCCGCGAGCTCGCCGCGGTCGTGCGCGACTTCCCGGGCGAGGCACCGGTGGTGGTCGACCTCGTCACCTCCGAAGGGCCGCGCATCTTCCAGTTCGGCAGCGATTACCGGGTCAAGCCCGAACCGGACTTCTTCGCCGAG
>CAVXXW010000007.1:0-31807 GCA_963765785.1 uncultured Actinomycetes bacterium
CAGGCTCTAGCCCGACCGGCGGTACCGGATGTGCGTGGCCAGCGGCGAGTGCAGCACCTCGACCGGCTCCATGCCGAGGGACTCCACTCCGTCGAAGATCCGCTCGCCGGACCCGAGCAAAACCGGGGCGATGTCGAGCGTGAGCTCGTCGACGACCCCGGCGACAAGCGCCTGCCGCACGGTCGATGCGCCCCCCGCGATGTCCACGCCGTCGTCGCCGGCGGTTTCGCGCGCCTGCGCGTAGGCGGCATCGAACCCGGCGGTCACGAAATGGAAGGTCGTCCCGCCCTCCATCTCGATCGGCTCGCGAGCGTGATGGGTGAGCACGAACACCGGAGCGTGGTAAGGCGGCTCAGGTCCCCACCAGCCGCGCCAGTCCTCGTCCCACTCACCGCGGATCGGCCCGAACATGTTGCGACCCATGACGTAGGCGCCACGCGGACGCAGAAGCCAAGCGGCCGCCGTCTCGTCGGCCTCGTTGGCGCGCTCGTCGCCCAGGTGCCAGCGGTGCAGCTCCATCCCGCCCTTGCCCAGCGGGTCCTCGCGGCTCTGCTCTGGGCCGGCGACGAAGCCGTCGAGCGAAATCGACATGTGGCACGTGGTGTCCTGCACCAACACCTCCCGAGTGGTTGCGACCTGCAAACGGCCGCCCACCCTAAGCCGAGTGATCGCCAACCGCAAGCCTGCTCGCCGGCTCTCCGGCGCGGGTCACCGCACCGCGGTCACTTCAGAGGCGTAGCATCGCCATCCCTACCGAAAGAGAGGCTGAGGATGGCTATCGGCATCCGGATCAAGCTCGCTGGGATCACTCAGGAACAGTTCGACGAAGCTCACGATCACGCCAACCCGGATCGAACGCCACCGAACGGGCTCCTCTTTCACGCCTCAGGGCCGATCGACGACGGCTGGGGGATCATCGACTTCTGGGAGTCCCGCGCGGACTTCGATGCCTTCGCGGGGCGGATCGTGGAGGGAATGGCGGCGGCGGGAGTCCAGCCGCAGGGGCCGCCCGACATCAAGGAGTTCCCCGTCCACGAGATGGTTCACGCCTAGAGTCGCCCACCGCCCGGACTCATCTTCAGCGCACCAACCCGGCGGAGACCGCCCCTCTCCGTCTTCGGCTGCCGAGCTAGGGAACCCGTGACGACACGGCGTCGAGTGTCGGCCACGGTGGGCCCGCGCGTAGGGCGCGAAGAAGCTCTTGCCCTGCCCGTTTCCCGTTCGGGAGTTCGTCGTCTGGTTCGTAGCGCCACGCGGCGACCATTGACAGAACGAGGCCGCGGCACTCACGAACCAGGCCGCGATCGGCACCGGAATAGCACTCGCTGACCGCTTCCGGCACATGAGCGAGGTCGAACTCGACAGGCCCACGGCAACACGTCTCAAGATCTATGAACAGCGGCCCGCTCTTAGTGTTGAGCAGGTTGCCCGCGTGTGGCTCTCCATGCAGCAGTTGCTCGGCGGAGGAGCGCTCATGGATCACACGTCGTAGCGTGCTGTTGAGCATCTCTCGGTCCGAGTCTCCAAGCGCTGGAGTTCGGTCCCGGTTCGCAACGAGTTGTTGAGCTTCCGCGACTCGGTCAGTGAAGTGCGGCACCGTGACATCGACGTTCGCCATACCGGCATGCAACCGCTCTAGGGCCTTCGCGTAGTCGGCTGGCGAGACCTCCTGACGCGTCTGCTCGTAATGGGTCCAGAGCGTGACCGCGAACCCGTCTCGCTCATAGACACGCGGTTCCACTCGAGGCTCAAGCCTCGCCACGGGACTCTCGATCTCAGCAAGCCGTCGTCCAATCTCGAGTTCGGCCTCGAACACCTCAAGCCCGGCGAATGCCACTCGGGCGAAGACGTCGCAAGGCAGCAAGCGCAAAGCGAGCTTGTTCGAATTCTGAACAACCGTGGCTTCGGCGACCGGCAAGTCCAGCGCCGAGGCGACCTCCATGGCCGCATCCACCGCACGTACAACTTCTGACGCCTGCATCTCGACCTATCCTCGCGCCCGTATGTGCACAGCGATCGAAGTATCAGCGGCTCACTCATCAACAGTTGCCTGGTGGTTCGCTCAGGGGCCATAGCGGAACACTCGCGCAGGCGAGCGAGGCCACTAGTGAGTTCCGAGTTCTCGCTCCCACTCGTGCAGTTGAGCCTCGACGTAGCGAAGCCCGCCCAGCCATTGCTCGCCACGGGTGTCTCGCCAGACCTCGCGCCAGCCGGGACGTCCGTCCTCACCCCACGCACGAGCAGTGTCGTACAGGACCCGAATGCGTTCACAGACCGTTGCGAGGAGTGCTTGGCGAGCATCGAGCCGATAGGCGTCACAGAAGATCCGCAGCCGTGCAGCACGTGACGGCACCGGGTACCCCAAGCGCACACAGGTTTCGTCGTCGTAGAGCGGCACGAATCGGTAGACCGCCCACGCGACGTCCCAGAGCCGCGGCCCAGGAGCGGCCAAGTCCCAATCGATGAAAGCGCGCGGCGCCTCGTCGTCTCCGTAGACCGTGTTGTCAGGAGAGAGATCGTTGTGACAGACGACCTCACCTGTCCGAGGCGCCCCGACCATGAACTGCCATTCAGCGTGAGCCGAAGCATCGAACGTCGCAGTGGCGTCGTGGAAAGCGCGTATCAGGCGCGCCACACGTGCGAGCTCCTCGTCGCCATGGGAGGGGCCACCGCCGGCGACGAAGGTGAGAATCTCGCGACCCGTAGCGTCAATCCCCAGCGGCCGCGGAGCCCCGTCGAAGCCCACGCGAGCGAGATGGGCAAGCAACGCGTGTACAGCAGGGCGCCACGAGCCTGTGGCACGAACGACTGTCTGGCCGACTCGCTCCACCTCGGTTAGACCACCTGCGCGGGGCCCCGTGATCGCACCGTCTTCCTCGGTAGGCACGCCCCAACGGTACCCCTGGGTGACATGTGCGTTCACGGACGGCGGCTCGGGCGTGATTGCGGAGCACTGGCGCAGGCGAACTTCTGGACTAGAGCTCCACGACGGGATCGCCCACGCGAATGACGCCGCCGACGAGGATGTCGGCATTGATGCCAGCCCTATGAGTGAGCGCCTTGATGATCCCGGGCCGCGTCATCTCCTCGAGATGACGACACGGCTCGCAGAGCTCCACACCGAAGCACTCGACCTCGCCTACGCGAAAGCGTTTGCCAACAAGAGCGTTGACTTCCACGTCACGCACGGTCACCTGTCGGCGAGTATCACCCGGCCTTAGTCCGACTTCCTCGACTACCTCGGCCGAGACGAGGGTCAGCGCCTGGCCCGAAGCGGCTCCGCCGGCGTGGAAGTGCCGGTCACCTTCGAGCCCCTTCCCTGCGACAGCCTGCACGGACTCGACCGTCCAAAGTTCGGGCTTGCCTCGAGCCCCGAGATGAATCGCTTCCACCGGCACGGCTCGATCATGCACCAACCGGCCGGTCGAGACATGTTCAGGGGACATTCCAGAACACTCGCGCAAGCGAGTCCCTCGCGGCATAAGGCGCGCTCCGTAGGCTTCGCTGGGGTGATGCATGAGCTTCCGTCGTGGGTTGACCGGTGGTGTCGAGCTTTTCTGGGAGCCGGGACGGTGGAGGTTTTGTTCGTCGCTGGGTATCTGTCCGAGGTTGTTGGTGTTCGGCTTGCAGATGGACGCGAGGTTGTGGTGAAGCGTCGTGTCGATGAAGCAGGTCGGGCGGCCCGATGCGTTACGGCGCAGAGACTGCTCGCCGAGCGAGGCTTTCCCTCTCCGATGCCGCTTACCGACGTGATCGTGAGCGACGGTGTCGCGGTGCACGCCGAGCGGCTTGTCCCAGGCGGCGAGCTTGAGACGCGTGACACACCCGAGGTGGCGGCGAAATCGGGTCGCCTTCTGGCCGACCTCGTCCGCCGCCTGGCGACCCTCGACCTTGATCCCCCGCTGCCAAATCCGGAGTGGGTGCGATGGGACGCGACGCCCGAGCGGGAGGCGGCCGTGGCCGTGCCCGGCTGGATCGAGGACGCCATCCGGCGCGTGCAGACGAAGCTGGCCGGCTGCGACCTGCCAACTCGTGCTCGGTCACGCCGACTGGGAAGCGCAGAACATCCGCTGGCAGAACGGAGAGGCACACGTCGTCCACGACTGGGACAGCCTCGCCTGGTTGCCCGAAGCGGCGATCGCCGGGAGCGCCGCCGGGATTTTCGCGAGCCACGGTGCGACAACGCTCGCGCCGCTCGAAAGCTCCGAAGCCTTCCTCCGCGCCTACGAAGACGAACGCGGCGCCCCCTTCTCACCCTCCGAAACGGAGATCGCCTGGGCGGCGAGCATCTGGGAAGTGCTCCACAACGCTCGCAACGAACTGATCTACAACCGGCCGAAGCTCAGCTACGAACGACTGAAAGCGGAGCGAGTTGAACGCCTGATCCGAGCCCACGCATAGCGAGCGCGGAAGCTCGCTCGACGGCCCATCAGGTGACATTCCCGCACGCTGGCCCACGCAAGACTCAGTTGCAGCGGTGCATCAGTCAGCGATTTCCCAGATGTGCCCACCTGGATCGCGGAAGCTAGCCGTCCGGACCCCCCATGGTCGATCCATCGGCCCATTGAGAAGTTCGACCCCACGCTGCTCCAATACTTCGCACATAGCATCGACGTCGTCTACGCCGAGCGTGAACTGAAAGCGCACACGGCCGTCAGGCGGTGCCACCGCCGCCGGCTCTACGAGGCTGGGCGCCTCACTCGCGCGCAGCAGGTTGACGACCGTCTCGCCGAATCGGAACACGGTGGAATTCTCGTCTTCATGGACCATCGGCACCCGAAAAACGTCTTCGTAAAAGCGCCGTGCCTCCGCCAAGTCCTCCACGAACAGCGTGACGGCGGCGATCCTCCCAGCCGCCCATTCGCTTCCTTTCTGCGTCGACTCGTTCATCTCCGTCCCTTCCGTCGCGATTTGGATCGTTCGCGCGCCGAGCATAGAGCGTTGGATTGCGCCTTCTAGTGACATTCCGGCACGCTGGCCCAGGCGACGCGCCAGCCAGTGTCAACCGAGTGCGTCAACCCAAGGGTGTCGACTGTCGTATCTCTCGAGTGCCGCTCTTAGCCACAGCCTCGCTTCGCGAGAGAGGCGTGGCACGACGGCAGCGAAGTCGGTGTCGTTCTTCGGGGATCGCTCGCTCGACTTGTAGAGCAGAACAATCTCGGGACGAAGGAAGGGCACGCCATTCCTCTCGTCGCCGATTTCCTCGAGCGGCCGCCCGATTGCCTCATTCCTGAGGAAGATCCATTCATCATCACGCTCCTCGTTGAGTAGGAACTCGCAGGTCCAGGGGGCGCTCGGCTCGGCAGAGCGGCGTGCCCAGATGCCGTGGATCGGCAGGTCTAGCCGGCGTCCGTCCCAGGGCTCGAGCTCGTGAGTGGGCGTGGCGTAGTGGAGGTCCCAGGCGCGAAAGTGGTGGAAGAGCGCGAGCTGGTCGTGCCGGAGGAGGGCGACGTCGAGATCGTCGTGGCGGCGCGTCTCGCGATCGAGGAAGAGGTCGAGCGCCCACCCTCCGCAGATCCACCACGGTCTAGCGAAGCCGGAGAGAAGCTCCGCAATCTCATCGGGGTGGATGGGCTCCCACGCCCATAGGAAGGCGTAATCGCGAGCGTCCGGCACTTCCTCCGCATCGTCGCAGGCTGAGTTACCCACGAGGATCTATCGCTCTCGGCTGAACCCATGCGGTTCTCGTCGAGTGACATTCGCGAACGCTGCCCCACTGCCTCGCCGTCCACGCGCGGTGAGGTCACTTACGATCGAAGCCTTGCATGATTGAACTCGAGCTGAACGTCACGGCTGATGATGCTCTCGCCGATTGCCATCGGCGTGGTCTTGTCGTTCGCAGCGAGCGCGAGCTAGCCGGATGTGCCGGTAGCCATCACTGGCATCTCGCGCTTCCAGGGAGGAGCGGCACGCTCGAGCTGAGCGAGTGGCAGGGCCGGGTCTGGGTGAAGGTGCATCCGAGACGGGATGGCGGCTGGGCGACGGCGTTCGCTCGCGAGCTCGGCTCGCGGGATCCCAAGAGCGCCTAGTCGAGCTCGGGTGACCGCGCACGCTGGCCCAGGGGACGGTCCTACCCGGGCGTGTGGCAGACGGCCTCGATGTTGTTGCCGTCGGGATCAAGGACGTAAGCGCCGTAGTAGTCGGGGTGGTACCACCGCAGGCCGGGTGCGCCGTTGTCGGTCCCGCCTGCCTCGATGGCTGCAACATGGAAGGCGTCCACTTGCGCCCGATTCTCGGCTCGCAGCGCGATATGAAGTCGCCCCCGCACTGGGTCCCCGTGGGCTTCGATGAAGAACGAGGGTCTTTCTCCATCGCTCTTGCCGAACCCGGCGGCCGCTTCGGAGAACTCCATCAGGAGCTTCAGCCCGAGCGGCGCAAGCGCTTTCTCGTAGAAGGCCTTGCTTCGCTGGTAGTCGGCAACGGCGATGCCGACGTGATCGAGCGTGATCATGGGTCGGCGGCTACTCGCTTGCGCGCGGTCGCCGATACGAAACCGAGCTGGTCGTAGTTCTCATCGAGAATCGCGAGAAGCGGGTCTTCCTCCGCGCCTTTGACCTCGCGGACGGCTCTGGCCCAGAGGATCCAGTTCTCGACCGCGTCGTGCTGCCACGACGTCTCGATTTCTTCGAGGAGGCCGCTCAGCTCCCAGTGGCGACGCCACCAGTCTGGGGTGTGCCAAGCCGCGACCTCGTACCCCCACAGAGACCAGACCTTGGCTGGAACCTCTCCCTCGTAGGGGTCAGGCCTGAGACCGGGCGTCGTCATGCCGATAACGCCCCCAGCCTTCAGGACGCGAAGCAGCACGGGTAGGAGATGAACGTCAGTCCCGAAGTACTCGAAGGCGTCGATGCTGACGATCGCGTCGAATTCGTCATCCTGGAATGGGAGGTGCCGCACGTCGGCGTTCACCGCCGTGACGGCATCCTCGACCCCTGCCTCTCGAAGAACTTCGTTTACCACTTCCGTATCGACCCACAGGTCGCACGCGGTCACGGTCACGGCGCACTCGCGAGCGAGGAACACCGAGGTCGCGCCGCGACCCGATCCCAGGTCGAGAACCCGCATCCCCGGCCGCAACCCGAGGGCTGGAAGGATCTCTTCCAGCTGCCACAGCGGATGCGGCCCCATATCGAGGTCGAGAAGCCACCGCGGGTCGTATCGGGAGGACAGAGGAAAACGATCCGGCCTGACCAGGGCATCGATTGCAGGCACCATCGAACCGTACGCGAGCAGCGTCAGTGCTCGGCAGCCCACCCCGCGGCATAGTCGATGAACTGCCGCGTGCGGCGGAGAAGGGCGGGATCAGCGGGCTCACGCACCTTCGTCCACGGGTCGGGGCGGTCTTCGAGCGCCCAGCGGATCAGGGGTGCCCACTCTGGGTCGAGTGCACGGAGGGCCCATTCGCCCGCAGTGCGTTTCGAGGTGACCTCGCCGATGGCCAGTGTGTGCAGCATCCGGGCGTGCGAGAGCACGGCCACCGCGAGCGCACGGCGGCTGATCGAGTCGATCGACCGGAACCACGCCTGCCACTGGCCGAACGCCCAGCGGACATCGGCGCGTAGCTCGTCGGCTGCGATCGGTTCGACCAACTCGCGTGGATCCGGCCCTGCAAGAACCACCCCGTGCTCCCGAAGCGACCAGCGGACGACGGCGGTGTTGTCGTGGTTGTCGAACGCGAACTCGGTTGCGCCGTTGTCGAGATAGAGGAGCGGGCGGCGGTCAGGGTCCGGTCGCCGGAGAACCTCGCGGGGAATGTAGGAGCCTTCCAGGTGCTGTGCCCATGAGGTCGGGAGCGCATAGAGCGTCTGGTGAAGTGCTTGAAGCTCGGCTTGCTGCGCCGGCGTCACGTCGTTCTCGGTGACGACGATGAAGTCCACGTCGCTGTGGGCGTCGGCGTCGCCGACGGCGAACGATCCCTGGAGGTACGCGCCGCAGAAGCTGTCGCCGAGAGCCTCCTTTGCGCCGGCAACAAGCTCGACCAGCAGCTGGTTCAGGTCGTCAAAGGGTGTCGCATCACCCTGCTCGTGCGCGCGAGGCGAATCGGCGTTCACCCGCGCGGCGTAAGCAGTTTCCAGTGCCCCTCGGAGACGACCTCGACCGCGCCGTCCGTCACTTTGAGGGCGGTCTCATCGTCGATCGCGTACGTCGGGGCCGGGATCCCAGCGGCCCATCGTTCGATGTTGGTCAGAGAAGAGTCCTCGAAGTCCTCGCGATCCAGGTGCACGCGCAACGCAAAATCGACCAGCCCCAGCGCCCTGTCGGCTTCCTCCGCCATATCGCTGCCCGCGGGCACGTACTGGAGGTTGAACTCCGCGTCGCAGTTGTAGGGCGTCACCACGATGCTCCCGGCGCTCACCCCCACATAGACCGACTCGCGCAGCGACGGCAAGAGGTCTGCCAGTCCCGACTGCCGCATCCAGTAAGACAGGTAGAGGACATCGCCGCCCCAGACCAAGAGGGCGTCGGTCTCGCGGAGCGTGGGGACCCAGCTCTCTTGCTGGATGCTTGGCAGCGCGGTGAGCTCCAGCACTCCCAACGACTTCCAACCCAACTCACACAAACGGCTTGGGGCCTTACCGCAGATCGCCTCCCACGCCATGCCTGAGCCGCCGGGGAAGGGGTAAATCGCGGTCGGAATGAAGAGGGCGCTGGACTCGGCAATCGGCTTGCCCAGCAGGTCGACGAGCGTGTCGTGGATGCTCGTGTTGGCGATGCCGGCGGATGTGAGAAGAAACCTCATGCTGCCTCCGGGCGCAGCTCGAAGTCGAGTAGGAGGCACCCGGTCGGAGATGTGACGCTGCGGGTAAGCGAGAGCTGCTCGTGCCTGCCTCTGTCGAAGAGTTTGCGGCCGCGCATCTGCAGAACGGGGGCGACGACGAGACGGAGGCTGTCGACGAGCTCGGCCTCGAGCAGCGCCTGGGCGAGCGAGATGCTCCCGTGCACGCCGATGTCACCGCCCGTTTGCTGCTTGAGCTGGGTGACAAACTCGGCGAGGTCGCGTTCGATAACGGCAGTTCCACCCCACAACTGGACAGGTGCTGTCGAGGTGACGACGAACTTCTGGACGCCGTTGATGAAGCTCGCGAACGGCTCGATGTCGCTGCCGGGCCAAAACTGCGCCCAGTCATCGTAGGTCCGACGCCCGAGCAGCACCGCGTCCTGGGGGGCGATGACGCGGGCGAGGTTCTCCTCCATCGCGTCGTCGAAGTCGACGATGAAATCGTCCGGCTGCTCCGCGACGCCGTCGAGCGAGAGGAATTCGTAGACAACTACCTTGCGCATCCGTGGCCTCCTGATCGCGTGACACTGAGACTGCCGGATCCCGCAGAACCCATGCTGACTTTCGCTGTGCGGTACATACGTATGCCGTACTTTGCGAGCCCATGGAGAACCTATCCGTCGTCCCAGCCGTCCGAGCGGATGCGGCCGCGGTGGCCGAGGTCATCGCCACGCTCGAGTCGTCGCTCTACCCGCAGGCATCGACCTCCTTTTCGCGCGAGGATCTCGTGGACGAGTGGTCCAGCCTCGACCTCGAGCGGAACACGCATGTCGTTCGAGACGGCGACCGAGTCGTCGGCTACGGCGCGGCCCGCGACCGAGGCGAGCTCTGGCGCGGCGAGGGTTATGTGCATCCCGACGCGCACGGTCGCGGGATCGGGAAACTCCTCGCGACTGCGCTCGAGCGTGATGCGGCGGCCCGCGGCGCGCGCAGGATCCAGAACGGCGTGTACGAGCTCGACGTCGCCGCCGGCCGCCTGCTTCAAGCGATCGGCTATCGACCTGTCCGCATCTTTCGCGAGATGCGCATCGAGCTGGCTGCGCCGCCGCCGATACCCGCTTGGCCCGAGGGCCTGCGCGCCGCCGCCTTCGACCCGGAGCGCGACGCGCACGCGTTCCACGCGGCCGAGCAGGAAGCTTTCGCGGAGCATTGGGAGTACACCCCGCGCGATTTTGCGTCCTGGTCGAGGAACCACCTGACGAACGATCGGTTCGACCCAGCCCTGTGGTGCGTCGTCAGAGCAGGTGACGAGATCGCCGCGGGAACGATCTGCACTGCCAACACGTACGGCGGCGGCTTCGTCCAGATCCTCTTCACGCGTCGCCCGTGGCGCAGGCGCGGCATCGGCAAGGCGCTCCTCGCGGACGCGTTCCGCAGGCTTTGGGAGCGTGGCGAGCGCAGCGTCGGGCTGGGGGTCGACACGGAGAGTGACACTGGAGCGTTTCACCTCTACGAGCGGGCGGGAATGACGCCGGCTCTCGGGTGGGTGATGTACGAGAAGGAGATCCGCGCCCGGCCCGGACAACTCGGCTAGTCAGCCCACCAATCGCGCCGGCCATCGACGTCTTCGCGGGGATCGTCGCCGAGATTGGGCGCGCCGATGACGAGGATCTCGAGGCCCTCTGGCCCGGCCTCGTAGCCTCGCCATGTGCCGGGTGGGACGCGCACCGCGTCCCACTCCTCGAGCTCGACGATCTCGTCGTCGAGTTTCATCCGCCCGCTCCCGCGCAGCACCACGTAGACCTCCTCTTGCTTCATGTGCGTGTGCCCGTACGGAAAGCGATAGCCGGGCGGGACGCGCTGGTAGCTCAGGGCGGATTTCTCGAGCTCGAGCGCCTTGGTCGCCGCGCGGAACTCCAGGCCTGGCGCGCCGTCGAACCTGGGGCCGAGGTCCTCCAGATCCCCCTTGAGGTTCCTTAGAACTCGTCTCAGAATGAGCCTCCGAAGGCCCAAGGCAGGATATGGTGGGAGCCGATGAGTCTTCGGTGGTCTGCGAGTCTCTAGCGCGTACGGGTCCGCACGCGGCCCGAAGGGCTCGCCTGCAGTAATGACTCTAGGAGGCAGCATGAAGCTTCTTCTCACTTCGGCTGGCATCAAGAACAGGAGCATCCGCGATGCGCTGGTCGACCTCCTCGGCAAACCGATCGCCGAGTCCACTGCCCTTTGCATCCCGACCGCGATCTATGCCTTTCCCGGCGGTGCTGCCTTCGCGTGGAAGTTGATCAGCGGGCGCGCCGCCAGTCCCCTGTGCGAACTCGGTTGGAAGTCGTTGGGCGTGCTGGAACTCACCGCACTACCCAGCATCGAAACGGAGCATTGGACCGCTGCTGTTGAGGAGTGCGACGCCCTCCTAGTGGGAGGTGGCGATCCCCTGTACCTGTGCTACTGGATCCAGCAATCGGGTCTGCTTGACCTCTTGCCGTCCCTGCATGAAACGGTCTGGGTGGGAGTGAGCGGCGGGAGCTTGGTGATGGGTCCCTGCGTCGGGGAAGAATTCGTCTCCGGGAGTCCGCCCGCCACCGGTTCCGACAGAGCACTGGGACTGGTCGACTTTGCGATGTTTCCGCACCTGGATCACGACGCTATGCCGGAGCATTCCATGGCCAACGCAGAACGATGGGCTGCCGGCCTGCCCGTGCCGGGGTACGCGATGGACGACGAGACCGCCATCAAGGTGGTCGGCGGCACCGTCGAAGTCGTCTCCGAGGGGCACTGGGAGGTGTTCAATCCCAGTCCGAAAGCAAGCGAGGCGGGCTAGAGGACATTCGTCCGCTCGGCTGAGCGAGCGTTCACAGACGTCTGCAGCCTCCTGAAGCAGACGAGGTAGCAGGCAAGGGCAAGGAAGGCTTCGTGGATCTCGTGGCGGCGGTCGTAGCGGACGAGCAGCCGCTTGTAGTGGTGGAGCCAGGCGAAGGTGCGTTCGACGACCCAGCGGACGCGGCCGAGCCCGGAGCCGTGTTCAGTCTGACGGCGGGCGATCTCGGGTTTGATCCGGCGGGCGCGGAGCTCGCGCCGGTACTTGTCGTGGTCGTAGCCGCGGTCGGCGGTGACGCGGTCGGGCCGTCGACGCGGCCGGCCGACCTTGCCGCGCACGGGCGGGATGCGCTCGACCAGTGGGACCAGCTGCGTAACGTCGTTGCGGTTGCCGCCGGTGACAGTCCAGGCGAGCGGGATCCCGGTCGCGTCTACGAGAAGGTGATGCTTGGAGCCGGATCTGGCTCTATCAACCGGGCTCGGGCCCGTCTCGGAGCCCCCTTTTTCGCCTGCACGTGGCTGGAGTCCGCGACCGCCCGCGACCATTCGATCTCGCCGGCGGCTCGCAGCTCGGCGAGCAAGATCTCGTGCAGCCGCTCCCACACCCCGGCCCGCTGCCACTCATCCATCCGACGATGACACGTAGAGCCGCCACCGAAGCCGAGCTCGGCTGGCAGATGCCGCCACGCGATCCCCGTGTAGAGCACGAACAAGATCCCTTGCAGCGCCTGCCGATCCGGCAGCCGCTTGCGGCCCGGGTAGCGGAAGCGCCGCTCGACCTTCGGCAGCAGCGGCTCGATCCGCGACCACAACTCGTCCGACACGACCCACGGCGCAGCAGCCATCGACACCCCTCCAGGCTTGACGACAGGTACCGACGGCGTTCGTCGTCAGCGAACGGGTCCCTTCATTTCGGTGCGAGTTCTTAGCGTGAACGGCACGACGCAGCTCTATGGGTCATGCATCGAGTCGGAGCACGACCTCGTCGGTCTCCTCGTTGCGCCCATGAGCGAACCCGCGGTCCTCGCCCACCAGGCGGAAGCCGCACTTCGTCAGCACACGAATCGACCCGGCGTTGTCGCTCGCAGCGCGAGCGCGGAGCGGACGGGTCGTCTCCAGCTGCAAGAACTCTTGTAGGGCACGCGTGGCAATGCCGCGGCCCCAATCTTCACGGCCGATCCAGTAGGTGATCTCGCGCTCGCCCTCCAGGTCGAAGCTCGCAATGTGGCCCACGACTCGATCGTCGATCTCGATGACCCTGTTCGTGGTAGACGCGTCGCTCCTGATCCGCGCCCACCGGAGGTCGAAGGTCGTTCGATCATCGGGATCCGGCGACGTGAACGCGGCCATCCGGATAGCGTCGCGATCCCTCGAGTGCTCGAACAGCACGTCGAGATCTCGATCCTCGATCTCGCGAAGCACAAGCTGTCCCGAGCCCTCCTGCACGACGTTGACGCTAACAGCATTTGACATATTCCGAAAGCGGAATATATTAGGGCCGTGGCCCGCTCCTCCACGACGGCGGACGTCTTCAACGCCATTGCCGCGCCGCACCGTCGCGAAGTCCTCGACGCGTTGATCGCCGGGGAGAAGGCGGTCGGGACGATCGTGAACGACCTCTCGATGTCCCAGCCCCAGGTCTCGAAGCACCTACGGGTGCTCAGCGAGGTGGGGCTCGTCAGCTGCCGGGCGGACGGGCGTCGTCGGCTGTACCGCCTGGAACCCGCGCGCCTTCGGCCGATGCACGACTGGTTGGCCAAGTACGAGCAGGCGTGGAACGAGCGGCTGGATCGGATGGACGACTACCTCAAAGAACTACAACAACAAGGAGGCGGCAATGACGCCTAATCGGCACGGCTCGGCAGTTCACGAATATCCGAATGAGCTCGAGATCGTCACCACCCGAGCGTTCGACGCGCCGATCGAGCTCGTCTTCGACGTCCTGACGAAGCCGGAGCATGTGCGCCACTGGTTCGCTCCGTTTACCGATCGTGTGACGGAGTGCTCGATCGACCTGCGCGTTGGAGGGGACTACCACATCGTCTTCGTGACCGAAGACGGCAAGGAGTGCTCGTTTCGGGGAACCTACTCGGAAGTCGAGCCGCCGACACGGACCGTCCAGACGTGGCTCTTCGAAGGGTGGCCGGATGCGTGGGCCGACGAGACGGTGGAGCTACGCGAGACGGACGGCGTGACGACAATGACGATGCGACTGGCGTTCCGCGACCAGGCCGGCCGGGACCACATGACCATGCACGACGGCCAGGAGGACAGCTACGACAAGTTGGAGGATTACTTGAGGTCACTGCTCGATCAAAGGGCAACTGCCTCTGGGTAGAACGCTCGCCAACCCGGAGAGCCAGGCAGCGGCCGCCCGAACTCACTGACGCGTGAAGCTCGCGCCTGCTGGGGCGACCGCGAGGAAGAGGCAGGGCTCGCCGTCGCGCGGCCAGCGGTAGCCGCGGAACGGTCTGCCCGCGGGGATCACGTACGCCTCACCTGCGCCGATGACGTGGCTCTCGCCTCCCTCGAGCTCGAGACGCAGTGAGCCCTGGATGACATAGAGCAGGTCTTCGCGGTCCGTCACCGCGAAGGTCGGTTCGACCTCCTCGTTGTCTTTCCAGATCCACCATGCGTCGAGATCGGCGCCGGAGTGAACGACGCCGACGGCGCCGTACGGCGATTCCTTCTCCGACAGGGCCTGTCGCTCGTTGACGTTGATCACATCCACCTTCGCTCCAGGATCGCGTGCGGCGGCGATTCCGGCATCCGCGAATTCCCCGAATGCACGACCGACCTCGCGATTGACGACGGAAACCGGGGGTACGCCGTCCCGTATGGAGACGATCTTCCGCATCAGCTACTTGATCTGCCTCGCCAGCGGCCGCTTTGCCGCTCGGCTGGCGGACGACTACCGGGTGCTCGCGCGAGCTTCGCAGCGCTGGGGCCCGCTGGTGGTGCCGCTGCAGCTTCCGGTGCTCGTCGCCTGGTGGCCTGCGCGCGCTCTCTCCGTCAGCAGCTTCGCCGTTTGCACGGCGCTCGTGCCGAAGCTGCCCTGAGCCGCGGGATTACCATCGTGCAATGCGGATCCTCGTTGCCGAGGACGAGACGATCATCCGGCTCGACTTGCGCGAGCTACTCGAGCGCGCCGGGTTCGAGGTCTGCGCGGAGGCCCGCGACGGGGTCGAGGCGGTCGAGCTCGCTCGCTCCGAGGAGCCTGACCTCGCGGTGCTCGACGTCAAGATGCCGCGGCTCGACGGGATCGAGGCGGCCCGGCGGATCCTCGACGAGCGGCCGATCCCGATCGTGATGCTGACCGCCTACGGCCAGGACGAGCTCGTCTCGCGGGCGGTCGAGGCCGGTGTCTTCGGCTACCTCGTCAAGCCGTTCCGCGAGCAGGACCTGCTGCCGGCGATCCGCACCGCGCGCGCTCGGCACGAGGAGCTGGCAGCGCTGCGCGAGCAGGCCGACTCGCTCGCCGAGGCGCTGGCTTCGCGCAAGGCGATCGAACGGGCGAAGGGCCTGCTGATGGAGCGCGAGAGCCTGACCGAAGAAGAGGCCTTCGCGCGGCTGCGGAAGGCGAGCCAGCTCTCGGGACGACCGATGCGCGTCGTCGCGGAGGCGCTCCTCGCCACGTTCGACGACGCCTAACGCGAGCTCTCGAAGAGCTCCTCCCACTGCGTCAGCAGCGACTGCAGCTCGTCGCGCACACGCCGGTGCGCGGCGACCGTGTCCACGTCGGACCAGTCCTCGGCCAGCCGGCGCTCGAGCTCGGCAACCTGTTCCTCGCGCGAGGCGATCTCCTTCTCGATCCGCTCGAGATCGCTGGGACGTTTCTTCTTCTGCGCGGGCGCCTTCTTCGGTTTCTGCACCACGACGACCGGCTCCGGCGGGGGCGGCGCCGCCGCCTCGGCCTGCGCCTGGACGTAGTCGGCCCAACCGCCGTCGTACGAATGCAGGCCCTGGTGCTCGATCGCGAGCAGCCGCGTCGCGACCGCGTCGAGCAGCGCGCGGTCGTGTGACACCAGCAGCACCGTCCCCGGGAACGCGTCGAGCGCCGCCTCCAGCGCCTCGCGGCTCTCGAGGTCGAGATGGTTGGTCGGCTCGTCGAGCACGAGGAAGTTCGACCCGGACGCGACGACGAGGGCGAGTGCCAAGCGCCGCCGCTCGCCGCCGGAGAGCGCGACGACCGGCTTCTCGTGCGCCTCCCAGCCGGAGAAGAGGAACCGCCCGAGCAGCGACTGCGCCTGCGGCCGGCTCAGGCCCGTCGCGCGCTGCGCGCAGTCGAGCACGCTGCCGCGCTCGTCGAGCTCGACCTCGTGCTGCGAGAAGTACGCGGCCTCGACGCCGTAGCCCATGCGCACGGTTCCGGCGCCCTGCTCCCGCGCGCCGAGGATCGTTTCCAGCAGCGTCGTCTTGCCCGAGCCGTTCGGCCCGACGAGGCCGACGTGCTCGCCTCGCTCGATCGCGAACGACGCGTCGTGCAGCAGCTCCTTCTCGCCGGCGGAGACCTCCAGGCCAGCGGCCTCGACGACGGTCCGGCCGCTACGCGCGGGCTTGAGGAAGTCGAAGCCGAGCGACTTGCTGCGTCGCGTCAGCAGCTCGTACTCGCCGGCAGCCTGCGCGCGCTCGGTCTGGAGGCGGCCGATCTGGGTCAGCTTCGCCTGAGCCTGCTTGGCCTTCGACTTCTTGTAGCGGAAGCGTTCGACGAAGCGCTCGAGCCGCGCGATGTCTGTGCCGACCCGCTCGGCGGTCCTCGCGGCCGCCGCCGCCCGGTTGGCTTTCTCGAGGCGCCAGACGTGCCAGGGCCCGGAGAAGAAGAGCGAGCGTCCGGCCTCGATCTCGAGCACCGCGGTCGTGACGGCTTCGAGGAACCAGCGGTCGTGCGCGACGAGGATCACCGCGGCATCGAGCGACTGCAGCTCCTGCTCGAGCCACTCGAGGTTCTCGACGTCGAGGTGGTTCGTCGGCTCGTCGAGCAGCAGCAGGTCGGGATCGCCGGCGAGCGCGCGCGCGAGGGAGGCGCGGGTCAGCTCTCCGCCGGAGAACGTCTCGAGCGGCCGGTCGAGGTCGCGGTCGAGGAAGCCGAGGCCGCGCAGCACCCGCCCGGCGCGTTCGCGCCAGTCGTAGCCGCCGGCGTGCTCGAGCCGATTCTGGGCCTCCGAGTAGCGACGGAGCGTCGCCGGGCCATGGTCGCCGGTGGCCATGGCCTGCTCGAGCGTGCGCAGCTCCTCCTCGGCGGCGGCGAGGTCGGCAGCGCCGGAGAGCGCGTACTCGCGGAGGGAAAGCCCGGCCTGGAGCGGGGGTCGCTGGTCGTGGAGCGCCATCCGCGTGCCCTTGGCGAAGGCGAGCTCGCCGCCGTGAATCTCGGTCTCGCCGGCGAGCATCCGGAGCAGGGTCGTCTTGCCGGCCCCGTTCGGCCCGGAGAGCGAGAGTCGGTCACGCCGCTCGACCGAGAACGAGACGCCCTCGAACAGCAGCGAGCCGGCGATCTCCTTGCGCAGGTTGGAGGCGGTCACCACAGCCATGCGCCTAAGCGTAGGCTGCGCCGCCATGCGAGTGCTCGCGCTCGACGTCGGCAGCTCCTCGGTGCGCGCGTGCGCCTACGACGAGCGCGGGCGCGAGGTCGGATCGCCCGCGCGCAGGACGTACGAGGCCCGGCAAGACCGCGACGGCGCCGTCGAGCTCGACGCGGACGAGCTGGTTGGCGCCTGCGAAGCCGTGTTGTCCGAGGCAGGCGGCGGCCACGACGCGCTCGGGATCTCGTGCTTCATGCACAGCCTCCTCCTTCTCGACGCGAGCGACCGGCCGCTCACTCCGGTGCTCCTTTGGCAAGACCGCCGCGCGGCTGCGCAGGCGCAGGAGCTCGCGGCGCTGCTGGACGCCGAGGCTCTCCACGCGCGCACGGGTTGCTTCCTCCACCCGAGCTTCTGGCCGGCGAAGCTCGCCTGGCTCGGTTCGCGGGTCGCCGAGGCGAGCAGGATCGTCTCGTTCGCCGACTACCTCTTCCTCCGGCTGACGCGCGAGCTGCGAACCACGCTCTCGACCGCCTCCGGCACCGGCCTGCTCGACCTGCGCGCTCGCGGCTGGGACGCAGAGCTTCTCGGGGAGCTCCAGATCGACGAGTCGAAGCTGCCGCCGATCGGCGACGAGGCTGCCGGCACGACGTTCCCGCCGCTCGCCGACGGCGCCTGCTCGAACCTCGGCGCCGGCTGCACGACCCGCGACCGCGCGGCTCTCATGATCGGCACCTCGGGCGCGCTCCGCGTTCTCTACGAAGGGCGGCCGGAGCCGCGGCCGGGGCTCTTCTGTTACGTGCTCGACGAGCGGCGCGTGTTCGAGGGCGGTGCAGTCTCGGACGGCGGCAACCTCTATGCGTGGCTCGAACGCACGCTGCGAGTCGACAAACCGGAGCCTCGCCAGCCGGACGGCCACGGGCTCACGTTCCTGACGCTCCTCGGCGGCGAGCGCAGCACTGGCTGGAACCCGCGCGCGACCGGCGCGATCGCGGGTCTGAGCTTCGACACCGATCCCAGCGACCTCTTCCAGGCTGGGCTGGAAGGCGCGACGTACCGTCTGGCGGAGATCGCCGAACGGCTTCCGGAGATCCGCGAGGTCGTGGCCACCGGCCACGCACTCCTTGCGAGCGACCGTTGGGCCCAACTCTGCGCGGATGTTCTCGGCTGCCCGGTGACCGTCTCCGGCGTCGAGGAGGGCTCGGCCCGCGGCACTGCGGTCCACGCCCTCGAACGCCTTGGTGCCGACCCCGACCCTGCTCCACTCGGCCGCACGTACGAGCCGGATCCAACCAGCACCGAGATCTACGCCGAAGCCCGGCGGCGCCAGCGCGAGCTCTACGTCCGTTTGTATGTACCTTGACAGTTACGTAACTAATTCGGTACACTCGACGCATGGAAGCAGTTTTGCGAGCGGTGGCGGACGAGAGCCGGCGAACCGTGTTGAAGGCCCTCGCCGGCGGCCCCGCAACCGCGGGCGAGCTGGCGGCCCTGCTGCCGATCGCCCGCCCGGGAGTCTCTCGGCACCTGCGCGTGCTTCGGGAGGCGGGCCTGGTCGACGTCCGCCAGGACGCGCAGCGCCGCGTCTACAGCCTCCGCGCCGACCCGCTCGCCGAAGTCGACGAATGGCTGGGCCCGTATCGCGCCTTGTGGGAGCAGCGGCTCGATGCCCTGCACACCGAGGTGGCACGGGGCAAACGCGAACGAAGGAGCGTCAAATGAGCAGCAACGCATCCACGGGCCCGCGCGTCCTGGGCACCCTGCGGTCCGAAGACGGGATGGGCGTCGTGCGGATGGAAGACCGCTACGACACCGAGATCGCCGACCTCTGGTCAGCACTCACGGATCCCCGACGCCTTGCGCGCTGGTGGGGCGACGTGAAGGGCGATCTCCGCCCCGGCGGTGAGTTCGAGTTCCGCATTCCCAACGCATTGGAAGGCAGCGGGCGCGTGGACGAGTGCGAGCCCCCGCAGCGGCTGCTGGTCACGATGCGGGATGAGGAGCCTGGGCCCGGTCAACCGGAGGAGACGGTCATCGAGGCCTGGTTGACGGCCGACGGCGGCCAGACGCTCCTGGTCGTCGAAGAACGGGGCCTGCCCCTCAACCTGCTTCCCGCTTACGGGGCGGGGGTGCAGATCCACGTCGAGAACCTCGCCGACTACCTCGCCGGCCGCGAGCGTCGGGACGACGAGCAGCGCTGGAGCGAGCTCCTCCCCGCCTACGAAGCTCTCGCACCCTAGTCTCAACAAGCCGATCACGAAGGTGCGGACGAGATCACGAATCAGGACGAGACCGTCGTGCTTGACGGCGAGGCGCTCGTCTGGAGAGAGCCGATCTGACTCAGCCGCGCCGACGGCTGATGACCACGTTGACTCGGCCGCGTGATCGCAGATGCGTCCGTGCCCTCGGGCTTTGAGCGAGCACGCGGCCGCCTCGCTTCGCCGAACGGCGATACCGCACCCGTCCTAGCGAACAGCGGGCCTCGCGAAGGGCGGCTCGAGCGCGGCGCAAAGTCTTTCCGATGAGGCGCGGCACGACGCAGGCGGCAGCCGGCGGCGGAGGCGGCTGGACGGGAGGAGGTGGCGGCGGCGGAGGGGCAGGCGGTGGAGGAGCGCGGGGAGGGAGCGTCCATCGCCTGCCAGTCAGGGCTCGAGTCCTGGGCGCCGTTCTGCGTCAGGTTGGTCTGCGCTCCGCCGGCCGCGTTCATGACGTAGACCTCCTGGTTGCCCGTCCGATCCGAGGTGAAGGCGATCTTCGTCCCGTCCGGCGACCAGTTCGGGTAGTAGTCGTTGCTGGCGTTCTGGGTGACGTTCACGGGGTTCCCGCCGTCGGCGTCCATGACGAAGACCTCGTCGGTGCCGCCGCTGCCCCGGCTGGTGGCGAAGGCGATCTTCTGCCCGTCGGGAGACCAGGCGGGCGCGTTGTCCCAAGCAGGATCGTTCGTCAGGTCCGTCACGGCGCCGCCATCCGCCCTCATGACGCAGATGTCGCTGTTGTTCGGCGCACCGGAGTCGCACGTGAACGCGATCTTCGTCCCGTCGGGCGACCACGCCGGCCACGAGTCGTCCCTGGAGTCGTTGGTGAGAGCCGTGGGTTGGCTCCCGTCGGCGTTCATCACGAAGATGTCGCCCGTTGTGCCGTCGACGGGCATGCGGGTGAACGCGATCTTCGTCCCGTCGGGCGACCACGCCGGCCATGAGTCGCTCGCAGGGTCGTTCGTCAGGTCGACCTGGCCGCTGCCGTTCGCGTTCACGACCATGATCTCGTCGTTCATCACCGGGTTGCCGCGGAAGCTGGTGAAGGCAATCCGCGTTCCGTCGGGCGACCACGCTGGCCAAGACGCGTCGTAGACGTTGTCTGTGACCGGTGTCGGATTCCCGCCGTCGGCGTCCATGGTGAAGATTTGCGAGACGCAGCAGCCTCTGCGGCTGTCGAAGGCGATCTTGCCGTTCGCGCGGACCGCGCTGGTCGCTGCGACGGCATGCGACGGCGGTGTCAATGCGACGGCGACGGCTGCGACGGCGGCCACTGCGAACAGCGAGCAGGCCGAGCGGATGGCGGCTCTGGACACTCGAGGACCTCGACCGAGTCGTCGTCTCGCGCGGCCGTCCCGGCGATCCCCCGATTGGGTGGGTATCGGCCGGAGTGCCCGGCGACGAAGCCGTCGCGTGGATCAGGCAGGCCTACAGGCCCGAGGCCGTCGAGACCCCCGAGCAGGCGGAGTGGGTGCAGTGGTTCGCCGGCTGGGCGTCGGGCGCGCTGCCGGCTAGTGGCTGCAGTCGTTCATCCCGAGGTCTCGAGCAGTCTGTTGCGCGTTCGCGCTGTCGCGTACTCCTCGCGGAGGCGGCTTTCACGCCGCCGGCGTCCGATGCTTTCGCACTGTCGCGCATGTCCTTCAGGTCCACCTCGACGTTCGAGACGGCTGTCTCTTCTTTGTCTGCGAGTTTCATGGTGGTCTTGTCCGCGTAGCTGTGGCAGATCCGGTCGGCTCTCGCGATCCACGCCTCACGAGCGAGCTGGTGGCTCTGGCCCGAGCCGCCGCAGCCCGCACGCGAGGAGACCGACGAGGATCGGCACGATTGCCCGCCGCACAGAAGAACCATTTCCGGCCGGTGGCCGGCCTCAAACTCGATTCAGCGCGTGCTGACTGTCGCTTCGACCAGCGAGCGCGCGGCTTCCGAGATGTGGTCGGCGTCGATTCCGGCCGCGGCGAGCAGCTCCGCCGGCTTGCCGGAGCCGGGCATCTCGCGCACGGCTAGCCGGACGACCCGCGCCGGGGTCTCGCCGTCGGAGAGCGCCTCGAGCACCGCGTCGCCGATTCCGCCCTCGGGCCAGTGGTCCTCGACGGTCAGGATCCGTCCGCCGGTCGCCTCGGCCGCCGCGCGCAGGGTCGCCGCATCCACGGGCTTGACCGAGTAGAGGTCGATCACCCGCGCATCGATGCCTTCCGCTGCGAGCTGGTCGGCGGCCTTCAGGGACTCGTGCAGGGTGATTCCGGCCGCGACGATCGCGACGTCGTCGCCCTCGCGCAGCACGCGCGAGCCGCCGACCGGGAACTCCTCGCCGGCGGCGTAGACCACCGGCGTCGCCGCGCGCGTCGTTCGCAGGTAGACGATCCCCTCGCGGTCGGCCATCTCCTCGACGAGCCCGCGGTCTGGTTCGCGTCGCAGGGATAGAGCACCGTCGAGCCGTGGACGGCGCGCATCATCGCGAGGTCCTCGAGCGCCATTTGCGACGGCCCGTCCTCGCCGATCGAGACACCGGCGTGCGAGCCGCAGAGGCGGATGTTCGCCTGGCTGATCGCGGCCATGCGGATGAAGTCGTAGGCGCGGGAGAAGAACGCCGCGAAGGTCGAGGCAAAGGGCTTCCAGTCGCGGGTCTGGATGCCCACCGCGGCCGCGACCATCTGCTGCTCGGCGATGTACATCTCGAAGTACCGGTCCGGATGCGCGTCCCGGAAGATCTCGGCGTAGGTCGAGTTCGAGACCTCGCCGTCGAGCGCGACGACATCGCCCCGCGCCGACCCCACCGCCGCCAGCGCATCGCCGTACGCGCGCCGGGTCGCGACCTCCTCGCCGAGCTCCCACGTCGGCAGCTCGAGCGAGCCGCTCGTCTCGAACACGTGCCGCTCGCCCGCGTCCGGCTTCGCCACGTCCACGACGATGTTCCGCTCGCCGCCGAGCTCCGCGATCGCCTCCTCGGGGTGGTCCAAAGCCTTGCCGTGCCAGCCGGGCTTGTCCTCGACCTCCTTCACGCCCTTGCCCTTGACCGTCCGCGCGACGATCACCGTCGGCTTGCCCTGCTCCGCGACGGCTTCCCCGTACGCGCGGTCGATCGCCTCGACGTCGTGGCCGTCGATCTCGATCGTGTGCCAGCCGAAGGCGTTCGCGCGGTCGCGATAGGAATCGAGATCCCAGCCGTGCATCGTCTCGCCCCGCTGGCCGAACTTGTTCACGTCGATGATCGCGATCAGGTTGTCGAGCCCGTAGAAGGCGGCGTGCTCGAAGGCCTCCCACATCGAGCCCTCGGCCATCTCGCTGTCGCCGCACAAAACCCAGACGTGGTACGGGAGCTGATCGAGCTTCTTGCCGGCGAGCGCCATTCCGACCGCGAACGGCAGCCCCTGTCCGAGCGAGCCGGTTGCGACGTCGACCCACGGGATCGCGGGCGTCGGGTGGCCTTGCATCCGCGAGCCGAACACGCGGAAGGTAAGCAGCTCCTCGTCCGTGATCGCGCCCGCCGCCTTGTAGAGCGAGTAGAGCAGCGGGGACGCATGGCCCTTCGAGAAGACGAGGTGGTCGTTCGCCGGGTTGTGCGGCTCGTCGAAGTCGTAGTGCAGGTACTTCGCGAGCAGCACCGCCATCAGGTCGGCCGCGGACATCGAGGAGGTCGGGTGGCCGGACTTGGTCACGTTCGCCGCGCGGATCGAATCGACGCGCAGCTGCTGTCCCAGCTCACGCCAGAGCTCAGGGCCTTCCATCCCGGGTAACGTAACGGTCCTATGCGAGTCGCGGTCGCCTTCGACCACCGCGGCGTCAAGCTGCGGGAGCGGCTGCTGGAGGAGCTGGCGTCGCTCGGCCACGAGGCCGTCGATCTCGGCACCGACAAGCCGGAGCCGCGCATCGACTACCCGGACAAGGCACGCGAGGTGGGTGAGTCGATCCGCGGCGGTGACGCCGAGCGCGCCGTGTTCGTCTGCGGCTCCGGGGTGGGCGCGTCGGTCGCGGCCAACAAGCTCGCCGGGATCCGCGCCGCGGTCTGTCACGACATCTATTCGGCGCACCAGGGCGTAGAGCACGACGACATGAACGTGCTCTGCCTGGGGTCGGAGGTGATCGGCGCCGAGCTGGCCGCCGAGCTCGTGCGCGCGTTCGTCTCGGCGCGGTTCGACGGCGGCGAGCGCTACGTCCGCAGGCTTGAGAAGATCGAGGAGATGGAAGGGGAGAAGACATATGGGTGAGTCACGTCTGCAGCAGCTGTCCAAGCTCGGCCAGAGCGTCTGGATCGACTACCTCTCGCGCCGGCTGATCCGTGAGGGTGAGCTCGAGAGCCTCATGCACGAGCACGCCGTGGTCGGCGTGACGTCCAACCCGACCATCTTTCAGAAGGCCCTCGTCGAGGGCGACGCGTACGACGAGCAGCTGCGCGAGGTGCTCGCGCGCCAGGACGACGCGAAGGAGGCTTTCCTCGAGCTCGCGGTCAAGGACGTCCAGGACGCGTGCGACCTGCTGCGCTCCGTCTGGGACGAGGGCCAGGGACAGGACGGCTACGTCTCGATCGAGGTCGACCCGAACCTCGCCTTCGACACCCAGGGGACGATCGCCGAGGCGCAGCGCCTGCACGAGCTGGTCGACCGGCCGAACTGCTTCGTCAAGATTCCCGCGACGGAGGCGGGGCTGCCCGCGATCGAGGAGATGATCGCGCGCGGCCGGAACATCAACGTGACCCTGATCTTCTCGCTGCAGCGCTACGTCGAGGTGGTCGAGGCGTACCTGAGCGGGCTGGAGCGGCTGGTCGAGAGCGGCGGCGACCCGTCCAAGGTCGCGTCGGTCGCGAGCTTCTTCGTCTCGCGCGTCGACACCGAAGCCGACCGGCGGCTCGACGAGGCCGGCGCGCCGGACGACCTCAAGGGCAAGCTCGCGATCGCCAACGCCAAGCTCGCGTACCAGCGCTACAAGGAGCTGCACTCCGGCGAGCGGTGGGAGAAGCTCAGTTCCCACGGCGCGACGAAGCAGCGCTGCCTCTGGGCTTCGACGTCCACGAAGAACCCCGACTACCGCGACGTTCTCTACGTCGAGGAGCTGATCGGCCCCGAGACGGTGGACACGATGCCCGAGGAGACGATCGAGGCGTTCGAGGACCACGGCGAGGTGGCACTCACTCTCGAGAGCGACGTCGACGGGGCCAAGCGCGTCTTCGAGCGGGTCAAGGAGGCGGGGGTCGATTACGACGACGTGGTGGCCGTGCTCGAGCAGGAGGGCGTGCAGAAGTTCTCCGACTCGTTCACGGAGCTGCTCGACGGCATTCGCGCCAAGCGCGGCGAGCTCGTCTCCGCCTGAGGCTCGCGCGCGTGGAGCTGCACTCCGAGGTCGCCGGCGAGGGCCCGGCGGTCGTGCTCCTGCACGAAGGCATCTGTGACAGCAGCATGTGGGACCCGCAGTGGGAGACGTTCACGCCCGCACACCGGGTCCTCCGCCTCGACTTCCGCGGCTACGGCAACTCGCTGCTCGGGCCCGGTCCCTACTCGAGCGCCCGCGACGTCATCGAGCTGCTTGACCAGCATGGCTTCGACCGGGCGGCGCTCGTGGGCGTCTCGCTCGGCGGCCGCGTGGCGCTCGAGGTCGCGCTGGCCGCCCCGGAACGGGTCTCGGCGCTCGTCCTGGTCGGCTCGGGCCTGCCCGGCCATGAGTGGTCCGACGAGATGAAGGCGACGTGGGAGTTGGAGGAAGCAGCGCTGCGCGCCGGGGATCCCGACGCGGCTGTCGAGGTCACGCTGCGGACGTGGGTCGACGGGCCGGGCCGAAAGCCGGAAGACGTGGACAGCGAGGTCAGGGCGCGAGTGGCCGCGATGCAGCGCCGCGCAATCGAGCTCCAACTGCCGTTCGAGGACTCGGCCGAGGAGGAGCTGCTCGTCGAGGACGTCGCCGATCGGCTCGGAGAGATCCAGGCGCCGACGCTCGTGCTGGTCGGCGACGAGGATGTGCCCGACATCAAGGCGATCGCGGAGCGCCTCGCGCGGGATATTCCGAACGCCCGGTACGAGCGGATCGCGAACACGGCGCACGTCCCGAGCATGGAGCGGCCGGAGGAGTTCGACAGGCTCGTGCTCGACTTCCTGGAAGAGGTCGCGTGAGCGCGGTCGCTCCCGCCGAGCTCGTCGAGCGGATCTGGGCGCGCGACGCGACGCTCTGGACTAGCGCCGACGAGTCGAAGTGGCTCGGCTGGCTCGACGAGCCGATGCGGATGCGCGGACGGATCGGCGAGCTGCTGCAGTTCGCCGAAGACGTTCTGGCGCCGGGCGTGATCGACACCTTCGTCCTGCTCGGCATGGGCGGCTCGAGCCTCGCGCCGCACGTCCTCAAGAAGACCTTCGAGGCGGGCTCTTTCCACGTGCTCGACACGACACACCCGGCGATGATCCGCCACGCGACCGAGACGGTCGACCTCGAGCGCACGCTCGTGATCGCGTCCTCGAAGTCGGGCTCGACGCTCGAGACCCGCTGCCACCTCGACTACTTCTGGGCGAAGGCCGGCAAGCGCGGCGAGCACTTCGTCGCGATCACCGACCCCGGCTCCGAGCTGGAGAAGCTCGCCCAGGAGCGCGGCTTCCTGCACGTCTTCGACGGCGAGCCGACGATCGGCGGCCGCTACTCGGCGCTGTCTGCCTTCGGGATGGTGCCCGCGGCGCTGATGGGGATCGACCTCGAGCGCCTGTTCGAACGGGTGGACGAGATGGTCGAGGCCTGCCACGGCGAGGAGGGCAACCCGGGCCTCGAGCTCGGGCTCGAGCTCGGCAACGGCTGGCAGGACGGCCGCGACAAGGTCGTGATCAACCCGAACACCGGCGACTTCGGCCTCTGGGCCGAGCAGCTGCTCGCGGAGTCGACCGGCAAGGAGGGCAAGGGTCTCGTGCCCGCGCCCGGCGAGAGCCCGGACGGCTCCGACCGCCTCGCCCCCGAGGTGCGCTTGCCGTCGCCGTACGAGCTCGGGCAGGAGTTCTTCCGCTGGGAGTTCGCGACCGCGGTCGCCGGCTCGATCCTCGGGATCAATCCGTTCGACCAGCCGAACGTGCAGGCGGCGAAGGACAAGACCAACGAGGTGCTCTCGGCGGGCGGCGACCCGGACGTCGAGCCGCGCGGCTCGCTCGACGAGCTGCTCGCGCAGGCGCGGCCGGGCGATTACGTCTGCATCCAGGCGTTCATCGACCCGACGCGCGAGCGCGAGCTGGAGCCGCTGATCGAGCGCGCCCGCGCCGAGACCGGCTGCGTCGTCACGCACGGCCTCGGCCCGCGCTACCTGCACTCGACCGGCCAGCTGCACAAAGGCGGGCCGAATACGGGCCTGTTCGTCCAGGTGGTCGACGATCCCGGGAGACGAAGTCGCGATCCCGGGCAAGAAGTTCGGCTTCCGGCGCCTGATCCGCGCCCAGGCCGCCGGCGACCTCGCCTCGCTCGAGGAGCGCGGTCGCCGCATAGTCCGCGTCAGATTGGAGGACCTCTAGTGCAACTGGGAATGGTCGGCCTCGGCCGGATGGGCGGGAACATGACGAAGCGCCTCGAGGCGGCGGGTCACGAGATGAAGACCTTCGACCGGCACAGCGAGTCGCGAACGGCGTCGTCCCTCGAGGAGCTCGTCGCCCAGCTCGACCCGCCGCGCTCGGTCTGGCTGATGGTGCCGGCGGCCGTGGTCGACGCTGTCGTCTCGGAGCTCGCGCCGCACCTCGAGGAAGGCGACACGATCGTGGACGGCGGCAACTCGTACTACGTGGACGATCTGCGCCGCCAGGAGGAGCTCCGCGAGCGCGGGATCCACTACGTCGACGCGGGCGTCAGCGGCGGTGTCTGGGGCCTGCGGCGCGGCTACTGCCTGATGGTCGGCGGCGACGACGAGGCGGTCGAGCGGCTCCGGCCCGTGCTCGAGGCGCTCGCGCCCGGAGTCGAGGCGGCGGAGCGCACGCCCGGCCGCGAAGGCGACCCGCCGCCGGAGGAGCAGGGCTGGCTCCACTGCGGCCAGGTCGGCGCGGGCCACTTCGTGAAGATGGTCCACAACGGGATCGAGTACGGGATCATGCAGGCGTACTCCGAGGGCCTGAACGTGCTCAAGCACGCGAACGTCGGCTCGAGCGACCAGGCGCCGGACGCCGAGACCGCGCCGCTCCGCGACCCCGACCACTACCGCTACGAGCTCGACCTGGCCGCGATCACGGAGCTCTGGCGCCGCGGCTCGGTGATCGCGTCGTGGCTCCTCGACCTGACCGCGCAGGCACTGCACCAGTCGCCGATGCTCGAGGACTACGCCGGCCGCGTGAGCGACTCGGGCGAGGGCCGCTGGACGGTTCAGGCCGCCGTCGAGGAAGGCGTGCCGGTGCCGGTGCTCGCGGCGTCGCTCTTCGACCGCTTCTCCTCGCGCGGCGAGGCCGAGTTCGGCAACCGCCTCCTCTCGGCCATGCGGAACGCTTTCGGCGGGCACCTGGAGAAGAGCGGCTAAACAAAGAGCGCGCATTCGTGGCTCAATAGTCGTGTGGGCCGCGGAGCCGAGATCGCAGAGCTCGAGGCGCTCTATCGAGAGCGCTACCGCCACTTCCTGCGGGTGGCCGGGTTGATCACGTCCGATCTCGACGCGGCGCACGACGCGGTGCAGGAGGGCTTCGCTGCTGCGGTCCGGTCTCGCCGAACCTACCGCGGCGACGGCCCGCTCGAGGCGTGGGTCTGGCGCGCTGTCGTCAACGCTGCGAAGCGGCAGCGGCGCGGAGACATCGTCTCGGTCGATCCGGCGCCGATCTCACAGAACGGCGATGGCGGCGAAGAGCGTGCTGTCCGAGAATGGGTCGCCGCGCTTCCGGAACGTCAGCGGCTGGCCGTCTACCTCCGCTACTACGCAGACCTCGACTATCGGTCGATCGCAGCTGTGCTCGGCGTCGAGGTCGGCACGGTCTCGGCGACGCTCAACGCCGCCCACGCGAGCTTGAGGCACAGCATGGAGGAGGTCGGGCCGTCGTGAGCGACCTGCAGTCACAGCTCGAACGGCTGGCACCGCTGCCGGCTGACGGTCACAAAGACTGGAACGATGTGGTGCGGCGCGCTCGCCGACCGACTCGTCGACGCTGGGCACTCGGCGGGCTGGTCGCCGCCGCGGTGCTGATCGGGTTGGTGGTCGCCACGCCTGCTCTCGGATTGCGTGCTGATCTGTTCGGTGAGGCGCCCACACCCACGTGGACATGGCCGGAGGGCGTGCCCGGCGATCCGGTCACCGCGCCGAGGATCGTGAAGACGATCAACGACGACCTTCACGGGAAGTCTCTTCGGAACCGCGTGGAAGTCGACACCACTCGACTGGTCGCGACGGCCGGCAGCGGAAACGAGCGGTTGTCGTTGCTCGCCGCTGAAGGTGCCGGCGGTGGTGTCTGTATCGCCGAGGTCGGCGGGGACCTCGTGACGCCGCACATGACCAGCGGCTTCGGCTGCCCCGATCCCAAGCGCCTCGCGGGTCGGGCGGTCACCGTCGAGGAGACGAGCGGCGGGCACCGGGGCAGCGTTGTCGACTACACGACTCTCGTCGGCATCTCTCGCGCGGATGTCGGCCGCGTGGAGCTCGAGCTCGTGGACGGCCAGACGATCAAGCTCCCGCTGAACCGCTGGCGTGGGTTCGGCTACTACACGACCGATCCGCAGCGCTTCCCGAAGAGGTTGAGCGTCTATGCGACGTGGAGCTCGTTCTTCCGGTCACACGAGAAGCTCGTCGGACAGCTTCCGCTTCAGGAGGTGGGCGGGCTCGCGCCGACACCGCTTTGCGGCGGAAGCGCCGGGCCCTGTCCCGAGGGTGTGAAGCCCTAGCCGTCGAGAAGAGCGGCTAAGGAGCGCGCCGCCTACGCGACCGGCCTAGGGAAAACGCTCCTCGTGGTACTTCTCCTCGTCCTTCTCACGCCACTTCGCCTCGTACTCCTCGGCTTCCGCGAACTCCTGCTCCGTTAGCCCGCTTTCCTGCGGGTCTTCGTTCGCTGGCTGCTCGGCTGCGGCTGTTCGGCGGCGTGTGGCTACGAAAACGACGATGAGCAAGGGTACGACGACCACGGCAAAGATGATCCACGGGATCATGGGAGCAGCCTACTCCGGTGGCTCAGCGCGGGGCGTCTAGGCTTCAGCCGTGGCGACGACGCAGAAGCCGGCGGCCGAGCAGGAGAACCCGCTCCTCGAAGGCCTGCGGCTCCGGCGCACGCCCGATCCCTGCGCGCTCGTCATCTTCGGCGCCTCCGGCGACCTGACCAAGCGCAAGCTCTTCCCGGCGCTCTACTCGCTCGCGCTGCGGCGGTTGCTGCCCGAGAAGTTCGGGATCGTCGGCGTCGCGCGCACCGAGGAATCCGACGACCAGTTCCGCGAGGCGATGAAGGCCGGCGTGCAGGAGTTCGGCCGCGATGACTTCAAGGACGAGACCTGGGACTGGCTCGCGGAGCGGATGCGGTACGTCGCGACCGACTTCGCCCACGAGGAGGGTCAGCTGCGCGTCGTCGACGCGCTCAACGAGCTCGACGAGCAGTACGGCACGGGCGGGAACCGCGTCTACTACCTCGCCGTCCCGCCGAGCGCGATCGCGACGCTGATCCACGAGATCGGCGAGCACCGCTCCAGCGACGGCTGGACCCGGCTGATCATCGAGAAGCCGTTCGGCCGCGATCTCGCCTCCGCGCGCGAGCTGAACGCCGAGCTGCAGCAAGGCTTCACCGAGGACGAGGTCTTCCGCATCGACCACTATCTCGGCAAGGAGACGGTCCAGAACCTGCTCGCCCTGCGCTTCGCGAACGGGATCTTCGAGCCGATCTGGAACCGTCAGTTCGTCGACCACGTCCAGATCACGGTCGCCGAGTCGATCGGGATCGAGGGCCGCGCCGCCTTCTACGAGCAGGCGGGCGCGATCCGCGACATCTTCCAGAACCACCTGCTCCAGCTCGTCGCGCTGACGGCGATGGAGCCGCCGATCGACTTCACGGCCGAGTCGGTGCGCAACGAGAAGGTCAAGGTGCTGCGCGCGATGCACACGCCGGGGCCGAAGCACGTCGTGCGCGGCCAGTACGGGCGCGGGTTCGTCGAGGGCGAGGAGGTGCCGGGCTACCGCGAGGAGGAGGGCGTGGCGCGGGACTCGATGACGGAGACGTTCGTCTCCGCGAAGCTCTACGTCGACAACTGGCGCTGGGCCGACACGCCGTTCTACGTGCGGGCCGGCAAGCGGCTGGCGCGGCGCGAGACGACCATCGCGATCGAGTTCAAGCGCGCGCCGCACCCGCCGTTCGAGGACTCCGCCAACGACGAGCTGCAACCGAACGTGCTGGTCATCCACATCCAGCCGGACGAAGGCGTCTCGCTCGAATTCGCTGCCAAGGTGCCCGGCCAGGGCCTGACGCTGCGCACCGTGCACATGGACTTCCTCTACGGCGGCGCCTTCCGCACCGGGATCCCGGAGGCCTACGAGCGGCTGATCCTCGACTGCCTGCTCGGCGACGCGACGCTCTTCACGCGGTCGGACGAGGTCGAGGAGCAGTGGTCGCTGGTGGATGCGATCGTCGCGTTCTGGCAGCGTGACCGGCCGGCGTTCCCGAACTACGAAGCGGGCACGTGGGGGCCGGCGGCGGCGAACGACTTGATGCGGCGGGACGGGCGCAGATGGCGACGGCACTAGCTTCGATCGCCGAGATCGACCATGAGCTGGGACGGCTGCGCGTCGATCCGGAGACGGGCGAGCCGTATCAGCGGACGAGCGTGGCGTCGCACGTCGCGTGGGTTCCCGAGGCGTGGGTCGAGGCCGCGGAGGACGTGCTGGCGGGGCTGGCAGAGCGGCACCCCTCGCGGACGATCGTGCTCGTCCCGCGGCCGGACGCCGAGGACGGGCTCGACGCCAGCGTCGAGGTCGACTGCTTCTCGGCCGGTGGCCTGCGCCAGGTCTGCACCGAGACGATCCGGCTGCGGCTCGGCGGGAACCGCTCGGAGGCGCCGGCGAGCGTGGTCGAGCCGCTGCTCCTGCCCGACCTGCCGGTCTTCCTGCGCTGGCGCGGGTTGCCCCCATTCGGCGAGCGGGCGTTCGAGCAGCTCGTCGACACCGTCGACCGCCTGATCGTCGACAGCACCGAGTGGCCGGGCCTCCCCGAGCCGTACGAGCGGCTCGCCGAGATCTTCGATCGCGTCGCCGTCTCCGACATCGCCTGGGCGCGCACCGGCCGCTGGCGGCCGCACCTGGCGACGCTCTGGCCCGGGATCGCCGAGGTCAGCCGGATGAAGGTGACCGGAACCGAGGCGCAGGCTCACCTGCTGGCGGGCTGGCTCCGCTCGCGGCTCGGGCGCAAGATCGAGCTGGAGCACGAGGCTGCCGACAAGCTCGTCGGCGTGGAGCTCGACGGCGAGGCGGTCGCGTTCCCGCCGGGCGACCCGCCGAACCCCGCTGACGTTCTCAGCGACGAGCTCGAGAGCTACACGCGCGACCGCGTCTACGAGGACGCGGTGCGCGCAGCTTGAATGTGACGTGATGGCCAGGCTGCGGCGTATATCCGCCG
>CAVXXW010000008.1:0-311973 GCA_963765785.1 uncultured Actinomycetes bacterium
CGAAGTGGTCGGGGGATAGCGTATCCCCCAAGTGGACGTTCTACCCGTGTGACTCGTTGCCTCCAAACGGCACCAAATGGCCGTCTCGCGGGCCGCTCGCGCGGGAACCGGTGCCGGCCCGCATCTAGGGAGGAGAGCCAGGACCGCCCCGGGCGGCAGGGCGGCGCCTGGCTCGTGCCGAGCTAGCCGATCAGCTCGTAGTGCGCGGTGGCCGAGTCGAGCAGCTTGAGCGTGAAGCTGCCCTGAATGAGCTTGCACTTCATCCGCACGGCGTCGCCGACGCTGAACGCGCTCAGGTCGGCCCCTGGAGCGACCGCGCAGCTCACGGGGTCGGCGCGGTCCTCGACGTCGAGGCTGATCCCGTTCCCGTCGAGCGTCGCGATCGTGCCCTCGAGGACGAACCACGAGCCATCGCCCGTGATCGAGGCGTGGTCGGAGACGAGCGTCTTGACGACGAACACGCCGTTGGTCTTGACGCAGACCAGCTTCACCGTGTCGCCCTCGATGAAGCCGAGCAGGTTCATGCTGACCGGGACGACGCAGGCGACCGGGTCGGCCTGGCCCTCGACGTCCACCGCGACCTGGCCGCCGCCGAGCGAGTCGATCGTGCCGTAGGCGGTGAGGACGTCGCCCGGGGGCGGCGGCGGGTCCTTGTGCTTCAGCGAGACGAGCGCCAGACGGCCGTCGCCGTACTTGCAGGTCATGTAGACCCACTGGCCGACGGCGAAGCCGGCCACGAGCTCGCTGCCGGGCTTGAAGGTGCAGCGCACCGGCTCGGAGCGCTCGGGCACCTTGACCGAGAGCCCGTCGACGCCGAGCGCCGAGATGACGCCGGCCACCGAGAACTGCTCTTTGCCCAGGTCGACGCCGCCGTCGTCGTCGCCGCCGGAGGTGCTCTCGTTCTCGGCCTTGACGAGCGTGAAGGAGCCGCCAGACCCGACGGTCACGACCAGCACGACCACGTCGCCTGCCTGGAACGCCGGGACCTGGGTGCCGACGGGGACGGACACGGGCACGCGGCCCTTGTGCACGACGGCGAGCTCGATCGTGCCGTCGCTGTCGGTGGTGAGGTAGATGCCCTCGAGCACCAGCTGCCCGTCGTGGCCGACCTCGTGGATGCCGCCGGTCGGGGTCTCGGGCGAGCCGCGCTTGAAGCGCACGGCGCAGTCGACCCTGTCGCCTGGCTGCAGGGCGCCGCCGTCGGAGGCGAGCCGCTTGCCCGTCACGCGCAGCGCGAACACGCTGCCGCCGGCCGAGACGACTAGCCGCTGCGCGAGCCGCTGGACGACCGTGCCGCGGACCGTCGTCCCGCGCGCGCGCCCGAAGCGGCGGACCGCCGCGGCCGAGTAGGTGCCGTCGGGGAGCCTCGCGCCGCGGACGGCGACGAGGGTGCCGACCCTGAAGCGGGCGAAACCGGTGTGCAGGCGAACGGTGCGGACAATGCCGTCGCGCGACGCCGTCACCAGCGCCTTGCGCGCCGCGTCCTTCGCCACGACCGCGCCACGGAAGGTCGCCGCGCCGGCGGTCGCCGGCAGGACGACCGCGAGCCCCGCGGCGGCTGTCGCGAGAAGCAGTAGGAACCGCTTCATTTCGATGTGCCTCCTCTCAACCGGCGAGCCGGCCGAGGGGACTGCCCACCCGGCCGGCTCGTCGGAACGTTCTTGTTCGGCGTCGGTCGGGCGGCGACCGCACTCCTGCTCGAACCGTGCATCGGCGGCGCGCGTCGGCAGCTTGCGGACAATCCCTCCGCCGAGCCACCACGTTCGAGGGATAGGCTCGCCCAATGGGCCTCTTCGACGTCCGGGCGGTTCAGCAGCGGCTCGCGGCGGCCAGCGGCGGCTACGAGATCGTCCACCGCTCGCCGGGGCTCGAGATCGGCGTCTACGTGCTGGTCGCACCAGAGCCCGACCGGCAGTCGCCGCACGAGGACGACGAGGTCTACGTCGTGCTCGAAGGCCGCGGCACGCTCCAGGTCGAGGACGAGCAGATCCCGGTCGAGGAGGGCAAGGCGGTGTTCGTGCCCGCGGGCGCGGACCACCGCTTCACGGGCTACGAGGGCCTGAGCGTGCTCGTGATCTTCAGCCGGCCGGACTGAGCGTTACGAGTCCGCGGCGACGAAGTAGCGGCGGACCGCCAGGACCGTCATCAGCAGGATCTTGACGTCGAGCCACAGCGACCAGTTCTCGATGTAGAAGTTGTCCCACTCGACGCGGTCGCTGAGCGAGGTCTTCCCGCGGAGGCCGTTCACCTGCGCCCAGCCGGTGATGCCGGACTTGACCCTGTGGCGGTCGCCGTAGCGGTAGACGAACTGCTCGAAGCGGCGGACGTACTGCGTTCGCTCCGGCCGCGGCCCGACCAGCGACATGTCGCCCTTGAGCACGTTCAGCAGCTGCGGCAGCTCGTCGATCGAGAGCGCCCGCAGGAAGCGGCCGACGCCGGTCGTCCGGTCCTCGTGCGCCATCGCCTCTCCCTCGACCAGGCCGAGCTGCTCGTCCGCCCAGTTTGCGTCGGCCTCGCCGTCCGCGGGGCTGCCGCCCATGGTGCGCAGCTTGAGCATGTCGAACTCGCGGCCGTCCCTGCCCACGCGCGGCTGGCGGAACAGGATTGGCGAGCCGACCGAGAGCCGTATCGCGAGCGCCGCCGCAGCGAGCACCGGCAGGCAGAGCAGAAGCAGGAAAGCCGCCACGATTCGGTCGACGATGTACTTGAGCGCGAACTCCCAGCCCTTCGGGTCGACCCGATGCGACGAGAGGAGCGGCAGGCCGCCGATGTGCTCGACCGTCAGCCGCTCGGTGACGCGCTCGAACAGGCGCGGCACGAGCGAGACGGAGACGCCAAGCTCCTCGCAGTGCTCGACCTCGCGCAGGAGCACCTCGCTGGGCGCGGTCGAGAAGGTGATCACGACGTGCCGGATCCCGTGCTGGCGGATCAGCCGTCCGAGGTCCCAGCTCGCCCCGAGCACCGGCAGCGGCAGGCTGGCCTCGTCCAGCGGCTCCTTGTCGACGAAGCCGATCGGCTGGAGGCCGAACTCCGGATGCTCGAGCAGCCGCCGCGCGGTCAGCGCGCCGATCCGCCCGGCACCGACGACGAGCGTCGGCCGCGCCGCCTCCCGCTCGCGCCGGGCCCGCATGTGCGCCCAGTCGAGCGCGACGCGACCAGCGGTGAGGTAGACGGCGCTGAACGCGAGCAGCCGGAGCGACTGCGGCGCGAGGTCGTCGACGTTGCCCGGAAGCAGGATCCGCAGCGAGACGACGGCCATCGAGGCCAGCACCGTCGCCACGACTACGTTCCGGGCGCTGTCGAGCATCGAGAGGCGCAGCTGCCACGAGTACATGCCGCGCATTCGGAGGAAGAGGACCGCCAGCCCCGCGTAGACGAGCAGCCACGCGTCGGGCATGTCCACGACCCCCGCCCCATTCGAGCCCAACTGCGACATGAGCGCCGCAGCGAGCAGGAGCACCACGTCGAGAGCGAGCGCCCCACGGGCCCACGAGCCCAGGGCAGGAGGCCTGAGCGCAAGCTCTCGCCTGCCCTTTAGCTCCAGGGTCTCCAGAGCCGGCAGGGGCTCGGCGTTCACCGACCGCATCGCCATTTGACCGCCGCTCTCGGTCGTCTAGCTAGTTCCGCGCCTTGCCGAACTTCCGCAGGAGCGCGCCTGCTGCGAGCAGAATCGCGCCGCCCGCGGCGAGGAGCGTCAGGTCGAGACCGGTGAAGGGCAGGCCTCCATGCGTCTTCACGGCCTGTGCGCCAAGCGCCTGCTGCACCGCACCCTGCACTCCGACGCGCGGATAGCCCTGCAGCGCCGCGCTCTTCAGCGCCCGCTGGAGATCAGCCTTGGAGTACTGCTGATCGAGCCGCCCGTTGTCGGCGTAGTCCTTGTAGATCTGCTGCGGGGTCGCTCCGAACGCAACCGGAGCCCCCGTGAAGGCCGCAACCGCGCAGGCGATTACCCCCAGTACCAACACACGACGCCACATGCTTTTCTCTCCCTCCTCCACCTGGCCCCACGACCAGGAACTACTTGCCGCATCAATGCCCGACCCAGGGCAATTTCAGTCCACTCCGCCATGTACAACGTGGACGCTCACAACGTAGTGCCGTTTCTCCCGCTTGGCAAGCGGGTTGACCAAACCGGACCAGCCAGGCCCGAAACCGTGCAGCCGTGGACGTTTCATCGATGATCTAGACGTGCGAGGCGCCAGCTCTCTTCCCGTCGTCGCCGTGATCGCCGGCGCCTGCCTACTCGCTTGGGTGGAAACCGGCAGCATCGACGCGGGCGACTGGCTGATCTACGCGATGTTCGCGGCGTTGCTCCTCGCCGTGGTCGCCGCGACCTCGTCGCCATCGCTCCCGCCCCGCGCGGCGATTGTCGGCCTGGCGTGCCTCGTCGCGTATGCCGGCTGGCAGGCGGTCAGCATCGCCTGGTCGGCGCTGCCGTCGCTGGCCCGGGACGACGCGCTGCTGACGCTCTTCTACGCGGTCGTGCTCGCGCTCGGCCTGTGCGTGCGCGGCACCGCCGACCGCGGGATCGTGGTCGGGGCCGTGGCCGCGGGCAGCGGGATCCTCGCGGTGGCGACGGGCGTGGCGCTGCGGTGGGGCGTCTCGCCGGAGAGCCACTTCGCCGACCGCCGGCTCGCCTTCCCGGTCTCGTACACGAACGGCGCCGCGGCGATGTTCCTGATCGGGTTCTGGCCTGCGCTCGTGCTGGCCTCCCGGCGCCGCGCGCCGGTCCTCGCCCGCAGCGGCGCGCTCGCAGGGGCGGCGGCAATGCTCGCCGGTTGGCTGCTTACCCAGAGCAAGGGCGGCGGGATCGCGCTCGCCTGCTCCTCGGTGGCGATGCTCGTCGTGGCGCGCGACCGGCTGCGTCTGATCGTCCCGGGGGCGATCCTCGCCGCGCTCGTCGGCTCGCAGTTCGACGCGCTCACGGCCGCGTACACGAGCGGCGACGTCCAGGGGTCGGCGCGCCACGCCGGGCTCGTGCTGCTGCTGGTCGCGGCCGCGGCGGCGGTCGCGGGAGCCGTCTACGCCCTCGTCGACCGCAGGCTCGACCTGCCTGCACCGGTCGCGAAGACCGTGGCCCGGGCGGGGCTCGTCGTGGCGGTGGCGGTGGTGATCGCGATTCCGGTCGGGTTCTTCGCGACGGTCGACCATCCCGGCCGCTGGGCGTCCGACCACTGGCACTCGTTCAAGCACGACCCGCAGACCGACACCACCGGCACCCACTTCGGCACGCTCGGGTCGAATCGCTACGACTTCTGGCGGGTCGCGCTCGGTCAGTTCGAGCACCATCCGGTCGCCGGCATCGGCGGCCGTGGCTTCGGGCCCGCGTACCTGATCCACCGCCGCAGCACCGAGGTGCCGGCCCGCGCGCACTCGTTCGAGCTCGACGCGCTCAGCGAGCTCGGCGTGATCGGCTTCTTGCTGCTCGTCGCCGCCCTCGCGCCGCTCCTCTGGCTCACCGCCCGCGGCGCGTGGTGCGGCGACCTCGCCGGGGCGGCGGGCTTCGGCGCGGCGGCGTACTTCGTGACGCACGCCTCGGCCGACTGGATCTGGACGATCCCGGCCGTCGGCGTTCCGTTCTTCGCCCTGCTCGGGGCGGCCTGCGCGACCCGCGAGCCGCGCCAGGCGCCGCGCCTCGCCGGGATCGGCGTCGCCGTGGCGTCCGCGGCCGTGGCGCTGATCCTGTTCGCGCCGCCGTGGCTTTCGGCGACGCTGTCGAGCAGCGCGCTGAACGGCTCGTCCTCGCCGGGGAGCGACCTGCGCTGGGCGCGCCGGCTCGACCCGCTCAGCGTCGAGCCCTACGTCGTCGCCGCGTCGATCGCACACACGCCCGCCGAGGCAATCCCGCCGCTACAGACGGCGGCCCGGAAGGAACCGCGCTCGGTCGATGCTCGCTTCCAGCTCGGGCTCGCCTACCTGAGCGCGAACCGCCGCGTAGCGGCCCGGCGAGAGCTGCAGGCGGCGCTTGCGCTCGAGCCCGGCGAGCCGTCGATCGAACGCGCGATCAGACGCGTCGGCCACGCTCAGTAGGCTTCGAGGGCGTGAGCGGGAAGGCACTGATCACCGGCGGCGTCGGATTCATCGGCTCGCACCTGTCCGAGCTCCTGCTGGCGCAGGGCTGGGAGGTGTTCGTCTTGGACGACGTCTCGACGGGGCAGCTCGAGAACATCGAGCAACTACGGGACCGCAGCGACTTCCACCTCGTGGTCGACTCCATCCTCTCGCCGGCGGTCGTCAGCGAGGTTGTGCACAAGTGCGACGTGGTCTTCCACCTGGCCGCCGCGGTCGGCGTGCGGCTGATCGTCGAGCAGCCGGTGCACACGATGATCACGAACGTGCAGGGCACCGAGACCGTGCTGGAGTACTGCAGCAAGTTCGGCAAGCGCGTCCTGATCGCGTCGAGCTCCGAGGTCTACGGCGACCACCGCGAGGAGCGGCCGCTCGCCGAGGACGACCGCCGCATGTACGGGCCGACGACCGAGAAGCGCTGGCTCTACGCCGACTCGAAGGCGATGGACGAGCACCTCGCGCTCTCGTACCACCTCGAGCGCGGGCTCGACACCGTCGTCGTGCGGCTGTTCAACACCGTCGGCCCTCGCCAGAGCGGCCGCTACGGGATGGTGATCCCGCGCATGGTCGAGAAGGCGCTCGCCGGCGAGCCGATCGAGGTGCACGGCGACGGCACGCAGACGCGCTCGTTCTGCCACGTCGCCGACACGATCCGCGCCCTCTCCGGTTTGATGGACGCGCGCGAGATCTCGGGTGAGATCTTCAACGTCGGCTCGTCCGAGCGCGTGCGGATCCTCGACCTCGCCGACCGAATCAAGCAGGCGACGGGCAGCGACTCGGAGATCGCCTTCATCCCGTACGACCAGGTCTACGAGCAGGGCATCGAGGACACGCTCCACCGCGAGCCGGCGATCGGGAAGATCCGCGAGGCGATCGGCTGGGCCCCGGAGCGGAACCTCGACGGCATCCTCGCCGACGTGATCGCGGAACGCCGGGCTTCGGTAACGGCGTAGAGGGGCCGATACCAGAGCTATGCGGGTCTCGATCTTCGGATTGGGGTATGTCGGCACGGTCTGCGCGGCCTGCCTCGCGCGGTTCGGGCACGAGGTGCTCGGCGTCGACCTCAACGCGGACAAGAACGCGCAGATCGCCGCCGGCCGGAGCCCGATCGTCGAGCCCGGCGTCGAGGAGCTGATCCGCGACGGCGTCGAGGCCGGCCGCCTGTCGGCGACCTCGGACGCGGAGCACGCGGTCTCCTGGTCGGACCTGTCGCTGGTCTGCGTCGGGACGCCGAGCCGCGCCAACGGCAGCCTCGACACCGAGCATGTCGACGACGTCGCGCGGAGCATCGGGCGCGCGCTGCGCGAGCGCAATGGGCGGCACACGGTCGTCGTCCGCAGCACGCTGCTGCCCGGGACGACGCTCGGCCTCGTCCGGTCCGCGCTCGAGGAGGAGTCGGGCAAGCGCTGCGGCGACGAGATCGGGCTCGCGTACAATCCGGAGTTCTTGCGCGAAGGCTCGGCGGTGGCCGACTTCGGCGACCCGCCCTACACGCTCGTCGGCGGCATCGACGATCAGAGCGCTCGGGACGCGGCGGCGCTGTATGCGACGCTCGACGCGCCGCTCCACCTGATCTCGATCCCTGAGGCGGAGATGGCGAAGTACGCCGCCAATGCCTTCCACGCCGCCAAGATCGTGTTCGCCAACGAGATCGCGAGCTTCAGCCACGCCGCGGGCGTCGACGGCCGCCGGGTGATGGAGTTGCTCGTCCGGGACTCGCGCCTGAACATCTCGCCGGCGTACCTGCGCCCGGGCTTCGCCTACGGCGGCTCGTGCCTGCCGAAGGACGTGCGCGCGCTGCTCCACTCGGCGCGTCAGCGCGACGTCGAGCTGCCGCTGCTCCGGAGCGTCCACGAGAGCAACGACGTCCATCTCCGCCGCGGGATCGAGCTCGTGCTCGCGCAGCCGGGCCGCAGCGTCGGGGTACTCGGGCTGAGCTTCAAGGCCGGCACCGACGACCTGCGCGAGAGCCCGGTCGTGCGGCTGGTCGAGGCGCTGCTCGGCAAAGGCTACCGCGTCTCGATCTACGACGGGAACGTCAACCTCTCGCGTGTGCTCGGCGCAAACCGCGAGTACATCGAGGCCGTCGTCCCCCACCTCGCCGACCTGATGGTCGACGATGCGAACGAGGTGCTCGAGCAATGCGAGACGGTCGTCGTCGGCAACGCCGCGCCGGAGTTCGCCGAGCTGCTCGCCGGCACGCAGGCCAAATCCGTCGTCGACCTGGTCGGGCTCTCGCTGACCGAGGCCCAGCGCGAGGCGCTCGGCGAGCGCTACGCCGGCATCGCGTGGTGAGGCGGGTGCGCGTGCTCGTGATCAGCCAGCAGTTCTCGCCCGAGATGGGCGCGCTGCCGAACCGGCTCTACCCGCTCACGCGCCACCTAGCCGAGCACGGGCACGAGGTCTTCGTCGCGACCGGGATGCCGAACTACCCTAAGGGCGAGGTCTTCCCCGACTATCGCGGCCAGACGTTCATGCGCGAGCGCCGCGACGGAGCGACGGTGCTGCGGACGCACTACTACACGACGGCGCGCAACGTCTCGAAGCGCGCGCAGCTGCTGAGCTACCTCAGCTTCCTGCCGGCGGTGCTGCACAGCGGCTGGCGGGCCGGCCGGGTCGACGCGGTCTTCGTCACCTCGCCGCCGATCTTCCCGGCCGTGCCGGCGATCCTGCTCGCGAAGCTGCGCGGCGCGAAGCTCATCGTCGACCTGCGCGACCTGTGGCCGGACGAGGTCATCGCTGTCGGCGCGGCGCGCGAGGGCTCGGTGCCGATCCGCGTGCTGCGTTCGATCGAGCGCTGGATGTACCGCTCGGCGGACGTCGTCACGTGCACGACCCGCGCCTTCGCGGACACGGTCGCCGAGCGCGGCGTCGGCGAAGAGAAGCGGCGGCTGCTGCCGAACGGCGCCGACGTCGACCTCTTCCGGCCGCTCCCTCGCGAGAACGAGGTCGCCGCGCAGTATCCGTTCGGCGACCGGCTGGTCGTCATGTACTCCGGCCTGCTCGGGATCAAGCACGGGCTCGAGACCGTGATCGAGGCGGCGGAGCTCCTGCGCGACCGCGAGGACGTCGTCTTCTTCCTCCGCGGCGAGGGCCCGCGGCGCGAGGCGCTGGAGGCGCAGGTCCGCGAGCTCGGGCTGACGAACGTGCTCTTCGGCGGCGAGCGGCCGATCGAAGAGGTGCCGTACCTGCTCGCGCGCGCGGACGTGTGCGTGACGAACCTGCTGCCGGACCCGTATCTCGACAAGATCGTCTCGGTGAAGGTGTTCGAGTACCTCGCGTGCGCCAAGCCGGTCGTCGGCGGCCTACGCGGCGAGGGCGCGCGGGTGCTCGAGGAGTCGGGTGGCGGGATTGCGGTCGAGCCGGGCGACGCCCAGGCGATGGCGGACGCGGTTCGCGAGCTGCTCGACTCGCCTGAGCGGCGTTCGGAGATGGGCGAGTCGGGACGGCGCTACGTCGTCGAGCACCGGTCGCGGGCCGTGATCGCGGCCCGGCTCGAAGAGCTGCTCGCCGAGGTCACGTCCCGGCACAACGGCGCGTGAAGCTCGTCTACGTGACCTCGAGCCTGCCGTACGGGCCGCTCGAGGCGTTCCTGGTCCCGGAGATCGCCGCGCTCGAGCGGCTCGGCCACGAGGTTTGGATCGTCCCGATGTGGCCGCGCGGCGAGCGGATCCACGAGGACGCCGAGCGGCACCGCGAGCGGACGCTGAGCGAGCCGGTCGTCTCCGCGGCGATCGCCGCCGACGCGGTGCGCGGGTTGCCGCGCTCACTGCCGCTGCTCAGGCGGACGTTGCGGACGAAGCCTCGCATCGCCGGCAAGAACCTGATCGTCCACCCGAAGGCGGTCTGGCTCGCACGGCGGCTACAGGAGCTGGAGCCCGACCACGTCCACGCCCACTGGGCGGCCGCCGGCGCGACGCTCGCCATGGTCGCCGCCGAGCTGGCGCAGGTGCCGTGGAGCCTCACCGCGCACCGCTGGGACATCCGCGAAGCGAACCTGCTGCGGGCGAAGGCGCAGTCGGCCTGCTTCGTCCGCGCGATCAGCGAGGGCGGCGCGCGCGAGCTCGAGCAGCGGGTCGGCCTCGACGGCTGGCACCCGGTGCTGCTGCGAATGGGCGTCGAGCTACCCGCGCGCACGGCCAGCCCGCGCGACGGCGACGAGCTGCGGCTGCTCACGCCCGCGAGCCTGCTCCCGGTCAAGGGCCACCGCTACCTGCTCGAGGCGCTCGCCGGCCTCGACGGTGTGACGCTCGACCTCGCCGGCGCCGGGCCGCTGCGCGAGGAGCTCGAACAGCGCGCGCTCGGCCTGCCGGTGCGCTTCCTCGGGCCAATCTCGCACCCGGAGCTGCTCGCCGGGTTGGTCGACGGCCGCTGGGACGCGGTCGTGCTGCCGAGCGCGCCGACGCCCGAAGGCGACCAGGAGGGCGTGCCCGTCTCGCTGATCGAGGCGATGGCCGCCGGCGTGCCGGTCGTCTCGACCGAGTGCGGCTCGATCCCGGAGCTCGTCACCGAGGGCAGCGGACTGCTCGTCCCGCCGGCCCGCCCTGCCGCGCTGCGCAGCGCGATCGAGTCGGTGCGCGACCCCGAGCTGCGACGACTTGTCTCGCAGGCGGGCCGGGAGCGCGTCGAGCGCGAGTTCGACGTCGACCGCATCGCCGCCGAGCTCGCCGAGCGGTTCGCGGCGTGCTAGTCCCAGTCGCGGACGATGCTGCCCGGCCGAAGCTTCTGCTTGAGCCCGCGCCTCGGGCGGTCGAGCGCGCGGAACGCCGGGCTCCGCTGCAGCGCGAGCACCGGGCCGGCGACCTTGACCCGGAAGCTGAAGGGCCCGTCGCTGCGCCAGACGCCCGTGCGCGGCCAGGCCAGCGTCGAGGCGCGCTCGAAGCTCGTCGGCAGCCCGCAGGCGGCCTCGTAGCCCGCCGCCCGGGCGGCCTCGATCACGCGCTCGTCGGCCTCGCCGTACGGGTACGCGAGCGTCCGGCACGGCTCGCCGAGCTCTTCCTCGAGCCGCGAGCGCGAGCCCTCGAGCTCCTCCCGCAACTCGGCGTCGTCAAGCCGGATCAGGCGCGCGTGTGTGCGCGTGTGCGAGGCGATCTCCCAGCCCTCGTCGCGCAGCTGCCGCAGCTCGTCCCAGCCGAGCGGCACGAGCTCGCGCACGTACGGACCGGCGACCCAGCGCTCGACTCCCGGCCAGCTCATCGGCCCGTCGCCGCCGACGAGGTCGGTCGGCACGAACACCGTCGCCGGCAGCCCGAGCGCGCGCAGGACCGGCGCCGCCCGGTCGAGCACGGAGCGCATGCCGTCGTCGAAGGTCACCGCCACCACCTTCTTTGCCGAGAGCGCCTGGGCGAAGGTCGCCCCGCGGTACCCGCGCCGCACCAGCAGGCGCAGCTGCTGCTCGAACCGCTCGGGTGTGACGGCGAGCTGCGCCGGCCAGTCCGCGCTGACCGCGTGGTAGCAGAGGACGACAGGCCGCCTCACACCGGGAAACTACGGCGATGAGGAAGCTGCGCGTCGTCACGCTCGTGGACCGCCCGACCGTCACCGGCGGCGCCGAGCGGCTCGCGGTGCAGGTGGCCGCGCGGCTCGACCGTGACCGCTTCGAGAGCATCCTCTGCGCCTCGCGTCGCACGGACGAGCCGCTGCTCGACCGCGAGCTCGCGAAGGCCGGCGTCGAGGTGCTCGCGCTCGGCCGCCGCTCGAAGCTCGACCTGCGCGCCTGGCGCCCGCTCGTCCGCCGGCTGCCCGAGGTGGACGTCGTGCACGCGCACATGTTCGGCTCGAACGTCTGGGGCACGGTGCTCGGGCGGCTGAAGCGCGTCCCGGTCGTGGTCGCGCACGAGCACACCTGGTCGTTTGAGGGCAAGCCGTTGCGCCGGCTGCTCGACCGCGAGCTCGTCGGCCGCTTCGCCGACGCCTTCCTCGCGGTCGCCGAGGAGGACCGCCGCAAGATGATCGAGGTCGAAGGCGTCGATCCGGACACGATACGGCTGATCCCGAACGGCATCCCCGACGCGGAGCCCGGCGACGGCACGGTCGTCAGACGGGAACTTGGAATCGCCAAGGACGCGCCCGTGATCGGCGTCGTCTGCGAGCTGCGGGCCCAGAAGGCGCTGGAGGTGCTCTTCGCGGCGGCGGTACAGCTGCGGCAGGACCTGCCCGAGCTTCGGGTGCTCGTCGCAGGCGACGGGCCCGAGCGCGAGACCCTCGAGCAGGAGGCGCGGCGGCTCGACCTCGAGGGGACCGTGGAGCTGCTCGGCATCCGGCGGGACGTGCCAGCCCTGCTCGACGCGCTCGACGTGGCGGTGCTCTCGTCCAACTACGAGGGCAGCCCGCTCTCGGTGATGGAGTACATGGCGGCCGGGAAGCCCGTCGTCTCGACGCGGGTCGGCGGCGTGCCGGAGCTCGTCGACGACGGCGTCCACGGCCTGCTCGTCGAGCCGCGCGACCCGGTGGCCCTGGCGGCCGCGATCGGGCGGCTGCTGCGCGATCCCGCCGAGGCCAGGCGCCTCGGCGAGCAGGGGCGCGAGCGCCAGCAGCGCGAGCTCTCGCTCGACGCGATGGTCCGCAAGATCGAGGACCTGTACGAGGAGCTCTGGCTCGCGAGCCCGCGGAGGCGGGCATGAGCCGCCCGCGCCTGCTCGGCGCGTCGATGGAGCCGCTTGCCGACCTGGCCGAGACGCAGACGCGGAGCTCGCAGTTGTTCGTCGAGCTCGGCCGCAGCTTCCCGATCGCGGGGTTCGTCCGGCCGGTGGTCACAGGCCCCGCCGACTGGCTCGTCAAGCTGGGCTCGTTCCATCCGCGGCGCGACGCCTGGCGTGGCCGCGCCGCGCTCTCGCCGAGTGCGTTCCGCAAGCGCAGCGAGCTCGTCGAGGAGCAGCTCGCCCGCCGGGATGGCCTCTACGACCTCGTCTTCCAGGTGCAGACGCTCTTCTCGGCCGGCGAGCGGCCGTACGTGATCTACACCGACAACACGTACAGCCTCACGCGGAAGCACTACCCGGCGTGGGCGCCGCTCTCGAAGAAGGCCGACCGCGAGTGGCTCGAGCTCGAGCGCCAGACGTTCCGCGACGCGCGGTTCGTCTTCGGCTGGAGCCGCTGGGTCTGCCAGGCGATCGTCGACGACTACGGCCGCGACCCTGCGACGGTCCTGCCGGTCGGCGCGGGCGGCAACACGGCGCTGACCGCGCCGCAGGACAAGTCCTACGCGCGCCGGATCGCGCTCTTCGTCGGGAACAAGTACGAGCTGAAAGGCGTGCCGACGCTGCTCGAGGCGTGGTCCCTCGTGCGCGAGGAGCTGCCGGACGCGCTCCTCTGGATCGTCGGCGTCGACCGCCCGCGCCACGCGGGCGAGCACCTGCACTCGGTCGAGTGGTTCGGCTACGTCCGCGACCGCCAGCGGCTCGAGCAGCTGTACGCCGACGCGACGCTGTTCGTGCTGCCGACGCAGTTCGAGGCGTACGGGCAGGTCGTCGTCGAGGCGATGGGCAAAGCGCTGCCGTGCGTGACGACGGACGTCGGCGCGCTCCCGGAGCTCGTCGAGGACGGGCGGACGGGCACGCTCGTGCCGCCCCGAGACCCCGAGCGGCTCGCGGCCGCGCTCGTCTCGCTGCTCTCGCACCCCGAGCATGCTGAGCGCCTCGGCCGGGCGGGCTACGGGAAGGCGGCCGCCCAGCTGACCTGGCAGGCGGTCGCCGAGCGCATGGCGCCGCACCTCGACGCGGCCGCCCGTGGCTGAGCCACCGCGCCTTGTCGTCGCGACGCCGGGGCCGCCGCTCGATCCCGGCACGTGGTCGGGAACGTCGGCCTTCCTCGTCCGTGCGCTCGAGCGGGCCGGCGCGCTCGCCGGGGCCGTCGACGCGAGCTCCCAGGCCGTCGACCGGCTCGAGCAGCTCGCGTCCTTCTCGCCGAACCGCGCGCGCTGGCGCCAGCGCTACCACTCGCGCAGCTCGTTCGCGAGCGGGGTCGCACGCTCGCTGCGCAGCGGCGTCGCGCGGCGCCGGATCGACGGCGAGCCCGAGGCAATGCTCCACGTCGGCGCGTGGGCGCTCCTGCCGGGCCGCGTCCGCGCCTCGTACCACGACGGCAACCTCGCCGTCTCGCTCGCGCGCGGCGAGCCGCTGCTCGATCCGCGCAGCCACAGCATCCGCCGGACGCTCGAGGCCGACTGGCGCTTCTACGACCAGATGGACGTGCTGCTGCCGATGAGCGACTGGCTGCGCCGCTCCTTCGTCGAGGACTACGGCCAGGATCCCGCCAAGGTCGTGACGGTCGGCGCCGGCGCGAACCTGCACGAGCTGCCAGCGGTGCCCGAGCGGACATTCGAGCAGCCGCGCTTCCTGTTCGTCGGCAAGCAATGGGAGCGCAAGGGCGGGCCGCAGCTGCTCGAGGCGTTCCGCTACCTGCACGCCGAACGGCCGGACGCGGAGCTCTGGGTCGTCGGCCCGGAGCGGCCGCCCCCGAGCGCGCCCGGCGTGCACTTCGTCGGCCGCATCTCGCGGGCGAGCGCGGACGGCGAGCGGCGGCTCGGTGAGCTCTACGCGGGCGCGACGGCATTCGCCATGCCGTCGGTCTACGAGCCGTTCGGGATCGTCTTCCTCGAGGCGATGGCGTACGGACTCGCATGCATCGCCAGCGACCGGTGCGCGATGCCAGAAATCATCGCGGACGGCGTCAGCGGGTTCACGGTCGGCGCCCACGACGTCGACGTTCTCGGGCAGCGGCTGCTCGACCTGGCCGACCCCGAGCGGGCTCGCGCCTTCGGTGAGGCCGGACGTCGGCGGCTCGTGGAGCGCTTCACCTGGGACACCGTTGCCGCTCGGATCGTCGAGGCGGTCGCTAGCCGAACCGCGCCTTGACCCACGCGCGCGCCTCACGGGCCTCCGCGACGGTCAGCTCGCGCAGCACGAACAGCACCGCGAGGTACGCCGCCAGCGCTCCGATCGCGCCGAGGACCCAGTCGGCCGGCGACAGGTCGGAGGTGCCGGCGAGCAGCAGCACGCCCGCCATCGCGGCGGCCGCGACGAGCGAGCGACCGAGCGCCAGCCCGAGCGGGCGCAGCGGCACGTCCAAGGCACGAACGCAGATCCAGAGGTGGACCGGCACGTAGACCGCGAGCGCGAGGCCGGTGCCGATCGCCCCAGCAACGATCCCAATGCGTGGGATGAAGATCACGTCAAAGACCAGGTTGATCGCGACCGCGAGCAGCGCGACCGGCAGCCGCTTGCGCGCCCGACCGAGGTAGTTCGCGCTTGCGGAGAGGAACGCCCCGACCCCGCCGAGGAACACGTACGGGGCGAACGCGCGCACGACGCTCTCCGACTGCGCGTAGCTGGAACCGAGCAGCAGGGCGACGATCGGCCCCGCCCAGACGATCAGCGGCGCCAGGAGGGCGGCGTAGCCGACGATCAGGAACCGCGTGGTGACCGTGAAGGCGCGTACGTCGGAGCCGTGCTCGTGGTGGCTGGCCGTGCGAGGAGCGACGCTCGTCGCCACGACGCCGGCCGGATAGTGCATGAACACGGTCAGGCCGAATGCCGCCTGGAAGAGCCCCACCGCGGCCGACGTCTTGAAGGCGCCGATCAGCAGCGCGTCCAGCTGGTCGAAGAACAGGTACGCGCCCTCGACCACCGCGAGCGCGCCGGCGTAGGCCGCGATCTGCCGCGTTCGTCCGCGCGACGAGCGAATCGCCAAGGCGCGGCGCCCGAACAGCCTCGCGATCAGGACCGAGCCGACGACGACCGCAGCGCCGTAGCCGATCGCACGCCCGAACGCGGCTCCGGTCGCGCCCGCGCCGGCGGCAACGAGGCCGACGGCAGCCACGAGGAACGCGACGCTCTGGGCGAGCGACATCAGCAGGCTCGCGCCGAGTCGGGCCTGGGCAATCAGCACGGCCCCGTAGAGCTGCATCACGGCCCCGCCGACGAGCGCGACTGCCACGCCGCGCAGCGGCCACGTCAGGCTCGGCTTTCCGTACAGGTCGGCGATCCCGCCGGCGGCCGCGAACAGCACCACGCCCGACACGCCCGCCACGAGCACCTTCAGCCGCAACGCGTCCGCTATGTAGTCGGCGATCGCCCGCCGGTCGCCGCGGCGCTCCGCGATGAAGCGCGCCGCCGACGAGCTGATCCCCAGGTCCATGACGAGCGCGAACAGCGCGCCCACTGCCAGGGCGAGCGTGTAGACGCCGTAGCCGTGCGGGTCGAGTGCACGGATCAGATAGAGCGTGAGCACCACCGCGATCGCCGCGGTCAGCACGCCGTTCACGGTCGCGAAGAACGTGTTCCGGGCAATGCTGTCGCTCGCGACCCGGTCCTCGGGGTCCGGCGGGGCGAGGGCCGGATCCCCCGGCGTCGTCACGGCCACCGCCTTCGCACGCCGAGCCATCGTAACGGGCGGGCTCGCTGGTAGAACCCGCACGTGAGCGAGCAGCGCGCGCAGGCCGACGTCCGCATCCCGACCCGGAGCGTCGCGCCGTACATCCGCGAGGCGATCGAGTGCGTGCTCGCCCAGACGCGGCAGGACTGGACGCTGCTGATCTCCGAGAATGGCGCCCCCGGAGGCAAGCTCGAGCAGGAGCTGCAGCACTACCTCTCCGACCCGCGGATCAGCTACCAGGCGATCGGCGCCGACTTGAGCGCGGCCACGAACCACACGCGGTTGATCGCGAGCGGGAACGCGCCGTACGTGGGGATCCTCCACGACGACGACCGCTGGGACCCCGCGTTTCTCGAGCGGCGGATCGAGTTCCTCGACCGGCACCCGGAGTGCGGCTTCGTCTTCTCCGGCAACTACGAGATCGACTCGAAGTCGCAGCGCACGGCCAGGTCGAAGCTGATGCTCGCCGAAGGCGTCTACCAGCCGCGCGAGCTGGTGCCGCTGCTGATCCGGCGGAACGTGATCGGGATGCCGACGCTGCTCGTGCGGCGGGAGGCGTACGACGCGGTCGGGCCTGCCTTCGACGAGGAGACGGTCTTCTTCGACTACGAGATGTGGCTCCGGCTGGCGCTGAAGTTCCCGGCCGGCTACCTCCCGGTGCGGGACGCGGACTACCGCATCCACGACTCGCAGATCACCATGACCTCCACGCGGCGCGGCGAGCAGCAGGTGCGGCTCTTCCAGCAGATCGACGGCATGCTCGCGTCGGCGCCGGAGATCCCGGTCGACCGGCGCTGGCTACGGCGCCGGATCGCGGGCGCGCATCTCTCGGCTGCGCTCGACGATCTCGAGGTCGGCAACCGCGAGCCCGCTCGCCGCCACGTCCGGCAGGCGCTGAAGACCTACCCGCCGTCCGCGATCGATCCACGGACGCCCACGGCCCTCGCCGCGTTCGCCCTCGGCCGCCACGGCCGCAACGCACTGCGGCGCCTGCGTTACACCGTGCTGCGTCGGCATCTCCGCGTCCACGTCCGGAGGTGACGGGAGCGGCCGCGTCGCGAAACGTCGACGCGACGGTGCGGATCCTCGTCACGGGCAACATGGGCTACATCGGGCCGGTGGTCGTCGACCACTTGCGCGAGGTGCGGCCCGGCGCGCAGCTGGCCGGCCTCGATACAGGCTTCCTTCGCCGAGTGCCTGACCGGGACGACAGTGCTTGCCCGAGCGGCGGCTCGACTGCCAGTGGTTCGGCGACGTGCGCCGGGCCGCCGGCCGGGTTCCTCGACGGGATCGACGCCGTCGTCCACCTCGCAGACGTCTCGAACGACCCGATCGGGACGAGCTACGAGTACGTGACGCTCGACGTCAACCACCGCGCGACCGTGGAGCTCGCGCGGGCCGCGCGGAAAGCGGGCGCGCACGCGTTCGCCCGCGCCGGCGTTTCCCTCGTTCGAGTGAAGAGCGATTCCAACGCAGGCCGATCAGGTGGGTGTCGCGCTCACTCGATCAGGGGGTCCACGGGTTCATGTCCAAGAAGCTCGTCCTGGCCGCCGCAGCAACGGCGCTCGGGGTCTCGGCTCTCGGCTTCGGCGCGGCGCCTGGCGCAGCGACCGTCACCTGTGACCGTTACGCCGCCACGACGGGCAGCGACGCTGCCGCCGGCTCCGCCGCCGCCCCGTTTCGCACCGCCCAGAAGCTGCTCGACAGCCTGAGCGCCGGCCAGACCGGCTGCCTCGCCTCGGGCACCTTCGCCGAGGACGTCCGCGTCAACCACGGCGGCTCGCAGGGGTCGCCGATCCGGCTGACGAGCGCCCCCGGCGAGCGCGCGACCATCACCGGCCGCCTCTACGTTCCGGCCGGCTCGAACGACGTCGTGCTCGCCGACCTGAACCTGAACGGCGCCAACGCGAGCGACCTGCCGAGCCCGACGGTCAACGCCGACCGCGTGACGCTCGCCGGCGACGACATTACGAACGGCCACACGGCCATCTGCCTCGCGATCGGCTCCGTCGACTGGGGCACCGCGCACGACGTCGTCGTGGACGGCAACCGCATCCACGACTGTGGCCGCCTCCCATACGGGTCGACGAACCACGACCACGGCATCTACATCGAGTCGGCCCGGCGGGTTGTGATCACGAACAACTACATCTACGACAACGCCGACCGCGGGATCCAGCTCTACCCCGACGCGCAGGGCACGACCATCTCGAACAACGTGATCGACGGGAACGGCGAGGGCGTTTTCTTCGCCGGCGACAGCGGGCTGGCCTCGAGCGACAACGTCGTCAGCCGCAACGTGATCAGCAACTCGCGCGTCCGCTACAACGTCGAGTCCTGGTGGCCCTCGGGCAACCCTGTCGGCACCGGCAACCTCGCCTCGAGCAACTGCCTCTGGAACGGCTCGCAGGGGAACGTCGGCGACCAGGTCGGCTTCACGGCGACTGGTAACTCGGTCACGAACCCGCTCTTCGCCGACCCCGGCGCGAAGGACTTCTCCGTCCCGGCCGGCAGCGCGTGCGCCGGGTACGTCCCCAGCGGCGGCACGAGCGGGAACGCGCCGCAGAACCCGCCAACTGCCGCGCCGGCCACGCCCGCGAGCGTGAAGGCTCCGGCGCTCTCCGGCACCGCGCGCTCGGGCTTCCGCCTCGAGGCCTCTGCAGGGACCTGGAGCGGTACCGCTCCGCTCACGATCGCGTACGCGTGGCAGCGCTGCGACCGCACGGGCGCGAGCTGCGCGTCGACCGGCGTGACCACGTCGAGCTACACGCTCGGCACGGACGACGTCGGCTCCACGCTACGGGTCGTCGTGACCGCCACGAACGCCGCCGGCTCGGCGAGCGCGACGAGCTCCGTCAGCGGCGTCGTCCAGTCGAAAAGCCGCAAGAGCGCGCTGTCACCGCACCGCGCGAAGCAGACCGGCCTCAGGCGCTTCCTGCTCCGCCGCTAGCTCGGCTTCGTGCCGAGCAGGCGGATGAAGCGGAACGGCATCAGGTTCGACAACCTGCGCCGCGGCGCGCAGGGCAGCGCGGACAGCCCGGCCTCCGTCGCGGTCACGGGCGCGATCGGGACGCCGAGGTAGCGCCCGCGGCCGCCGACGTAGAGCCGAAGGCTCCGGAAGCCGACCTCCGTGAAGAGCGCCGCGAGCTCGCCCACCGTGTACTCCTTCAAGTGGAACCCCGTCGCGACGCGGTCGAAGTGCCGCGAGACGTCGTGCGGCCCCGCGAGTCGGTCCTGGGTGACGCAGAGGTAGCGGCCGCCCGGCGCCAGCGCTTCGAAGACGTTGGCGAGCTGGTCGCGCGCGTCGTCGGGGTGCAGATGCTCCATCAGCGAGTTGCTGTACGCGAGGTCGACGCCGCCCGTCGGCACCGGGATGCTGGCGCCGTCGGAGATCACGACCTGGACGTTCGCCGGCAGCTCGAGCCCGCGCGTGATCTCGTCCGAGACCTCGACCGCATAGACGGCGCTCGCCTGTGGCGCGACCGCCTTCGAGAGGCTGCAGTCGCCGGCGCCGATCTCGAGAAACGTCTCGCCCGGCCGCAGGAAGCGCCGCAGCAGGCGGAGCTGCCGCTCGACGCGCGCACGGGCCTGCGCCTCGTCCTCCTTCCACTGCAGCTGCGGGTGGTGCGGAACGCGCCGGAAGAGCTCGTCGTAGACCTCGCTGTAGAGCGTCTTCCTCTTCTCCGGCGAGGCCGCCCGCAATCGGTCCGCGAGCTCTCGCTCGACGAGGTAGTGCTCGCGCAGGCGCTCCTGCTCGTCTCCCGGGAGGGCCATCGCAGAGGCGCAGGCTAGCGAGAGGTGGAAGCGAACTAGACCTTCACTACAATCCGAACAAGCTGGCGGCGCCTAACCGGCGAGGCATTCGTCCAGTCTCAGACCTCATGTCCGATCCGACTCTCTCCTCCTTCGGGACCCAACGCGAAGGCGCCTCTCGCTACGTGGGCGCGCTGCGCGAGCACTGGCTCCTGATCCTGTTGCTCGTGATCGTCGCCGTCGGCAGCGCCGCCGCCTACTCGTACACGGCGAAGAAGAAGTTCAAGGCCGACGCCGACGTGCTCGTGACGCCGCAGGGCTCCGACATCTACCCCGGTCTGCCCGTGATCCGCGACACGAACGGCCTGACCAGCGGCGTGCTCACCGCCGCGCGCCTGATCCAGACGCCGCAGGTGGCCGACCGCGTGCGCGCGCGGCACCCGGAGTTCGGGCTCAGCCGCGACGGCTTGCTCAGCTCGGTCAGCGTCGACCCGCTCAGCCAGAGCAACGTGATCGCGATCGTGGCGACCGCGCGGAAGGCCGACCGCGCCGCCGGCATCGCCAACGCCTTCGCAAACGAGTTCACCTCCCTCCGCGCCGACCAGTTCAACACGGCTCTCGACCAGGCGCGCTCGCGTCTGCGCGCGCAGGTCAACTCGCTGCCGCCGTCACAGCAGAACTCTCCTGCCGCGAGCGACCTGCGTGCCCAGCTCGCCTCGCTCGAGACCGCGGCCGGCGGGCCCGACCCGTCGATCGGCGTCGCCAGCAACGCCGTCCCGCCGTCGAGCCAGTCTTGGCCTCGGCCGAAGCTGAGCATCGCGGTCGCGTTCCTCGTCGCGCTGCTGCTCGGCGCCGGTGCGGCTCTCGCGCTCGAGCTGTTCAACCCGCGCATCAGCCGCGAGGACGAGCTGCTGCTCGGCCACCGCCTGCCGATCCTGGCCCGCGTTCCGCGGGTCGGCTCGTCGGTCGCCTCGCGCTACCTCACCCACCGCGGCCGGCTGCCAGCGAACGTCTGGGAGGCCTACCGCACTCTGCGCGCCTCGCTGACCGGCGCCGGGCCGAAGGGCGGCTTCCCGCGGCGCATCCTCGTCACGAGTGCGATCCCCGGCGAGGCGAAGACGATGACGTCGGTGAACCTCGCGATCACGCTCGCCCTCTCGGGCGTGAAGGTGATCCTGGTCGACGCCGACCTTCGCCGCCCGATGATCGCGACCGTCTTCGGCGCGGCCGCGCGATCGAACGGCTTCGGGCTGCTCCTGCTCGGCAACGCCACGCCCGAGCTCGCGCTACTCGACGCGCCAGGCACGCCGAACCTCCAGCTCCTGCTCTCGAACCCCGAGCACGCGCATCTCGTCGACCTGCTGCAGCACGAGCGGCTCGAGGCCGTGCTCGATCAGCTCGGCGACTACGCGGACGTGATCGTGATCGACTCGCCGCCGCTGACCGAGGTGGCGGACGCGCTACCGCTCGCCGACGTCGTCGACACGGTGCTCGTCGCCGTCCGCCTCGGCCGCAGCCGCCGCGACAAGCTCGACGAGCTGCGGCGCGCGCTGGCCCAGCGGGGCGTCTCGCCGGCCGGCTTCGTCGTCACCACGCGTCGGCGCGCCAAGAAGAAGACCTACGGCTACTCGTACCAGAACGTCGACCGCCGCCGGCCGACGCTCGACGAAGTCGTCGAGCCGCAGGTCGAGGTCGCGCCCAGCCGCGGCGAGTAGCCGCAGCACGAGCAGATGAGCGCACGCGGCGCCCTCGCAGCCCTCCCGCCGCCCGGCGACGCGCTGCGCAGCAGCCCCGTCCTCGTCGGCGTGATCGCAGGCGGGCTCGCGATCGGGGCTCTCGCGACCGTCAGGCCGCTGTTCGCGATCGGGGCCGTCGTGGCGCTCGCGTTTGTCCTGGTCGCGTTCCGGAACCTCGCCGGCGGCCTCGCGTTCTTCGTCGTCGTGACGTTCTTCGAGACGCTGCCGGGCTCGCCGACCACGGGGCTGACGTTCGTCCGCGCGGCGGGCTTCATTCTCGCGCTCGCGTGGCTCGCGAACCTAGCCAACCGCGAGGCCGGCACGCCGCTGATCTTCCGCGACCACCCGCTGATCGCGTACGCGACCGTGTTCTTCATCGCGTGGTCGTTCGCCTCGGTCCTCTGGGCCACGGACCCGGTGTCGGCGCGCGTCGAGTCGATCCGCCTCGCCCAGAACGCGCTGCTCTTCGTGATCGTCTTCACGGCGATCGCCAAGCGGCAGCACCTGATCTGGGTGCTCGGCGCCTACCTCGGCGGCGCCTTCCTGACCGCTGTGGTCGGCATCGCGGGCGGGTCGTCGTCCGAGCAGTTCGGGCCGTACTCCGACGCGAGCCGGCTCTCGGGCGGGATCGGCGACCCGAACGAGCTCGCCGCGATCCTGATCCCGGCGCTCGTGGTCGCGGCCTTCATGCTCGCCGTCGTGACCGTGCCGCTGATGAAGTGGCTGCTCGGCTCCGTCGTGGTCGTCCTCGCCTTAGCGCTCTTCCTGACGCAGTCGCGCGGCGGCCTGCTCGCGCTGGCGATCGTCGCTTTGGTGACGCCGTTCCTCGCGGGACCGGTGCGGCTCCGCGCGGTGGCGGTGATCCTGACCATCGCCGCGATCGGGATCGGCTACTACTCGCTCGTCGCGCCGCCGGCGGCGATCCAGCACGTAACGAGCTTCTCGGCCGGCGGCGGCACCGGCCGCACGGACCTCTGGCGGGTCGCGATCGAGATGTGGCGCGACCACCCCTTGGCCGGCATCGGCACGGGCAACTTCACGGTCGTCGAGCCGCGCTACGCCGTCCGGACGATCAACCTGGAGCGCGTCGACCTCGTCGTCGACAACCCGAAGGTCGCCCACAACACGTATTTGCACGTGCTCACGGAGCTCGGAATCGTCGGCTTCGTCGCCTTCATCGGGATGGTCGGAGGCTCGCTGGTCGTCGCGTGGCGGTCAATCAAGGAGCTCGAGCGCCGCGGTGAGCGGCGGCTGGAGATCCTCGCGCGCGGGTTGCTGATCGGGACGATCGGGATGCTGGCCGCCTTCGTCTTCATCACAGCCCAGTGGGAGAAGCAGCTCTGGCTGCTGCTGGGCACCTGCCTCGCACTCTCGACGCTCGCCCGCGCGGGCGAGTCTGCTGACGCCTAGCCGCGCCGCGCCTCCCAGCGGTCGAGCGTCTCCGCAGCCGAGCCCGCCCAGCCGCCCTGTCCGTCGATCCAGGCGAGTAGCCGCCGGTAGACCTCGTCGTAGCCGCGGGAGAGGCGCGGGTGGTGCTGCGGCGGGTGCCAGAGGACCGCGACGGCGCCGCCGTGCTCGGCGACCGGCTCGAGCGCCCCGACGGCCGCGTTGAATGCCTCGTCGGGCCCGAGGTTCAGGTAGCGCTCCTCCGAGAGGGTCGCGTCCATCACAGCGAGCGGCAGCTCCCAGGCGCCGGGGCCGCGCCGCTCCGCGTCCCAAAGCCGGTACGGGTACGGCGTGCCCGCCCGCAGGCCGGGAAGCGAGGGCCAGCCGATGCTCGAGTCGTAGCGGAGGCCGGCGGCCCGGCACTCCGCGGCCAGGCGCGCAGGGTCGCTGCGCAGGTAGTGGTGGCGCAGCCCGTGCGGCTGCCCAAGCTCGCGCGCCTCCTCGGCGATCGCGCTCTCGCGCTCGCGTGCCCCGTAGGACGCATGCAGGCCGACCTCGAGCCCGGCCGCCCGTGTCCGCTCGAGCGCCGTCTTGAGCCCCGGCCGGTAGCGCTCGGGGTAGCCGTCCTGCGGCGCCTCCTGCCGGACGAGGAAGAAGCACGTCGAGCCGCGCCCGTTCTCGGCGTCGAGCATCGCGTCGATCGGGTAGTCGGGATCCCGGAACGCCCAGGCGTCGAGCGCGAACGTCAGCCCTTCCCGCAGCCTGCGGCCCGATCGGTGCACCCCCGCGCCCGCGAGCTTGCGCCCGGCCGTCCTGAACCCGCCGCCGCCGAGCAGGTCGACGTCATGGGTCAGCGCGACCAGGAAGCGCTCGCCGCCTGGGAAGGCGCGCCGCTCGAGCCCGAGCCCGGCTGCGATCTCCGCCACCCGCGGCCCCGGTGGCTCCGCGGGCGGCTCCGGCCGGCCGTGCCGGTCGAGCTCGGCGTCGCGCTCGCGCGCGAGCGTGAGCAGTGCGAACACCTCGTCGAGCTGCTCCTCCGGCACCGACGCGGCCTCGTCGAACGGCTGCCCGAGCGCGTCGAGCAGCGCGTCGAGCGCGTACCGGTGTTCCGGTGTCACCGAGGCCGCAGCGCCGGGAAGAGGATCACGTCGCGGATCGCATCGCTCCCGGTCAGCACCATCGTCAGCCTGTCGATGCCGACGCCGCAGCCGCCCGTCGGCGGCATCCCGTACGAGAGCGCCTCGACGTAGTCGGGATCGCCGGGCTCGGACTCCTCCGCCCCGGCCTCGCGCTCGGCTTCCTGCATCGCGAAGCGCTGCTCCTGCTCCTCGGCGTCGTTCAGCTCGCTGAAGGCGTTCGCGAACTCCATCCCGCCGACGACGGCCTCGAAGCGCTCGACCAGCGTCTCGTCCTCGTCCGTGGTGCGCGCGAACGGCGAGAGCTCGATCGGCCAGTCGTACACGAACGTCGGCTGGATCAGCTCCGGCTCGACGAAGTGCGAGTAGGCGTGGTCGACGAGCTGCGACCAGGAACGGTCCCGCTCGGTGTCGACGCCGGCCTCCCCCAGCTTCGCGCGCAGCTCGGCCTCGTCGCGCGACCACACGTCCTTCGCCTCGAGCGCCTCGACGAAGCGCAGCCGCTGGAACGGCGGGCTCAGGTCGATCTCCTGTCCGCGGAAGGTCACCTTGCGCGATCCCACGGCGTCGGCCGCAGCCACCAGGAGCGCCTCCGTGCGCGCCATCGTGTCGTGGTAGTCGGCGTAGGCCTCGTACCACTCGACCTGCGTGAACTCCGGCGAGTGCTTGTACGAGATGCTCTCGTTGCGGAAGTCCTTCGAGAGCTCGTAGACCTTCTCGAGCCCGCCGACGATCAGGCGCTTGAGGTAGAGCTCGTCGGCGATGCGGAGGTAGAGGTCGGCGTCGAGCTCGTTCGAGTGCGTCGTGAACGGCCCCGCGAACCCGCCGCCGTAGCGCGGCTGCAGGATCGGCGTCTCGACCTCGAGGAAGCCTTCGCCGTCGAGGTAGCCACGCACGGCCGCGACGATCTTCGTGCGGGTCGCAAACAGCTCCCGCGACTCCGGGTTCATCAGCAGGTCGAGGTAGCGCTGCCGGTAGCGCGTCTCGACGTCGGTGAGCCCGTGGAAGGTGTCGGGCAGCGGCCGCCGGATCTTCGCGAGCAGGTCGACGCCGCTCGCGAACAGCGAGGGCTCGCCGCGCCGCGAACGGCCGGGCTTGCCGGCGACGCCGACGACGTCGCCCAGGTCGACGTCGGCCTTGCCCTCGACGATCAGCTGCATGCGCCCGGAACGGTCGACGAGGTCGAGGAAGGTGAGCTTCCCCATCTCGCGCCGCGCCATCACGCGCCCGGCGACGCGGTACTCGTCGTCGAGCGTCTCGCCCGGCTCGGCCTTTTCCGCCTCGACCCGGACCGCGGCGACCTCCTCCCGGTCTGGGAACCGCTTCGGCAGCGCCATGGCGGCGAGTCTAAGGCGCTCGCTTGCGACGCCGACCAGAGAGGTCGTGCCGGCTTTGCCGGCGCGACCGTCTCAAGCGGCCTTGATCTCGAGGATCTTGAACTTCATCGAGCCGCGGGGAGCCGCCACGTCGACGGTCTCGCCCTTCTTGCGGCCGATGATCGCCTTGCCCACAGGCGACTCGTTGGAGAGCTTGTTCTCGGCGGGGTTCGCCTCGGCGGAGCCGACGATGCGGTACTCGAAGGTCTGCTTGGCAGCGATGTCGCGCAGCTTCACCTTCGAGCCGATCGAGACGACGTCCTTGGCGACGTCCTTCTTCGTGATCACGCGCGCGTTGCGCAGCCGCTCCTCGAGCGTGGCGATGCGGTGCTCGAGCAGCGCCTGCTCGTTCTTGGCGTCGTCGTACTCGGCGTTCTCGGCGATGTCTCCGAACTCACGGGCCGTGCGGATGCGGTCGGCGACCTCACGGCGCTTCTCGTTGGAGAGGTACTCGATCTCCTGCTTGAGCTTCTCGTAGCCTTCGGGAGTGAGGATGACGTCCTTCAAGGGGCCTCCTGAAAGAAAAACGCGCGGCGCAGGGGCGCCGTCGCGGGCGCGCATGTTACACGCGGAAGCGCACGGACGTCAACCCGTGCTGTGATTAGTATTTCCCGCTCTGTGCAGGTAGATCTTCACGAATCCTGGGCGATTCGGGACGTCGAGATCCCGACCCGCCTCGTGCTCGCGCCGATGGCGGGGGTGTCCGTGCAGGCCTTCAGGCGCCAGGGCCGGCGCTACGGCGCGGGCCTTGTGTGCTCCGAGATGGTGTCCTGCGCCGGGCTGCACCACGGAAACGAACGAACTCTCGGCTATTTGCGGATTTCGGCGGACGAACGGCCGCTGGCGGTGCAGATCTTCGGCTCCGAGCCCGAGGTGATGGCCGAGGCCGCGCGGATGGTCGAGGACGCGGGGGCGGACCTCGTCGACATCAACTTCGGCTGCCCGGTGAAGAAGGTCACGAAGACCGGCGCCGGCGCGACCCTGCTGGACGATCCGGAGCGGGCGTGCGCCGTCGTGTCTGCCGTCGCGGAGGCGGTGTCGGTGCCGGTGACGGTCAAGATGCGCCGCGGGCTCGAGAACGGCTCGCGCGCCTGCCTCGCCCTCGGGCCGCGCCTGGTCGAAGCGGGCGCGTCGTCGCTGACGCTGCATCCGCGCTCGGCGCGGCAGATGTACACCGGCGAGGCCGACCACTCGCTGACGGGTGAGCTAGCGGCGCTGGTCGACGTTCCGGTGGTCGCGTCCGGCGACGTGACCTCGCGGGCTCGAGCGCAGGCGATCCTCGCGACGACGGGCGCCGCGGCCGTGATGGTCGGCCGGGCGGCGCAGGGAAACCCGTGGGCGCTGCGCGAGATCCTCGACGGCGAGCAGGCGGAGCCGTCGCGCGAGGAGGTCGTCGCGGAGCTGCTGCTCTTCATGCGCGAGACGGTGCGCGAGCTGGGCGAGCGGCGCGCGACCGGGTTCCTGAAGAAGTTCTACGGCTGGTACCTCGGGCGGGGCCGCTTCCCGCGCCCGTTCAAGCAGGAGCTCGTGCAGCTGGAGACGCTGGCCGAGGTCGAGCAGCGCCTCCTCGCCGCCGCGCCCGGTGCTGCCGATGTGCTCGAGCGGCTGGTCGCGGAGCTGCCCGAGGCGGAGGACGACGTCGTCCTGGACCTCCCGATCTCGATCTATGGCGGCGGCTGATCCAGCCGCGTCGTTCCAAGTAACAGACTGTTACTTGCGCCTCGCGACCCGCGGTACCGCCAAGGGGTCGGCGCGCTCCGAACCAAGTAACAGACTGTTACTAGCGGTGTTCGGCGACGAACCTGCCGACGGCTTCGGCGACCCGCTCGGGCGCGAATGAGACCAGGTCGTGGATGCCGCCCCGAACGGCGCTCACCTGGGCGTCGGGAAGCGCGGCCCGAAAATGCCTCACCGCCTCCGTGTCGACCCTCGATGCGACGAGCAGGAGCACCGGGAGGCCCTTCCCGGCGAGCGCGGGATACGCCTCCGCGAGCGGCTCGAGGCGGCTTCCCTGGTTGATCGCGCCGACGACCTCCGCCGTGGCGATCGGGGCGACGCGACCGCCGTCCTCCTGCATCACGGCCCGATGCGCCTCCTGCAGCGCCGGCGTCCAGCGGCGCAGCGACTCCGCCTCGAAGGCGAAGAAGGCCTCCCAGCTCTCGAATGTCTCGTCCTCGCGCTCGGTCTGCGGGTCCGCGACCGCGGCCTCGAGCCCGGTCGGAGCGCGCGAGCCGTGGTGGCCGCCCTCGACGAGCGCCAGAGCGCTCGTCCGTTTCGGGTGCCGCGCGGCGAACCAGCAGCCGACCCGGCCGCCCCACGAGAATCCAAGGAACGCCGCGCGCTCGACGCGGAGCTCCGTCAGCAGCTCCGCGGCCGAGCCCGCGAGGCGCGACGGTCGGAATGCATCGGGCTCACGAGGCACCGAGCGTCCGTGGCCGGGCGGGTCGGGCGCGATCACCCGCAGGCCGAAGCGCTCGACGAGCAGCGGCGCGATCTCGTTCGCGTGCTGGCCGGTGCCGCCGAGCCCGTCCCAGTAGAGGACGACCGGATCGCCTTCGCGCCCTCATTCGTAGACGAACAGCGACGCTGCCTGGTACGACCTCACTCGTGGTTGCGCTGCCAGACGATGCGCACGCCCTCGAGCGTGAGGAACGGGTCGATCGTCTCCAGCGTGCGCGCGTGCAGGACGATCAGGTCGGCGAGGCCACCCGTCGCGATCGTCTGCGCCTCGACGCCGAGCTCGTCGCGGATCCGCTCGACGATCCCGTCGACCTGCCCGGCGAATCCATAGACGAGCCCCGACTGCAGGCTCGAGGCCGTGTTCTTCGCGATCACCGTCTCGGGCTCGGCGAAGTCGACCTTGAACAACCGCGCAGCGCGGGCGAACAGTGCGTCCATCGAGACCTCGATCCCCGGCGCGAGCACGCCGCCGACGTACTCGCCGGCCGGCGAGACGACGTCGAAGTTCGTCGACGTGCCGAAGTCGACGACGATGGCCGGCGGCCCGTAGCGCTCGACCGCGGCGACCGCGTTGGCGATCCGGTCGGGGCCGACCTCGCGCGGGTCGTCGTAGCGGATCGGCACGCCGGTGCGCACGCCCGGCCCGAGGTCGAGCAGCTCCACCTTCGCGTACTCCTTGGCGAAGTCCTCGTACGAGCGGTGCAGCTGCGGCACGGTCGACGCGAGGGAGATGCCCTCAACGGTCGAGAGGTCGAGGAAGCTCGCGAAGAGGGCCCCGAGCTCGTCACCGGAGCGGTGCCGCTCGGTCGCCACGCGCCAGTGGTCACGCAGCTCCTCGCCCTCGAAGAGCCCGAACGCCGTCTGCGTGTTCCCGACGTCGATCGCCAGGAGTGCCATGCGCGGGCGCTGCTTAGAGCTCGTCGTCTGAGGAGAGCGACTCGCCGATCCGCTCGGCCAGTGCCTCGGCGGTCAGGCTGGGCTCGTCGCCCTCGCCGCGCAGCTCCTCGACGGTCACGTCGCTCGAGGTGTAGACCTCGGCACGCGGGATGATCCGGCTCGGGCGGTTCTTGTCCCACACCCAGACGTCCTCCATCTTCAACTGGAAGAACGGGTAGCTGGGCTGCGGCACGTACTGCAGGTCGAGCTTGTTGCAGAGGTACGTGGCGTCCTGCGTCAGCACGCAGTAGCGGAACAGCGCGAAGACCGCCGAGTACTCCTTCTTCAGTGCGAGCTCGAGCTCGGCCTCGAACTCGTCGAGCTCGTCGAGATGCGACATGCGCACCATCATAGCCCTGCCAACAGGGCCCGGACCGGGCCCCGCCCGGGGATCTCGAGGGCCGGTTGCAGCTCGGCCAGCGGCTCCAGCGCGAACCTGCGTTCGTGCAGCCGCGGATGCGGCACCTGCAGGCCCGGCTCGTCGACGATCTCGTCGCCGAAGAGGAGCAGGTCGAGGTCGATCGCGCGCGGCCCGAACCGCGGTCCTTCGCCCCGAACCCGTCCCAGCGCGCGCTCGATCGCCAGCAATCGGCCGAGCAGCTCGCGCGCTGAAAGCGTCGTCCGCAGCTCCACGGCGCCGTTCAGGAAGCGCGGCTGGTTCTCGTAGCCGACGGGATCGGTCTCGCGCAGGGACGAGACGGCGACCACCTCGACGCCGTCCTGGGCGCCGAGCAGCTCGACCGCGCGCTCGATCTGCCCACGCGGGTCCTCAAGGTTGGCGCCGAGGCCGACGAAGCTTCTCGTCATGGGCGCGATTCTCCGACATGGGGTCCGGTTCGTAGCTACCTTGTCCGCCTCCGTGCGCCGCTTCGTCCTCACCGGGCTTGCCGCCCTCTGCTGCTGCCCGGCCGCCTCCGCGGCGCTTGTCACGCACCAGGGCGCGGCCGTCGTGGCGGGAACCCGCTCGCTGGCGCGGCTGCAGGCCTACCCGCGCACGCTGGTCGAGCTCGACCACGACCGCGGCGCACAGGCGCTTCCGCAGCTGCGTCGCGTCGGCGCCCAACAGATCGACCCGCAGCTGAACCTCTGGCGCCTGCCGAGCTGGAGCGCGGTCCGGCTCCTGCCGGGCCTCGAGCGCCGCGGCCTCGTGCGCTCAGTCTCGCCCGACCTGCCGATCGGCACGAATCCTCGCAGCGTAAGCGGGTTCTTCGGCATGTTCACCGACCCGCTCTCGTCGGTCGAGTGGTGGCCGTCGCACATCGGCGTGGCCGACTGGATCGCGCCGGGGCCGGGTTTTCCGGTGACGATGATCGACTCCGGCGTCGACCTCTCGCACGAGGAATTTCTCGGCCGCCCGAACACGATTGCGCTCAACAAGCAGACGTTCAGCGCCAACGACGAGGAGCTGCACGGCACGGCGACAGCCTCCGTCGTGGGCGCGCCCGTGAACGGGAAGGGCATCGTCGGCATCTACCCGCAGGCCAAGCTCCAGCTTTGGGACGCGAGCCCGGGCGGGCAGCTGACGGTCGGCGACGAGATCGCCGGCCTCTTCTCGGCGATCAAGCACGGGCCCGGCGTGATCAACCTCAGCCTCGGCGGCTTCGACCGGATCCCGATCGAGGAGCACGCGATCCTGGGCGCGTTCGCGGCCGGCAGCCTGGTCGTAGCCTCGGCGGGGAACGACCGCGAGGAGGGCAGCTCGCCCTCGTATCCGTCGAGCTTCGCGCACGTGCTGACGGTCGGCGCCACGGACGAGAGCGATCGTGTGACTTCGTTCTCGAGCGCCTCGCAGGCGATGGACCTGGCGGCGCCCGGCCAGGACATCGAGACCGCGATCCCGACCATCTTCCCCAGCAGTGCTGGTACGCCCGGATACGACGTGCTCGACGGCACGAGCTTCTCCGCGCCGCTCGTCTCCGGCGCTGCGGCGGCGGTCTGGACGCTGCGCCCGACGCTCACCAACACGGAGCTCTTCGAGGTCATGCGGCGCTCCGCGCGGGACGTCGGCAAGAAGGGCTGGGATCCCGACACGGGGTACGGGATCCTCAACGTGCCGGCCGCGATCTCGCGCAAGGCGCCGCCGACCGACCCGCAGGAGCCGAACGAGGACATCTACCTCGTGCGCCCGAACGGGCTCACCCGCGCCGGCAAGACGCCGTTGACCGCCCAGAACCGTCCGCGCGCGGTGATCAAGGCCTCCGTCGAGCGGCGCGAGGACCCGGAGGACGTCTACCGGCTCTGGCTCCCGGCGACGGGCAAGACGGTCGTCACCGTCAGGCCGAGCGCGGACGTCCAGCTCGAGCTCTGGGGCAAGCAGACGACCACCGTCTTCGAGCGAGGCGCAGCAGCGAAGCACGACCTGCTCGGCACCTCCGCGCACGCGGGGGCGCGCTTCGAGCGCGTCACGCTGAAGGGCCGCGGCGTCGGACAGTTCGTGTACGCCGACGTCTTCCTGCCGAAGACCGGCGTGCAGGCGAACTACACGCTCAGCGTCGGTCCCGCCGCACGCTAGCGGCGGCGAACTCGACCGGAAGCCCGAGCTCCACGTGCGGCTTACGCACGCGGACGCTCGCGCTGTGGACGGGAAAGCGTTCGAGCAGCGCGTCGGCGAGCGTCCCGGCCAGCGACTCGAGCAGCTCGAACTCGCGGCTCCGCGACACCTCGCGGATCAGGGAGACGACTTCGCGGTAGTCGACCGTGTGTACGAGGGTGTCCGCGGCCGGCTCGTCGAGCTCGAGCGCAACGTCGTAGACGAACGGCTGGAGCGACTCGCGCTCTGCCTCGAGCGCCCCGTGGCGGCCCTCGAGCTGCAGCCCCGCGATCTCGACGAGGACGGTCACACGAGCGCCGCCCGGGCCGCCGTGAGCGCCTCGACGTGCTCGCGGACGTCGTGGACGCGCAGGATCGTCGCCCCGCGCTCGTAGGCGGCGACGGCGGCGCCGACGCTCGCAGCTATCGAGCCTGTGGTCGCGGAGGGATCGCCGAGCAGCTTGCCCAGTGAGCTCTTGCGGGAGAAACCGACCACTACCGGCCGCCCGAGCGCCGTCAGCTCCGGCAGGCGACGCACGAGCTCGAAGTTGTGGTCGACCGTCTTGCCGAAGCCGATCCCGGGGTCGAGGCAGATCCGCTCCTCGGGGACACCGGCGGCGACCGCCGCCGCGAGCCGCTCCTCCAGGAACGCCTTCGCGTCGTCGACGACGTCGTCGTAGCGCGGGTCGGCCTGCATCGTTCGCGGCTCGCCCTCCATGTGCATCAGGCAGAGGTAGGCGCCGCTCTCCGCCACGACCTCTGGCATGCCGGGGTCGCCGCGAAGGGCGGTGACGTCGTTGACGAGCTCGGCGCCGAGGGCGAGGGCTCGTCGCGCCACCTCGGCCTTCGAGGTGTCGATCGAGAGCGGCAGCCCGGCGAGCCGCTCCAGCACCGGCTCGACCCGCCTGAGCTCCTCTTCGGCGCTGACGCCGTCCGAGCCGGGACGCGTCGACTCGCCGCCGACATCGACGATCGCGGCGCCGTCCTGGACCATTCTCCGCGCCGTGGCGGCGGCGGCGTCGGGGTCGAGGTTCACGCCCCCGTCCGAGAAGGAGTCGGGCGTGACGTTGACGACGCCCATCACGGACGGCCGCGGAAAGCGCTGCTCGATGGAAGGACTCATCCCGTGGGTAGGTTAGGGCCATGGGGGTTTCAGGGGAACGCCGCGTCGCGGCGTGGCAATTTGTGCGGACGATCGTCCGCTCTCAGGCGTACGGCGTCACCGGCGCCGTCTCCTCCGGCCTGCTCTGGCAAACCGGCGCGGTCGCGGCGCCTCTCGTCGTCAAGTACGCGATCGACCACGGGATCGTCACGCACGACCACCAGGCGCTCGTCATCTGGCTGTTCGTGCTGCTCTTCGTCGGGCTGCTCGAGGTGGTAGCAGGGGGCTTCCGCCACCTCTACGCGATCCGCAACCGCGCAAACTCTGACGCCCGCGTCCGCGACGCGATCTTCGCCCACGCGCTTCGCCTGGACGCCTCGTACCACGACCGCGTCGGCCCGGGCGAGCTGTTGAGCCGCGCCTCGTCCGACTCGCTCCACGTCGCCCGGATGATGGACGCGATCGGCCACACGATCGGCTACGTCCTGACGGTCGTCGCGGTCGCAATCGTGATGCTCCTGCTCGACTGGCAGCTCGCGCTGATCGTGCTGATCCCAGTGCCGTTCGTCACTGTCGGCGCCTGGCTCTACTCACGTCGCTACGACCGGGGCACCCGAGAGCTGCAGGAGGCCTGGGCCGAGGCGTCGACGCTCGTCGAGGAGACGGTCAGCGGGATCCGGGTCGTCAAGGGCCTCGGCGCGGGCGGCGCGCTGATCGACCGGTTCCGCTCGCGCTCGACCGAGATCATGGACCGGGCGCTCGCGCTGGCCCGGCTCGACGCGGTCTTCCAGCCAGTGCTCGAGATGCTGCCGCTGATCGGGATCGCAGCCGTGCTCTTCTTCGGCGGCCGGCAGGTGATCGACGGCACGCTGACGGTCGGCTCGTTCGTCGCCTTCAGCGCGTACGTGGTGATGCTCGTCTGGCCTCTGCGGATCCTCGGCCAGCGCGTGACGACAGTCCAGAAGGCGCTCGCCGCGAGTGGCCGGATCACCGAGGTGCTCGAGGCAGAGCCTGCGCTGCGGGACCCGCGCCAGCCGGAGCAGCTCGAGCAGCCGGTGCGCGGCGACGTCCGCCTCGAGGAGGTCCGCTTCGGCCATGAGGACGGCGACCCGGTGCTCGACGGCCTCGAGCTGCACGTGGCGCCGGGCGAGTCCCTCGCGCTCGTCGGCGCGACCGGGTCGGGTAAGAGCACGGTCGCCGGCCTGCTCGCCCGGCTCTACGACCCCGACGGCGGCCGCGTGCTGCTCGACGGGCACGACCTGCGCGAGCTGCGGCTCACGGACGTCCGGCGCGCGGTCGCGCTCGTGTTCGAGGAGACGTTCCTGTTCAGCGAGAGCGTGCGCGAGAACATCCGGCTCGGCCGTCCGGAGGCGAGCGACGACGAGGTACAGCGGGCCGCAGAGCTGGCCGGCGCGGCGGCGTTCGTCGACGATCTGCCGGACACGTACGACACGGTGCTCGGGGAGCGCGGCTTCTCGCTCTCCGGCGGGCAGCGCCAACGGATCGCGATCGCGCGCGCGATCCTCGCCGACCCCGCCCTGCTCGTCCTCGACGACGCGACCTCGGCGGTCGACGCTACGAAGGAGCACGAGATCCGCGCCGCGCTCGGCGAGGTGATGCGCGGCCGCACGACGCTCGTGATCGCCCACCGGCCGGCCACGATCGCGCTGGCCGACCGCGTCGCAGTGCTCGAGGGCGGGCGGATCGTCGAACAGGGCACGCACGCCGAGCTGATCTCGCGCTCGCCGCGGTACCGCACACTGCTGGCGCTGGAGGAGGCCGCGGCATGAGCATGATGGAGCGAGCCACCAGCCGGGAGGTCTGGCAGAAGACGCGGCCGCTGACGCGCGAGGTCCAGGGCCTCTATATCGGCGCCGGAGTCGCGGTCATCCTCTCGACACTGATCACGCTCGCGGGGCCGGCGCTCGTCCGCTACGCGATCGACTCGGGCGTGGACAAAGGCGAGCTGCACCCGATCGACATGGCCGCGCTCGCGCTCCTCGTGCTCGCGCTGATCAAGCCGTTCGTCGTGCGCGCGCAGACGCTGCTGGCGGCGACCGCCAGCGAGCGCTTCCTCAACCGGCTGCGCGGCGTCGCGTTCGCGAAGCTGCAGGCGCTGCCGCTCGGGTTCTTCGAGCAGGAGCGGACAGGCGTGCTCGTCTCTCGGCTCACCTCGGACGTGCAGGCGTTGGACGAGTTCCTGCGGGAGGCGCTGGTCGAGGTCGTCGGCAGCGGCCTCCAGATCGCGCTGACGGTCGTCGTGCTCGTGATCCTCTCGCCCAAGCTCGCGGCCGTCTCGCTGGTCGCGCTGCCGGTGCTGATCGCCTCGAGCTGGGCGTTCCACCATAGCGCCGGGCGCGCGTACCACGCGATCCGCGACCGCGTCGCGGAAACGCTGACCTCGCTCCAGGAGGGTCTCACCGGGGTGCGCGTCGTGCAGGCGTTCCGCCGCGAGCACCGGACGATGGAAGCGTACAAGCCGCGCAGCCGCGCGCAGATCGGCGCCTGGCGGCGGGCGTCGTTCGTGAACATCCGCCTCTTCACGATGATCCCGCTCGCGCAGACGGTGGCACTGATCGGCGTCCTGCTCGTCGCCGCGTCGATGTACGAGAACGGCTCGATCTCGCAGGGGACGATCGCGGCGTACGTGCTCTACCTGGTGCAGCTGTTCGACCCGATCGCGCGCTTCAGCGAGTGGCTCGGCGAGTTCCGGCAAGGGCTGGCGGCGCTCGGCAAGGTGGTCGGGCTGCTGCAGGCCGAGAACGCTGTCGCCGAGCGGCCCGCCGCGGTTGCGCTCCCGGCGGACGGTCCGCTCGAGCTCGAGGACGTGACCTTCGGCTACGCGGGCTTCGCGCCGGTGGTGAAGACCGTCTCGCTGCGGCTCGAGCCCGGCGAGCACGTTGCGCTCGTCGGCGTCACGGGCGCGGGCAAGTCGACGCTGGCGAAGCTGCTGACGCGCCAGTACGACCCGCAGGAGGGCTCGATCTCGCTGGCCGGCGTCGACCTGCGCGACGCGACACTCGAATCGCTGCGTCACCGGATCGTGATGCTGCCGCAGGAGGGCCACCTCTTCAGCGGCACGATCGCCGACAACGTGCGGCTCGCTGACCCAGGCGCCTCGAACGGAGCGGTGCGGCACGCGCTCGAGCAGATCGGCTCGCTCGACCGGTTCGAGTCGCTGCCGGACGGCCTGGACACGGACGTCCAGACACGAGGCGTGCGGCTCTCGGCGGGCGAGCGGCAACTGGTCGGGATCGCGCGCGTCGCCCTGGCCGATCCCGCCGTGATCGTCCTCGACGAAGCGACGTCGAGCCTCGACCCGGCGACGGAGGCCGCCGTGGAAACCGCGCTGGCTGCCGTCGCGGAGGGACGGACGGTGATCATCATTGCCCACCGCCTCTCGACCGCCGAGCGGGCGGATCGCGTGGTCGTGATGGACAGCGGCCGCGTCGTGGAGACCGCCTCGCACGACGAGCTCGTCGCCCAGGGCGAGCGCTACGCCCGGCTGTGGGCGAGCTGGCAGGCCGGCGTCGCCGCCGGCACCGTCTAGGTCGCCGAGCCTTCGGGCGGCGGCTGCATCGTCGCGCCCGGGAACGGGCGCGGGATCGGCTTCGGCTGCGGCCGCTTGCGACGCTCTTCCGCCGGAGGCGTCTCCGGCGTCTCGGGCGACTCGTCCGGGAACACCGTCGCCTCGTCCTCGCCGGCGAGCAGCCGCTCGAACTGGTCCTTGTCGATCGTCTCGCGCTCGATCAGCAGGCCCGAGATGCGGTGCAGCTCGTCCATGTGCGTCTTCAGCGTCGCGACGGCCAGCTCGTGCGCCTCCTCGATCACGCGGCGGATCTCGTCGTCGATCTCGCGCGCGATCTCCTCGGAGTAGTCGGGCTCGGCGCCCATCTCGCGGCCCAGGAACGGCATGTCGTGGTTCCGGCCGAGCACGCGCGGGCCGAGCTTTTCGCTCATGCCGTAGCGCATGATCATCTGCTTCGCGATCGACGTGACCTTCTCGAGGTCGTTGGCGGCGCCGGTGGTGACCTCGTGGAAGACGAGCTCCTCCGCGGCGCGGCCGCCGAGCGTCATCGCCAGCTGCTCCATCAGCGCGGTCTTGGTCGTCAGGTAGCGGTCCTCGCGCGGCAGCGAGATTGTGTAGCCGAGCGCCTGGCCGCGGCTGATGATCGAGATCTTGTGTACCTCGTCGGTGTGCTCGAGGTAGTAGCCGACGATCGCGTGGCCGAGCTCGTGGTAGGCGGTGATCTTCCGCTCCTCCTCGGAGAGCAGCCGCGTCTTCTTCTCGGGGCCGGCGATCACACGCATGATCCCTTCCTCGAGCTCCTCCTGCTGGATCGTCTTCTTCCCTCGGCGGGCGGCGAGCAGCGCGGCCTCGTTGACGAGGTTCGCCAGATCGGCGCCGGTGAAGCCCGGCGTACCGGCGGCCAGCGTGTCGAGGTCGATCTCGGGCGCGATCGGCTTGCCCTTGGCATGCACCTCGAGGATCTTGCGGCGGCCGATGCGGTCGGGCCGGTCGACGACGATCTGGCGGTCGAAGCGGCCCGGGCGCAGCAGCGCCGGGTCGAGGATGTCGGGGCGGTTCGTGGCGGCGATCAGGATGATGTTGTCCTTCAGCTCGAAGCCGTCCATCTCGACGAGCAGCTGGTTGAGCGTCTGCTCGCGCTCGTCGTGGCCGCCGCCGAGGCCCGCGCCGCGGTGCCGGCCGACGGCGTCGATCTCGTCCATGAAGACGATGCAGGGCGCCGCCTGCTTGGCCTGCTCGAACAGGTCGCGCACGCGCGAGGCGCCGACGCCGACGAACATCTCGACGAAGTCGGAGCCGGAGATCGAGAAGAACGGCACGCCGGCCTCGCCGGCCACCGCCCGCGCGAGCAGCGTCTTACCGGTGCCGGGCGGCCCGTAGAGCAGGACGCCCTTCGGGATCCGCGCGCCGAGCGCCTGGAACTTCTTCGGGTTCTCGAGGAACTCCTTGATCTCCTGGAGCTCCTCGACGGCCTCGTCCACGCCCGCGACGTCCTTGAAGCCGATCTTCGGCGAGTCCGGCGCCATCCGCTTGGCGCGCGACTTGCCGAACGACATCACCTTCGAGCCGCCGCCCTGGACCTGGTTCATCAGGAAGATCCAGAAGGCGATCAGGATGATGAACGGGAGCAGCGAGAAGAACGCGCTCACCCAGGAGAATCCGCCTGTCCCCTTCGAGTCGTACGTGATGCCCTTCGACTGGAGGACGTCCGTGATCCCCGGGACCGACTGGTCGGCGGGGTAGTGAACCGTGACCTTCTTGTCCTGATTGTTCAGGTAGGTGATCGACCGCTTGCTCGGGTTGAACTCGACGTTGCTGACCTGGTTCTGCTGAGCGGCGGTGATGAATTGCGAAAGCGTCTGCTTCGCGGCCGACTTGCCGTGCGGGATCAGCGTCTGGCTCGCCAGCCACACGAGGAGGACGATGACGACGAGCGGGAAAAGCGCTGAGCGGAAGAATCGGTTCACGGGCCCTCTATCGGCACAGGGTACCAAGCAGTATGAGGACCACCGATACCCGGATTGGTCAGGTTAAAGGGCTGGAGGAAGCAGATGTTCGTCGAGTACGCCGACGTAGGGCAGGTTCCTGTACCGCTCGGCGAAGTCGAGCCCGTACCCGACGACGAACTTGTTGGGGATTTCGAACCCCACATAGCGCACCGGAACGTCGATTTCACGGCGTGACGGCTTGGTCAGGAGGGCGCAGACCTCCAGGCTCGAGGGCTCGCGCGACTCTAGGTTGCGGATCAGGTACGAGAGCGTCAGGCCGGAGTCGATGATGTCCTCCACCACGAGCACGTCGCGGCCCTCGATGTTGATGTCGAGGTCCTTCAGGATCCGCACGATCCCCGACGAGTCGGTCGCGTCGCCGTAGCTCGAGATCGCCATGAAGTCGACCTCGCAGGGGACGGTGAGGTGCCGCATCAGGTCGGCCATGAAGAAGACGGCGCCCTTGAGGACGCCGATCAGGAGCAGGTCGCGGCCGTGGTAGTCGGCCGAGACCTCCGAGCCGAGCTCGGCGACGCGCGCGGCGAGCGTTTCCTCGTCGATCAGGACCTCGCCGACGGCCGCCTCGAGCTCTGTCTGGCTCACGCTCGCTCCGCCTTGATGCCCGGGGCCTCGACGATCCCGGGCACGGCGACGACCTCGCGCCCTCGAACGACGAGAGGCCACGCCTCGCGCTCCGATCGCGGGATCTTTGCGTCGACGAACACGTCCTGCACCTTCTTGCGGCGGCCGGCGAGCCTGTCGCCCGGTCGCCAGCTTCGTACCTTAAGGCCTGCGAGCTCGGATTCGATCGTCCACTCGCCCCAGCGGACGCTGCCCTCGAGCGCGACCGGCGTCTGCTCGACCCACACGCGGTCGTACTCGCGCACGGCCGTGAGCCCGCCGCCGAGGTCGACTCGCCCGGAGCCTGCGGCCGACGCGAGCAGCTCGTCGAGGCGGCTCGGCCGCTCCTCGGCCAGGCGGAGCAGGTTCCGCTCGGCGCCCGGATGGAGCCGGCGCAGGAGCGGTAGCACCTGCTCGCGGATCAGTCCGCGCCGCGTGTCGGGATTCGAGCTGTCGACGCGGAACTCGAGCCCGACGTAGCGGCAATAGGCCTCGGTCTCCTCGCGCCAGAGCGTGAGCAGCGGGCGGACGACGCCGTCCTCACGCTTCGGCTTGATCCCCTTCGCCGTGCCGCTGGCGACGAGGCGGTAGAGGACCGTCTCGACCTGGTCGCTCGCCGTATGGCCGGTGGCGCGCAGGCGGTCGGCCGCGAACGAGTAGCGCAGCTCGCGCAGCGCTTTCTCGGTCGGACGACCCGGCGCCGGCGCCGCAACCACCTCTGCACCGAGGATCTCGCGGCAGAAGCGGGCGTCCGCAGCCGACTCCTCTCCCCGCAGGCCGTGGTTCACGTGCAGCGCCGAGACGCCGTAGCCGAGCTCCCGAAGGACATGCCAGAGACATGTCGAGTCCGCGCCGCCCGAGACCAGCGCGGTCACCTCTCCGCCCGGCTCGATCAGGCCGTGCTTACGGATCTGCCGCTCGACGCGGCCGTGGATCTCGGCGGGATCGACGCCCACGCCGAGAGTGTCGCATCAGAGCAACGGCGAGACGTCGCAGCCGAGCTTGGAGAGCGGCTGATCGGAGCGCATCAGGACAGTGTGCGCGAAGTTCGCGAGGCCGTAGGCGCGGTACATGTGCGGCCCGGCGTCGCGGTGCTTCTCGTGTGCCTGGATCGCCTTGGCGTACTCGCTCAGCATCCCGATGACGAGGCGCTGCGTCTGGCGGAGCGACCAGTCCGTCGGACCGGTGCCGCGCATGATCTTCGCCGCCGTCTGTGCCTGGTCGGCCACGTCGGAATCGGACGCGTCGCCGCTCTGGTACTGCTCGCTCCAGAGCTGCATCGCCGTCATGTTCGTCCGAGCGGCCTCGATGAACTGCTGGTCGGCCGACGAGCACGTGTGGACGAGGTTCGGCCGCGCGCGGCCGCTCGTCGCGAGGACGAGGGCAAGCGCAGCCATGGCGATGAGGCCAGCCGCAATGAGGCCGAGGCGCCGCACGGACGGATTCTCGGCACCCGCGGCGCCGCGTTCCTCCCCCAAACGGGCGCTTTTTTCTAGATGAAGACGAGGCTGCGGTACGAGATCGTGTGGCGCATGCCGACGTTCTCGTAGACCCGGATCGCCGGCGCGTTCTCGGCGCGGACGAACAGGCAGACGGTCGGCACCCGGTCGAGCAGCACGCGGCAGAGGTCGCGCATCCCGCGCTGGGCGTAGCCACGGCCGCGCACACGCGGGTCGACCCAGACCTGCTGGAGCTGCACGGCGGCCGGCGTCCACGCCGACGCCTCGGCCTTGAAGAGGATCCTGCCGCCCTCGAGCCAGAGCCAGGAGCGGCCGTCCTCGATCTGCACGCGCGTCCGCCAGCGGAAGCTCTCGGGGTCGCGCTCGAGCGGGTCGATGCCGAGCTCCTCGCGGTGCGCCTCGGCGCAGGCCGGCACGAGCAGCTCGAGGTCGTCCGGGGTTGCCGGGCGCAGGCCGGTCCCGCCGGGAGCCGGCGGCTCGTCGAGCACGTAGACCGGCTGGCCCGGCCTGTCCTCGCGCGGCGCCGGCAGGCGGCCGCGCGCCACGGCCCAGAAGTCGCCGACCGCGCCCTCCTCGCCGATCACGAGCCGTGCCCGCGAGGCGCCGTCGAGCTCCGCGAAGGCGCCGCAGCCCCGCCCGGAAGGGACGAGGTTGGTGCCAACGTGGCAGAGCGCGACCAGCCGGCCGCCGTCCGCCAGGCCGGTGAAGCGTCCGAGCCCGCGCCGCGCCACGTCCTCGAGGAAGACGCGCTCGATCGGGTCCTCGCCGCAGAAGGCGAGAATCTCGTCCAGCGCCGGTTCGCTCAGCGCGGGCATGACGCGAACTCTAGGCTCTCGCCGATGCCGATCCACATTCGCGCGGAGCCCGGAGAGTACGGCGAGGCCTGCCTCCTTCCAGGCGACCCTTTGAGGGCGAAGTACATCGCCGAGACGTACTTCGCCAACCCGGTCCAGCGGAACGGCGAGCGCGGGATGCTGGGGTACAGCGGCGAGTGGGAGGGCAAGCCGGTCGCGGTGCAGTCGACCGGCATGGGCTGCCCGTCGGCGGCGATCGTGATGGAGGAGCTCGTCCAGCTGGGCGTGAAGCGCTTCCTGCGCGTCGGTACCTGCGGCGGCCTCCAGCAGGACCTGGAGCTCGGCGACCTGATCGTCGCGGTCTCGGCCGTCCCCGCGGACGGCACCGCGCGCCACTACGTTGGGGAGGAACCGCACGTGCCAACGGCCGACTGGGAGCTCGTCCACGCGGCCGTCCACGCCGCCAAGGAGCTCGACCAGCCGCTGCGCGTGGGCGCGATCGCCTCGAGCGACACCTTCTACGACCCGGACTCCGAGCGGCACCGGCGCTGGTCAGAGCGCGGCGTGCTCGGCGTCGAGATGGAGGCGGCGGTGCTGTTCACGATCGGCGCGCTGCGGAAGGTGCACGCAGGCTGCCTGCTGACCGTCAGTGACATCGTGATCGGCGAGGAGTTCACGCGGATCTCCGACGACGAGTTGCGCGCGGCGGTCGACCGCATGACCCGCGTGGCGCTAGCCACCGTCACGCACGACCATTAAGACCGTCTTCCTCGTCAACCCCGCGGCCGAGAACGGCGCGGCGGGACGACGCTGGCCGGAGCTGGCGCACCAGGCGGCCGTGCTCGGGCTCCACGGCGACGCGCTGCTGTCGGAGCGGCCGGGCCACCTGGCCGAGCTCGCCCGGACGGCGGCGGCCGACGCCGACCTGCTCGTCGTCGTGGGCGGCGACGGGACGGTGAACGAGGTCGTCAACGGGGTCGCCGGGCTCGACGTCGAGCTGGCCATGATCCCGCGGGGCACTGGCGGCGACTTCGTCCGCACCTTCGGCATCCCGCGCAAGCTGGACCAGGCGGTGGAGGTCGCGCTACGGGGGCGGACGCGCGAGATCGACCTCGGCCGCGGGCGCTACCGCTCGTGGGCCGGCGACGACGAAGAGTCCTACTTCGCCAACGTCGCCAGCGCCGGGATGAGCGGCGCGATCGCCAAGCGCACCAACGAGACGTCGAAAGCGCTCGGCGGCAAGGTGTCGTACGCCTGGGCGACGGTGGCGGTCTTTTCCCGCTGGCGCAACGACGAAGTGCGCGTGCGCGTCGACGGCGAGGAGCACGCCGGCCGCATGCACGACGTGATCGTCGCCAACGGCCGCTACCTCGGCGGCGGGATGAAGATGGTGCCGGAGGCGGAGCCCGACGACGGCCGCTTCGACGTGCTCCTGATCGGCGACCTGACGAAGACCGACCTGCTGCTGACCCTGCCGAAGACGTACCGCGGCACGCACCTGCCGCACCCGAAGGCGACGCTGCTGCGCGGAGCGACCGTGGAGATCGACGCGCCGGAGCCGCTGCCGGTCGAGCTCGACGGCGAGCAGCCGGGGACGACGCCGGTCCGCTTCGAGATCGTGCCGCGGGCGCTGCGCCTGCGGGTGCCGGCCTAGCTATTCGGCTTCGGAGCGGGCTTCTTCGCCGCGGGCTTGCGGGCCCTCGACGACCGCTTCGGCTTCGAGAGCGCGTCGACCTTCCGCTCGAGCGCGTCCACGCGGCGCTCGAGGGCGTCGAGCCCGCGCAGCCGGCGCTGGATCTCGTCCATGCGATCCTTGAGCTGCTGCGCGCTCTCGGCGAGCTTCTGCGCACCGGGGATCTCGCTGATGCGGCCGATCACGTCGTCGCCCCGGTCGGCGAGACGGGTGAAGATGTCCTTTTGCTGCTGAGCCACAGCGCCCTTTATACCCCACCCGCGCGCTCGACGCGGAAGGCGATCTCGTAGCAGCCGAGGCGATTGACCTCCGGGCAGGTCGAGCCCTGGCGCCGCGGACGGAGCACGTGCAGGCCGAGCGCTGCCGCCGGCGAGCGGAAATGCGCCACTGCATACCCGGGCACGTCGTCGCCGTCGAAGGTGCCGAACTCCGTCGAGCGCGGGCACGTCGACATCGCGTGCGTCGCGCCGTCGGCGTTGCCGAGCGAGCCGAAGTCGCACTCGCGGGTGAAGACGAAGACGCGCCACGGCCTGCCACGGGCAAGCCGCACGTCGAGCGTCGGGCCGTTGCGGAAGACCTGGCCGTCCCGAGCACGCAGCAGGCCGTTGCCCCACATGCGCCAGGTGCCGGCTGCGTCGACGTAGACGTTCCACTCCCCCGGTCCCGACGAGACCTGCTCGCCGTGCGTCGTCTCCTTCGAGCCGCAGGTCGGCCGGCTGTTCGGACAGCCCGGGTCCATCGCGCGGCGCACGAGCAGTCGCACGAAGCGGACGCGGACGTGCGCGGCCGGCGCAGCGCCGGTCCAGCCCGCGAGGACGCGCTGCGCGACGACGACCCGCTGCCCGGCCGGCGCGTTCACCGTCAGCGTCACGTCGACGCCGTCGCCGATCAGCCGCGCCCTCGCGCGCGGCGCGCCGCGCGAGCTGCCGGCGTCCACCACGCGGACGACGAGCCTCGACGTCGGCGACGGGCGCGGCGGCACGTGCAGCCGGAAGCGGTAGGTGCCGTTCACGTCCTGCCGGGACGAGTGCGCGAGGAGGCAGGCCTGGAACGCAGCGGCGACGCCTTTGACGAGGTGCGCGCATTCAGCTTCGACGCCCGCGAAGGTCTTGTCGGTCGAGACGAAGAGATCGCCCTCGGCCTGCGGCCAGTGCTCGCGCCGCTCGACCCACAGCACGTCGAACGGGTGGATCTCGGTGCGCTCGCCGCCGCCCGTCCAGTGGCCGCAGTCCCAGATCCACGAGCCGACGAGCGAGACCCGGTCACCCGCCTCGGGCCACACGAAGAACGGGGTCGCGCCCTGCTCACGCTCGACGTGGACACGCGCGGTCGACTCGCCGCGGCCGGCGTAGTTGCCGGACTTGACCGCGGCCGAGCCGCCGAGCAGCTCGCGGTCGGGCGCGTCCGGAAGCACATTGAAGTTGAGGTCGTAGCTGCGGTGGATCGTCGGCAGGTCCTCCGGCGTCGGGTGCGAGGCGAGCTCGCGCTCGAACGGCGAGCTGACGACGCCGTCGAGCCGGCGCGGCGGCGGCGGCGGGCCGGAGGCCGGGGCGTTGTGGTCGCCGACGTAGACCCAGGTCGGGATCTGGCGCTGGCTCTGCGCCAGATAGTCGCGGCCGCAGCCGTCCGGCCGCGCGTCGGTCTCGGGGTCGACCGAGCCGCGGTCGCGCGCCGTCGCCGCCAGGGTCGCGGCAACGCCTGCGCACAGGGCGGCGAGGGCCAGGACCACCGCGACGCGCCTCATCGTCGGATGACGACGGGCGTCCCGGCGGGCGTCACCTTGAACAGCCGCTGGAGGACGTCGTTGTGGAGGCGGATGCAGCCGTTCGAGACGGCATGGCCGATCGACCACGGCTCGTTCGTCCCGTGGATCGCGATCGGGCCGCCCTGCGTCCAGCCGGTGAGGACGTTCGAGAAGGCCGAGATCCCGATCGCGGCCGGGCCGTACGGGCCGCCGAGGTCGGGCGGGATCAGCCGCTGGTTGACGTAATAGCGCCCGAGCGGCGTCGGCGTCGCGGGCGAGCCGACGGCAACCGGCGCGCGCAGGACCGGCCGACCGTGGCGGTAGAGCGTGAGTCGCTTCGTCGAGAGGTCCACGACGACGCGCGAGCGCACCGGCCCGGTGGCGACGGCAGACGCGCGGACGTAGCCGGTGGAGCCGTTCGGCTTGATCGGCAACTGCACGCGGTACCAGCGGGCGCTGCAGTTCGGCGCGCGCACCACGTCGAGCACGCGGAAGACCGTCGGGAAGCCGTTCACGTTCAGCCGCCCGAAGCGGGCAAACGGCCCGGCGCCGGGCCGGCGGTAGGCGACGGCGCTCGAGTGCACGATCGCCGCGACGGCGACGTTCGGCTTGCCGGCGCGCACGACGGCGGTCTTGCAGACGCGTGCCGGCGCGTCGCTCGGCGGGCGCTGGCTCGCTGCCCGGTGGGCGGTCGCGCCGCAGCCCGCGAGCAGGAACCCGAGCGGGAGCCAGAGCAGAGCCCGTCTCACGGCTCCGAGAGTACCTCCCGCGGTCGCAGAATTAACCGAACCGCAACAACCTCTTCACCCATTTGTGCGTCGTAGCTTCCGGAAGCGAAGTTACGCTGAGTCCAACGAAATGAGCAACCTCTTCACCATGCATCGAGGACGACTCCACCGGCACACCGGCGTGCGGACCTACGTGCTGCTCCAGCGGCTCGGAATCCCGTACGAGGTCGAGCGCACCGTCTGCTCCGAATGCAGGCGCGTGCTCGACGAGCGCCCGGTCAGGCGCGCCGCGGCCTAGAGCGCCGCAGCGACGGCGGGCAACACGTCGCCCGCACTTCCTTCGATCCGTAGTATCGCCCTTCCGTCGTACGGCGTCCGGCCGCGGTTCACGATCGCGAGCGCGCCGCCCGCAGCCAGCGTCTCGTCCGGCAGGCCCGCGACCGGATACACCTCGAGCGCCGACCCGACGACGAGCATCAGAGCGGCCCGCTGCGCGAGCTCGTACGCGCGCTCGATCGCCTCGACGGGCAGCAGCTCGCCGAAGAAGACGACGTCCGGCTTGAGGATCGTCCCGCATGAAGCGCACGCCGGCGCGTCTGCGTCCGCGAGCAGCTCGAGCACGTCCTCTAGCGGGTAGCGCGCGTCGCATGCGGGGCAGGTCGCCGTGCGGATCGAGCCGTGCACCTCGACCACGTTCTCGCTCCCGGCCCGCTCGTGCAGCAGGTCGATGTTCTGCGTGAGCACCGCCTCGACGAAGCCGCGCCGCTCCAGCTCGGCGAGTGCGACGTGCGCCGCGTTCGGCTCGGCCCCGGTCAGCATCGCCACGCGCGGCTTGTAGAAGCTCCAGACCTTGAGCGGGTCGGCGCGGAAGGCCCCGATCGAGCCGTACTCGAGCGGGTCGAACTCCGCCCAGAGCCCGGTCGGCGAGCGGAAGTCCGGGATCCCGCTCTCGGTGCTGACGCCGGCGCCGGTCAGCACGACGCAGGGCTGCCGCTCCCGGATCAGCTCCGCGAGCTCCACGGCACTCATCCGCCCGCCTCGTGGTCGGCGAGCGTCTCGCGGATCAGCACGCGCGCCGTCTCGGCGAAGACCGGGTTCGTCTCCACGTAGTACGGCAGGGCAATCAGCCCGATCGAGAGCGCCCAGCCGCGGCCCCGCGCCCACGTCGCGTCGTCGTCGTCGAGCGCGGCGCGAAACGCGGGCCTCGCGTCCGCGTGAAGTGCTCCCCAGGCCGGGATCAGGTCGCACGCGGGGTCGCCGGTCCCGAGGCTGCCCCAGTCGATCACGCCCGTGAGCCGGCCGTTCCGGACGAGCAGGTTTCCGGGCAGGAGGTCGCCGTGGATCCACACCGGCGGCCCCTCCCAGGACGGTGCCGCGAGGGACGCCTCCCAGGCGGCGGACGCCGCCTCCACATCGATCATCCCGTCGAGCTCGAGCAGCGCCGCCCGCGCCGACTCGTCTTGCGCGGCGGCGAGCGGCCGGCCCCTGCGGGCAGGCGGCCCGCCCGCGAGCCGGACGGCGCGTAGCGCTCGCACGAACGCCGCGATCGGCTCGGGCTGCGCGTCGCAGTCCGGATGCACGCCCTCGAGCCAGGGGCAGATCCCCCACTCCCACGGAAGCTCCTGGGTCGGCTCGCCCCGCGCGAGCGGAACGGGGACCTCGACCGGGAGGAGCGGTGCGAGCTTCGGCAGCCAGTCGCGGTCGAGTGCCAGCGCCCGCGCGCCCCATTCGAGCCGCGGCAGGCGGACGACCATTGAGTCGCCGAGCCGGTAGAGGGCATTCACCGTGCCGCTGGAGACAAGCGGCTCGACCCGGAGATCCGCCCACTCCGGGAACTGCGCGGCCAGCAGGCGCCGCACGAGCGCCGCGTCGGTCGGCTGCTCGTCCTCGTGCATCGTCACGCGCGGAGCGGCGATTGTAGGAAGCTACTGGCCGTGGACTTCCGCTTCCAGACCGACGTGCGCGTGCGCTTCGCCGAGACCGACGCGCAGGGGATCGCGCACCACTCCGTCTACCTCGTCTGGTTCGAGCTGGCGCGGATCGAGTACCTGGAGCGCTTCCGCGACGGCTACCCGGGGCTGCGCGACTCCGGGATCGAGGCGCTGACGACGGAGGTGCACGTCCGCTACCTCGCGCCCGCGCGCTTCGACGACCGGCTCGCGGTCAAGGTCCGCGCGCGCGACCTGCGCGGCGCGCGCTTCCACTTCGAGTACCTCGTCGAGCGCGACGACGAGAAGCTCGCCGACGGCTGGACAGCACATGCCTGCGTCGACGCGCGCACGCACCGGCCGACCCGCGTCCCGGGGTGGCTCGCGGACGAGATCGCTACCGCTGAGGGCTGACGCCGGTCGGCCCCGTCGGGCCGCTGGGGCCGCTCGGCCCGCTCGGGCCCTTCTTCTTCGGCGGCAGCTTGGGCCGCGGCCTCGTCCCCACCTCGACGACGCGCGTCTCACCGCGGTACGACGAGAACCAGGTGTTGTCGTACAGCAGCACACCGTTCGCGGTGAAGACGGTCCGCCTGACGCTCGTCGACAGCGACGGCGACCCGCTCTGCTGCACCGACGTCTGGCCGACGAAGAGCGACGGGTCCGGGACGCGCTGCACCGGCGCCGGTCCCGTCGTGACGAGCGGTCGCGTGTCCGTGACGACGCGGCGGTTCAGCGGCGCCCCGTAGAGGTCGACGTCGAGCGAGTAGGAGCCGACGTAGGTGCGCAGGAGCAGCCAGTGCGGCGTGTCGTTGACGAACTTCAGGTCGACGTCCGGGTAATTGACGGTCGCGTCGCGGCCCTGGGGGTAGTGGCTGATGTAGAGCGCGTGGTTCGTCCGCTCGGTGATCTTCAGGCCGGCCTCGTACGCGGCGTTGAAGACGGTCGTCGAGACCTGGCAGACGCCGCCGCCGAGGCCGCTCGTCACCTCGCCGTTGATGATCACCGGCGCCTCGCGGAAGCCCTTGTCGGCCGTGCGCGCACCCGTCGCCTGGTTGAACGAGAACGTCGCGCCGGGCGCGATCAGCTTCCCGTCGATCAGCCGCGCGACGAGCTGGACGTTGTGGATGCGGTTCGGGTCGCCGCCGTAGATCGTCTCGTAGCGGCCGACGCGGGTCGTGATGCCCATCGCGCGCGCCTGGGACGTCGAGACCTTGGGCTGCGCGTAGGTGACGACGACACGCGCCGTGCGGTTGTCCGTGCCGAGGGCGGCCGCGAGGATGTTGCGGCTCGTCGGCTTCGCTGCCACGACCTGCCCGGGCCGCGCGGGGACGACCGCCACGCGCCCCGAGGCCAGCGGCCGGAAGGTCGCGTCGCGCGGCGGCTGGTCGACCCCGCGGCCCAGCCTGCCGAAGTAGGCACGGGCGCCGGGACCGCCGACGGAGAGCGCGCTGGCCCCGTGTGCCGGCAGCGCGAGAATCGCGGCCAGCTGGCGCTTGGGCAGCCACCACGAGGCGACGCCGAGCTTCATCCGCACGGGCCGCGCTAGGGCTGTCCGCACCTGCGTCTTCGCGGTCGCCAGGTCGGCCGCACGCACCCTCGGCTCGTCGGACCGCACCGGCAGCGCAACGTGGCCGCGCTCGAAGCCGGCGAGCGACCGCACGATCGTGTCCGCTGCCGCGGCCCTGTCGAGCACGGCACCGCTGTGAGCCGGGAGGACCACCGGCCGGAACCCCTTGAGCACGAGCGCCGCGTCGACGTGCGGGTGGTCGACGGTCGCCGCGATGCGCCCGACCTCGAACTGGAGCGCGCTTTCGAACACACGGGTCGGCGGCTTGACGTCGGCGCCGAAGAACCGCACGCCGATCCGGCGGAAGCCGCGCAGCGGGCCGAGCCCGTCGCCCTGGTCGAGCGCGAGCTTCGCGGCGGCCTGCCAGTCGGCCATGACGCCGAGGCCTACGGGTTTCAGGCTCCATGCGTGTCCGGCGGCGGTGAACGTGATCGGCACCTGCGCGAGCGCGGCCGCGCGGCGCTCGAGCTTCGCCTGTGCCTCGCCCGCGGTCAGGCCGCCGACGTCGACGCCGTCGATGCGGACGCCCTCGGCGATTCGGCTCGGCGAGCCAGCGAACGCGAATCCGAACACGGCGGCGCCGGCCGCGACGACGACAACCAGCACAACCAGGCGCTGTGCCCACAGCACCCTGGAGCGGCTGCGTCGCCTACTGCGGACCCGGACCGCTCCAGTCCCTGCCTCGGCGCGCAAGACACGGGAGTCTAGCTACGACCTCAGCGGGAGGACACCCCGATTTAGTACGCCTGCGCCCAGACCGCGGAGGACACCGCCGGCCTCCCGCAGCAGACGCATGCGCCGTCCAGTTCCGGCTCGTCCAGCGGCAGGCACCGGATCGTCGCCGAGGTGTCGGCCTTGACGCGAGCCTCGCACTCGCCGCGGCCGCACCACGGCGCGACGACGAAGCCCCGCGCCTCGCGCAGGTACTCGACCAGCTCGTCGTAGCCGCCCGGGTCGCGGAGCGTCCGCCGCTCCCGTTCGTCCCGGGCAGCCTCGAAGAGCGACGCCTGCAGGTCTCGCAGCAGCCCGCCGATCGTGGCGGAGACGCGCGCGAGCGGGACCTGATCCTTCGCGCCGGTGTCGCGCCGCGCGACCGTGACGGCGGCCTCGGCAAGGTCGCGGCTGCCGAGCTCGATGCGGAGCGGCACGCCCTTCAGCTCCCACTCGTTGAACTTGAAGCCGGGCCGGAGCTCGGGGCGGTCGTCGACGCGAACGCGGACACCCGCCGCGCGCAGCTCGTCTGCCACCTCGGCGGCTGCGTGCAGCACCTCCGCGCGCTCGTCCTCGCGGGCGATCGGCACGACCACTACCTGGTGCGGCGCGATCCGAGGGGGAAGCCGCAGGCCGCGGTCGTCCCCGTGGGCCATCACGACCCCGCCGACGAGGCGCGTCGTTGCGCCCCACGAGGTCGCGTACGGGAACTGCTCGCTCCCGTCACGCGCCGTGTAGCGCACGTCGAACGCGCGCGCGAAGCCCTGGCCGAGGTAGTGCGAGGTCGCAGCCTGGAGCGCCTTCCCGTCGCGCATCAGCGCCTCGAGCGTGTACGTGTCGACGGCGCCGGGGAAGCGCTCGCTCTCGCTCTTGCGGCCGCGCAGCACAGGGATGGCGAGCACGTTCTCGATCGTGTCCGCGTAGACGTCGTGCAGGATCGTCAGCGCCTCCGCGACCGCCTCCTTCTCGGTCTCGTGCGCGGTGTGCCCCTCCTGCCAGAGGAACTCGCTCGTCCGCAGGAAGAGTCGCGGCCGCAGCTCCCAGCGAACGCAGTTGGCCCACTGGTTGTAGAGCAGCGGCAGGTCCCGGTACGACTGCACCCAGCGGGCATAGGTCGCCCAGATCAGCGCCTCCGAGGTCGGGCGCACCGCGAGTGGCTCCTCCAGCGTCTTCCCGCCGGCCTCGGTGACGAGGGCGACCTCGGGTGCGAACCCTTCGACGAGCTCGCCCTCCTGCGCCAGCACCGAGACCGGCACGAGCAGCGGGAAATAGAGGTTTTCGTGGCCGGTCGCCTTGATCCGGTCGTCGAGCTCGCGCTGGATCGTCTCCCAGATCGCGTAGCCGTACGGCTTGATAACCATCGCGCCGCGGACGGCCGAGTTTTCGGCGAGGCCGGCACGGCGAACCACCTCGCCGTACCAGGCGGGGAAGTCGCCCGACTGCGTGGGCAGGACGTTGGTGCTCATGGAAAACGCGCTCCCTTCGTAGACGTCGACCGGCGGTGGGTACGGCGCTCCGGCCGAAGCGGCGGGAGCGCCTACGCCGGGACGTGCACGACCGGCGGCCGCGGGGCAACCGCCGGAACCGGCAGCAGCTCGTCCACGCGGGGCCTCAACGTCATGCGCAGAGGATAGCGGCGCTCAGAAGGTGAACAGGTCGATCCCGCCGGTCACCGGGACGGCCGCGCCGGTCACGTACGAGGCGAGGTCGGAGCAGAGGAACGCGACAACGCCGGCGATCTCCTCCGGCGTGCCGGTGCGGCGCATCGCGGTGCGCCTGACCATGCGCTCGTTCATTTCCGGGTTGCCGAAGCCGAACGCCTCGGTGCCGATGATCCCGGCCACGATCGCGTTTGCGGTGATGCCGTGGCGAGCGCCCTCGAGCGCCAGCGTCTTCGTCAGCCCGATAACCCCCGCTTTCGTCGCCGCGTAGCTCGCCTGGCCGAAGCCGCCGAGCTCGCCGACCACGGAGGACATGGTCACGATCCGCCCCCAGCCACGCTCGACCATCGCCGGCCAGACGGCCTGCGCGCAGTTGAAGACGCCGGTCAGGTTGACGCGGACGTCGCGCTCCCAGAGCTCCGGCGACTGGCCCTCGAGGCGAGCGAGGTGGTCGAGCAGGCCGGCGTTGGCGACGAGGATGTCGGCGGGGCCGAGCTCGCTGTTCGCGGCGGCCTCGACCTGCGCGCGGTCGGTCACGTCGCAGCGGACGGCCAGCGCGCGCCGCCCGAGTCTCCGGATCTCCTCCGCCGTCTGCTCGGTATAGACGAGACCCTGCTCACGCGCGGCCTGCGCGAGCGGCCCGTACTGGTCGGCGCCTGCCTCCGACTCGAGCTGGATGTCCGCGAGCACGACGTCGGCGCCGGCTCGTGCCAAGGCGAGCGCGTCCGCACGCCCAAGGCCGCGCGAGCTCCCGGTGACGAGCGCTACGCGCCCGGAGAGGTCAATCTCGAGGGAGATAGATCTCTCTCGCGATCACGAGCCGCTGGATCTGCGAGGTGCCCTCGTAGATCTGGAACAGCTTCGCGTCGCGCATCAGCTTCTCGACCGGGTACTCCTTGATGTAGCCGTAGCCGCCGAAGATCTGCACCGCGTCGGTGGTGACCTTCATCGCGGTGTCGGCGGCGAACCGCTTCGCGTACGACGACTGCAGCGTCGCGCGCTCCCCCTGGTCGAGCAGCCACGCTGCCTGCCAGACGAGCAGGCGCGCCGCCTCGATCTCGGCGGCCATGTCGGCGACGAGGAAGTTGACGCCCTGGTTCATCGCGACCGGCTGGCCGAACTGCACGCGCTCCTTCGAGTACTCGACCGCGTGCTCGAAGGCCGCGCGCGCGACGCCGACCGCGCCCGCCGCGGTCCCCGGCCGCGTGTTGTCGAGCGTCTGCATGGCGATCTTGAAGCCCTGGCCCTCATCGCCGAGCCGGTTCCGCGCGGGCACCTTGACGTCCTGGAAGGCGAGCGCCGAGGTGTCGGTCGCGCGCTGGCCCATCTTGTCGAGGTGCCTTTCGACGACGACGCCGTCGAGCTCGGTCGGCACGACGAACGCCGTGAGCCCGCGGCGGCCGGCGTCCTTGTCCGTCGAGGCGAAGACGACGACCCACGAGGCGTGGCCGGCGTTGGTGATGAACATCTTGGAGCCGCTGATCACGTAGTCGTCGCCTTGGCGGACGGCCGTCGTCTGGATGCCAGAGACGTCGGAGCCGGCATTCGGCTCGGTCAGCGCGAACGAGCAGAGGATCGGCTCCTCGAGCAGCGGCGGCAGCCATTCGCGCTGCTGCTCCTCGGTGCCGGCGATCAGCATCGGCAGCGCGCCGAGGATGTTCGCGATGATCGAGGTGGCGATCCCGGAGCAGCCCCAGCAGAGCTCCTCGCCGATCAGCACGCCCTCGAAGCCGCCGAGCCCGGAGCCGCCGAGCTCCTCGGGGACGTGCGGGTTCATCAGCCCGACCTCGTGCGCCTTCGCGATCACGTCGGCCGGGTGGGTCTGGTGCTCGTCGTACTCGGCCGCCTTCGGCCGAATCTCCTTCTCGGCGAACTCGTGCGCGAGCTCGCGCAGCGCCTTCTGCTCGCCGGTCAGCGCGAACGAGACGCCGGTGCCGGTTGCCTCTGCCGTGGACATGCTCCTGCCCTTGCCGTTGATTGACTAGTCAGTCAAATGGTATCGGCGACGCCGGCGCCGGCAAGGCGACGGGCGGAGCCGGATCCGGTTCCGCCTCCCCCGGGCGCGCAAGCAGCGCCGCGCCGCCGACGGTGCAGGCGAAGGCGAGCACGCGCACGACGGGAAGAGAGCCGATCCCCTCGCCGAAGAGCGTCGTCCCGGCCGCGATCGGGAGGGCGTTCGTGAACAGCGTCGCCAGGCCGGCCGTCGCGAGCACGCCGCCTCGCTGGAAGCCGAGTTGGAGGGCGACGAAGGCGAGCCCGTGGCACGCGAGCAGCACCGGCACGAAGCCGAGGCGAGCGCCGCCGTGGACCGCGGCCTTGGTCGCGACGTCTCCCGCGGCGTAGAGCACGCCGGCCGCGATGCCCAGGCCGGCGGCGGAGCGACGGGACGCGGCGATGCCGGCGACGGCCGCCGACACGGCGATCCAGGCGGCCACCGCGCCCCAGTCGCCGGCGCTCGCGGTCGTCGTGCCGCCGGCGAGCGAGATCCCGAGCAGGACGAGCCCCGCGACGGCCACGGCCACGCCGCGTCGCTCCCAGGCCGTCAGGCGCGCGTGCCGGGAGGCGAGCAGAGCCAGGAGGCCGATCCCGCCCGCCGAGGCCGCCTGGACGAGCGAGAGCGGAGCGAGCGCCAGCGCCGCCACGTAGAGCACCCAGCCGCCGATACCGACGACGAAGCCGACGAACCAGCGCAAGCTCCCGAACAGCAGCCGCAGCGACGCGATCGGGCGCCGCAGCGTCAGCGGCGGCAGCGCGGAGGCGACCGCGTGCTGGACGAAGTAGCCCCAGTTGAGCGCGGCCGCCGACGCGAGGGCAAGCAGCAGCCCGCCTGCCAGCGCCGCGGTCACTGCTCGCTACGGCCGGAGAACGGGAGGTACGCCTCCGCGGCGAGCGCGGCTATGCCGACCCGGGGCAGGTCGAGGCGCCGCTCGTAGACGACGAAGCGTCGCTGCCAGTCCGGGAGGAACTTCCGGTTGAAGAGCAACAGGTTGTCGAGCTGGAAACGCCCCTTCACGCTCAGCAGCGCCCGCCGCTCGAGCCGCTGCAGCCGCGAGAGCTCGGCCTCGGGGGCGAGGAGCGCCGCGAACGGGGCGAAGTTCAGCGAGATCCGCTCGACCCCGTGCTCGCGGGCCCAGTCGACCGTCTCGCAGATCAGCCATTCGTTGAACCCGTTCGGCGTCGTCCGCAGGCGCGGCATCGACGAGAGGGACAACGCGCCGCCCGCGCGGCAGACGGCGAAGTGCAGGAACCCGGCGGGCTTCCCGTCGCCGTCGCGGCCGACGACGAAGAGCGCGTCCTCGTCGCCGAGCCGGAAGAGCGCGTCCAGCGCCATGACGAAGCCGCGCTCCGGCTCGGTCCCGCGCCAGGTCTGCGCGATCGTCTCGAGCTCCGACCGCAGGACGGCGTCGATCTCACCGGGCCGGAGCACCTCGGCGCGGAAGCCCGCCCGGCGCAGGCGGTGCACCGACTGGCGCACCTTCCGGATCGGCCTGCCCTCGAGCGAGAAGGCCGCGGTCTCGACGACCGCCTCGTCGCCGTGGTAGAGCGCGTGCAGGCCGAGACGCCGGTACAGCTCGAGCCGCCGCTCGGACGCGCCGAGGATCGCCAGGCGCCAGCCGCGCCGCCGCGCGAAGGCGATGAAGCTCTCGAGCAGCGGCTCGTGCTCGGCGCGAGGACCGACCGGGTCGCCGGAGACGATCGCGACGCCGCCCACGACGCGGTAGGCGACGAACGCGCGCCGGCTCGGCGAGAAGAAGTACGACTTGTCCGCGCGCAGGACGAACGGCGCGAGCGTGTCCTCGCCCCACGCCGCGACGAGGCTGCCGGCGAGCGCCCGCTCGCGCGCCTCCTGCCGCACGCGGTGGCGCCACGGAGCCGTCCAGCCCGACAGCACCCAGGCGCCCCCCGCGAGCGCCGCAATGAAGACCGAGAGCGAGAACCAGTCGCCGAACCCCCGGCCGATCACGCGCGCACCGACCGCGGCCGCAGCGGTGTCGCGTAGAGCGAGGACAGCGGAGGCGGGCTGGTCGAGTGCGAGCCCGTTCACCCAGACGGCCGCCGCGCCGTAGAGCAGGATCCCCGCAGCGACGAGCACCGCCCGCACGACGAGCCGGCGTCGCGAGGTCGGGTCTCCGGGCGCGTCGAAGGCGCTTCGCTGCGCGACGAGGGCGACCAGCAGGAGCGTCGTGACGACCGCGCCGGTGTTGAAGCCGTGCAGGACGTGGAGCACGCTCGACCCGCCGAGCAGGACGAGCGAGATCTGCCAGGCGCGGCGCTTGTGGCGCGCGAGGCCGCGCGCGACCACGAGCAGCGCGAGCGCCAGCGGCCCGACGAGCGCGCTCGTGACCGGCCGCACGGCGTCGGGCGCAAGGCCCGCGAAGAACGTCCGGTCGTGCGCGGGCAGCAGCGCGTCGACGAGGCCGATCGCGCCCGCGGCCGCGACGCCCCACGCCAGCAGCAGCGGCGCGCGGGAGCCCGAGGCCGATCGGACGCGCCCCCAGATCGCGCCCCCAAATGCGGCGAGCAGCGCAGGCAGCGACACGGCGCGGATGGCGCTCGCGGTCACGAACGCCTCGTGGAACGAGATCTGGCGCACGACCGCGAGCGAGACCCCCGCGGCCAGGAACTCGAACGCGCCGACGCCGACCAGGAGGACGACCGCAGCCGTCAGCCGGTCGAGCCGCGCGGCCCGAGCCAGCAGGCCGAGCAGGAGCGCGGCCGAGCCCCAGACCGCGAAGAATGCGACCACCGAGATCCCCGCCTTGTGCGCCAGCTCGTCGAGCGGCAGCGCCTCCGGCACCGTCGGCCGCATACCCGCGACCGACGGCCGGACCAGGTAGAGCCAGCCGGCGGCGGAGAGCAGGACGAGGATCCCGACGAGGCTGAGGGCGCCGTTGCGGGCCGCCCTAGCCATGGGCGAGGTGGGCCGACGCGACCGAGACCGCCTGCCAGGCGTTCGAGCGCCAGAGCGCCCAGTTGTGGCCGCCGGAGACGACGAAGAAGTGGTGCGGCACGTGCAGCCGCGTCAGCTCGGCCGCGAAGGCGAAGTTCTGCTTCCTGAGCGAGTCCTTGTCACCCGTGTAGAACCAGAGGTACGCCCGCTCGCGGCGCAGCGCCTTGGCCTCCCGCGGCAAGGTCTCGAGCGGGCTGTTGTAGGCGAGCTTCTCCTGACGGCCGCCGAAGATCGACTTCACGTTGTCGGCCTTCTCGTAGCCCGACCAGCTCTCGAGCACGCGAAACTCGGCCGGATGGTGGAGGCCGATGTTGAAGGAGGCGTAGCCGCCCTCGGAGAGCCCGCCGACGGCACGCGCAGAGCCACTGCGGATCGTCCGGAACTGCCGGTCGACGGCGTTCACCACGTCGCGCGAGAAGAACGTCTCCCAGTTCTCGTTCGGGTGGATGCCGTTGGCCCATTCCTTGTCCGTGAAGATCCCGGTGGATCCCATCGGCATCACGATGATCATCGGCTTCATCTGGTTCTTGGCGAGCAGCGTGTCCTCGACCACACCCACGCGGACGGTGCGTACGAAGCCGGCCGGGTCACCCGGGAAGCCGTGCAGCAGGTACAGCACCGGGTAGCGCTGCGTGCTCTGCGCGTAGTCCGGCGGCAGGTACACGACCACCTGCTCGCTGCGCCCGCCGATCGCCGGGCTCGTGACGTGGATCGTCTGCGTCGTCCCCTGCTGCTTGACGAAGGACGGGTCCTTCGGCGGCGGGAAGCCCCGGTAGAGCCAGTACGAGTCGAGGTAGCGGTAGAGCCCGAGCGCGCCGACGACGAGGAAGAGCAGGACCGCGCCGAAGGCCGCGGGGAGCAGCAGCCGCCGCTCCAGGGAGTCGGGCACCGTGGGTTTCGCGACCTCGTTCATGAGCAGCCGCCTGCCAGTTGTGTTCTAGACCCGCCCGATTAACGGCCCGTTGCGGGGGCTTTAAGCGTCCGAGTAGCCCCAGCGGAAGCCGGTCGGCTCCGGCGCCGGCTCGAGCGGGCTCGGCGGCAATCCGGGGCTCGGCTCGGGCTCGTTGTAGGCGCGCGGAGCGACGTCGTTCGGCCCGTCAGGGTGGAAGAGAGAAGCCAGATACTGGATCTGCCCGCGGCCCGGCCCGAGCTCGAACATGCCGCCGCCGTAGAGCGCGATCCCGTTCGCCTCGCAGTGGTCGTAGAAGGCGAGCAGCTCCCGCAGGTATCCGAAGCGCGAGGGCTTGGAGTTCAGCACGCGCGGGGGGAAGGGCAGGCCTTCGACGTCGGCGACCGAGTGGATCGGCGCGTCCCAGGTGACTCGGTCGCGGTACGGCTCGAGCACGACGTCGGTCTCGTCCGTCAGCGCGGGGTCCTCGAGGTACGCCTCCGGGAACCCTTCGGCGACGCGGTGGTAGAGCTCGGGGTCGGGCGGCGGCCCGTCCTCCGGCCGGTAGTAAGCCTTGTAGTCGGCGGTCACGATCGCACCCGTCGCCGCGAGGCGGTGGATCAGCTCGTCCGTCCAGTCGCCGCCAGGGTCGAGCTTGAAGCGGTGCGCCGGCTCGAGCTCGAGCCAGCGCTCGACGACGCGGCTCGTCGGCGGCTCGCCGAGCCCCGGCGAGATGACGAACGAAACCGGGCGCGGCTCGCGTCCGAGCGCGTCGGCGAGGCTCGTCCCGGCCTGGCGCAGCGCGAGGTCGAGCGCGGCGCTCTCGTAGGCCCAGCGGTGGTGGGGGTGCTCGATCCCGAGCGCGTCCGAGAAGGAGGCCAACGTCCAGCTTCCAGCGAGGGGCCGAACCGCCCCGGCCGCCTGCTCGCTGTCGTGGTGCTCCGAGTACCACGTGATGTCCTCGCCGAGCCCTTCGTCGCCGCCGCCGAGGAGGTGGATCAGCGTGCTGACCCGGGTGAAGCCGCGCGTCACCGGCCCCTCGAGCCGCTCGAGCTCGTAGGACTCGACCTCCAGCGGCAGCTCGAGCAGGTCTGCGTGGCGGCTCTCGGCGGGCACGGGCCGACCTTAGCGCGAGAGCCCCGCGTTGCGGGGCTCTCGCCGAGTGGAGTGCGGTGGTTGGTGGTTCGGGCTAGTGGCCCTTGCCGTTCCCGCCGCCGTTGCCGTGCGTGCCGCCTTGGCCATGTCCTTGTCCGTTCCCCTGGCCGTGACCCTGGCCGTTGCCGTGAACCTGGCCGCTCTTGCCGTGGGTCTGGCTCTGGCCGTTGCCATGGGACTTCTGGTGAGCCGCTCCCTGGCCGTGGGTCGTGCTGTGGCTCTTCCCGTGAACGGTGGTGCTGTCGGTCGTCGGCGCACCGGACTGGCCGTGCGTCTCGCCGCTCTTGCCGTGCGTCTTGAGCTTGGGAGCCTTCGCAGGCTTGCCGTGCAAGCTGCTCTTGCCGGCGCTGTCGTGCTTGGCCTTGTGCGCCTTCTTCAGCTTGTGCGAGGTCGCGGCGGCGACGGGTGCGGCCGGCGGCTGCTCCTGCGAGCAAGGCCCGACCGTGTCGCCGTGCCCGAGGTGCGCGGGCAGCGCGTTCTGCGAGACGGTGATCGTCACGAACGGGTTCGTCTTCGAGTGGGTGTGGTGACAGATCGTCACCTTCGACGATGGGTACTGGGCGGCTGTCGGCGTGGTGTCGGACAAGCCGACGACCTTCGCCGCGAGCCCCGTCGCACCCAGGGACGCGGGAACGCCGATGACCAGCGCCAGAGCGGCGGCGGCGGCCAGGCGTGCGCGTCTAGAGCTCAACTTCATGGGCGGCCCCCCTAAGGGTCGATTTCTCACGTGAGTCGTGAAGTTGATCCCGCCTGGGACCGAGCCTTGCGGTCTGCTTCAGCCCGAGCCCTTCAGCTGGCGGAGCTCGCTGCTGAGCGGGTTCAGCGCCTCGACGTGGCCCAGCGCGTCCTCCCGCTCTCGGCCGCGCGTGACGAGGGCGAGGTCGAGCCACAGCTCCCAGCTCGCCCGGTCCTGCTCGAGCCCGCGCCGGAAGCTCGTCCGTGCGTCGGCGACCCGTCCGGCCTGCAGCTGCGACTCGCCGAGCAACCGCCAGGGCTCGGACGACCACGGCTCCCAGCTCCGCGCCTGTCGCGCGTCGCCGGCCGCGGCCTGCAGCCTGGCCGCATCGAGCGCGTCGGAGGCGGACGCCTCGGCACGGTTGCCGACGAAGCCGCCTAGCGCGAGGACGGAAAGCGCGGCCGCCGCCACCGCGCCGGCGACGCGCCAGCCGCGGGCGAGCTGCGGCGCCGCCTCGCCGCGCGCCGCCAGCAGCAGCGCGACGCCGCACGCCAGCGCCGTGAGCGTGACGGCCGGCATCTCCCAGTCCCAGTCGATCCCCGCGTGGACGAGGTAGGCGACGTAGCCGCCGAACGCGGCGGCCGCGAGCGGCGTCCGACGGGCCGCGCGGAGCCCGAGGAGCGGCACTGCGAGCACGCACAGCAGCAGCGCGAGCCCCACCGGACCGAGCTCCGCGAGGGTCTCGAGGTAGAGGCTGTGGGCGTCGAGCACCGGGAGGTTCGCGCTCCGGTGGCGGAGCCAGTACCGCTGGAAGCTGCCGGCGCCGCCGCCGAGCCACGGGTCGGCCTCGACCTCGTGCCACGCGACCCGCCAGTAGTCGGTCCGGTTGCTCCCCGAGAGGCTGAAGAGCCGCCCGCTCGCATCGGACTTGACGAGCGGCGCTGGGGCGTTGAACGCGTGGTACGCGCGCCGGGCCCCCGCCGCGGGGCCGCCGACCGCCGCCACGGCGCCGACGACGACGGCAACCACGATCGCCCCCGCTACGACGGCGAGGCGACGCCGCGCGCCTCTGCCGAGCGCGACCTTCGGCAGCAGCCGGTCGAGAGCCGCGGGGACGAAGGCCGCACCGATCGCGAGGCCGACAACCGCGACCGCCAGCAGGCGCCCGTCGTGCCGCGCCGCCGCGACGGAGGCCGGGTCTGCGGTCAGGCCGTGCGTTCGCGAAGCGAGCACGACCGCGATTGCGGGCGCGAGGGCAAAGGCGAGCGCGCGCACGGCCACGACGACCCGGTCGTCGTGCTCCAGCACGAAGAGCCCGCACAGCCCGGCGGCGAGGCCGAGCCACGCGCCGCGCCCGTAGGTGAAGTAGAGGGTCGGCGCAAGGATCACGAGCGACGCGGCCGCGAGCGCGCGCACCAGCCCTCGCCCGCGAACGGCCAGCCCGAGCGCGAGCAGGATCCCGATCCCCGCGAAGATCGCGAGCGCGTTCGCGTAGCCAAGCGGGCGCGAGAGCCGGAAGCTCGCCTCGGGGTCGCTCGAGAGCACCTGGTAGGCGCCGCGTCCCGGAGCGAGCATCCGCCAGGTCAGAGCGTAGGCGCAGATGACGACGATCGCCGCCGCGAGCCCCGCGACCAGTGCCTCGACGCTGGAGCGGCGGCCCAGCAGAAGCAGCACGCTCGCGCCGGCGAGGTAGAGCAGCATGCGCTCGCCCTCGAGGACGGTCTGGGCGACGTCGTCCGACCATGCCAGCGAGAGCCAGACCCACAATCCGAGCCCGGCAAGCGAGGCCGGCAGCGCCCACTCGAGTGCCGAGAGCCGCCGGGCCCCGACCAGCAGCGCCGCCGCCGCGACGAGCAGGAGCAGCGCGGCGCTCCAGCCCCAGCTGGGCGGGCCGAAGCCGCCCGCGTCGGCGGCGAGAGCGGCCACCGCGAGGCCGGCGATGAGCCCGGGGACGAGCTCGGTCAGATCTCCTGGCGACTTCGATGTCTCGCGTCCGTACACTCTGGCCCGATGGATTTCGAATTTAGCCCCGAACAACGGCTGATTCAGGACACCGTGCGCTCGTTCGTCGACGAGCGGGTGCTCCCGAACGCGATCGAGAACGACCTCAACCACCACCTCGACCTGGGCGTGATCGAGGGCATGGCCGAGCTCGGCCTGCTCGGGATCGTGATCCCGGAGGAGTATGGCGGCGCCGGCCTCGATTTCGTCGCCGAGGCGCTCTCGTGCGAGGAGATCGAGCGCGGCGAGGCGGCGTTCCGCACGCTGATCTCGGTCCACGTCGGCCTCAACTCGCTTTCGCTACTGCGCTACGCGAACGAGGAGCAGAAGCAGCGCTACCTCATCCCCCAGGCGCGCGGAGAGAAGCTGGCGTGCTTCGGGCTCACCGAGCCGTCCGCGGGGTCGGACGTCGCCGCGATGCGGACCACCGCGCGCCGCGAAGGCGACGCCTACGTCCTCAACGGCCAGAAGAACTGGATCTCGTACGCGACCGTCGCCGACCACCAGCTCGTCTTCGCCAAGACCGACCCGGAGGCGAAGCACAAGGGCATCTCGGCGTTCGTCGTCGAGCGCGAGTGGCCCGGCGTCTCGACGCGCGAGACCGAGCACAAGCTCGGCGTCTGGGCGGGCTCGACCGGCGAGCTCTTCTTCGAGAACGTCGCGGTGCCAGCCGAGAACCTCGTCGGCGAGGAGGGCCAGGGCTTCGAGATCGCGATGTACAGCCTCGACCAGGGCCGCTTCACCGTGGCCGCCGGGGCATGCGGGGTGATTCGCGCCTGCCTCGAGCGCTCGGTCGAGTACGCGCGCGAGCGGGAGACGTTCGGGCAACCGATCGGCAAGTACCAGTTCGTCCAGGACATGATCGCCGAGATGGTTCTCGGCTACGAGACGTCGAAGCTGCTGGTGATGCAGGCGGCGTGGCTGAAGAACCAGGGCGTCCGCAACACGCGGGAGACCTCGCTGGCCAAGTGGCACGCGACGGAGTCGGCCTTCCGGGCAGCGCACCTCGCAATCCAGGTGCACGGCGCGTACGGCTACTCGGGCGAGTACGGAATCGAGCGGTACTTCCGCAACGCCCGGGCGCCGATCATCTACGAGGGCACGACGCAGATCCACAAGCTGATGCAGGCCGAGCACGCGCTCGGCTACCGGAAGCTCAACGGCGACGGCGACGTCTCGCCGATCGCCTCCTGGGCCCCCGCGCTCTCGCAGACGCGTTAGTGGCGACCCCGACGCAGGAGCTGCACCGGCTCACGTCCTACGCGCCGCCGTGGGACAGCTGGGACCAGCCGCCCGACGACCCGCGGGCCGTCACGAGCTTCGAGCCGAACGACCTCGAAAGGCTGCCATGGTTCTACAAGCGCTACGAGCTCGAGCTGCCTCGCGTGCCGCTGCCGCGCGAGCTGCCTTCGACCGAGGCCTCGACGGTCGGGGTGCTCGCCGGATTTGTCGACGTGCCGAAGCGTGCGCTCGACCTGGCGCAGCTGGCGCGGGTGCTCTTCCTCGCGTCCGGCGTCGTGCGGACCACGGCCCGGCCGACCGCCGTGTGGCTCTTCCGTGCCGCCGGCTCGGCGGGCGCGCGCTTCCCGATCGAGCTCTACGTGGCGGTGCCCGACGGCAAGGCGCTGCCGGCCGGCGTGCACTGGTACGACCCCGAGGCGCATGCGCTCGTGCAGATCGGGCCGCCACCGCGCGGCGGTGCGGTGACGGTCGTCTCGACGGGCGTCCCGTGGCGCACCGGCTGGCGCTACCGCGAGCGCGGCTACCGGCACGTCTACTGGGACTCGGGGACGATGCTCTCGCAGCTGCTCGCGGCGGCGGCGTCGGCAGGGATCGAGGCGGAGCTGTACACGCGCTTTCCGGACGGGCAGGTGACGTCGCTTGTCGGCGCCGACGGCGTGCACGAGTGGCCCGTCGCGCTGGTCGCGCTCGGCGGCGCGGCCCCGGCACTCGAGCCGTCCGGCGGCGCGGCGGCCGGCCGGGTCGACGCCGACCCGATCGAGTTCCCGCTCGTCACGTCGGCGCAGCGCGGCGGCGACCGGGACGAGCTAGGCGAGCCGTGGCCGTCGCGCGAGCCGGTCGAGGTGCCGCTGCAGGAGTCGCCGCCGGTCGAGACCGTGGTCTTGAGCCGCAGCTCGCAGCGTCGGATGGACGCCTCGCGCGGGCTCTCCGGCGAGTTGCTGCGGACGGTGCTCGCCGCGGCCACGCGCGGGATCGACGTTCCTCACCGAGTCGTCGTCAACGACGTCGAAGGATTCGAGCCCGGCGTCTACCGCTGGCCCGAGCTCGCGCGTGCCGGCAACTTCCGGGAGGAGCTGTACCGCGTCGCTTTGGACCAGGGGCTCCCGCGCGACGCCGCGTTCGTCGTGATCGGCGTGACCGACGTCTCCGCGCTCGACGACCGCGAGTACCGCGAAGCGCAGCTGGCCGCAGGCCTCGTCGAGGGCCGCCTGCACCTGCTCGCCTACGCGCTCGAGGCGGGAGCGTCGGGGATGACGTTCCTCGACACCGACGTCCCGGGCCTGCTCGGCGAGCAGGTCGACACGCTGCTCTTCACGTGCGTCGGCGTCCCCGAATACGCCTCGAAGCGCGGCGGGCTTCCGGGCCGGCCCGAAGAGTTCCGTCAGGTCACGCCCCGCGCCGGCTAGGGAATCGGCGGCGCCGGGACGGCAGCCGCGGTTGGGCCGCGCTCATCCTCCACGTCCATCAGCCGCACGAGCAGCGGGGTCGCCGCGAGGATCGGGATGGCGCAGATCGGCCAGAGGATCTGGTAGCCGTTCGTCGCGCCGAGGTACGGCCGCGCCAAGTCGATCGCCAGCCCCGCGACCGGCGCGCCGATCAGCAGGCCGATGCCCTTCGTCGTCGTCGCGAGCCCCGAGGCCGCCCCGCGGTGCTGCTCGGGGACGATCTTGTAGAGCAGCCCCCACGCGAGCGTCATCACCGTGCCGCCGGCGATCGCGACCATTCCGATCGGGCCCAGATACCACGTGTGCCACGTCGTCGCGAGCCCGCCGACGAGGTAGCCGGTGCCGTAGACGAACGAGGCGAAGAAGATCACCCGCGCCAGGCCGAACCTGTCGCCCAGCCGCCCCGAGAGGATCGCCGCCACGACGTATCCCCCGGCGACCGCGGCGAGGATCTCACCGGAGACCGTCTTCGACTCGCCCAGCCCGTCGATCACGTAGAGGATCACGAAGCTGCGCGCGGCCGCGAAGGTTCCCTCCCACGCGGAGTTTGCGATCAGGAACCGGCGCACGTCGCCGTCTTCCTTGAAGATGCGCCAGCTGCGCTTGATGTACGCCGCGAAGCCCTCGAACACGCTGCCGTGGCCGCCGTCCTCGCGGATCAGCAGGATCGTCGCGCCGCAGGCGAGCGCGGTGACGACCGCGGCGGTCAGGAACGGCGCGGGCGTCCAGACCTTCAGCAGGAAGTTGCCGCCGACGAGCGCGATCCCGAGCGCGATCCCGCGGAGCACGTGCTGCACTCCCTGAGCGCGTCCGTACGACGACGGCGGCAGCACGTCCGGGTACAGCCCGCGGTAGGGCGGCTCGTAGAGGTAGTACGCGAAGAAGAAGGCCAGTACCAGCATCACCGTCGTCCAGAGGTTCGGCATGAACGGGATCAGCAGCAGGCAGAAGGCCATCGGCCCGAGGCCGACGAGCATGAACGGGCGCCGGCGCCCGAGCGGCGTGTGGAACGAATCGCTCCACGGCCCGACGACGGGCGACAGCGTCAGCGCGAAGAAGCCCTCCGCGCCGATCACGAGGCCGATCACCGAGCCCGACTCGGTGAACGTGTTCAGCAGCGGCGGCAGCGCCACCGAGATCGTCGTGATCGAGAACGCGAGCCCGAAGGCGCCGTAGCCGAGCGTCCAGAAGAGGCGGCGAGGGACTTGAGGCGCCCGGACGAGCGCCGCGGAGCTTGCCGTCGTCGCCACTAGGCTCTCGCCGTCGCGAGCTCGGGGGCAAGACCGCCGCTGACGATCTCGACGAGCGTCCGCTCGGCCTGCGCGATGTCTTCGTCCGAGTCGGGCAGCCGGCCTAGCACCCAGCCGGTCAGCAGCTCCTCGACCGCGCCGTAGAAGACGTAGCTCGCGAGCCTCGCGTCGAGGTCGGGCCGGATCGAGCCGTCGGCCTGGCCGCGCTCGACGATCTCTTGGATGGCCGCGAACGACTCGACGATCTCGTCCATCTCCCCCGGCAGGTGCTGGCTCCGCGTCACCTCGAGCACGAGCACGCGGACGAGGTCCGGATCGCGGCGCCAGGAGCGCAGCAGGATCTCGGCGACCTTGCGCAGCTGCTCGCGCGGCGGGTCGCCGGCCTCCTCGACACTCCGGATCGTGTCGATCAGCGCGCGCCAGGTCTCGCGGAAGACGGCGCGGAGAACGTCCTCCTTGGACGCGAAGTAGTGGTAGAGCAGCCCGTACGCGACGCCGGCCTCCTCGGCGATGTCGCCTACGCGGCTGGCGTGGTAGCCCTTGCGTGCGAAGACCCGAACGGCCGCGTCGAGCAGCCGCCGGCGCTTTTCCTCCTGCGCAGTCGTGCGGTTCGGCACCCCGCCTGAGTGTAGTTGCTCACCTCGCCGACAGACCCAGCGCGGCCGGCAGGGCGAGCAGGTCGGGGAGGCGGTTCCCGGCGTCGGAGAAGCGTCCCTCGCGGTCGAGCAGGAACGCGCGCTCGATGCCCGCGGCCTGGGCGCCGTCGACGTCGTCCTCGATCGAGTCGCCGACCATCGCCGCGTCCTCCGGCTCGACCTCCAGCCGCTCGAGCACGGCGCGGAAGATCGTCGGGTGCGGCTTCGTGCGGCCGAACGCGCCCGAGCCGAGCGCCGCGTCGACCCGGAGGCGGTGGTGGGCGACGAAGACGTCGAGGTCGCGGCCGGTGTTCGAGACGAGCCCGAGCTTCAGCCCGCGCGAGCGCAGGTCGTCCAGCACCGGCAGCGCGTCCTCGTACAGCTCGAAGTGCTCGGCGTGCTCCCACGCGCGCGTCATCGCCACGGCGCACTCGTAGGCCGAGTCCGAGTTGCCGCCCATGCCGCGGATGATCCGCTCGGTGAACGCGACCCAGATCTCCTCGTCGTGCTCGAGCTCTGGGTGCCGGCGGATGCCCTCGACTGCCTGCTCGCGCGCAATCGCGTACCGCCCGGGGTCGAGCTGGAGGCCGAAACGCGCGCCGAGACGCTGGTAGCCCTCCGGACCGAGCTCCGGCCCCGGCCGGGCAATGGTGAAGTCCACGTCGAAGAGAACGGCCCGCAGCGGCATCAGGAGGCTTCTACCAGCCAGCGGGCAACGTCCGCATGCGTGCGCCGGTGCTCGCCGTCGAACGCCCACGCGATCGTCTGCCCGATCGTCCAGCCGCGCGCCCGGTCGCGGTCGAGCGAAAGCTCGGAGACGAGCCGGTCGAAGCGGGCGAGCACCTCGGCGCGCGAGTGGCCGAGCTCGCGGGAGCGGACGATCGGCGCGATGCCGAACTCGCGCTCGCCGGCGAGCGGCTTCGGGTCGATCGCCAGCCAGGGCTCCCGCTGCGCGGCGAGGACGTTGTCGCCGTGCAGGTCCTGATGCAGCAGCACCTGCGCGCCCTGCGTCCGCGGCAGCTCCTGGAGCGCCTCGAGCGCCGCGTCGAGCAGCATTCGCTCGAACGGTCGGGCGAACCGCTCCCACGTGTCCTCCAGCGAGTCGGCCCACCAGGCCGCCTCCGCGGCGAGCGAGCGGAACGGCGTGCCGGCCGGCTTCCAGAGACGCGGCAGCAGCTCGACGAAGACGTCGAGCGCGGCCTCCGCGCCGGCCGCCGAGAGCGGCGTGCCCGGCACGCAGCGCTCGAGCAGCAGCGCGTACTCATCCGGCTCCTCGTCGAGCAGCCGGATCGCGCCGTCTCCGTCCCAGAGCCGCAGCGCCTCGGCCTCGTGCTCGCTCTCGCGGTGCGGCTCCTGCACCTTGAGCACCACCTCTTCCCCCGTCGCCGTCACCGCGGGCGCAACGAGCACCGATGCGATGCCATCCTCGAACGGCTCGCCGACGACGAGGCCGCGGCGCTCGACTAGGCGGGAGCCGGCCAGCGGTACGCGTCCGCCTGACGGTTCTTCAGCGACGGGAGCTTCTCGCGGACGTCGCGCAGCCGCGCCCGGTCGAGCTCAGCCGTGATCACGGTCTCCTCGTCCGGCGCCTGGGCGAGCACGATCCCCCACGGATCGACGATCAGCGAGCGCCCGTACGCCGGCTTGTCCGGCAGCGTCTCGCCGACCTGGGCCGGCGCAGCGACGAAGTACTGGTTCTCGATCGCCCGCGCGCGCAGGAGCACGTGCCAGTGGTCCTTGCCGGTCGGCGTCGTGAAGTGCGCCGGCACCGTCACCAGCTCGGCGCCTTCGAGCGCCAGGATCCGGTACAGCTCCGGGAAGCGGACGTCGTAGCAGACCGTCAGCCCGACCGGCCAGCCCTCGCTCTGCACAACCACCGGCTCGGCGCCCGGCTCCTCGGCCTCGGACTCGCGGTAGACGTGGCCGCCGACCTCGACGTCGAACAGGTGGATCTTGCGGTAGAGCCCGAGCAGCTCGCCGTCTGGGCCGAACACGAGCGACGTGTTCGACAGCTTCTCGCGCCCCTCGCGCCGTTCGGTGATCGAGCCGCCGACAAGCGTGATCCCGTGCGTCCGCGCCCAGCTCGCCATCGCCTCGACCGACTCGCCGCCCTCGAGCGGCTCGGCGGCCGCGTGCAGCTCCTCGGTCGAGCCGATCGCATTCCACTTCTCCGGAAGCGCGACGAGGTCGGCGCCGGTCGCGGCCGCGCGGGCGACGAGCCGGTCCGCGTGCGCGAGGTTCGCCGCCTTGTCGGCGCGGCTCGTCATCTGCACACAGGCCACGCGGAGGAGGTCGGTCACGGGGCGAGGATAGCTTTCCGACCATGGAGGCAACCGCCGCCGCACACTCGCGCGCCCGCGTGCTCCACGCGTTCCGGAGCCGCGACTTCCGGCTGCTCTGGACCGGCCAGGCGATCTCGCTGCTGGGCGACGCGGCCTTCATCGTCGCGCTCGGCTGGCGGACGTTCACGCTGACCGGCTCCGCCCGCTCGCTCGGGCTGGTGCTCACCTTCCAGGGCGTCGGCACCATCTCGACGGTGCTCCTCGGCGGGGCGCTGGCCGACCGTTATGACCGGCGGACGCTGATGCTCGTGTCCGACGCTGCCCGCTTCGCCGTGATCGGCACGCTCGCGGTGGTCGACGGCACCGGCCACCTGAGCCTCGGCTTCCTGCTCGGGATTGCGCTCGCCGAAGGCCTCGCGACCGGCTTCTTCACGCCGGCGCTCGGAGGGCTGATCCCGCTCGTGGTCGAGGAGCCCGGCCTCGGCTCGGCCAACGCACTGATCGGGCTCGCCCGGCAGACGAGCTTCATCCTCGGGCCGACGATCGCGTCCGTGCTCTACGGGTTCGCCGGCGCGACGGTCGTCTTCGGCTTCAACGCCGTCTCGTACCTGGTCTCGTTCGCATTCGTCTGGGCCACCCGCCCGCGCGCCGCCGAGCGCGCCGCACCCGAGGGAACGCTGCGCGACATCCGCGCCGGCATCCGCTACGTGACCGGCGTCCCGTGGCTCTGGGTGACGATCGGCCTGTTCGCGTTCGTGCTGATGTTCCAGTGGGCGCCGATCCAGGTGCTGACGCCGAAACTCGTCCGCGAGCACTTCGGCCTCGGCGTGCGCGCGTACGGGCTCGTCTTCTCGGCGATCGGCGCGGGCATGGTGATCGGCTCGGTGCTGGTGGCGCAGCTGAACCTGCAGCGGCGGCGCGGCCTGATCTCGTACCTGATCTGGATCCTGAACAGCGTGCTCGTGATCGTCTTCGCGCTGTCGCCCTGGTTCGCGGTGTCGATCGCGGCGGCGTTCGTCCGCGGCATCTGCATCGGCTTCGGCGTCACCATCTGGGAGACGATGCTGATGCAGCTCGTGCCGCAACAGATGCTCTCGCGCGTGGTCAGCCTCGACTGGTTCGGCTCGCTCGGGCTGACGCCGTTCGGGCTGCTGCTTGCCGGCGCCGTCTCCGACCTGGCACCGCCGGGGCCGCTGATCGCGCTCGGCGCGGCCGTCTCGATCTGCATCATCTCGGCAGGCTTGCTCTCGAAGCAGATCAGGACGATCGACTGATGCCGCGGCCCGTCTACTGGAAGCCGAAGTACGGCACGCGCTCGTCGAGGCACAAGGCCTGGGCGCGGCAGGAGTCGAAGCGCGAGGAACGCCTGGAGCAAGAGCCGCGGGCGCCGGTACGCGACTGGTTCCGGCGGCTACTCAGGCGCTAGGGCTGGCTAAGGCAGCCGCTCCTCGCGGTAGCGCTCCTTGTCCTGCTCCCGCCACTTCTCCTCGTAGGCCTCCGCCGCCGCGAACTCCCGCTCGGTCTCGTCCGCATCCTCACCCGCGGGATGCTCGCCGGCGGCCGTCCGCCGTCGTGTGGCCACGAAGCCGATCACGACCAGGGGCACGACGATCACAGCGAAGATGAGCCAGGGGATCACGAGCCGTCAGCCTACCGCGCGCTAGTAGAGCCCGTCACCCCGCGCGTAGCGCTCGGCGCGCTCGCGGTCGTACTGCTCGGCGTCGAACTCGTCGTCGCGGAGCGAGCGCAGGATCTCGCCCGAGCTCGGCAGCTCCGAGCGGTCTAGGTGGTGCTCGGGGTTCCAGAGGTCGGAGCGGATCAGCGCCTTCGAGCACTGGGTGTACGCCTCCTCGATCGAGACGAGGAGCCCGAGGCGCGGCACCTTGCCGTCGACCTCGCTCGGCGCAAGCAGCTCCAGGTCGTCCACGATCCGCGCGCGGCCGTTCACGCGGAAGGTGTCCCCGACGCCGGGGATCAGGAACAGGAGTGCGATGCGCGGATCCTCGAGCAGGTTGGTCAGCGTGTCGGCGATCCGGTTCCCAGGCCGGTCGGGCAGCAGCAGCGTCCGATCGTCGAGGATCCGCACGAAGCCCCGCGGGTCGCCGCGCGGGGAGACGTCGAGCCCGCCGTCGGGCCGGGCCGTGGCGACGCACACGAACGGCGAGCGCTCGATAAACCGGCGCGTGAGGCCGTTCAGCCCGTCGGCAATCTTCGTGAGGACGAGCTCCGACGGCTCACCGATCACCGCTCGCAGCGCAGTCTCGTCCCGGATGTCGGCCACGGCGCCGAGAAGCTAACCTTTCCGTGCTCGGGGTGTGGCGCAGCCTGGTAGCGCGCTCCGTTCGGGTCGGAGAGGTCCCCAGTTCAAATCTGGGCACCCCGATCGAGTCGCGGGGGAACCACAGGTTCCCCCGCGAGAAACGTCCCGATGGCGTCGGCGCAGGCGTCCGGCCGCTCGCCGATCAGCAGATGCCCGCAGTCCGCGATCACGCGGAGCGAGGCCCGCAGGCGGCGTGCGTAGTCGAAGGCGTCCTCCACCGGCAGCTGGTTGTCCCGCGCGCCCCAGAGCACGAGGGTCGGGCAGCGGACGTGCTCGAGATCGGCCCGCGGGTCGTCGCGCACGAGTGCCTTCGCGGCGCTGACGGTGTCCGTGTGCCGCGCCGGCCCGGCGAGGAAGGCCTCGACGAGCTCGGGCGGGAGCGCGGGCGGGTCGGACGCGCCCCAGCGGCCGAACACGACCCGCTTCAGGAGCGCGGATCGCGCCACGCGCGCCCGGTGCGGCGCGATCTTCCGGCCGGGCTTGACGATGCCCGTGATCGTGAGCCCGTAACGCACGCGGCGGAGGCTCGACGAGATTCCCGCCGCGCCCGCCAGCACCAGCCCGCTCACCGACTCGGGCCGTCTGATGGCGAGCCGGAGCGAGATCGCCCCTCCGAGCGAGTGTCCGACCAGCGGCGCTAACGCGAAGCCCTCCGCCTCGAGCAGCAGCCCGATCCGGTCGGCGTAGGCGTTCAGCGAGGGCGCGGCGGGGAGCGGTTCCGAGCCGCCGTGACCGGGAAGCTCCGGCACGAGCAGCCGCCGTCCCGGCAGCAGCAGCGGCGCGAGCGCGAGCCAGTTGGCGGCCGAGCCGCCGAGCCCGTGCACCAGCACGAGCGGCCTGCCCTCGCCGCCCACGAGGTAGCGCAGCCGCGCCCCGCGCACCTCGGCGAAGCGCTCCTCGAGACCTTCGAGCTCACACTTTGCGTCCGTCACCGTAGGCGATTATTCTTCTGGTCGATGGATCGTTCGGGGAGGCAGGACCTCTGATTCCTGTCGCGACACCGAAAGGCTTGGTCGGCTACCCGTCGGCGCCATGGAGCGCGGCGGGTTTTTTAATGCCCGGAAAGGAGCGAGGATGGCAAACCACCTGACGCCGGAGGAGTTGTCGAAGGAACTGGGGATCGAACGCACGGAAGTGATCCGTGTGTGCATGCAGGAAGGCGTGCCGATCTACCAGGGCAAGATCGACAAGACCCTCTTCCAGGCGCAGTTGCAGGCGCTCGGCGCGCTGCCGCAGTCCCACTAGGAGACCGTCTGTCATCGGACGACTGGTCGCGCTACTACGACGCGACCGGCGAAGAGCCCCGCGACACGCTGCTCGACGCGCTGGCGCGATTCGAGGCGGAAGGGACGGGGGGCCACGGGGTCGATCTCGGTTGCGGCACCGGCCGCGACACGGTCGAGCTGCTCCGCCGCGGCTGGAGCGTGCTCGCGCTCGACGGCCAATCGGAGGCGATCAGGCGCCTCGAGGCTCGGTCCGACCTGCGAGCCGAGTGGAGGACACGGCTGGAGGCCCGCGTCTCCTCGTTCGAGGAGGTGGACTGGCCCGAGACGGACCTCGTCAACTCGAGCTTCGCGCTGCCGTTCTGCCCGCCCGAGGCGTTCCCCGCGGTCTGGAGCCGGATCGTCGCGTCGCTGCGGCCCGGCGGCCGGTTCTGCGGCCAGCTGTTCGGCGATCGCGACGGCTGGAGCGGCGAGGAGGACATGACGTTCCTGACGCGCGAGTCCCTCGAGGAGCTCCTGGACGGGCTCGACGTCGAGCGGCTGGACGAGGTCGAGGAGGACGGCCGGACGGCGATCGGGAACGCCAAGCACTGGCACCTGTACCACCTGGTGGTTCGGAAGCCGTAGAGCCGGCTACTTGCGGGCGGCCGCGCGCTTCTTGGGCGCGGCCTTCCTGCTTGCGGCGCCGTCGCCTGCGTCCGAGCGGCTCTTCGAGGCCGCGACGCTCTTCTTCAGCGCTTCCATCAGATCGACCACCGGCGCCTCGGCGACCGGCTCCGGCCGCGCGATCTCCTCGCCGGCCAGCTTCGCCTCGAGCATCTCGCGCAGGCTTGCCCGGTACTCGCTGTGCAGCTCGCCCGGCTCCCACTCGCCCACGAGCGAGTCGATCAGCTGGCGCGCCAGCTCGAGCTCCGGCTCCTTGACGTCGACGGCCTCGACGGCCTCGTCGATCTCGGCCTGCGAGCGCACGTCCTCGGCGAGGAAGAGCGTCTCGAGCACGAGCGCCTCGCCCTTCGCGCGGATCAGGACGAGGTTCTCGTTGCCGCGGATCACCATCCGGCCGAGCGCAGCCATGCCCGTCTCCTTCATGGCGTCAAGCAGCAGCACGTAGGGCCGCCGCTGCGCCTCGGCGCTCGAGGGAGCGAGGTAGTAGGTGCGGTCGAAGTAGAGCGGGTCGACCTCCGCGAGCGGCACGAAGCGCGAGATCTCGATCGCGCGCGAGGTGTCGCGCTGCTCGATCGCCTCGAGGTCGGCGTCCTCGACGAGCACGAACTGGCCTTTCGAGACCTCCCAGCCCTTGACGAGCTCGTCGCTCGGCACCTCGCGGTCGTGCACCGGGCACCAGCGCTTCTGCTTGATCGGCGTCATGCACTCGCGGTGCAGCGTCCGGAAGGTGACGTCGGAGGCGCGTGCCTTCGGCGTCGTCGCAGGCGCCAGACCCACCGGGATGGTGACCAGGCCGAAGCTGAGTGATCCGTTCCAGGTAGTTCGCATTGGGGCCGCTTTCGCTGTGGATAAGTGTAGTGGGACCGCGCAGATTCGCCGCTACGCCGCCCATCCCTTCCCGGCGTAAGCTGGAAACGTGCGCACGATCGGGCAGCTCTGGCGCGACGCGGTCGCGGCCGGCAGGACGAGCCCGGCCTACCTCGCCGAGACCGCGGACGGCTGGCGCGAGGTCTCGTGGGAGGAGGCCGGCCGCACGGTCGAGGAGCTCGCGAACGGCCTGCTCGCGCTCGGCGTGCGCAAGGGCGAAGCGTTCGGGATCCTGGCCCAGACGAGCCTCGAGTGGGCGCTCTTCGACTACGCGCTCGCCCGCATCGGCGCGGTCGGCGCCGCGGTGTACGCGAACAGCTCGCCGAAGGACGCCTGCTACGTCCTCGAGCACTCGGACTCGATCGGCGTGCTCGTGCAGGACGAGGGACAGCGCGAGAAGGTCGCCGGGCTCCCGCTGCGGCACGTGATCACGTTCGCCGAGCTCGACGACCTATGTGCGCGCGGCCGCGAGTTCGCGGCGCAACACCCGGACGCGCTTGCCGAGGCCGAGGCGCAGGTCGGCGAAGAGGACATCTTCACCTTCATCTACACCTCGGGCACGACCGGCCCGCCGAAGGGCTGCATGATCCGGCACCGCAACTACTTCGAGATGGCCGCGTGCGTGGACCACGTGCCCGAGTTCGCTATCTCGGACGACGTGATGCTCCTGTACCTGCCGATGGCGCACAACTTCGGGCGGCTGATGCACCTGCTCGGCGCGCGAACCGGCTACACGACCGCATTCCTCGGCGACCCGCTGCGCGTGGCCGAGGCGATGCCGGTCGTGCGGCCGACGCTGCTGCCGAGCGTGCCGCGGCTCTACGAGAAGGTGCACACCGCCGTGCTGGCGCAGTTCGAGCAGCTGCACGGCCCTCGTAAGCGGCTGGTCGACTGGTCGCTGCGCGTCGGGCGCGAGGTGAGCGAGCTCCGCCAGCGCGGCGAGCCTATCCCGTCGGGTCTCGCGCGCAAGCACCGCCTCGCCGACCGGCTGGTCTATTCGAAGATCAAGGAGCGCATGGGCGGCCGGCTGCGGCTCGGCGTGTCGGGCGGCGCGCCGCTGGCGCAGGAGATCGGCGAGTTCTTCCACGCGATCGACGTCCTGATCGTCGAGGGCTGGGGCCTGACGGAGTGCACGACCGCGGCGTCGGTGAACCGGCCCGGGCGCTTCCGTTTCGGCACCGTCGGCCCGGCGCTGCCGGGCTTCGAGGTTCGGACGGACGAGGAAGGCGAGCTGCTGATCCGCAGCCCGACGGTCTTCGCGGGCTACTACAAGGATCCCGCCGCGACGGCGGAGGTGCTCGGCGACGACGGCTGGCTGCGCTCCGGTGACGTCGGCTCGATCGACGAGGACGGCTTCATCCACATCACCGACCGCATGAAGGACATCCTGATCACCGCCGGCGGCAAGAACGTCGCGCCGGCGAACCTCGAGACCGCGCTCAAGACGGCGCCGCTCGTCTCGCAGGCGCTCGTGATCGGCGACCGGCGCCCGTACGTCGCAGCGCTGATCACCCTCGACCCGGCCGTCGCGGACGGCATGCCGTCAGAGGAGGCCGAGCAGCGGGTCAAGACGATCGTCGACGGCGTCAACGCCGAGCTGTCGCGCTTCGAGCAGATCAAGCGCTTCCGGGTGCTGCCGCGGGACTTCACCGCCGACGAGGGCGAGGTGACGCCGACGCTGAAGCTGAAGCGCCGCGTCGTCGAGCAGCACTTCGCGGCCGAGATCGAAGACTTGTACGCCTAGAGCCTGCGGGCGCCGACGTAGGTCGACGCGTACCAGCCGGAGAGCGAGGAGATCTTGACCACATCGCCGGTGTGCGGCGCGTGGATGAAGCTGCCGCCGCCGACGTAGATCCCGACGTGGCCGAGCCCGTCGAAGAAGACGAGGTCGCCCGGCTGAAGGTCGCTCCGCGAGACCGGCGAGCCGTAGCCGTACTGCGCGTACGAGCTGTGCGGCAGCGAGACGCCGACCTGCGCGTAGACGTACATCACGAAGCCCGAGCAGTCGAAGCCGCCGGGCGAGGAGCCGCCCCAGACGTACGGCGTGCCGAGGTACTGCATCGCGATCCCGACTACTCCACCGTGCGTGGGCGGCGGCGCGACGGGCGGGGGCGCGGTCGAGCTCGGGGGCGCGACCGGAACCGTCGGGGCCAGCGACGCCTGGCGCGAGGCCACCTGCTGCGCTGCGAGCCGCTGCTCGAGCTCGCGCTTGAGCGCCGCCTGCTGCGCTGCCTCCTGGGCCTTCAGCTGCGCGATCTCGCCCTGGATCGAGCCCAGGAGCTGCTTTCGCTGCCCCAGCTGCGACTCGACCGACGCACGGGCGGCGTTGCGCTGCGCGACGACTTGCACCTGCTCGGCGTGCGCGTTCTGCAGGAAGCGCTGCCGGTGCTGAACCTCGCGGCGGAAGCGCGCCACCTGGGCGAGCACGAGTGTGTCCTGGTCGGAGACGCGCGACTCGGCGTCCATCCGCCCCAGCGCGTCGTCGAGGCTCGAGGCGCCGAGCAGGACGGCGAGGCCGGCCTGCGTGTCGCCCGAGGTGTAGATGTCGACGAGGCGGGCCGACAGTTGGCTCTGCGCCCGCTTGAGGCTCTTCTTCGCGGTCGCGAGCGCGGACGTGTTCTCCGAGAGGTCGTGCCTGATGCGCGCGAGCTTGACGTTGGCGAGGTTGTAGGCCTCGACCGCGCGCTCCAAGCTGCCGTCGAGCTGCGTGATCTGCGCCATTACGCTCTGCGCCTCGGCCTGCTTCGACGCCACCGTCGGGTCTGCCGTGGCGGAGGATGCAGCAGCCAGCGCGAGGGCCGAGGCCAATGCGATGACTAGTGCCGGCGCCTTACGTCTTGTCGAGCCGAAGGGGGGCTGGCCGCTCGACAGGCGCCCTCGTGAGAGGGGCCGGTACGTCACAAGCACGGCACCCTAACAGGGGGATCGGACGACCGCAAACCGTTCCATTGACCCAAAAGGGCCAAACGTCGCATAGCGTGACAGACCGCACAAGACCGTGTGGTACGGTGCCGCGTCGTGCCGGGGGAGAGACGCACTCTGCGGTATTGGCCGGCCGTCCTCGGAGCCCTGCTTGTGCTTCTCGGACTCGTTCCGGCGACCGTGTCCGCCGATTCCGCCTCCGGCCTGCGCGACCACGCCTCGCAGCTGGCGCAGCAGAGCGCGAACCTCGCCCAGCGGTCACGCGGCGTTGTGCTCCAGCTGTACGCGCTCGACTCGAGCCTCGCGCGCGAGCAGGCACGCCTCGTCGAGCTGCGCATCCGCAGCGCGCAGGTGAGGGCCGACCTGGCCGCGGCGCGGCAGCGGCTCCACGTCGCCCGGCACACGCTCGGCACCGAGCAGCGCTCGCTCGCGGCGCGCCTGCAGCTGATGTACGAGCAGGGCGACACCGACCCGCTCGCGGTCGTGCTCGGCGCCTCCTCGGTCGCCGACGCGCTCGGGAACCTCGACTCACTCGACCGGCTCGCGAGCCAGGACCGGGAGATCATCGTTCAGACGCGCGCGGCGAAGCACACGGCGGACGCGCTCAGCCGGACGCTCGAGACGAAGCAACGCGACCTGCAGACGCTCGCCGACCAGGCCTCGCAGTCTGTGGTCGCGCTCCAGCAGGCCCACGCGCAGCGCACGTCGTACCTCGCGAGCCTCGCGACCCAGCAGCGCCTCAACGCCGCGGCGATCTCCTCGTACCAGCAGCAGGCGCTCGCGGTCGAATCCCAGGCCCGCCAGATCGCGGCCGTCGCCGCCACGCCGGTGTCCGCGACGACCGGCATCGCACCAGGCGCGCACACCCTCACCGTCACGGCGACGGGCTACTCGATCCAGGGCCATACGGCGACCGGCGCGCCGACCGGTTGGGGCGTCGTCGCGGTCGACCCGAGCGTGATCCCGCTGGGCACGCCGCTCTCGATCCCCGGCTACGGCTCCGGTGTCGCGGCCGACACGGGCGGGGCGATCCAGGGCGCGACGATCGATCTCTGGTTCCCGACGGTCGCGCAGGCGCGCGCGTGGGGCCGCCGCACCGTCACGATCTCGATCGGCTGACTAGAATTCCCCCGCGAAGGGGGTGGCTCTGAGCGAATCCGTGCAGATCGAGGACGGGCGTGGCACCGCCAGCGTTCGCGTGCTGCTGGTCGACGACCATGACCTCTTCCGAACGGGGCTGCGCAACCTGCTCGAAGAGCGGGGCATCCAGATCGCGGGCGAGGCCGGCGAGGGCGGCGACGCGGTGCGGCTCGTGCGCGAGCTGGCGCCGGAAGTCGTCGTGATGGACCTGCACATGCCCGGCATGACCGGGATCGAGGCGATCCGCCAGATCCACAGCTTCGCGCCGCTCACCCGCGTGCTCGTCCTGACGATCTCGGACCAGGACGACGACGTGCTCGACGCCATCCTGGCCGGCGCGTGCGGCTACCTGCTCAAGGACGCGTCCGTCGACGAGCTGATCCGCGGAATCGGCGCCGCCGCCGTCGGCGAGTCGCTCGTCTCCCCCGCGATCGCGAGCAAGGTGCTGCAGCAGGTGCGCGCGACGGCCGTCTCGCCCGAGGCCGCCGACACGATTCGCGCCGAGCTCTCAGAGCGTGAGCTCGACGTGCTCAAGCTGATCGCGGCCGGCAACGACAACGCGATGATCGCCGCGCAGCTGCACATCAGCCCGAAGACGGTCAAGAACCACATCTCGAACATCCTGATGAAGCTGCAGATCGAGAACCGCATCCAGGCCGCGGTCTACGCGGTCCGGAGCGGCCTGGTCTAGCCGGCGGAGCGAGCCGCTGTCGCCCGCGCGCGCAGCTCGGTGAGGGTGTTGCGCAGGCGCGCGAGCAGCCGGCCGTTGTTGCTCAGCCGGTCGGAGAGGAGCGCCAGCTCCTTCGCCTTCAGCTCCTGGTTGCCCTCGTGCAGCTCGGCTGCAAGCTCGGACATCCGGCGTTCGAGCCGCCAGCGCTCGGCCTCGAGCGCGTGGGCGTACGCGTAGCCGTCCGTGAGCGTGCGCTCCAGGTACGCCAGGCTGGCCGGCTCTTCGGTCGGGGCCGGCTCGGCGAGCAGTTCGTCGATCTGCTCGAGCAGTTCGGGGATCGCATTCGGTGCCACAGAACGCCTCCTGTCGATTATCTGCGCATTGCGAAGCGGCCCACAAGGGCCGCCCGGCCTATCTCTGGCAACCGGTGAGGCCCACGCTTGACGGGGGTACGGGCACTCCGAAAAATGGTGCGGATGACCCGCCGCCGTCTGCCGCTCGTCGCCGCTGCGGTCGCCCTGCTCGTCGTTTCTCCCGCGGGAGCAGGCGATTCGCCGCTGACCAAGCGCCTCGAGCGCGCGCTCGCAGTGCCCCACGTCTCACAGGCGCGGACCGGCGCGATGGCGTTCGACCTGCAGACCGGGGAGACGCTCTTCACCGAGCACGACGGCCTCCCGCTTGCCCCCGCCTCCAACGAGAAGCTGGCGATCGCCTACGCGGCGCTCGTCACGCTTGGCGAGGACTTCCAGATCGAAACGGACGTGCTCGGGCGTGGCATCCAGGACGGCGCGACCTGGCACGGGAACCTGCTACTCGTCGGCCACGGCGACCCGACGCTCTCGAGCGCGAGCCTGCTCGCGCTGGCGCGCCAGGTCCGGGCGCTCGGCATCCGGCACGTGACCGGCGGCGTCTTCGGCGACGAGTCGTACTTCGACGCGCGCCGGACGGGAGTCGGGTGGAAGTCGTGGTTCTACGTCAACGAGTGCCCGCCCCTCTCGGCGCTGACGGTCGACCGTGGCCGCTACAACGGCCGCACGTCGGGTGAGCCGGCACTCGCCGCGGCGCTGCTCTTCCGCAACGCGCTGCGGCAGGTCGGGGTCTCGGTCGGCGGCGCCGGCCTCGGCAAGGCCCGCGACGGCGACCCGGTGCTCGCGTCCGTGCAGTCGCCGCGGCTCGCCCAGATCCTCGCGTGGATGGGCCGGGTCAGCGACAACTTCACCGCCGAGATCCTGCTCAAGGAGATCGGCGCGGAGGGCGGGCCGGTCGGCACGAGCGCCGGCGGGGCGGCGCTCGTACGGTCGACGCTCGCCGACGCGGGCGTCCCGCTCGCAGGGGTTCGGCTCATCGACGGCTCCGGGCTCTCCTCGCTCGACCGGCTCACTGCAAGGGCGCTCGCCGGGGTCCTGCGCGCCGCGTGGGCCGACCCCGACGTCCGGCCGTATTTCACGGCGGCGCTGCCCGTTGCCGGGATCAGCGGCACCCTGCACGACCGGATGCGGACGCCCCCGGCGCGCGGCAACGTGCAGGCGAAGACCGGCACGACGTCGCTCGCCTCGGCGCTTTCGGGCTACGTGAGGAAGCGCTACGTCTTCTCGGTGCTCCAGAACGGGAGCCCCGTCTCCTCCTACTGGGCACGCAAGGCCCAGGACCGCTTCGCAACCCTTCTAGCCGCGCAGTAGCTTCTCGAGCGCGGCGTCGTCGAGCACCGGCACGCCGAGCTGCTCGGCCTTGGCGAGCTTCGAGCCCGGGCTCTCGCCGGCGATCAGGCCGGTCGTCTTCTTCGAGACGGAATCGGCCACCTTCGCGCCCTTGGCCTCGAGCGCCTTGCGGGCCTCGTCCCGGCTGTAGCTCTCCAGTGTCCCCGTGATCACGTAGGTCGAGCCCGTGAGCGGCCCCTCCACCGGGCGCTCCTCCGGCCCGGCCTCGAAGCGCAGACCTAGCTCCTCGAGCTCGCCGACGAGGCGCATGTTCTCGGCGTCCGCGAACCACTCGGCGATCGCCTCGGCCCGCTCCGGCCCGATTCCCTCGACCTCCTGGATCTCTTCCTGCGTTGCCGCGGCGAGCTTCTCGACAGAGCCGAAGTGCCGCGCGAGGCTCTGCGCCGTCACCCAGCCGACGTCCGGGATGTTGAGGCCGAGCAGGACGCGTGAGAAGGGCGTCCGTTTCGAGCCCTGGATCGCGTCGATCGCCTTGGAGGCGCTGATCTCGGCGAAGCCGTCGAGCTCGAGCAGCTGTTCCTTCGTCAGCCGGTAGAGGTCTGGCAGCGAGCGCACGAGGCCGAGCTCCCAGAGGCGGCGCATCAGCTGCTCGCCGACGCCGTCGATGTCGGCCGGCCCCTGCACCCAGTTGATCAGCGTCTCGAGCCCGCGCGACGGGCACGCCCGGTTCGGGCAGCGGTGCATCGCCTCGCCCTCGGGCTTGACGACGTTTGCCCCGCAAAGCGGGCACTTCTTCGGCATTTTGAACGGCTTCGTGCCCTTCACGTGTGGCCCGGCCGGACCGACGATCTGCGGAATCACGTCGCCGGCCCGCTGGACGATCACGCGGTCGCCCTCGCGAATGTCCTTGCGGTTGATGTCCTCCTCGTTGTGCAGCGTCGCGCGCGAGACGGTGACGCCGCCGACCTGCACGGGCTCGAGCATTGCCCACGGGTTGAGCGCGCCGGTCCGCCCCACGCGGATCGCGATCTTGTTCAGCGTCGTCTCGGCCGTCATCGGCGCCCACTTGAACGCCCGCGCCCACCGCGGCCGCGAGTGCAGCGCGCCGAGGGCGGCCTGCTGCTCGAGCGAGTCGACCTTGATCACGATCCCGTCGATCTCGTAGTCGAGCTCGGCGCGCTTGCGCTCCCAGTCGCGGCAGCGCTCCGCCACCTCCTCGATCGACTCGAGCCGTTCGGCGAAGGGGTTCGTGCGGAAGCCGTGCTCGCGCAGCCACTCGAGCTCCTCCGAGTGCGAGCCGAGCTGAACGCCCTCAAGCGCTCCCATCCCGTAGACCCAGACCGCAAGCGGTCGCGACGCGGTGATCGAGGAGTCCTTCTGCCGCAGCGACCCGGCTGCGGCGTTGCGTGGGTTCGGCGCGAGCTTCTGGCCGAGCTCGGCGACGCGCGCGTTCAGCTCGCGGAAGCCGGAGAGCGGCATGTAGACCTCGCCGCGCACCTCCGCCACCGACGGCAGCCCGTCGCCGCGCATCTTCAGCGGCACCGACGGGATCGTGCGCAGGTTGACCGTCACGTCCTCGCCCTGGATCCCGTCCCCGCGCGTGGCGCCGCGGACGAGGATGCCATTCTCGTAGGTGAGGTTGATCGCGAGTCCGTCGATCTTGGGCTCGATCACGTAAGCGACGGGCTCGTCGGAGTCGAGCCGCTTGCGCACGTCGTCGGCCCACTTGAGCAGGCTCTCGTCGCCGGTGACCTTCTCGAGCGAGCCCATCGGCGTCAGGTGCTGCACCTTCTGGAAGCCCCCGCTCGGCGGCGCGCCGACCCGCTGCGTCGGCGAGTCGGGCGTGATCAGGTCCTGGTGCTCCTCCTCGAGCGCCTTCAGCTCGTCGAAGAGCCCGTCGTACTCGGCGTCGGAGATCTCCGGGTCGTCGAGGACGTGGTAGCGGTAGAGGTGGTGGTCGACCTGCTCGCGGAGCTCGTCGAGGCGCTGCTGCACGTCCTTCTGCGTCCGCGTCGCCATTGAGCTGATCCTAGCCAGGCCGTTACCCTCCGCCCATGCGCCTGCTCCTCGTCTCGGTCGCCGCCCTGACACTCGCCGGCACGGCCGCCGCGGACCTCGCGATCCCTTTCCGCACGCCGTCCGGGAACATCGGCTGCTACTACGTCTCCAACCGCAACCTCAGCTCGACGCTGCGCTGCGACATCCGCAGCGGCCTGAAGCCGGCGTCGCCGAAGCCGAAGGGCTGCACGCTCGACTGGGGCGACAGCTACGAGCTCGCCCCCACCGGGCGGGCCCGGCTCACGTGCCACGGCGACACCGCGATCGATCCGACGTCCCGCGTCCTCAGCTACGGAACGCGCTGGTCGCGCGGCGGCTTCACCTGCACCTCTCGGAAGACCGGCTTACGTTGCAGCAACCGCAGCGGCCACGGCTTCTTCCTCAGCCGCGCCCGCTCGTATCGGTTCTAGTAGCGGACCGAGACGAGGTAGAGGCCCCACGGCGGGGCGGTCGTCCCGGCCTCGCTCCGCTCGCGGCCCTCGAGGAGTGCTGCCAGCTCGTGGGGCGGGCGCTCGAGCATCGTGCCGACGAGCGTGCGCACCATGTGGCGCAGGAACGAGTCGGCGGTGATCTCGAGCTCGAGCGCGTCTCCGCGCCGATGCCAGACGGCCGACTCGACGGCGCGGACGAGGACCCGGTGCTGCGTCTCGGTCGGCGTGAACGCGCGGAAGTCGTGCTCGCCCTCGACGAGCTCCGCCGAGACCGCGAGCTGCTCCTCGTCGAGCGCGTGTGGGTACCACCAGGAGCGCCGGACCTCGAACGGCGAGCGCTCGCGCCGGCGATAGACCCGGTAGCGGTAGCTCCGCGCGCGGGCCGAGTGGCGTGCGTGGAAGTCAGGTGCCGTCGCCTCCGCCCCGGTGACGGCGACGTCCTCGGGGAGCTCCGCGTTCAGGGCGGCGGCCACGCGTTCAGGCGGCGCGCCGCCCTCGGCCTCGACGGACGCGACCTGCCCGAGCGCGTGCACGCCGGTGTCCGTGCGCCCGGCGACCGCCACCTCGCCCCAGCGCGGGTAGACGGCCGAGAGCGCCTCCTGGAGCGTCCCTTCGACCGTCCGCAAACCGGGCTGTGCCGCCCAGCCGTGGAAGCCGGTGCCGTCGTACTCCAGCGTCAGCCTCAGCCGCACGTCAGGAAACCCTGACCGTCTTTGTAAGGTGTTCCTTATGCTCTACTGACTTGCGTTCTTTCTGATACACTCTACTGATGACAGGTCACCAGACCTTCCTCCTCCAGCGCGTCCAGCCGGCGCTGACCGGACTGATCGACGGTTCGCTCTCGACGATCGCGCCCATCTTCTCGGTCGCGCTGTACACCCACGACCCACACGCGGCGTTCATCGCCGGCACGGCCACCGCAATCGCGGCCGGCATCAGCATGGCGTACTCGGAGGGTCTCTCGGACACGGGTGAGCTGACTGGGCGCGGAAACCCCGTCGTGCGCGGTGCGATCACCGGCGTCGGCACGTTCACGGGCGGAATCCTGCACACCCTGCCGTTCTTGATCCCGCAGTACCGAACGGCGCTGATCCTCGCCGGGATCGTGGTCGTGTTCGAGCTGATCGCGCTCGCGTGGCTCCGCTGGCGCTTCTTCCGGACGAGCTTCGTCAGCTCGCTCGCCTACGTGACGCTCGCCGGCGTCGTGATCGGCGCCGTCAGCGCCACGCTCGGCGTCGTCGGCTAGCTCAGCTCGCTGCCTCGGCTTCGACCGGCTCTTCCTCGCGCGCGCGGCGAGAGGGACGCTCGGCCGGCGGCTCGGGCAGGAAGTCGACGAGCTCGAGGTAGACCATCTCGGCCGCGTCTCCGGGCCGAGGGCCGATGCGGATGATCCGCGAGTAGCCGCCCGGCCGGTCGGCGAAGCGGGGCCCGACGTCGCTGAAGAGCTTGTGCACGACGTCCTGCGAGCGCAGGTAGGCAAGCGCCTGCCTGCGTGCGTGGACGCCGCCGCGCCTGCCGAGCGTGATCATCTGCTCGGCGATCGGCTTGACCTCCTTGGCCTTCGCCGCGGTGGTCTTGATGCGGCCGTGCTCGATCAGCGCGCCCGCAAGGTTCGCGTAGAGCGCCTTGCGGTGCGAGGCGTCGCGGCCCAGCTTCCGTCCGGACCGGTGGTGCCTCACGCGCCCGGGCCCTCCTCGCCGCGCAGCGTCAGGCCGTGCGTCGCGAGCGTCTCCTTGACCTCTTCGATCGACTTCTTGCCGAAGTTCGGGATCGCGGCGAGCTCGTTCTCGGTCTTCGTGACGAGGTCGCCGATCGTCTCGATGCCGACGCGCTTGAGGCAGTTGTACGAGCGGACGCCCAGCTCGAGCTCCTCGATCGGGAAGTTCTCCATCCCGTGCGCCAGCGCCGGCTCGGCCTGCGCCTCGGCGGCGGCCTGCTCGCCGAAGCCCTCGATCCGGTCGATGTCCGTGAAGATCGCAAGCTGCCGGATCAGGATCTCGGCGGCCTGGCCGATCGACTCGCGCGGGTCGATCGAGCCGTCGGTGGTGACGTCGATCCGCAGCTTGTCGTAGTCGGTGCGCTGGCCGACACGGGCGGCCTCGACGTCGTACGAGACACGCCGCACCGGCGAGAAGATCGAGTCGATCGGGATCACGCCGATCGTGTGCTCGGGCCCGCGGTTCAGCTCGGCCGGCACGTAGCCGCGGCCGCGGCCGATCGTGAGCGTGACCTCGAGCTTGCCCTTGTCGGAGAGGTTCGCGATCTCGAGGTCCGGGTTGAGGATCTCGAGCTCGGCCGGAGCCTCGATGTCGGACGCCTTGACGACGCCCGCGCCCTTCTTGGCGAGGCGCACCTCGATCTCCGGCGACTCGCCGTGCAGGCGGCAGATCAGGTTCTTGAAGTTGAGCAGGATGTCCGTCACGTCCTCGCGGACGCCCGGCAAGGTCGTGAACTCGTGCGCGACGCCTTCGATCTTGACCGAGGTCACTGCGGCGCCCTCGAGCGACGAGAGCAGCACGCGGCGCAGCGAGTTGCCGAACGTATAGCCGAAGCCGCGGTCGAGCGGCTCGATCACGAAGACGCCGCGGTTGTCCTCGACCTCTTCGTGGACGATCCGCGGGATCTGGAACTCCATCAAGCTGGTTCGAACTGCCATTCCTTCCTTTCCTTCGAAGCTACTTGGAGTAGAGCTCGACGATGAGCGATTCCTGGACCGGCGTGTCGATCTCCTCGCGCTCCGGCCACTTGAGCACCTTGCCGGTGAGGCCCTCGTGGTCGGCCTGCAGCCACGGCGTCACCGAGGCGGTCAGGTCGGTCGCGTCGCGGACGACCTGCTCTGCGGGACTGCCGGGCTTGAGCATGACCACGTCGTCGGGCCGGACCTGGTAGCTCGGGATGTTCACGCGCCGGCCGTTGACCTGGAAGTGGCCGTGGCGGACGAGCTGGCGGGCCTGCGCGCGCGAAGCGGCGAAGCCGAGCCGGTAGACGACGTTGTCGAGCCGCGTCTCGAGCATCCGCAGCAGCTCCTCGCCGGTGATGCCCGAGCCCTTGGCGGCCTTGGTGTAGTAGGTACGGAACTGCTTCTCGAGCAGACCGTAGTAGCGGCGGGCCTTCTGCTTCTCGCGCAGCTGGAGCAGGTACTCGGACTGCTTGATGCGGCCGCGGCCGTGGTCGCCCGGCGGGTAGCTGCGGCGCTCGACCGAGCACTTCTCGGTGAGGCAGCGCTCGCCCTTGAGGAAGAGCTTCATGCCCTCGCGGCGGCAGTTCCGGCATTTGGGGCCGAGGGTGCGGGCCATCAGACGCGCCTTCGCTTCTTCGGGCGGACGCCGTTGTGCGCCTGCGGGGTCACGTCCTTGACGCCGAGGATCTCGAGCCCAGCCGCCTGCAGCGAGCGGATCGCGGTCTCGCGGCCCGAGCCGGGCCCCTTGACGAAGACCTCGACCTTCTGCAGCCCGTGCTCCATGCCCTTGCGGGCGCACGCGTCCGCAGTCACCTGGGCGGCGAACGGCGTCGACTTGCGCGAGCCCTTGAAGCCGGCCGAGCCGGCGGACTCCCACGCGATCACGTTCCCCTCGCCGTCGGTAAGGGAGACGATCGTGTTGTTGAACGAGGTCTTGATGTGCGCCTGGCCGATCGCGATGTTCTTCTTCACGCGGCGGCGCGCGCGACCCCTCGTCGCCTGTCGTCTCGGAGGTGCCATGCCTACTTCGCGGCCTTCTTACCGCGCCCGACCGTCTTCTTCGGGCCCTTCCTGGTGCGGGCGTTCGTCTTCGTGCGCTGGCCCCTAACCGGCAGCCCGCGGCGGTGGCGGATGCCGCGATAGGCGCCGATCTCGCCGAGGCGCTTGATCGCCTGCGTGCGCTCGCGGCGCAGGTCGCCCTCGACCTGCAGGTTGCCGTCGATGTACTCGCGGAGCTTGGTGATCTCCTCGTCGGTGAGGTCCTTGATCTTCTCGTCGCGCGAGAGCCCCGTGTCGGTGCAGATCTTCTGCGCCGTCGAGCGGCCGATCCCGTAGATGTACGTCAGCCCGATCTCGAGCCGCTTCTGGTTGGGCAGGTTGACGCCTGCGATCCGGGCCATCGCGCTACCCCTGCCTCTGCTTGTGGCGGGGGTTGCTGCAGATGACCATGGTCCGGCCGTGCCGCTTGATCACGCGGCAGCGCTCGCACATGGGCTTGACTGAAGCTCTGACTTTCATCGGTGTCGGTACGTGATCCTTCCTCTGGTCAGGTCGTAAGGGGAGAGCTCGACCTTCACGCGGTCACCGGGAAGGATGCGGATGTAGTGCTTGCGCATCTTGCCGGCGATCGTCGCGAGGACGGTGCCGTCCATGCCGTCCACCTGCACCCTGAACATGGTGCTGGGCAGCGACTCGACGACCTCGCCTTCCACCTCGATCTTCTCTTCCTTCTGGGCCAATGCTCCTCACTCTGGAGACACGAAAAAACACGGCTTCCGCCGCGGCCAGAACTGTAGCAAACCTTCTATAGAAGCCAGCGTCCGCTTTCCTGAACCGTTTCGCCGTCCAGCTCGATGCGCGAGCCGTCGCGGCGCATCTCCTTGACGATGTCCCAGTGCAGCTGGCTCTGGTTCGTGCCGCCGACATCCGGCAGGCCGTTCCCGAGCGCGAGGTGGACGGTGCCGTCCATCTTCTCGTCGAAGAGCGTGTTCTTCATGTGCCTGGTGATGCCCGGGTTGCAGCCGATCCCGAGCTCTCCGAGCCGGCGGGCGCCCTCGTCGCGGTCGAGCTGCTCGTGCAGGAACGCCTCGTTCGAGGTCGCCGAGGCGTCGACGACGACGCCCTGATCGAAGCGGAGCCTGACGCCCGTCACCTCACGGCCGAGGAGCACCGCGGGATACTCGGAGAACGTGACCTCGCCCTGCGCCGAATCCTCCACCGGCGAGGTGAAGAACTCGCCGCCCGGCATGTTGGCGCCGCCTGCGTCGACCAGCGTCGAGCGTCCGGCGATCGAGAGCGTCAGGTCGGTGCCGTCGGCGACGAGCCGCACCTCGTCGGCCGCGTCGAAGCGCTCGGCGTAGCGCTGCATGCGCTCACGCTCGGCGTCCCAGTCGAGCAGGCACGCGCCGTAGAGGAAGTCCTCGAACTCGGCCAGCGACATGCCGGCCTCCTGCGCGAGCGCGGGCGTCGGGTACTGGCAGCCGACCCATTTGAGGTCCATCGTCAGGACGCGCTCGATGTGCGGGCGCCACCCGGCCTGGAGCCGTGCGAGCCGCTCGTCGGGAAGGGCCGTCAGCTCGCGCGTGTTCTCGGGCGCCTCGATCGCGACCAGGGCGTCGGCGTGCTTCCACGCGTAGGCGTCGATGTCCGCCGGCTCGTCGAGCAGCTCCTCGGCCACCTCGCTCGCCCACGGCACGTCCAGGCGGCTGCCTGAGAGGTTGACGCGCTGCAGGGCGTACGCGCTGTGCCGGCCGATCTCGCGGCTGACCGCCTCGAGCAGCGGCCGCGCGAGGACGCTGCCGTTGACGAGCACCTGCCAACCCGGCTGCACGCCGACGCACGTGTCCACGAGGAGCTTCGCGTACTGCTCGACTCTCGAGTCGGTCACGGCGTTTCCTCCTAGATCCCGACGTGTCGACCGGTCAGTTCAGACGGCCGCCCGGGCAGAGCCCGACCGGCCTGAGAGCGCCGTCGCAAGCGCCGCCTCAGGTCCGCACCGCGCTGGTCGCGGCCGTAAGGATCCTCGGGCCGTCGGCCGTGATCGCGACGGTGTGCTCGAAATGGGCGGCGAGCGAGTCGTCGGCGGTGGAGATCGACCACTCGTCGTCGTGCAGGACCACGTCGGCGCTGCCGGCGGTGATCATCGGCTCGATCGCGAACGTCATCCCCTCGGCCAGCAGCGGGCCGCGTCCGGGCTCGCCGTAGTTCGGGATCTGCGGCTCCTCGTGCATCGAGCGGCCGACCCCGTGCCCGACGAGGCTGCGGACGACCGAGAACCCCTGGCTCTCGGTGGCGACCTGGATCGCGTGCGAGATGTCCGACAGGCGGTTGCCGAGCCGGCACTGCTCGATCCCGGCCGCGAGCGCGGCCTGACCGCCCGCGAGCAGGCGCTCTGCGTCCTCCGAGACCTCGCCGATCGGGAACGTGTAGGCCGAGTCCGCGACGAAGCCGTCGAGCGTCACGCCCACATCCACGGAGAGGACGTCGCCCTCCCGCAATGCGTACATCCCGGGGATGCCGTGCACGACCATCGAATTCGGCGAGACGCAGATCGACGCCGGGTAGCCGCGGTAGCCCTTGAAGGTCGGCGCGCCGCCGCGCGAGCGGATGAAGTCGTCGGCAAGCTCGTCCAGGTCGTGCGTCGCGACGCCCGGCCGCGCGTGCTCCCCGACAAGCGCGAGCGTTTCCGCAACGACCTCGCCGGCGCGGGCCATGCGCTCGATCTCCGACGGCGCCTTGCGGATAATCACCGCACCGCCACCTGCTCGAGCGTGCGCTGGATCTCGGCGAACACCTCCGGGATCGGCCGATCCGCGTGGATGCCGACCAGGCTCCCGCGGGTGCGGTAGTACTCGACCAGCGGCGCCGTCACCTCGTGGTAGATGCGCAGCCGCTCGTCGATCGCCTCGGGCGTGTCGTCGGCGCGGCCCTCCTCGGCGGCGCGCTTTAGCATCCGCTCGCGGCCGATCGCGTCAGGGAGCTGCAGCTCGAAGACGACGTCCAGGTCGTGGCCGATCTCCCGGAGCATCTCGCCCAGCGCCTCGGCCTGGCGCATCGTGCGCGGGAAGCCGTCGAGCACAAAACCCTCGCGCGCGTCCTCCTCGCCCAGGCGCTCGCGGATCAGCTCGATCATCAGGTCGTCGGGCACCAGCTGCCCGGCGTCGTAGATCGGCTTGACCTTCCGGCCGAGCTCGGTGCCGCCGGCGATCGCGGCGCGGAGGATGTCGCCGGTGGCGACGTGCGGAACTCCGTACTCGGCGGCGATCAGCTTGCCCTGTGTGCCCTTGCCGGCTCCTTGCGGGCCGAGCAGGAGGATGTTCGCCACTAGCGGCCTACTTCAGGAAGCCTTCGTAGGAGCGCATCATCATCTGCGACTCCATCTGGCGCATCGTGTCGAGGGCGACGCCGACCACGATCAGCACCGAGGTGCCGCCGAGCGCGCGCGAGGTCGCCTGGGAGAAGCCGCCGTACTTGATGAAGATGCTCGGCAGGACGGCGACGGCCGCCAGGAAGAGCGAGCCCGGCAGCGTCAGCCGCGTCAGCACGCGGTCGAGGTACTGCGCCGTCGGCGGCCCGGGGCGGATGCCCGGGATGTAGCCGCCGTGTTTGCGCAGGTTGTCGGCCTGGTCGACGGGGTTGAACTGGACCGCCGTGTAGAAGAACGTGAAGATCACGATCAGTGCGGTCTCGACGATGATGTACGTCCACGACGCCGGCGCGAAGTGCTGGTTGATGAAGCTCTGCGTGTTCGGCGCGAACGAGCCGATCGTCTGCGGCAGCGCCAGCAGCGCGGCCGCGAAGATGATCGGGATCACGCCGGCCATGTTCACGCGCAGCGGCATGTAGGTCGACTCGCCGCTCGTCATCTTCCGGCCGATCATCCGCTTCGCGTACTGGATCGGGATCCGGCGCTGGCCCTCCTGGATGTAGACGACCGCCACGACGATCCCGATCGCGATCAGCGGGAAGAACAGCTTCTCCATCGGGCCGCCGTTGTACCAGGCGGTGATCCCGGCGGGCGCCGACACGAGGATCGAGGCGAAGATCAGCAGCGAGATGCCGTTGCCGATCCCGCGCTTCGTGATCAGCTCGCCCATGTACATCAGCAGCGTCGTGCCGGCGGTGAGCGTGATGATGATCAGCACCAGCCGGCCGGTGTTCGACGTCAGCGCGCCCTGCTTCTCGAACAGGTAGGCGTAGCCCGTCGCCTGCGCCGCCGCGAGCGCGACGGTCAGGTAGCGCGTGTACTGGTTGATCTTGGCGTAGCCGGCCTCGCCTTCCTTCTGCAGCTGCTCCAGCTTCGGGATCACGACGGTCAGGAGCTGCAGGATGATCGAGGCGGTGACGTAGGGCATGATCCCGAGCGCGAACAGCGAGAACTGCGAGAGCGCGCCGCCGGAGAAGACGTTCAGGAAGCCGAGCAGCGTGCCGCCCTGGCCGCTGAAGAAGTCCTTGATCCGCGACGAGTCGACGCCGGGGGCCGGGATCCACGACCCCAGCCGGTAGAGCCCCAGGATCAGCGCCGTGAAGAGGACGCGCTTCCGGAGCTCGGGAACGCGCCATGCGTTGGCGAGCCAGGAGAACACCTAGTCCTCGCTCTCCTCCGCCTCGGGCTCGGTCTCCTCGACCGGCTCGTCGGCCTCGGGCTCTGCCTCGGCCGCAGGCGCAGCGGCGCGTTCCCGGCGCTTGGGCTTGCGCTCCTTCGGCTCGCGCAGCAGCGTGAGCGTGCCGCCGGCGGCCTCGACCTTCTCACGCGCGCTCGCCGAGGCGGCGTGCACGGTGACCGAGAGCTTCTTCGTCAGGTCGCCCTGGCCCAGCAGCTTCACGTCGATCCGCGTGTTCCGGATCAGGCCTTTCTCGACGAGCGCCTCGAGCGTGACGTCGGCGCCCGCGTCGAAGCGCTCCTCGAGCGCGGCGACGTTGACGGGCTGCGTGTGCGTCCGGTGCGGCCCCATCGGCATCGCGTCCTTCGAGTACGGGCCGCGCTGCTTGCCGAGGCGCATGTAGATCGGGTTCTGTCCGCCCTCGAACCCGGGCCGCATCTTGTGCGAGCCGGAGCGGGACTTCTGACCCTTGATCCCGCGGCCCGAGTAGCGCCCCTTGCCCGAGCCCAGGCCGCGGCCGACGCGTTTGCGGTCCTTGCGCGGCTGGGCGGGCTTCAGGTTGGAGAGGTTCAGCTCGTCAGGCATCGGAGTCCACCCTCACGAGGTGACGGACCTTCCTGAGCATACCGGCGAGCTGCGGGCTCTCCGCGTGCTCTGCACTGCGGCCGATCTTGCCGAGGCCGAGCGCGCGGAGCGTGCCGCGGTGCTTGGCCGTCTGGCCGATTGCGCTACGCGTCTGCGTGATCTTCAGCTTCGCCATCGCTCGTCTCCGGCTCGGCTGCCACAGGGGCAGCTGGAGCCTCTTCCTCCTCGTCCTTCTTTGCACCCAAGGGCAGTACCTGCGAGATCGTCAGGCCGCGCGTGGCGGCAACTTCCTCGGGGCGGCGCAGGCTCTGCAGGCCCTGCACGGTCGCCTTGAGCATGTTGATCGGGTTCGTGGTGCCGAGGCTCTTCGCGAGGATGTCGCGGATGCCCGCCAGCTCGAGCACCGCGCGGACGCCGCCGCCGGCGATCACGCCCGTCCCCTCGCTGGCCGGCCGCAGCAGAACCCTCGCCGCGCCGAACCGGCCGAGGATCTCGTGCGTGATCGTCTTGCCGTGGAGCGGCACGGTGAAGAGGTTCTTCTTCGCGTCGTCGACGGCCTTCGAGATCGCGAGCGGAACCTCGCGCGCCTTGCCGTAGCCCAGGCCGACACGATCGACCTCGTCGCCGATCACGACGAGCGCGGTGAACGAGAACCGCCGGCCGCCCTTGACCACCTTGGCGACGCGGTTGATCTCGACCACGCGCTCCTTGAGCTCTCTCGACTCCTGAACGTCAATAGCCACTTAGAACTTCAGTCCTCCTTCGCGTGCCGCATTGGCCAGCGCCTTGACGCGGCCGTGGTAGAGGTAGCCGCCGCGGTCGAAGACGACCGTCTCGACGTTCGCCTTCATCGCGTTCTGTGCCAGCAGCTTGCCGACCTCGGCCGCCTGCTCGGTCTTCGAGCCCTTGAACGACTTGAGGTTGAGCCAGCTCGCGGCGGCGAGCGTCTTGCCCTCCAGGTCGTCGACCAGCTGCGCCTCGATGCCGCGGTTCGAGCGAAACACGACCAGGCGTGGCCGCTCGGCGCTGCCGAAGAGCTTGCCGCGCACGCGGCGGTGGCGGCGCTGACGCGCTTCCCGAACGCTGAGCGTGCTCATGCGCGCTTCCCGACCTTCCGGCGGACGTACTCGCCCTCGTAGCGGATGCCCTTGCCCTTGTACGGCTCCGGCGGGCGTACTTTGCGCACCTGCGCAGCGATCTCTCCGACCTGCTGCTTGTCGATGCCCTTGACCACGACCTCGGTCTGCGTCGGAACCTCGAAGGTGATTCCCTGCGGCGCCTTCAGCACGACCGGGTGCGAGTACCCGACGTTCAGCTCCAGGTCGACGCCGCGCAACGCGGCGCGGTAGCCGACGCCCTGGATCTCGAGGCGCTTCTGGAAGCCGTTCGTGACGCCCTCGACCATGTTCGCGATCAGCGAGCGGGTGAGGCCGTGCAGCGCGCGGTCGTCGCCGCGCTCCGTCGGGCGCGTCACGACGATCGTCGTGTCCTGCTGCTCGACCTGCATTCGCGCCGGCACCTGCTGCGTTAGCTCGCCGAGCGGCCCGTTCACCATCACGCGACCGGGCGAGATCGACACCGACACGCCGGCGGGAAGGTCGATGGGCTGTCTACCGATTCGACTCATGACTCACCAGACGAAGCAGACGACCTCGCCGCCGACGCCCTGCTCCTCGGCGCTGCGGGCCGTGATCAGGCCGTTGGACGTGGACAGGATCGCGGTGCCCATCCCGCCGAGGACGCGCGGCAGGCGGTCCTTGCGCGCGTAGACGCGGCGGCCGGGCTTGGAGACGCGCTTCAGGTCGGTGATCACGCGCTCGCGGCTGCGGCCGTACTTGAGCTCGATCACGAGCGTGTCGTACGGCGTCTCCTCGGTGGGCTGCACGTGGAAGTCCTGGATGTAGCCCTCCTCCTTGAGGATGCGCGCGATCTCGCTCTTCAGGCGCGACGTCGGCATCTCGGCGCGCTCGTGCAGCGCACGGTTGGCGTTCCGGATCCTCGTGAGCATGTCTGCGATCGGGTCGGTCTGCACGGTTACCAGCTCGACTTGGTCATGCCCGGGATGACGCCCTCGTGGGCGAGGTCCCGCAGGCAGATTCGGCACAGGCCGAACTTCTTGTAGACCGCGCGCGGCCGCCCGCAGCGGTTGCAGCGCGAGTACGCGCGCGTCTTGAAGCGCTGCGGCTTGCGCGACTTCTCGATCAGTGCCTTGCGTGCCACTACTGGTTCTCTCCTTCGGTTTCTCGCTGGAACGGCATGCCGAGCGCACGCAGGAGCGCCAGCCCCTGCTCGTCGGTCTCCGCCGTCGTGGTGATCGCGACGTCCAAGCCGCGGATGCCGGCGATCTCGTCGTAGTCGATCTCCGGGAAGATGATCTGCTCGCGAATCCCGAGGGAGAAGTTCCCGCGGCCGTCCATCGAGCGCGGGTTCAGGCCCCGGAAGTCGCGGATGCGCGGGAGCGCGATCGAGACGAGCCGGTCGAGGAACTCCCACATGCGGGCGCCGCGCAGCGTCACGCGCGCGCCGACCGGCATGCCCTCGCGCAGCTTGAAGCTTGCGATCGACTTGCGGGCCTTGCGGATGTGCGCGCGCTGGCCCGCGATCGTCGTCAGCTCGTCGATCGCGCTGTCGAGCACCTTCGCGTCCGTCTTTGCCTCGCCGACGCCCATGTTGAGCGTGATCTTCTGGAGCCGCGGCACCTGCATGGTCGAGCTCAGGCCGAGCTCGTCCTTCAGGCGCGGGCGGATCTCCTGCTCGTAGGTCGTCTTCAATCTCGGCTCGTATCCGTTGGTCGTCGCGCTCACTTGTCGATCTCCTGGCCGCAGTCGGCGCGCTTGCAGACGCGCACGTGCACTTCGCGGCCCTTCACTTCCTTGGTGGTCATCCCGATCCGGGTCGGGCGGTTGCACGTCGGACAGACGAGCATCACCTTCGCGATCGGCACGGGCGCCGGCTTCTCGATCACGCCGCCGGGGATCATCTGCGTCCCGCCCATACGGTTCGCGTCGCGCATCGGGCGCGGGCGCGTGTGCCGCTTGGCGACGTTCAGGTTCTCGACGATCACGCGCTGCTCGCGCGGGCGCGCCTCGATCACGCGGCCCTGCTTGCCGCGATCCTTGCCCGAGAGCATGTGGACGGTGTCGCCCTTGCGGATTCTCATCTTGTGGCTCATAGGACCTCCGGAGCGAGGCTCACGATCTTCATGAAGTTCTTCTCCCGCAGCTCGCGCGCGACCGGCCCGAAGATGCGGGTGCCGCGCGGGTTGCGCGCCGCGTCGATCAGCACGGCGGCGTTCTCGTCGAACGCGATCGAGGTGCCGTCGTTGCGGCCGAACGGCTTGCGCGTGCGGACCACGACGGCCTGCACGACCTCGCCCTTCTTGACCGCGCCCTGCGGGCTGGCCGTCTTGACCGTGGCGGTGATCACGTCGCCCACGCGTGCGTAGCGGCGCTTCGAGCCGCCCTTGACGCGGATGCACAGGATCTCGCGCGCGCCGGTGTTGTCGGCCACTCGCAGCCGCGACTCCTGCTGGATCATCGGTGATCCTCCCAGTGACTGTTTCGCGCCAGAGGCGCACTAACTGTTGCTGGGAGGGTCACTTAGCCGCCTCCAGCACCTCGGCGAGGCGCCAGTTCTTCGTCTTCGAGAGCGGACGCGTCTCGACGATGCGGACGAGGTCGCCGACCTTGGCCGTGTTGGCCTCGTCGTGCGCGTGGAACCTCGTCGAGCGGCGGACGACCTTCTTGTACTTCGGGTGCGCCTTCACGGTGTCGACCTTGACGACGATCGTCTTGTCCATCGCGTCGGAGACGACCACGCCGCGGCGCTCCTGGCGCCGGCCGCGCGGATGCTCCGGCTTTTCGAGCCGGACGATCGGGCGACGCTGGGCCGGGCGCTCGCGCTTGGGCTTGACGTGCTTGTGGCGCTGCGAGCGCGGCAGCCGCTTGCGCTTCGGCTTCGCGGCAGGCTCGGCCCGAGCGGCCTCCTCGGCGCTCTCGTCGACCGCGGCCTCGGCGGCCGGCTCCTCCGCGGCAGCCTCTGCTGCCGGCTCCTCAGCAGGGGCTTCGGCCTCTGCCTCGGGTTCGGCCGCTGCGGCCGGCTCCTCGGCCGGAGCCTCGTCCTCGGCAGGCGCCTCGGCGGCCGGTTCTTCCGGCGTCGGCTCTTCGGTCGGCTCTTCGGTTGTCTCGTTCTTCTCGTCGTCAGGCATTGGTCTCTCTCGTCAGGCTCGATTCACGTTCGATGCGAATGGTCAGGATGCGGGCGATCTCGCGCTTGGCGTGCTTCAGCCGCGCCGGGTTCTCGAGCGCGCCGGTTGCGGACTGGAAGCGCAGGTTGAACAGCTCGTGGCGCGTGTCGGCCAAGCGGTTCTCCAGCTCCTCGTCGGTGAGGTCGCGCAGCTCTCTAGCTCGCAAAGAGATCAGCCTCCCTCGTCACGACCTTGGTCTTGATCGGTAGCTTCCGGCCGGCGAGGCGGAGCGCCTCCTTGGCCAGAGCCGAGTCGACGCCGGCCAGCTCGAACATCACGCGGCCGGGCTTGACGACGGCGACCCAGTGCTCGGGCGCGCCCTTGCCGGAACCCATGCGGGTCTCGGCCGGCTTCTGCGTGACCGGCTTGTCCGGGAAGACATTGATCCAGACCTTGCCGCCGCGGCGGATCTTGCGCGTCATCGCGATTCGGGCGGCCTCGATCTGGCGGTTCGTCACCCAGCCCGCCTCGAGCGCCTTCAGGCCGAAGTCGCCGGCCTGCACGCTCGTCTGGCCCTTCGAGTACCCGCGCCGGCGGCCTCGCTGGTACTTGCGGTACTTGGTCTTCTTCGGGAGGAGCATCTAGCTACGCCCCTTCTTGGAGCCGCGGCCGGCCGAGCCCTCGCCGCTCGTCTGCTCCTGCGACGGGTCGCCGGGCTGCTCGGGCTTCGTCGAGTCCTCGACCTGCTGCTCCGTCGTGGTCGTGTCGGGCGCGTCTGCGACGGCCTCCGGGACGACCTGCGTCTCCGGCTCGACGGCCGGCTGCTCGCGGCTCTCGGCCGAGGTGGCCGTCTCGTCGCTGCGCGGGCGCTCGACGTTGTCCTGCGGCGCCGCCTGGCCGCGCCCGCGGCCGCCGGGGGCACTGCCGCCGCGACCGCCGGGCCGGCGGGGACCGCCGCCCTGGCCGCGCCGGCGCTGGCGCACCGGACCGAGGCCTTCGCGGTCGGGCCCACGGCCGCGCCCGCCCTCGCGGGAAGCGCCGAGGCCCTCGCTCGTGCCGCCGCGGCGGCGCGCCTGGTCCTGGTCGCCGAGCCGCGAGTCGCGCTGGGTGATCCCTTCGAAGCCCTCGGGCATGATCTCGCCCTTGTTGATCCAGACCTTGACGCCGATGCGACCGTAAGTCGTCTTCGCCTCGGCGAAGCCGTAGTCGATGTCAGCGCGGATCGTGTGCAGCGGCACGCGGCCCTCGGAGTAGCTCTCCGAGCGGCTCATCTCGGTGCCGGCGAGCCGGCCGCCGCACTGCACCTTCACGCCCTGCGCGCCAGAGCGGATCGCGGAGGCGAGCGAGCGCTTCATCGCGCGCCGGAAGGAGACGCGGTTCTGGAGCTGCTCGGCGATCGACTGTGCGACGAGCTTGGCGTCGAGCTCGGGCCGCTTGATCTCGTTGATGTTGATGTGGACGGCCTTGTTGGTCATGCCGTGGATCTCCTTGCGGAGAGCGTCCACCTCGACTCCGGACTTACCGATCACGATGCCCGGGCGGGCCGTATAGATGTCGATGGTGATCCGCTGGGCGTCCTTGCGGATCAGGATGTCGGACAGGCCCGCATGCTCGAGCTTCCCGTAGATGTGCTCGCGGATCTTGAGGTCCTCGAGCAGGTACGCCGGGAAGTCCTTCGTGCCCGTGTACCAGTTCGACTTCCAGTCGTGGATGACGCCGACCCGCAGGCCGCCGGGGTGGATCTTCTGGCCCATCTAGGCCTTCGCCTCCTCAGTCTTCTTCTTGGCCGGCGCCTTCTTGCGCGCCGCGGGCTTCTTCTTGGGCTCTTCCGCGTTGGGCTCCTCCGCCTTCGGCTCGGCCTTCGGCGCGGGCTCGGGCGCGCGCTCGACGGTCGTGAGCTTGACCGTGATGTGGCACGTCGGCTTGTGGATCCGCGCCGCGCGGCCTCGCGCGCGCGGGCGCCAGCGCTTCATCACAGGCCCCTCGTCGACGTAGGCGGCCGAGACGACGAGCTCGTCGCCGTCGAGGTCGTGGTTGGCCTCGGCGTTCGCGACGGCGGAGCTCAGCACCTTCTCGATCTCACGCGCGGCGGCGCGCTGCGTGAACGCGAGTACGGTTCGAGCCTCCGGCACCGAGCGGCCCCGGATGTGCTCGATCACCAGCCGCGCCTTGCGGGGCGACATGCGCACCCACTTGGCCACGGCCTTGACCTCCTGGCGCTCGGCCGTCGCCACTAGCGCCTCACCTCCGCCTTGCGGTCGCCGGAGTGGCCGCGGAAGGTGCGCGTCGGCGCGAACTCGCCGAGCTTGTGGCCGACCATCTGCTCGCTGATGAAGACGGGCACGTGCTTGCGGCCGTCGTGGACCGCGATCGTGTGCCCGACCATCTCGGGGAAGATCGTCGACGAGCGCGACCAGGTCCGGATCATCTGCTTCGAACCGGAGTCGTTCATCGACTGGATCCGCGCCAGCAGGCGCTCCTCCACGAACGGGCCCTTCTTCGAACTACGGCTCAACGCTTCTCCTTCCCGCGGCGGCGGCCGCGGACGATCAACTTGTCGGATTCCTTGTGCTTGCGGCGCGTGCGCTTGCCGAGCGTCGGCACGCCCCACGGGGTGACCGGGTGCCGGCCGCCCTTCGACTTGCCCTCGCCGCCACCGTGCGGGTGGTCGACGGGGTTCATCGCGGAGCCGCGCACGGAAGGCCGCTTGCCCTTCCAGCGGCTGCGTCCCGCCTTGCCGCCGGTGATGTTCTCGTGGTCGACGTTGCCGACCTGGCCGATCGTCGCGCGGCAGGTGAGCGGCACCCTGCGCAGCTCGCCCGATGGTAGCCGAAGGACTCCGAGCCCCTCGTCCTTCGCGACGAGCTGGATCCCGGAGCCGGCGCTCCGCGCGAGCTGGCCGCCCCGGCCGGGCTTGAGCTCGACGTTGTGCACGAGCGTGCCGGTCGGGATGTTCTCGAGCGGAAGCGCGTTGCCGGGCTTGATGTCCGCGCTCGGGCCGGACTCGACCGTCGCGCCGACCTGCAGCCGCGCCGGGGCGAGGATGTAGGCCTTCGCGCCGTCGGCGTAATGCAGCAGCGCGATCCGCGCAGACCGGTTCGGGTCGTACTCGATCGCGGCGACCTTCGCCGGCACGCCGTCCTTGAGCCGCTTGAAGTCGATCTTCCGGTAGCGCCGCTTGTGGCCGCCGCCTTGGTGGCGCCGGGTGATGCGGCCGTAGGAGTTGCGCCCGCCGCTCTTCTTCAGCGGCTCGACCAGGCTCTTCTCCGGCTCGGTCTTCGTGATCTCGTCGAACGTCGAGACCGACATGAAGCGGCGGCCGGGCGACGTCGGCTTGTACTTGCGGACGGGCATCAGGAAACCTGGGCCCCCTCGAAGATCTCGATCGACTCGCCCTCGCGCACCTGCACGATGGCCTTCTTCCAGCCGGGCCTGGTACCGCGGACGAGGCCGCGACGCTTGGGCTTCGGCTGCACCTTGAGGATGTTCACGCTCTGCACGTGCACGTCGAACAGCTCCTCCACCGCCTGGCGGATCTGCGTCTTGTGCGCGTCGGGATGGACCCGGAAGGCGTACTTGCGCTGCTCGATCAGCTCGTAGCTCTTCTCCGAGACGACCGGCGCGAGCAGGACTTGATTGGGATGGAGGCTCACTGCGCCCTCCCCTGCACCTGCTCGAGCGCCGGCTCGCTCACGAGCAGCGAGCGCGCCCAGACGACCTGGCTGACCTCGAGCTCGCCGGGCACGGTCACCGTGACGCGGTCGAGGTTGCGGAACGATTTGATCAGCGCCTCGTCCTCGGGCTGCGCGACAACGAGCAGCGGCAGCTCCTTGTCCCAGGAGCCGAGCAGCTCGAGCGCCGCCTTCGTCGAGGGCTCGTCGAAGCCGCCGGGGTCGAGCACGCCGAGCGTGCCGCCCTGCGCATGCGCCGAGAGGGCGCCGCGGAGCGCGGCCTTGCGGGCCTTGCGGTTCACCTTGCCGCCGAAGCTGCGCATCGTCGGCGGGAACGCGACGCCGCCGCCGGTCCAGTGCGGCGCGCGGCTCGTGCCGGCGCGCGCGCGGCCGGTTCCCTTCTGGCGCCAGGGCTTGGCGCGGCCGCCGGCGACGAAGCCGCGGCTCTTGGCGCCACGCGTGCCCGCGCGGGCGGCGTTCAGCTCCGCGACGACCGTCTCGTGGACGAGATGCAGCTTCACCTCGGCGGCGAAGACGCCCTCTTCGAGCGAGATGCTCTTGGACGAGCCGAGCATGGGAGCCTTAGGCGCGGCCACGACCGGTGTCCTCCCGAACCTCGACGTAGCCATTCTTCGGCCCCGGCACGGCCCCCTTGACCAGGAGCAAGTTCCGCTCCGGGTCGATCTGGTGCACGGTCAGCCCGACCTGCGTGACGCGCTTGCCGCCCATCCGGCCGGCCATCTTGACGCCCTTGAACACGCGCGAGGGCGTGGCCGAGGCGCCGATCGAGCCGGGCTTGCGGATGTTGTGCGAGCCGTGCGTGACCGGGCCGCGGTGGAAGTTGTGGCGCTTGATCGTGCCCGCGAAGCCCTTGCCGATGCCGATGCCGGAGACCTTGATCCGGTCGCCCGGCTCGAAGGTCTCGACGGTCACGCTCTCGCCCGGCGTGAGCTGGGTCGTGCCGCGAAACTCGACGAGCTTGCGGTGCGGGCCCGCGTCGCCGAGCTGGCCGAGGCGGGGCTTGGTCACCTTGCGCTCGGCGACGCTGTCGAACGCGAGCTGGACGGCCTCGTAGCCGTCCGAGTCGACCGTCTTCACGCGCACGATCGGGCACGGGCCGGCCTCGATCACCGTCACCGGCGTCACCTCGCCGGTCTCCGGGTCGAAGAGCTGGGTCATGCCCAGCTTCTTGCCGACGATGCCCTTCACAGCTTGATCTCGATGTCGACGCCGGCCGGGAGGTCGAGCCGCATCAGCGAGTCGACCGTCTTCGGGGTCGGCGAGTGGATGTCGATCAGGCGCTTGTGCGTGCGCACCTCGAAGTGCTCCCGCGAGTCCTTGTCCTTGAACGGCGACCGGATCACGCAGTAGACGTTCTTCTCGGTGGGCAGCGGCACGGGCCCGGTGATCGTCGCGCCGGTGCGCTGGGCCGTCTCCACGATCTGGCTCGCAGACTTGTCGAGCTGCTGGTGGTCGTAGCCCTTGAGGCGGATGCGGATCTTGCTCTGCGGCACCGGCGCTCCTTACCTTTCGCTTTCTTGGCTTCTCGTCGTCATCCCAGAGTCCGTAGGACTTAGTTCGAGATCTCGGTGACGACGCCGGCGCCGACAGTCCGGCCACCCTCGCGGATGGCGAACCGGAGGCCCTGATCCATGGCGATCGGCTGGATCAGCTCGATCTCCATGTTCGTGTTGTCGCCCGGCATGACCATCTCCTGGCCCTCCGGGAGCTTGATCGCGCCGGTCACGTCCGTCGTGCGGAAGTAGAACTGCGGGCGGTAGTTGTTGAAGAACGGCGTGTGCCGCCCGCCCTCGTCCTTCGAGAGGACGTAGACCTCCGCCTTGAACTGCGTGTGCGGCGTGATCGAGCCCGGCTTCGCCAGCACCTGGCCGCGCTCGACCTCCTCGCGCTTGGTGCCGCGCAGGAGCGCGCCAGCGTTGTCGCCGGCCTGGGCGTAGTCGAGCGTCTTCTGGAACATCTCGAGCCCGGTCACGACCGTCTTCTCGACCTTCTCGTGGATGCCGACGATCTCGACCTCGTTGCCCGACTCGATCTTGCCCTGCTCGATGCGGCCGGTCACGACGGTGCCGCGGCCCGTGATCGTGAAGACGTCCTCGATCGGCATCAGGAACGGCTTGTCGGTATCGCGGGTGGGCTCCGGGATGTAGGCGTCGACCTGCTCCATCAGCTCGAGGATCTTGCCGGCGGCCTCCTCGTCGCCCTCGAGCGCCTTCAGCGCCGAGCCGGTCACGATCGGGATGTCGTCGCCCGGGAACTCGTAGCTCGTAAGCAGCTCGCGGACCTCCAACTCGACGAGCTCGAGCAGCTCGGGGTCGTCGACCATGTCGGCCTTGTTCAGGAAGACGACGATGTAGGGCACCTCGACCTGGCGCGCGAGCAGGATGTGCTCCCGCGTCTGCGGCATCGGGCCGTCGGCGGCCGAGACCACCAGGATCGCGCCGTCCATCTGCGCGGCTCCCGTGATCATGTTCTTGATGTAGTCGGCGTGGCCGGGGCAGTCGACGTGCGCGTAGTGACGGTTCTCCGTCTCGTACTCGACGTGCGAGGTGTTGATCGTGATCCCGCGCTGCTTCTCCTCCGGCGCGTTGTCGATCTCCTCGAACGACTTGACGGTCGTGTTGCCGCCCTTCTCCGCGAGCACCTTCGTGATCGCGGCGGTGAGCGTCGTCTTGCCGTGGTCGATGTGACCGATCGTGCCGACGTTGAGATGCGGCTTCGTCCGCTCGAACTTCTGCTTGGCCATTCCTTCCTTTCCTTCCGTTAGCTCTGCTGCGAGTCGACGAGCTCGCCAGCGATCGACTGAGGCACTTCCTCGTAGCGATCGAACTGCATGGTGAACGTGGCCCGGCCCTGCGTCGTCGAGCGCAGGTCGGTCGCGTATCCGAACATGGTCGCCAGCGGGCACGTGCGCCCGGATCGCCTGCGCGTTGCCGCGCGGCTCCAGCCCCTCGACGCGCCCGCGGCGCGAGTTGAGGTCCCCCATCACGTCGCCGAGGTAGTCCTCGGGCGTGACCACCTCGACGGCCATCACCGGCTCGAGCAGCTTCGGCTTCGAGCGCTTCATGGCCTCCTTGAACGCCATCGAGCCGGCGACCTTGAAGGCCATCTCGCTCGAGTCGACGTCGTGGAACGAACCGTCGATCAGCTCGATCCTGACGTCGACGACCGGGTAGCCCGCCAGGACTCCCGACTCCATCGCCTCCTGGATGCCCAGGTCGACCGGGCCGATGTACTCGCGCGGGATCTTGCCGCCGACGATCTTGTCGACGAACTCGTAGCCCTCGCCGGGCTCGTTCGGCGCCGCGTCGATGACGGCGTGGCCGTACTGGCCGCGGCCGCCCGTCTGGCGCACGAACCTGCCCTGGATCTTCTCCACCGGGCGCCCGAAGGTCTCGCGGTAGGCGACCTGCGGGCGTCCGACGTTCGCGTCGACCGAGAACTCGCGCATCAGGCGGTCGACGATGATCTCGAGGTGGAGCTCGCCCATGCCGGAGATCAGCGTCTGGCCGGTCTCCTCGTCCGTCTGGACGCGGAAGGTCGGGTCCTCCTCGGCGAGGCGCTGCAGCCCGGCTGAGAGCTTGTCCTGGTCGGCCTTGGTCTTCGGCTCGATTGCGACCGAGATGACGGGCTCCGGGAAGTCCATCGACTCCAGTTGGATCGGCGCCGTGTCGGTCGCCAGCGTGTCGCCGGTGGTCGAGCTCTTGATGCCGACGGCCGCGGCGATCTCGCCCGCGCCGATCGCGTCCCGCTCCTCGCGGTGGTTCGCGTGCATCTGCAAGATGCGGCCGATCCGCTCGGTCTTGCCGGTGGTCGTGTTCAGCACGCGCTCGCCGGCCTTGAGCTGGCCGGAGTAGACGCGGAAGTACGTCAGCTTGCCGACGTACGGGTCGGACATGACCTTGAAGACGAGCGCCGAGAACGGCTCGTCGAGCGCCGGGCGCCGCGAGAGCTCGTTCTCGGTGCGCGGGTCGATCCCGTGCACCGGCGGCACGTCGAGCGGGCTCGGCAGGTAGTCGACCACCGCGTCGAGCAGCGGCTGGATGCCCTTGTTCTTGAAGGCAGAGCCCGCCAGCACCGGCGTGACGCTGATGTCCAGCGTCGCCGCGCGCAGGGCGCGCTTGAGCATCTCGGACGTGACCGCGTCCTCGTCGAGGAGGTAGGTCTCGAGCAGCTCCTCGTCGTGGTCGGCGACCGCGTCGATCAGCTGGTGGTGGTACTCCTGGGCCTGCTCGAGCAGCTCCTCGGGGATCTCGACCGTCTCCATCTTCGTGCCGAGGTCGTCCTCGTAGACGATCGCGCGCATCTCGACGAGGTCGACGACGCCGCGGAAGTGCTCTTCCTGGCCGAGCGGCAGCTGCACCGGCACCGGGCTCGCGCCGAGGCGGTCGACCATCGACTGCACGGCGGCGAAGAAATCCGCGCCGGTGCGGTCCATCTTGTTGATGAAGGCGATCCGCGGCACGCGGTAGCGGTCTGCCTGCCGCCAGACCGTCTCGGACTGCGGCTCGACGCCGGCGACCGAGTCGAACACGGCGATCGCGCCGTCGAGGACGCGCAGGCTGCGCTCCACCTCGACCGTAAAGTCCACGTGCCCGGGCGTATCGATGATGTTGATACGAAAATCGCGCCACGAGGCAGTCGTCGCAGCAGAGGTGATCGTGATCCCGCGCTCCTGCTCCTGCGCCATCCAATCCATCACCGCGGCGCCCTCGTGAACCTCGCCCATCTTGTGGGTGCGGCCGGTGTAGTAGAGGATCCGCTCGGTCGTGGTGGTCTTGCCCGCGTCGATGTGGGCCATGATCCCGATGTTGCGCACGTTCTCGAGTGCGAGCTGCCGTTGTCGTCGCCATCGAGCTCACCACCGATAGTGCGCGAAAGCCTTGTTGGCCTGCGCCATCCGGTAGAGGTCGTCCTTGCGCTTGAACGCGCCGCCCTGCTGGTTGAGAGCGTCCAGGATCTCGCCGGCCAGCTTGTCGGACATGTGCTTCTCGCGGCGCTCGCGGGCGAAGTTGACGAGCCAGCGCACGGCCAGCGTGCGAGCCCGGCGCTGCGGCACCTCGACGGGAACCTGGTAGTTCGCGCCGCCGACGCGCCTCGAGCGGACCTCGAGGACCGGCGTGACGGTCTTGATCGCCTGCTCCAGCACCTCGACCGGCGGCTTGCCCGTCTGCTCGCCGATCCGGTCCAGCGCGCGGTAGACGATCGCCTCGGCGGTCGACTTCTTCCCACGCGTCATCACCTTGTTGATCACCTGCGTCACGAGACGGGAGCTGTAGACGGGGTCAGCCTCGAGCGGCCTGGCCTGGATGGTTGCGCGGCGCGGCACTACGAGCCCTCGCTTGGCGCCGTACTTCGAGCGCGCCTGCCGGCGCTCGCTGACGCCGGCTGCGTCAAGGCCGCCTCGGATCACCTTGTAGCGGAAGCCCGGCAGGTCCTTGACGCGGCCGCCGCGAACGAGGACGACCGAGTGCTCCTGGAGGTTGTGCCCCTCGCCCGGGATGTACGCGCCGACCTCCATGCCGTTGGTCAGGCGGACACGGGCCACCTTTCGAAGCGCCGAGTTCGGCTTCTTCGGGGTGGTCGTGTACACGCGCGTGCAGACGCCGCGCTTCTGCGGCGCGCCGCGCAGCGCAGGGGTCTTCACCTTCGCCTTCGGCGCGACCCTGCCCTTCCGGACCAGCTGATTGACGGTCGGCATGTGCTCCTTGCTAGATGGGTGCGGACACAACAAAGGTCGGCTCGGGGCTGGGCCCCGTGCCAACCGGATGAGGATGGTAGCGAAGCCGACCCCCCAGCGTCAAACGGCGAAACGCGCTTGGCTGCGTGGATTCGACGGCAGCTCGTGCGTATCCGAACGAGGACTTTTATCGTTTGAAAGCCATAGCTTGCAGGCGCTAACGGCAGTACAGTGAGACGGCTCGGCGGTCGGAGGGATCCGAGCAGCGGCGGAACGCTAGGAGAGGGAGATGGTGACGGAGGCGGTGACGGCTCCTGCCGCACTCGTGGTGGTCGGCGCAGCGGCGGCGGCGCTTGCGCTCGCGTTGATCATCGTGCTCGTGCGCTCCCGCCGCCGTGGGCAGGACGACCAGGAGCAGGTGCTCGCGCTCGTCTCCGAGATGAACACGCGGATGGAGAGCATCGTGCGCGAGCTCTCGGAGGCGCTCGAGCGGGCGCAGGAGGAAGGCCGGCGCAACCGCTTCCTCGGCGAGCTCGGCGCCTCGATCGACCTCGACGAGGTGCTCGCGCGGACGCTCGAGGCCGGTGGCGCGATCCCCGGCGTCGACGCGGCGCTCGTCTCGATCCGAGACGGCTCCGAGACGCCGATCGTCGCCACGATGGGCCTCTCGACCGAGGAGGCGCAGCGCCAGGTGATCTCCGGCCCGCCGAACGGCCACGAGGCCCGCGCGATCTCGATCGCCTACCAGTATCCGCCGGGACTCGAAGACGCCGACGTGATCCATTCCGGGCTCGCGGTGCCCGTGCCCGGCGAGGCGGACCCGATCGGCTTCATCGCCGTCTACAGCCGCTCGACGGGTCACCGGTTCGAGGAGGAGACGATCCGCGAGCTCGAGGAGCTCGCCAAGCGGGCCGGGCCCGCAATCGAGAACGCGCGTCGCTTCCGCGAGGCGCGCCAGCTCGCCGACCTCGACGCGCTCACCGGCCTCCACAACCGGCGCTACTTCCACGAGACGCTCGCGCGCGAGGTCGCCCGCGCCCACCGCTACGGCCGGCAGCTGGCGCTGATCGTCTTCGACCTCGACGACTTCAAGGCGATCAACGACCGCATCGGCCACCTCTCGGGCGACGGGGTGCTCGCCGAGATCGCGGAGCGCGTGCGCGACGTCGTCCGCACCGCCGACGTTCCGTGCCGCGTCGGCGGGGACGAGTTCGCGGTGATCCTGCCGGAGTCGACCTCGAGCGACGCCGACCAGCTCTACCACCGCCTGCATGGCGCCGTCTCGTCCCGGCCGGTCGGGCAGGCCGGGCGGCTGTTTCTCTCGGCGGGCGTCGCCGAGCTGCAGGCCGACGACGACCCGACGACCTTCTTCGAGCGCACCGACGAGGCGCTCTACCGCGCGAAGGAGCTCGGCAAGGGACAGGTCTTCGAGGCCGGGAAGCCGGGGCTGTCGGCGGCGCCGGACGCTAGTCCGCAGCCAGGAACGGCAAGTAGTCGGTGAGGTCGACGAAGCTCGGGTCGGGCTGGACGTCGCGGCGGCAGACCGCCTGCTCGTCGAGCTGGCGCTCCCGGGCCATCAGCCACGACTCGTAGCGGTCGGAGCGCGCGATCGACTGCAGCGCGGTCGACGATCGGCTGGCGCGCGACGTCCAGCGGGAGCGCGCCGAGCGGCACGGCGTCGTCGAGCGCCCTCACCTGGAAGGTGCCGCGCATCGTCCGGACGGCCTTCCACTTGCCGCCCAGCGGCAGCGTGAAGAGCTGCGGCGGCGCGGTCGTCTGCAAGCGCGTAGCCGCGCGTGCGGTTGCCGAGCCACGGCGCCTTCGTCTTCGTCTGCACGAGCCGGACGAGGCTCTGCGCGTACGTGGCGTAGAACTCGCCGGACGTCCGTCCGCCGAGACACCGCCGACGCGGAAGCCGCGACTCGATCTTCACCCGGCGGAGCTCGTCGGCGATCACGCCGCGCGCCGCGCCGATGCCGGCGTGCGCCTTCGCGAGCGCCGCCCTGTAGCTCGCGTAGCTCCCGCCGAAGCGAGACGCCACGACAGCACGCTCGGCGTCGGTGATCTGCTTCGGCCTTGAGCGGGACCTGCAAGCGTCGTCACGACACGGGCGAACGCCGCGCTGAAGGCAACGTCCGCGTCGCCGATGATCGGCCGGAGCGCCGAGATCGCGCTCTCGGTGACCGGCTTGCCGTAGAGCGTGCAGCGCGTGCCGCCCGGCAGCACGAGCTGGCCCTTCGGTGAGCGACGCGTCGAACGCCCTTGCCCGCCGCGCCCGGCCCGTTGCAGAGGCTCTGGTTGCGGGCCCAGAGGTAGACGCACGCCGCGGCCGGCTTGTCCGGGTTGATCTCCCCCGCGCTCCAGGTCGCCCAGCCCCACGACCAGACCGAGCGCAGCCCGACCTCGCTCGCGACCTGCTTCGCGGCGAGGGCCTGCAGCTTCGTCACCTCGAGCCACGCCTTGCGGCGTCGCGCCTTCGCGGCCGCCGGAGCCGCGCGTGGTCTGGAAGCCGAGCATCAGCCCGAGCTTGCTCGCGGGCAGGCCGGCGCTCGCGAACTCCGCGACCCGCTTGCGGAACATCATCCGCAGCGAGCGGCTGCCCTCGATCGGCCCCTGCTTCGCGATCGCCGGCGCGGCGAAGTACGACTCGCGGACGACGTCGGCGTACTGCGAGAGCTGCGCGCCACCAGTCGCCCGGCCTCGTCGCCCATGTACGGGGCGCTCGGGACGAGGATCACCGGGTGCGCGCCGAGCGACGACAGCGTCTGCAGGTAGATCAGCACGTTCCGCCGGTACTGCGCGTTGTTCGGCGTCCAGGGCGTGACGAGGTTCGCGCCGTTGAGCTCGTTCTCGGCGATGACCGGCTGCGTGCAGCCGCTCGACATCGCCGCCGTCGCGTAGAGGCGGTTGGCGCGGTTGATCACGACGCCGGGGTCGAACGGCTCGAGCGGCGTCCCGACCCTGAGCCGGAAGTTCATGTCCCAGTAGACGGTCTTGGCGCCGGCGGCCCGCAGCTGCGGCGGGTAGATGAAGTTCGCAGCGGCGGCGATCACGCCCGGCCGCGGAGGAGAGAGAAAGGGAAAGGGTTGGCGCGGTTGATGACGACGCCCGGGTCGAAGGGCTCGAGCGGCGTCCCGACGCGCAGGCGGAAGTTGAGGTCGAAGTAGACGGTCTTCGCGCCGAGCGCGCGGAGCTGCGGCGGGTAGATGAAGTTGGCCGCGGCCGCGATCACCCCGGCCGGCGAAGGTCTGCCAGAACGGCACCGAGCCGTCGGCGAAGTCGACCCAGATCGTGCCCTTCTCCGGGCACGCCGCAGGTGTCGGCGGCAGCGCGGTGCGGCGCGGCGGCGAAGCCCGCGCAGGCGGCGAGCAGGATGAGCAGCAGCCTCTTCACGCGACCCTGCTCCAAAGTAGCAGCGCGGGAGGTGATCTCCACCTCCCGCGCCGTGACTGACCCTGCTCCAAAGTACCAGCGCGGGAGGCGAAGGTCGCCTCCCGCGCCGCGGTTCCGTTACTCGCCGTCGAGCGGCGTGTCGACCTCGGGCACCTCTTCGGCCTCGGTCGACTCGTGCGGCTTCGCCTCGTCGTTCTCCGTCGGCTCGCCGCCGAAGTCGAGCCCGAGGCTGGCGAGGTCGATCCCGTCGCCGCCGTCGGAGCCGATCTCCTGGAGCGCGGCCAGCAGGGCCTCGCGCTCGTAGGTCTCCTTCGGCACCTTCTCGGACGGCCCGATCTCGATGTTGCGGTAGCTTCTTGAGCCCGGTGGCGGCCGGGATCAGCTTGCCGATGATCACGTTCTCCTTCAGGCCGAGCAGCCGGTCGACCTTGCCCTCGATCGACGCGTCGGTCAGCACCTTCGTCGTCTCCTGGAAGGAGGCGGCCGAGAGGAACGACTCGGTGGCCAGCGAGGCCTTCGTGATCCCGAGGATCAGCGGCTCGTAGGTCGCCTGCTCCTTCTTGCCCTTCTCCTTCTTCACGCGCACGTTCTCGCGCTCGAGCGACGACGCGGTCGACGAGCTGGCCGGGCAGGAGGTCGGTGTCGCCGGCCTCCTCGACGCGCACCTTCTTCAGCATCTGCCGGACGATCAGCTCGATGTGCTTGTCGTGGATGTCGACACCCTGTGACTTGTAGACCTTCTGCACCTCGCCGACGAGGTACAGCTCGGTCGCCGTCGAGCCCTTCAGGCGCAGCAGGTCGGCCGGGTTGATCGAGCCCTCGTGGAGCGCGTCGCCCGGCTCGACCGTCTGCCCGTTCTCGACCAGGATCCGCGTGCGCCGCGGCAGCTGGAACGAGGCCGGCTCGACGGGCTCGCCGTTCTCGTCCACCTCGTCGGTGTGGATCGTGATCTTCGGCCCGCGCTCGGTGTCCTCGAGCTCGACCTTGCCGCCGGTCTCGGCGAGCTTGGCCGCGCCCTTCGGGTTGCGCGCCTCGAAGATCTCGACCACGCGCGGGAGGCCGTGCGTGATGTCCGCGCCGGCGACGCCGCCCGTGTGGAACGTCCGCATCGTCAGCTGCGTGCCGGGCTCGCCGATCGACTGCGCGGCGATGATCCCGACCGCGTCGCCGATCTCGCACATCCCGCCGGTGGCGAGGAAGATGCCGTAGCAGGCGCGGCACACGCCGAACTCGCTGCGGCACTTCAGCACCGACCGGACCGGGATCGACGGCTCCTCCTCGAGCTCGTGCTCGGTGAAGGCCTCCTCGATCTCGGCCAGCAGGGCGTTCGTGACGATCGTCGCCCTTCTCGGCGACGACCGTCTTGCCGGGCTTGCCGCTCGCGAGCGGCTTGTGCACGTCCTCGGCCAGCGTGCGGCCGAGCAGGCTCTTGTTGACGCCCTCGGGGACGTGCAGCGGCGAGGTCGACGAAGTCCTTCGTCTTGCAGTCCTCCTCGCGGATGATCACGTCCTGGGAGACGTCGACCAGGCGCCGCGTGAGGTAGCCCGAGTCGGCCGTGCGCAGCGCCGTGTCGGCGAGGCCCTTGCGGGCGCCGTGGGTCGAGATGAAGTACTCGAGCACCGACAGGCCCTCCATGAAGTTGGCCTTGATCGGGCGCTCGATGATCTCGCCCTTCGGATTCGCCATCAGGCCGCGCATGCCGGCGAGCTGGCGGATCTGCTTGAAGGACCCGCGGGCGCCGGAGTTGGCCATCATGAAGATCGGGTTCAGCTCGAAGAGCGTCTCCTCCATCGCCTGCGCGACGTCTTCCGTGGCCTCCGTCCAGAGGTTGACGATCTGCTCGTGGCGCTCCTCCTCGGTGATGAGGCCGCGCTCGTAGAGCTGCTCGACGTTCGCCACCCGCTCCTCGTAGCCGGCGAGGATCTTCTCCTTCGCCAGCGGGATCACGATGTCGTTCTTCGAGACGTGATCCCGGCCTTCGTGGCGTAGTGGAAGCCGAGCGCCTTGATCTTGTCGAGCACGCCCGCGATCACGTGCGCGCCGAAGCGGTCGGCGAGCGACGGAGATGAACGTGTCCATCTCCTTCTTCGAGAGCGTGCGGTTGATGAACGGCCGAGCCTCGGGCGCGTGGCCCATCGTCTCCTCGAGCGACCGGTCGACCTCCTCGTTGAGGATCACGCGGCCGGGCGTCGTCAGCACGAGCTCGCCGTGCCAGCGGTACTCGATCGGCTGCTGCAGGTCGGTCTGGCCGTCCTCGACCGCCCGCTCGACCTCCTCCTCGGAGCGCGAAGCGCTTCGGGCGCGGGTCGAGCTCCTCGGAGTTCTTCGAGTCGAGGTCGATGTCGGAGTAGGTCAGGTAGTAGCCGCCGAGCACCATGTCCTGCGTCGGCGTCGTCAGCGGCCGCCCGTGCGCGGGCGAGAGGATGTTGTTCGACGACAGCATCAGGATGCGCGCCTCGGCCTGCGCCTCCGCGGAGAGCGGCAGGTGGACGGCCATCTGGTCGCCGTCGAAGTCGGCGTTGAAGGCGTGGCAGACGAGCGGGTGCACCTGGATCGCCTTGCCCTCGACGAGCACCGGCTCGAACGCCTGGATGCCGAGGCGGTGCAGCGTCGGCGCGCGGTTGAGCAGCACCGGATGCTCCGCGATCACCTCCTCGAGCACGTCCCAGACCTCCGGGACCATCGAGTCCACGTGCTTCTTCGCCGCCTTGATGTTCTGGACGGACTTGCGCTCGACGAGCCGGCTCATGATGAACGGCTTGAAGAGCTCGAGCGCCATCAGCTTCGGCAGCCCGCACTGGTGCAGCTTCAGGTTCGGCCCGGCGACGATCACCGAGCGGCCCGAGTAGTCGACGCGCTTGCCGAGCAGGTTCTGGCGGAACCGGCCCTGCTTGCCCTTGAGCATGTCGGAGAGCGACTTCAGCGCCCGGTTGCCCGGGCCCGTCACCGCGCGGCCGCGGCGGCCGTTGTCGAACAGCGCGTCGACGGCCTCCTGCAGCATCCGCTTCTCGTTGTTGACGATGATCTCGGGCGCGCCGAGGTCGAGCAGCCGCTTGAGGCGGTTGTTCCGGTTGATCACGCGCCGGTAGAGGTCGTTCAGGTCGCTCGTGGCGAAGCGGCCGCCGTCGAGCTGCACCATCGGGCGCAGCTCCGGCGGGATCACCGGGATCGCCTCGAGGACCATCCACTCGGGCCGGTTCTCCGAGGTGATGAACGCGCTCACGACCTTCAGCCGCTTGATCGCGCGCTGCTGCTTCTGGCCCTTCGAGGTCTTGATCGTCTCGCGCAGCGACTTGGCCTCCGCGTCGAGGTCGAGGTCCTTGAGCAGCTCGCGGATCGACTCCGCGCCCATGCCGCCCTGGAAGTAGACGCCGAAGCCGTACGGGGAGCCGAAGCGGTCCTTGAGCTCGCGGAAGATCTGCTCGTCGTTGACGATCAGCTTCGGCTCGAGCTCGCGGAACAGCTGCCACGTCTCCTCGAGCCGGCGGACCGAGTCGACCGCGGCCTCCTTCGCGTCGTCCTTGCGGGACTCCATGTCCTGGTACATCTCGCGCACCTTGATCGCCCACTGGACGATCGCGTCGAGGTCCTCCTTGGAGATCTTCCCGTCGGTGCGCAGGCAGAGGTCGTTCGTCAGCTCGCGCAGGTCGTCGGGGCTCGCGCCCGGCTCGGCCTGCTCCAGCACCTCGCGCAGGAGCCCCTTGCCGAGGTCGCGCGCCTTCTCGAGCTGCTTCTGGTCGACGCCCGAGACGAGGTCGACGTCCTCCTCGTGCACCGAGGCCTTCTTGTCGAGCAGGCCGTCGAGCACGCGGTTGACGTGCTTGGTGATCGCGCCCTTCTTGGAGCCGGTCGCCTTGGCGAGCTCCTTCGTGAGCGGCGCGAGCGCCTCGCGGATCTGGATCGCGACGTTGGCGACCGTCTCCAGCTCCTTCGGCGAGAGGCGGCGGTCGTCGCGGATCGCCGAGTTGCGGACGAGCTCGCGGATCTTCTTCGAGTCCTCCGTCGTGATCTGGTTGGCGACCTCGACGAACATCTTCCCGACGAGCTCGCGCACCTCCTCGAGCGGCGGCACGCCCTGCTCCTCGGCCCAGTTCGACAGGCCGCGGCCCCAGAAGTCGTCGTCCTCGTCGAAGTTGCGCTCCTTGCCCTTCGTGAAGTACTCGCGGCGCCGCTTGAGCCGATCCTCGAGCGCGGCGAGATTCTCGTCGCGGTCGACGTAGATCTGCTCGGACTCGGCCTTGACCTTGTCCTCGAGGTCGTTCAGGTCCTTCTGGCGCGCCTCGGCGTCGACCGAGGTGACGATCGAGGCGGCGAAGTAGAGGACCTTCTCGAGCTCGCGCGGCGCGATGTCGAGCAGGTAGCCGATGCGGCTCGGGACGCCCTTGAAGAACCAGATGTGCGAGACGGGCGCGGCCAGGTCGATGTGGCCCATGCGCTCGCGCCGCACCTTCTGGCGCGTCACCTCGACGCCGCAGCGCTCGCAGATGATGCCCTTGTAGCGGACGCGCTTGTACTTGCCGCAGTAGCACTCCCAGTCCTTGGTCGGACCGAAGATGCGCTCGCAGAAGAGGCCGTCGCGCTCGGGCTTGAGCGTGCGGTAGTTGATGGTCTCGGGCTTGGTCACCTCTCCGGACGACCAGTCCCGGATCTGCTTGGAAGACGCCAGTCCGATCCGGATGGCGTCGAACTCATTGATGTCGATCAAAGCTCTCCTTCAGCCCGCAGTTACTCGTCTACTTCAACGTCGGCCAGCTCGTCGGCGAGCGGCCCGGCCTGTGCTTCCGCCTCTTCCTTGGCGTCCTCCGCCGGCGTGACCTCGACGTCGGCGCAGGTCGCCGAGCGCCTCGTCGGCCGGCAGGGTCAGCTCGGCGCCGGTCTCGTCCGTGCGCTCCTGGCCCTCCTCGGCCTCCTCGGCGGTCGGCTGCCGCGCGGCGGCGCGCAGCGAGCCCGGCGAGAGGTCGATGCCGAGCTCCTCCGCGGCGCGCAGCAGCTCGTCGTCCTCCTCGCGCACCTCGACCTTCTCGCCCTCGTCGGAGAGGACGTTGACGTCGAGCGCGAGGGACTGCATCTCCTTCAGCAGCACCTTGAACGACTCGGGGATCGACGGCTCGGCGATGTTCTCGCCCTTGACGATCGCCTCGTAGGCCTTCACGCGGCCGACGGTGTCGTCGGACTTGATCGTGAGCATCTCCTGCAGCGTGTAGGCCGCGCCGTAGGCCTCGAGCGCCCAGACCTCCATCTCGCCGAAGCGCTGGCCGCCGAACTGGGCCTTGCCGCCCAGCGGCTGCTGCGTGACGAGCGAGTAGGGGCCGGTGCTCCGCGCGTGGATCTTGTCGTCCACCAGGTGGAGCAGCTTCAGGATGTACATGTAGCCGACGGTCACCTTCTGCGAGAAGTTCTCGCCCGTGCGGCCGTCGAACAGCCGCACCTTGCCCGAGCAGTGGCGGCCGTCCGGCCGCTTCGGGTCGACCACGAACTTGATCGGCGAGTCCGGGTTCTGCTTCGTCCACTCGACGAGCGCCTGGTCGACGTCCGCCTCGGTCGCGCCGTCGAAGACCGGCGTCGCGATCGGGCTCGGTCCGTCGCCGTTCGCCGCGTCGCCGCGGACGCCGTCGCCGTTCTCGTGGAAGACGCCGTGCGCGGCGGCCCAGCCGAGGTGCGTCTCGAGGATCTGGCCGATGTTCATCCGGCTCGGCACGCCGAGCGGGTTGAGCACGACGTCCACGGGCCGCCCGTCCTCCAGGAAGGGCATGTCCTCCTCGGGCACGATCTTCGCGATCACGCCCTTGTTGCCGTGGCGGCCGGCGAGCTTGTCGCCCTCGGCGATCTTGCGCTTCTTCGCCACGTACACGCGCACGAGCTCGTTCACGCCCGGCGACAGGTCGTCGCCCGCCTCGCGCGAGAACGTCTTCACGTCGATCACCTTGCCGCCCTCGCCGTGCGGGACCTTGAGGCTCGTGTCGCGGACCTCGCGCGCCTTCTCCTTGAAGATCGCGCGGATCAGCTTCTCCTCGGCCGTCAGCTCGGTCTCGCCCTTCGGGCGTCACCTTGCCGACGAGCAGGTCGCCGGAGCCGACCTCGGCGCCGATGCGCACCACCCCGCGCTCGTCGAGGTCGCTTGAGCGACTCCTCCGAGCGGTTCGGGATGTCGCGCGTGATCTCCTCGTCGCCGAGCTTCGTCGAGCGGGCGTCGATCTCGTACTCGTGGATGTGGATCGAGGAGAGGACGTCCTCCTTGACCAGCCGCTCCGAGATCACGATCGCGTCCTCGAAGTTGTAGCCCTCCCACGGCATGAAGGCGACCAGCAGGTTCGCGCCGAGCGCGAGCTCGCCCATGTCGGTCGAGCTGCCGTCGGCCAGCACCTGCTCCGCCCTGACCTTCTCGCCCAGGCCGACGATCGGCTTCTGGTGGATCAGCGTCCCCTGGTTGGAGCGCATGAACTTCGTCAGCGGGTACTCGTGCTTCCCGTCCTTGGTCTCGACGACGATCTTCTCGGCGTCGACGTCCATGACCGTGCCCGCCTCGTCCGCGACGACACGTCGCCGGTGTCGACCGCGGCGCGGTACTCGAGGCCGGTGCCGACGAGCGGCGACTGCGTGATCATCAGCGGCACTGCCTGCCGCTGCATGTTCGCGCCCATCAGCGCGCGGTTCGCGTCGTTGTGCTCGAGGAACGGGATCAGCGCCGTCGCGACCGAGACGATCTGCGCCGGCGCGACGTCCATGAAGTCGACGTCCTTCGGCCGCGCGGTGACAGCCTCGCCCTCGCGCGAGCGGCAGAGCACCTGCTCGTCGACGAAGCGGCCGGTCTTGTCGTCGACCTGGCGCGCTCGCCTGGGCGATCGTGTACTGCGCCTCCTCGGCGGCGTCGAGGTAGACGATCTCGTCCGTCACCTTGCCGTTCGGAGACCTTCCGGTACGGCGTCTGGACGAAGCCGAACTCGGAGACGGTCGCGAACGACGCGAGCGAGCCGATCAGGCCGATGTTCGGGCCTTCCGGCGTCTCGATCGGGCACATGCGGCCGTAGTGCGTCGGGTGCACGTCGCGCACCTCGATCGGCGCGCGCTCGCGGGTCAGGCCGCCGGCGCCGAGCGCCGACGAGCCGGCGCCGGTGCGTGAGGCCGGCAAGCGAGTTCGTCTGGTCCATGAACTGCGACAGCTGCGAGGAGCCGAAGAACTCCTTCAGCGCCGCCACGACCGGGCGGATGTTGATGATCGTCTGCGGCGTGATCGTGTCGACGTCCTCCGTGGTCATCCGCTCGCGGACGACGCGCTCCATCCGGTAGAGCCCGACGCGGAACGCCTCCTGGATCAGCTCGCCGACCGTGCGCAGGCGCCGGTTGCCGAAGTGCTCGTACTCGTCGAGCTCGCCGCGGACCGGGTCGCGCGGCAGCACGATCGCATCGGCGGCGTAGTCCTTCGACTCCGGGTCGACGCCGAGCATGTCGGGCAGCTCGACGAGCTTCTTGACGAGCGCGAGGATGTCCTGCGTCGTCAACACCCGCACGTCGTCGGGCACGTCCACGCCGAGCCGCTGGTTCAGCTTGTAGCGGCCGACCTTGGTCAGGTCGTAGCGCTTCGGGTCGAAGAAGAGCGAGCTGCAGCAGGTTGCGCGCGTTGTCGAGCGTCGGCGGCTCACCCGGCCGCTGCTTCTTGAAGACCTCGATCAGCGCCTCGTCCTCACGCGTGGACGGGTCCTTCTCGAGCGTGTTGGCGATGTAGATCGAGTCGCCGAAGAGCTTCATGATCGCCTCGTTCGAGCTGGTGTCGAGCTGCCAGCCGGTCGAGGGGTCCTCTTCGGGGAGCGCCCGCAGCAGCGTCGTGATCGGCAGCTTCCGCTTCCGGTCGATGCGTGCGTAGACGACGCCCTTCTTGTCGATCTCGAGCTCGAGCCACGAGCCGCGGCTCGGCATCAGGTTGGCGGTGAAGACCTGCTTCGCAGGGTCCTTCGGCTCCATCAGGTAGGCGCCCGGACTGCGGACGAGCTGCGTGACGATCACGCGCTCGGTGCCGTTGATGATGAACGTGCCCCACTGGGTCATCATCGGGAAGTCCCCCATGAAGACCGTCTGCTCGCGGATCTCGCCCGTCTCCTTGTTGACGAAGCGGACCGTCATCGAGAGCGGAGCCTGGTAGGTCAGGTCCTTCTCCCGACACTCCTGGATGCCGACCGGAGGATCGCCGAACTTGTACTCGCCGAACTCGACGGCGAGCGTGCCGGTGTAGTCCTCGATCGGGGAGATGTCGTCGATCGTCTCCCGCAAGCCCTCCTCCAGGAACCACTGGAACGAGGCCTTCTGGATGTCGATCAGGTTGGGAAGGTCGAGTACGTGCTTGAGACGCGAAAAGCTCTTGCGCGCGCGAGGCGCAGCGACCCGGGTGGTCAAGTCTGGGTGCCTCCCTTTACGGCTATGAGGTGAACTTCGGAATGCGGACAGGCGAACGTCGGCGCGGAACCGCCAAGAATAGCGAACGAGGTGCCTGCTGCGCAAGGCACGGCGACCGAGAGTCACCGGCGAGGGCCGAACTGTAGCGGAGCAGCCGGATGAACGCCAGAGGCGTCCGGTTTCGGACGCCTCTGGCGAGTGCTGCCGAGGTGGCTTAGGAGGAGGCCTGCGCCGGGTGGGCGCCGACCATCCGGGCCGTCAGATCGGGCATGCCGCCGTCCTTCAGGTCGGCTTTGCACGCCTTGGCCGTGACGTGGACGTAGTCGTTAGGGGCGAGCGCGCCGAGGTTCTTCGCGCCTTCGCGCCGGACCTTCGTTTTCGCGTCGACCAGGATCGTCGCGGTGCCGGCCGTCTTGTAGGCACGGCCGTGCCGGTTCGAGTTCTTGACCGTGAGCACGAACGAGGTGTCACCCTCCAGGGGGTCGACGTTGGCCGCAAGCGTGCCGGCGAGCATCACCGTCACCGACGGCCTGCAGCCGGCCCCGGTCGAGGGCTTGTGACCCTTGCCCGGGTTGCTCGGGTGGTCCTGGGCGACCGCCGCGGAAGCCGCGACGAGGGCCGAGACCAGGGCGAGCACGAGAATCCTGAACCGCATGGGGAGTACCTCCGTCTGAGGGGTTTCCGGTGCGCCAAGTTGACGCTGATCTCGGCGCGATCCTGCGCCGTGGGTCGCTGAAATCCCTGAGACGAGGGACGAAACGACGAAGGGCCGCCCGAAAGCGGCCCTTCGAAGCTCTGCTCGAGCGGTGCTACTTGACCTCGACCGCGGCGCCGGCTTCCTCGAGCTGCGCCTTGATCTGGTCGGCCTCGTCCTGGGCGACGCCCTCCTTGACGGGGTTGGGCGCCCCGTCCACGAGGTCCTTCGCCTCCTTCAGGCCGAGGCCCGTGATCGCGCGGACGACCTTGATCACCTGGATCTTCTTGTCGCCTGCGCCCGTGAGGACGACGTCGAACGACGTCTTCTCCTCCGCCGCCGCAGCGCCGTCACCGCCCGCGGCCGGCGCACCGGCCGCGGCCACGGCCACCGGAGCAGCCGCCGTGACGCCCCACTCCTCCTCGAGCTTGTTCTTCAGCTCGACGAGGTCGAGGACGGTCATCCCGCCCAGGGTCTCGACGAGCTTGTCGGTGTCGGTCTTGGCCATTACTGCTCCTCCTCTTCGTCGGCCGCTGCCTCTTCGGCTTGCGCCGACGGCTCCTCCGGCTGTTCGTCTTCGGGTGCTTCCTCTGCAGGCGCCTCGGCCTGCGGTTCTTCTGCCTCTGCCTCCGGCTCCGGCTCCGGGTCCGGCACGCTCTCGCCCCGCTCCTCGAGCTGGCGGATCCGGGCGTCGAGCACGCCGACCAGGTCGCGCAGCGGGGCGGTGAAGAGCCCCACCACGGTCGTCAGCGGCGCGGACACGGCCCCGACCAGCTGCGCGCGAAGCACGTCGGCCGGCGGCAGCGTCGCGAGACGCTTGATCTCGTCCTCGCCGACGACGGTGCCCTCGAGCACGCCGCCGCGGATCACGAGCACGTCGTTCGCCCGCGCGACCTCGTTCAGCACCTTCGCGACGGCGACCGGGTCGCCCTCGGCGTCGAGGAACGCGATCGCCGTCGGACCGTCGATCAGCTGCAGGACGTCGGTCGTCCCGGCCTGCTCGGCGGCCAGCTTCGTCAGCGTGTTCTTGACCACACGGAACCGCGCCCCCGCCTCGAGCAGGCGGCCGCGCAGCTCGTCGATCTCGGGCATGGTCAGGCCGCGATAGTCGGCGACCATCAGCGTCTCCGACTCGCCCAGCTGCTTGGCGAGCTCGGCGACGACCCGTTCTTTCTCCGTTCTCAGCATCGCATCACCTCTCGTCTCACGAATCGAGCCCGCACGCAGGCGGGCTCGGAGAGGCGGAATGCCTTCCCTGCTCCGCCTCGGCTGGTCTTCCGCCTTCCGGCTGCCAACTGTCTTGGGCGTAGGGCTCTTTACGCGGTCACTACGTCTTCTGCAGGCGCTCCTTGGTCGAGCTCTTCGACGATGCCCCGCGTCCGAGCCGGGTCGACGTGGATCCCGGGGCCCATCGTGCTGGTCAGGGTCGCGGTCTTGATGTAGCGGCCCTTCGCGGCCGCGGGCTTCGCGCGCACGATCTCGTCGACCAGCGCGGCGTAGTTCTCGAGCAGCTGCTTCTCTTCGAAGCTCTTCCGGCCGATCGTGACGTGGACGTTCGCGCCGCGGTCGGTGCGGTACTCGAGCTTGCCGGCTTTCGCCTCGCGGACGGCCTTGCCGACGTCCATCGTGACGGTCCCCGTCTTCGGGTTCGGCATCTTCCCGCGCGGGCCGAGGATGCGGCCGAGCTTGCCGACGACGCCCATCTGGTCCGGAGTGGCGACGGCGACGTCGAAGTCGTCGAAGCCCTCCTCGATCTTCGACGCAAGGTCGTTCGTGCCGACGACGTCCGCGCCGGCCTCCTCCGCCTCGCGCGCCTTCTCGCCGTCGGCGAAGACGGCGACGCGGGCCTCGCGGCCGGTGCCGTGCGGGAGCATCAGCGTCCCGCGCAGCTGCTGCTCGGCATGGCGGACGTTGAGGCCGAGGTTGAAGTGCGCCTCGACGCTCTCGTCGAACTTCGCCGTCTGCGCGTCCTTCAGGATGCGCACGGCCTCTGCCGGCGTGTAGAGCTGCTCGCGGTCAATCGACGCGCGCGCGTTCCGGTACTGCTTGCCGTGTTTCACAGGTCCGTCTCCACGCCCATCGACCGGGCCGTGCCGGCGACGATCAGCATCGCGTGCTCGACGTCGCGGGCGTTCAGGTCGGGCATCTTCGTCTCGGCGATCGACTGCAGCTGCGCGCGCGTGAGCCGGCCGACCTTCGCGCGGTTCGGCTCGCCCGAGCCCTTCTCGAGCCGCAGCGCCTCCTTGATCAGGACGGCGGCCGGCGGCGTCTTGGTGATGAAGTCGAACGAGCGGTCCTCGTAGACCGTGATCTCGACCGGGGTGATGCGGCCGTTCTCCTGCGCCGTCTGCGCGTTGAACGCCTTGCAGAACTCCATGATGTTGACGCCGTGCTGGCCGAGCGCAGGGCCGACCGGCGGAGCCGGGTTCGCCTGGCCGCCGGGGATCTGGAGCTTGATCAGCGTGAGAACTTTCTTGCCCATCAGCGATCGCCTTTCAGCCAGGTCGTGCTCTCGGGCCGCGAAAAGCGAGCGTCGCAAGGACGCAGGGAGCGCTCGTAGCCGGCGGCTACGGGCGCGACCGAGGACGCCGCGAGGCAACGCTTTGCAGCGGTTCCGAGAGTGCGAGATGGATGGAAGGGGGTCGCCATCACTAGTCGATCTTCTTCACCTGGTCGAAGCCGAGCTCAACGGGAACTTGGCGCTCGAAGATGTCCACGAGCACCTTCAGCTTCTGCTGGTCGGGATTGACGTCGACGATCTCGCCGTCGAAGTCGGAGAGCGGGCCAGAGGTTACCTTCACCGACTCGCCGAGCGAGAACTCGACCTGGGCGCGCGGGCGCTCGCCGGTGGCGGCGCCGGTGCGCAGGATGCGGTCGACCTCGCCCTGCGAGAGCGGGACGGGCTTCGAGCCCGCGCCGACGAAGCCGGTCACGCCGGGCGTGTTCTTCACGACCGTCCAGGCCTCGTCGTTCAGATCCATGTTCACGAGCACGTAGCCGGGCAGGATCCGCTTCTCGGTCTGCACCTTCTGGCCGTCCTTCGTCTCGACGACCTGCTCGGTCGGGACGACGACGCGGCGGAAACGCATCTGCTGGGCCATCGAGTCGATGCGGTGCTCGAGGTTCGTCTTGACCTTGTTCTCGTGCCCGGAGTAGGTGTTGATCGCGTACCAGCGGAACATGGGCCCCCTATCGAAGCAAGACGTGCTGGACGAGTCGGCGGAAGAGCTCGTCGCACAGGAACAGGTAGAGGCCCGTGATGAAACAGGCGATCAGGACGACGGCGGTGCCCTGGATCAGCTGCTGCTGGCCAGGCCAGTCGACCTTCTGCAGCTCGCCCCACGACTCGGAGACGAAGCGCCTGACGCCACCGCCGGGAGCGCGGTGGCCGTCGCTCGACGGCTTCGCGGCCTCGACGGGCGGACGGGCCGGCTGCGGCTGGCGCTGCGGCGCGCGCTCGACGGCGGCGCGACTCTCGGCCTGCGCTGCGCGGCGGGCGCGGCGCTCGGAGCGGGTCTGCCTGGCCATTAGCGCGTCTCCCGGTGCGGCGTATGCCTCCCGCACCAGCGGCAGTATTTGTTGAACTCGACGCGGTCGGGCGAGTTTCGCTTCGACTTCTGCGTCTGGTAGTTCCGCCGCTTGCACTCGGTGCAGGCGAGCGTGATTCCGACTCTGACTCCGGTTGCCATGACTGTTTCTTCCTATTGCTCCGAGTACGCGAGGAGGTAGCGGCGGGAGGACTCGAACCTCCGACACGCGGATTATGATTCCGCTGCTCTAACCAACTGAGCTACGCCGCCGCGCGCGCCTGAGTGTAGCAGCGCGCCACACCGTTAGATTCCAGCCATGGCTGCGATCGAGGCAGAGGGGCTGCGGCGGACCTACAAGACCCACACGGGGACCGTCCGCCGGCGCGCGAAGGAGATCGAGGCCGTGCGCGGGATCGACTTCGAGGTTCCCGAAGGCGAGCTCTTCGGCCTGCTCGGCCCGAACGGCGCCGGCAAGACGACCACGATCAAGATGCTGATCACCCTCCTGATCCCGACGGGCGGCTGCGCGCGGGTGCTCGGGCTCGACGTCGTCCGCGACGCGCTCGAGGTCCGGCGCCGGATCGGGTACGTCTTCGGCGGCGACCGCGGGGTCTACGACCGGCTCTCCGGCTACGACAACCTCCGCTACTTCGCCGAGCTCTACGGCGTTTCGCCGAGAGAGCAGAAGCCACGGATCGAAGGGCTGCTCGAGCTCGTCGGGCTCAAGGGTCGCGAGCACGAGCGGGCCGAGGGCTACTCCCGCGGGATGAAGCAGCGGCTGCACGTGGCGCGGGGCCTGCTGCACGACCCGGAAGTGATCTTCCTCGACGAGCCGACGATCGGGCTCGACCCGGTCGGCGCGCGCGACGTGCGCGCGACGATCGCGTCGCTCACGGAGGCCGGCAAGACCGTGCTCTTGACGACGCACTACATGTTCGAGGCCGACGCCCTCTGCGACCGGATCGCCGTCATCTCACGGGGCGACATCGTCGCCGAAGGAACGCCCGAGGAGCTGAAGCGCCGCGTCGCCACGGGCCGGGTCGTCGAGGTCGAGGTCTATGGCGTCGCCGACGACGCGCTCGGCCGGATGCGCGAGCTGGAGGGCGTGGTCGCGGTTGCGGTCGAGGAGCGCGAGCAGGCGCAGGTGCTCGTCGTGCAGACGGAGCCGGAGCTCGAGCTGACGCACGCGGTCCTCGGCTGCCTCAACGGCGCCGACGTCGGGCGGGTCTCGCACCGCGAGCCGACTCTCGAGGACGCGTACGTCGCGCTGGTGGCCGAGTGAAGACGCTTCGTTTCCTCGCAGTCAGCTGGCTGCTGCAGTTCAAGATGATCGCGCGCTCGCCGTTCGACGGGTTCGGGAACGTCCTCTATCCGCTCTTCTTCGCGACGACCGCGTTCTTCGTCTTCCGCGCCGGCGACAGCCCGAGGACCCTGATCTACGCCTCGCTCGGCGCGGCCGTGATGGGCATGTGGTCGTCGGTCAGCACCTCGGCGGGCTCGGCGATGCAGCGTGAGCGCTGGTGGGGAACGCTCGAGCTGCTCGTCGTGGCGCCGCGGCACTTCGTCCTCGTCCTGCTCCCCTCCACGCTCGGCCTCGCGTCGGTCGGGATCTACAACCTGGTCGCGACGCTCCTCTGGGGACGCTTCGCCTTCGGGATCGACCTGACGATCGAGCACCCGTTCCTGTTCGCGCTCGCGGTGGTGGCGACGGTGCTCTCGTTCGCCGGGCTCGGCCTGCTGTTTGCGGTCTCCTTCGTCCGATTCCGCGCCGCCTGGGTGCTCGGCAACCTCTTCGAGTACCCGGTCTGGCTGATCGGCGGCTTCCTGGTGCCGCTCGCGCTGCTGCCCGCCTGGGTGCGGCCGATCTCCTGGATCCTCGCTCCGACCTGGGGCATGAGCGCGATCCGCGGCGCCGCGCTCGGCGGGCATCCGCTCCGCGACGCGCTCGTCTGCCTGGCCCTCGGCGCGGTCTACGTCGCGGTCGCGGTCCTCGTCAGCCAGCGAGTGCTGCGGGCGGCGCGGGAACGAGGGACGCTGGCGCTCACGTGACGGTCGCCGCTCGCATCTTCTTCGTCGGCGGCCTGACGAGCTTCCGGGCCAACTGGTACTGGCTGACGCCGTGGATCTACATCCCGACGATGCTGATAGCGCCGCTGTTTCAGATCCTGCTCTTCGCGTACATCGGCAAGTCGGCGGGGCTCGAGTCCAACGAGTTCTACTTGATCGGCAACGCGATCCAGTACGCCTCGATCCCGTGCCTGTTCGCGATGGCGCAGATGATCGGCGGCGAGCGCTTCCAGAACACGCTCAGCGCGATTCTCGTCAGCCCCGCACCGCGGATCCCGCTCTTCTTCGGCCGCTCGTTCCCAGTCGTCGTGAACGGCGCCTTCGTGGCCGCGTTCTCCCTCACGGTCGGCGCGTTGATCCTCGGCGTCCACTTCCCGGCCGGCTCGATCGGACCGCTCGCGCTCGTCGTTGTGATCGCCGCCTTCTCTTGCACCGGCCTCGGGCTCGTCAACGCCGCGCTGAGCCTACGCATCCGCGAGAACGCCGTCCTCTCGAACGTGATCTTCGGCTTCCTCCTGATCTTCACCGGCGCGAACGTGCCGCTCGACGCGCTGCCGAGCTGGATGAGCACGGCCGCGCAGGGCATGCCGTTCACCCACGCGATCGAGGCGGCGCGGCAGATTGCGGCCGGCGCGAGCCTTGGCGACGTGAAGGGCCTGCTCGGCGCCGAGCTCCTCGTCGGCGTGATCTATGGGATCTTCGGCTACATGCTCTTGCGCTGGTTCGAGATCCTCGGCCGCAGGCACGCGTCTCTGGAGCGGTCGTGAGGGCACGCGAGCTGAACTGGATGCAGGTCGAGGAGTACCTCGCGCACGACGACCGCGTCGTGCTGCCGGTCGGCTCGACCGAGCAGCACGGCTACCTGTCGCTCGAGACCGACAACATCCTTGCCGAGCGCGTCGCCGCCGAGGCCGCCGAGCCGCTCGGCGTGCTCGTCTTCCCGGTGCTGCCGTACGGCCTGACGCCTTCGTTCCAGGCGTATCCCGGGAGCCCGACGCTGCGGCTCTCGACGTTCCTGGACGTCCTGTGCGACCTGCTCGACTCGCTTTACGGCCAGGGCTTCCGCCGCTTCCTGGTCGTTAACGGCCACGGCGGCAACCTCCCCGGCGGCTCGCTCGCACGCGAGTGGGCGATGGCGCACCCGGACGCGCAGGCGATCTTCCATAGCTGGTGGTCGAGCCCGCGGGTCGAGGCCGCGGCGAAGGAGGTCGACCCGGAGCCAAGCCACGCGAACTGGTTCGAGAACTTTCCGTGGACCCGCCTCGCCGGGGTGGAGCTGCCGCAGGAGCGCAAGCCGGCGCTCGACCAGAACGCCTACCGTGCCGCCGCCGGCCCGCAGGGCGTGCGCGAGGTGCTCGGCGACGGCGTCTTCGAAGGAGCCTACGAGCTTCCGGACGAGCAAACGCGCCGGGTGTGGGAGGCGGGCGTCGCCGAGGTGCGCGAGCTGCTCGTAAGCGCGTGGCGCTAGACCCGGTCGCCGTCTTCCGCGAGTGGTTCGAACAGGCGCGGGAGGCCGGCGTCGAGGTTCCCGAGGTGATGACCCTGGCGACGGCCGACGGCGAGGGCCGCCCGTCGGCGCGGATGGTGCTGCTGAAGGGCGCGGACGAGAACGGCTTCACCTTCTTCACCGGCTACGAGAGCCGCAAGGGCCGCGAGCTGGCGGAGAACCCGCGCGCCGCCCTGGTCTTCTACTGGCGCGAGCTCGGCCGCCAGGTGCGGGTCGAGGGCCCGGTCCGGAAGCTGCCGGCCGAGGAGTCCGACGCGTACTGGCAAACGCGACCGGTGCGCTCGCAGGCGGCGGCGGCGGCCTCGCGCCAGAGCGAGCCCATCGCCTCGCGCGAGGAGCTCGAGGCCGAGTTCGAGCGCCAGCTCGCCCTGGGCGAACCGCCGAGGCCGGATCGCTGGGGCGGCTACCTGCTAGAGCCCGTGGCGATCGAGCTCTGGCAGCACCGCGACGACCGCCTGCACGAGCGCTTCAGGTACACGCGCGCGCGCGAGGGCGGCTGGCGAGAAGAGCTGCTCTCCCCTTAGCGGGCGCAGCAGCGGACGAGCTCGCGCACGAGCGGCACGAAGCGCCTGCCCTCGGCCGTGAGCCGATACTCGACCGCCGGCGGCCGGGTTTCGAGCACCCGCCGCTCGAGCAGGCCGGCGTCGACCAGCCCGGTCAGCCGCGTCGTCAGCGTCGCCGGCGGCACGCGACCGAGCGCCGAGCGGAACTCGTTGAACCGCTCCGCTCCCTCGACGGACGCATAGAGGATCGAGAGCGTCCAGCGCCGTTCGAGGAGGTCCGCCGCGCGGCGGACCTCCTCGGGGATCGGGTCACGCTGCGTGCAACGCATGATCGGACGCCGGCTCGAGCGCCAGCTCGAGCACCTCGTCGACGCTGAGCACCGGGTGGAACTTCATCGCCTCGCGCACGTCCTCCGGGACGTCCTCGAGGTCGGCGCGGTTCCGCTCCGGGATGATCACGTCGGTCAGGCCCGCGGCGTGCGCGGCAAGCACCTTCTGCTTGAGCCCGCCGATCGGCAGCACGCGGCCCTGGAGCGTGACCTCGCCGGTCATGCCGACCGTGTGCTTCACTGGCCGCCTCGTCAGCAGCGAGGCGAGGGCCGTCGTCATCGTGATGCCCGCGCTCGGGCCGTCCTTCGGGATCGCGCCCGCGGGAACATGCACGTGGAACGACTTGCGCTGCAGGTCGTCGGGCGTGATCTCGAGCTCGTCGCCGTGGGCTCGCACCCACGAGAGCGCGATCTGCGCCGACTCCTTCATCACGTCGCCGAGCTGCCCGGTGAGGACGAGCCCGTTCTCGCCGTCCATGCGCGTCGCCTCGACGAAGAGCACGTCGCCGCCGGTGCCGGTCACGGCCAGGCCGGTCGCCACGCCGGGCACGGCGGTCCGCTCCGCGGCCTCCTGCCAGAAGCGCTGGCGGCCCAGGGCGTCGCGCACCTGGTCGACGTCGATTGCGATCGGCGGCTCCGCGTCGCCCGACGCGATCCGGGTCGCGCTCTTGCGGAGCAGCTTTCCGAGCTCGCGCTCGAGCTGGCGGACGCCCGCCTCGCGCGTGTACTCGCTGACGATCGTCTCGAGCAGCTCGTCGGTGATCTCGACCTCGTCCTCGCGGAGGCCGTTCCGCTCGCGCTGCCGCGGCCAGAGGTAGCCGCGGGCGATCGCGACCTTCTCATCGACCGTGTAGCCGTCGAAGCGGATCACCTCCATGCGGTCGAGCAGCGGCCCGGGGATCGTCTCGGCGACGTTGCCGGTCGCGATGAAGACGACCTGCGAGAGGTCGAGCTCGACGTCGAGGTAGTGGTCGCGGAACGAGTGGTTCTGCGCCGGGTCGAGCACCTCGAGCAGCGCGGCCGACGGGTCGCCGCGCCAGTCGGCGCCGACCTTGTCGACCTCGTCGAGCATAATCACCGGGTTCATCGTCCCGGCGTCGCGCAGCGCGCGGACGAGCCGACCAGGCAGCGCGCCGATGTACGTGCGCCGGTGGCCGCGGATCTCCGCCTCGTCGCGAACACCGCCGAGCGACATCCGGACGAACTCGCGGTTCAGCGCGCGGGCGATCGACTCGCCGATCGAGGTCTTGCCCGTTCCGGGCGGCCCGATCAGCGTCAGGATCGCGCCCGAGCGCTTGTCCTCGGCGATGCCGCGCTCCTCGCGCAGCTTGCGCACGGCCAGGTACTCGACGATCCGTTCCTTGACGTCGTCGAGGCCGGCGTGGTCGGTGTCGAGGATCTCGCGCGCGCCCTTCGGGTCGAGCCGCTCGTCGGAACGCTTCCCCCACGGCACGGCGAGCAGCCAGTCGAGGTACGTGCGGATCATCGACGACTCGCCCGAGGCGTCGCCCATCCGCTCGAGCCGGCCGAGCTCGCGCTCCGCCTGCTCCCGGACCTCGTCCGGCATGTCGGCCTCTTCGATCTTCGTGCGGTACTCGTCGACGACGGAGGCCTCGTCCTCGCCGAGCTCCTTGCGGATCGAGTCCATCTGCTTGCGCAGGAAGTACTCGCGCTGCTGTGCCTGCGCGCCCGACTCGACGTCGTCGCGGATACGGCGGCGCACCTGCAGCTCGGCCAGCCGCTCGCGCTGCAAGCGGAGAGCCAGCTCGAGGCGCTCGACCACGTCGACCTCCTGGAGCAGCTCCATCCGCTGCTCGAAGGTCAGGTCGGGCGAGTAGGCGCACGTGTCGGCGAGCGCTCCGGGCTCGGCGACCGAGCGCAGGAACTCGCCGATGCGAGGGTCGGCCTCGCGCAGCTCGAGGATCTCCTGGACGACCGCGCGGTACTCGGTCTCGAGCTCTCGGGTCTTGACGGGCGGCGGCGTCTCGTCTGGCCGCTCGTCGACCTCGACGTAGAGCCGGCCGCCGGTGCCGGTCTCGGCCGCGCCGAGCTGGGCCCGGTGCAGACCGTTCAGTGTCACGACCGGGGAGCCGCCCGGCAGGCGGCCACGGTCGACGATCTCGGCGACCGTGCCGACCGTTGCGTACACGCCTTCGTGGCGAGGCACGAGCAACACCCGGTCCTCGTCGGCGGTGTCGAGCGGCAGGGTCACCGTCATGTTCGGGAAGACGACGGTGTCTTCCAGCGGGATGAGCAGGTACTTCACGATTGCGTCACGCTCCTGAAGCCGTAGTAGGTTCAAGAATCGTAGCGCCAGAGGCGCAGGCTACGTCGTGACGCGGGCGGCTGCGGCGAGCGGGTCGGCCGGCGGGGCCTGCGAGCGCGCAACGCCGGCGGCGGCGTAGGCGTCCTCCTCGTCGAGCGTCTCGTGCTCGAGCAGCGCGTTCGCAAGCGAGTCGAGCCGTTCTCGGTTGTCCTGCAGGAGCGCGATGACCTCCTCGTGTGCGTCGGCCACGATGCGCCGGACCTCGTCGTCGACTAGGCGCTGCGTCTCGGGCGAGACCTCGGGCCCACCGCCGAACGGGCTCGTGCCGTCTCGCGGCAGGATCGTGATCGGGCCGACCGCCTCGCTCATACCCCAGCGGCCGACCATCTGGCGGGCGAGATTGGTCAGCTGCTCGATGTCCGACTCGGCGCCCGTGCTGATCTCGCCGAAGACGACCTCCTCGGCGGCCCGCCCGCCGAGCGAGACCTTGATCTTCGCCTGGACCTCGGGCTCGAGGTAGTTGAAGCGGTCGCTCTCCGGGGCCGAGAAGGTGACGCCGAGCGCCAGCCCGCGCGGAATGATCGAGACCTTGCGCACCGGGTCGGCGCCTGGTGTGAGCATGCCGACGATCGCGTGGCCGCCCTCGTGGTACGCCGTCCGCCGCCGGTCCTCCTGGCTCATCATCACCTGCCGCTCCGCGCCGAGCACGATCCGCTCCAGCGCGTCGGTGAAGTCGGACTCCTCGACCCGCTCGTGGTTGCGGCGAGCGGCCGTCAGCGCCGCTTCGTTGACGAGGTTCGCGAGGTCGGCGCCGACCATCCCGGGCGTCGTTGCGGCGATGCGACCGAGGTCGACGTCGGGCGCGAGCGGCACGCCGCGGATGTGCACCTTCAGGATGGCCTCGCGTCCGGCGCGGTCGGGCGGCTGGACGGCCACGCGGCGGTCGAAGCGGCCGGGTCGCAGCAGCGCCGCGTCGAGCACGTCGGGCCGGTTCGTCGCCCCGATCACGATCACGCTCGTCTCGGAGTCGAAGCCGTCCATCTCGGTCAGGATCTGGTTCAGCGTCTGCTCGCGCTCGTCGTTGCCGCCGCTGTAGCCGCCGACGCCGGTCGTGCGAGAGCGCCCGATCGCGTCGAGCTCGTCGATGAAGACGATCGACGGCGCGCTCTCCTTCGCCTGCTTGAACAGATCGCGCACGCGCGAGGCGCCGACACCGACGATCGCCTCGACGAACTCGGAGGCGGCCAGCGAGAAGAAGGGGGCGTTGGCCTCGCCCGCGACCGCCCGCGCGAGCAGCGTCTTGCCGGTTCCGGGCGCGCCCGAGAGCAGCACGCCGTGCGGGATCCGTGCCCCGAGCTTCCGGTACCGCTGCGGGTCCCGCAGGAAGTCGACGACCTCGCTCAGCTCCTCCTTCGCCTCGTCGATCCCCGCGACGTCCTTGAACGTGACCTTGTCGCCGGCGGGCTGGTAGCGGCGCGCACTCGAGCGGCCGAACGAGCCGAGGAGGTTCTGGACGTTCCCCGCCCGGCGCATCAACCAGACGAGCAGGAAGATGAACACGAGCGTCGGCCCGAACCCGAACAGCAGCTGCTGCCACCAGGGCGCGCCTTTGTCGAGCGGCTGCGCATTGACCGTGACGTCGTGCTCCTGCAGGAGCTTGGAGAGCTGGTCGGTGTTCGCGAACGCCGGCACCTCGGTGCGGAACTTCGTCGTCGGCTTCGAGCCCTGGTAGCTCTGCTTCGTCTTGAACGTGCCCTGGATGTCCGTGCCCTTCGACGTGATTGCGGAGATGTGGTCGTCCGTTACCTGAGCGAGGAAGTACGGGCTGTACGGGACGCGTACCCGCGAGGCGACGCGCATCGCCCGCGCGCTGAAGAAGAGGTTGAACGCGAGCAGGCCCAGGAAGAGGACGACCCAGCCGGGCCTCGGCCGGAAGTTGAACCGGTTCTGCGGCGTGGTCGGAGCAGAGCCGCGCGGCGCCGGAGGCGGTGCCGCGTCCGATTGCCTCTCGTCGGCGGGCGGCATCGCCCTACGGTACTCCCCTCAGCTCGCCCCGGCGAGTTCCGCCGCCTCGGGCTCCTCCGCGAGCCGGCCGTCGCGTGCGGCCAGCGCCGCATAGCGCCCGCCGAGCCGCATCAGCTCGGCGTGCCTGCCCGTCTCGACGACGCGGCCGCGGTCGAGCACGACGATCTGTTCCGCGTCGCGGATCGTCGAGAGACGGTGCGCGATCGTGATCGTCGTCCGGCCTTCCGCCAGGCTGTCGAGCGCCTCCTGCACGAGCCGCTCGGTCTCGGTGTCGAGCGCGCTCGTCGCCTCGTCGAGCACGAGGATTGGCGGGTTGCGGAGGATCGTCCGCGCGATCGCGATCCGCTGCTTCTCGCCGCCCGAGAAGCGGTAGCCGCGCTCGCCGACGACAGTGTCGTACCCTTCTGGCAACGCGGCGATCACGTCGTGGATACGCGCCGCCTGCGCCGCCTCCTCGAGCTCCTCGTCCGTCGCGTCGGGCTTCGCGAAACGCAGGTTCTCGCGCACGGACGCGTGGAACAGGTAGGTCTCCTGCGAGACCACGCCGACGAGGTCGGTCAGCGCCTCGAGGCTCAGGTCGCGCACGTCGACCCCGCCGATCGCGACGCTGCCGCGGTCGACGTCGTAGAGCCGGGCCGCGAGGTAGCCGAGCGTGGTCTTCCCCGAGCCGGTCTCGCCGACGATCGCGGTGGTCGTCCCTTCCGGCACCGTGAAAGAGACGTCGCGCAGCGTCCACTCGTCGTCGTAGCGGAACCAGACGTGGTCGAACGCGACGTCGCCGGCACGGCCGGTGCGGATCGCGTCCGGCTTCTCCTCGATGTCGACCGGTTCGTCGAGGTACTCGAAGATCCGGTCGAAGAGAGCCAGCGAGGTCTGCACGTCCAGGCCGACGCCCAGCAGCGACCCGACCGGGAAGAACAGCCGCGTCTGCAGAGTCGTGAAGGCGACCAGCATCGGGATCGAGACGACGTGCGACCCGCCCGCGAGCAGGAGCCCGCCGACCCAGTAGACGGCCGCAGGCATCACGGCGAAGCTGGTCTGGATCGAGGCCATCACCCAGCGGCCCGCCATGCGCTGACGGACCTCCAGCTCTGCGAGCTTGCGCGAGTCCGCCTCGAAGCGGTCGGCGAGCTCGTCGCCGCGGCCCATCGTCTTGCCGAGCAGGATCCCGGAGACCGAGAGCGACTCCTGCACGATGCTCGAGATGTCGGCGAGCGTCTCCTGCGTCGTCTTCGCGATGCGCCGGCGCTCGTTGCCGACGCGGCGGGTCAGCAGGGCGAAGAGCGGGATCAGCGCGAACGCGAACAGCGCGAGCTGCCAGCTCAGGACGAGCATGCCGACCATCGTCGCGACGACCGTGGTCACGTTGGAGGCGATCGAGGTCGCGGTGTTCGTGACGACGTTCTGCACGCCGCCGATGTCGTTCGAGATCCGCGACTGCACCTCGCCGGTGCGGGTACGCGTGAAGAACGCGAGCGACAGCCGCTGCAGATGCCGGAAGACCGACGCCCGCAGGTCGTGCATCACGCGCTGGCCGACCTGATTCGAGAGCAGCGTCTGGATCACGCCGAGCACGCCCGTCACGACCGCGATCACGATGATCCCGGCCGCGTTGAACGACAGCGCTCGCGTGTCGTTCGCCCCGATCGCCTCCAGCACGCGCTTGAGCAGGAACGCGGGCACCACGCCGAGCGCCGCCGAGACGACGATCAGCGTCAGCACGCCGCTCAGCCGCGGCTTGTAAGGCGAAAAGAGGCGCCCGATCCGGCGCAGGTTCGAGCGACGAACCGCAGGGTCTGCAGGCCGCTCCGGAGCCTCCGCCGCCGAGTGGAAGAACATTCCCATCCGGCTCAGGGTACGCGGCCGGGCGCGCTTGACGGCCAGCGGAAGACCACGGATTGATTGCGGAAGAACCTAGGAGTTGTCCGTCAACCGGCGCGGCGCCGCGTCGAGCTCGTCATATGAGCGAACGTTCGCGCACTTGCGGGAATGTCACCAGAGCCTTCGGGCGACGCGGGCGACACGTAGCGCGTAGTTCTTGCCTACCGAGGGCGGGTGTCGCGTGGCGCGATGGTGGAGCCCGGAGGGCAATATCTGAGGGGTGCTCGTAGCGACCAATCGCCTCTCGCGGCTCGTCACTCATCCCCGCGTAGCGGTCGCGTCCGCGCCTGCGGCGCTCCTTCCATTGGTGCCTCAACTCGCGGCTTCGCCCCTGTTCACGGGCATCGACGGGAGAGCGTGAGCGAGTAGAGAGGGTTGGAGTGACGGAGGATCGCGCGCCTCCGCATAAAGCCGCACGCTCTTCGCGTGGCCTCCCTGATGCCGCACCGCAAGCGCCGCGCGACCCTGATACCGAAAGAGGGAGGCGCATGGGATCAGCCAGCCAGTCGAGCGTCGCCCAGCACCGCTTCGGTTCTTCGGCGCCGTACACACTCGGTCTCGAAGAGGAGTACATGCTTCTCGATCCCGAGACACTCGCCCTCGTCCAGCGGGCAGACACGATCCTCGAGGCTGACCACGACCGCGAGTTCGCAGCGCGGACGACGTGCGAGATCTTCCAGTCTGAGATCGAGGGGCAGACCCCGATCTGTGCCACGGTTGCCGAGGCGGCGGTTGAGCTGCAGCGGTTGCGTAGCCACTTGGAGGACGTCGTAGCAGAGCAGGGACTCGTCCTCGCTTCGGCAGGCACGCATCCTTTCGGACGCTACGAGGATCAGGTTCTCACCGACCGGGCGCGCTATCGCGGGATCGTCGAGGAGGTGCAGTATCCGGCCCGCCGCGAGTTGGTCTTCGGACTTCACATCCATGTCGGCGTGCCCGACCCGGAGACGGCGATCAGGGTCGTCCGTGTGCTGCGCCTGCAGATCCCCGAGCTGATTGCGCTCTCGGCCAGCTCGCCCTTCTGGCGAGGACTCCCGACCGGGCTGCGCTCGACCCGGCACAGCGTCTTCGATACCTTCCCACGCTCCGGGCCGCCGCCTGCGTTCGACGACTGGGCCGAGTTCGTCACCTACGTAGAAGCGCTCGAGCGCGCGGGCGTGCTCGAGGACTACACCCGCATCTGGTGGGACGTGCGGCCCCACCCACGGCTCGGCACCGTTGAGGTGCGCGCGATGGACGCCGTCGAGCGCGTCGAGGACGCGGTCGCCCTCGCCGCCTACGTGCAAGCGCTGGTAAAGCGGGGCGCAGAGGGGCCGCCCCCACCGCCGGCGAGCGCCATCGAGGGCGCACTCATGCGCGAGAACAAGTGGCAGGCAATCCGCTACGGGCTGGAGGCGGCCGTCATCGGCGCCGACGGAGCACCGATCCCGATCCGTAGCCAGATCTTGCATACGCTCGACGAGCTCGGTGAAGCAGCCAACGAGCTCGAGAGCGAGACCGCGCTCCTCGGTGTCGAGCAGATCGTCCGTGCCGGCACAGGAGCCGAGCGACAGCTCGCCGTCTTCGCCGCAACGGCAGACATCCGCGCCGTGACACGCATGATCGCAGCCGAGACCTGCGGAGTTGCCTCCCCGGCCTGACTGTCGGGTAGCGAACGTCCCTGCCGATCGACTGCGATGACCCCGTCGGTTCTTGGTGGATGACGAGCTGGTGGCTCGTCATCCACCGCACGGAGGCGGCGGCCCGGATCATCCAAGCCGGAGCGCGCTCAGCGGGCGACGTGGATGTTCAGCTCGCCGGTGCCGAAGGTCGAGAACAGGCGCAGCCAGAGCGGCAGGTACATCTCCATCCCGCGCGCGCCGCCGATGTCACCGAGGTCGAGGATCCGATCCGAGGGCCAGCCGAAGCTCTCAAGCAGCTCGCGCACCTGGGCCTTCGCCCCGTCGTCGTCGCCGCAGACGAAGAGGTTGTGCTCGCCCCCGACAACTTCGGGGTCGACCATCACCGCTGCGTTTACGGTGTTCAGGCTCTTGACGACCCGCGCGTTCGGGAACTCCCGCTGGATCTCCTCGCCGACGCTGTCGGTATTGCAGACGGTGAGCGTCGGCGGCATGCCCCGGGAGAAGTCGAGCGGGTTCGAGACGTCGAGCAGCGTCTTACCGTCAAGGTTCTCAGCGCCAGCGGCCTCGAGCGCCTGCAGCGCGACCGCGCCGCCGACGCAGTTGACCACGAGCTCGCCGAAGGCGGCAGCATCCGCAAAGGTGCCCTGACTCGCGCGATCGCCGGCCTCGGCCTCGACCACCCACTCGGCCGCCTGCTCGTTGTCGGGCGTGCGCGAGCCCATCCGCACCTCGTGACCGAGCTCGACGAGCTTCGTGCCGAGCGTTCGCCCGACGATGCCGGTTCCGAGGACGGCGATGCGCATCGCGCTCTGAGTGTAATCGTCCACGAGCAGGCCCTTGAGCGGCCGAGCGTGAGATCGGCGGCGCCAAGGCGCGGCTACATCGAGCTCCGGCCGTGATCGAGCGCGTGAGGCGGCCGGGCTAGCCTGGCGTCACCGCCGGCCGGGCCCTGCGGGCCTCGCCCTCGTCGCTCACCCGGGGCTCCGCGGAGAGGTTCGGGACCCACTCGAGCCAGGTCGGCAGGTACCAGTTCCACTTGCCGAGCAGCTTCATCGTCGCCGGCAGCAGGACCGCGCGGACAATCGTCGCGTCGATCAGGATCGCCACCGCCAGGCCGAAGCCCATCTGCTTGATGTCGATCTGGCTCAGGCTGGCGAAGATCCCGAACACGGCCACCATCACGATCGCCGCGCTCGTCACTGTCCCCGCGGTCGAGACGATGCCCTGCTCGACGGCCTCCTCGGTGTCCATCCCGCCGTCGACCAGCTCCTTGATCCGGCTGACGATGAAGACGTGGTAGTCCATCGAAAGCCCGAACAGGAGCACGAACAGAAACAACGGCAGCCAGGAGGCGACGCCTCCGTTGGAGCGGAAGCTGAGGATCCCCTCCGCCCATGTGTTCTGGAAGACAAGCACGAGGATCCCGTAAGCGGCCCCGACCGAGAGCAGGTTGAGGACAATCGCCTTGATCGGGATCACGATCGAGCGGAAGGTCATCAGCAGCAGCACGAATGCCAGCCCGAGCACAAAGAAGAAGACGAGCGGCAAGTGCGTGCGCATCAGGTCGTTGAAGTCGCGGTTGCCCGCCGTCTCTCCGCCGACCGCTACCTCGACCCCGGGCACGGTGCCGATCGTGGCCGGGATGATCTGTTTGCGCATCAGCCTGAGCGCCGCGTAGGCCGTTGGGCTGCGGCTGTCGGTCGAGGCGATCGGCATCGTGATGCGCTCGATCGTGTGCGACGGGTTCAGGCTGATGTCAATCGGGAGCGTCATCTTCCCGGTGGCCAGGGCCTGGTCGCGCAGGTCGAGGACGGCCTGCTGCACTTGCACCGTGTTCAGGTCGCTGCCCTTGACCGCGATCACCATCGGCACGGGCGAGCCCGGGAAGGCCTTCTCGACACGGTCGAAGGTCTTGACGATCGGGATCGAGGGCGGCAGGTCGGTGATGCTCGGGAACTTGGTGCTCAGGTGGAACGCGGGAATCGTGAGCGCGAGTAGCAACCCGGCGGAGAGCGCGACCGACACGGCTGGGTGCCGGAGCACCGGGCTCAGGATCGCCCTCCAGGCACGCGACCCGCTGGCCGAGGCATCCCGGTGGAGGAACGGGATCCGGCCCTTCTCGATGTTGTCGCCGAGGCGGTGCATGAGCGCGGGCAGCACCGACAGCGAGCCGATGATCGCGACCGCGACCACGATCATCGTGCCGAGACTGATCGACCTGAACGTCGGGTCGCCGGCGACGAGCATGCCGGCGACGGCAACGAAGACCGTCGCGCCCGAGATCAGTACCGCCTGCCCCGACGTCGACGCCGTGTGCAGGAGTGCGGTGTGCGGATCCATCCCGCGGGCGCGCTCCTCCCGCTCGCGCTTGAGGTAGAAGAGCGAGTAGTCCACCCCGACCGCGAGCCCGACGAGCAGGATCACGGACTGCGTTGCGCTGGACGCCGCGACCGTCTGGCTGACCAGGGCCGAGAGGCCGATCGCGGCGAGGACGCCCGAGAAGGCGAGGAGCACTGGCACGGTCGCCGCGACGAGCGATCCAAAGGCGAACAGCAGGATGATCAGCGTGGCAGGGAGGGCGAGCTTCTCCGCGCGCTTGAAGTCGCTGCCAAGCGTCTTGTCGAGCGCCTTCCGAGCGCTCGCGTCGCCGAACTCCTCGACGACGAAGGCCGGGTGGGCCCGCTGGGCCGCGGCCGTCGCGTCGAGCGCCCCCTGAACGTGCTTGTGCGCGTCCTCTGCCTTGCCCTTGATGTCGAAGCGGACGAGCACCGAGTGATGGTCCTTCGAGGTCTGGCCCTGGCTGACTACCGCAGGCGCCAGCGGCGAGTGGATGCTGGTCACCTCGGGCACCTTGTGGAGGCGCGCGACGACGTCGTTGATCGTGGCCTTGAAGGCCGGGTCGATCGGAAAGAGCTTGCTGTTTTGGATCAGAACCGACTCCGTCGCCGGCTGCTTGAAGTCGCCGCTCCCGAGGATCTTCTGCGCGCGGCCGGACTCGCCGTCGCCCGCGTTGGAGTCGAGCAGCTTGTTCGTCCCGACAGCCATGCCGATGAAGACGGCGACGAACACGAACACCAGCCAGCCGAAGAATGCGGTCTTCCAGTGCGCGGCACTCCAGCGTCCTGCGCGCCCGGCGAGATTCGTCCTCTCCATTGTCTCCCTCCTCCGTAGAGGGTCTCACTACCTCCTTGACGGTGCCCCAGCCTCCGAGAGTAGCGATTGGCTCCCGCGATGCAAATTGGGCTGCGACCCTCTACCGCAACGGCCATACCGACGCTGCTGAGGCCTACCGGCGATGGCCGAAAGAGCGACTAGGCGACGGGCGACGCGAAAGGACTAATACCACTTCCCGCGCACGAATCCACCGAAGGCGACGAGTCCGATCAGGGCGATGATCAGCCCGATCCAGAAGCTCCAGATGACGACCACGATGATCCCGACCATGACCAGGATCCCGCCGAGCGTTAGTCCCCCGTATCGACGCGCTGGCGCGGCCATCGCTCCTCCTGCCTTGAGGGTGGTTGGGGCGAGACGTGTGCTGACCTGTCAGCTCTGGCAGCTCAGCCCCGACTTCGTCACGCTGGTGCAGGAGCGGTTCGAGAGCGACGACACCATCCTCGTCTCGTGCTGGTCCGGAGGCCGCGCCGCGATCGCGATCAACCAGCTTGCGGCGGCCGGCTTCACGAACGCGTACAACATCCTTGACGGCATGGAAGGCAGCAGAGTCGACGACCCCGACAGCGTCTTCGACGGCAGGAGGATGAAGGACGGCTGGAAGAACTCCGGCTTGCCCTGGACGTACGACCTCGATCCCGAGCACATGCTCCTCCCCGAGTGCGAGAGCGGGACGGTCCATCCCGGCAACGTGCACGACTGACGGGCGACAGACCCGTGGCCGGACCTGGGGGCTCGCCCAGGGGACATTTCGCGAACGCTGGCCCACGCCAGGCTCCCAGTACCTGAGTAGTCAGTGAAAGAAGGGCAGAAAGATCAGCTCGTCGGCCCTCCGGCGGCTGCCGTCCGATCGCTCACCAGGTAGGCGACGATCAGCGCAGCGGGGAAGAAGACGAGGCTGAAGAGGAAAAAGCCGAAGAAGCTGTGCCCTTTACGGCCAGCGACACGGGCGGGCCAAAAGGCGATCGCGATCCAGACGATGATCGCGAGGGTTGTCCAGAGCCACACACCGTTAGCAGCGAGAAGCACTTCGACCTCCTTGTGGTCGGGCTGCGTAGAGCATATTGCGGTTGCAAAGTCTCGCCTGGGCCGGATCGACGCCAACCGTTGGACGCTGAGCCGTGGTGCGGATACCTAGACAGCCGTTCGTCAGGGAACATTCCCGAAACAAGTCCCGCTGGACGTCGGCGGTGTTGAAGCACTTGTCGTCGGGGTGCGCGCCGCCGCACGAGAGGCGGTAGACCTCCGGCCGCCACAGGAAGATGTTCGCTCTCAGGTTCCCGCGCTTCAGGAACAGCGACCAGCCGCCCTCCGCGTCGTCCATCTGCGCGACCGTCCAGCCGTTGGCGACCGCGACCGAACGAACTGCGCGCGCCCGGGCCGCGGAGGAATGCTGCGGCAGCTCGAAGACGACGCCGCGCACTACGGGCTGGCCGCGAGCTTGACACAGTCGCCGAACCCGACGCGCGGACATGGCCGTCGGGCGGAATCACTCCCGACCCGCCCCGCGCAGCTCCGCCCGACGGTCGGCCCCGGTCTCGAGGTACGCGCGATGCCACTGATCAAGAGAGCCACGAGCACGAGGCCGGCGCCGGCCAGAACGCGCTGCGCCCGACGCTCACCCCGCCGCTCGCTCGCTCGCTCCGGCTAGTTGCATCAGCGGGATTTGCTCACGCCATCACGGTTTGCCGACCTGGCATAGGCGCTAGTTGCATGAGCCCACCCAAACTTCGGGACCCTGGCACCCACGCCAGCTGCAACTAGCGCCCGCCAGCGCGTAGCCATGCGGATTCGCGCGCCATCTCGCCACCCAAGCCCTGACGCAGCCGGCCGAGCAGGCGGCGGTGAGCACCGTCAGCCAGGCCTACGGTTCAGTCATGGCGAACTCCGATCCGACGCCACGGCCGCCTGGCGACAGGCAGCGCTTCTCCGACCCCGCCGCCGAACCCGTCTACGCCGCGATCAAGTCGCTTGACCTGGCGAGCCAGCACCAGCTACTGCGCGAACTCCAGGTGAAGTTGCATGCGGAGGACGTCTCCGCCGAAGGCACCCAGCGGACCAAGGTCGGGCATGCGCTGACGGCTCTTGGCCACGCCGCCCGCACCCTTGCCACCCGCCATCGGTCGAGGAGTACCGCCGGCTCTACCGAGAAGTGATGCGCGAGGCCGCCTGGCCGGACGACCGCTGCATCCGGCGCTGGCTCGGCGCTGGCTCCTGGAACGACGCGCTGCGGCGTGCCCACCTCGAGCCGAAGCCTGACGGCGACGTCGTCGTCTTCCAGCACGGCCACTTCTACACCGTCGAAGAGCTCGCGGCTGCGCTGCGCGAGTGCGCTGAAGACCTCGGGCACCCGCCGACCCATCCCGAGTACATCGCCTGGGTTCACCGCCCCGATGTTCGCCGCCGGCCAGGCCGTCGGCCCGCGAGCATGGGTGTCTTCAAGCGCCTGTGTGGAGGCTTCCTTGATGCCCTGCGAGTCGCAGGCCTCCTGCCAGGCGATCCAGCCCACGCGATCGTCTCGTCGCTCGGGGTGCGGCGGGCCGAGTACCGCATCTCCGACGATTCGCTCAAGGCCGGCATCCGCGAAGTGGCTCGTCGGCTAGGCCGCTCGCCTCGCGTCGAGGAGTACATCCGCGAGCGTGGGCTGATCTACGAAGAGACGCGGGCGGAAGGCAAGCCGCGCACCATCGCCTCCTACGGCACGCTCAACCGGCGCTTCGGCGGCGAGTGGGACTCGATCCTCGCCTGGGCCGGGCTCGAGCCGCTCGGCGGCCGCACCACCGGCCGCCGCAACCCGAAGCCGCCGAAAGGCCCGCGGGTCACGAAGGAGGTCATCGGGCGTGCGCTGCGCGTCGCCTACGGGGTCGAAGGCGATCCGTTCACCGTCAGCGCTTACATGCACTGGCGCGCCGAGCAGCTCGAGGGCCTTGGGCGCTGGGAGCGTGAGCGCTATCCGAGCTACCACACGATCTGGTTGCGCTACGGCACTTGGGATGCCGCCTGCGTCGACGCGCTTGGCCAAGAGGCGAGCTGACGCACCGCTGAAAGCGATGCTCGACGCGCTCGGCCCAATCGGGCTGCACGAGCTCGAGCTCTGGCTCCAGGCCGACCTGGCAGACGGGCCGACGGTGGCGGACAAGCGAGCAGCGGAACTCGGCGCCCTCGCCTTGATGCTGAACGTCCTCATTCCCCGGCCGGGCTGGACCTACCCGACCATCAAGCAGGCCGACTATGACAGCCGCCGGCCCTCGGCCGCGATGACCGGTCCTGTGCTGGCGACGAAATATGGGGGCTGGAAGCGCGCATGCAAGGCCGCCTACGGGCTGAAGACGGACGGACGCACGCGCGGCCGCTCGCATCACGCCTGGCCGGCCACGCAGCGCGGCGAGCCCCGGGTCGAGCCATACATGCTGGAAGAGGTGATCCGAGCGGTCCGGCGCTGTGGGCTCGAACTCGGCTGCCGCCCGAGCTCGTCGACCTACGTGCGATGGTCAGCGGCCAAGCGCCGCCTCGCGCGCGTCAACAACAACTGCGTCCGCGTCCCGAGCATTGGCGCCGTCTACCGACACTTCCCGTCCTGTGGTCGGGCGCGCTGGCGCCGTGTGCTCGAGGCAGCTGCGCTGACCGATGAGGAGCTGACAGGCGCCGCCAGGCGGCGCCTGGGGCTACGCGCGCGTCAGTAGTTGGCCCGCAGGCAGTGTGGGGACATACCCCGATGTTCGCGCAGCCCGACCGGCGCACGATCTGTCCGAGGAGGTGTGGCATGCACGCACTCAAGCACCATCTCGCTCACCATCGGATGCACATGCTCGGCTGTGGCGCCGGCATTCTCCTGCTGGCGCTCGGCGCAGCTCTTGATGCTCCGGTCGTCGCAATCGGCGGCGCGATCATCTGCGGCGCCTTCTGTCTCGACATGGTGCGGATGATGGTTGTGCGGCCCAGGCGCTCGTAGGCGCCAGGCTCAGTGGTATGCGTGCACGGCCACGTGGCCACGTCCGCGGGCGATGAGTGCACGGTTGACCGGGAAGGCCGCCCAGAAGGCGATGAAGAGCCCGACGCCGAGGCTCCACCAGAAGAGGAAGTCGCCAAGCCCTGCCGCCATCGCCCCGGGCACGAGTAGGACGAAGCCGTTGTCGACGATCTCCATCACGGCGATTGAGACTGTGTCCGCGGCGAGGGCGATCCGAGCTGCCCTGCGCAGTGGCACGCCGCTGCGGACAAGCGGGCGCAACGTGAGCGAGTAACCGAAGAAGAAGGCGAGCACGATCGCGATCGCAATCGAGGCGACATTGCCCCAACCCAGGGCGGTCGCAATCACAAGGCCCAGAATCTCGCCGATCGCACAGCCAGTCAGGCAGTGCCACGTGGCGCCGAAGGCCGCGCGGTTCAGCGATTCGGGCTCAGGGCGATGTTCGTGAGCGTGATCCATCTTCGAACACCGTTCTAGCGCGTGCGCGAGGGGTCAGCGCGCCATCGCCGTTCGCAAGCAGCTGGTCTGACCGCTAGTGATCCTTGCGCGGCGGACGCTGCCCAAGACGCACTGCCGCGTAGACAACGGCGCCGAGGACCGCGATCCAGAAGACCATCATGAAGGTCATCCAGGCCCAGTCCCAGCCATCCATCCAGCCGTGCACGTCTGCCCTCCTTCGAGCGTGCTTCCACGATGGCGCCCTGCGAGCTCTAGGCCATCGGTGCTCCCCCACATCCAGGTCGTGAGAACTACCGATCCGCTCCGAAGACCCTGCGCAAGCCGAGCCGGCCCGCTTCACCGATGGCGCGTCTCGCTCGCTGCAGCTATTCCGCGTACCGCTCCGGGTACTGGGCAAAGGCTGCCGCGCACGTAAGCGAACAGAAGTGGTACGCCTTCTCGTCGAGCAGCAAACGACCGACCGCGCGCTCTGGGTCGACCGCCATTTGGCAGACGGGGTCGATCGCCAGGTGATCGGCATTCTCGTCCACGCGAACGACGGCGAAAATCTCGACCGGCTCAGCGACGTTGCGTAGGACTTGCCGCCCACGAGACTCGTAGAGCACACCCTCGAGATCGGGCGCGAGCGCTGCCGTCTGCCCGGTGACGAGCACCTCGCCACCGGCGGCGAGTGCCGAGACCCGCGCCGCGACATTGATCGTCGACCCGAAGTAGTCCCCGTTGCGCTCGACAGCCGAGCCGTGGTTGCCGCCCACGCGGACCGATGGCGCCTCGTGGCCGCTCATCGCATTGCGCGTGATCCATAAGCCAAGCCGAACTGCATCGGCGGGATCGGGCACCCGCAGCATGAGCGCGTCGCCGACTGCCTTCACATACTCGCCGTCGACGGGTGGGAGCTCCGCCTGAACGACATTCGCGAACTCCTCCACGAGCTGCACGGCATGCTCGTCTCCATGCGCCTCCGTCAGCGCCGTAAAGCCGGCGATGTCGGCGAACAAGAAGGTCGCTTGGGCTTCGCTCGACACGGGTAGAACCTAGTCGTTATCCCACGCGAAAATGCGAACTGACTGATTGGGGGCTGGGTGAACTCGGGTTCGAGCGATTCCTACGACGGCAGCGCGCAGCACCTCGATGTGGCCGTCATCGGTGGCGGCCAAGCTGGGCTGGCCATCGGCTACTTCCTGAGGAAGCAGGGTTACGGCTTGGTGATCCTCGAGCGGGCGAGCGAAGTCGCACCAGCGTGGCGCGAGCGCTGGGACTCGCTGACGCTCTTCACGTCCCGTCGCTACAGCGCGCTCGGAGGGCTTCCGTTCCCCGGTGATCCGAACGGCTACCCGACCCGCGACGAGGTGATCGGCTACCTCGAGCACTACGCGGAGACCTTCGAGTTGCCGGTCGAACTGAACAGCGAGGTCAAGAAGCTCGAGCGCAGCGACGACGGACGCTTCGGCCTCGAGCTCGACAGACGGACGATCACCGCCGACCAAGTCGTCGTCGCGACCGGGCCTTTCCAGACGCCGTACGTGCCGAAGCTCGTCGAGAAACTCGACGACAACGTCTTCCAGACGCACGCCGTCGGCTATCGCCGGCCGGACGAGGTGCCGCAGGGCACGGTCCTTGTGGTCGGTGGCGGCAACACCGGCTTTCAGATCGCGAAGGAGCTCTCGGCTACACACAAGGTCGTGCTCTCGGTCGGAACCCGCCAGAAGCCGTTGCCCCAACGTGTGCTCGGGCGCGACCTCTTCTGGTGGTTGACGAAGGCGCGCATTCTCGACAAGACGGTCGAGTCACGCCTCGGCCGCAAGCTTTCGACGCGCGACACGCTGATCGGCTCGAGCCCACGCGAGCTCAAGAAGCGCTATGGGGTGGAGGTCAAGCCGCGCGTCGTCGACGCCGACGGGCGAACAGTCCGCCTCGAGGACGGCAGCGAGCTCGAAGTCGACGCTGTCATCTGGGCGACCGGCTACCGCCCCGACTACTCGTGGATCAAGCTGCCGATCTTCGACGAGGACGGTCGCCTGCGCCACCGCCGCGGCGTCACCGATGTCCCCGGCCTCCACTTCCTGGGCCTCACCTGGCAGCACACGCGCGGCTCTGCGCTGATCGGCTTCATCAAGGACGACGCCGAGTTCATCGCCGAGCGGATCGCGGAGTACCAGCAATCGAAGGCGCACCCGGCAGCCGAGACAGCGGTCGGCGCCGGGGCACCTGCCCAAGGTCGCCCACCTGAGAGGATGTAGTCGATGCACGAGCCGGGCCACGAACACCACAGCCAGACGATCGAGTTCCCGCGCGAGACCGAGGGGCTGCCGGAGGCCCGCACGACCGAGTTGGTCGAGCTCGCCGACGGGGACGAGTTCGAGCTCAAGATCATCCCCGTCAAGAAACAGATCGGCGACGCGACCGTGCGGATGCTGGCCTACAACGGCTCCGTCCCCGGTCCGACGCTGAAGGTCCGGCAGGGCGCGACGATCACCGTGCACGTCACCAACCACGGCGATGTCGACGCGACCGTCCACTGGCACGGACTGCGGCTCGAGAACCGCTACGACGGCACGCACGACACGCAGGCGCCGATCCCGGTCGGCGAGAGCTTCACCTACCAGGTGCACGTGCCCGACCCCGGCGCCTTCTGGTACCACCCGCACATCCGCGAGGACTACGGCCAGGAGATGGGGCTGTACGGGAACATCCTCTCCACCCCGAGCGAACCCGACTACTGGCAGCCGGCGAATCGCGAGCTCCTCCTCACGCTCGACGACATCCTGATCGAGGACGGCAAGATCGCCGCCTTCAGCGAGTCAGAGACGACGCACGTGGCGATGGGCCGCTTCGGCAACGTCATGCTCGCCGCCGGCGAGCCGGACCTTGCGCTCGAAGCCAAGCGGGGCGAGGTCGTCCGCTTCTACTTCACCAACACCGCCAATACCCGTGTCTTCAACGTGACGTTGCCGGGCGCGCAGATGAAACTGGTCGGCGCCGATGCCGGCCACTACGAGCGCGAGGAGCTGGTGGACGAGGTCCTGCTTGCCCCTTCGGAGCGTGTCATCGTCGACGTGCTCTTCCCGGGCGCAGGCGAGCTCGAGCTCCAGCACAAGACGCCAGAGCACACCTACCGGCTCGCGTCGATCACCGTTGTCGATGAGCAGCCGGAGCAGTCGTTCGCGGACGAGTTCGCCTACCTGAGTAGCCGCGACACGACCGTTCTACGCGAGCGGATCGAGCCTTTCCTCGAGGCGCCACCCGACAAGACGCTCTCGTTCACGGCCGAGATGGACATGGGTGTGCCGGAGGGTGTGCCGGTCGTTTACGTCTGCCCGATGCACCCCGAGGTCGTGAGCGACGAGCCGGGCAGTTGCCCGAAGTGCGGGATGAAGCTCCTGGCGCAGGCGGCGGAAGAGACCACCTACGTCTGCCCGATGCATCCGGAGGTCACGAGCGACAAGCCCGACCGCTGTCCCAAGTGCGGCATGAAGCTCGTGCCAGCAAGCTTGGTCGAGGCTGGCAGCGAGCACGGCCACGAACACCACCATCACGACCACGGGGATCACGGCGAGGAGCACGAGCGCCATCACGGGCACGGACAGCACGGCCAGGGGGACGAGCACGAGCACCACGGTCACGGACACCACAGCCACGTGCATGAGGCGGACGCGGAGAAGGAGCATCACGCTGGAGAGGGCCATGGCGAGCACGAGCACCACGGACACGGCCAGCACGGCCACCACCACGGCGGACACGACCATGAGCACGTCGGGCATGAGCACGGCCACGACACGGCGCAGGGAATCGAGTGGGAAGACGACATGGTCGAGGTCAACCGCAAGACAACGCCGGCCAACATGCGCTGGAAGCTCGTCGACCGCGACACCGGCGCCGAGAACGCGCAGATCGACTGGACCTTCCACGTCGGCGACCAGGTGAAGCTGCGCCTGGTCAACGAGATGGACTCAGACCACCCGATGCCGCACCCGTTCCACGTTCACGGGGCCGGACGCTTCCTGATCCTCGCCCGCAACGACGTCGTCGAGCCGAACCTCGTCTGGAAGGACACGGTCCTTGTCCGCACCGGCGAGACCGTCGACATCCTGCTCGACGTCACCAACCCGGGTCGCTGGATGGCTCACTGCCACATCGCCGAGCATCACGAGAGCGGGATGATGTTCAGCTTCAACGTCGAGCCCTAAGCAGGCGAGCCATTCTCATATCTGTCGTCCGCTCGGCGGGTGGGCCGGAAACCGTATGAACAAGCCGCTCCCAACGGAATGGCTTGAGATTCTCAGATTTATCGTCCGCCGCACTCACGCCACCGATACCGCGACTGGACCGGACTGCGCCGCTTCTAGGAAACGAATGCCTGTCGAACAGATGCAGCTGTCCATCTGTTCGTGCCGTGAATCGTTGGAACTTTCTCCGCGTTCAGCTGCTCGGCGATCTTCTCCAGCGACATCCGCTCCCTGAGCATCGCGTTGATCTTCTTGCGCCATGTGTAGTCACGGCGGTTGCAGAGCCGATGCGCAAGCCGGACGTTGTCGGCGGTGAGGTGACCTACGTGCATCTTCAGCCTCGGATAATGGTCGGCCGTCGGCTCCCAATCGGAGCTCACCGCCGACCTCGCCTCGAAGTGCCTACGACCCCGGAAGCAGTAGCACTGGGGCATCTCGCAACGCACGTCGATGAGTTGGCCATCGTGGGCAAGTTGCCAGGAACGCCTGATCGGTGCTATACATCTCTACAACTAAGCCGTTGTTGAATGTAGGAGACTGAGTTGCCACTACCCCATCCGATCCAAGAAGAGCTCGCGGAGCTCGTCGCCCGCCGTTTCCGGGTGCTGGCTGAGCCGATGCGCATTCGCCTACTCGACCACCTTCGCGACGGCGAGGCGACGGTCGGAGAGCTCTCCGACGCCCTCGCGGCGTCACAGCAGAACGTGTCCAAGCACCTGGCCGTGCTGGCCGATGCCGGGATGCTCGGGCGGCGCAAGGAGGGCAACCGCGTCTACTACCGGATCGTCGACGAGAGCGTCTTCGCGCTCTGCGAGCAGGTCTGTGGCGCCGCCCAGCAGCGGCTGCGCGCGCTGCACGCGTTGGTCGAAGGCGTGAGCGTTTGATGGCACGGCGCTGGCCGCTCGAGCGCGTGCTGTTCGCGCTCGCGGGCTCGATGACGCTCTTGAGCGTGCTGCTCGCCGTGCTCGTCACGCCCTGGTTCCTGCTGCTGGCCGTCTTCGTCGGCCTCAACCAATGGCTGTTCGTCGGCGCCGGCTGGTGCCCGGCCTCGCTCCTGCTCGAGCGTGGCGCCGGAATCGAGACAGGCTGCCGTCAGTGAGCACGCTCGCCACGACCGCACCACCGCAGGCGCCGGTCTCGGTGCAGCCTGTCGAGGTCGGCCCGCTCGGCCGGCTGGGCGGCTGGACTGCCGGCCATGTCCGCGCCGTCTCGATCGCCTGGTTGCTCGTCGCCGTCGCGCTCGCCGCCTTCGCGCCCAAGGTCGAGACGGCCCTTTCAGGAGCGGGCTGGCAGGCGAACGGCTCCGAGTCGGTGAAGGCGCGCGCGCCTGATCCAGCGCAACTTCGCCGGCCTCTCGAGCTCCGCGTTGATGGTCGTCGTCAACTCGCCACGCCATGACAGCGCGGCCGACCCCGCCTTTCGAGCAGACAGTTGCTCGCGTCGAGCGCATCCTGCGCCAGCGACTCACGCGTCGCCTCGGTGCAGGCACCGCAGCCCGGAGCGAGCATCTCGTCCGACGGCCATACCGCCGATCGTCATGGCCGGCGCGAAGGGCGACCCGACGGCGATGGTCGCCGCCGCCGACAAGCTCAAGTCGAAGCTGCACGCCGCCGGCGCTGCCGGCGTGACCGTCTCGCTGACCGGCGCGTCCGGCATGTGGAGCGACTTCAACACGGCCAACCGCACGGCGATGATGAAGTCCGAGCTCTTCTCCTGGCCGGTGACGATGGCAATCCTCGTGCTCGCCTTCGGCTCGCTCGTCGCCGCCGGGCTGCCGCTGCTGCTGACGATCGTCGGGCTGATGGCCTCGGCCGGGCTGCTGACGCTGCTCACGCACGGCTTCGAGATTTCGATCTGGGCGATGAACTTCGCGCTCATGTTCGCGCTCGCGCTCGGGATCGATTACGCGCTCTTTGTCGTGCACCGCTTCCGCGGGGCCTTGTTCGGCTCGAAGCTGAGCGTCCGAGACGCGGTCGCCGTGACGATGGACACCGCCGGCAAGGCGGTCCTCTTCTCCGGCCTGACTGTCTTCGTCTCGCTCTCGGCCGTGATGCTCGTGCCCAGCCCCGCCTTCCGCTCGATGGCCCTGGGGATCATGCTCAGCGTCGCCTTCGTGCTCGCCGCGACGCTGACGCTGCTGCCGGCGGTCCTGACGAAGCTCGGACCGAAGGTCGAGGCGCTGCCGCTTCGCTGGGTGCATTCGGGCGAGCACCGCTCCGCGCGCTTCGCGCGCTGGGGCGAGCGCCTCTGGCGCCACCCGCACATCTACGGGCCCGCCGCAACGCTCGTCCTCGTCCTCCTGGCGCTCCCGGTCATCGGCCTGAAGACCGGGATGCCGTCGATCAAGGTCGTCCCGAAGAGCGACGGCTCGCGCGTCGGCTACACCCAGGTGCAGCAGGCATTCGGCCCCGGGGCGCCTGGCGCGCTTCAGATCGTCGCGCCGCAGCACGAGGCCGCGGCAGTTGCTGCGGTCGCTCGCCGCGATCCTGGCATCGCCCGCGTCTCGCCGGTTCAGGTCGGCGGCAACGGTCTCGCGCTCGTGCAGGCGATCCCGACCACCGACCCCTCGAGCAAGGCGACCGGACACACGATCGACCACCTGCGCAGCACATTGCCGGCTGGCGCGCTCGTCGGGGGAGCTGCGGCGGAGAACCACGATCTCGAGTCGGCGCTGGCGGCGAAGACCCCGCTCGTGATCGGCGTCGTGCTCGTGCTCGGCTTCCTGCTCTTGCTCGTGGCCCTGCAAGCGCCGCTGATCGCCGCACTAGGTGTGCTCACCAACCTCCTCGCGACAGGCGCCGCCTTCGGGATCGGCCGGCTGATCTTCCAGAACGGGCACGGCGCCGGCCTGCTCGGCTTCGAGTCACAGGGATTCATGGACGCCTGGGCGCCGGTGTTCTTCTTCGCGATGATCTTCGCGATCTCGATGGACTACACGGTGTTCCTGCTCTCCTCGGCCAAGGAGCACTGGGACCGCTCGCACGACGCGCGCGAAGCTACGGTCGGCGGGCTCGCCCACTCGGGCCGAGTGATCTTCGCCGCCGCCGCGGTGATGGTCGCGGTCTTCTTCACGTTCGCGCTCTCGGGGCCGCTGCCGCCGAAGGAGATGGGTGTCATCCTCGGCATCGCGGTGCTGCTCGACGCGATGCTCGTGCGCCTGGTGCTGATCCCGACACTGCTACGCGTCTTTGGCCGTCATGCGTGGGCCCTGCCGCGCTGGCTCGACCGAGTTCTCCCGGATGTGCGCTTCGGACACTCTCAGTTTGGGTCCGAAACCGCCGGCGTCGACGCGCTAGCAGACGCTGCGCGGCGGTAGGTCTGCGGGCACCGTCTCGAGATCAACGAATTCCCGGGCGAACTGCTCAAAGCGGTCGATGTCCCCTGGGGCGGAAGCCAGGCCGAGCGAGGCACGAACGGCACCCCCGGAGGGCAATCCAATCGCGTCGATGTAGTCGTCGAGCGTCATCCCTTCGCCGAACTCGCCGCCGACGAGCGTCTCGCGCGAGATCGTGAACGCGACCTCGCCGGCGCCAGGATTGCAGAAGCACCCGGTCCGCAACGAGATCATGTGCCTGCGTGCAACGCGGTCGACATAGCGCTCGTCGACAACGCGGCCGTCCGGATGGAGGAAGTTGAAGGCGACGGTGGCACCGCGATCCTCGCTGTTTCGGGGCCCGTAGATGCAGGCCGCACGAGAGCCGTCCGAGTGCCGGAGAGAATCCAGCGTGTCGAGCAGCGAGCTCGCGAGCGTGTGGACATGCCGGTGGATCACCTCGATCCCGATCCGCTCGAGGAATCGCAAGCCGATCTCGACCGCAGGCAGGTTGAGGAAGTTGATCGTGCCGTCCTCGAAGTGCGCCGCGCCCGGAGCGGACTGGTACCACTCGCGCTGAACAAAGGCGGCAACGATCGTGCCGCCGGAGAACCACGGCCGCTCGAGCTTGGCCAGCGCTTCTCGGCGCGCAACGAGGGCGCCGACGCCGGTCGGCCAGCCGAACATCTTGTAGAAGGAGAGGGCGACGAAGTCCGGCTTCACGCGGGAGAGATCGAGCCGGTTCGTGGGCACGTAGGCAGCAGCGTCGAGGAGGACGTCCCAGCCATGCTCGTGTGCCTGCTCGATCCAAGCGAGTGAATGCTGGACGCCGGAGAAGTTCGACTGGGCCGGGTAGGCGAACAGGTTGTTGTGCTCGCCGCCGACGTCGATCAAGTAGCGGGAAAACAGCGCCTCGTCGACCCGTAGCTCGGGGGCGACACTCGGCACGTAGGTCGTCTCGACGCCGCGCGCTCGGGCGAACTCGCGGATGCCATTGACGGAGTTGTGGTTGTCGAAGGTGAGCAGGAAGCGATCGCCGGCGCGGAACGGATAGGCCTCGCCGACCAGCCGCAGCGCCCCCGTCGCGTTCGGAGTGAAGATCGCAACGTACTCGTCCGTCGGCGCCCGGAAGAAGCGGAGCACCGCCGACCGGGCGGACTCCACTAGCGCGGTCATGGCCGCCGAGCTCGGGTTGAGCGAGTGCGGGTTTCCGAACACGGTCCCCTGCAACAGCTCCATGTGCTCGGCGAGCTGCGACTCGGCGTAGAGGCCGGCGCCGGTGTAGTCGAGGTAGACGTGCCCGCCCGCGTCGAGGCGGCCGAACTCGGTGCGACGCAGGTCGTGGAGCGAGGCCTCGACAGCGTCCGGCTCGGGCTGCGTTTTCGCCGGGAGAGGCGGGCTAGGCGTGGTGCACCTCGACGACCATCTCGATCGCAACGTCGAGCGAGGCAGAGACAAGGCACGTCTCCTCAGCCTGCTCGGCCAGCTGCCTCGCCAGGGACTCCTGGGCGGCATCGGTTTCGAGCTCAAGCCTGAGTAGCAGGCGCGTGAAGCCGAAGCGCCGGTCGCTACGCAAACTGCAGACGCCATCGGCGTCGACGCTCAGGCTGCTGTACTCGAGGCCGGCCCGCGCGGCGAGCCCGGTGAAGGTGACCGCAAGACAGGAGGCGGCCGCCGCGACGAAGAAATCCTCTGGACTCCAAGTCGCCGGGTCCTCGCCACCGTGAAAGACGGGCGGTGGCGCGATTTCGATGGACTGCTTGCCGTCGACGCCGGCAGCTACGCGGCGCCCTCCTTGCCACTCGATACGGAGAGGAAAGTGGAACTCCTTCGGCCGGACGATGGGTGTGGCGGCAGCGCTCATCAGTAGAGGCTCGCGGCCAGCTGGCGCCGGTAGCGCATCGTCAGCGGGTGCTCGTCGCCGAGGTCGCTGAAGAGGCCGACGGTCAGCATGATGAGTTGCTCGCGTTCTTCGCCGTTGGTTGCATTGATCGCCTCCAGCAGCAGTTGGAGCGCGCGTTCGTTCTCTCCGTGCTCGAGCGCGTCAACCACATCGGGCAGCTCGCCGCTCGCGCTCAGCTCGTTGATCAGCCGCTCGGTTGCGCTCGGCCCGGTGAGCTCGTCGAGGAATTGCGCCACTGCAGCGGGAGGCAGCGCGCCGACGAATTCGCGTACGACCTCGCCGTTGCGGAAGGCCTTGACAGCGGGGATGCCTTGTACTTGGTAGCGGCCCGCGAGTTCGGGATTCGCATCGACGTCGACTTTGGCAAGCACGACCTGGCCTTCGCGTTCTTGTGCCTCCCGCTCGAGCACCGGGCCGAGCATCCGACAGGGACCGCACCAGGCCGCCCAGTAATCGACCACCACCGGTACGTCCCGCGACCGCTCGAGCACCTCGCTTTCGAAGGTGTCGGTTGTCACGTCCATCGCCAGGCCCCCGCGTCAGTGCGGCAGCGGCCTGTGGCCGCGGCTGTCGAAGTGCAGCAGCACATACAGCGGACAGAAGCCGACCGCGCTGGTCGCGAGCATGATCGTGGCGACGATGACCAGAAGAATCCCTGCCACCGATCCGATACCGATGACGAAGGCGATGATGATCGCTAGGGGCGCGACAAGAAAGCCGCGCAGCCTACGGTCGAATGTGCTCATGTTCTTATGCATCTCGAACCCCCTTTGGGTTTGTGCCGGCTGATTCGCTGTTTGCGGCGCGTGAGACGACGGCGCCGAGGCGCTCCTTCACCTCGGCCGCGAGACTTTCCAGGTGCTCGTTGTCGGCGATCGAGAGCATGGTCTCCGGGTCGACGGCCGAGATATGCGTCACGCCCTCGTGCTCGTAGACGACAACGTTGCAAGGAAGAAGGACGCCGAGTCCGGGCTCGAATTGGAGCGCGCGATGGGCAAGCGGCGGGTTACACGCACCCAGGATTAGGTACGGCTCGCCGTCAACCCCGAGCTTTTCGCGCAGCGTCGCCTGCACGTCGATCTCACAGAGAACGCCGAAGCCTTGCTTCGCGAGCTCAGCTCGCACGCGCTCGACCGCCTCGGCGAAGGACCGCGTCGTCGTCTCGTTCAGCGTGTAGCTACTGACGAGCATTGGCATTCCTCCTTCAGATAGCGATGGCGCGCCTTCGCCGCCTTGGCTCGATGGGCGTCGGCACCCATGGGCTCCTCGAACTGCTCGCCGAGGAAGGCGAGGATGTTGTCCTCGCCGACGATGGCAGAGCCGTTCTCGAGCCGGAGGGCCGGGATCGTCTCTGAGCCGGTCATCGAGGTGAGCGCGGTTCGCTCCGGTTGCTCGACCGGCACCTGGCGGTTGACGTAGTCGACGCTGAGCTCAGTCAAGCGCTCGCGGACGCGGCGTGAGGCCGGGCACCACTCTGTCTGGAATAGCTCGAGCATCTCAGACCACCGCCGAGCCCACGATCTCCCGCAGACTGTCGAGCTGGGCCTGGAGGCTTCCGCACACGTGCTCGCACAACGCGAGCACGCCCTCGTCGGCGATCGAGTAGTAGGAGAAGTTGCCCTGCCTGCGGCGGGCGACGATGCCTTCGCGGTTGAGCACCCCGAGGTGCTTCGAAATGTTCTGCTCGCTCGTGCCGATCAGCCCCGTGAGCTCGAGAACAGTGGCTTCGCCGTCGCGGAGCCGATCGAGCAGCTTGATGCGGGTCGGCTCGCTCAGCGCGCGGAAGCGCCTCGCGACCAACTCAACCATCGCAGTAGGGAGTGGATGCACGAGTTCCATCTCTGCCATCGTCGCGTTCGCTCGCGGGTGTGCCATCCGCAGCCGCGCTGATCGGGCTGCGGACAACTACTCGGCTGGGTAGTTGTCCGCAGCGGATTCCGCGGACACACCGATGGCCCTATGCGCTCGTCGCGCGAAGCTGAAGACGGCGAACGAGGAGGTGAGCAGCGTGACGAAGAGGCAGATCGTGATCCTGGGCGGTGGTACGGGCGGCACGATGACCGCGAATCGCCTGCGCCGGCGATTCGTCGAAGACGAGGCCGACATCCACGTCGTCGACCGAGACGACCGGCACGTCTACCAACCCGGCTTGCTGTTCGTGCCGTTCGGCCTGGCGCAGCTCGACGAGATCGTGCGGCCGCGTCGACGCCAGCTCCGCAAGGGCATCCTCTTCCACGAGAGCGAGGTCGAGTCGGTCGCGCTTGACGAGAACGAGGTGCGACTCGCCGACGGGACCAGGCTCAGGTACGACGTGCTGGTCGTCGCAAGCGGCGCCCGTCTGCAGCCCGAGGAGACCGAGGGAATGACGGACGCCGGCTGGAACGAGCGCGTCTTCACCTTCTACAGCCCCTCGGGGGCGGAAGCGCTAGGTAGCGCGCTGGACGGGTTCGACAGCGGCCGGCTGGTCGTGAACCTCGTCGACATGCCGATCAAGTGCCCGGTTGCGCCGCTCGAGTTCGCCTTCCTCGCGGACTGGTACCTGCGTGAGCGCGGGGTGCGCGCCCACACGGAGCTCGTCTACGTGACGCCGCTCGACAGCGCCTTTACCAAGGCGACCTGCGCCGAGCACCTCTCGTTCCTCCTCGAGGAAAAGGAGATCGAGCTGGTAACGGAGTTCAGCGCCGGGCAGGTCGACGGGGTCGGCGGCAAGCTCGTCTCCTACGACGAACGCGAGCTCGAGTTCGACCTGCTCGTCACGGTTCCATTGCACGGAGGGGCCGCCTGCGTCGAGCGTTCGCCGGGGCTCGGTGACGCCCTCGGCTTCATCCCGACCGACAAGGCGACCCTCCAGACGTCCGTGAAGCCGAACGTCTTCGCGCTCGGCGACGCGACCGACCTGCCGACGTCGAAGGCAGGCTCGGTGACGCACTTCGAGGCCGAAGTGCTCGCCGAGAACGTCGCGCGCTTCCTCGCGGACGAGGAGCTCGACACCGGCTACGACGGACACGCGAACTGCTTCATCGAGACCGGGTTTCACAAGGCGCTGCTGATCGACTTCAATTACGACGTCGAGCCGCTGCCGGGTCACTTCCCGACGGTCTTCGGCCTGCCGCTCCTGCGCGAGTCCCGCCTCAACCACCTCGGGAAGCTCGCCTTCCAGTGGCTCTACTGGCACGCGCTGCTTCCGGGCCGCGACATTCCGGGCATCGGGCCGAGGATGCCGACCGCAGGCAAGAAGGCAGTCCCCGTCCACGCCAACTAGAGGAGGAACGAGATGACGATGACATTGATCGCAGACGCTCCCGTTGAGGTCGACGCCGAGGGGTTCCTCACGAACCCCGAGCAGTGGAACGAGCGGATCGCCGAGGCGATCGCTGCCGAGAACGGCATCCCGGAGCTAACCGAGCGCCACTGGCTCGTGGTGCGCTTCATGCGCGAGCGGTACCTGGCGACCGGCAACGCTCCCTCGATCCGCTCGCTCGGCAAGGAATCGGGCGTCCCTGTCAAGGAGCTCTATCAACTGTTCCCCAAGGGGCCGGCCAAGCTCGCCGCCAAGATCGGCGGCATCCCCAAGCCCAAGGGCTGCATCTAGGAAGGACGCGCGAGATGACCGAACTGATCGAACAACGGAAGATCGACACCTCGGAGCCCAAGACGATCGAGAAGGTCGCGATCGTCGTCTCGAAGGGTTCGCTCGAAGGCATCTACCCCGCTCTGATCATGGCCAACGGCGCCCGCATGGAGGGGATCGAGGCCGATCTCTTCTTCACCTTCTTCGGGCTCGACGCGATCCGCAAGGACCGGTACGAGAAGGTCAAGGTCGCGACGGTCGGCAACCCTGGGATGCACATGGCGACCTGGATCGGGGCGATCCCCGGCTTCTCCGCTGTGGCGACTCGGATGATGAAGCGGCAGATGGAGAAGATCGACATCCCGCCGATTCCCGAGTTCGTCGAGCTCGTCCACGACTCCGGCGTCCACCTCTACGCCTGCAAGGCGACCGTGGACATGTTCGGGCTTACGATGGACGACTTTGCCCCGCAGGTGGAGGACATCATCAGCGTGGGCGAGTTCTACGAGAAGGCGGCGGGCGGACAGATCGTCTTCACCTGAAAGAGGCAAACGGTCCGGCGCGGCGATCGCTCGCTTTGGCCAGGACCGAGCGGGTTTCGGCCGCGGCCATCGGTATTTTCGGGCAGCGCACGTGCGCGCTCTCCCCGAAGCGCAGAGCCGCTCAGAGTCGTAGCTTCAGGGCATGGAAAGCAGTGGCGTCCACGTACCCCATGGGCTCCTTACTCACCTCAGGCCGCACCGCGAGGCGCACCCGGAGAGCTGGGAGACCCAGCTGCGCTGGTACGCGGTCGCGGCTGTCGTCGCCTTCGCGGTCCCACTGGTCGGCTCGAGCATTCTCGGCCTCCAGCACGACCTCTACCTCGGCATTTACTTCGTCGCGATCGGAGGACTCCTCTGGGCCTACGCCACCGCGACGCAGCTCGACGTGCGTTCGCTTCTTCGGCGGAACTGGAAACTGGGGGTCGCCCTCGGTTTCGTCTTCGGCGTCCTGCTGGTCCGCAACGTGTTGTCGGAGCACGCCACTCCGCACCCGAGCGGTGCCTACTACTGGTTCGAGCTCGTCTGGCGAGGCGGCATCTACGGGGCGGTCGACGCGCTCCTACTCACGGTCCTGCCGTCTCTCGTCGTCTACCGGTCGCTCGGCGGCCACCTGCGCTCCTGGCGCCTGCGGCTCGAGTACTTCGGTGCGGCGCTCGCGTTGATCGTCGCACTGACGGCGATCTACCACCTCGGCTTCACGCAGTACCGCGATCACGGCGTGCGCGCGCCGGAGACCGGCAACGTGATCATTTCGATGCCGATGCTCCTGAGCGCGAACCCGATTGGGTCCGTTGCCGACCACATCGCGATGCATATCTCGGCCGTCCAGCATGAGTACAACACCGAAGTCCGGCTTCCGCCGCCGACGAAGGCGCATTAATCGCCGAGTCTGCGTGCCGGCGTCTCAGCGCTCGCGGGCGCGTGTCAACGCCTAACTGAGGGCTCTCGACATGCAAGCGAGACCGGGCCCGAGAGTCCCATCCCTGGCGGCCCTGGTTCGACAAGGTCTTCGGCATCGTCGTCCGGGCCCAGAGCGAGGCCCATGCGCGGGCGCTTGCACAGAGCGGGGCCGGGACCGAGGGGGTTGGCATCTACCGAAGGTTCGGCTACGGCGACGAAGCCATCGCGACCGGCGTGTGGCTGGATCCCGCTTACACCGTTTGCGACGAGCTCGACTCCGATGGTCCAGCCGGAATCCTGCTCGTCGACCGGCGCGAGGCTTAGCAGGACGTCCTGACTGCAGAGCGGCATTTCGAAAACCCGGTCAGCTGGCTCGTCCCACCACTACCGTCGCCTCCGTCCCGCAACGAGAGGAAAAGGCAGATGGGAAGCAGTGCCCAACTCGATTTCATTCGGCAAGTGATGACCGAACACGGCGAGGAACTGAGCCAGGAAACCTGGGAGGACCTTCCGACTGCGGTAAAAGCGCTCAAGCCCCGCGTTCAGCTCGAGCCAGAGATCGATGAGATCGCGCGAATGCTCGTGTTCGACGGGACTACCGGCGAGCGGGAGTACCTTGCCCTCGCTCCGCTTACGATCTTCGACCTGGACGAGCGCTATGGAGACCCAGAGGAAGACGCTATTTGGTGAGGCGGATAGCCGGGCGGCGCGGTCCCTCAACCTGTGGGAGCGTCGGCGCCTACGCGATCGGAGCGCTCGACTGCGCGTGCCAGCTCGACTCTCGAGGAGACTCCAAGCTTGCGAAAGGTGTTTCGGAGATGCGTCTCCACCGTCTTGGGGCTGAGGAAAAGTTGGGCGGCGATCTCAGGATTCGTTTTGCGGTCGACCACGAGGCGGGCGACTTCGAGCTCCCGTCCGGTTAGGCTTGCTGTGCCGTCTCCATCACTGAGCCCTGGTTGCGTTCGCCCATGCACACGCCGGCCAAGCTTCCGTAACTCCCGCACCGCCTGAGCTCGGTTCCGGACTGAGCCGAACGAATCAAACGATTCGGCTGCATGTTCGAGCTCACGGATCGCGGCGGCCCGTTCCCCTGCTTGGGCGAGCGCCCGGCCGGCGAAGGCTCTGGCAACCGCAGCGTCATAGACATCGCCGGCCTCCTCGAGGATGCCCACGGCAACCAGTGCCTGCTCGGCGGCTGTGACCGGTTGCTCGGCTTCGAGATCGAGGGCGGCGGCCGCCAACCGTGCCATTGCCCTCGCCATTGGGAGGGGTACTTCATCCGCACACGTCTGAGCCAGGGCCGCTGCCTGCTCTGCTTCCACTCTCTTGCCGGACGCCAGGAACGCGCGCGTCAAGAGTTCGCAATACCGCGCCCGCCAGCCGCCTCCGATCAGCGGTAGCTCGGCTCCGCCTGCCTTCGTCAGGATCAGTTCGGTGCATCGATCGGGATCCCCGAGCTCGAGCAGCGCCGCGGCCAGTGCGATCGCCGCGTGAGCGGAGATTGGACCTTCGTCCAACTCCTTGGCAAGCTCGAAGCTCTCTTCGGCGGTCGCGAACGCGGCGTCGAGGTCTCCGGCGGCAAATGCTGCCAAGGAGCGGTTGAAGAGATTCCAGACAAGCCCCTGCACGTTGCCAATCAGTCGCGCACCCTCGATCGCCCCGTCGAAGACGTCTGCGGATTCGGCGAGCTTGCCCTCGATCCAGAGAGTGCTTCCGAGCATCGGGACGATGAGCGGAAAGAGATGTCCCTGTCCGGTTGCACGCCCGATGTCCAGCCCGCGCCGAGCATGGCGGCCGCTCGCCCCGAACCGATCGAGATACATCTCTGCGCCGGCCAGATGAGCCAATGCGTCGAGACGTCCGGCGAGCTCGTCATCCGACATGGTGTCGATCAGGGCCGCCGCCTCGTCGCGGTGAACCATCGCCTCGGGGGCGCCGGCGAGAGCCGCAGCCCAGGCCCGGACCGCCAGAGCCGCAGCGAGAAGGGCTCGATCGCCGAGACCCGACGCTGTGGCCACTGCCTCGGCGGCCCAGCTGTGCATCGCCTCGTAGTTCCCGCTGTACAGGCTGTCGACGGCTAGCTCGACCATGAGTTCGAGTGCCTGGGCCGAGTCCGGAGCGTTGACCGCAGCAAGAGCGGATTCGAGGTGAGCAAATGCCTCTCGTTGTTGCCCCAGCAGGTGCTCGACGTTCGCGCAGGCGACAGCAAGTCGGACTCTCATCAAGTCGGCGTCCTGAGGCACCAGCTCCATGCCCTCGAGCAAGGCGACGTGGCTTTCGCGAAACTGCCCGGCGGCCGCGAGTGCGCCCGACTGAGCCACGAGCAGGTCGATGCGCTCCTCGACGGGAGCTGCCGGCGTCAGCAGGCGAAGTGCCGCACCCAACCAGTGCGCCGCGCTACCCGGCGCGCGGCGAGCAGCTGTCTCTCCGGCCTCGCGCAGGCAGGTGATCGCCGCGGCGTCGCCCTGACGCGCCGACAGCTCCACATGGCGGGCACGCGCCGACGGCGAGGCGCCATCAAGTGCGAGGGTTGCGGCGCACCGCTCGTGAGCGCCAATCCGCCAGCCGCCCGGGCTCGCTTCGTAGACGGTCCTGCGTACGAGTGGATGGCGAAATCTGAACCGTCTCGGGACGTCCGTGCTGCGAATGAGCTCGAGTTGCAGCAGCTCATCGAGCGCTGAGAGCACTGCCTTCTCGTCCACATCCGCAGCAGCCGCAGTCAAGTCAGGATCGAAGGGATCACCTGCCACGGCGGCGCCTTCTAGGACCTTCCGCGAGTCTGGCGAGAGCAGCGCCAGTTCCTCTGCGAGTGCCGCGGCGACCAGCGGAGGGACCTCGACCCCGCCGACCGTTAGTTGGGGCATGGGCGATCCTGCCGCCCGGACGCGCTCCGTCGAGCGCGCAAGTTGCTCGAGGTAGAAGGGGTTTCCGCCGCTTTCAGCCAAGAGGTGGGTCAGCGCGGTCTCGTCGCTCTCTCCCGTGAGCTCGCCCGCCTGCTCTCGAGTCAGCGCCGCGAGCTCGATCCGAATCGTCGTTCCTGCGCGATGCGCGCGATCGAGCGAAGCTGTCAGCCGTTCTCCCATCTGGCGTCGTCGCCCTGCACAGGCGAGCAATACTGCGGCCGGGGGCTTGTGGCGGAGTGCGCCGAGTAGCTCGACGGACGCTGCGTCTGCCCAGTGCACGTCGTCGAGGATCAGCGTGACCGGTCGACGCTGTCCGAGCTGCTCGAGAAGGGTCCGGACCGCGCGATGGCTGCGATAGCGCTCGTGCTGGATCGCCACCTGGCCGCCGTTCCCGAGTGCGGCCAGCGAGGGAAAGACCGTTGCGAGCTCGGCTCGGACGCCGTCGTCGAGCACCTCGAGGTGTCGGGGTTCCAGTCCGTGGAGGTACTCGTCAAGGGCGTCGACGAAGACCCAGAACGGAAGGTCACCCTCGAGCTCGCTCGCACAACCCGAGAGAACGGTGTGCCCGCGCCCCTCGGCGCGCGCCGCGAGCTCGGCCAGCAGTCGGGTCTTCCCGATCCCCGGCTCGCCCAGCAGCTCGACCGCCCCCGAATCTCCCTCGTCGATTTGCGTGAGGAGACGGTCAAACGAGCTGAGTTCCTCGGCCCGCCCGACGAGGTGCTCGACTAGGGGCATCTGTCGCTTCCGTTCAATCCTAGAGCAGAGCGGCTGAATCCAAAAATCAGGGTGCTGGATCAGGGTGGCAGCCCGATGACGTGGTGGCTATTTCCGGCGAGGCTCGACCCATGCCGAAGTACCTGCTTCACCACCGCCACGAACCGAATGAGTGCGGCGTCGTCTTCGCCGGCTTCCGGGGCTTCGATAGCTCCCTCCGCCACAAGGCAACACTCGCCTCGTGCCGCTCCGGCGGCCATTCGATCTGGTGGACGGTCGATGCCGCAAGCGAAAGCGAGGCGCTCGCGCTGCTGCCGTTCTACGTGGCCGAGCGCACGACGGTCACGTCCGTCGCCGAGGTCGAGATCCCGTGACGGACTCGATCGGCGCCCAACGAGAGGGAGGAGTCATGAACTCCACACGTTCGCAGGACACCTGGAGAGAGCTCGCGTGCCGCGAAAGCGACGGCCTTGAGGTCTTGCTTCTCTGGAACGCCCGCTCCAACCGCGTCCGGGTTGCGGTAGAGGACGCTCGGCTGGACGAGCGCTTCGCGTTCGAGGTCGTCGGCGCCGATGCGCTGGCCGCCTTTCAGCACCCATTCGCCTTCGCAGCGGTCCGGCCTGTCTTCGACGAGACGCCGTTCGCGCCGGAGAGGCGCGCCGCCTGATGACGACCGAACCTCTCCAACACAGCCGCCGCTGGAAGACGCTTGCCGTCCTCTCGCTGAGCCTTGTGATCATCGGGCTCGACAACACGATCCTCAACGTCGCGCTGCCGACCCTGCAGCACGAGTTCGGCGCATCCGCCTCGACGCTGCAGTGGATGGTCGACTCGTACCTGCTCGTCTTCGCGGGCCTGCTGCTCGTGTTCGGCGTGCTCGGCGACCGCTTTGGACGCAAACGAGCCCTGCAGGCAGGTGTGTCGATCTTCGGTCTCGCTAGCTTGGCCGCCCTCCTGGCCAACTCGGCCGGCGAGGTAATCGCAGTGCGTGCCGGGATGGGCGTCGGTGCGGCGCTGATCATGCCCGCCACCCTCTCGATCATCGCCAACGTCTTCACCGGCGAGGAACGCGGCAAGGCGATCGCGATCTGGGCAGCGCTGGCGGCGGTGGGAATCGGGCTCGGCCCGCTCGCCGGCGGTCTTCTCCTCGAGTACTTCGACTGGTCTTCGATCTTCATGGTCAATGTGCCCTTCGCGTTGGCGGCTCTGCTGCTCGGCATCCGCTACGTGCCTGAGAGCCGCGACCCCCACCCGGGCTCCTTCGACCTCCTTGGCGCCGCGCTCTCCACAGCCGGTTTCAGCCTCCTCGTCTACGCGATCATCGAGGCGCCGGGACAGGGCTGGACGTCCGCGCCGATCCTCGGACTGCTCGTCGTTGCAATCGGGCTGCTCGGCGGCTTCCTCTGGTGGGAGCGCCGGATCGAAGAGCCGATGCTCGACCTCGACTTCTTCCGAAGCGCCAGCTTCAGCACCGGCACCGCGGCTGTCAGCGTCGCGTTCTTCGTCCTGCTCGGCGGCATCTTCGCGCTGACGCAGTACCTGCAGTTCGCCCACGGTTTCAGCGCGATCCAGGCGGGCGCGGTCATGAGCCCGATGGCGCTCGGGCTGATGATGGGCGCAGGTTCGTCGAGCCGAGCCGTCCGGCGACTCGGGCGCGCTCGAGTCGTCGCCATCGGCCTGAGCGCCCTGGCGCTCCTGTTCGGGGCCACCGCGCTCTGGACGGCGGACACGGGCGTGCCCGTGCTGGTCGCGTGGTTCTTCGCCCTGGCGCTGGCGATGGGATGGGTGATGGCGCCGGCCACTGATGCAGTCGTGGGCGCCGTTCCGGCCGCCAAGTCCGGCGCCGCCTCCGCGACCAACACCGTCGCGCGCATGGTTTCCGGTGCCCTCGGCGTTGCCGTCCTCGGCTCCCTGATCACCTCGCTCTATTCGAACGACCTCCGGGATTCGCTGCCCAGCACGCCGTCGCAGGCCCACGCCGTCGCCGAGAACTCCATCGGTGCCGCGAACGCGATCGCAGCGCACCTGCCCCCGCAGGCGGCCTCCGAGCTGCTCGCCACGGCGGGCGGCGCGTTCACGAATGCCATGGGGGCCGGCCTCCTGGTCGGCGCCGCGCTGGCCGCTTTAGCCGCGGTCGCCGTTTTGCGCTTCCTGCCGGCGGGCGACCTCGACACCCGCTCGGTCGCGGATGCGGACGCCGATTCCCTGAACGTCCAACCCCAGAACTGAGAGGAGCAGCAGATGTCATCCATCCGGCGCTCGAACAACCTCGCGGCTCGCATGGGCCGCTGGAGCGCGACGCACAAGAAGACGGCGATCTTCGGCTGGCTGGCTTTCGTCGCGGTCGCCTTCATGATCGGTAACACCGTCGGTACGAAGCAGCTCGACCCGAAGAAGTCCGGCACCGGAGAGTCCGGACACGTCGAAGCCGTGCTCGCTGACGACTTCAAGCAGCCGCAGGGCGACAGTGTCCTGATCCAGAGCAAGACCAAGACGGTCTCCGATCCCGCCTTTCAGGCGGCCATCAGAGACCTCACGCGGACGGTGGGCGGGATGCCGCAGGTGAAGCGGGTTTACTCACCGCTGACCCGCGGCCACAGTGACCTCGTCTCCGCGGATCGCCACTCGGCGCTCGTCAGCGTCAATCTGCGCACGACGGACCTCGATAAGGCGAAGACGCTGGACGCGCCCGTGGAGAAGGCGATCATCGCCGCCGAGACACGCCACCCCGGCTTCGCAATCGAAGAGCTCGGCGTGAACGCCGAGACCCAGCTCGACGGCGCGATCAAGAGCGACTTCAAGAAAGCGGGGTTGTTCTCGGTCCCGATTACTCTGATCGTCCTGCTCGTCGCCTTCGGTGCCTTGGTAGCCGCAGGACTCCCGTTGTTGCTCGCGCTCACCGCGGTGTTCGGGACGATGGGCCTCCTCGCGCTGCCGAGCCAGCTGATGCCGCTCGACCAGGACATCGGCGTGGTCGTCCTGCTGATCGGCCTCGCCGTCGGCGTCGACTACTCGCTCTTTTATCTCAAGCGCCACCGCGAAGAGCGTGCCGCCGGTCGCAGCGACCGCGCCGCGCTCGAGGCGGCCGCGGCAACCTCCGGACGCTCCGTCCTCATCTCGGGGCTGACGGTCATGGTCGCCATGGCCGGGATGCTGTTCACCGGCGACAAGACCTTCATGGGCTTCGGCGTCGCAACGACGATCGTCGTCGCGGTCGCGGTGCTCGGCTCCCTGACCGTCCTGCCGGCGACGCTGGCAGCCCTGGGCGGGAAGGTCGACAAGGGCGGCCTGCCGTTCCTGCACAACCGCTCCCAGACTGATGGCGGCGGCAGGTTCTGGAACGCAATCGTCAGCCGCGTCCTCGGCCACCCGCTCATCTCGGCCATCGCCGCGACCGCGTTCCTGCTCGCGATCGCCGCGCCCGCCGTGCAGCTGCGCATGGCTGCGCCGGGGTTCGACACGCTCCCGCAGAACCTGTCGGCGGTGCAGACCTACAACAAGGTGCAGAGGGCATTCCCCGGCGACGTGAACTCGGCGCAGATTCTCGTCAAGACCGAACACGCGCATGGTGCGGCGGCCACGAAGGCGATCGCCGCGCTCGAGCGGCAGGCGATCGCCACCGGCGAGTTCTCCACCCCCACGAACGTCGACTATTCGAGCGACGGCACGATCGCCCTCGTCTCGATCGGGATGCAGGGCGAAGGCGTGGACGCGAAGGCCGTGCATGCGCTCGAGACACTGCGAGGAACCGTGATTCCGGCGACTGTCGGCAAGCTCGACGGCTCGGACGTCGGCGTCACCGGCCAGACGGCGAGCGAGCTCGACTCGAACCGGCAGATGAAGAGCGCCGCGCCGCTCGTGTTCGCGTTCGTGTTGTCACTCGCCTTCCTGCTGATGCTGCTCACGTTCCGGTCGGTCGTGATCGCTATCAAGGCAGTGCTGCTGAACCTGCTCTCGGTCGCGGCCGCGTACGGAGCGCTCGTGTTGGTCTTCCAGCACGGCTGGGGCAAGGGCCTGCTCGGCTTCAGCGTCACGCCCGGCGGGGTGATCGGCTTCCTTCCGATCTTCCTCTTCGTGATCCTGTTCGGGCTCTCGATGGACTACCACGTGTTCATCCTCAGCCGGGTTCGGGAGGCGCACGATCGAGGCATGTCGACCGACGAGTCGGTCAGATACGGCATCAGCACGACCGCCGGTGTCGTGACGAGCGCCGCGCTCGTCATGGTCGGCGTCTTCTCGATCTTCGCGACGCTGCAGTTCATGTTCCTGAAGGAGTTCGGCGTCGGTCTCGCCGTCGCCGTCCTCGTCGACGCGACGATCGTCAGAGCCGTGCTCCTGCCGGCCTCGATGAAGCTGCTCGGCGAGTGGAACTGGTATCTGCCCCGCTGGCTCGAGTGGCTGCCACGGCTCGGGCATGAAGGCTCGGAGCAGACCGCCCAGGCGGAGCCGCCTGCCGTCGCACCGGCGATGCCTCGGCCCGCAGACGCCTAGCCCCTCCCAACCCGCGCAGCCGCGGTCCCCGGACCGCGGCTGCGCCACTCGTCACGGCTTCCCCATACCGGATTGGAGGAACGGCAGATGCGCTCACGCTCGCTCGACAGCTCCGAAAGCATCGTCCGCCCCTTCGACACCATCCGAGGTCGAGTCGGAGGTGCCAGCCTGGAAACGGTGGTCGCCTATGGCGCAACAGCCGCGATCGCCCTGCACGTGCTCGACGACAACTTCCTGCAACCGGAGCCCGGTACCTCCGCCACCGGTCACCTCGCCAGCGGTCTCGTGCCGCTCGCCGTGCTGCTGGCCTTCATGTTCGGCTACACGCATCTCCGCGCCGGGCTGAGGGCGGCGCTCGCCATCACTCTCGGCCTGTTCGCGATCGTCGCGGGAGCCGGCGAGGCTGGTTACTACACCCTCACCGTCGGCCCCTCGGGCGACGACTACACGGGCCTGCTCACCATCCTCGCCGGAGTCGTGCTCGTCGCTCTCGGCGCCACGACGCTCTGGAGGTCCAGACGCACTGACGACCGCCGCCCACTCCGGTATCTGCGCCGGCTGGCTCTGACCGCGCTCGCGGTCGTCGGTGCCTACGTCGTCCTTCTTCCCTTCTCGCTCTCGTACGTGTTCACCCACTCGGCCCGCGCCGTCGTTCCGCAAGCACACCTGGGAGTGGCCTACGAGAACGTGAGCTTCCGGACGACGGACGGCCTGACGCTAAAGGGCTGGTACGTGCCCTCCAAGAACCACGCCGCGGTGATCGCAGCCCCTGGCCGGGCCGGCTCACAGCGGCCGGCGCGGCTGCTCGCCCGCCACGGCTACGGCGTGCTGCTCTTCGACCGCCGCGGCGAAGGCGAGAGCGAAGGAGACCCGAACGCCTTCGGCTGGGCGGCCGACAAGGACCTCGAGGCTGCCGTCGCCTACCTGCAGCATCGAGGCGACGTCGAGCGCGACCGGATCGGCGGGATCGGCCTCTCGGTCGGCGGCGAGACGCTGCTCCAGACAGCCGCCGAAGCGGACGGTCTCAAGGCAGTGGTCGCCGACGGGGCAGGCTCCCGCTCGGTCCGGGAAGAGCTGATTCGGACCGGATCGTCGAAATGGGGCGAGATCCCGACGTCGCTGATCATCACCGGCGGGACGATGCTGTTCGGCAATCAGGCGCCGCCGCCGAACCTGAGGAGCATCGTCGGCCGCATCGCGCCGCGACCGGTGTTCTTCATCTACGGGCAGCACGACCAGCCCAACGTACGAGAGCTGACGCCCGGCTACTACGCGGCCGCAAGCCGGCCGAAGGCGATCTGGGAGGTCACCGGCGCAGGGCACACGGGCGGCATCGAAGCCCAACCGCGCCAGTACGAGCAGCGCGTGATCGCGTTCTTCGACCGCGCCCTGCTGAGGACGCCATGAAAGATCAGGGTGGCGGATCAGGGTGTGGTCCCGATGCCCCGTCGCCGCCTCCGCGGCACGCTCGCGATGTGCAGTCCTGTTGTCCCAACGAGAGCGAGATGTCATGAGAGCGTTCAATTCAACGGCCGTCGCCTTGGTCGAGGAGCCGTCGCACGAGACGAGCAGTGGCACCGCGGCAGTCGAGCTCGAGGCCGTGTCGATGGTCTACGGCTCGAACGGGAACAAGGTGTCGGCGCTCGACGCCGTCAGCCTCACGTTCGCGAGCGGGACGTTCACCGCGGTCATGGGGCCTTCGGGCTCGGGCAAGACGACGCTGCTGCAATCGGCCTCGGGCCTCATCCGACCAACGAAAGGCACTGTGCGCATCGGCGGGCGTTCGCTCGGAGAGATGAACGAACGTCAGCTCGCGATCCTGCGGCGACAGCACGTGGGCTTCGTCTTTCAGGACTTCAGCCTCCTGCCCGCCCTCACCGCGGAGCAGAACGTCTCCCTGCCGCTCCGCCTCGACGGGCGTAGCGTGAAGAGCGCAACCGTGCGCGACGCGCTCGGCCGCGTCGGGCTCGGCGATCGTCTGCGCCATCGCCCCGCACAGCTCTCGGGAGGCCAGCAGCAACGCGTCGCAATCGCGCGCGCGCTGGTCAGCCAACCGGACGTGCTCTTCGCCGACGAGCCCACCGGCGCGCTCGACCTTCAGAGCCGCGGGGAAGTGCTCGAGCTGCTTCGCGAGTCGGTCGATCGCTGGAGCCAGACGCTCGTGATGGTCACTCACGACCCAACGGCCGCAGCCTGGGCCGACCGGGTCGTTTTTCTCGCGGACGGCCGGTTCGCCGGCGAGCTCCAGTCCCCGACCGTCGAAGCGGTCGCCCTGCGCATGACCGAGCTGGACGACTGATGCTACGCCTCGCGTTCTCAACCGTGCGCGTGCGCTGGCCGGCCCTGGCCGGGGCATTCGTGGCTCTAACGGTCGGCGTCGCACTTGCTGCCGTCACCGCGTCTCTCATGTCCAGCGCGTTGTCGGCTTCGAGCGCCGGACGCTTCGCTCGCGCCGACGCGGTCGTGAGCGCAAACGGCGCGATCGCGCTCGGAACGGGCGACCAGGCCGGCACCGTCGACCCGCAGCCGCGGCCGCCCATGAGCGACACGGTCATCGCGAGAGTCCAAGCCGTCAGCGGTGTTCGTGAGGCGGTGGGGGACGTCGCGTTCTTCGCAACAGCGCAGGACGCGAGCGGCGGTGAGCTCGCCGCGTCGGGTGTCAAGCGGTCGCTCGGCCACGGCTGGTCGAGCTCGCGGCTGACGCCGTACATGTTGGCGGAGGGAGCCGCACCAAGGGACGCGGGCGAGATCGTCGTCGAGCGCCGGCTGGGCGCTCGAGTCGGCGAGCAGCTGCGCGTAACGACGCCCGCGGGCGCGAGGACCTTTCGCGTCAGCGGCCTCGTCGATACCCACGGTGCGGGCGACCGGACGCAGGCCGCGCTGTTCTTCGAAGATGGGGTGGCGCGGCATCTCGCGCTCCTGGGCGGTCGCGTCAACGCAGTGGGCGTGCTCGCCCGTGGCGGCGTCGACCCCGCACGTTTGGTCGACCGGCTGCAGAAGACGCTCGGTGGCGGCTACAAGGTCGCGGGGCGGAGTGAAGCCTCGACAGCGGACGCCGGCGATCCTCGCGCCGATCAGCGTGAGACGACGATCGTCGTGATGGCGATGCTGACCAGCAACGGAGGCGCCGTCACGGTCTTCGTCGTCGCCGGCATCTTCGGGCTGATGATCGCCCAGCGCCGCCGTGAGCTTGCCCTCTTCCGCGCGGTCGGAGCCAGCCCGGGCCAGGTCCGGCGGATGATCGCCGCAGAAGCCTTCGTTGTCGCCATCTTGGCGGGTGTCGTCGGCTGCGTCGCCGGAGTCCTCGCTGCCCGTCCGATCGCCTCGATGCTCGTCGACCGCGGGATTGCGCCCGATGGGCTCCGGCCGGATGCAGGGCTCGTGCCGATGGCCGTAGCCTTCTCGATCGGGCTCGTCCTGGCCGAGAGTGCGGTGATCGCGGCGGCATTTCGCGCTGGCCGCGTCCGTGCGGGTGAGGCGCTTCGCGATGAATCGCTCGGCCGCGAGCGCCTCGGGATCGCCCGCAGCCTGCTCGGCCTGGGGATCGTGGCCGTTGCGGCGACCGCGCTTTCACTCGCCGACGGCCTCCCATTCACCGTGATCGTCGTGCCGACCGCCATCGTGCTCGCGATCGGGGTAGCGCTGCTCGGCCCCACTGTGCTCGCCGTCCCGGCCGGCCTGCTCTCCCGGCCTCTTCGACGGCTGGGCGCGACCGGCCTGCTCGCGAGCACGTCGATGTCGAGCGGGCGGCGCAGGGTGAGTGCCGTCGCGGCCTCGATTGCGCTCGTCGTGGCGATCGGCGGCAGTCCAGGCGGTCCTGTCGGCCAGCTCGCAGGCGGCGGCGCAGCACGAAGCATCCGAGCGCCTCAGCGCCGGCCAGGTGCTCGTCTCGGACGGCCCCGGACTGCCGTCGTCGCTCGAGCCGGCTATCCGCCGACTGCCGGGCGTGAGGGGCGCTGTAGGAGTCCTCCCGCTCGACGTCTACATCATGAACCGGGGGCTCGAGAACAACGGCGTTCCGAGGATCGCCGCCGGAATCGACGTGCAGCACTCCGGGGGACTGCTCGACCTCGGCGTGCGCAAAGGCTCCCTCGCCCGCGTGCGCGGGAACACGATCGCAATCAGCACGCAGATGGCCCGCGACACCCACCTGGGCGTCGGAGACACCCTTCGCCTACGGCTCCCCGACGGCACCGATGCCCAGGTTCGCGTTGGGGCGTTGTATCGGTGGTCCGATGCTCTCGGCGACCTTGTCCTGGGAGCCGCCTTCGCACAGCGGCACTCCGTCGGCGGTCTCGACGATGCCATCTACGTCGCGGGAGGCACGAGTGCGCTCCGTCAGCTCGCCGAGCGCGTGCCGGCAGCGGTCGTGCTCAGTCGCAGCGAGTACCTCCGTGGAGTCGACTCGGCGCAGCAAAAGCAAGCCTGGATCGTGTGGCTGCTGATCGTGCTCGTCGCTGGGTACGCCGCGATCGCGCTCGTGAACACGGCGGCGATGGCCATAGCGGATCGACGCCCCGAGATTCGCCTGGTTCGTCTCGTCGGCGCGACGCGCGGCCAAGTCCTCCGGATGATCACCTGGGAAGCCGTGCTGACCACCGCCATCGGCCTCGCCGCAGGCGGAGCGATCGTCGCAGCCGTCGTGTGGAGACTCCCGGCGACGCAGCCGGACTGGAGAATCGTCGTGCCCACGCACCTGTGCGCGCTCCTCTTCGCCGGCGCAGCGCTCATCTCGATGATCGCCGGAATCGCGCCGACGCTGGTCGCCCTCAGACGGCCGGTTACCAGCCGCTGATGAGCTCCCCGGAGGAACCGCTTGCATCGGACAGCGAAAGCCTCGCTCGGCGAGCAGTCTCTGCGCCGTGACGCATCGGGCCGCCCGGCCCGATTCATCGACGCGACGCTTCACCACAACCTCGCGTCCATCGGCAAGCCGAACACCAACAACCTCGGACAGATACCCAGCGACGAACAGAACCTCCACCGTCCCGGCTCCCAGAAAGGCTCGACACCACCGGTCAACCCACGACGGAAGCTCATGCATCACCAGGTCACCCCGCGAAGCCTACGAAGCGCGACTTCTGCCGCGAGGCACTCGCCTGCGCGAGTGTTCGCGCGGACCCCTGAACTCAGTCGCGTTCCTGATGAATCCATCGATCGCCAGAATGGGATCGTGGGGGATGCCCCGGAGCTGATGGTGCGCGATGCAGCACACTGGCGCGCTTGGTTGGCGAAGCACCATGATTCCTCGGCGGGGATATGGCTCGTGCTGGCCAAGAAGAAGACGGTCCAACCGACCAGTCTCAACCACGATCAAGCGCTTGAAGAGGCACTGTGCCACGGCTGGATCGACGGCCAACTCCGCGGCCGCGACGCCGGCACCTACTACCAGCGCTTCAGTCGCCGCCGCAGGCGCAGCGCCTGGTCGAAACGGAACATCGAGATCGCGGAGCGGTTGATCGCAGCAGGTCGCATGCATCCAGCCGGGATCGCCGAGCTGGAGAGTGCGAGAGCCGACGGTCGAAGCGAAGCCGCCTACGCGGGCTCTGCCAGCATCGAGGTGCCTGACGATCTCGGCGCTGCACTGGCCGCCGAGCCGAAAGCGCTCGCAATGTTCGAGAACCTGAGCCGCCAGAACCGCTACGCGATCCTCTATCGGATCAGTACCGCCAAACGAGCGGAAACGCGAGAACGCAGAATCATGCAGTTCGTCGAAATGCTGGCCCGCGGCGAGACGATCTACCCACAGAAACGCACCTGATCAACGATCAGGCGTCAGGTCTGATGCCTGGGCCAGCGTGCGGAAATGTCACTCGACGGATCGTGCCCAGCCTGAGCGCGTCAGTCGACCGCAGTCGCCTCCAGCAGGACGAGCAGCTGTGGTGTGAATAGTCGCGTCACGCCGAGCAGAGAGGTCGCAAAGCGGCTATCGGATTGTCCGAAGCGTCCCGAGAGACTTGTCCAGTGCTTCACAAGCTCATCGAAGTCGGTCGTGTACACGTTGAGCCGCACGACGTTGGCGAGCGTCATGTCGGCAGCAGCCAGGACGTCCTCAAGGTTGTCGAGGGACATCTCGAGTTGCGCGGCCATGTCGTCCGGATGCTGGGCGTTACCGTCTGCGTCCACAGCGTCTTGTCCACTGCACACGAGCAGCCGCTGATGATCCTCGATGAGCTGAGCCTGGTCGAATCCCAATCTGGTAGACCAAGACACGGGGTTGATCGAGCTCCGTTGCATGCCATTCCTCCTTCGCCAGGTTCCGTGACCCGCACCTTCTCAAGATGGCTCGGGGCGGGCTATGTACGTTGCGTCCCGTGGGCCAGCGTTAAGGAACGTCCCCCGACGGTGCGCTAGGTGTCTCGACCATCGAGGAGGAGCCCGGCGACCGCGAGCCGCTCGTGCGATGATCGACGAATGGCGAATCGGCTTGGTCCCCCTCGCCTGATCAATGGATGTGTGAAGGGTCTACTCCGCATCGGAGTCGCAGGGCGACATACCTACCTTCTTGGAGTACGTGGCCGAAGAAGCGGCCGGACCTATTCCACGCCGGTCGTCCTGGTTGAGAACGGCGAGCGCTGGCTGGTTGCGCCCTACGGCGAGGTGAGCTGGGTTCGGAATGCTCGTGCGGCGGGTCAGGCGACCCTCAGCCGGGGGCGACACCGCGAAGAGATCAAGCTCAGCGAAATCGGCCCGCAGGAGAGCGCCCCGGTTCTTCGCCAGTACCTCCGCCAAGCCAAAGCTGTTCGCTCCAGCTTCGATGCGTCGCCTGACTCGCCCCTCGACGCATTCGTGGCGGAAGCCGGTCGGCACCCGGTGTTCCGCATCGAGTCGAGGTCACCATGAGCCGAGTTCGACGTTCGGCCCCTTGATTCTCGCGTCCCGACGCATGCTGACGAGGCCGACTCAAGCGGTAGCCACCTGGGCTGCGCCATTGCGGCCGGGATTGATGCCCGAGTCCCCGCGCTTCATCGCGCCGTTGCCGCGTCGCCAGGGGTGGCCAGCCGTCAGACCTGCGACGCCGAGCGCAGGCTGGGCAATGCAACCGCAATCCGGTCGGCCCACGCGTCGATCGTCGGCCAGTCGCGGTGGTCGCCAAAGCGGCCGCCAAAGGCGTGGAAGAACACGCGCGACCAGAACGGCCACTGGTGCTTGTGGATGACGCCTTGGAAGACGCGATATTCGCGCGCACGGATCTCGGCACGAATCTCCCCGATCCCCTTGGGCTCGTTGTGGGTCAGCGGGCCGATCAGGCGCTTCGTATCGCCGAACGCTCCCACGCTGAAGAGCCAGAGCGGGCGAGCGGCTAGGGCATCGCGGTTTCTGGCAACGAATGCGTTCGCTTCGGGCGGCCACGACTGGTCATACACCGGTGCGCCGAGTACGACCGCGTCGTAGCCGTCGAGCGTCTCGACCTCGTCGACCAGACGGAGGTCGACCGAGGCTCCGGAGTCGACGAGGCGTGTGGCGATGCGAGCCGCGATCTCCGCGGTCGCTCCATGGCGGCTGGCGTAGACGACCAGGAGAGGCATGCTCCGAGGATCGCCGCTGCGGAGCGCGGTGGCATCGGGAATAGCCCGCAGCACGCCACGGATCGGGGCGTTTGCTCTATCGCCTACTCAGGATGTGGGAGGGTGCCTCGCCGTCGCCTGGGCCAGCGTGCGGGGGGTTTCCCCGGGTAATCGGTTAGCGTGTTTGCCGGGGTGGATGAGTCACAACGTGTCTCGGATCAGGATCGGGCGCAGGCTGTGCTCGCGCTTCGAGACGATCTGTTGGCGGGGCGGTTGACGCTTGATGAGTTCTCGGAACGGGTCGAGATCGCCTATCGAGCGAAGATTGGTCGGGACTTGGTTCGCGCCCGACGAGACCTGCCTGAGTCGGATTCGGCGACCATCGGCTCGGGCCGACCGCAGAAACGTCTAGCAATCGCGTTCTTCGGCAGAGTCATTCGTCGGGGACGACTGCGGCTACGGCGTCGGACGTTTGTGATCAGCGCCTTCGGAGATGTCGACCTTGATCTCCGTGAGGCCGAGATGCACGACCCGCGCGTCGCTGTGAGGATCTTCGTCGCCTTCGGCAACGTCGATCTCTATGTGCCCGAAGGCGTCAATGTTGAGGTCGGCGGAACGGTCGTCTTCGGCCGGTTGCGCGAGTGGGGACAGGACGTTGTCCGCGCCGACGCACCGACTGTTTCTGTTCACGCGTTTGGCTGCGTCGGAACGATGGATGTGTGGCGCGTGCCGCACGAGATGCGCGGCAGTTACAGCGAGATCTTCGCCCAGCTGGAAGCACAACAGCCGCAACTGCCTGCCTGAGGCGGGCCGGTGAACTCTCCTGGGCCATTGTGCGGGAATGTCACCAGAAGCGAGCGGGCCACGCTCATCGACGGAGGTCAATGACGCGGACGCCGGACGTGACGCACGGACGTCCTCCGCGTGAGCGGCACCGATGAGATCCTTCCGATCGACAGGTCTCATCCCTGGGGCCAACGATGGAGCCAAGGTTTCCACCGAACCACGATGCGAGAGGAGGGCCTATGTCGGGCCAGATCGTGCATTTCGAGATCCCGGCGGACGACACCGCGAAGGGGCGCGAGTTCTGGGGCTCGCTCTTCGGGTGGCAATTCCAGTCCGTCCCCGGCCCGTCGGAGTACCACATGACCGAAATCACCCCGGGCCAGACGGGCGGGGCGATTACCAACATGGAACCCGGCAAGCGAGGGACACGGGCTTACTTCGACGTCGACGAGATCAACGCCGGTGCCGCGCGCGTAAAGGAACTGGGCGGCGAGGCCGACGACCCGATGCCTGTGCCGGGCATGGGCTGGTTTTCGACCTGTAGGGACCCGCAGGGCAACGAGTTCGGCCTCTGGCAGAACGACACCTCCGCGCCCACCCCGACCGCGTGAACCCATCAACGGCTTGGCGGCGTCCTTCGGTGGGGCGCCGCCAAGCCGTTGCCTGCGGCCACGAGGCCGAGCGTGCACGCCGCAGACCTTCAAGGCGGACACTCGCGTGGGCCAGTGTTCCGGAATAACCCCTGACGACTTGATGCTGGATCTGGCCGGAACGATGAGTTCCCCGTCGCCTGGGCCAGTGTTCCGGAATGACCCTGAGCCCGCCGCGCGACCGGTACTTGACGCGTCGGTACTTTTCGTGGTAACGTGGTTATCTAGATGACTAGAGAACCATTGCTCCCCGTAATCGAGTTTCATCTGGATAGCCACTCCGGCGTCCCGGCTTATCTGCAGCTGGTGCAGCAGGTTCGCCAGGCGATTCGGCTCGGGATGCTTCGCCCCGGTGACCAGTTGCCGACGGTTAAGGAGGTGGTCACGAGTCTGACGCTGAACCCGAACACCGTCCTTCACGCGTATAGGCAGCTCGACCTGGAGGGCCTGGTGGAGGGTCGGCAAGGGGTCGGCACTTTTGTGGCAACGAACGGGACGCCGCTCCCGCCCGACCAGGTGAGGTCGCTTCGCTCGTCGCTCGACCGTTGGGTCACGCGCGCCCGAGCGGCTGGCCTGGATGAAGAAAGCATGTCGGCGCTGTTTGCCGAGTCGGTGCGTCCCGACTCGGTGTCGAGGGTGGCATGAGCGAACCGCCCGCCGTTCACAGCGAAGGTCTTGGTAAGCGCTACGGGACGACCTGGGCGCTGCGCGACTGCACGCTGGAGATCCCGGCCGGCTCAGTAACAGCGCTTGTCGGCCCGAACGGGGCCGGGAAGACAACGCTGCTGCATCTGGTGATCGGGCTGGCGAAGCAGACGACTGGCGCAGTGGAGGTGCTCGGCCTCTCGCCGCGCGATGAGGCGAAGGTGCTCCTTCCAAAGTTGGGTTTCGTCGCACAGGATCACCCGCTCTATCGCGGCTTGACGATCGCAGAGACGCTAAAGCTCGGCCGCCATCTGAATCCGCGCTGGAACGATGGTGTGGCTCTGGCGCGGGTCGAGCGTCTGGGCCTGAACCTCTCGCAGAAGGTCGGGCGGCTCTCGGGTGGCCAGCAGGCGCAGGTTGCGCTGACGCTCGCCCTGGCCAAGGAGCCAGAGCTGCTGGTGCTGGACGAGCCGGTCGCCTCGCTCGACCCGCTGGCGCGGCGTGAGTTCCTGAACGCCGTGCTCGAAGCCGCCGTCGAGAGCGGGGTGAGTGTGATCCTTTCCTCGCACATCGTCTCCGAGTTGGAGCGCGTGTGCGACTACCTGGTGACGCTCGCGGACGGCCGTCCGCAGTTGGTCGGGCCGATCGACGAGATCGTGGCCAGCCATCGCCTGCTGATCGGGCCGCGCAGCGACGCGTCGAGCGTCGCGCGCGTGCACAACGTGATCCGCGAGAGTCACACCGAGCGACAGACGACACTGCTGGTGCGGGCCAACGGCCACGTCTACGACTGCTGCTGGGAGCAATGCGAGGTCGACCTGGAAGACATCGTGCTCGCCTACCTCGGCTACAAGCCGGGCGCAACGGCTGCGAGCCTCCCTATTCCTGAGCTGGTGGGGCGATGACCTGGGTCGGCTGGCGGCTGCAGCGCACCGAGACGCTGATCGCGCTCGGCATCCTCGCCCTGCTCGCGGCGCTGCTCGTGCCGACCGGGATTCAGATGGCGGACGCATATCACCACGACGGGCTCGCCGCTTGCCTCTCGGTCAACCCCAGCCCCCTCTGCGCAAACAAGGTTGGCGGCTTCCAAGCGCGCTTCCAGTCGCTCAGCGACCTCGCCAACTGGTTCACGCTCCTCCCCGGTCTAATCGGCGTGCTCCTTGCAGCGCCCTTCATCCTCGACCTGGAACACGGCACCTACCGGCTCGCCTGGACACAGAGCATTACCCGCGGCCGCTGGCTCGCCGGGAAGCTCGGCCTCGCGGCCATCAGCGCCCTGCTCGCAGGCGGAGCCCTGACCCTGCTCCTCAACTGGTGGCGCGCTCCGGAGGCTCACCTAAACGGCCGCCTCCTCACCGGCATCTACGACTCGACCGGCACCGTCGTCCTCGGCTACACCCTGTTCGCGCTCGGCCTGGCACTCGCGCTAGGGGCGTTATGGCGACGCTCGGCCGCTTCGCTCACGGTGGCCCTCATCGGCTACTTCGTCGCGCGCGTCCTCGTCGACTACAAGGTCCGCGACTGGCTCGTCTCGCCGCTCAAGGCGACCTGGAGAGGCAACCCGCAGCCGAGCTTTCTCTACAACGCGCACGTCATGAGCATTAGCGCCACCATCCACGGCCATCAGGTCATCACCGCCGGCGGCGGATTCGTGGGCGGCCACAAGCCGGTGACTGCGGCACCCGGACTCGGCAAAGCCGTCTTCCACGCCGTCTACCAACCCGCAAGCCACTTCTGGCCCCTGCAGCTCACAGAGACAGCGCTCTTCGTGGGTGTCGCCGCCCTCTTGATCGGCTTCGCCGTCTGGTGGACACGCGAGCGCGTGGCGTAGGAAGGACAGCGTCTCACCCCTGCAGATTGCCGCCCCTGAGTTGCACATCGAGTGGATCTCGACTGGCGCAAGATGCTGGAGGCGAGATGGGCTCTTACGTAGCGGTCTCGCCTGGGCCAGCGTGCGGGAATGTCACTCGAAGGTGTAGCGGCGACGACGAGCACCTAGCCTGTACGTATGAGCGAGCGAACGAGGAGGGTCTGCATCGTCGGAGCCTCCGGGAAGCTCGGGCAATACATGGTGCAACACGCGCTGGATCGGGGCTACGAGGTGGTGGGCGTGTGCCGGGAGCAAAGCGTAGGGAAGCTCGACGTGTTCAAGGGGCGCATCACCGTCGTTCCGGGAGCGACGAACGACGCCGAAGTGATCAAGAAGGCGGTCTCAGGGTGCGACGGGGTGCTCGTCGTGCTGGTGCCGCGAGGCGTCCACGGTTACTCGACTGGAACGGCCCAGGCGGTGCTCGACCACGCGCCTCGGGGCGCGCGCCTCGTGTTCTCGTGCGGGTGGCACATCACCCGCGACGGCCAGGACTTGTACTCGTGGAAGATCAAAGCGTTGGTGAATGTCGGCGGCCCGCTCGCGCGTCTCGCTCGCTTCGCCGACCTGGACGACCAAGTGGAGGCGTGCCGACGGGTGTTCGCCAGCGACACCCGGTGGACCGTCGTGCGCGGCAGCGATCTCGAGGAGGGGGAGAGTCAGGGCTTGCCCGTGTGGAGCCGGCATGTCGGCGAACCAATCCTCGAGAGCAACCTCACCCGTCGCGTGGACTTCGCCCTGTTCATGGTGGAGGCCCTGACGAACGACGAGCTGGTACACGAGGCCCCGGCAATCGTCGGCTGCCAGACGCCCTCGGCGCTCGCACATGCCGCGAGCGAATGAACTCAGGGCTGCGCCAGTGTTCGTGAATGACCCCTGAGGCTAGGCAGGAACGGTGGCCACTGTTCTGGCGATGGCGGATCGCTAGGGCTTCGGTGCGCGGTTGTCCTCGGTATCTTCAACCTACCGGTGGCTCCATAGCCAGGCGCGCCGACGGGGCGCATACTGTTGCAGACGGTTCCACGCGGTTCCGACCGTGACCGGAAAAGGAAGGAGCGCACATGAGCGAGTTCCGTGAGGGCCAAATCCGTAAGGAGGTCTCACAGGGGATCGTCGATGGTGTCCTGAAGCTGATCGGCATGCTCATGCTGCTCTGGATCGGGACGATCGCCCTCCTGGTTCTCTTTGCGTCAATTACGGCGCACTGGTGGGTGTTGATCCCCCTGGTCGTCGGGGCGGCGATGATCGTGATCGGGCTGGCTCGGACACACAGACCGACCAGAAGCTAAGCGGTCACGAGCCGCTGCGCCTCGAGCGGCGCAGCTACCAGCTAGACGCACACGCAGCAGCCCGCTGCGTTCGTCACCACGGAAGGGGTGGGGGCGCCACGCGTGAGGCTCGCCGCCTGGGCCAGCGTGCGGGAATGTCACCAGAAGCCGTTGGGCCATCTGCGTGAAACTGCCGACGACGCCGTGGAAAGGATCGTTCTCAGCGATGCGCTGACGAGGTGGATAGCTCCGCACCCAGCTTGGACGCCGAATCCTGGTTGGCCTGAGGAGGTGGCCTTCGCGACGTGGCGGTCGCCCGATTCCTTCGTGTTCATCGACCCGCTTGTCCGTGACGATCTCGACTTGGCCGCGTGGCAGCCGTTTGATCGCGCGGTCTCCGAGTCGGGCCTCCCAGCGGTTGTGCTGGTGACCGCCCCGTGGCACGAGCGCAGCCTTCGCGCCGTCGCCGCTAGGTATGCCGCCGCGGTTTGGATACATCCGCGCGGGCGTGCTCGCATCGGAGAGTTGCCTGAGCTGAGCGCGCTGCCCCGGGCGTGGAGGCTCTCGAACTCGACGGTGTAGACGAAGGGCAGGTGGCGTTCCATGTCGTTCCGGAGCAAGCGCTGATAGTGGCTGAGTGTTTCGTCGGCACCGGGAACGGCCTGCGCGTACAGCCGTCGCCTCCGACCCGAGACATGGCCGCGTTCGCCGCGTCGCTTGAACGACTGCGGGATCTTCGGATCGACCGCGTACTCGTCGCCCACGGGGCGCCGGTGCTCGCAGATGGCAGCGAGGCGATTCGAGGTGCGCTCGACGCCTTCGCGGGTAATCGTTCGTAGCAACCGTCGACTGGGCCAGTGCGCGGGAATGTCACCAGAGCGCACGCCAGAGCAGCCGTTCATGATCGTCAGGTGCTGTTTGTCCTCGGTGGGTCGAGCGGCGCGGGTAAGTCCGCGATTCGTCGGTTCCTGTTAGGCGAGGGAGCCCCGCTTGTTACTGGGCTGCGATTGCGCAGTCACGACTTCGATGAGGAGGGGGTTCCCCCCGACGCCGATAGCAGCTGGCGGCAGCGGACAGGCGCAACATGGGTTCAGCGCGCGCTGGAATACGAACGCCGTGGCGAAGACTTGCTCTTGTCGGCCAACTGGCCGCTGGGCGAGATCCTCGCGAGTCCAGGTGCTGATCTTCTGGACGGTGTCGCTGTCTGCTTGATCGATTGCGCCGACCTCGAGCGCGTTGAACGCCTCCGGGCGAGGGATCACCCGTCGTACACCGACGAGCGCATCTGGGACTTCGTCGTCTTCGCGGCGTGGCAGCGTCTCCATCACGCCAACCCGCAGTGGCTGCCGGAGGTGATTCTTGACCATTGGCCGGAGATGGTTTGGGAACGTTGGAGGTCGTGGTTGCGCGGAGATCCGCGATGGTCGGTTCCAGTCTTCGACACGTCGGGTGAGCCGGTCGAGGCCTCGGCGTCGAGGGTCGCGGCGTGGCTCCGCGAGCAGTCCGAAGCTCGCGAGCGCGGAGAACTCGTGTTGCGCCGCGGGCATTGGTAGGCGGAGCGTCGGCTGGCCGAGCGAGCTGTCACTTGAGCGCGCGAAGCGCGGTAAGACGGCCTGTCTTGGGGACCCAGCTGCAACTAACGCCGCGCGTTTTGGGGACCAGTGAGAAAGATGCTGTTATGCAGGTAGAACGCGGTGCCGCGTAGCTGCAACTCCAGCATCAACCACCCGCGCGCTACTTGACGAGCGAGAGCAGCTTGAACATCGGCAGGTACATGCTGATGATGATCACGCCGACCATCGCGCCGACGCCGATCATCATCAGCGGCTCGATGATCGCGGTCAGCGAGGCGATGGCCGCGTCGACCTCGTCCTCGTAGAAGTCGGCGATCTTCCCGAGCATCTTCTCGAGCTCTCCCGTCTCCTCGCCGATCTTGACCATCTGGCTGACCATTGGCGGAAAGACAGGATTCTCGATCAGCGGCTGCGCGATCGGCACGCCCTGGTGCACCTTCTGCCGCACGTCGGCGAGCGCCTCCTCGACCACCCAGTTGCCGGCGGTCTGGCCGGTGATCTCAAGGGCCTTGATGATGTCCACGCCGGCAGCGACGAGCGTCGACAGCGTCCGCGAGAAGCGCGCCATCGTCACCTTGAGGACGACGTCGCCGATCTTCATCGGGATCTTCAGCTTGATCCGGTCCCAGAGCTGGCGGCCCGTCTCGGTCCTCTTGAAGCGCCGGACGCCCCAGACGCTCAGGCCTATGGCCGGGAAGATGATGAACCAGTGGCTGCGCAGCTGGTTCGACGCGGCCACGACCCACTGCGTCAGTGTCGGCAGCTGGCCGTTGAGCTGGGCGAAGATCTTCACGAAGACCGGCACGAGGAACATCAGCAGGCCGATCAGGACGAGGGTGGCGAAGATCAGCACCATCGTCGGGTACATCATCGCGCCCTTCACGCGGCGCCTGATCTGCGTCTCCTTCTCGATCTGGAGCGCGACGCGGTCGAGCACCTGGTCGAGGATGCCGGCCGCTTCGCCGGCCTCGACCATCGCGATGTACAGGCGGCTGAAGATCTTCCGGTGGCGGGCCATCGCCTGCGAGAGCAGGAGGCCGCCCTCGACGTCCGCGCGCAGCTCCTTGATCACGAGCGCGAAGTACGGGTCGTCGGTCTGCTCCTCGAGGATCACGAGCGCGCTGACGACGTTCAGGCCGGCCTCGATCATCGTCGCGAACTGGCGCGAGAAGATCTGCAGCGTCTTCGGCTTGATCTTCTTGAAGACGGTGCGGACGCCCTCCTCGCCGCTCGCGGGGAGCTCCTCCATGAACTCGGCGAGTAGGCCGCGGACCCGGAGCTGCTCGCGCGCCGCGTCGAGATCGGGCGCGTGCACCTCTCCGATCAGCTGCAAGCCTTCAGCGTTGATCGCGCTGTAGCTGTACGCCGCCATACGAAGTGCGTATCGGCAGAGGGATACAGCCGCTTGAGAGACGCGAACGGCCTGCCGATAGACGTCACGTGCGCATGCGGCTCCGCTCAGAGGCGGGCTTCGGCCTGATCGAGCTCCTGATGGCGATGGTGATCCTGAACGTCGGGATCCTCGCGATCGTGGCCGCCTTCAGCTCGAGCCAGTTCGCCCTCAACCGGGCGAGCAAGATCTCGACCGCGTCCTCGCTCGCCGACACGCAGATGGAGCTCTACCGCGCGCTCACCTACAACGCGATCGCGCTCGACACCACGTCGCTCGGCTCGGTGGACAACACGTACAAGTGCGACGTCGCGCTCGGCGCCTCGTGCCCGAACTCGACCTCGGGCGAGATCGCGACCACCTGCAGCGGCTCGCCCCTCCCGAACCAGTGCATCCCGAGCCAGAGCGTGACCGGCGCCGACCGCAAGAACTACCGCGTCGACACGTACATCACGACGACAACGCCGACGAACGGCCGGTCGGAGAAGCTCGTGACAGTGGTCGTGCGCGACGCGAACAACCTTTCCGGCCGTCCGCTGGCGCGGGTTGGTTCCACGTTCGACCAGTCAACCGGCTAGGCCTACGCCCTGCGGCGTATAGGAAAAGACACGCCGTAGAGTCAATAGGCGGCGCCTGGGCACGCTGTTAGCGTCGTCGCCATGGTCACAGTCCTGCACGAGGGGCCGCCCGTCATCACCGATCGGCAGCTTCAGGTGATCGAGCTGATCGCCGCCGGATGCTCGAACGACGAGGTTGCACAGCGTCTCGGCATCTCGCCGAGAACCGCGAAAGCACACTCGGACGTGCTCCGGCAGAAGCTCGGTTGCGCGCGACGTCGGCAGATTCCGAGCGCGTATCGAGCCATCACCGGGCGCGACCCCCTCCCACAAGGCCTCGGAGCGGGACAACCCTCTCCGGGGGACTGACGGCACCCGCGCCTGCGGCCCGGAAGGGTCGCAGGCGCGGAGTCCTTTCGGACACCTTGGCCCCTGGCAATGCGGGGCGTAGGGTTAGGGGCGCGGGATGGGGGGCCCGCGGTGCATGACGGAACTGCAAGAGCAGGCAATCTCAGTAGCGAACCGCCACATCATCGAGCGGCCGCGTTTGACGCGCCTGCTGGACGAAACGACGGCCCGCGTGATCATGCTCGTCGCTCCCGCCGGGTACGGGAAGACGACACTCGCACTGCAGTGGATGCGAGAACGGAGGCACGCATGGGTTCACGGCACGGCTGCCTATTCAGACGTTGCTGCACTCGCAGCTGGGATCTCGACGAGCCTCGCATCAATCTTGGGTGAGAGACGCGGCATCACAAATTGGTTGAAGGTCACATCGAACCCAGCCGACTCGCTCGAGGCGATGGCCGCCCTCCAACGCGAAGACCTGGCTGGGTGGCCGCCTGACGCTTGGCTTGTCATCGACGAATACGAGTGGCTCGCGGAATCACCGTTGTGCGAGGAGTACTTGCGACTCCTAGTCGACGAACCAGGGATGCGCTTGTTGATCACGAGCCGGCGCAAACCCACCTGGGCTACTGCCCGGCATCGCGTTTACGGCGACTATTCCCTCATAGATCGGCGCCTTCTGAAGATGAGCAATGGGGAGGCGCTTCACGTTCTAGGCCAGGGCCATGTTGTCGCGTCGCGCGAGATCGTCCGCGCCGCTGCAGGATGGCCGGCAGTATTAGGTTTGGCGGCTACCCAAGCGACGGCGGACATCTCAGGTGTCGTGCCCGAGATGCTGTACGAGTATCTCGCAGAGGAGCTCTTTTTCAGGAGTTCGCAGGAACTGCGCGCGGTGCTGCCGTTGCTTGCACTCGCGCCTGACGTTCGCTCGGAGGTTGCACAGGTCGTTGCCGGAAACGCTTCAACGCACCTTCTGGCGGAGGCGACCGCTGCTGGGTATTTCACGGACGCTCTTGATCACGCCTCGTTCCATCCGCTTCTGAAGGACTTCCTACTTGGCAAAGTCAAAGCAGATTGGCCCGGCACTAGCCGCGCGGTGAGGGACCTCGTGAGCTTCTACGTCTCGGAGGAAGCGTGGGACAGCGCCTTTCACGTGTTGCAGAACTGCACTGAAAGAGAGTCGCTCACGCAGCTGATCGAGAGAGGAAGAGAGCCTCTACTCCGGGCCGGAAGAACAGCGACTCTCGCCGAGTGGGTCTCCGCGGCCGAGCGCGAACGGATCAAGTCGCCACAAATCGAGCTCCTCAAGGCGGAACTCGCTGCCCGCGAAGGTCGCGCCCTCCACGCGGAGCGAATGGCGCTCTACGTCGCGAATCTGGACGGACATGCACTTCGTTTCGAGTCACTGTGCCTAGGAGGAAGAGCGGCGCATCTAAGTAACCGTGAGGCAGCCGCGCTAAAGCATTTTCGCGAAGCAGAAGCACTCGCCACTTCCGATCAAGCGCGACAAGAGGCACGGTGGGGCGCGCTTGTATGCGCAAGCGCCCTTCAGGACAGGGACGAGCTGTCGCGGAGCCTCGACGAGTTTCTTGAGTACGTCCCTCGATCTCCTGATGACGTGATCCGCGCAGCGAATGCCCGTCTCTACGCGTCCGCAGTTCTCGGCGGCCTGGATTCGGTACTCGAGGAAGGACTCGGGGTCATCGACCTCGCTCATGAGTGCGATCCACTCGTGTCGACGAGCTTTCTCAACGCGTTGAGCCGGCTTCTCAGCCTGGCCGGCAGATATGAAGAGGCGCTCGAAGCCGCCGATCGCGCTCTCGCGTACGCCAGCAGCGCCGGGCTGAGTTTTGTTCGACCGCACGGGTTGCTCGCCCGCGCCGTCGCACTCCTAGGCATCGGTGCGTACGGTGGTACAGGTGACGCCCTGTCAGAGGCGGAGGCGCTGGCGACTGGAATTCGCGATCGCCACAACATCATCGATGTGAAGGTAGTACGTGCGAAGCTGGCGCTCTGCAGAGGGGATATCGACGAGGCTCTCGAGATGACCGGAGAGGTTCCCCGAGGCGTCACGAGCGGCCTTGCCGCCGAACTCGACGCGACTCGAGCCTTGACGTTTGCCTGCGCCGGACAGATCGTGCATGCGGCCGAAATCACCCAGACGCTCCCGAGCCTAACGTTCCTCCCCGATGCGGCCGCCTTGGTCTTTGCGACAGACGCGGTGATCGCGGCTCACGCTGGCGATGAAGCTTCGCTGCTTCGTCACCTCAACCAGATCAGCGAGCTTGGAGCCATCGACGCATTAGTGATCGCACAGCGAGCGTCAGCAAAGTTAGTCGCGGCATTGACTGGCGCAAGCGTCCGACCCGAGCTCGCGACGCTTCTCAAGACACGCGCTAATCCGGCCGTGAGGTTCCGCGGCCCGCTCGACGCGCTGACGCCTCGCCAGGCGGACGTGCTCTCGCTACTCCGCCTGGGGCTTACAAACAAAGAGATAGCGGCGCGACTGGTTATCGAAGAGGGAACAGCAAAGGTACACGTAAGGCAGATCCTCAAGAAGCTGGGAGTCCGCTCGCGGACGGAGGCTGCGATCGTCGCTACGAGACTTGCGCGCGAAGACTCTGAAAACGGAGATCTTGACCTGACGCCGGATAAGTAGCGATTTCTCTCTCGGCGAGAGTTTCGAAGACGAACTCTGGTCCGACGCCGACTCTGTATTGCTCGCTGGCCTGAGCCAAAATCGCCTCGAAGGCGGCGACGACAGTCGTATCGAACTGGCTTCCGACCGCTTGAGCCATTCTCAGCCGTGCGACTTGCGGCGGCATTGCGTCCCGGTACGGCCTGTCTGACGTCATCGCGTCATATGCATCAGCAACGGAGATGATTCGGGAGATGAGAGGGATCGCATCGTGCTGAAGGCCGTCTGGGTATCCGTGTCCGTCGACGCGCTCGTGGTGATGCCGGACGACCTGCGCGATCTGCTCGTAGTCCGCAACGTTCTTGAGTATCCGCTCGCCGATGACCGGGTGGTGCTCCATCTGGCGCCGCTCTTCGAGCGACAACGGACCAGGCTTCTCGAGCAAGCCGGGCGGTAGCCCCACCTTGCCGACGTCGTGTACGAGTCCGCAGATATGCGCCAAGCGCTGGTCTTCCTCGCAGAGACCAAGTCGAGCCGCGATGTCGCGGGCGTACGTGGCTACCGACGCCGAGTGTCCCGCTGTGTAGCGATCTCGCGCGTCGAGCGTCGTAACGAGCGCGGCCGCGAACGAGAGGTTTGCCGCCTCAAGTCGCGCATTGGCCGTCACAAGCTCCTCTGAGACCTCACGTTGCTTCTGGTAGAGGTGCACGACGCGCTGGAACGCAACCGTGGGGCCGAGGAACATTGCCGCTGTCCAGAAGGAATAGCGCTCGGACCCATAGACCATCAGCGCGACCAAAGGGATGTAGAGCGGCAGCGAAAGCAGAGCGAACGGCCCGACCGATTTGACGAAGACGCTCACTGGGGCAGATCTCCGGACCAGGAGAGTCGACACGTTGAACGCGCCGTCGAAGACCACGTTTGCGACGCTTGCAACGATGGTGGCGACGGTTACTCCCACGAAGGTCGCATGGGTCGGCATCATCTCGGCGGCGGCCAAGCCCGTCAGCGCACCCGTTAGACCGCGAGCGGGCATATAGATTGCCCACCGGAGGTACGGCCTTCGAAAATCGAGCGCATTGGCCATCAGCCCGACCGTAAGCGCGCCAAGCGGCCCGTAAGCGACCGCCGAGAACACGAAGGGCAGAAATGCGACGGACGTTTCGACGTTCCGCGCGACCCGAACACTCTGCCGTTCGGCGGCCGCTGTCACGAGCGCCAGCGCCGCGAAAGCCCAAACCGACGGTAGTTCGTACCCCTGCTCAAGCAGTGCGCCGGCCATTGCTACGCAGGCGATTGTCAGCGCCGCGATCCACACGAGAGTCACACGCTCGCGAAGGATGAAGGCGCGGGCCATGTTCCACTGGCCGGGCCTTCCTACGCCGGAGTTGAACCTCCCCCAAAAGGGGTATACACTCGCCCCGTCGTCAGTCTCCCCCCGAAGGAGGTTTCCCGGCATGACGGGATTCCGCATTCGCGTTACCGGCCTCGTCGGCACTCTGGTTGCCCTCGCCGCGGTCGTGGGAAATTCGAAGTCCTTCTAGCGCGCCACAGCTTCCGTTTTCCCCAGACTGTCCACATCACCCTGTTGAGTGATTTCCACAGGGGTGTGGAAACCCACACCGAACCGGCATGGTTCGGGCTTATCGGTTGTAAATCTTAGGCGATCAGACCGCGCCTAAAACCGACCGCGACTGCATGCGCCCGGGAGCGGGCCTGCAGCTTGGCGAGCAGGTGGCGGACGTGCGACTTCACCGTCTCTTCCGAGAGGAAGAGGCGGACGCCGATCTCGCGGTTCACGAGGCCGTCGGAGATCAGCTGGAGCACCTCGATCTCACGCGCCGTCGGCTCCTGCTCGAGCTCCTGCAGGGGGCCGGCGAACGGGATCACCTCGGCGCCGCCGCCGCGCCGCTTCGCGACAGCGTCGAAGCGCCGCGAATGGTCGACGTAGCGGGACAGGATCTCCTTGCGCTCGGCAGCGTCCACGGTAGGTGGCGTATCGGCCTCGAAACCGGCCGTCTTTAGCCTCGAGTCCTACCCTGTTCGAGGGATCAGTCCTGGCGAGGAACCGGCTTGGACACTTCCTTGCCGGGTTCCTTGGGCAATGCGGTCTCGTCGGCGGCCTCCGGCGTGTGCGCCGGCGAGGCCTGGACGCGGGCGAGCGTTTCCTTGTCCACGTTGAGCGGGTGGTGGCACGCGGCGAGGTGGCCGTTGCCGTAGTCGACGAGGGGCGGCTCGACCTCCGAGCAGATCTCGGTCGCGTAGCGGCAGCGCGGATGGAAGCGGCAGCCGGACGGGGGGTTGATCGGGCTGGGCACGTCGCCCTCGAGCACGATCCGCTCGCGCTTCTCGGCGAGGTCGGGGTCGGGCACGGGAACGGCCGAGAGCAGCGCCTCGGTGTACGGCATGATCGGGCGCGTGTAGAGCTCCTCCGCCGGTGAGAGCTCGACGAGCTTGCCGAGATACATCACCGCGATCCGGTCGGAGACATGGCGAACGACGCCGAGATCGTGCGCGATGAAGACGTAGGTGAGGCGGAACTCGTTCTGCAGCTCCTCGAGCAGGTTCACCATCTGCGCCTGGATCGAGACGTCGAGGGCGGAGACCGGCTCGTCGGCGACGATCAGCTTCGGCCGCAGCGCGAGCGCGCGGGCGACGCCGATGCGCTGACGCTGGCCGCCTGAGAACTCGTGCGGGAAGCGGTTGTAGTGCTCGGGCGAGAGGCCGACGACCTTGAGCAGCTCCTCGACGCGCTGCTTGCGCTCCTTGCGGTCGCCGATGCCGTGGATCCGCATCGGGTCGCTGATGATCGTGCCGACGCGCTTGCGCGGGTTCAGGCTGGCGTACGGGTCCTGGAAGATCATCTGCATCTCGCGGCGCAGCGGCCGCAGCGTGCGGGCCCTGAGGTGGCCGATCGACTTGCCGTCGAAGACGACGTCGCCGGCGGTCGGCTCGAGCAGGCGAACGATGCAGCGGCCGAGCGTCGACTTGCCGCAGCCGGACTCGCCGACGAGCCCCATCGTCTCGCCCTCGGCTACGCTCAGCGTGACGTCGTCGACGGCGTGGACGCGGGCCACCTCGCGCGCGAGCACGCCCTTCCGGATCGGGAAGTACTTCTTCAGGCTCTCGATCTGGAGGAGTGCGCCGTTCTGCGTCTGCGGCTCGGTCACGCGACTTTCGCCTCGCCCGCGATCGTGGACTCGCGCAGCACGCGCTTGTCCTCGACCGAGAGCCAGCACCGGTCGAGGTGGCCGGCTGCCTCGACGCGGTTCTTCAGCTCGGGCTCCTCGGAGCACTTCTCGAACGCGTGCGGGCAGCGCGGCCGGAACTTGCAGCCCTCGGGCAGGTTGATCAACGACGGCGGTGTGCCCTCGATCGAGTGCAGCTTCTCGGGCTTCGGCCGGTCGAGGCGCGGGATCGAGCCGAGCAGGCCCCAGGTGTACGGGTGCTGCGGGTCGTAGAAGAGCTGGCGCTTGCCCCCGCGCTCCACGATGCGGCCCGCGTACATGACGAGGATGTCGTCGGCGACCTCGGCGACGACGCCCAGGTCGTGCGTGATCAGGATCACGGCCGAGTCGAAGTCGGCGCGCAGCCGGTCGAGCAACTCGAGGATCTGCGCCTGGATCGTCACGTCGAGCGCAGTCGTCGGCTCGTCGGCGATCAGGATGTCCGGGTTGCAGGAGAGCGCCATCGCGATCATCGCGCGCTGGCGCATACCCCCGGAGAACTGGTGCGGGTAGTCGTCGACGCGGACCTGCGGGTTCGGGATGCCGACCTGCCGCAGCAGCTCGACCGAGCGCCGCTTCGCGTCGGCCTTCGACGCCTGTTCGTGCGTCGTGATCGCCTCGACGATCTGGTCGCCGACCGTGTAGACCGGGTTCATCGACGTCATCGGGTCCTGGAAGATCATCGCGATCTCGTTGCCGCGCACCTCGCGGAGGCGCGACTCCGGCAGCTTGAGCAGGTCCTGGTCGCGGTAGAGCACCTCGCCCTCGAAGCGTGTGTTCTTGTCGCGGGTGAGGCCGAGCAGGGTCATCGCCGTAACGCTCTTGCCCGAGCCGGACTCGCCGACGATGCCGAGCACTTTCCCGCGCTGGAGCTCGAAGTCGACGCCGTCGACCGCGTGCACCACCCCGTCCTCGGTCGCGAAGCGGACCTTGAGGCCGTTTACCTGGAGGAGGGTCTCGGCCATTACGTGGGCCTCACTCTCGGGTCGAGGTACGCGTACACGAAGTCGACGATGGCGCTGAAGAGCACGATGAAGAAGGCACCGTAGAGGGTGACACCCATGATCGGCGGCAGGTCCAGCCCGCCGACCGACTGCGCGGCGTACCAGCCGACGCCCTTCAGGTCGAAGACGGTCTCGGTCAGGATCGCGCCGCCGCCGAGGACGGCCGCGAAGTCGAGCCCGAAGAGCGTGACGATCGGGATCAGCGAGTTGCGTAGCACGTGCCGCCGCAGCACCGCGCGCGCCGAGACCCCCTTGGCCTTCGCGGTGCGGACGTAGTCCTCGTTCATGGCGTCGAGCATGTTCGAGCGCAGTACCCGTCCGTAGAAGCCGATGAACAACACGGCCAGGCAGAACCACGGCAGGATCAGGTGGTAGAGCCACTGCCACGGGTCCGACGTGAGCGGCACGTACCCGCCGTCGGGGAAGATCTGGTTCTTCTCGGCGAGGAAGTAGCGCAGCACGATGCCGAGCCAGAAGACGGGCATCGATATCCCGATGAGCGCGAAGGTCGTGATTAAGCGATCCGACGCGCGTCCGGCGGTGACGGCCGAGATGACGCCGACGAGGGTCCCGAAGAAGAGCCAGATCAACGCGGCGCCGATGCAGAGCGAGAACGTGGCCGGCATCCCCTTCTTGATCTCCTGAACGACGTTCTGGCGCGTATCGAAGGAGCGCAGGATGTCGTACTGGCTGTGCTGGCCCGGCATCAGCCCGTTCCAGGCCTTCTGCATCATCAGCACGTACTGCACGTAGAAGGGCTTGTTGAAGCCCCACTTCTCGCGAATGTTCTGGATGTTGTCCGGCGTCGGGTTCTTGCCGGCCATCCGCTCGGCCGGGTCGCCGCCGGGGACGAGGATGAAGACGACGTAGACGAGCACGCTGACCGCGAACAGGACGGCGAACATCCCGATGATTCGCCGGATGATGAAGGTCGTCATCAGTGCTCGATCCTGACTTTGGCCCTCGGGTCGAGCGCGTCGCGGAGGCCGTCGCCGAAGATGTTCAGCGACAGCACGGTCAGGACGATCGCGATCCCCGGGACCAACGACAGCCACGGCGCCGTTTGGATCTGGTCCTGGCCGCTCGCGATCAGGTTGCCCCAGGATGGGTTGGGCAGGCGGACGCCCGCGCCGAGGAACGAGAGGCCCGCCTCGGTGAGGATGTTCGTCGCGATGATCAGCGTGAAGAAGACGAGGATCGTCGAGGCGATGTTCGGGAGCAGGTCCGAGAACATGATCCGCAGCGGGCCCGCACCCTGGCCGACCGCGGCCTGGATGAAGTCCTTCTCGCGCAACGAGAGGATCTGGCCGCGAACCGGACGGCCGATGTACGGGATCAGCACGTAGGAGATCACCAGGGTCGGGATCCAAAGGCTGCCCGGCTCGATGTTGATCCCGAAATGGTGGAAGCCGTTGATCGCGAGCGCGGTCGAGATTGCGATCGCGAGCAGGAACACTGGGAACGCCCAGATCAGGTCGAAGAAGCGGCTCACGACCCAGTCGGGCCAGCCGCCGTAGAAGCCGGCGAGCAGCGCGAGCACCAACGCGAAGAAGGTGCAGAGGATGGCCGACCCGATCCCGACGAGGAGCGAGTTGCGGCCGCCGTAGAGCAGACGCACCGCGACGTCGCGGCCGAGGTTGTCCGTGCCGAGCACGAAGCGGCCGTGCGCATGCCACCAGGTTGGGCCGAGGTAGCTCGGCGCCCTGACCACGAACGAGTTCGTCTTGGCGTCGTAGTAGGAGCCGCCGCCGATGACGGCCTTGAGCTTCCCGCCCACCCTGACCTTGTCCTGGGCGTGGATGGCGTTGGGCCCAGTGTGCGCAACGTGCCGCGCGTAGACCGGCGCTAGCGCGCACGCGACGACGATCAGGATGAAGACACCCAGCGAGGCGAGGGCGAGGTAGTTGCGCCGCAGCCGGCGCCAGGCGAGATACCAGGGGCTCCGCCCGACAATCGAGACCTCGTGCTCTTCGGCGGCGAGGAGTGAAGCGCTGTCGAGCGTGAGATCGGTTGCGGGCTCGGCCATTCCCCTCCCCGGCGAGTGTAGTCAGTGAGGGCGCCCGGAGGCGCCCTCACCGCTACGTCGTGCTGTGTTCCGTTACTTGCGGCAGAGACGCAGCGCGTCGATTCCGTACAGGCGCTGGATGTGGATGCATCCGATCTTCTTGGTGAAGAACTCGGGGAACACCCGGTTCGACCAGGGAGCCCACGGAGCCTGCTGCATGATCTGCTTCTCGACGGTCGCCCACCTCTTGTTGACGGGCGGAGTGAGGACCTGAGACTTCTTCAGGGACTCGATCTCCGCGTTGGTCTTCTTGTTCGTGTACCACGCGTAGTTGTTGTTGTCAGTGTTCGTGATGCGGTTGCCGTTCAGGAGGACGTCGAACCAGTCGAGCGGGTGCGGGTAGTCCTCCAGCCACCGCGCCCAGCCCGTCTGGGCGTGGGTCGCGACGTTGCCGATGGTCGAGTAGTAGGTCGCCCTCGGCAGGCTGTTCAGGGTCGCGTCGAGCCCGATCGAGTTGAGCACGCTCGTGTAGTACTGCGCGGCGTCGAGCGCGTCGCTGACCTGCCGCGTCCACACGGTGACCTTCGCGCCCTTGGCGCCGGCCTGCTGGATCAGCTGCCGGGCCTTGGCGACGTCGTGGTGATACAGCTTCAACTTCACGTACGAGGGGTACGTGGGAGGAAGCACGTTCTGCGTCGCCTGACCGAGGCCGCCCCAGACGATCTTCTGGAGCGCGGCGCGGTCGATCGCATAGTTGACCGCCTGGCGCACGGCCAGCTTGTTGAACGGCGGCTCGTTGATGTTCATCCAGAAGTAGTACGTGTTCGCCGTCTGACGGAGGACGAGGTGACCCTGGTTCTTGACCGTCGCGATCCGGTCGGGCGGGATGGCGGCATTCGAGTAGTCCGCCTGCCCGCTGATCACCCGCTGGGTCGCCGCGTTGGCGTCACCGATCAGCGAGACGTCGATCTTGTCCGGGTTCCCGCGCGGGATGTACTTCGTCGGCTTGAAGTACTTGTTCCGCACCATCGTGAAGCCGCGGTTCGCGTCGAAGCTCGAGAAGCGGTACGGCCCGGTGGCCGGGATCGTCCCGTTCAGGATCGCCGTCGATGTGTTCGCCGGAACCGGCGCCGCGAAGATGAGCGCGAGGATCGTCAGGAAGTCGCCGCGCGGAGTGGCGAGCTTGATCGTGATCGTGCGCTTCTTGTTGTTGGTGATGATGCCCGAGATGTTCCCGCTCTTCGTCGGGTGCTTGGAGTACGCCTCGGCCCCGGCGATGTCGGTGTAGAACCCGACACCCTGGCCGGTGGCGAGGAAGCCGCGCTTGACCGCCCACTTGAAGTCGGACGCGAGCACGGGCTTGCCGTTGGAGTACTTCAGGCCCTGTCGTAGCGTGAACTTGTAGACCTTGCCGTTGTTGGAGATCGTCGGCAGCGATTGCGCGAGCCCCGGCACGAGCTGGTAGCCCGCCGGCCCGTCGACGTGCCTGTACGTCAGCAGCGTCTCGTACACGTTCCACATCGCCCACCAGCTCTGGCCCGTGTAGGCCTGCTGCGGGTCGAGGAAGTCGATCGTGTCGAGGACGGCCCTCAGCGTCCCGAACTTCGCGTGCGCCTGCTTCGGCGCCGCGTGCGTCCGGGTCGCTGCGACGCCGTACGCCGCGACCATCATGGAGATCCCGGCCGCGAGCGCGATTGCGCCAACCAGCCAGGTTCCCCTTCGCCTTCCAGTCATTGCACCTCCCCGTGGATGAAGCCCCGATCTTGCGAAGGCCAATCTTCGCAAAGAGGAGACGTTCTGGATAGGGCTTAGTTAGAGGCGCCGGAAGCGGAGCTCGTGCTCCAGCGAGACGTTCTGCAGGGGCTCTTCGACCACCGCGTGCACCCCGTCGCGCCCCGTTGCATGCAGGATGCGTCCCTGGCCGAGCCAGAACGCGATGTGGTCGGCGCGCTCGCGCGGACCGAAGAAAACGAGGTCGCCGGGGACGCAGGTCCTGCTGGCGAGGCTCCTCGGCCGCCGCGTCCTGCTCGTGCGCGTCGCGGGGCACGAGCCGCCCGAGCCGGCGGTAGGCCATGTGCACGAGCCCGGAGCAGTCGATCCCGCGGTCGGTCATCCCGCCCCACTCAGACACGGAGCTGCACTACGCCGGCCGAATCCGCGGGTCGAGGCGCGCGTAGATGACGTCGACGACCGCGCTCATGATCGTGATGAAGAAGGCGCCGTAGATGACGGTCGCCATGATCACCGGCAGGTCCAGCGACGTGATCGCGTTGTAGGTCAGCAGGCCGATCCCCGGCAGGCCGAAGACGACCTCCGTGAGGAGCGCGCCGCCGCCGACGAGCACGCCGAAGTCGAGCCCGAAGAGCGATACGAACGTGATCATCGACGTGCGGAGCATGTGGCGCACGAGCACGGTGCGCGGCGAGAGCCCCTTCGCGCGGGCGGTGCGGACGTAGTCCTCGCTCTGGATCTCGAGCAGGTCGGCCCGCAAGATCCGCGCGTAGAAGCCGATGTAGAGGATCGAGAGTGTGATCCAGGGGATGATCAGGTGCAGGAACCACTGCCACGGGTCCTGGGTAAACGGCACGTAGCCGAGCGGCGGCACCCAGCTGAAGAAGATGGTGTTGTGCAGCCGGTCCTGCGTGACCAGGTTGGCCATCTCGCCGAGCCAGAAGACGGGAATCGAGATCCCGATCAGCGCGAGCACCATCAGAAGCGGGTCGACGAAGCGCCCCTTGAAGGTGACCATCACCAGTCCTAAGACGATGCTCCCGACCACCCAGAGGAACGCGGCTCCGATCACGAGCGAGAAGGTCACCGGCGCCGCGGCCACGATCGCGGGAACGACCTTCACGGCCGTGTTCCCGTACGAGACGAGGTCGCGCGAGATGAACAGCCTCTTCATCATCAGCGCGTAGCGGACCGGGAGCGGCCGGTCGAGACCGAACTGGTGCCTGACGGCCGCGATCGTCGCAGGGTCGGGGTTGCGGCCAGCCAGCTGGCGGCTCGGGTCGATCCCCGGCGTTGCGAAGAAGATCAGGAAGGTCATCACCGTGATGGCGAACAGCACCACCACGAGGCCGATGATCCTCCGGACGGTGAACGCGACCATTACTCGCGGACGCGCACCTTCGCCCGTGGGTCGAGCGCGTCACGGACGCCGTCGCCGAGCACGTTCAGCGCGAGCACCGTCAGGACGATCATCACGCCGGGCACGATCGAGACCAGCGGCCGCGTGTACAGCAGAGACTGACCGTCCTCGATCACGGTGCCCCAGCTCGCGTTCGGAGGCTGGACGCCGATCGAGAGGAACGAGAGCGCGGACTCCGTGAGGATCGTGGTGGCGATCATCAGGGGCAGCAGCACGATCGCGGTCGAGAGCACGTTCGGGAGGATGTCGCTGAACATCAGGCGCAGGTTCGAGGCGCCCTGGGAGATCCCAGCCTCGACGTACTCCTTCTCGCGCACCGACATGACTTGGCCCCGAATCGGCCGGTAGACGTAGGGCACGTAGACGATCGCAATGATGAACGTCGGCACCCAGAGGCTCGACGAGTCGACGGTGACCGGCCCCCATTTCAAGCCGCCGGGCTTCGTCAGCAGCACCGTCGAGAGCGAGATCGCGAGCAGGTAGACGGGAAACGCCCAGATCAGGTCCATGATCCGCGACAGGACCGAGTCGGTCCAGCCGCGGAAGAAGCCGGCGAGCAACGCTAGGGCCAGCGCGACGAGCGTGCAGATGACCGCCGAGACGATCCCGATCTGCAGCGACGCCTTCCCGCCGTAGAAGACGCGGGCCATCACGTCGCGTCCCTGGCTGTCCGCGCCGATGAAGTAGTTCGAGTGCCACGTGGGGCCGATCGGTATCTCCCCGAGCCCGAGGCCGCTCCCGCCCTGCTGGATCACGTCTACCGGCTTGCCGTTCACGACGGTCGTCCCCGAGAGATTGGAGACGAACGGGTCGGTGTGGGCAACGTGGTGTGCGTAGACCGGCGCCAGAAAGCTGCCGATCAAGATCACGAGGAACAGCGCGAGCATCGCCAGCGAGAGGCGGTCGCGGAGGAAGCGTCGCCCGGCGATCCGCCAAGGACTCTTGCCTGTGATCTCCTTGGCGGACTCGCCGGGCGCCAGCCTGACTTCGGGTCCCGGCTCGAACGCGAACTCAGCCACGCTTGATGCTCTCCCTCCTTACTTCACCGAAGCCTGGGCAAGGAGGAAGTACCACTGCGGGCTGAACAGGTACCCCGTCACACGGCTCGAGAGCACGTCGATGTACTTCGGGTTGAACATCGAGACCCACGGCGCCTGATCGGTCACCTTGTGGTCGACCTGGGCCCAGATCTGGTTGGCCCCGTCCGGATTCGTGATGCCCACCTGGCCCGCATGGTCCATCTGCTGCTGGATCGGCTTGTTGCAGAACTGGGCGATGTTCGGGCTGGCGTTGCTGTTCGGGTGGAACGAGCCGCAGCCGAGCAGGATCTGGAGGAAGTCCGACGCCGCCGGGTAGTCCTGGTACCAGTCCGAGAACGCGAGCTGGACCTTGTTCTTCGAGTTCTGGATGTACGGGTACTGGATCGCCGGCGACAGCGCCTGCAGCTGCGCCTTGTAGCCGAGCTGGTTGAGCAGGCTGACGAAGTAGAGGCCGAGGCCCTTGTCGACGTCGTTCGTGGTGGTGTTCACCTTGACCGTCATGCCCTTCGTGCCCGACTGGTCGATCAATTGCTTCGCCTTCGCCAGGTCGGGTGCGGACCACTTGGCGCTCGGATTCTTCGTGTACGGGCAGTACTGCACGTAGCCCGGGAAGTTCGGCGGCAGGATCTGGCAGGTCGGCTGCGCGAGCTTCGGCCCGCCGTAGATCTTGACGAGCGCGTTGCGATCGGTCGCGAAGTTGATCGCCTGGCGGACCTTCAGGTTGTTGAACGGCGGCACGTTGACGTTCATCGCCATGTACCAGGTGGCGGTGAGCGGGTTCACATGTACGCGGCTCGCGTACTTCGTGCTCAACTCGCCGAGCCGGTCGGCCGGCGGCTGGTCGAACATCCAGTCGGCGGTGTTGTTCTCGACCGCCGTCACCTGCGCCTCGGGCGTGAGGCCGAACTTCTGGACGATCGAGTCCGGGTTGCCGTTGGGCTGCGCGTCCGCCGACCACTCCTTGAAGTGCGGGTTGCGGACGAGCACGATCTCCTTCGTCGGCGCGTACGTCTTCCACATGTACGGCCCGGTGCCTGCCGGCGGGATGTTGAGGTTGTGAGCCGGCGTGCTCGCCGGCAGGATGAAGGCGAACGGCACCGAGAGCTTGTCGAGGAACTCGGGGTCTGCCTCCGTCAGGTGGAACGTGACGGTGTCGCCGTTGACCGTGATGCCGGAGAGGTTGCAGGTCTTCGGCGTCTTCAGGCACGCGTCGGCGCCCTGGATGACGTTGTACCAGGAGCCCGCGTTCGGGCTGTCGCCGATCTTGAAGATGCGGTTGAAAGTCGCCTTGACGTCGTTGCCCGTGAGCGGGCTGCCGTCGGAGAACTTGATCCCCGGCCGCAGCTTGAACGTCCAGGTCTTGCCGCCGTTCGTCGGCTTCGGGATCGCCTGCGCGAGGTCGGGGACGATCTTCGTCCCTTCCTTGCCGCTCGTCCGCTTGAACCCGACGAGACCGTCGTGCGTGGTGACCAGCAGCTGCCACTCCTGCAGGGTGTAGTTCACCTGCGTGTCGGGCGAGCCCGAGGGCGCGCCGTTCGCGACGGTCAGGAGGGTCCCTCCCTTCGCGCCGCCGCTGCTGCTGCTGCTCGTGGTCGTCTGACCCGAGCTTGACTTCTTGGAGCTGCCGCCGCATCCGCTCGCGACGAGCGCAAGAGCGGTCAGCACGGACGCGAGACCGACGAACCAGCGCTTCACGACCAACCTCCCGGGGTTGACGGGACACATGCCTGCCCTGTCAGTACCGACGCTGAAGGGCGGCGGATGTTAGCGCCGTAGGTTAACTGCGCGCTGAAGTTGGCGGCGCCGCTTACGCGGCGACGGTCTGCAGCTCGCGCAGGGCTGCCAGCCGCGCGAGGGCCTGGCCCTCGAGCTGGCGGACGCGCTCGCGCGTCAGGTCGAGCTCGTGGCCGATCGCCTCGAGCGTCCACGGCTCGCCGTCGAAGCCGAAGCGCAGCTCCAGGATCCGCCGCTCCCGCTCGGGCAGAGCGTCGAGCGCGCGCCGCACGCCCTGGCGGCGGAGCGACTCCTCGGCCTCCTCGAACGGATCGGCCGCCTCCCGGTCGGCGAACAGGTCGCCGAGCTCGCCCTCGTCGTCCGCGCCGACGGTCTGATTCAGCGAGACCGAGGCCTGTGCGGCGCCGAGCGCCTCGTCGACGTGCTGGATCGGAAGGCCCGTCGCCTCCGCGAGCTCTTCCTTCGTCGCCTCGCGGCCGAGCTCGACCTCGAGCCGGCGCGCGGCCCGGCCGAGCTTCTGCTGCCGCTCGACGACGTGGACGGGCACGCGGATCGTGCGCGCGTGGTTCGCGACCGCGCGCTGCACCGACTGCCGGATCCACCAGGTCGCGTACGTCGAGAACTTGTAGCCGCGCCGCCAGTCGAATTTCTCGACCGCACGGTTGAGGCCGAGCGTGCCCTCCTGGATCAGGTCGAGGAACGGGACGCCGAGGCCGCGGTAGCCCTTGGCGATCGAGACCACGAGGCGCAGGTTCGACTCGATCATCCGCCGCTTGGCCGTCAGGTCGCCGCGCTCGATCGCCTTCGCGAGCATGACCTCCTCGGCCGCGGTCAGCAGCTTGTGCCGGCCGATGTCGGCCAGGAAGAGCTGAAGGCTGTCGGCGGCGCCGACGAGCGGCTGTGCCGTCTGGCGCTCGGGCTCGGCGGGAGCCGCGGGCTCCGGGGCCTTCTTCTGCGTCTGCTCGTCGTCGGGCTCGGAGGCAGCCTCGCCCACCTCGAGGCCGATCGCCTCGAGCTCACGCGTCAGCTGCTCGACCTCGTCCTCGGCGAGGTCGTGCTCGAGCGCGAACGCCTCGAGCTCAGTCGGGAGGACGAAGCCGCGCTCTTCCGCGCCTTCGAGCAGCGCGCGCGCGGGCTCGGTCTCCAGAAGTTCCTGAAGTTGGTGCTGAGTCAATTTCTCCTCGTGAGTGTTAGACGACGTACCTGCCCCGCTCTTCGCACTGTAGGGGGATTGTCCTGGGCTGACCAGGGGGAACCGGCCCTCCGGCAGGCTCGCCCGTCGAAACGCGGGTCGTGGTCTTGCTATTCCGCGACGGCGGCCTCTTTGGTTTGCGCGCGAGCCGGAAAGTCGAACTCCACCTTGCCTTCGTCGTTCAAGACGAGACGCGCGCGAAAAGGTTTGCCGGCACGTGACCGAAAGCCCGAGACGACCTCCTTGGTCTTGCCCTCCTCGAGCAGCTGGCGGGCCAGCTCCGGCGTGATCGTGCGGCCGGCGACGCGCTTCCAGATCACGAAACCGCAGCCCGTCTCCTCGCGGCTCTTCCAGCTCGTGCAGCCGTACGCCTTCGAGTTCTCCTTGATGATCTCGCCGGTCTCGGCGCCGCAGCGCGGGCAGGGGCCGAGCTCGACGCGCTCGGGGCGCAGCTTCTCCTTGTCGAGCTCCGCGATCTTCTCGACGGTCGCGCGTGTGAACTCGGCGATGTCGTCGATGAACGTGCCGCGGTCGTCGGTGCCGTGCTCGATGTCGGTGAGGCGCTTCTCCCAGTTGCCGGTCAGCTCGGGCGAGGTGAGCGGATGCTCCTCGAGCATCGTGATCACCTGCAGGCCCTTGGGCGTCGGCGTCAGGTCCTTGCCGGCGCGCTCGATGTACTCCCGCCGGATCAGCGTCTCGATCGTCTCCGCGCGGGTGGCCGGCGTACCGAGGCCGCTCTCCTTCATCGCCTCGCGCAGCTCCTCGTCGTCGATTAGCTTGCCGGCGGTCTCCATGGCCGAGAGGAGCGTCGCCTCGCTGTAGCGGGGCGGCGGCTTGGTCTCCTTGGCCTCGACCTCCGCGCTCGCGCACTTGACCGTCTGGCTCTGCTCGAGCGGCGGCAGCTCGGCCGACTCGTTCTCGCCGTCCTCGTCCTGGCGCTGCTGCTGCGCGTCGGCGTCAGAGAGCAGGCCGTAGACCGCGCGCCAGCCGGCCTCGAGCGTGACCTTGCCGCGCGAGCGGAAGCGCTCCTCCTCGACCAGCGTCACCACCGTCGTGCGGGCGTAGCGCGCCGGCGGGTGGAAGACGGCGAGGAAGCGCCTGGCGATCAGGTCGAACACGCGCCGCTCGTCGGGCGAGAAGCGCGAGACATCGTGCTCGACGTCGGTCGGGATGATCGCGTGGTGGTCGCTGACCTTCGAGTCGTTGACCACGCGGGCCAGCGGCAGCTGCTGCAGGCCGAGCACGTACCGCGCGGCCGCGGCGTACTCGCCGATCGGCTGCAGCGTGGCAGCGGTCGGCTTCAGCTGCGGAACGAGGTCGCCGGAGAGCCAGCGGGAGCTCGTGCGCGGATACGTGATCGCCTTCTTGTCCTCGTAGAGCGACTGGGCCGCCTGGAGCGTCCTGCGGGCGGAGAAGCCGAAGCGCCGGTTCGCGTCTCGCTGCAGCGAGGTGAGGTCGTAGAGGAGCGGCGCGCGCTCGGACTGCTCCTTGCGCTCAACCGACTCGACGACGCCGTCCTTGCCCGCGACCTTCGCCGCGATCTCCTCGGCGCGCTTCGCTTCCTTCAGCCGCGTCTCGTCGCCCTCGGACCAGAGGCCCTGGTAGCGCGGGTCGAACTCGGCGTGCACGAGCCAGTACGGCTCCGGGACGAAGGCCTGGATCTCGCGCTCGCGCTTGACGAGCAGCGCCAGTGTCGGGGTCTGCACGCGACCGAGCGAGACGACGCCGCCGACCCACGCGCGGCCGCGGATGGTCGCGGCGCGGGTGGCGTTCATGCCGACGAGCCAGTCGGCCTCGGAGCGCGAGCGCGCAGCGGCCTCGAGCGGCGCCAGCTGCTCTCCCGGGCGGAGGTGCTCGAAGCCTTCCTTGATCGCCGTCTTCGTCAGCGAGCTGATCCAGAGGCGCTCGACGGGCTTGTCGACGCCCGAGGTCTCGTAGATGTAGGCGAAGATGAGCTCGCCCTCGCGGCCGGCGTCGCAGGCGTTCACGATCCGGTCGACGTCGTCGCGCTTGAGCAGCTTGTGGATCACCTTCAGCTGCTTCTCGGCCTTCTTGTCCCGTGGGCGCAGGCGGAACTCCTCGGGCACGATCGGCAGGTCGGCCATGCGCCACTTCTTGAACTTCTCGTCATAGTCCTCGGGGTCGGTCAGCTCGACGAGGTGTCCGACGGCGAACGTGATGATCGTGTCCTCCGACTCGAAATAGCTCTCGTTGTTCTCGAACGTGCCGGGCAGCGCGCCGGTCAGATCGCGCGCGACCGAGGGCTTCTCGGCGATTACCAAGGTCTTCACGCGGTCCACCTTAGCGAACGGCCTGTGGAGCATCCTAGTGGCCGAAAACGCGCATGTGTCCTACGGAAACGTGACAATTGCGTGCCCATGGTCTCGCCTCTCTATCGCATCGTCGGGACGCTCAGCATCCCCGTCGTGAAGGGTCTCTATCGGCTTCGCGCCCGGGGGGTCGAACACCTTCCCGAGGGTGGTTTCGTGTTGGCTGCGAACCACACCTCGAACTTCGATCCTTGGCCGTTGGGCGTGCCGCTCCTGCCCGGCCGGCAGCTTCGCTTCATGGCGAAATCCGAGCTCTTCAACCCGATCTTCACGCCCATCCTGCGCGGGGGCGGCGCTTTCAAGGTGCGCCGCGGCCAGGGCGACATGGAGGCGATGCGGACGGCGATCGACCTCGTCAAGCAAGGTGAGATCGTGGTGATGTTTCCCGAAGGGACGCGGCAGGCGAAGGGCCTGCGCAAGAAGCACACTGCCCGCCCCCACACCGGCGCGGCGCGGATCGCGCTGGCCGCGGACGCGCCGCTCGTGCCGGCGGCGATCGCCGGGACCGACCGCTTGAGCAGGCTCGGGCCGCTGCGCGTCGCCTACGGCGAGCCGATCGACGTGTCGGATCTCGACGGCGCGGACACGAAGACGGCGGCGCAGGTGGCGACCGACCGGCTGATGGCGAAGATCGACGAGCTGAAAGAGACCCTGTGAAGCCGCTGCTCGTGGTGGACGGCGACTCGCTCGCGCACCGCGCCTACCACGCGATGCCGAAGTCGATCCGCCTCAACGGCGTGCTCGGCTTCGCGAACATGCTCCTGCGGCTCTGGGAGGCGGAGCAGCCGCGGGCGGTGCTCGTCGGCTGGGACACGTACGAGATCCCGACCTACCGGCACGAGGCCTTCGAGCCGTACCAGAGTGGGCGCGTCTTCGAGGACTCGCTGCTCGAGCAGCTCAAGCTGATGCCGCAGCTGGTCGGCGCGATGGGCTTCGCGAACGCCAGGGAAGGCGGGTACGAGGCGGACGACTTCCTCGGCGCGGCCGTCGCGTCCGAGGAGAAGCGGAAGGGACGCGCGCTCGTCGCGACCTCCGACCGTGACCTCTTCCAGCTCGTGAGCGACCGAACGACGATCCTGCAACCGGTACGGGGCGTCTCGGAGCTGGCGCGGATCGGCCCCGCGGAGGTAGTCGAGCGCTACGGCGTCGAGCCGAAGCAGGTGCCGGACTTCATCGCGCTGCGCGGCGACCCGTCGGACAAGCTCCCGGGCGCCCGCGGGGTCGGGCCCAAGAAAGCGGCGGACGTGCTGCACGAGTACGGCTCGCTGGAGGCGGCGCTCGAGGCTGGGCGCTTCTCGGCGGAGGCGGAGGATCTGCGCCTCTTCCGGCGAATAGCCACCGTGGACGCCTCCGCCCCGCTCCCTCCCCTCGAAGACCAGAACCCAACGTGGGCGGAGGCGTCCTCACTCGCGCAGGACTGGGGCCTCAACGGGCTCGCCGAGCGCTTGGCAAAGTTCGGCTGATGGACGCCTGGCTGAGCGATGCGCGGAAGGCGGTTGCCGCGGCGGCCGGAGTGCAGCCCGAAGAGCTGGAGCTCTCCGACGACGACGCCGCGACCTTGCTCGACCTCGCGCGGATCGCCGCGCACGAATCGGGCGAGCGCACGAACGCGCCGCTGCTCTGTTACCTCGTGGGCCGCGCCCGGCGCGGCGACGACGACCTCGACACGCTCGCGGACGCGGTCCGACGGAGCTCGTAAGCCACCCCGACCTGGCGCGGCTCCATCCGACGGAGCCGCACGTCGAGACACGCGAGCGGCTGGCGGTGCTGCTCGAGCAGTTCGAGGTCGTCGAGGGCCGCCCTGCCGCGCGTGAGCAGATAGAGCGCTGCCACTCGTCCGCGTACCTCGAGCGGCTGGAGGCGCTCGAGGTGCCGACGCTGCTCGACCCGGACACGGTCGGGTCGGAGACGAGCTACGAGGCGGCGCTGCTCGCCGCCGGCTGCACCCTCGGCGCCGTCGACCGCGGCGGCTTTGCGCTCGTCCGCCCGCCCGGGCACCACGCGCTGCCGGAGCGAGCGATGGGCTTCTGCCTCGTGAACAACGTCGTGGTCGCAGCCCGGTATGCACAGGCGGAGCTGGGCATCGAGCGCGTCGCAATCGTCGACTGGGACGTCCACCACGGCAACGGCACGCAGGATGCATTCTGGGAGGACGAGACCGTGCTGTTCGCCTCGCTGCACCAGTGGCCGTTCTACCCGGGCACGGGCGGGCCGGGCGAGGAGAACGCGACGACCGTGAACGTGCCCCTGCCCGCGGGTTGCGGCGACGATGAGTACCTCAGCGCCTTCGACGAGCGCGTGGCGCCGGCCGTGCGTGCGTTCGAGCCTGAGCTACTGCTCGTCTCGGCGGGGTTCGACGCCCATGTGGACGACCCGCTGGCAGGGATGCGCGTCACGGCTGCAGGCTTCCGGGAGCTCGGCCGCCGCTGCCGCGACCTGGCGCCGCGCCTGGCAGCCGTCCTGGAAGGCGGCTACGACCCGCGCACGCTGCCCGTCCTCGTGCGATCGGCGCTCGACGGGCTTTCCGAATGACGACGGCCGGCCCGAAGGCCGGCCGTCGGTACCGAAGAAGCACAGAGCCACCGCGCTCCAACACTCAAGGAAAACGTCTCGATCCCACTATCGGCGCAAAGCCGCTTCTGCGGTGGGTGAGCGGCATCCCCCACCGTGGGTGATTTTCAGGCCGCGCGGGCCGACGCGAGGGCGTCGAGGGCCTCGCGGCGCGAGGAGACGTTGAGCTTGCGCAGCAGGCTCTTCACGTGCGAGCGAACGGTGTGCTCCGAGATGAACAACCGCGCCGCGATCTCGTCGGTGCCCAGGTGCTCGTCGAGCAGGAGCAGCACCTCGAGCTCGCGGGCGCTCAGCGACTGCGCGATCGACTCGGGAACGCCGCGGCCGAGGCCGCCCTCGCGCACCTGGTCAAGCAGCCGGCGCGCCACCTCTCCCGACAGCGCGGCCTGGCCCTGGTCGATGCCGCGGAGGAACTCGGCGATGCGCTCCGGCGGCTCGCTCTTCAGTAGGTAGCCCGCCGCGCCGCCGCGGATCGCCGAGAGCAGGTTCTCCTCGGTCCCGGACGCCGTCAGCACGACGACCTCTGTCTCGGGCGCCGCCTCGCGGATGCGCGGAAGGGCCTGCAGGCCGTCGAGCCCGGGCATCGAGAGGTCGAGCAGCACGAGGTCGGGCAGCAGGCGCCGGGCGAGCTCGATCGCTTCCTCGCCGTCCTCTGCCTCGCCGGCGACGGTGAAGCCGTGTCCTTCGAGCAGCGACGACAGGGCAGCCCGCGTGATCGGATGGTCGTCCACGATCAGGATCCGCATGCAGGCCTTATCGGCAGGCCGCCCCGTGCCGACAAGGGTTTCGTGCGGCGCGACAACGATCGACGCGACGATTACCAGGCCTGGCTCTGGGGCGAGGTGCTCCTGATCGGGCTGCTCGGCGCCGCCCTGGCGCTCTTCGTCGCGCACCCGAACCTGCGCAGCAGCTACCGGCTGCCCGAGGCGCGGCTGGTGATGGACACGACCGTGATGCTCGCGGCCGCGATCGTCGGCGTGCTGGCGGGCATCCGCTTCTCGGTCGACGGGCGCCGCCTCGACCTGCTGCTGTGCGGCGGTTTCTCCGCCCTTGCCGCCTCGATGCTCGTCTTCTCGATCGCACCGGTGCTCGGCGGCGCCCCGCTGCCGCTCACCCTCGCCTGGGCCGGGATCGGCGGCCGCATCTTCGCCTGGCTGCTGATCGCGGCGGCGCCGTTCACGAGGCGCCGGTCGAGCACGCGCGGCCGGGCCCTCGGCGAGATGCTGATCGGCGTCGCGCTCGTGCTCGGGCTGACCTGGGGCATCGCCGCAAAGGCCGGAGTCTCCTTGCCGGGCATCTACGGCGGGAACGGGGAGAACCAGCCCCTCCTGCTCACGGGCGCGCTCTCGGTGCGCGCGCTGCTGGCGCTCGTCGCCATGGTCGGCTTCGGGCTGCGCTTCAGGTCGCGCGGGAACGACCTTGATCGCTGGCTCTGCCTGGGCGCCACGCTTGCCCTGTTCGCGGAGCTGAACTACGTCTTCACGCCGGTCGCCTCACGCGAGTTCGTCTCCCAGGGCGACTTCCTGCGGCTGCTTTCGTACGGCGTCCTGCTCGTCGGCGTCTGGCGGGCGATCCGCCACGCCGAGTTCGGCCGCGCGGTGGCCGAGGAGCGCGCCCGCGTCGCGCGCGAGATCCACGACGGCCTCGCGCAGTACCTGTTCGCCGTCTCGACGCATGCGGCAATGCTCGAGAACAGCGCCAATCCCCAGAAGACGCTCGCGCACCTGAAAGAGGCCGCCGCCGCGGCGCAGCAGGAGGCCCGCTTCGCCGTGCTCGCGCTCTCTTCGGCGGGCGGCTCGGCCCCATTCGACGCGGCGCTGCGGCGGTACGTCGACTTCCTCACGGCCGACGGAAGCCTCGAGGTCGAGCTCGAGATCCAGGACGGCATCCGCCTGGCTCCGGACGAGCAGATCGAGGTCTTCCGGATCGTCCAGGAAGGCCTTGCGAATGCCCGAAAGCATGCGCACGCGCGACGTGCCGAGGTGCGGATCGAGGAGCGCGCCGGCGAGCGCTTCGTCACCGTCGTCGACGACGGCTCCGGCTTCGACGAGCAGGAGATCGCCGCCGGCCAGGGCCTGAAGAACATGCGCGCCCGCGCGGCCTCGATCGGAGGCGGATTCCGCCTCGTCTCGACTCCGGGGCGCGGCACGGCCCTCGAAGTCGTCCTGCGCGCCTGACCAGCTCGGGCTCAGCGCACCGACCGTCGCCAACGGCCAGTACTTCGCGTCGATTCGGCTCGTGCCCTCCAAGGGCGGCAACGCGGTGTACATGCCGGTCGCGTTCGTGAAGACGCAGGGCTCCGTCACGCTAGCGAGCTCATGCTCACCGACGTCGTTCGCGGTGAACGCGGGCTCGACACACTGCACCTCGACGGTGCAGAACCTGGGCCAGACGGCCGCTAACGCGGCGCTGAACGTCACCCAGGGCGACCATCCCGAGGACGGGCGTCCTTCGCTACACGAACGTCGGCGCACCGGGCACCGTGCCTCCCAACGGCAAGTCCCTGCAGTGGAGCGGAAGCCTTCGCCGGCGATCCCGCTCGGCGGTCCGGCGAACGAGCAGCTCACGATCTCCTACGGCACGGCCAACGCCGCCGCAGGCGATCCGGGCGCGGCGATGAACTGGGGCGCGGAGAACCGCGGCCTCCGGGCGGCCCTTCGTCGTTCGGCTACCAGTCTGAGTCGGCGTAGAAACGCGGCCAGACGTCGCGCGTCCGCTCACGCAACGTCTCGACCTCGTCCGGTGCGAGCTGGTCGCGCCAACGGCCAAGGCTCGCTGCGCTGTCGAGCGCCACTGCGTGGGGCGTCGACAACTCGGATGGATTGTCCGACGCGCTCGACTGCTTGATCTCCACGCTCGCCGACGGCGTCAAGTCGAGCCCGAGGCGCTCGTAGAGCAGTTCGAACGTGGCGGCGGGCTCGAGCGACGCGTCCTCGTGCCGAAGGAACGTCCAGTCGGGGTGCCGCTCGCGGTACCGGTCGACCGCGCCGTACAGCAGCCGCCAGAGCACCGCCGCCTGGGCGAGGCCGTCGCCGGGCCGGTGTGCCTGCTCGCGGATGTCGGCCTCGTAGGGCCGGACCACCTCGGGCAGCGTGCCGTTCTCGTCGAAGAAGGTCGCGAAGCTGTGCCTCCAGCCGAGCCGCTTGAGGCTCGCAGCGAACGCCGCCGGGTGCCTGATTAGCACGACCACGTCCATGTCGAAGGTGGCAGCGAGCCACTCGGCGGATAGCAGCGCGATCGGGTCCTTCATCAGCGGGCGTCGGCCGTTGCGGCGCCAGCCGCGCAGGCGTCGGTAGTCCCGCGGGATCCGAGCTACGTCGCGCCACGACCGTGCTGACCGTAGTTGGGCGCCCAGGTCGTACCGCAAAGCAAGCGACTCCTCGAGACCGGTCCGGAATCGGTCCTCGTTCTCCGTCGTGACGACGGTGTAGTAGCGCTGGAATCCGGCTGGACTAAGGCCGTTCGGGGTATTGGGGCTGAACGGCTCGTGGACGTAGCCGACGCCGGGCGCGAGCGCGAGCATCTTCCCCACCCAGGTCGTTCCCGAGCGGTGCGCGCCGGTGACGAGGATCGGCCGCTCGGAGCTCACTAGACGATCGGCTGCGTGGGGCGGTCTGCCACTGCACCGACGATATCCGGGCGGGCAGCCGCAGAGGCGCTCGTCGCTGGCGGGCCTTTCGAATCAGGGATGCCGTGCGCTGGGCGAGACGGGCTCTCTCCGTGCAAATACGAGCCGCCCGGCGATGCCGACCGCGAAGACCGCGAGCCCGGCGACGACGGCGGACAGCGGCAGCGTGAACGCCAGCACCGCGCACCCCGCCGCGCCGACGACGTTGAGCGCGCGCGGCCACCTTCGCCGCTCGGCCGTCTGCGTGAAGGCGGCGGTGTTCGCGATCGCGTAGTAGGTCAGCACGCCGAAGGACGAGAAGCCGATCGCGCCGCGCAGGTCGGTCGTGAGCACGAGCACCGAGACGACCACCGAGACGGCGAGCTCGGCCCGTGCCGGGACGCGGTGCCGCGGCTCGACCGCGGCGAGCGTCCGCGGGAGGTCGCCGCTTCGCGCCATCGCCAGCGAGGTCCGGCCGATGCCCGCGATTAAGGCGAGTAGCGCGCCGAGGCTCGCGACCGCGGCACCCAGACGGACGACCGGGAGCGCCCAGGCCGCATCGGCCGCTTTCACCGCGGTCGCGACCGGCGCCGTGCTCTTGGCCAACGCCTCGGGCCCGGCGGCGAGCAGGCACGCGACGCCGACGGTCGCGTAGATCGCGACGGCGATGCCGAGCGCGAGCGGAATCGCGCGCGGAATGGTGCGCTCCGGGTCGCGAACCTCCTCCCCGAGCGTCGCGATGCGCGCGTAGCCGGCGAACGCGAAGAAGAGGAGCCCGGCCGACTGCAGCACGCCATATACGCCGCCGTGGACGGCGCCCAAGTCGGACGCGTGCCCTCCGCCGCCGAGGATCGCCGCGACCACCACGGCCAGTGCGAGCAGCGACACCGCGACCAGCAGGCGCGTCAACCCGGCCGTTCGCGTGACGCCGAGGCAGTTCGCGCCCGTCAGCAGCGCGACGGCGGCCACGCCGACGAGACGCTGGGCCAACGTCGAGCCGGGGACGGCGTACGAGGCGAACGTCAGCGCCATCGCCGCGCACGAGGCCGTCTTGCCGACGACGAAGCCCCAGCCCGCGACGAAGCCCCACCACTCTCCAAGCCGCTCGCGTCCGTAGACGTAGGTGCCGCCCGAAGTCGGGTACTGGGCCGCGAGCTGCGCGGAGGCGACGGCGTTGCAGTACGCGACGCCCGCCGCGAGCGCCAGCCCGATCAGCAGCGCCGAGCCCGCTGCCGCCGCCGCGGGCGCGAAGGCAGAGAAGACGCCGGCGCCGACCATCGAGCCGAGCCCGATGACGACTGCGTCGCCGGTGCCGAGCCGGCGCGCGAGAGCCCCGTTCACGCGTTCGGCAGCGTGTCCTCGCACAGTGCGAGCATCATCCCGGAAGCGTCGAACGTGCCGGGCGGCCGCGCTTACTCGAGCGCGGAGAGGTCCAGCTTCCGCAGCCGCTCCGGGTCGGCGAGGAAGTCGATCGCGACGATCTTCCTGCCGCGGATCGTGAACCCGCCGACCGAAAAGCGCTCGCCGTCGAGCATCGTGACCGCACCGATGGCGCCGTTGACGAGCGCCGGTGTGATCACGAGGCCAAGCTGCGCGTAGCTGCGTGCCTGGCCAATCACCGCCTCCGCCCCGCGCACCACGACCGAGCCGCCGCGGAACGGGCCGAGATCCGCCCGGAGCACGACGTCCGGGTCGAGCAGCTCGAGCAGCGCCTCGAAGTCGCCTTCGCGCGCGGCCGCCAGGAACGCCTCCACGATCTCGCGCTGCGTCTCAAGGTCGGCGTCCGGAACCGTCTGCTCGCCCTGGACGCGGCGTCTCGCCCGGCTCGCGAGCTGCCGCGCGGACTCAGGCGATCGGTCGACGATTGGCGCGATCTCGTCGTACGACACCGCGAAGACGTCGTGCAGTACGAACGCGAGCCGCTCCGGCGGCGAGAGCGTCTCGAGCACGACGAGCAGCGCGAGGCCGACCGAGTCCGCGAGCAGCGCTTCGTGCTCGGGGTCGGTCCCGTCCGTGCGGTCGATGATCGGCTCGGGCATGTGCACGCCCGGCGGCTCCTCGTGCCGTGCCTTGCGCGCGCGGAGCATGTTCAGCGACACGCGCGCGACGACCGTCGTCAGCCACGCGTCGAGGTTCTCGATCGCCTCGGCGTCAGAGCGGGAGAGCCGCAGCCAGGCTTCCTGGACCGCGTCGTCGGCCTCGCTCAGCGAGCCGAGCATCCGGTATGCAACCGCCCGCAGGCGGGTGCGGCGCTCTTCGAATCGTTCGGCGAGTACGTCGCGCTCGTTCATGTGTCACGTCTCTCCTCGGTGCCGGGTCCTTACACGTAGACCCGCGGAACGCCGCGGATGTGACCGAACACGGAAATAGAAAGGCCCCGCCGAGGCGGGGCCTTCCGTTAGCAGGCCTGTAAGCCGGATTCTGTCGAGGGTGACCATCCGTCTTTGCGGCTTACCCGGCTCCTCGGCGGGCCGCCTCGGCGGAGCCTGTTCGCCTTGCACCGGACGGGGTTTGGCTAGCCACCGTGTCGCCACGGCGCTGGTGGGCTCTTACCCCACCGTTTCACCCTTACCTTCGACGTCTCGCGAGATCCGTCGCCGGCGGTCTCCTTTCTGTGCCACTTTCCGTCGGCTTTCGCCGCCTGGGTCGCCCCAGCGTCCTGCCCTTCGGTGTCCGGACTTTCCTCGAGCCCGAAGGCCCGCGGTCACCCGGCCTGCACGTCCAATTGTAGCCGCGGTTGCTCCGCCGCTCCGTACTCCGCTCCGCATTCCGGGCAGCAGATGCCGTCGACGCAGTGCAGGACGAACTCGCCGCACACGAGGCACTCGAGCTGCGCGCCGCGCAGGACTGCGAAGAGCTCCTGCTCGAGCGTCCGGTTGAGCGGGGCCACCGCGCTCACAGCGTCCTGAAGACTCCCGTCACGACGCCGAGCACTTGCACGTGGTCGGCGTAGATCGGCTCGAGCGCGTCGTTCTCGGGTTGCAGCCGGACTCGGCCGTTCTCGCGGAAGAAGCGCTTGACCGTCGCCTCGTCTGCCCACTCCTCGTCGCCGGCGAGCGCGACGACGATTTCGCCGTCCCGCGCCGTCTGCTCGCGGCGCACGACGACGATGTCCCCGTCGAGGATGCCCGCGTTGATCATCGAGTCGCCCTTCACGCGCAGCAGGAACTCCTCGCCGCCGCGGGCGAGCGGCTCCGGCACCGCGACGTAGTCCTCGACGTTCTGGTCGGCCAGCAGCGGGCCGCCTGCCGCGATCTCGCCGACGAGCGGCAGCCGGTGGACGTCGTCGGCCCGCGCGGCGGACGGCTTCGGGTCGCGGCGCAGCTCGAGCGCGCGTGGCTTGGTCGGGTCGCGCTTGATCAGGCCGGCGCGCTCCAGGTTGGCCAGGTGCGCGTGCACGGTCGAGGGCGACGCGAGCCCCACGGCTTCGCCGATCTCGCGCACCGTCGGCGGGTAGCCGTGCTCGTCGACGTAGTCGGTGAGGAACTTCCAGATCTCCTGCTGTCTGCCGGTCAGCATCGAGCACCTCGAGGGTCGTTGGCGTGGACGAACGTATGTTCGCCACCCAGGGTAGAGCTCCTGCCGGACGGCGTCAAGCAACGGCCGGCGGCTCAGTGTCCGCCAGCCCGCGGATCGCGTAGCGCACCGACCACGCGAGCAGGAGCACCGTCACCGGCGTCCCGGTCAGGAACGTGATCACGAGGAAGCCGCCGATGCTCCCGTGCAGCAGAACCGCGAGACGAAGGGCGCTGCGCGCGAGGAAATACGCGCCCCAGACGAGCGACTCGACCGTGTACACGCGCTTGAACTCGGCGCTTTCCTTCAGCCAGCGCGGGAACGGGTACCAGGCACAGGCGAGCGCTCCTGCGAGCGGCCTGCCGATCACGATCGAGACGAGGAACGCGAGGCCCCAGGCGGCCGCGAGCAACACGGGCTGGGCGAGGTAGACGGTGGCGCTGTGCGCGGCGAGACCGACGATCGACTGGACGGCGACGAACCCGAGCGAGAGCCGGACGAGCAGTGCGTCGCGCCCGCACCGGCGCTCGTAGACGTAGATCAGCACCGAGGCGAGCGCCGAGGCGACGATCCCGGCCGCGAGCCCCGAGAGCTCGAGCCCGGCGTAGAACGCGCCCAGCGGCAGGAACCCTTCCCGCAGGACCCCCGGGAGCCCTGTCATCAGGACGCCCCAGAAGGTCGGCTCGGTCAGGCCGTCGTCTTCTCGCTTTCCAACCGTTTCAGCTGCTCCTGGCACCATCGTGCCCCCCATTCGTTGAAGTCGATCCCCCAGCGCAGCACGAGGTCGACGAAGTCCGGGTCCTTGCCACCCGGGAGGGCGGCGATCGCCTGGAGCACCTCGAGGAACTCCTCGTGCCCGCGGCGGCGCGCCTCGAGCAGGCCGAGCGCCTGCTCGCGCGGCAGGTTGTCGGCGAAGAAGAGCCGCAGGAGCGACTCGTCGCGGAGCTCGATCGTGACGTTCCGGCCCAGCAGCCAGTCCCGCAACTCATCGCGGCCGGCCTTCGTGATCGTGTAGACGCGGCGCCCGCGCGCGCCGTTCGACGCGTCCTCGCCCTCGATGAGCCCTTCCTGCTCCAGCCGCTTCAGCTCCGGATAGATCTGGCCGTAGCTCGCCGCCCAGAAGAACCTCGTCGAGCGGTCGACCACCGTCTTGATGTCGTAGCCAGAGCGTGGGCCAAGCGACAGGAGTCCGAGGACGACCGGAGTGACTGCGGTGCGCTTCATGTATCGCAAAGATACATCACAGCGCTATATTGTCAAGCGGGCAAGATCACGCTCCCGTCCTCGGCGAACGTCCAATGCGGGTTGTGCGCGACCTCCCACGCATGCCCGTCGGGATCGGTGAACACGCCGGTGTAGCCGCCCCAGAACGCCGGGCCGGCCGCGCGCGTGATCGTCGCGCCCGCCCGCTCGGCCTCGGCCAGCACCGCGTCGGCCTCCTCGGGCGAGCGGACGTTGTGGGCGAGCGTCACTCCGCCCCAGCCGCCGCCGTCCTCGACGCCGCTGTCCTCGGCCAGCTCGCCGCGGCCCCAGAGCGCGAGCACCGTGCCGCCGGCGCGGAAGAAGACGACGTCGTCCTCGGGGCCGGCGCCAGTCCGCCAGCCGAGCGCCTCGTAGAAGCGCCTCGCCCGCCCGAGGTCCGAGACTCCGAGCGTGACGAGGCTGAGACGCTGCTCCACATGCGCTGGAGAGGACTTGAACCTCCACGGGGTATTAACCCCACAAGGCCCTCAACCTTGCGCGTCTACCAATTCCGCCACCAGCGCGCGCGGGCCATTGTAGCCACGACTTCCCGCCGCTCTCTTCGCCGCCTCTAAATATCCAATCGCCTAAGGTACGGCCGGTGCGGGAGCTCTGCGAGCAGGCGGTGACTGCGGCTCTCGGCGCCGGGGCCGACTACGCCGACGCGCGCTTGGTCGTCCGCCGCGCTCAGGTCGTAGGCACGCGCAACCGCCGCGTCGAGCGGCTCGACGATGCCGAGACCGAGGGCATCGGCGTCCGCGTGCTGGTCGGCGGCGCCTGGGGGTTCGCTTGCGACCGGCGCCTCGACAACGCCGGCGCGGAGGCCGCAGCGGCCAAGGCGGTCGCATTTGCCAAGGCCGCACCCGGCGGCCATAGCCGCGAGCTCGCGTCCCTCGAACCGGCGCGAGGCGAGTTCCGCACGCCGGTCGAGCGCGACCCGTTCGACGTCTCCGTCGCCGACAAGGTCGCCCTCTGCCTGCGCGCCGAGGAGGCGCTCGTACACGACGACGTGAAGGTGACCGCGGCGACGGTGCGGTCGCAGCGCGAGCACAAGGTCTTCGTCTCGTCCGAGGGCTCGCTGGTCGAGCAGGAGTTCGTCGAGTGCGGCGCCGGGATCGACGCGATGGCGGCGCGCGAGGGCGTGACGCAGATCCGCAGCTACCCGAGCGCGCACGGCGGCTCGAGCGCACAGGCCGGCTGGGAGTACGTCGAAGGCCTCGGCCTCGAGCGCGAGGCGCCGCGCGTCGGCGAGCAGGCGGCAGCCCTGCTGCGCGCCGACCAGTGCCCGTCCGGGATCACGACGGTCGTGATCGACGCGGAGCAGATGGAGCTGCAGGTGCACGAGTCGGTCGGCCACCCGACCGAGCTCGACCGCGTCTACGGCACCGAGGCCGCATACGCCGGCACGAGCTTTGTCAAGGCCGGCGACCTCGGCTCGCTCCGCTACGGCTCCGAGCACATGAACATCACGGCCGACTCGACCACGCCCGGCGGGCTCGGCACGTTCGGCTTCGACGACGAAGGCGTGCCCGCGGCGCGCGAGCCCGTCGTGAGCGAGGGCATCCTCAGCGGCTTCCTCACGTCGCGCGAGACCGCGGCGCGGATCGGCAGCGGCTCGGGCGGCTCGATGCGCGCCGACAGCTGGAGCCGAATGCCGCTCGTCCGGATGACGAACCTCCACCTCGAGCCCGGCGAGGGCTCACTCGACGAGCTGATCGCCGGCGTCGACGACGGCGTCTTCCTGCAGACCAATAAGAGCTGGTCGATCGACGACAAGCGGCTCAACTTCCAGTTCGGCACGCAGATCGCGTGGGAGATCAAGGGCGGCCAGCTCGGCCGCATGCTGCGCGACGCGACGTACACCGGTCAGACTCCGGTCTTCTGGGGCTCGCTCGATGGCGTCGCCGGCCCCGAGGAGTGGAAGCTGCACGGCCTCACGAACTGCGGCAAGGGCCAGCCGGGGCAGCACGCCCACGTCTCGCACGGGACCTCGCCGGCGCGGTTCCGCAACGTCCAGGTCGGCTTCAAGCCGTGAGCGCGCTCGAGCTGGCAGAACGCGCGCTGCGCGCGGCCGAGGGCGACGAGGCGCAGGCGCTCGTCCAGAGCGAGCGGTCCGGGATGGCCCGCTTCGCCGGCTCCGAGGTGCACCAGCCCACCCTGATCGAGAACGAAGTCGTCGAGCTGCAGGTCGTCCGCGACGGCCGGCTCGGCATCGCCTCCGGCAACCGGACCGATGACGAAGGCCTGCGTGCGCTCGCCGGCCGCGCCCGCGAGGCCGCCGACAGCGCGCCGGCCGATCCCGACTTTCCCGGGCTCGCGCCGCCGGCCGAGGCGCCGAGCGTCGAGGGGTACGACGAGGCAGCCGCCGCGCTCGGGGCCGACGACCAGGCGCGTCTCGCCGCAGCCGCGATCGACGCGTCCGACCTCGACCTGTACGGCTTCTTCACGAGCGGCGTCAGCGAGATCGCGGTCGCGTCGACCGCAGGCACGGCGGTCTCGCAGCGGCTGACCGACGTCGCGGTGCTCGCCCTGGCCGCCGTCGACGGGGCGTCGGGCTACGCCGAACAAACCGGCTGGCGCGCTGCCGACGTCGACCCGGCCGCGGCCGCCCGGGAGGCGGCGGAGAAGGCGAAGCTCACGCGCGGCGCCTCAGAGCTGGAGCCGGGCTCGTACGCGGCCGTGCTCGAGGCTCCGGCGTTCGCGGAGCTGCTGGCGTACTTCTCGTACGACGCGTTCGGCGCGCTCGGGCTGATCGAGGATCGCAGCTATGCCTTCGACAAGCTCGGGCAGCGGGTCTTCGACGAGCGCTTCTCGCTTGCCGACGACGCGCTCGACGCGCGCGGGCTGCCGAAGGCGTTCGACTTCGAGGGCGTCCCGAAGCAGCGCGTGCAGCTCGTCGAGAACGGCGTCCTCAAGGGCGTCGTCTGGGACCGCGTGACCGCGCAGCGCGCCGGCGACGGCCATCGGACGACCGGCCACGCGCCGCCGAGCTCGATCCGCCACTGGGGCCCGCTGCCGTTCGCGCTCTCGGTCGCGGGCGGCGAGGCCGAGTCGTCGGAGCAGCTCGCCGAGGCGGTCGGCGACGGCATCTACGTCACCCGCCTGCACTACCTCAGCGTGGTCGACCCGCGCGAGGGGATCGTCACCGGCATGACCCGCGACGGCACCTTCCGAATCCGCGGCGGCAAGATCGCCGACCCGCTCGTCAACCTGCGCTTCACCGTCTCGGTGCCGCAGCTGCTGGCCGAGCTGCACGGGCTGACGCGCGAGCCGGTGCTCGTCAACCAGAACGCGTACTACGACGACCGCTACCCGACCGGACTGCTCTCGCCCGCGCTCGCGACCGCCCGCTTCGACGTCACCGGGATCGGCTCGGGCCCCGGAGTCTGACCCGGGCGTAGTCCACGTTCCCGAGCTCGTCCTCGCTCCAGCCCACAAGACGCGGGGAGACGAGTCGCGCGTCGGCGACCCACGCGATCGGCACCACGTGCTTGCCGCGGGCAAGGTCGGTGAGCGCACGCTCCTTCGGGTACGGCGCCGCCAGCCGCTCGAGCGCAGCGTCCTGGCCACTGCCGACGACGGCTCCGAGGCCGAGGTCGCGCCAGGCGGCGACCAGCAGATTCGTGCCGTAGTCGAGGGTCGGATCGGCCGGCTCCGCAAAGCGAACCGGGACGTGCGGTAGGGCCGGGATCTGCTTCTTCGCGTCTCGGAGGGCGATCGCCGCCTTCGACGCGCTCGGCCGGCCGTGCACAGCGAGGCTCTCGGCCGGTGGCGCCTGGAACTCGGGCACGAGCGCCTGGTAGTCGGCGCGGTCGGCGCTGTCGTCGTAGACCTGCCTGACGTCCGCAGGCACGCGCGGCGAGAAGACGACGGCGTCGGCCGCGAGCAAGCGCCGCACCTTCAGCACCGGCCGTAGCTGCGGGCTCAGCTTCGCCGCGCGGATGTCGCCGAGCGGCACCGGCGCCTCGTCGAGCTTCCCGGCGCGGAAGAGCTCGAGCGCCGCGTAGGGCGCCAGCTTGCGGACGTCGACCCGGACGCCGTTGCGCTCCGCGACCACACGCTTCGGGCTCGCCGAGATCAGCCGGAACGGGCCCGGCACCCCGGGCGGGGCGGCTGCGACCTCGGTGAGCCGGTACGGCAGGTCGGCGTCGGGCGTGCGCAGCACGATCGTGAGCTCGGGCCCTCGCGCACTGATCGAGCGCGCCCGCAGCAGCCGTGACTGCTGGAGCTGAACGGCGATCGCGCCGGCATGTGCGCAGCGGAGCCGCCACGTCGCGCCGCTCGAGCGCCAGCTCGTGCAGAGCCCCGGCCGCAGAGAGCCGGCCGGTCCCGTGCGCAGCGGGGTCCAGAAGAGCATCCGCGCGAGCACGATCTCGTCCCGCGTCTTCGCGCGTTCGGGCTCGAGCGGCCAGAGCAGGTCGGCGAGCGCGACACGGATCACGTTCGGCGGCCCGCTCACGGGCAACGCGCGCACGCGCTCGTGCGACGACGAGCCGCATCCAGCCGCGACGGCCGCGAGCACGACGAGCGCCGCGGCGCGACGGCTGCGCACCGGCTACTTGAGCAGGTGGAAGAGCAGGATCGTGTTCGCGGTGAAGACGATTGCGACCGCGATCGTCAGGCGCGTCAGGTTGCGCTCGACGATGTGCGTCCCGCCCTGCGAGGCGGGCGTGAAGCCCATCCCGCCCATGCCGGAGTCGCGGCCGGAGTGCATCAGGATCAGCCCGACGAGGGCTGCCGCGAGCATGACCTGGAGGATCGCCGAGAACTGGAGCATCGCGCGGCAAGGGTAGCCGTTACGCGGCCAGTTCGCGGATCGCCTCGATCAGCTGCGCCGCGATCCGGTCCTTCGTCACGTAGGCGGCCGCGCCGGCCTCGCGGGCACGGGCAACGTCGGTGCGCGAGTTCGAGCCGGTGAGCATCAGCACGCACGCAGCCCGCTGCTTGGCGCGGATGCGCTTCGTCGCCTCGACGCCGTCGACGACCGGCATCGCGATGTCCATCAGGATCACGTCCGGCTTCAGCTCCAGTGCCCGCGCGACCGCCTCCTCGCCGTTTCGCGCGCGGCCGACCACCTCGATCTCGGGCTCGGCGGAGAGGATCGCCTCCAGCGCTTCGGCGAACAGGCGGTGGTCGTCTGCGATCAGGACGGTGATCTTCGACGGCATTTCGTGTGAGACAACGGTTTTCAGGCCGATTCGGCTGCGGCCCGCTCGAGCACCTCTTCGACCTTCCGCGCCTGCTTGCGCACATCGTGGCCCTCGGCAGCGGCCCGTGCAGCTTCGTTCGGGGACGGTAGCGCGGCCGCCTGGCGGAGCGCGTGCGCGAGCGCCTCGACGTCGAGCGGGTCGACGAGGACGCCCGCCTCGGGCGGAACGAACTCGGGCGGCCCGCCGATGCGCGTGGCGACCACGGAGCGGCCGCACGCCATCGCCTCCAGCACCGCCTGGCCGAACGGCTCGATCAGGCTCGGCTGGCAGACGACGTGGCTCCGGGCGATCCACTGCGGGATCTCGCCGTGCGGGACGGCGCCTGTGAGCGCGACCCGTTCGCAGCCCTCGAGGCGCGGCCGGAGCGGGCCGTCGCCCACGAAGGTGAGCGTGCCCTCGCCGAGCTGCTCGAACGCAGCCGCGAGCCGGACGGCGTTCTTCCGCACGGTCAGGGCACCGATGCACAGGAAGCGTGGGCCGCCCGGCGGTGCGGGCTCGACGCGAAAGCGCTCCAGGTCGACGCCGGAGTCGATCACCGTCGTCTTGCCGCGTGCCTCCGGCACCTTCGCCTCGAGCTCGCGGCGCAGGTAGTCGGAGACGGCGATCACGGCGGCCGCCCGCGCGACGGTCCAGTGCGTGAGCGTCCCGATCCCCGGGATCGAGCCGACGTTGCGGACGTCGCGGCCGTGGGCCGTGACGACGAGCGGCGCGCCCGGCACGAGCGCCCCGATCAGGCCCGACGGAACGAGGAAGTGCGTGTAGACGACGTCGGGCCGGAAGCGTCGCGCCGCCTGCAGCGTGCCCGCCGCGAGGGTCGCGTAGCGCAGCTTGCCGCCGGCGCGCGTGTCGAGCACCGCGAGCTCGAGCTCGTGCCCGCGCTCGCGGAGCGCCCGCTCGAGCTGCGCCACGAAGACGCCGAGATCGGGCGCCTCGGGCCCCGGGTACATCTGCGAGACGAGCAGGATCCTCACGGCGCGCGCAACTTTGACGCTTCCGTGACATCCGCGTCACACACGCGTGCGGATTTCAGGGTTATCGTCGCCTCGGGGAGGAGGCCGGGCGAACCGTAGTACGGGACGGCGCTCGGGGCGGGCGGCCGGCTCAGGGCGTGCGTTGCGCGTCGTACATGCCGAACTCGTCGCGTAGCACGTTGCAGATCTCGCCGACCGTGCAGCGGGCGCGCAAGGCGTCACGCATCGACGGGAGCAGGTTGTCCGTCGCGCGCGCCGCGTCTCGCACGCGCGCCAGCGCCGCCTCAGACCCGGCCGCGTCGCGCTCGGCTCGCACGCGCGCCGTCCGCTCGCGCTGGCGCCGCTCGGCCTCGGGGTCGATCCGGTGCAGCTCGATCTGCTCCGGCTCGGCCTCCTCGTAGCGGTTCACGCCGACGATCACGCGCTCGCCCGACTCGACCTCCTGCGCGTAGCGGTACGCCGCCTCCTCGATCTCGCCCTGCACGAAGCCCTGCTCGACCGCCGCGACCGCGCCTCCGGCGTCGTCCACCCGCGCGATCAGCTCCCGGGCGCGTTGCTCGAGCTCGTCCGTGAGCGACTCGATGAAGTACGAGCCGCCGAGCGGGTCGGCCGTGTCCGTTCCGCCGGCCTCGGCCGCGAGCAGCTGCTGTGTCCTCAGCGCGATCCGAGCGGCATGCTCCGTCGGCAGCGCCAAGGCCTCGTCGAACGAGTTCGTGTGGATCGACTGCGCGCCTCCGCACACCGCCGAGAGCGCTTGCACGGCCACGCGAACGACGTTGTTCTCGGGCTGCTGGGCGGTGAGCGTCGAGCCGCCGGTCTGCGCATGGAATCGCAGCGCCAGCGCCTTCGGGTTCGTCGCGCCGAACCGGTGGCGCATGATCTCCGCCCACAGCCGCCGCGCCGCGCGGAACTTCGCCACCTCCTGGAAGAAGTGGTTGTGCGCGTTGAAGAAGAACGAGAGCCGCTCGCCGAACTCGTCCGGCGAGAGCCCCGCGTCGACGGCGGCCTGCGCGTAGGCGATCCCGTTCGAGAGCGTGAACGCAAGCTCCTGCACCGCCGTCGAGCCGGCCTCGCGGATGTGGTAGCCGCTGATCGAGATCGTGTTCCAGCGTGGGATCCGCTCCGCGCAGTACGCGAACAGGTCAGTCGTCAGCCGCATCGACGGCCGCGGCGGGAAGATGTAGTTCCCGCGCGCGATGTACTCCTTGAGGATGTCGTTCTGGACGGTGCCGCGCAGCCGGCCCGCCGCGACGCCCTGCTCCTCGGCGACCAGCTCGTAGAGCAGCAGAAGCAGCGCGGCCGGCGCGTTGATCGTCATCGACGTCGAGACCTGGTCGAGCGGAATCGCCTCGAACAGCAGCTCCATGTCCACGATCGAGTCGATCGAGACGCCGGTTCGCCCGACCTCGCCCGCGGCGCGCGGGTCGTCCGAGTCGTAGCCGAGCTGGGTCGGCAGGTCGAACGCGACCGAGAGGCCCGTCTGTCCGCGCTCGAGCAGGTAGCGGAACCGCTGGTTCGTCTCCTCGGCCGACGCGAAGCCGGCGTACTGGCGGATCGTCCACGGCTTGCCGCGGTACATGTCGCGGTACGGGCCGCGCGTGAACGGATACTCGCCCGGCGGCTCGAGCTCGCCGGGAGCGTCGTCGGCCTCGTAGACCGGCTTCACCTCGATGCCGGAGTCGGTCTCGCGCCCGCCCTTGGTGGTCGCCATCGCTCCTCTGATGGTACGCGGGCGCCGTTTGACGCGAGAGGGCGGCGGCTGCGAGCCTCGGTGCGATCTCATCGTCAGGAGGCCGCCGTGAGCGACAGAAACGCCGTCTACCGAGGATTCGTCGTCGAGGGCCGCGACCCGAAGAAGCGCGGACGAGTCCAGGTTTCGCTGCCCGATTTCGACGAACACGTGTGGGCGCCGCGGGCGACGCTCGACGCCGGCGACGGGCGCGGCACCTGGTTCGTCCCCGCAAGCGGCGACGAGGTGCTGGTCGCGTTCGAGCAAGGCGACGCGCGGAAGCCCGTCGTGATCGGGAGCCTCTGGAGCTCCGATCAGAAGGCGCCGGAAAGCGACCCGAAGCGCACGCTCGTCCGCACGGGCCACGGCGCGACGGCCGTGCTCGACGACGGCAGCGGCGCGATCGAAGTCAGCGACCTCCACGGCAACGTGGTGACGCTCTCGGCCGGCGGCGTGACGATCAAGTCGGCTTCGAAGGTGAAGCTGACGGCGAGCATGATCGAGATCGAGGCCGGGACGATCCGCATCGACGCGGCCGTCTCGGAGTTCAGCGGCCTGGTGCAGTGCGACGCGCTGACGACGAACAGCCTTGTCGGCCCCGGAGCCGGAAACCAGCCGTGACGGTCACCGTCAGGCTGTTCGCCGGCCTGCGGGAGCAGGCCGGCTGGAGCAGGCGCGAGCTGGAGGCGGCCCGAGTCGCCGACGTCTGGCCCGCGCTCGGCCTCGGCGACGAGCCGATGGGCCTGCTCTACGCGGTCAACCGCGAGTACGCGGACCGCGACCTCGAGCTGCGCGACGGCGACGAGGTCGCGCTCATCCCGCCCGTCTCCGGCGGCGCCTTCCGGGTCACCGAGGAGCCGCTCTCGCTCGACGCCGTCGTCGCCGAGGTCGCGGACGAGCGCGCCGGCGGCGTCGCCACGTTCACCGGCACCGTCCGCCGGCAGTCGCGCGGGCGCGAGGTGACGCGGCTCGAGTACGAGGCCTACGCCGAGATGGCCGAAGACGTGATGGCCCGCCTCGCCGCCGAGCTGCTCGAGCGCTACGAGCTCTGCGCGGTCGCGATCCACCACCGCGTCGGAACGCTCGGCATCGGCGAGGCGAGCGTCGTGATCGCCGTCTCCGCCCCGCACCGCCAGGACGCGCTGGCCGCGTGCAAGGACGCGATCGACCGGCTCAAGGAGACGGTTCCGCTTTGGAAGAAGGAGGTCTACGAGGGCGGCGAGGAGTGGATCGGCCGCGGCTCGTGATCAGACCTTGCCAGGCGGCGGAAACCCGACTCGCCGGTGAAGCTCCTCGCGGGAGATCCCAAGGTCCGCCAACGCCTGCTCGAGCAGACGCTCGAGGCGTTCCTGGTTGCGACGCCAGCGCTCGCGCTCTTCAGGAGTCGTCTTCCGATAGCCCTTCTTCGCCATCCTCGTCTCCTTCCAGAAGAGCGACGATCCGCCCAACCTTCGCATTCAAGTCTGCGATCAAGAACATCGTAGCCACGGCCTCTTCGCGATGAACCACGCTCGTGGGCTCCATTGCGTCGATGCTGCCGACAGCAGGTCCCTGGCGCAAGATGGCGGTTTCAGGCCCGGCGCGGTGAGCCGCGCCTGGCCGCCCGCAACGTCTTACCCGGCGTCTGCAGCGCCAGCTGCACCGCCGCCGCCGCGTCGAGGCGGCCCCAGCCGAGCTCGCGGTTCCAGCTGTTGCCGACGGCGCTCTGCTTGAGCACCCACGCGACCTGCTGGGCTGTCAACTTCGGGTTCGCCGCCCAGACGAGCGCAGCCGCGCCTGCGACCTCGGGCGAGGAGAACGACGTGCCGCTCGCCCAGCCGTAGAAGCCGGGCGACGCCCAGGGCAGCTGCGCGCGCGGCCACGGCGCGTCGGCCGACTCGGCGGCGAAGACGTTGTAGCCCGGCGCCGCGAGCGACAGGTACGAGCCGGTGTTCGAGAAGTAGGCGCGCGAGCCGTCCATCGAGGTCGCGCCCACCGCGAGGCCGATGCCGCCGCGGCCGTTCGAGCCCAGCGGCTGGAGGAGCGCGGCCGGGTACTCGGGCTGGTTCCCTTGGTCGTGCTCGTTGCCGGCCGCCGCGACGACGAGCACGCCGCGGCTCGCCGCCCAGCGGATCGCGCGGCGCTCGACCTCCGAGGTCTCCGAGCCGCCGATCGAGAGGTTGATGATCTTCGCCCCGTGCTTGACCGCGTAAACGATCGCCGCGGCCTCGTCGACGTCGGTCACGTAGCCGTCGGCGTCGATCGCCTGAACGACCAGCAGCTGCGCGTCGCCGCCGAAGCCGGAGATTCCGACCGCGTTGTCGACGGAGCCGGCCGCGAGCGAGGAGACGAAGGTGCCGTGGCCGAGGACGTCGGTCACGCGGGTCGAGCGCGAGAGCACGCTCCACGTGGCCGGATGCTTGTCGGCGACGTCGGGCGCGCCGAGGTCGGCGCCGCTGTCGATCACGGCGATCTTCACGCCGGCCGCCGCGCGCATCACCGAGGCGGCCACGTCGTTCAGGTGCGCCGCGTCCCACTGCCACTCCCAGGCGACACCGGGTTGGTAGGTCTGGGCGAGCGCAGGCTCGTCGACTGTCAGGGTCCGCCGCATGACCGGCCGGACCACCCGCGGCACCTCGATGCCCGCCTGGCGCAGCTCGGCGAGCGAGCCGGCTGCGAAAGCGTGCCTAGGTGCGTTGGAAGCGGTTGCGCACGGCGCGGCGAGCAGCGCGAGCGCTGCCACCGCACAAAGCGTCCGGACGAGGGCGCTCACGCATGGCGCTATCGGTGCGGGTCACTCGAACGAGCACCCCTGAACGAGGGAGACGCCCGCTACGGTCGCGTGGGAACTCAGACGGTGATGGCCCTTCGTTCCCTCCGAGCCAGCAGGTCGCCCCCAACGGAGCGACCTCCTGGCTCGAGAATCGGTCTGGCCTGATCTAGCCCGTCGCCGCCCACGTGCCGAGCGTAAAGAACGAGCCAGCGGCCGCTGCCGACGCAAACAGTGCCGCACCGTTGGTGTTCGTCACCAGCGGATTTGTATCGATACCGTGGCCCGATACGTTTGAGTTAGAGGCTTCGTAGACGCACAGGTTCCCAGACTGAGCCTGAGGATTGGCGGGCGTCCCCGGGCACTGTGCCGGAGGCGTGACACCCTGGTTGATGTAGTGGACGCTCGGAGCCGATCCAAAGGGATAGACATACGCGATTGAGTCGTTCTGGTACTGCCCGGCGGCTGTCGCTGTGCCGAGAATGTAGAAGCTGCCGCGGACGGTCTTGCCGGCCGGAAGTGTCGCGGGAAATGGTCCTTCCGGACCCTGAATCCCCTGAGTTCCCTGCGTGCCCTGAGGGCCGGCCGGGCCTCGAGCACCCTGGGGTCCCCTGTTGCCCTTCAGCTGCGCGAGCGTCTTCTTGGCGATCTTGGCCTTGACAACCGCTCCGTTCCTCAACTGCGCAGTGCCGACGCTGTTCTTCGGCAGCGCGGTTGCGGCGTAAGTCGTCCCGCCGAGCGCGATAAAGAGCGCAAGCAACCCGATCGTGTTCTGGCGCAAGAAGCGCCCAAGCCCTCTTCCCATTCCGAGTCCTCCCTTGTGTGCGTTAGCCCTGACGGCGCAGGACGATTCTGCTCCGGTCACAGGACGGCATCTGGTGATGGCGTCTTCCCCGGCTATCCTCAGATCTGTGAGCCAGCTCACGCCCAGGCCTGAGCTCGAGCCCGATTTCCGTGACTACGAGCCCATTCACCCACAACCGGGCTGGAAGAGCCTGGTCCGGAAGATCTGGGCGCCGATCGCGGTCATCCTCGGGCTCGCGGTCAAGTTCGGCGTCTTCGCGTTCAAGTTCCTGGGGCTCTTCATCTCGGTCGCGGCCTACGCGCTGATCTGGGGCTGGACGTTCGGCGCCGGCTTCGTGCTGCTGATCCTGGTGCACGAGCTCGGGCACTACGTCGAGGCAAAGCGGCAGGGCCTCGACGTCTCGATCCCGCGCTTCATCCCGTTCCTCGGCGCCTACGTGGCGATCAAGAACTCGCCGCTAAACCCGTGGCGGAACGCGCTCCTGGCGCTCGCGGGCCCGGTGGCGGGCGGTCTCGCGGCGGCCCTCTGCTGGGCGATCGGCTCGTACACCGGCTCGTCGCTGCTGCACGCGCTCGCGTACGTGGGCTTCTTCCTGAACCTGTTCAACCTCGTTCCGATCGGGATCCTCGACGGCGGCGCGATCTGGCGCGCGTACCGGCTCGCCAAGTCTGAGCCGATGGTGCCGCTACAGGCCGACGGCGCCGCGGTGCTGCTACCGGGCGCCGGGCGTGACCGGGCGACGCTGATCCTGACGCTCTACCTCGGGCTCGCGCTCCTGCTCGTGCTCGGGATGTGGGGCACCCACGTGCCGCAGCACCGGCTTTAATGGAAGACCGAAAGCTTCTCGAGGCTCACGATGGTGACCTCGCCGGTGACGCACGGCGGATCGGGGACGAGTTCCTCGAGGGCTTCATCGCCGTCGAGCGGATCGACCGGCCGGCGATCACGGTGTTCGGCTCGGCGCGGATCCACGACGGCTCGGAGGAGTACGCGCAGGCCCGCGAGGTCGGGCGGCTGCTCGCCAAGGCCGGCTTCGCCGTCGTGACGGGCGGCGGCCCGGGTGTGATGGAGGCTGCGAACCGCGGCGCGCGCGAGGCCGGCGGGCTCTCGGTCGGGTTCAACATCGACCTGCCGCACGAGCAGCACGAAAACCCGTACCTCGACATCGAGCTCACGTTCAAGCACTTCTACGCGCGCAAGACGATGTTCGTGAAGGCGGCCGAGGGGTTCGTGATCTTCCCAGGCGGCTTCGGCACGCTCGACGAGCTGTTCGAGGCGCTGACGCTGATCCAGACCGGCAAGGTGCTGCACTTCCCGGTCGTCCTCTTCGACTCCGACTACTGGCGGCCGCTGCTCGACTGGATCCGTGAGCGGCTCTTAACGGACGGGATGATCTCGCCCGAGGACCTCGAGCTGCTCGAGGTCACGGACGACCCGGCTCGGGCCGTTGCGCTCCAGCTCGAGGGCGTCGAGCGACGCGGCTCGGCCTCGATCCCGGCTGCGGCGCACAAAGCCGACGCGAAGTAACTAGCTGCCGGAGTTGACGGCGATCGGGGCGCTCGTGACCGTGAAGCCATTCGAGTCGGCCGCGGTGATCGTCTGCGTGCCGACCGTTCGGAGGACGACGCCGGTGAACGCATGCTGGCCGACGTCCTTCGTCGTGTAGGCGTACGGCGCCGGGAGCGTCGCGGCGGGATCGCTGCTCGACAGGGTCACCGTGCCGGCGTAATCAGGCGCGTTGTTGCCCCACTGGTCGACCGCACGGACGGTGACGCTGAAGGCCGTCCCGGCTGTCGCGACGCTCGTCACGGTCATGAAGAGGCCCTTCTGGACGGCGCCGCGGACCTTCACGACCGGCTGTTTCCTCGGGCCGAGCGGCGCGAACGGCACCTTCTTCGGCGCGCCGGCCTTGCGCGTCTGGGTCAGGAAGACGAAGCCGTCCGCGGAGATGAGCGGCGCCGCGGCGCGGTGGTAGAGCAGGCGGAAGAGGTGCCGGCGCGGGCAGTGGGTGTCGATCACGATCCTGCGGCCCGCGATCCCGGAGATCGCTGTGCCGACGCAGCCCGACGACTGCAGCTCCACGTAGCCGGGCGCCGACGGGTTCGCGCGCTGCGGCTTCGTCCAGCCGCGCGGTACGTCGACGAGCGTTGTGCCGGTCAGCGGAGCCGAGTCCGCGATGAAGCCGAAGCTGAAGTCGTTGGTGGAGCCGGCAGTGACCCGGTTCGGCGTCACCGACATCCTCCCCACGCCGACGCGTGACGCGGCTCCGCTCGCGGAGGCGAGGACGAGCAGCGCCAAGGCCGCGCACACCGTTGCCCTCCTGAACCGTCGTCCCGCCATCGACCCCGCACGAGTGTAGTGGTGAGACGCGCGTGCGAGCAAAGCCCGCACGCGCTTTATGGTCGGCGCCGCCAAGTCGGCGCCTTAGACTTTTCGCAATGAAGCTGCGCGACCTGCCCTCGGTGGACGAGCTCGCACGGGACGCACGGCTGGCGGACGAGCCGCCGGCGCTCGCGGTCGAGGCGGCGCGAGCGGCCCTCGCGCGCGCGCGTGAAGAGATCAGGGCCGGCGAGGATCCCGGCGACCTCGTCGAGCGGGCGCTCGCGGAGCTAGCGGCGGCCCGGGCTCCGGCACTGCGTCGGGCGTTGAATGCCACGGGGGTGATCGTGCACACGAACCTCGGACGCGCGCCCCTACCGGAGGCGGCGCTCGCGCGGGCGCTCGAGGTCGGCCGCGGGTACTCGAACCTCGAATACGACCTGGCTGCGGGCGGGCGGGGGTCGCGGCAGGACCACGTCACGGGGATCCTGCGGCGGCTGACCGGCGCGGAGGCGGCGCTCGTCGTGAACAACAACGCGGCCGCGGTGATGCTCGCGCTGGCCGCCCTCGCCGAGGGGCGCGAGGTGCTCGTCTCGCGGGGCGAGCTGATCGAGATCGGCGACGGCTTCCGGATCCCGGACGTGCTCACGCGCTCGGGGGCGGTGCTGCGGGAGGTGGGAACGACGAACCGCACGCGCGCCGCCGACTACGAGCGGGCCGTGGGGCCGGATACCGCCGTGCTCCTGCGCGTGCACCAGTCGAACTTCCGCGTCGTCGGATTCACCGAGCAGCCGTCGGTCGAGGAGTTGGCCGCGGTCGCGGCCCGGCACGGGCTGCCGCTCGTGGACGACCTCGGCTCGGGCGTGCTCGTCTCGCTCGAGGGCGAGCCGTCGGCGCGCGAGTCGCTGGCAGCGGGCGCCGACCTCGTCTGCTTCTCCGGCGACAAGCTGCTCGGCGGCCCGCAGGCGGGCATCGTGGTCGGCCGCCGAGACCTCGTCGAGCGGCTGCGAAGGCATCCGCTCCAGCGCGCGCTGCGGGCGGACAAGCTCACGCTGGCGGCGCTCGAGGGGACGCTCGCGCTCTACCTCGACCCGGAACTGGCCCTGAGCGAGGTGCCGGTGCTGCGGATGCTGAACGAGCCGCTGCAAGCGGTGCGCGCGCGGGCCGAGCGGCTCGCGGCAGCGGTGGGCGGCGAAGTCGAGGAGACGGTCGGTCGCGTCGGGGGCGGAGCGCTCCCGCTCGCAGAGCTCCCGAGCTATGCCTGCGCGGTGGAGGAGTCGCTCGCCCAGCCACTGCGACTGGGCGAGCCGCCGGTCGTCGGCGTCCTGCGAGACGGCCGCCTGCTGCTCGACTGCCGCACGCTCACCGACGCCGAGGCGGGCGAAGTCGCGGAGGCCGTCGCCGCCGCTCGCGGATGAGCGAGGGACGGGCGCCCGAAGCGGTCGTCTGGGACCTCTTGCACGGTGCCGTCACGACGCGCGTCACGGGCCTCGTCGTCGATCTCGGAATCCCGGACGCCTTGGCAGCCGGACCGAGACCCGTGGACGAGCTCGCCGCTCGGGTCGGCGCCGACGCCGAGACGCTGCACCGCCTGCTCCGCGCGCTGGCGAGCGAAGGCGTGTTTGCAGAAGAGGAACCGGGCGTGTTCCGGCACACGGAAGCGTCCGAGCTGCTGCTCGGCGGCACCGGCTGGGCCGATTTCGCGCACCTGTTCGGCGGGGACTGGCACCGCGCAGCCGGCGAGATCCAGGCAAACGGGCGGCAGCCGGCGTTCGAGCGCATTCACGGAACGGACTACTGGTCATGGCTCGCCGCGCACCCAGCGGAGCGCGAGATCTTCGATCGGGCGATGGCCGAGGGCAGGGAACGGCGGGCCGACCGGCTCGAGGCCGTGGCGTGGCGAGGGGACGAGACCGTCGTCGACCTCGGCGGCGGGAACGGCTCCCTGCTCGTGGCGCTGCTCGAGCACCGGCCAGGCCTCCGCGGCATCGTGCTCGATCTCCCCGAGACTGTTCGCGACGAAGACGTGCTCGGCGAGCGGATCGAGTTCGTCGAGGGCAGCTTCTTCGAGCGCGTGCCTCAGGGCGACGTCTACGTGCTCGGGACGGTGCTGCACGACTGGGACGACGAGAGCGCCGCGCGCATACTGCGCACGATCCGCCGCTCGGCCCCAGAGGACTCGCGGCTGCTCGTCCTCGACGCGGTCATGCGGCCGGGTAACGAGCCGGACGGCTCGAAGTGGCTCGACGTCTTGATGCTCGCCCTCCTGGGCGGGAAGGAGCGCAGCGAAGTCCAGTGGCGCGACCTGCTCGCCGCCGGTGGCTTCGAGCCGGTGCGGTTCCACGAGGCGCTGATCGAGGCGGTTCCGGCGGCGGAGGCGTGAGCGTCGACGTTCGCGCGGTGAAGGATCCGGCCGAGCGGTCGGCGCTCTGCCGGCGGGTGCTCGAGGCGCTGCCGGATTGGTTCGGAATTCCCGAAGCGGTCGAGGGGTACGTCCGCGACGTGGCCGAGCTGCCGGTGCTCGCGGTCGGCGACGCCGGCATCCTCGCATTGAAGGTCCACACCGACACGGCGGCGGAGATCTACGTGATGGGCGTCGCACCGGAGCATCACGGCACCGGAATCGGCACCGCGCTCGTCGAGGCGGCCGAGACCCTCCTGAGCGAGACCGGCGTCGAGTACCTCCAGGTCAAGACGCTCGGCCCCTCCGAGCCCAGCGAGCACTACGCCGCCACGCGGCGCTTCTACGAGGCGCGCGGTTTCCGACCGCTGGAGGAGCTGACCGCGATCTGGGGCGAGGCGAACCCGTGCCTGATCATGGTCAAGCGGCTGTAACCGCGGATCGGGGTAGCTTGGCTCCATGGCGCTGACGGTCGGCACCGCGGGGCACATCGACCACGGCAAGACGTGGCTCGTGCGCGCGCTCACCGGCAAGGACACCGACCGGCTGCCGGAGGAGCGGAAGCGCGGGATCTCGATCGCGCTCGGCTACGCGCCGCTCGAGCTGCCCGACGGCACGCGGCTGTCGCTGATCGACGTTCCGGGCCACGAGCGGTTCGTGCGGACGATGGTGGCGGGCGCAACTGGGATCGACCTCTTCCTGCTCGTGATCGACGCGGGCGAGGGCGCGCGGCCGCAGACGCACGAGCACCTGGCGATCCTGCGGCTGCTCGGGATCGAGCGCGGCGTGGTCGCCGTCACCAAAGCCGATGCGGTCGACGAGGAGACGCTGGAGCTCGCGCTGGAGGAGGCGCGGGAGCTGGTGCCCGAGGCTAAGGTCGTGGCGGTCAGCGCCAAGACCGGCGCCGGGCTCGACGAGCTGCGGGCCGCGCTCGCGCGGGCAGCCGCCACCGCATCGCAGCGCACCGAGCGCGCGCCGACCCGACTGTACGTCGACCGTGCGTTCACGATTGCGGGCGCCGGCACCGTCGTCACCGGCACCTTGTGGTCGGGCGAGATCACGCCGGGCGACGAGTTGCGGGTCGAGCCGTCAGGCCTGCGGACGCGCGCGCGGAGCGTGCAGGTGCACGACGCTCCCGTCGAGCGCGCCGAGGCAGGCCAGCGGGTGGCCGTGAACCTGCCCGGCGTCTCGCGCGCGCAGCTGCGCCGCGGCGACGCGCTGGTCGAGCCCGGCGCGTACCCCGTGAGCTGGCGCCTGGACGTCGCGCTCGAGGAGCTCGAGCCGGTGCCGGCGGCAGTCACGGTCCACCTCGGCACGAGCGACGTCCCGGCCCGGGTCGTTCGCGACGGCCGCTACGCCCAGCTGCGGCTGCGCAAGCCGGTCGTCGCCGCCCGCGGCGACCGCGTCGTGCTGCGCACCGAGACGACGGTCGGAGGCGGGGTGGTGCTCGACCCGTCTCCCCCGCGGCGCTTCGACCCGCAGCGGCTCGAGCTGCTCGAGCGAGGCGACCCCGAGGCGATCGTCCGCGCGCTCGTGCACGAGCCCGTGACCGGCGAGGCACTCCAGGCGCGCGGGCTGCTGCAACCGGCGGAGCTTGCCCAGGGCCTGGCGGCGCTCGAGAGCGCCGGCGAGTGGCACTTCGCCCCGGAGTGGCTCGAGGAGCTTCGTTCGTCGGTGCGCGAGCGCCTGGGCGAGCGCGCCGCCGCGAACCCGCTCGACCCAGGGATCCCGCTCGGCGAGCTCCTGCCGCCTGAGCCGTGGGCTCCGGCCGTGCTGCAGCTGCTTCACGTCGAGCGCCGCGACGGCAAGGCCTACGCACCGGGGGCGGCGCCGCAGCTCGGAGACCAGGCCGCGGCGGCCGCCGAGCTCGAGGCGCAGCTCGCGGCAGACGACGTGGTGAAGGTCACCGACCGTCGCCTTGCCGCGTTCCTCGAGGAGCGCGGGACGCTGAAGCGCGTCGGCGACGGCTTCGCGGTCTCCTCGGCGCTGTATGACCGCGGCCTCGAGCAGCTGCACGCGCTGAGCCCGATCACCCTCGCCGGCTTCCGCGACGCGCTGGGCGTGTCGCGCCGCACCGCCCAGCTCCTGCTCGAGCGGTACGACGCCGACGGGATCACGCTGCGCGTCGGCGACGAACGCAAGCTCCGACGGCGGTAGGCTCGCGGGCGGAGCGGCATGGGCCCGGTGGCCCAGACGGTCTTCAAAACCGTTGCGGTCGTGCAGCCCACGGCTCGGTCGGTTCGACTCCGGCGCCGCTCCGTTGAGCGGAAACCCGCTCTTGCAGCGGGTTTTGGCGTCTTTGGGCTCCTCTGTCACCCGTCTCCCGTAGTACCGCTCTAAACGGCTCAGAACCGCTCAGCGCTGGCGCCGACTGGCGCAGAACTGGCGCATCCGCCTCGCTACCCACCGCGGGGCGTTTGCTGGAACCCGATCAGGTAGCCCGCTACAAGGAGCTCAGAGAGGCGCACTCGACGAGCGCTGAACGTCGGCTAGTCGTCGATGGCCGGTGCCTGCGAAGCGATACGTCGCGGAGCTCTCAGATGACGGGATCGACCTTCAAGAGGTCGTCGCTAGTTACACCGAGACAGTCGAGCGCCGGGAAGAGGCCCTTAAGCGGGTGCGTGCGATGGAGGACGAGCTCAACGCCCTTCTACCGAGGTCGTTTCGTCCGCGACCCGGCTAAGGGCCGCGCGGCGAGCCGAACGCACGTAGACGCAGCGAGGCGAGGGTGACCTCGGCTTCAACGTCGTCGTCTCGATGCGCGCGCCGCTCTTCCTAGTCCTGAGGCTTACCGATCTTCCCCGGCCAAACGCCAGTCCGGCGAAAGTACTCGGTTGCGAACGTCCGATCCACGAAGGCTTTCACACCGCCGAAGACGGCGCCCTTGAGGATCGCCGCCGCGACGACTTCCGTCCAGCCCCGTGACTGCTCCATGGCCTGTGGGATCTCCGTCTCCTTGGCGAGAAACGCCCACAGCTTCTTGAAGATCGCACCCGCTGCCCGGCTGGCAAGCAGACCGGCAACGATTGCGAACGGCTTGTAGAGCAACTTCATCATCGGCGGCACACGGGACGCAGGAGGTACTGAGTCAACCACGTCCGGCCGGCGTGAGCGAGAACATCCTGCGTTCGTGCCCTGGACCGTTGCCAAGCATGCGGACGACGCCTGGGCGGCAGCCGAGCTCAAGCGGGTGACTCTGCATCAGTGCCGCCACGGCTTCGATTCGTTCCTCGACGCCGCGGGAATCTCGGAAGCGAGGGCCGACAGGTACATGGGGCACGCAGGCACGACGGTCGGCGACCGCTACCGGCACCGCCTCCGTGGCCAGTTGGCTGATGATGCCAACAGGCTCGAGGACTACCTCTGCGGCCAAGCGGCCGAGGTTGTCGTACTGGGGACTGGCGCAGAAACTGGCGCATCAAGCGCAGAAGCCGCATCGTTGAGCCGAACGGGCTGAGTCTTCAGGACCAGTGCGGTCGTGCAGCCCACGGATCGGTCGGTTCGACTCCGGCGCCGCTCCGTTCAGCGGTCCTCCAGCCGGCGAAGCTGGGCGGCGGCAGCCTCATTCCCCTTGTGGGTGTAGAGCTCCAACGCCTGGTCGAGGGCGGAGGCTCGACCACTCACCGATCCAAGGGTCTGGAGCGCCAAGGCGTGCATGTCGAGCCAGTCGGTGTTCGCCGCCAGCGCCACGGACTCTTCCGCGAGCTCGACGGCGAGCGACCCTCGGCCGCGTCGAGCCTCGACGAGCGCCGCCGCCGCCCGCCACCGAAGCTCTCCCTCGAGATTCGTCGCAGCATGCCGTGCTGCTACGGCGAGCGTCTCGGCCTCCGAGAGTTCGCCGCGCTTGTGCGCGAGCATGGCGAGCTCGGCTCGAATGCACGACAGAACCGCGTCGGTGGGCTTGATACTCGTCAACAGGTCATGGGCGGCCCGGAGCTCGACCTCGGCTCCCGCATCGTCGCCGTTCAAGACGAGCGTCGCCGCAAACCTGCGACGGACTTCAGGGAGCTCTCCGCGCAAGCCCGCTTCCCGCATCCCATCGATTGCGCGTCGCCCCCAGGAGATGGCCTCGGTGCTGCGCCCGGCCTGCGCGTGCAGGTGACCGAGGGTCACCCAGATCCCGAGCGGCCCAGGCGGGCCCCAGTCGAGTGCGGCAAGGTGGTCGGTGCAGTCCTGAATCGCATCCTCGACAGCGATCGGTCCGTCCACCCACAGGTTGAAGACGAGCATTTGGCGGATCCAGCCTTCCTGCCAGGGATCTCCGGCCTGATGGGCCAGCTCGATCGCTCGACGGAGGTCGGGTTCTCCCGCTGCCGCTGATCCCAGCTCCGCCAGCAGCGACCCGCGAACGAGCAGGGCCTTCGCGAGCTTGCGACCGTCTCCAGCGCGCTCGAAGACCGAGATCGAACACTCCGCCTGCCGGAGAGCGTCGTGCGCACTTTTCTCTCCGGCCCAGACCTCGTACTGGGATCTCGTCAAACGAATGAGCTCCTCGAGCGTTGTGTCTTTCGCCCTTCGAGCCTGGTCGCTCGCCTCGTCGAAGAGCGCCATTGCGCGGCCGGGCTCGCCCAGGCGTCGGAGCGTGACGGCGTACTCGTACAGCGATTGCGCCCGGTCCGCGTAGGACGTCGGCAGAAGCGGCGCAGCTCGTTCGAGCAGATCGATCGGCTCGACCCTCGCGATCGTGTCGAGGCGTTGGTCCTGGACGAGGATCGCGCGTTGCAGCTCCTTGAGGCCAAAACCCGGCTCGATTCCCAGCTCCTCGGCAAAGACGTCGTGCGCGCGGCGATAGGTGGCGAGCGCCTCGGCCTGACGTCGGCTGCGATAGAGGGCCAGCATCAGCTGCTCCCAGAACCGTTCACGCAACGGTGTCGAGGCCACGAGCGCTTCGAGCTCCGGCACGAGGTCGGAGGCACGACCGAGTGCCAGGTCGGCATCGATGCGCCGCTCGAGGGCGATCAGCCGGAGCTCCTCGAGGCGACCGAGCTCGCTCTCGACGAACGGGTACTCGGAGACCGGCGGCCCGCGCCAGTACGCAAGCGCGTCTCGCAATCGTTTGGCCCGCACCTCCGGCTCTGCGTCGCGCGCCTCGTCGACAAGCGCGACGAATCGGAGTGAGTCGAGATTCTTCACCTCGACGTTGAGTCTGTAACCGGGGGGCACTGTCTCGAGCACGTCCGCGCCGAGCGTTCTCCGAAGGCCCGAGACGGCGTTCTGGAGCGCCGCTCTCGCCGTCTTCGGAGCACCGCCGTCCCACAGTCGCTCGATCAGGTCGTCGCGCGCGACGACCTGGTTCGCGTGGAGCAGCAGGATCACGAGCAGCGACCGCTGGCGCGGGGCGCTGATCTGAACCGCGCGCCCGTCCTGCCGGACCTCCAGCGGCCCCAAGATGCGGAACTCCACGCTCGCTTCCTACCACCGTTTTGCAACGGCGCAAAGTCGCCGTTAGAGAGCTGTTAGAGGCAGGTGTCATCCTGGCCGAGCTTCCGAGCCAAGGAGGATCGACGTGACCCGACGCACCCTGCTCCTAGCCCTCCTCGCCGCAGGACTGGCGCTGGCTCCCGCATTCGCGCACGCGACGACGCCGGGCAGCAACGGCCAGATCGCCTTCACGCGTTACCGATTGCAGGACAACCCGCTGTGGAGCGAGATCTGGGTCGCGAACCAGGACGGCTCCGGAGAGCATCGGGTGTCTCACTCGGCCAGAGCTTTCGTGGACAGGCAGCCGCACTGGTCGCCTGACGGCAAGCAGATCGCCTTCACTCGCTGCGGGAAGTTCGTGTGCTCGATCTGGCTCGTCAGGCCCGACGGCACGGAGCAACATCCGCTCACCCGCATCTGCTGGGCGAAGCCGCCGGCCTGCCCGGACAACAGCCATCCCTCGTTTGCACCCGACGGGCGGCACCTCGTCTTCGTCAACGAGACGGGTCGCATCAGGGAGAGGCCGACGGGCGGTGAGATCGAGAACTCCGAGATCGTGACGACCGATCTCCAGGGAGGGCACACGAAGGTCCTGCGCCGATCGACCGGCTTCCGCGTCGGCTTCGGGCAGCCGGAGCTGTCCCCGGACGGCACCAAGCTCGTCTACAGGCGCTACAACTCGAGCCGAACCCGCCCGGTGTACAGACGAGCGCTCTTCGTCGTCAACGTCAACGGCAGCAGGCTGCGGCGCCTTACGCCCTGGAGCCTGCGCGCCACCGGCGGGGACTGGGCGCCGGACGGCAGCCGGATCCTCTTCGCGTCCAACGCCTTCAAGGACGACAACCTCGCGCCCGGCACCAACCTCTACTCCATCCGACCCGACGGCACCGACCTGCGACGCCTCACGAACGTGGGCGCGGACCACTACGTGCTCGCCGGCTCCTACTCAGCTGACGGCAAGGCGATCGTCTACGCCACCGATCTCAATGCCACCCCCAAGCCGCTCGGCGGAAACACGTTCCCAGACATCGTCACGCAGCCCCTCGGAGGCGGCCCCGTGACACGCATCACCCACAGCGCAAACCTCGACGGCTGGCCCACATGGGGAAGCGCGCGCTGAAGCGGTGAACTCGCGCGACCGAAGGTGAGATACTCGCGGCCGACGCAACGTGCCTACCAGGCGCGGAGCCGCAGAGGTCCGGGGGGTTCCTCTCGGACTCCGACGCGGGCGACTGCGGCTCACCGGGCGACGTCCTGGCGCCTCCCGGCAAGGCAGGAGGTTCAGATGAAGGACGTCAAGCGCTCCGGAGCGACGGGCCTCGCGTTGGTCGCAACCGCGCTCGCGGCGCTCGTGGGTGCGCCTGGGGCAGGAGCGATCACGCCGACCGGCATATAGAACCGGCCCCCGACGACATGGTCATCACCGGCCAGTGCGCCTTCCCGGTCCTGGCCCACATCGACGGGAGTGAGATCTCGACGATCTTCTTCGACAAGAATCAGAATCCGGTGAAGCTGATCGCGGTGTTTCCCGGCAACACGGTGACCCTGACGAACCTCGCGACGGGGAACTCGCTCACGTCGCTCGGCTCGACCTCGTCCTTCCACGCCCGGCTGGAGCACGACGGCTCCGAGATCGACATGTTCGTCGGACAGGGCTGGTGGCCGATCGGGAACCCCGTTACTGGCGAACCGGGCATCTGGTACCAGGAGGGCCGCGTGAGCGCGGAGTTCGACGCACAGGGGAACATGAGCGCGGTCACCAGCACAGGGAGGCTGTCGAATCTCTGCCTCCGGCTCGGAACCTAGCGACCGGAAGCGTTACGGGATCGCGACGCCCCGGATGACGACCGGGCCGTTCAGCGGGTTCAGCTCCGTCGCCTGGCTGACGCCGCCGGGTGTGAGCACGTCCATCGCCTTCGGCACCTGGCCCGGCGGGAAGCTGCACAATGGATCGGTGCCGCCGACCGCGCAGACGCCGAACTGGAAGTCCTGCGGGGTCGGCTGGAAGCCGCGGGCCTGGTCGGCGCTGAAGCCGTCCTGGCCGGTGAGGACGACCGAGAACGACCAGCCCGGCCCCGGCGTGCCGCCGAGTGACGCCTTCGAGACCCGGAACGTGATGTAACGCGAGATCTCGTTCGCCGAGATCGCGATCGTGCCGACGGTGTTGGTGTTCGTCCCGTCGACGTAGCGCTGACCGAAGCCCTGCACCTCGAGCAGGCGGCTCCACGCGTCGGCCGGTGCGATCGAGTAGTTGCGCGAGGCGAACGACGCGGCAGTTGAGGTCGGCGAGGCGGCGGGCTCGTGCACGTAGACGTCGACGAGCTGCGCGCCGAGCGGACTGCCGAACGTCGGCGTCAGGTCGCGCGTCCTGACGCGGAAGACCACGTCCGAGCCCGTATCGTAGACCTGGAAGTCCTGCAGGTCGTACGCGCCCGGCTTGAAGTTGTCCGAGGTCGGATAGGCGTACGTGCCTGGGCCGTTGTCGTCGCCGTCGGGATCGGTCGCGTCGAAGAGCAGCGTGCCCTGCACGAGATCCCAGACGACCGTGCGCATCGCGTGCGCGGTCGCACCGCCCGGGGTAACCGCGACCACATTGATCACCGTCGTGCCGCCGGTGATCGCGGCGTCCACGCTGAACGAGCCGTCCGCCGCCGCGGTCGTGGAGGCCGTCGTCGTCGCGAAGCTCTGGTCGGTGTTCGTCGCGGTCACGTAGACCTTGTTCTTCGGAGCGGTCGTACCGCTGACCGTGACCGGCGAGCCGGAGACGGCGCTCTTGTCCGCCGGGCTGGTTAGCGTCAGGGTCGTCGCGCCTTGCGTGTGCTTGACGTAGCGGTCGACCGTCGCCTTCGGTAGGGCGACGTTCGTGCCGGCATCGAGGTCGGCCGCGAGCCGGACGAACGAGGCGGCCGACCAGGTCAGCGGCGCGGCCGAGCCGGCCGGGCGGCCGTTCTGGAAGCCGATCGACGCGACCGTCGGGTCGGTGCCGAACGGTGACGCTGCGAGGTCCGGCAGCTCCCAGTCCTGCTCGGGGATGAGACCGACGCCCGAGGCGAACCGCTGCATGCCGAGGAGCAGCGAGGCCGCGGTCGCCTTGTCGCCCGTCGCGAGGTCCTGCTCGCCGCGCTCGGCCGACAGCACGGGCCAGAGGTGGCCGGTGCCCATGTTCGAAGGCGCCCAGGGATGGCCGTCGTTCTTGCCGTCGCCGTAGCCGTCGCCGTTGTAGCGATGCCAGCCGGGCCCGCTCGCCGTGTCCGTCTCGATCGTCGAGTCGACGACCGGCAGCGAGGCGAGGACGTCCGGGTCGTTCGCGGGGAGCTCCCCGAGCCGGACGAGCTCGAGGAAGCCGGCGTCGATCACCTGGCGCTGGTCGAGCGTCGGGCCGCCGTTGCCGAGGTTGTAGGTGATCGCCGCGTTCGGGTCGCCGGTCTTCGAGAGCCGGATGAAGTACCGAGGCGCAAGCGGCCCGTTCGTCGTGACCGTCCAGCCCTTGATCGAGCGCTGGTAGTCGTCTGCGACGCCGAGCCAGACGGCCGCCGACACCGGGTCGTCGTTGGCCTCGGCGATCTTTGCGGCCGCGACGAGCCCTGCGATCTCCGCCGCGATCGTGGACGGCGAGTAGCCGCTCTGCTCCTCCCAGCGCTCCGGCCCGAACGACGGGCCGTGCGAGGCGACGAAGTTCGCGGCCGGCTTGATGTGGTTCTCGTACAGCGACTTGCCGTCGAGGCCGAGCTGATACGCCATCAGGATCGGGTACGCGCACTCGTCGAGCTGCGTGTTGAACGAGTCTGGAGCGGTCTTGCCGTTGACGAGGCTGTTACGGGGCATCGAGCCGTCGGGCTGCTGCTGGCGCTCGAGCAGGAAGAGCGTCGCGTCGCGCGCGGTGGCGAGGTCGCCGTCGGCAAGCAGGCCGGTCCAGGCCTCGTAGAGGTCGCGCGCGAACACCTCCCGGTACGAGCCGAAGTAGGTGTTCTGGGGGTCGCCGGCCGAGACCGCCTGGCCCCACGGCGAGGCGAGGCTCGCCACGATTGCGCCCGGGAACGTCTTGTCCTCGGACGCCTTGAGCACGTTCGCGCTCAGGTAGTACTCGTCCGCGAGCTGGTCGACCGTCGTCTTGCCGAGCCCCGACAGCTTCTTCGGCGGCTTGTTCAGCGAGTTGTCGTACTTGCTCCAGCCCTTGTCGTAGTCCTTGAGCGTCTTGTCGAAGTTCGCGCCGAGCGAGCCCTCGGCCGCGCCGACCGCCTCGGACTGCGTGGCGCCGAAGCCGAGCGCGAGCGTTGTGGTGCCGCCGCTGCCGACGACGACGCGCGCGTGCTGGACGACGTTGCCGTCGGTGACGTCCGTGTTCGTGCTGTCGATCGAGTCGCCGACCGAGCCGGCGAGCCCGCTCGAGCCGTCCGCGAGCGGCCCGTCGAGCGCCGCGAACACGGGCTGCGCGTAGTCGCGGTTCGCTGCGTTCGTCGCGGTGTTCGTGTCGTACGAGACGAGCACCGGGTGGCCGGTCGAAGTGTCGACGGTGGCCGAGTCGCCGCCGCCGTTCCCCTGGCCGCCGCCGCCGTTGCCGTTCACGGTGGCGTCGAAGCGGACGTAGAGCCTGTACGCCGGGTCCTGCGGGACGAAGGTCACGTGCATCAGCACTGTGTTGCGGCTCGGGTCGGTCAGGTAGTCGGTGACGATCCGGTACTTGCCGCTCTTCGCTGTCGCCGTGATCCGGCAGGCCATCCCGCCGGAGTCGGGCAGCGCCTCCGCCGCGTAGGTCGTGTCACGCGTCTGCAGGTCGGTGAACGTCGAGCCGTCGCTCACCTCGTACTGCATGGTCTCGACGTTGGTGTTGTCGATCGTCGGGTAGTACGTGTCGCTCAGGACGCCGTTCGCGACCGTGTACCAGACCTTCGAGGTCGTGTTGCGCGCGGTGCCGAGGCAGTCCTTGCGCGCGAGGTCGAAGTGCGAGAGGTCGCCGTGCGAGACCGGCGCGCTGATGGTGAGGACATGCGTCGCGCCGTCGTAGCTGAACGTCACCGGCGCGTGGTCGAACGGCACCGTGAACGGGATGTTCGGGCCGTTCGGGACGCCGCCCGCGCCGTAGTTCACGTCCCAGCTCTCGTTGATCGCAACCTTGGCCTCGTACGAGCCTGCCGGCAGCGCCGTTGTCTGGAACGTCGAGGTGCCGCCGCCGTCCGGATCCTCGAGCCAGGAGCGCAGGCAGTCCGGCTGCCAGTCGCCGGGACACCCGAGCTCCGACTGGAAGTCGCCGACCGCGACCGGGACCGGCGTGCTCACGCTGTCCGTGATCCAGTGGGTCTTGTGGTCGTAGTAGAACTTGACCGGGCCGCCGGGCGCGGCGAGCGGGATGTTCGATCCGTTGAACGCCGCGTGGAGACCGTAGTTCTCGTCCCACGAGTTGTTCAGCGCGGCCTTGTACTGGTAGTTGCCGGCCGGGAGGGTGAACGCCCCCTGCCAGACGTCATCGCTCGCGTCGTAGGTCAGGTGCGTCGCCGCGCAGGTCGGATCCCAGTCGCCCGCGCAGCCGGCTTCGGACTGGAGGTCGCCGGCGATCGTGACCGAGGTCGGGTCGGGCGTGCTCGAGGCAGACTGCGCCGGCAGCAGAACGAGTGCCGCAGCCACGAGCGCAAGGAGCAGACCACGAGGCACGAGCGTGAGCCTACGCCGATCCACTTCCACCGTCCAGCGGCCTAGCCAAATGTGAAGCAGTAGGCCTCGGCGCCCGGCTCGAGGAACGTGATCTCGACCGTCCGGTCCGTGATCGAGCCCGGCTCGCGGACCAGCTGGTAGAGCCGCTGCTGGTGGAGCGTTCCGTTGCCCTGCTCGTCCACGTCGAGCCCGTGGGCGTCGCCGGGCGGCTCGCCGTCGACGGTGACCCGGAAGGGGATCGAGGCTCCTCGCGGCCGCGGTCCCATGACGAGGTTCACGTCACGTGCGCGGAACCGGAACGCGATCCTCGCGCCGGGCTCGATCGAGACGCTCGCGCGCGACTCGATCGCCCAGCCCCCGGCCAGCGCCCATTCGTTCAGGTTCAGCGGCTCCGGCAGGACGTAGGTGTGCAGATTGTCGGGCACGAGGTCGTCGGCCGAGGCGAAGCTCTGGCCCTGCTGGTAGCCGACGTAGGTCTCCGGCGTCTTCAGGTTCGACCAGTCGGCCTGCACCTCGAACCCCTGCGGTGTGACCGAGACGAGCTCGTCGTCGATCCCGTCGCGCCCCGCGTCGCGCAGCAGCCGCTGGACGACGCGCTCGCACTCGTCGTAACCGCCTTCGCCGTAGTGGTGGTGCCTGATCCGGCCGTCCATGTCGGCGATGTAGACCGCCGGCCAGTAGCTGTTCGCGAACGCGTTCCAGACGCCGTAGTCGGGGTCGAGGGCGACCGGGTACCCGACGTCCATCTCCTGCACGGCCTCGCGCACGTTGTCCGGGTCGCGCTCGAACGGGAACTCGGGCGTGTGGACGCCGATCACGACGAGGCCGTCGCTCTCGTACTTCTCGGCCCACGCGCGCACCCAGGCGAGCGTGCGCAGCCAGTTGATGCACGTGTACGTCCAGAAGTCGACGAGCACGACCTTTCCGCGCAAGCCGTCGGGGGTGAGGGGCTCCGAGTTGAGCCAGCCCGTCGCGCCCTCGAAGCCGGGGATGTGTCCCTCGAACGGCAGCGACTCGGCGTCGGCTCCGCGGAAGCGGCTGAAGAGGCTCACGTCGTGCCTCCGCCGACCTCGAGGATCGCGTCCGCGAACGCCTTCGGCGCCTCCTGCGGGAGGTTGTGGCCGATGCCGCCCGTGATCGTCCGGTGCGAATACGGCCCGGAGAACCTCCGCGCGTACGAGCTCGGCTCCGGATGCGGCGCACCGTTCGCGTCGCCCTCGAGCGTGATCGTCGGCACCGTGATCAGCGGGCTCTCGGCGAGGCGGGCTTCCAGGTCGTCGTACCCGGCCTCGCCCTCGGCCGCGCCGAGGCGCCAGCGGTAGTTGTGGATCACGACGTCGACGTGGTCAGGATTGTCGAACGACGCCGCGGTGCGGTCGAACGTCGCATCGTCGAAGTCCCACTCCGGGGAGGCGAGCCGCCAGATAAGCCGGTTGAACTCGCGCAGGTTCTCGCGGTACCCGGCCCGGCCTCGCTCGGTCGCGAAGTAGTACTGGTACCACCACTGGTGCTCGGCCTCCGGCGGCAGCGGGGCGACGCCGGACTCGCGGCTCCCGATCAGGTAGCCGCTCACCGAGACCAGGCCGCTGCAGCGATCGGGCCAGAGCGCGGCGAGGACGTCGGCGGTCCTGGCGCCCCAGTCGAAGCCGGCCACGAGCGCGCGCTCGAGCCCGAGCGCGTCTATCAGGGCGATCGCGTCGACGGCCAACACCGCCTGCTGGCCGTTGCGGACGGTGTCGGCCGAGAGGAAACGCGTCGTCCCGTAGCCGCGCAGGTACGGGACGATCACGCGGTAGCCGTCGGCGGTCAGCCTCGGCGTGACCTCGTCGTAGCTGTGGATGTCGTACGGCCAGCCGTGCAGGAGGAGCACGGTGGGACAGTCAGCCGGGCCTTCGTCGACGTAGCCGACGTCCAGCAGCCCGGCCTCGATCTGCCGCACCGTCGCGATCACGCGGTCACCGCGTCGACGGCCTCCAGGATCACGTCTGCGACCGCCTCGGGCTGCGAGATCATGATCACGTGCGAGCCCTCGAGCTCGGTGATGCTCGCACCGGCCCGCTGGGCCATCGAGCGGACGACGTCGGCGCCGGCAGCCTTGTCGCCGGTCGCGACGACGGCCCAGGTGCGATGGTTCTTCCAGGCGGGCGTCCGCGAGGGCTCGGAGAACGCCGCCTCGGCGATCGGCCGCTGGGTGGCGGCCATCAGTGCCGTCTCCTCCGCCGGAAGGTCCGACGCGAACGCGTCGTGGAACTTGGCCGGATCGATCGCGAACTCCACGGCATCGTCGCCGCCGTTCCCGGTGGTCGGGTAGTGATGCTGGACAAGCGCACTGTTGAGGACGCTGTCCTTCGATCCCGCCTCGACCTCGCCGAGCGTCTCGCCCTCGTCGGGGGCGAAGGCGGCGACGTACACGAGGCCTTCGACGTCCTTCGCGTCCGCGGCGGCGTTGCTGATCACGGCGCCGCCGTACGAGTGCCCGACGACGATCTTCGGGCCGGGTATCTCCTCGAGCAAGGTGGCGAGGTAGGCGGAGTCGATCTCGATCCCGCGCAGCGGGTTCGCCGGGGCGGTCACCTCGACGCCCTTGGACTGCAGCCGCTCGATCACCCCGTTCCAGCTCGACGCGTCGGCAAACGCACCGTGGACGAGGACGACGGTTGGGGCAGTTTTCTCAGACACGTTCGTTCTCCCTTCGCTTCTGTCAGTCGGCGTGGTTGAGGAGTGGCCTGCCCTTCTCGACGACGGGCCGTGGCGCCAGAGATCCGTGCGCCTTTGGCCCGCTATCTGGACGGCCGTAGCTAGCGCACCTCTCTGAAGGCTGCGCGCACTTCCGCCGAGAAGATCTCCGGCTCCTCCCAGGCGGCGAAGTGACCGCCGTGCGTGGCCTTGTTGAAGTAGGTGACGTTCGGATACGACGCCTCGACCCAGCTGCGAGGGGCGAGGAAAATCTCGCCCGGGAACTGCGTGAAGCCGACCGGTAGCGAGACCGCGGGAGGCGTCTGCCCAGCCGCGGTCGCGCGAGCCTGAGCTTGTCCGTTCTCCCAGTACGACCAGGCTGCCGAGGCGCCGGTGCCACTGAGCCAGTACAAGGTGACGTTGTCGAGGATGTGGTCCCGAGTGAGGTTGCCCGAGGGCTCGTCGTCGACGAACGCGCCGGAGATCTTGTAGTAGGCGTCCGTGTCGTGGTCGAGCATCCAGGCCGCGAGTGCGACGGGCGAGTCCAGCAGCGCGTACCCGATCGTTTGCGGCCGGGTCGCTTGCTCCAGGAAGTAGCCGAAGCCGCTTGTCCTGAAGGTGGTGATCTGGTCGTGCGCGGCGCGTTCCTCCTCTGTCTTCTCCGGCAGGGGGAGACCGGCCAAGGACGTCACAAGGAGGTTCATGTGGATGGCCTTCAGTCCCTCCGGCGCCTGACGGCCCATCTGGTCGGTGACCGAGGCGCCCACGTCGCCGCCCTGGGCGACGTAGTGGGCGTAGCCCAGGCGACGCATCAGCTCCGCCCAGGCCATCGCGATGCGGCCGACGTTCCAGCCGAGCTCCGTCGGCTCGCCGGAGAATCCGTAGCCAGGGAGGGACGGCAGGACCAGGTGGAACGCGTCCTCGGCCTTGCCGCCGTGCGCGGTCGGGTCGGTTAGCGGACCGACGGCGTCGAGCAGCTCGATCACCGAGCCGGGCCAGCCGTGGGTCATGATCATCGGTAGCGCGTCTTCGTGCTGCGACGTGACGTGGATGAAGTGGATGTCCACGCCGTCGATCTCGGTCGTGAACTGCGGGAGCGCGTTCAGCCGCTCCTCGACGCGCCGGATGTCGTAGTCGCTCGTCCAGTAGTCCGCGAGCGCCCTTAGCGTCGCAAGCTGGACGCCCTGCGAGCGGTCCTCGACGAGTTCTTTGGTCGGCCAGCGTGTCGCCGCGATGCGACGGCGCAGGTCGTCGATCTGCTCCTGCGCGATCTCGACGTGAAAAGGACGGACCTCGGTTGCGGTGACGGTTGCGCTCATGACGAGCTCCCTTCGTGGCGGAGCGGCCTGAAGGCGGTGCGGAGCTCCGCCGTGAAGATCTCCGGTTCCTGCCAGGCCGCAAAGTGGTTGCCTTCGTCGACCTCGTGGAAGTAGACGAGGTTCGGGTACGCCTCTTTGGCCCAGCTCTCCGGTGCCTGGTAAAGCTCGCGCGGGAACACGCTGATCGCGGCCGGGACGGTCACGCCCTTCACGTCGAAGAAGCCGAGCGTGTTCTCCCAGTAGAGGCGACCCGAGGAGATCCCGGTGTTCGTCACCCAGGTCATCGTGATGTTGTCGAGGACCTCGTCGCGGGTCAGGTTGCCGACGGGGTGCCCCTCGAAGGCGCGGGCGATGTCCTCGAGGCTGTTCGCGTCGTGGTCGAGCATCCACGCGGCGAGGGCGACGGGCGAGTCGGCGAGCCCGTAGAGCGTCTGCGGGCGGAGGCTCATCTCGTCGGCGTAGCCGATGCCCTTCGTGAAGACGACCTGCAGCTGTTCCCACCCGCGCCGCTCCTCCGCGGTCAAGCCGGCCGGCGGATCGGCACCGCCCGCGACGTCCTTGGAGTACTCCGGCAGCACCGTGCCCGGCATGTTCGAGTGGATGCCGACGAGCGCGGGCGGAGCCTCTCTGCCCATCACGTCGGTGATCTGCGCGCCCCAGTCGCCCCCCTGCGCGACGTACCGTGTGTACCCGAGGCGTTCCATCAGCTCGATCCAGGCGCGGGCGATGTGAACGGGGTCCCAGCCGGTCGTCGCCGGCTTCTCGGAGTACCCGTAGCCGGGCATCGACGGGACGACGACGTCGAAGGCGTCTGCCGCGTCGCCGCCGTGGGCGGTCGGGTCGCTGAGCGGCCCGAGCACGTTCAGCATCTCGATGAACGAGCCCGGCCAGCCGTGCGTGATGATCAGCGGCAGCGCGTCCTCGTGCGGCGAGCGCACGTGGATGAAGTGGATGTCGAGACCGTCGATCTCGGTGACGAAGTGCGGGACGGCCTTCAGCCTTCGCTCGAGCCTCCCGAAGTCGTACTCGGAGCCCCAGTAGTCGATCAGCGCCCGCATCGTCGCGAGCGGCACGCCCTGCGTGTGGTCCGGGACCGTCTCCCGCTCCGGCCAGCGCGTCTCCGCGATGCGCCGCCGAAGGTCGTCCAGCGCCTCCTGCGGCACGTCGACCTCGAGGGGGCGGACCGCGGCCGCGGACTCGACCTCGGTGCTGCTCATGTGTGTCCTCCGTCGCTTGAGGGGGTGGAGCTACAAAGGCCAATAAGCCGCCGCGGCCCGAACCCAAGAAAAAGCTCCGCACGCCACCTCCCGCTCGTGCGAGAATCGGCCCGCCAGCAACCTTGGGGAAGGTGGGTGGCAGCGATCCGGTCAGTGGCTACGGCGCGGCCCGTCGAATCGGTCAAGACCGACGACCGGCTGACCCTGCGGCAGGAGAAGGAGCTCGTCGTCGGCGCCGAGGCCGGCGACCGGGACGCGTCGCGCAAGCTGGTCGAGGCGTTCCTGCCCGCGATCCTCGGCGTCGCCGGCCGCTTCCGGACGGGCGTCGGCGTCGAGCGCCAGGAGCTCGTCCAGGAAGGAGTCGTCGGGCTTCTGTTCGCTGCACGCCGGTTCGACTGCCGGCGGGAGACGCCGTTCTGGTCGTACGCGTCGTTCTGGGTGCGCAAGGCGATGCAGGAGCTCGTCGCCGAGCTGACCCGGCCGGTGGCGCTCTCCGACCGCGCCGTCCGGGCGCTCGCTCGGCTCAAGTCAGCGCGCACGGAGTACCTGCAGGCACACGGGAGCGAGCCGACCGACGACGAACTCAGCCGCGCGACGGGACTGACGCGGGCGCAGGTTCAGAGCCTCCAGGCGACCGAGCGCTGGCCGCGGGCGCTCCACGAGCCGTTCGGCGAGGCCGAGAGCGCGGCGACGCTCGGAGACGCGATCGCGGACCCGGTGGCGGAGCGCGACTATGAGCGGGTGCTCGACCGGATCGAGCTCGGCGAGGTGCACGATCTCGCCGAGGAGCTCGACGAGCGCGCCCGCAGCGTGGTGCGGGCGCACTACGGGCTCGGCCAGCCGCCGCGGACGCTGAACGAGATCGGTGCAGGTCTCGGGCTGACGGCCGAGCGGGCGCGTCAGATCGAGGCCGACGCGCTCCGGCAGCTGCGCGAGCGTCTCGGCCGCACCGCCGTGGCTTGAATCGCGGCCGCAGGAGATCGTCGACGGCGCGAGCGGCTTCGACCACCCGGCGGCCGGCTCGCGCGGCGCTGGAGTCGGCTAGCGGCCGGCCGCGGCCTGGCGCCGGCGGGCGACGGTGTCGAGCGTGACCGCCGCGAGCAGGATGCCGCCGGTCGTGACGTACTTGACCCAGTCGGCCGAGCCGACCAGGTCGGTGCCGTTCGAAATCATCCCGATGATCAGGCCGCCGAAGAGCGCGCCGCTCACCTTGCCGCGCCCGCCGAAGAGGCTGACGCCACCGATCACGGCCGCCGAGATCGAGTCGAGCAGGATCGTCCCGCCGCCGAAGGTCAGGTCGACCGAGTTCAGACGCGAGGCAAAAATGACGCCCCCGAGGCCGGCCATCGCGCCGGAGATGATGAAGCAGAGGATTCGGATCAGCGGGACGTTGATCCCCGCCCGCCTCGACGCCTCGGCGTTTCCGCCGACGGCGTAGACGTGCCTGCCGAAGGTCGTGCGGCCCGCCAGGTAGGAGAATGCGCCGACGACGAAGAGGATGATCAGCCCGACCAGCGGGACGCCGGGCCGCGGCTGGGCGTGGTTGCAGACCGCGACCGCGACGAAGATCAGCCCACCGAAGAACACGACGCGGATGACAGCGAAGATGACGTTCCCGGTGGGCAGGCCGGCCCGGCGGCGGCTGATGTAGGACCCGAACGTCGCAAGCGCCAGCAGGACGGTGAAGACGATCGCGACGATCCAGCCGGTGTTCTTGCTCAGGACGTAGTTGCTGACGTCGAGGATCTTGTTGTCGGTGATGCCGATCACGCCCTGCGTCCCGAGCAGGTTGATGATCAGCCCCTCGGCGATCAGCAGTCCTGCGAGCGTGACGACGAACGAGGGCACGCCGACGAGCGCGACGATCGACCCTTGGACGGCGCCGAAGGCGGCGCCGACCAGGATCGCGATCGCGATCGAGACCAGGCCCGGGTAGTCGTGGTTCGAGCCCGCGAGCTGGAATTCCGCGACGGCGACGCTGCAGAGGCCGCTCAGGTAGCCGACCGAGAGGTCGATCTCGCCGATCAGGAGGACGAAGACGATGCCGACGGCAATGACGGTGACGCCGGCCATCTGGCCGATCAGGTTCTGGAAGTTGACGGCGGTGAAGAAGAAGCTCGACTTCGCCGTGAAGAAGATCGTGATCGCGATGATCCCGACGAGCACGGGCACGCTGCCGACGTCCCCGCCCTTGAAGGCGTCCCAGCGCGAGCGGAGGACGCCGCCAAAGCTCTGATCTTCGGTTGCGGCTGCCTGGATCTCCGCGGGCGCGGCGGTGCTCACGTCTGCTCCGGCTCCGGCGCTTGCTCGGCCCCGGGCTTGACCGTGCCGAGCGTGATCGCCTCGACGATCTCCTCCGGCGTCGTCTTCTCGCGCTCGTAGACGCCGACGTCGCGCCCGAGTCGCAGGACGGTGATCCGATTCGCTACCTCGAAGACGTCGATCAGGTTGTGCGAGACAAGAACGACCGCGAGCCCCTGGTCACCCAGGCGCTTGACGAGATCGAGCACCTGGCGAGTCTGCGCGACGCCCAACGCGGCCGTCGGCTCGTCGAGGAAGACGACCCGGTTGTTCCACATCACCGCGCGCGCGACGGCGACCGACTGCCTCTGGCCGCCGGAGAGCGTTGCCACCGGCTGGCGGACGGAGCGGATCGTCGTCACGGCGAGCGACTTAAGCGTCTCGCCCGTCCGCTGCTCCATCGGCGCCTCCCTGAGGCGGTAGATCGGATCGCGCTCCTCGCGCCCGAGGAACATGTTCTGGACGACGTCGAGGTTGTCGCAGAGCGCGAGGTCCTGGTAGACGACCTCGATGCCGAGCTTCGCGGCGTCCTTTGGCCCATGGATCGAGACCGGCTTGCCCTCGAACAGGACCTCGCCGCTGTCGATCGAGTAGATCCCGGCGACACACTTGATGAGGGTCGACTTGCCGGCGCCGTTGTCGCCGACGAGCGCCATCACCTCGCCGTCATGGACCTCGAAGTCGACGCCGCGAAGCGCCTGCACCGAGCCGAAGCTCTTGGAGACCCCCTTGAGCTCGAGCGTCGCGGTCGCGGCCGTCGTCGCCGACATCGCCGCGGTTTGTATCACGGCCGGGGCACCGCGCGGGTGCCCCGGCCGTCAGGTCTTTCCTACTTGCAGAACTTCTTGTAGGGACCGATGCAGACCTGGCTCCTCTTCAGGAAACCATCCGTGAAGAGAAGCTTGTAGTTCTTCTTCGTCACCCAGACCGGGGTCAGCAGGATCGACTTCGTCCCGCTGGTCTTCCCGTTCACGCCCGGGACCTTCTTGCCCTTGATGATCGCGATCGCCGCGGCAGCCGCAGCGTTCGCTTCCCTGCGGACGGACTTGTAGACGGTGCCCGTCTGCCAGCCGGCGAGGATGAACTGCACGCCGGTCGGAGTCGCGTCCTGACCCGTCAGCGGGATCGGCTTCAGGCCCTTGGCCTTCAGCGACGCGATGACCGCGCCCGCGAGGCCGTCGTTGGCCGCGATCATGGCGTCGATCTTGTTGTTGTTGCGGACGAGCATCTGGTCGAAGATCGTGCGCCCCTTGATCGGATCCCAGTCGGTGTACTGGTCGTCACCCTGGGCCTTCTGGAACGTGCCGTTGGCCCAGAGCTTGTTCAGCACCGAGTTGTAGCCCGCCCGGAACAGCTTGGCGTTGTTGTCGGTGATACCGCCGTTCAGCCGGCCCACGACCGGATGCTGACCGTACTTCCCGTTCGCCTTCAGCGCCGCGACGAGACCAAGGCCCATCAGACGCCCGACGGTGGGGTTGTTGAACGAGACGTAGTACGCGGCCTTGCTGCCCACGACCAGGCGGTCGTAGTCGATCACCTTCGCGTGCTGCTGCACGGCGAGGTTCGTGATCGCGTTGCCCGACGCTGCGTTCAGCTGGTCGAGCAGGATCACCTTCGCACCCTGTGCGAGGCACTGCTGCGCCTGTGACTTCTGCTTCTGTGGGTCGTTCAGCGCGTTAAGGACCTGAGCGGGCACGTTCGCCTTCTTGAACGCGGCCTTCAGGTACGGAGCATCGAAGAGCGTGTAGCGCGTTGAGGACTTGGTGTCCGGCAACAGCGCGCACGCCTTAATCTTCGACGCCTTGCTGGCGGTGGGCCGGGCGTTCGCGCTTGCCGCGATGAGCGCGACAAGGGCAAGCCCGATGAGAGCCACGACCGCCGAGCGGCGAGCGTTCTTCACTGGTTTACCTCCTGAATTGAAAAATGACCCGGTGCCTTGGTAGCACGAATCTCCAGCCACAACAAGCTAGATCCGGCGCCTGAGCAGGGTTTAGCCCGTCTGGGGTGATCGTGAGACCATTGTCCTGTGTATAGACGAGCAATTGCCGGAATCGTTTGCGGCGCGGTCGCCTATCGGCTGCTCCTGCGCCGTCCCGTGCTGACCTGGGGCGCGACCCGCGACGAGGCTGCGGCCCGGCTGCCGGGAGACGAGCTGCTCGAAGACGCGGCGGGCGTCGCGACGCGGGCGATCACGATCGACGCACCGGCGTCTGCCGTGTGGCCGTGGCTCGCGCAGATGGGCCCGTCACCGCGCGGCGGCGCGTACACCTACGACTGGATCGAGAACCTCCTCGGGCTCGACATGCACAGCGCGGACGAGGTGCTGCCGGAGTTCCAGCACCCCCAGGTCGGCGACGAGCTCGGCTACGGCGCGAACCGCATGCGGTTCGAGCGGGTCGAGCCGGAGCACGTGCTCGCGCTCCGCTCCGGCGACGGCAACTGGGTCTGGAGCTTCGTGCTCGAGGAACACGACGGCACGACGCGGCTGATCAGCCGAAACCGCTTCCGCCTGCCGCGGCTCCGCGACAGGGTCGGGATGATCCCGATGGAGCCCGGGTCGCTCGTGATGGAGCGCAAGCTGCTGCGGGGGATCAAGCGCCGGGCCGAGCGGCTCGCGCTCGCGGGCAGCTGAACCGCAGCGACTACGCTCGGATCGTGCTCCTGTACGAGAACCCGGACTCGGGCAACTGCTACAAGGTCCGGCTGCTGCTCGCGCACCTCGGGATCCTGTACGAGCGCCGGACGCTGGACGTGATCGACCGCTCGAACCGCCCGGAGGTGCTCGGCGGCCTCAACCCTGCGCTGCGCGTGCCGACGGTCGTGCTCGACGACGGCCGCGCGCTCGGCGAGTCAGGCGCGATCCTCTGGTACTTCGGCGACGGCACGCGCTTCGTGCCCGACGACCCGTACCTGCGGGCGCAGGTGCTGCAGTGGATGTTCTTCGAGCAGTACGAGCTCGAGCCGAACATCGCCGTCGCGCGCTTCTGGCTCGCCTACTCGGGCCGGCCGGAGCAGGCGCGCGCCCGCCTCGACGAGTGGCACCGCAACGGCAACCGCGTGCTCTCGGCGCTGGACGTGCACCTCGACGGGCGCGACTGGCTGGTCGGCGAGGAGATGACGCTCGCCGACGTCGCCGTCTACGGCTACACGCACGCGGCCGAGGAGGGCGAGTTCGACCTCGGGCCGTACGCGAACGTCCGCGGCTGGCTCGACCGCGTCGCCGCGCAGCCGGGCCACGTCCCGATCGACGCGTGATGCGCGGGCCGGCCGGAGCCGGCCCGCGCATCGAGGTGCTGGTTCAGGCGGTCGGCACGCAGTAGGCGTAGACGGTCAGGCTCACGCTCTGCTGCGAGTTGCCCTGCGTCTTCGCCTTCGAGACCCAGCCCGCGAACCCGGCGGTCGCATGGCTCTCGATCACGCTCGGCGACGTCGCGCCCGACTCGAGGAAACCGCCCGAGATCGCGATGTGATTCGCGGGGCAGGTCGCCGTCGCGGTCACGATCGCGTTCGCGTCGACGACCGTCGACGTGTCCGTCGCGGTGACGACGGCCGAGCCGTCGATGCCGTCAGCGCCTGCCGGGCCTTGCGGCCCAGGCACGCCCTGCGGTCCCTGCGGGCCCTGGGGACCCTGCGGCCCCTGCTGCCCTGCGGCACCCGTGTCGCCCTTTGCACCGGCAGGACCCTGGGGCCCAATCGCGCCGGTCGTCCCGGCGGGGCCGGTGAGGCCGGCCGCACCGTCGTGGCCGGCGAGACCGTCGAGTCCCGGCAGGCCCTGCAAGCCCTGAAGGCCCTGCGGGCCCGTCGAGCCGCTCGCGCCGGTCTCGCCAGCGGGACCCATCGCGCCGGTCTCACCCTGCGGACCGGCAGGTCCGATCGGGCCCATCGCGCCGGCAGGACCGACGGCACCGTTCGCGCCGGGCGCACCCGTCGATCCCTGCGCGCCGGCCGGGCCGGCAGGCCCAGCGGGCCCAGGAGCGCCCGCAACGCCGCGGACGCCCCGCATCCCCTTGCCGAAGATGTCGGAGACGCGATAGCGCTTCCACCCGGCGGAGCAGGTGTTGTGCTGGCGGCGCGAGATGACCTTGATCAGGCCGTTGTGCTTGTTCACGCAGACGAACGTCCGCTGGAAGCGCTTGTTCTGCACGAGCGAGCTTCCAAGGGCCGTCGAGCTGGCAGCCAGAACGGCAACACAGGCAGCCGCGATCCACCAAGCCTTCTTGTTTCGCATGTTTCTCCCTTTCCCCAGAGGGCTGCGCGCCCGCCGAAGCTGACCCGCAGTCCAGTTCCCGACGAAGGGTGGGCTCGGCGGGCTCTAGGGAGCACTGCCGGACGGCTAGGTCCAGCAAGACGATGGTCTCGAACCTGGTAGCGGGAGGAGGCGGGCGAGAGGCCCGCCTCCTCCTCGTCAGGCCTAGTGGATGGTGAACGGAGCGGAGGCGACGACGTCGTACGGGGTGGTGTCGTTCTTGTTCAACTGGACGACGTAGGCACCTGGCTCGACCTTTGGCGGTCCGGACGCGTCGATATCACCCTGCGTCTCCGCCAACGTCGAGACCGGGAAGTCGACCTGCACGGTCTTGGACTGGCCCGGGTCGAGCGTCACTCGCGCGAACCCGACCAACCTTTGCGGCGGCACGACCACGCTGCTCACCGGCTGAGCCACGTAGACGGGAACGATGTCCGTCCCGCTACGAGATCCGGTGTTGCTGACCGTGAACGTCGCGGTCGCGGTGCCGTGACTCGACACGTTCTGGGTCACCGACAGACCGCTCAGCGCGAAGGTGGTGTAGGAGAGACCGAACCCGAACGGGTACAGCGGGTTGTAGGCGTGGCCCTGACCGGAACCGGTGCCCGGCAGCTGGTCGAAGAACTTCGGCTGATCGCCCAGCGGCGACGGCGCACCGCCGTTGAAGTCTCCGTCAGGCGCCGCGGCATCCGACGGCCAGCTGACCGACAACTTGCCGCTCGGGTTGACCTTGCCGAAGATCACGTCGGCGGCGGCCTGACCCGCTTCCGTGCTGCCCTGGTAGGCCATCAGAATCGCGTTTGCGTTCTCGGCATCGGAACCCAGGCCCACCGGACGTCCGGCGATGACGACGACGATCACCGGCTTGCCGGTGTTCTCGAGCGCCTTGATCAGCGCCTTCTGATCCGGCGGCAGCTGCGGTGCTGGGTTGTCGCCTAGCCCCTCGGCGTAGGCCTTCTCGCCGACCGCGACGACGTAGGCGTCCGCGGGGGTAGCCGCGGCCGTGTTGCCGTCCGGCACGTAGACCGCGTTGGGGTCGTTGTTCTTGACGCCCTGCTGCAGAGTGGTGCCCGGCGGAATCTGGTCGGGCGGGCCCATGCAGCAGACGTGGCCGGCGCCGAAAACGCCCTGCCAGCTGACGCTCCAACCGCCGAGCTGGTTCGTCATCGAGTCGGCACTCGGGCCGGTGACGACGACCTTGGCGGTCGAGGGGAGCGGCAGCGTGCTGTTCTGGTTGCGCAGGAGGGTCATCGATTCCTGCGCAGCGCTGAGCGTGCCGTCACGGCCCGCGGTAACCGCTGTGTTGGCAGCGTTGGCGTCGACGCACGGCGTGTTCGGATCGCTGACGCACGGCTGATCGAACAGGCCGAGCTGGAACTTCAGCGTGAGAATCCGCCCCACCGCCTCATTGATCCGCTTCATCTTGATCGCGCCCGAGTTCACGTCCTGCACGATGGCGGACTGCCATTGATCGGGGTTGACCACGTACATGGCCATGTCGACACCGGCGTTCACGGCCTCGGCGATCGCCTCGGCAGGGCTGGCGGCGACGTGGTAGGCGGTCTGCAGCGCCTGCACGTCCTGGTAGTCGCTGATCACGACGCCCTTGAAGTGCATCTGGTGGCGGAGGATGTCGGTCAGCAGGTAGTGCGACCCCGTCGCCGGAACGCCGTTGATGGAACCGGAGTCGACCATCACCGTGCCCGCTCCCGCGTCGATGCCACCGGCGTACGACGGCAGAATCATGCTCTGCAGGTAATTCAGCGGCAGCAGTGCCTCGTTGCGGTCATGGCCGTTGATCGCCTGGGAGTACCCGGCGAAGTGCTTGACGGTCGCGGTAACACCGAGCGAGCCGGCCGGACCCGGGGACTGAAGGCCGCGGATGTTGGCGGCACCCAGGGCCGCGGACAGAACCGGTTCCTCGGCCCAGGTCTCGTACGTGCGGCCCCATCGGTTGTCGCGAGAGAGGTCCTGCACCGGGGCGAAGTCCCACACCCAGCCGGTCGCCCGCAGCGCCTTCCCGGTAGCGGCACCGCCGGCTTCAGTAGCCGATGGATCCCACGTAGCGCCCATGCCGATCGACTGCGGGAAGAGCGGCGCTTGCCAGGGATGGCCGAACCCGTGGACCGCGTCCACGCCGAAGATCAACGGGATGTGCAGCCGCGAGTTCTGGATCGCGTACTTCTGGATCATGTTGTACTCGTTGGCCCAGTCGTAGCCGGTGTTGCCGGTGCCGCCATGTCCGGTCGTGTCCGGCGGGTTGTCCGTGCCGCCTGCGAGCAGCGACCCGGTCTCATTCTTCACCAGCCACGTCTTCATGCAGCTGTCGTTCAGCTGGGCCCAGCCCTGGCTGCCGCATGCGCCGGACGGGCCGGTCAGGTTGTCGACGAGTTGCTGGTCCATCTGGCCGACCTTCTCCTCGAGCGTCATCCGGTGGAGCAGGTCATTCACACGGGCGTTGATGCCCGAGTGGGAATTCATGTAGAGCGGTCTGCCGGCGCCTGGCGCCGCGGACACCGCGAGAATCGCGATGACGAGCGCGGCGAGCAGGACGACGACCGCCGTCGTGATGCGACGCATCGGTCCTCCTCTTCTCTGGAAAGTCGCGTCGACGGGTCGGGGCTCCGAGCTCGGAGCCGCTCCCCGCGCGCGTCGGCCGCAGCAACGAACTGGTGCCTGGGCAAGCCCAGGGTGTCCCTCCCTCGTCGTTGCTCTCACGTGCCCTACCGCGTGCTCCGAATTCGAAACCCACAGGCTCGGCGCCGGACCGGCATACTCCAGACGTGAGCGACGAGCCGTCGACGTCGCACGCCGAGCACGAGCCCCCCGCCGCGCCCGAGCAGGAGCAGCAGGGGTTCGGCGACCTGCGCCATTACGTGCCCGCCGACCTGCTCAACGTCTCGTTCCCGATCGCGGTGCGCGGGTACAACCGCGAGTCCGTCGACGCGTACGTCAAGCGCGCGAACCGCGTGATCGCGGAGCTGAAGGTCAGCGCCTCCCCTCGCGCGGCGGTGACGCACGCGCTAGAGCAGACGGAGGAGCAGGTCAGCGGCCTCCTGCAGCGTGCGCGCGAGACGGGTGAGGAGATCACGGCAAGCGCACGGACGGAGGCAGACGAGATCGTCGCGCAGGCGAAGGCCGAGGCCGCGGAGCTGCTCGTCAACATCAGCACCGAGGCCGATCGGGTCAAGGCCGAGGCCGAGCAGGTCCTTGCGGACGCCCGAACGGAGGCGGAGGACGTCCTCACGCGCACGAGGCTCGAGTCGGAGTCGACGCGCACCAAGGCCGCCGAAGAGGCGGAGCAGCGCCGCAGCCGGCTCGACGAGGAGCTGACCTCCGCACGGGAGCAGGCCGAGACGAGGATGCGGGCAATCCAGGACGACACAGGGGAGGTCTGGACCGACCGCGACCGGCTACTCGTGGACGTCCGGCGGATGGCGAGCGAGCTCCTGGCACTCGCCGACGGCGCCGCCGGGCGGCACACGCAGGAGGAGCCGGAAGGCACTGACGACATCGAGCGCGCCGGATCGGATGTCTCGGTCGACGCGCCCACCGAGGTCCGCGAGCCAAAGCCGGCCCGACCGACTTAGCCTCGTCAGGTCTAAGATCCTTCCATGGGCATCAGATCGTGGTTCGAGCGGCGCCGCCAGGAACGAGACGCGGCCGCCGTCAAGCAAGCCGAGGAAGAGGCCGTCGAGAGCCCCGAGGAGCTCGCGCACAGCGACCGCATGGGCATGGGCGCCGACAACCGCATCGCCGGGCGCATCGGCGAGCGGCCTGACGACCTCAACCGACTCGGCGACTTCCGCTAGGGCGCAGGCCTAGCAGGGCTACGATCGCCGGATGGCATCGGCGATCCGGATCGGCACGTGCTCGTGGGCCGACGAGTCGCTGACGAAGCTCTTCTATCCGCCCGGCGTGAAGAGCGCCGAGGAGCGACTCCGCTACTACGCCGAGCGCTTCGACACGGTCGAGGCGAACTCGACCTACTACCGGCTCCCCGACGAGCACATGGTGCAGCACTGGGCGAACCGGACGCCCGACGGCTTCGTCATGCACGTGAAAGCGTTCGGCGTGATGACGCGCCACCCGGTCAAGGTCGAGCAGCTGCCGCCCGACCTGCGCGGCGAGGCGCCGCTGGACTCCCGCGGGCGGGTCGACCGGCCGTCGCGCGAGTTCCGCGCCGAGGTCTTCCGCCGCTTCCACGACGCGTTGTGGCCGCTCCGCGAGAGCCGCAAGCTCGGCGGGATTCTGATGCAGCTCCCGCCCTACGTCGTCTTCAAGCCGACCTCGCTCGAGTACCTCGAGTGGGCGCAGGAGCAGCTGGGCGGCGACGAGATGCTGGTCGAGTTCCGGCATGCGAGCTGGCTCGACGACGAGCGCCGGCTCGAGACGCTCGCCTTCCTCGAGAGCCGCCACATGACGTACGTGATCGTCGACGCGCCGCGCATCGAGGCGCGGAACGTGGCGCCCACGGTCGTCGCGACCACGACGCCGACAGCGTACGTCCGCTTCCACGGCCGCAACGCCGCGACCTGGAACAAGCGCACCGGCAGCGCGGCCGCGCGCTTCGACTACCTCTACTCCGAGGACGAGCTGCAGGAGTGGGTCGGGCCGCTGGCGGAGCTCTCCGGGGAGGCGGAGAACGTCTACGCGATGTTCAACAACAACGGCCGCTCGACGATGCCGGCCCTGCCGTCGCTCGAGTCGCCGGCCGAGCAGGGGACCGAGGTCGCGCAGGCGCCCGTCAACGCCGACATGCTGCGGCAGCTGCTGCAGCGCGAAGGGCTGCCGGTGACGCCGGCCCCCGCCGCCGCGTAACCTGGGCGCCGTGGAGCCCTGGTCCTACGAGCTCGCCGGCCGCTTCGACGAGCACGCGTTCGAGAGCGAGGTCCTGAAGGACAACGCGCTCGGCGACCCGCACGTGCGGCCCCTCTGGGTCTACCTGCCGCCCGGCTACGACGACGAGCCGGAGGTGCGGTACCCGTCGATCTACGTGATCCAGGGACTGACCGGCCAGCTGGACATGTGGCGCAACCGGACGTCGTTCCGGCGCACCTTCCCGGAGCTCGTGGACGAGCTGTTCGCGTCGGGCGAGTCGCCGCCGGCGATCCTCGTCTGGGTTGACGGCTGGACGTCGCTCGGCGGCAGCCAGTTCGTGGACTCGCCCGGGACCGGCCGCTACCACACGTACATCGTCGACGAGATCGTGCCGTGGATCGACGAGCGCTACCAGACGCTGCCCGAGGCGGAGCATCGCGGGATCACGGGCAAGTCGAGCGGCGGCTACGGCGCGATGATCACGCCGATGCTGCGGCCGGACGTCTTCGGCGGACTGGCCACGCACGCAGGGGACGCGCTCTTCGAGATGTGCTACCTGCCGGACTTCCGCCGCTCGGTGCGCGTGCTGCGCGACCAGTACGACGGGTCGTTCGAGAAGTTCTGGGAGGACTTCCGCTCGCGCAACGCGTTCGAGAAGGACAGCGACTACCACCTGCTCAACGACTGGTGCATGGCCGCCTGCTACTCGACCGACGAGGACGGAACGGTGCAGCTGCCCTACGACACCGACACGGGCGAGCTGCGGCCGGAGGTCTGGGAGCGCTGGCTGGCCTGGGATCCGGTGCGGATGGCGCGGGAGCGCGGCGATGCGCTGCGCTCGCTGCGGGCGATCTACGTCGACTGCGGCAAGCGCGACCAGTTTTTCCTCGACCTCGGCGCCGAGGCCTTCCGCCGGGAACTCGAGGCCGCGAGCGTCGAGGACTACTTCTTCGAGCTCTTCGACGCGACCCACTCCGGGATCGAGTACCGCTACCCGCTCGCGGTGAAGTACCTCGCCGAGCGGCTCTCGTGATCGCGGCGGTCGCGCCGCCGCCACTGATCTGCCTCGACCCCGGCCACGGCACTCCGCCGGCGATCGGGCGGCAGGTGGAGCCGATCGGGCCGGGCTCGCGGACGATGAAGATCAAGGACGGCGGGGGTGCTTCGGGCGAGGCGGGCGTCGCATTGGCGATCGCGCTGAAAGCGCGGAAGCTGCTCCTGGCGCGCGGCTACCGCGTCGCGATGACGCGCACGGGGCCGACGATCCGGCTTGGCGACGGCGACGGCAACATCGCGCGCGCGAAGTTCTGCAACCGCCGCCGCTCCGCGCTGATGGTGCGGATCCACGCCGACGGCTCGGGCGACCGTTCGCTGCACGGCGCTTCGACGCTCGTGCCCTCCTGGCACCGTGGCTGGACCGACGACATCTACGCCCGGAGCCTGCGCGCCGGCCGGGCGCTGCAGGCGGCGGTCGTCACGACGACAGGCGCGGCGAACCACGGGGTCGTCCAGCGGAGCGACCTGACCGGCTTCAACTGGGCCGACGTGCCGGCGGTGCTGATCGAGACCGGCTTCCTGTCGAACGCGGCCGAGGCGCGGCGGCTCCACACGCCGTCGTACCAGCAGAAGGTCGCGCTCGGCATCGAGCGCGGCGTCGCCGCCTTCGTCGGTTCCTAGCGTCGACGAAGCCGTCCGTTACTCGCCGCGCATCTCGTCGGCGGCAGCGCGGGCCCGTTCGTGCACCGTGGCCCGTCGGTCCTCGACCGACGCGTCGGCCGGGGCATCCGGCACCTCGTCGACCGGCGTCTCCGGCTCCGCCGCCTGCTCGTGCTGCTCCTCGACCACCGTGCGCGACTCTTCGAGCTTGCGCCGGAGCTCCTCCGCCCGTGGGTCCTCGGCAGGCGCCGGAGCAGGCTCGGGAGCCGGCCGAACGCGGCGCCAGACGGCGATCGCGGCACCAGCCGCACCCGCCAGCCACGCCGTCCGGGCCTTCACGCGGCCGATGCTACACTGGCCGCCTTCCTGCCTCGCCATCGCGTCGTTCGCTCCCGAGCGCCGCAGGCCGGCGAGGCCGCCTAAGACCGAAGGAAGGGAGGTATCGGGAGCGTGACCGACTACGAGATCCTGCTCATGCTCGACCCCGAGCTGCCCGAGGAGCGGCAGACGGAAATCGTCACACGCGCGCGCGAGGCGATCGAGAAGGACGGCGGCAGCTGGGACAACCACGAGCCGTGGGGACGCCGGCGCCTGGCCTACGAGATCGACCACAAGGCGGAGGGCTCCTACCACCTGCTGACCTTCGCGGCGGAGCCCGCGACGCTCGAGGAGATCTCGCGGGTCCTCAAGATCACGGACGGCGTCATGCGCCACCTGGCCGTGCGGCGCGTCCAGGGCGGCACGACCCGGCCGCCCGAGCCGATCACCGAAGAGCCGGTAGCGGCGGCGGCAAGCACGCGGCAGGATTCCGGCGAGACCGAGAGCGCCCGAGAGGAGAGCGAGTAATGGCCAATATCAACCGCGTCGTCCTGGTCGGGAACCTGACCAAGGACCCCGAGCTCCGGCACACGCCGAGCGGCACCGCGGTCTGCAAGCTGCGCCTCGCCGTGAACACGCGGCAGAAGGACGGGCAGACCGGCGAGTGGGGCGACAAACCCAACTACTTCGACGTCACCGTCTGGGGCAACCAGGGCGAGAGCTGCGCCCAGTACCTCGCCAAGGGCCGCCCGGTCGCGGTCGACGGCCGCCTCGACTGGCGCGAGTGGGACGCCCAGGACGGCACCAAGCGCCAGGCGGTCGAGATCATCGCCGACAGCGTCCAGTTCCTCGGCTCGCGCCAGGACGGCGAGGGCGGCGGCCAGCCGCAGTTCGTCCCGAGCGGCGCGCAGGCCGAGAACGCCGACTTCGGCAGCTCGGCTGCCGACGACGACATCCCGTTCTGATGGCCCAGCGAGACCAGCGACAGCAGCGCAAGGGCCGTCCCGCTCCCGGCGGGCCGATCCGCAAGCGCAACTGCTACTTCTGCCGCGAGAAGGTGACCGAGGTCGACTACAAGAACGTCAACCAGCTCCGGCGCTACGTCTCGGAGAAGGGCAAGATCCGCTCCCGCCGGATCACCGGCGCGTGCCGCCGCCATCAGCGGCAGGTCGCGCAGGCGGTTAAGCGGGCTCGTGAGATGGCGCTCCTCCCGTACTCCACGGGCTAATGGAAGTCATCCTCAGGCAGGACGTCGAGAAGGTCGGGCTCCGCGGCGAGGTCGTCGACGTGGCGCCCGGGTTCGCCCGCAACTACCTGCTGCCGCGGAAGCTCGCCGAGGCCGCGACGCCCGCGAAGGTCGCCGAGCTGCGCAAGCTCGAGGAGAAGCGCGCACGGCACGAGGCGCAGAGCTTCGAGCAGGCCCAGGAGATCACGCAGCGGCTGGAGTCGCAGGAGATCCGCTTCGACGTGCCCGCCGGCGAGACCGGCACGCTCTTCGGCTCGGTCACCGCGACGGACATCGCCGCGCGCGTGTGGGAGACGCAGAAGGTGCGCATCGACCGGCGCAAGCTCGAGCTGCCGGAGTCGATCAAGCGGATCGGCCGCTACCAGATTCCCGTCGAGCTGTTCGCGGACGCGAGCGCCACGCTGCGGGTCGCGGTCGTGCCCGAGGGCGGCGAGCTGCCGCCGCAGGAGGAGCTCGACGCGATCGCCGCCGCGGAGGCCGAGGCCGAAGCGGCCGCACAGGCGGAGGCCGAGGAGGAGCACGAGCAGGCCGAGGCCGAGATCGAGGCCGTGGTCGCCGAGGACGAGGTCGAGCCCGACGCGGAAGCCGTGGCGGAGGAGGTCCCGGACGACGCGTTCGACCGGGCCGCGTACGCCGCCGACGAGGCGCCCGGCGAGGCGGACGAGGCGCCCGAGCAGCCCGAGGCGTAACAAGAACGCACAGGCTTCTCCACAGGCTCGAGCGAGCCTGTGGAATTCGCCACGAACTTCCCGCTCCGAGCGAAGATTTCGCCCACAGGCGTCGTCCGGAGGCCGTGGGAACCTGTGTTCCCTTATGCCTGCAAACCGCCCGCCCTCGCCGCAATCGGGCCTGTCGAAAGCGGCGTCGTCCAGACCTTCCACGGCCGAGCCGGGAGTGGTTGGGTACCGGCCTATGGCCCAGCTCGCCCAGGCGTCGCCGACCGCCCCGGTCCCACCGCAGAATCTCGAAGCCGAGGAGTCGGTCCTCGGCGCGATGATGCTCTCCCCCGGTGCGATCGGGGCGGTCAGCGAGGCCTTGGACGCGAGCGACTTCTACCGCGAGAGCCACGCGATCATCTACCGCGCCGCGCTCGCGCTGTACGCGAAGGGCGAGCCCGTCGATGCGATCACGCTCGTCGACGAGCTCGAGGAACGAGGGGAGCTCGAGGAGTCGGGCGGGCGCGTCCGCATCCACGAGCTCGCGGCCCTCGTTCCCGCCAGCGCGAACGCCGGCCACTACGCGCGCATCGTGCACGAGATGGCGACCCTCCGCGGGCTGATTCGGGCGGGCGGCGAAATTGCCCGGCTGGGCTGGGAACGGCCGGGAGAGACCACCGACCTCGTCGACCGCGCCGAGCAGGTCGTCTTCGACCTCTCGCAGGCGCGGGTGACGAGCGAGTTCAGTCACATCGAGGAGCTGCTGAAGGACAGCTTCGAGCGGATCACCGCCCTCTACGAAGCCGGCGCCGATGTCACGGGAACGCCGTCCGGCTTCCGCGACCTCGACCGGCTCACCTCCGGCTTCCAGCCGGGGAACCTGATCATCGTCGCCGCCCGCCCGAGCATGGGGAAGTCCGGCCTCGGCCTCTGCATGGCCGCGAACCTGGCTGTGCGCGCCGAGGTGCCGACCGCGCTGTTTACGCTCGAGATGTCGAAGTCCGAGGTGACCCAGCGCCTGATGTGCAGCGAGGCCAAGGTCGAGTCCCAGCGTCTGCGTACCGGCAAGCTCGGCGCCGACGACTGGCCCCGGCTGACAGCCGCGTGCGACCGGCTCGCCAAGGCGCCGATCTACGTCGACGACCAGGGCTCGATCACGATGATGGAGATCCGCTCCAAGGCGCGCCGGCTGAAGTCGCGCGAGCCCAACCTCGGCCTGATCGTGGTCGACTACCTGCAGCTGATGACGTCCGGCTCGAACGTCGAGAGCCGCGTCCAGGAGGTCTCGCAGATCTCGCGCGCGCTCAAGATCCTGGCGCGCGACCTCGACGTCCCGATCCTTGCGATGTCGCAGCTCTCCCGCGCGGTCGAGCAGCGCCACGACAAGCGGCCGATCCTCTCCGATCTGCGCGAGTCGGGCTCGATCGAGCAGGACGCCGACCTCGTCATGTTCATCTACCGCGACGAGTACTACAACGACGAGTCCGACCAGCAGGGGATCGCCGAGGTGCACCTCGCCAAGCACCGCAACGGCCCCACCGACACGGTCAAGCTCTCGTTCCTGAAGCGCTACGCGAAGTTCGCCGACCTCGCTCCGTCGTCAACCGGCTGATGTACGAGCAGACCGTCGTGCTCTTGGCCCGCACGACCGCGTTCACGGTGGTCTGCCAGGCGTGCGCGGAGCTCGACCACGCGGGCGAGCACCTGGCCCACACGGCGCAGGGAATGATGCGGCTCGAAGAGGATCTCGGCTGGACGACCTGCCCGCGCGGCCACCGCATCCGCGTGATCCGAGCCGGCGCGGCTCGGGCGGTCGAGGCGACTTCGCCGCTCTGGTAGCCGCTCAGTAGGTAACACTCCGGATCGTGCCTGCCACCGTGATCGTGGGCGCCCAGTGGGGCGACGAGGGCAAGGGCAAGATCGTCGACCTGCTCGCACAGCACTCGGACCTCGTGTGCCGCTACCAGGGCGGGCCGAACGCCGGGCACACGATCGTCACCGGCGGCGAGAAGTTCAAGTTCCACCACATGCCGTCGGGGATCCTGCACGGCAAGGAGTGCATCCTCGGCGCGGGCTGCGTGATCGATCCCGAAGTGTTCGTGCGCGAGCTGGACGGGCTCGAGGAGCGCGGCATCTCGACCGGCTGCGTGCGGGTCAGCGGCGAGGCGCACCTGATCATGCCGTGGCACGTCGCGATCGACCAGGGCACCGAGCGGCGGCTCGGAAACCTGCAGATCGGGACGACCAAGCGCGGCATCGGCCCGGCCTACGCCGACAAGGCTGCACGTCTCGGGATCCGCGTGCAGGACCTGCTCGACCCGAAGATCCTGCGCCAGAAGATCGAGGTGGCGCTCGCCGAGAAGAACGTCTGGCTCGAGCGCGTCTACGGCTCGGAGCCGCTGGAGCTCGAGGAGCTCGCGGCGCGGTACGAGGTCTTCGCGCGGCGCCTGCGCCCCTACGTCGCGGACACGTCGCTGCTGGTCGACCGAGCGCTCCGCGACGGCCGCTTCGTGCTGCTCGAAGGCGCGCAGGGGACGCTGCTCGACCTCGACCACGGGACGTACCCGTTCGTCACCTCGTCGGGCACGGTCGCCGGCGCGGCCTCGGTCGGCGTCGGCATCGGACCGAATCGGATCGACGCGATCATCGGCGTCGCGAAGGCGTACGTGACCCGTGTCGGCGAGGGCCCGTTCCCGACCGAGATCGAAGGCCCCGACCAGGAGCGGGTGCGCGACCTCGGCGCGGAGTTCGGCACGACGACCGGGCGGCAGCGGCGCTGCGGGTGGCTCGACCTGGTCGCGCTGCGCTACGCCGTGCGGCTGAACGGGATCACGTCGCTCGCGCTGACGAAGCTGGACGTGCTCTCGGCGTTCTCGGAGCTCCCGGTCTGCACCCGGTACTGCCTGCGCGACGGCACGGAGACGTCCGACTTCCCGGCCCACCAGAGCGACTTCCACCACTGCCGGCCGGTGTTCGAGACGCTCGCGGGCTGGGAGGAACCGCTCGACGAGATCACCGAGCTGGGCGAGCTACCGGCGAACGCGCGGCGGTACGTCGAGTTCGTCGAGCACGCGCTGGAGGTGCCAGTCTCGCTGATCGGCACCGGCGCTGATCGTGAGCGAGTGCTCGCCCCGGGGTCGCTCGAGGCGCTCGCCCGTCCCTAGGGCACGCGGCCCTGGACCGCCCACGAACGGGCGCTCAGCTCGAAGCTGCCGGACGGCTCGCCGATTCGCGCGAAGTACTCGGCGCGGATCGCTTCCTGCTGCTCCGGCCGAACCGAGAGCAGGTACTGCCCCGCCGGGCCGACGCCGCGCGAGAACGAGGTCCACAACTCGTCGAAATCCTCGTAGCCGGTGGAGACCTCCAGCGCCTCCGTCTCGACCTCCTGCAGTCCTCGCTCGCGCCAGAGGGCGTCGAGCTGACCCCGGTCGCCGAGGGTGCTCAACTCCGACTCGGCACCGGGGTCGAGTGCGCGCACCGACTGCCAGAACGTTCCGAGCAGCTTCATCCCGCCGCCGGCGAAGTCCCAGGTGCACGCGGCGACGACGCCGCCGGCGCGAGTGACGCGGGCCATCTCGCCCACGCCCGTCGCCGGGTCGTCCATGAAGTGGACGACGAGCTGCGCCAGCGCCGCGTCGAACGAGTCGTCCGGCCAGGGCAGCTGCTCTGCGCTCGCCTGCCGGAGCTCGGCTCCCGGAACTCGCTCGGCGCAGGCCTCGAGCATCGGCGAGGGGTCGGCGCCGGCGACGTGGTCGGCGCCGAGCCTGCGGGCGAGCTCCTCGGTCAGGACGCCGGTTCCGCAGCCGACGTCGACCACCCGATGCCCGGCCTCTACACCCGAGAAGTCGGCGAACGCCGGCGCGAGCCGCTGCGAGTAGCGGCCCATGAAGCGGTCGTAGGCATCACCCGAGACGTCGAAGCTCATCAGGCGTATTCACGTTGGCGAGCAGCGATTCGTCAACTGGGAGCCGCACCGCTCGAAGCTCGTCCAGCGCCTCGTGCAGGGCGAGCCGCTGCTCTGCAGAGCCGGCGCTCGAGCACCGGGAGCGCCCTGCGGCGGAAGGCGGCCGGGAGCGGGCTCGCCTCAGGCGCGGCGGCATCGGTGCACGCGTCGGCGAGCTCGCGCAGGAGCGCCGGCGTGACGCGCGGCGCGTCCACCGGCAGAACGACGGCCAGCTCGTTCGCCGCGGCGCGGAGTCCTGCGACGATCCCGGCGAGCGCCGCACGGGTGTCGGTGCCGTCGTCGAGCAGCTGGGAACGGAAGCGCGAGCCCGTCACTTCGCTTGCCGACCGCGACCCGCTCGTCGCAGGTCTCGCCGAGGATCCGCCACGCGCGCTCCGCGAGCGTCTCGTCGCCGAGGCGCGCCAGGGCCTTCGGCAAGCCGAACCGCGTGCTCGCGCCGCCGACGAGCAGGACGCCCGTCAGGCGAGGACGCGCCACGACTCGGTGTAGACGTTCAGGCGGCCGCCGCGCGCGAAGCCGCAGAGCGTGATCCCGCGGTCGGCCGCGAGCTCGACGGCGAGGCTCGAGGGAGCGCCGACGGCGACGAGCAGCGGACAGCCCGCGACGGCGGCCTTCTGAACGAGCTCGAACGAGAGGCGGCCGCTGACGCAGAGGACGTGGTCGGCGAGCGGGAGCCGGCGCTCGAGGAACGCCCAGCCGACGACTTTGTCCATCGCGTTGTGGCGGCCGACATCCTCGCGCAGGCAGAGCAGGTCGCCGGCAGCGTCGAAGAGGCCGGTCGCGTGGAGACCGCCGGTCGCCGCGAAGGCAGGCTGCGCGGCGCGCAGCCGCTTGGGCAGCTCGGCCAGCACGGCGGCGGCGACGGCGACACGGCTCTCGACGCGAGGCGCCTCGACCTCGACCGCTTCGAGCGCGCCCTTGCCGCAGACCCCGCACGACGAGCTCGTGTAGAAGCTGCGCCGGAGGCGCTCCGGGTCGAAGGCCGGCGCGTCGACCTCGACCGTGTTGGCGGCCAGATCGGCGGGTGCGGCGGCGGCGGTCGGCGCGAGGCCTTCGGAGAGGCAGAAGCCGAGCGCGAGCTCCTCGTCGTGCCCGGGCGTGCGCATCGTCACCGCGACCGGCTCGCCGCCGATGCGTATCTCGAGCGGCTCCTCGACTGCGACGCGGTCGCGCTCGCGCTGGCCGGCCGGCAGCCGCAGCACCTCGACCGGCGCGGCCGCGTACGGCGGCGCCTCGAGCGCGTCGTTCTCGGCGCTCATGACCGGAGCGTACCGGGGACGCCGGCACACATTCGGCACACTTCCATGACAGACAGGTGCGGTAGCCGCCGATATCGTCGCCTAGGGGAGGAGGCTGGGGGAACCTTCTACCCGGCGAGCCGCGGCGAGAGGCGCGACCGAGGGTCCACGCCGACCGCGCCAGTACACTCCGCCGCCGTGAACGTGCTGATCGTGGGTTCCGGCGGCCGCGAGCACGCGCTCGCCTGGAAGCTGGCCTCGAGCTCCGACCTCGACGAGCTCCACACGGCGCCCGGCAACCCGGGCATCGCGGCACTCGGTGCGTGCCATCCGGTGCGCGCCGAGGACAGCGAGGGTGTCCTTTCGCTCTGCCGCGGGGCGCGCATCGACCTCGTCGTCGTCGGCCCCGAGGCGCCGCTCGTCGCCGGCCTCGCCGACACCCTCCGCCACAACGGCGTCGCCGTGTTCGGCCCGACGCGCTCAGCCGCCCGCATCGAGGGCTCGAAGAGCTTCGCCAAGGACGTGCTCGAGGCGGCGAGCGTTCCGACCGCGAAACGCCTCTCGAAACCCGAGCCGCCGTGCGTCGTGAAGGCGGACGGGCTCGCCGCCGGCAAGGGCGTCTTCGTCTGCCAGACCCAGGAGGAGCTCGACGCCGGCCTTCGCGCGGCCGCGGCGCTCGGCGGTGACGTGCTCGTCGAGGAACTGCTCGAGGGCGAGGAGGTCTCGCTCTTCGCGGTCACCGACGGAACGCGAGCGGTCGCGCTTGCCCCGTCACAGGACTTCAAGCGAGTCGGCGACGGCGACACCGGGCCGAACACCGGCGGCATGGGCTCGTACTCGCCGGTGCCCGGCGTCGGGGAGGCGGAGGTCGAGGAGCTGCTCGACTCGGTGCACCGGCCGGTGCTGGCCGAGCTCGCTCGCCGCGATGCCCCGTTCGCCGGGCTGCTCTACGCCGGCTTGATGCTCACGGACCACGGTCCGCGGGTGCTGGAGTTCAACTGCCGCTTTGGCGATCCCGAGACGCAGTCGGTTCTGCCGCGGCTCGACGGCGACCTGCTTCCGCTCCTCTGGGGCGCCGCGACCGGCGAGCTCGAAGGCGAGCCCGCCTTGACCGGGGGCGCGGCGGTCACGGTCGTGCTCGCGGGCGGCGACTACCCCGAGTCCGGGGACGCTGGCACGCCGATCGTGGGCGTCGACGAGGCCGAGGCGACCGGTGCGCTCGTCTTCCACGCGGGCACGGCGCGCCAGGACGGCCGCCTCGTCACGAACGGCGGGCGGGTGCTCGCCGTGACCGCGGCCGGCGAGGACATCGGTGCCGCCCGCGCGACTGCGTACGAGGCGGTGGGCCGAATCTCGTTCGACGGCATGCGCTTCCGGCGCGACATCGGCTTGGCGGCGGCGGAGCAGCATGTCCGCAGCTGAGGGGCCGCTGGTGGGGATCCTGGTCGGCTCCGAGTCCGACCGCGAGGCGATGCAGCCCGCGCTCGACGAGCTCGAGGCCCGCGGGATCACCTGCGAACTGGAGGTCCGCTCTGCCCACCGCAACCCGGACGCGGTCGCCGAGTACGCACGCGGCGCGCGGGCGCGCGGGACCCGCGTGTTGATCGCGGGGGCCGGTCTTGCCGCCGCGCTGCCCGGCGCGGTCGCAGCGCACACCGACCTGCCGGTGATCGGCGTACCTCTCCGCTCGCGGCTGAGCGTGCTGGACGGACTCGACGCGCTCCTCTCGATCGCCCAGATGCCGCCCGGTGTTCCGGTGGCCGCGGTCGGGGTCGACAACGCGAAGAACGCGGCCGCCCTGGCGGCTCGGATCCTCGGCGCCTGAGGCCCCCGGTGTCGGACCACGCCTCGGCGCGGGACCCATCCCTAACCCCCACCCACCCGGGGCTACTCAGGGTGCCTGTCGAAAGCGCTCGAGTGTGTGACCGGTCTGCGCCGAAGGTGTGCCGGTTCGTCCACAGCCGGCGGCGCCGATCGACCTTCAGCGCCTTCCTCCCCGCGCTCTAGACTGCAGCCGGTGATCGCGCGCTACTCCCGACCCGAGATGGCCGGGGTCTGGTCGGACGAGAGCAAGCTCGCGCGCTGGCTGGACGTCGAGCTCGCCGCGCTCGAGGCGTGGGCTGAGCTCGGCGCCGTCCCGGCCGACGCCGTCGCCGAGATCCGCGAGCACGCGCGGCCGCCGAGCGCCGAGCGCGTCGCCGAGCTCGAGCGCGAGACGCACCACGACGTGGCCGCCTTCGTCGACGCGGTCGCCGAGCAGCTCGGCGAGGTGGGCCGGTGGGTCCACCACGGCCTCACTTCCTCCGACGTGGTCGACACCGCACTGTCCCTCCAGGTGCGCGGCGCGGGCGAGCTGATCCTGGCCGGTTTGGAGCGCACCTTCGACGCGGTCGTCGAACGCGCGCGGCGGCACAAGGACGACATCTGCATCGGCCGCACCCACGGAATCCACGCCGAGCCGACCACCTTCGGGCTGAAGCTCGCAGGCTGGGCGTTCGAGCTCGACCGCGCCCGCACCCGGCTGGGCCACGCGCTAGAGACGATGCGCGTCGGCAAGCTCTCCGGCGCAGTCGGCACCTACGCGGCCACCGACCCGGAGCTCGAGCGGCTCGCCTGCGAGCGCCTCGGGCTCGAACCGGACCCGGTCTCGACTCAGGTCGTCCAGCGCGACCGGCACGCCGAGCTGCTCTCAGCGCTCGCGCTCGTGGCCGCGAGCCTCGAGAAGTTCGCGCTCGAGATCCGCCACCTCGCCCGGACCGAGGTCGGCGAGGTTGCCGAACCGTTCGGCAAGGGCCAGAAGGGCTCGTCGGCAATGCCGCACAAGCGGAACCCGGTCGTCGCCGAGCGCATCTGCGGCCTCGCACGCGTCGTCCGTGCGAACGCGCTAGTCGGGCTCGAGAACGTCGCCCTCTGGCACGAGCGGGACATCTCGCACTCGTCGGCGGAGCGCGTCGTCATTCCCGACTCGTTCCTCGCGCTCGACTACATGCTCGACCGCTTCGCCTGGCTCGTCGAGGGACTGGACGTTCGACCGGAGCGGATGCGCCGCAACCTCGAGGCGGGCCACGGCCTCTTCTTCAGCCAGCGACTGCTGCTCGCGCTCGTCGAGTCCGGCCTGCCGCGCGGCGAGGCGTACCGGCTCGTGCAGCGCAACGCGCTCCGGGCGCACGAGGAGGAGCAGGACTTCCGCGAGCTGGTGCGCGCGGACGAGGAGATCGCCGGCCGCGTCGAGCTCGAGGAGCTCTTCGAGCTCGGTTGGTACACACGTCACGTCGACGCCGTCTTCGAACGGCTGGGCGAGCTCGCCCGAAAGGAGGACGCAGTCCATGCCTGAGGCCGCCACGCACGTCGCAAGCGGGAAGGTTCGTGAGCTCTACGAGCTCGACGACTACCGCCTGCTCATGGTCGCGAGCGACCGGATCTCGACCTTCGACGTCGTCCTGCCGACCGAGATCCCGGACAAGGGCCGTGTCCTGACCGGCCTGTCAGCGTTCTGGTTCGCGCGTACGCGCGAGCTCGTGCCGAACCATCTGCTGGCGCTGCGGGACGACGGCCGCTCGACCGAGTGTCGGCGGCTGGAGATGCTGCCGCTGGAATGCGTCGTGCGCGGCTACCTCACGGGCTCGGGCTGGAAGGACTACCGGGCGACCGGTTCTGTGTGTGGCCACGTCCTGCCGGAAGGTCTGCAGGACTCGGAGAAGCTGCCCGAGCCGATCTTCACGCCGTCGACGAAGGCGCAGGAGGGCCACGACGAGAACATCGACCGCGAACGAGCGGCCGAGCTCGTCGGACAAGAGCGCTTCGACGAGGTCGAGCGCATTTCGCTCGAGCTCTACCGCTTCGCCTCGGAGTACGCAGCCGAGCGCGGGATCTTGATCGCCGACACGAAGTTCGAGCTCGGTCTCGATCCGGACGGAGCCATCGTGCTCGGCGACGAGGCGTTCACGCCCGACTCATCGCGCTTCTGGCCCGCGGACGAATATGAAGCGGGCCGACCGCAGCCGTCGTTCGACAAGCAGTTCGTGCGCGACTACTGCGAGAGCCTCGGCTGGGACAAGACCCCGCCGGGCCCGGAGCTCCCGGAGGACGTCGTCCTGGGCACGCGCGCCCGCTACGTCGAGGCGTTCGAGCGACTCACCGGGGTCGAGTTCGACGCCTACCTCGCCGACCCGATCGTGGTGCTCAGATGAGGGCGACGATCCTCGTCCGGCCGAAGCCCGGGATCCTCGACCCGCAAGGGGAAGCGGTACAGAGCTCGCTCCGGCAGCTGGGGTTCCACGTCGGCGAGGCCCGGGTCGGGCGGGTGATCGACCTCGAGCTCGACGGGGTCGACGGCGAGGCCGCCCGCGCCGAGCTCGAGCGGGCGTGCGAGCAGCTGCTCGCCAACCCGCTGATCGAGTCGTACGAGATCGCGGTCGGCGGATGAGCAAACGGCGGCCCACGATCGCGGTCGTCACGTTCCCGGGGTCGAACGACGACCGGGACGCCGTGCTCGCGCTCGAACGGCTCGGCGCGGAGCCGCGCGCGGTCTGGCACGCGGACCACGAGCTTCCGTCCGACGCAACCGCGGTCGTGCTTCCGGGCGGCTTCTCGTACGGCGACTACCTCCGCTGCGGCGCGATCGCCCGCTTCGCGCCCGTGATGCAGGCGGTGGCCGCCTTCGCGCGGGACGGCGGGCTCGTGCTCGGCATCTGCAACGGCTTCCAGGTGCTCTGCGAGGCCGGCCTGCTGCCCGGCGCGCTGCGGCCGAACGCGAGCCTCGAGTTCATCTGTCGAGACGTCGTTCTGCGCCTCGAGCGCGCCGACACGCCGTTCACCGCCCGCGCCGAGCCCGAGCAGATGCTGACGATCCCGATCAAGCACGGCGAGGGCTGCTACTTCGCCGACGCCGAGCTGCTCGCCGAGCTCGAGCGCACCGGCCAGGTCGTGCTCCGCTACGAGCAGAATCCGAACGGCTCGGTCGCGTCGATCGCCGCCGTCTGCAACGAGCACGGCAACGTCTTCGGCCTGATGCCGCACCCAGAGCACGCCGTCGACCCGCTCGTCGGCTCCGGCTCGACCGACGGAGCGCTGATCCTCGGCTCGCTCATCGACGCGGCACGCGAGCGTCTGCTCACGGCGGCCTGAGCCCAAGCGCCTCGGAGAGCCCCGGCCGCTCCGCCAGCCCGGCGCGGAGCCGCTCGAGGTCTCGCGCCCGCAGCGTCACCGGGCCGCGCCGCGCCGAGCCGCCCGTCGTGTACGCGAAGCGGACGAGCCGCTCGCCGCCTTTCGCCTCTAGCAGCTGCACGACCGACGCGAACCGCTTCGCACCGGCCCGCTGGGCAAGCGTCAGCTCTTCGACGAGCTCCGCCGGGCCCCAGGGTGTCGCCGCCTTCGCCATTTGCTCAGCCACCGTAGCCGCGCACCTGTCACGTGTCTGTGACGCCTTCGTGACGAACCCGCGAATCACGACTTCGAGGGAGGCGCGGGCCGCCGTGCCCGACGACAGTCAGCGGGTGCCTGCTGCGGTCAGCCACTATCGAGCGTTCCTGCTCGCCGCCGCGGGCGTGCTCTACCCGCTGATCTTCGCCGTCTTCCTGGTCGCGGAGAAACCCGGCCTCGGGATCGGGCACTTCTATTACTTCCCCGGTCGCGATGGTCGCGCTCGCCAGTGGCGCGCTCTGGGGCGCGGCCGCCGGGCTCCTCGCGACCGGCCTCTACTCGCTCGGGATCGTGATCAACCCACACCTCGCGTCGTCGCAGGTGCTGACCGGCGGTTCGATCATCCGCCTCGTCACGTTGACGTCGATCGGCGCGCTCGTCGGCTGGTTCGCCACCAACCACCGCGACCTGTCCGACCGGCTGCGGATCGCGAACGAGCGCGACGAGTTCGCAGTGATCACATCGATGCCGGGCAGCGACTCGGTCCGCGCCCTCTGCAGCAAGCTCACCTCGGCCCTCGCCGAGGAAGGCATCAGCATGAGCTTCGGCTGGGCCGTGTGCCCGCGCGACGGCGAGACCTCGCTCCTGCTCTTCCAGGCCGCCGACGAACGGCTCTTCGCCCAGAAGCTGATCGCCGCCGCCTCACCGCGGCCAAGGTCGTCTCGCTGCCGACGCGGGCCGAGCGGCTCGCGATCCGCTCGCGCAGCGCCTGACCTCCCCGAGGTAGCGCGCCGCCCACTCGTCGGCGTCGAGCTCGCGCGCGCGATGCCAGCTCCTGAACCCGTGTGCGACAAAACGGCGGTAGTCAGGGGCGAGCCGCAGCGGCACGAGCGGCTGCCTGCGGCGCTCGAAGACGAGGACGGCCGCATCGGTCCCCGGCTTCGGCTCGAAAGCGTGCCGCGCCAGCCGCCGGGCGACGCGGGTCGAGTACCACGCGCCCCAGACCACGCCGTTGACGGTGCTCGGCCACGGCAGCGCGCGCTTGACGGCCACGCCCCACTCGACCACGAGGTCGGCCCGCTCGAGCGGGACGCTCGGGTCGTCGAGCAGGTGCCGAAGGATCTCGTTCGTGCCGTTGAACGGGAGGTTCGCGACGACGCCGAACGGCTCGCGCGGCAGCTCGACCGTTCGTGCATCCGCCTTAAGGACCTCGACGTTCGGCCACCGGCCGCGGAGCCGCTCGGCGAGCCGGGGGTCGAGCTCGACCGCAATCACCCGACGCGCCGCGCGGGCAAGCTCCGCTGTCAACCGCCCGGTGCCCGCGCCCAGATCGACGACGAGCGCGTCCGGCCGGACGGCCGCATTGCGGACGAGCTCGGCCGCGAAGCGCCTGCGAAGGAAGTGCTGACTAGGAGCGTGACCCGAGCCGCGCGCCGATCGGGCGCGTTGCTCGGACACGGACCATCACCGCGAACGTGGTCATCAGGCCTCGATGGTAGTCACGACCAGGGCAGCTCGGCCCAGTAGTCCGGGTGCTTCGGCTGCGGGCGCTCCCAGCGGGCGTAGGCCTCTTGCGGGTCGCTCGTCTCCTCCTCCGCGCTCGCGCCGTGCCGCTCTGCGAGCTCCGACTTCGGGTAGAGCAGGTGCTCGTCCTTCGGGCGCGTGCCGACCGCCAGCACGATCGACAGGCCGTCGCCGGCGCCGACGATCACGTGCTCGGTGCCGCCCGGCGAGTGGACGAAGTCCCACGCCCGCAGCGGCCGCTCCTCGCCCTCGACGAGGAGCACCGCCTCGCCGGACAGCACGAGGAAGTCCTCCTGCGCGTTCTCCTCGTGATAGAGGCAGAGCGGTTGGCCGGGCTTGAGCACGTTGATGTTGATCCCGAGCTCCTTGAACGGGAACTCGCGGCTCTCGAACGAGGCGCCGGAGCCGAAGGCCTCGTGCTCGTACCAGGCGGCCTCGCCGACGTTGACGACGAACCAGCCGTCGGAGGCCGGCTTCAGGCCGGATTCCGCTTGCTCGAGCTTGGCTTCGTCGGACATCTGGCGCAGGCTATCGCGGCGGGGCCATCTAGCTGCGGGCTGTGAGCGCCGGCAGCGCGTCGGCGAAGCCGCAGCGCGGAGACCGCGGAAGAAGCAAGGCACGACCTGCCCTCCCCGTCGCGAGGGACGTCAAGCGCTACTTCCTCGGGCCCCTGCCGAGGATCAAGTCGACCCTCGTTCCGCTCTTGTGGGTCGTCCCCGGCCTTGGTTTCTCGGCTACCACCCTGCCGCTCCGTCGAGCGGGCGAGAACGCCTTGGTGATCTTCCCGACCCGGCAATGGGCCCTCGCGACCCGCTCGCGCGCCCGCGTCAGCGTTCTCCCGTAGACGTTCGGCACCACGCAGCGGGCAGGCGGTGCAGGTGGTGGCGGTGGTGGTGGTGGCGGCGGCGGTGGTGGTGGCGCCGGCGGAGGTGGTGGTGGCGGCGGTGGTGGGGGCGGTGATGTGGGTCCCGGCACCGAGACGACCAGCGCGGAGGACAGGTCGCCATTGCCGCCGGCTGCGTCGTACCCTCGGACGGCGTACGAGTACGTCGATCCAGGTGCCGCGGTCGCGTCGACATAGGTTAGGCCCGTCGTCCGGCCTACGGCGACACCGTTCCGTTCGATCTCGTACCCGGAGACGCCGAGCCGGCTCGCGCCGGCTCCCCAGCTCAGTGTGACCTTCGGCGGATCTCCGCTCAGCTCGCCGGCAAGCCCGGTCGGGGCGGTCGGCGGCGCGCACGAGATCGTGCGGGCGTTCGCATCGCCGACGACCGACGCGAGTGGTGCGAACGATCCCTTCTCCGTCCCGTCGGCCCAGAGGACGCCTGACTGCCACCCCTGGAGCGCTGCCTCGTCGCGCACGAGGAAGTTGAAGATCGCGCCGACGTAGGGCTGGCAATACGCGAGCCGGACTGCGTACCGAAGCTGTGTCGCCTGGTCCGGCGCCTGGCTCGTGGAGAGCGGCGACGGGCTCGGGTAGTCGGGCTCCCCGCCGGTGAGGTCCGGAATCGGGACGATGTTCTCGATCCCGGTGTAGGCGGCTGCCTTGTCAGGCGGAATCGTCGTCTGGAAGCCGCTCTCCAGGTACCAGATCGGCGGGCAAGCCAGGTTGCAGTCAGGTCCGGGGACAGGCTGCCCGGTGCCGGCGAATGCCGCCTGCAGCGTCGCGACGAGCTTGTTCCAGTCACCCTCCGCGATCGTCCGGCCGACCGTGTGGATCAGGAACGGCCGCTCTGCGAACGTGTTCTGGTAGACGTGCTGTCCGACGGTGTCGAACAGGGGCTGAGTTCGACTACTGGCCGCGTAGGCCAGGCCCATCTCCTTGATGAACGTGACCGGCGAATGGGAGATGTTGCTCGCCGCATGGGGGTTGTCGTTGCCGCGCGGCGAGGTAGCCGGCCCGATCACGTCGATGCCTGGCCGGAACGCGTGTAGGACGTCCCAGCACCGGGCCAGCAGCGCCTCGTAGGCGGCCGGAGCCGCGCTCGAGTCGTCGGGGTTGAATTGCGGCCTCCAGAACGCGCTGAGGTTCGGCTCGTTCCAGATCACCACGTCGTTGATCGAAGGGAAGCGGGCGACGGCATTCCTCGCGTACGTGCAGAACTCGGTTCTCGAGGCGTCGTCCTGCGGGGCGCTTGTCGGGCTTCCGTACACCGCGAGGACGAGGCGAAGGCCGCTCGTCCCCGCCACCGCGTTCGCGACGTCGGCGATGTCCTGGGAGGTCAGGTCGCTCTCGCCGGGGGCCCAGCGAAGCGTGATCCGGATCGCGCTCGCGCCGGCCATTCGTGCCGGTTCGGCCGCGGCGGCGCCGCTCCACTTCGAGCCGTCGTCGCTGAAGCCGAAGAAGAAGTTTGGCCCCGCTCGCGCGACCGACGCGGTCATACCCACCGCGAGCACAAGCACGAGCACAACGAGCCAGCGTTTCAACGGCTACGCCCCCTTCAGGCGCCGGCGAGAGCCCGCAGTATGACCGGGGTCAGGACCGGCCGATGAGCTCGATCCGGTACCCGTCCGGATCGCGCACGAACGTGAGCCAGGAGCCGCCCTCGCTGACCTGGTACGGCGGGCGCTCCGGCTCGATGCCCTGCGCCTCGAGCCGTTCGAGCGTGCCGCTCAGGTCCTCGACGCCGATCGCGATGTGGCCGTAGCCCGAACCGAGGTCGTAGGTGCGGCCGTCGTGGTTGTAGGTCAGCTCGAGCACCGACCGCTGGTCGTCCATCGAGAAGAAGTAGTTGGTCGCCTCCGTCTCGCCGTCGCGGACGATGTCCATCTCGCGCTCGAACGTGAACCCGAGCGCCTCGTAGAAGTCGCGGCTCCGGGCAGGGTCGGTGATGCGGACCATGGTGTGGAGAAAGCTCGCCATGGCCCGCATCCTGCCAGCCCCGCCGCGGAGCCGCGCGACCTACCTCCTGGCCAGCGCCTTGAGCACCTCGTCGACGCGCTCGAAGCCGGCCTCGGCTCCCGCCTCGACGCCGTAGTTCATCGTCGTGTCGCGCTGCTCGGTCGTCTCGAAACGCATCGTCTGCGTCAGCTTCGTCTGCCCGTCGAGATCCTCGAAGTCGAGCGTCTGCAGGTGGTCCTGGAACGTCTGCACCAGGCGTTCCGGGGCGACGACCTCTCGGTACTCGCCCTCGACGGGGCCGTAGGCGGTTTGAAAGCGCCAGCGGCCGCCCGGCCGCACGTCCATCTCCTCGACGACCGTTCCGTCGCCCCACCATTCGGGGATCAGCGCCGGGTCGGTCCAGACGCTGAAGACGTGCTCACGGGGAGCGTCGAAGACGCGCTCGACGCGGATCTCCAGCTCGTTCGGGGTCGTGACCTGGGTCTTCATCGGTCTCCTTTCGTGCGTTCTACGACATCCGCGAAGCGGTCGAGCCGCTGCAGCCACGCGGTGATTCCCTCGAAGGCGTACGGCGCGAGCGTGCAGCGGCGTGCGCGGCCGACCTTTTCGGTGAGGACGAGGCCCGCCTCCTCGAGGACGAGCACGTGCTTCTTCATGCCCGTCAGCGAGATTCCAAACGGCTCGGCGAGCTCGCTGATCGTGGCCGGGCCCTGGCCCAGGCGTTCGAGCACCGCACGCCGCCTGGGGTCGCCGAGGGCTGCGAAGGCCTTGTCCACATACTGAACCATTTGGTTCAGTATAGCAGCGCTAGCCGAGCAGGTCGTTGAGGCTGATCCCGCCGCGGATCAGCTGCTGGAGCGGCAGGCGCTCGACGAGGCCGCGCACCGTCGGCGCGAGGAAGCTCGGGATGTCGCGCCGCTGCACCGCTTCGTCGACCGAGCGGAGCATCCCCGCGCGCAGCGCGACCTCGATCGTGTGCGCGTCCCAGTGCCGCGGCGCCGCGCTGCCGCCGCCGATCGAGAGCACGAGCTCCTCTCGCGTCGTGTGCAGGCGGCAGGCGGCGCCGTCGAGGCCGTCGAGGACGATTCGCTGGATGGTCGTGTCGATCCCGCCGGTACGGCCGGCGCGCGGCTGGCACGGGTCGGCGATCTTCGGCGAGGGCTCGTCGAGCGCGCCGAGCCCGAGCTCGACCGCGACGAGCGCCACTCCCGCGAGCAGAAGCGCGACGAGGGCGGCCTTCACAGGAGCCTCCGGCGAAAGACGGCGGCCAGGACGAGCGCGAGCCCCGCGAGGCCGGCGCAGACGAAGAACGCGGGTCTCGAGGCGCGCGTGATGGTCGCCTCGATCGCGCCCTTCAGGTCGTCGCGGACCGCGGCGAGCGCGGAGTCGTGGCGGGCGCCGTTCTTGTCGAACGGCTTGGCCAGGTCCGGGGTTTTGCCGGCCTGCGCCTTGGCAAACTCGCCGCGGAGGTCGAGCGCGACCGGAATCTTCTTGTCGAGGCCGATCGGCGCGTCGAGCAGCACCGCCGTACCCCGGAGGAGCGCCTTGTCGCCGGCCTTCGGCGCCTGCGACGCGAGCAGCGGCGCGATCAGCGCGAGCGCGAGAACGAGGCCGAGATGGCGCGCGCCGACCGAGAGCGTGCCGCTGCTCGTCAGCCGCGGACCCGGCAGCAGCGTCGCGTTCGAGAGCACCGGCACCGCAAGGCCGAGGCCGGCGCCGCAGAGGAGCAGGGCCCAGATCGCGAGCGCGGCGCTCACCTTCGGCAGCAGCGCCAACCCGACGAGCCCGACCGCGAGCAGGGCCGCGCCGCCCGCAACGGCGAGGTGCGGCTCCAGACGCCGCTCGAGCGGGCGCGCCGCCAGCGCGGCGACGGGGAGGGCGCTGACCACGAGCGCGCCGGCGATCGGCGAGTAGCCCCAGACGCTGATCACGAGCAGCACGGCCAGGAAGAGCGCGCCGACAAGCGCGCCGAACAACAGCCCAAGGCAGGCGTTCCCAGGCAGCGTCCGCGCGAGCGACGGGCGCCAGCCCTCCTCCGCCTCCACGTGCACGTGCGCGCGGACGACGCCGACGAGCCCGAGCGCGGCGACCGGCGCTTGCGCGATGAAGATCGCGCGCCAGTCGAATGCCTGCGTCAGGACGCCGCCCAGCGCCGGCCCGAGCGCCAGCCCGAAGGTGCCCGCGGCCGTCCACCGCGCGCGTCCGAGTACCGGCAGCGCGCCGACGAGGAGCAGCGCGGCGCCGACGCCCTGCACGCTGCGCGCGCCGATCAGGAAGCCCAGACTCTGCGACGACGCGCACGCGATCGAGGCGGCGAGGAAGACGACGAGCCCACCGCCGAGCACCCAGGAGGCGTTCAGCCGGTGCACGAACAGCACGAGCACGAGCGCAGCGACTGCGACCGCCAGGTTGTAGGCCGTGACGACCCACGAGACGCCCTCGATCGACGTGTGGAAGCGGCCGTAGAGCTCGGGCAGCGCGAGGACGACGATCGACGAGTCGGCGAACGCGACCGCGACTGCGGCCGCGAGCGGCGCGGAGAGCCCGCGCCTCACCTGCCCCAAGTGTCGTGCGGCTGGCGGCGACCGGGCTCCACGTGCCAGTAGTCGCGCGCTTCGACGACGAGCCCTTGGTCGTCGAAGCACAGCACCGAGCAGCCGGCGATCGTCTGTTCCTCGCCGTCCGGCAGGACGAAGACGGCCCGCCACTCGACGGCCGCGCGGTCTCCTTCCTCGACGGGCTCGCCGAAGCGCACCTCCTCGGCCTTGGACTCCGGGAAGACGCGCGTAACGTACGAGAACGGCGGCTCGGGATCCCGGAACGGCGCTGAACGGAAGACGCAGTCATCCCGATAGAGCGCGGCCGCGGCGGCCGCGTCGCTGTCCTCCCAGGCGAGCCGGTAGGCGTCGGCCCAGCGCCGGGCGAAGCTGACGGCAGCCATTTGCGCAGCCTACTCCGGGGCCACGCTTCGAGCGGTGGTGTTATGGTGCCGCGTCGTGACGAAGCGGATCCTTCTGCTCGTTGCACTTTCGGGGGTGGTCGGCGTCTCCATCGCGTCGGCCAGTCCGCGCGACTACGCGTGGCAGGACACCCCGACCGGGACGACCGCCCACTTCCGCGGCCTCTCGCCGGTGAGCGCGACGACGGCCTGGGTCAGCGGCTACACGGCCACCGACGGCGTCGTGATGCGCACGACCGACCGGGGCGCGACGTGGCAGGACGTCAGCCCGCCCGGCGCCGCAGGCCTGCAGTTCCGCGACATCGAGGCCTTCGACGCGAACCACGCCGTCGCGATGTCGATCGGAGGCGTCCCGGCCGACTTCCGCATCTACGTCACGTCGAACGGCGGGCAGACGTGGAGCATCACGCAGCAGAACACGAACCCGGGCGCGTTCTACGACTGCATGACCTTCTTCAACGACCAGCGCGGCCTGCTGCTCTCCGATCCGCCGGACGGGCAGCACTTCCTCGTGCTCGCGACGGACGACGGCGGCCTGCACTGGCACGTGACCGGCCTGCAGATGCCCGCCGCGCTACCGGGCGAGGCGGCCTTTGCGGCGAGCGGCGAGTGCATCACCAGCCATGGCGGCACCGCGTGGTTCGGCACGACCGCCGGGCGCGTGTTCCGTTCGGACGACCGCGGCGTCAGCTGGACGGTGGCCCAGACGCCGGTCGCGAACGGCTCGGGCACGAACGGCATCAACGCCCTCGCGTTCCGCAGCTCGCAGCACGGCCTAGTCGTCGGCGGCGATTTCCTAGCGCCCGCTACCTCGCCGGACAACTTCGCGAGCACGAGCGACGGCGGGCTCACGTGGTCGCTGGTCCCGGCAGCTCCGCCCGAGTATCGCTCCGGCGTGACCTGGGTCGACGGCCACACGGCGATCGCCGTCGGCCTGACCGGCAGTGACGTGAGCACCGACTTCGGCACGACGTGGCAGCGGTTCGACAACGGCAGCTTCGACGCCGTCGACTGCGCGAGCCCCGTCGCGTGCTGGGCCTCCGGCGCGGGCGGCCGCGTCGCGTACCTGACGCGCTAGTCCTCCAGGTCCTCGCGCACCAGCCCGTAGATCACGCCGTCGACCCAGTCGCCGTGGCGGTGGTACGCCTTCCGCCGCACGCCCTCCTTGATCCAGCCCGCGCGCTCGGCATGGGCCTGCGCTCGCTCGTTGAAGCTGTAGATCTCGAGCTGGAGCCGGTGGTAGCCGAGGTCGAAGATCAGGTGCCGCTGGAAGAGGCCGGCAGCCTCGTCGGCCAGGCGGCGGCCGCGGAACTTGGGGTGTACCGCAAGCGAGCCGAGGTTCGCGATCCGGCTACGCGCGTTGGCGACGCTGAAGCCCATCAGGCCGGCCGGCTGCCCGTCGAGCTCGATCACGAAGCGGCCGAACTCCTGCGGCTCGGTCTGCGAGCGCTCGATCTCCGCCAGCAGACCCTCGCGGTCCCGAGGCCGGACCACGGCCATGTACGGGTCGACCTCCTCGTGCGTCATCAGCTCGAGCAGGAAGTCGACGTCGCCGGGCTCGGCGCGGCGGATCGAGACGCTCACGCCGCAGCTCCTCCGCCGCCAACGCCTCGATCGGTCATTTCAGACGGACGCACGTGCACAGCACGCGCGTCGTGAGAACGCCGTCGCAAGCGCCGGCTCACGGCGACGGCGCGGCGACCGGCTCGCGACGCGGGAACCGGACTACGCCCGACCCGAGCGCGACGCCGCCGAGGATCAGCGCCATGCCGGCGAGCTCCTCCCAGGTCAGCGGCTCGCCGAGCAGCAGGACGCCGTAGATCAGCGCCGTCGCCGGCAGCAGGTAGGTGACGAGGCTGACCCGGGCGGCGCCGTCGCTGCGGAGCACGCGGTAGAGGATGATCTGTGCCAGCGCCGTCCCGATCACGGCGAGCGCGATCACCGAGCCGGTCTCCTTCCACCCAGGCACCTCGGACGGGAGCTGTGCGAGGCCGAACGGCAGCAGCACGAGCAGACCGCCGAGCATCGAGCTCGCCGCGAGCACGAGGCCGCTCGTCCGCGCGATCAGCCGCTGGCCCCAGAGGGCGCCGACGGCGTACGAGATCGACGCGACCACGACCGCCAGCGTCCCGGCGGCGCCCCACCAGCCTCCCTTGGGGTGGATCCCCGCGAGCACCCCGACGCCGACGAGCCCGACAAGGAAGCCGAAGAGCCGGAGCCCACGCACTGTCTCGCTCGGCTTGAAGCGGATCGCGAGCAGGACGACGAAGATCGGCATGGTGGCGTTCGCAATCGCAGCGACGCCCTGAGTCGATGTACTTCTCGCCCCAGGCGATGAGCGTGAACGGGATCGCGCCGTTGGCGACCCCGAGCGCGAAGCCCTCCCACCCGAGCGCGCGCATCTCGGCGACGGTCGTGCGCCAGCCGCGCTGCGCCGCCAGAACCGTGACGATGATCAGCGACGCGAGCAGCAACCGCAGCATCATCATGGTCGCGGGCTCGAAGGCGCGGTTCGCGACCTTGATGAACATGTACGACGCGCCCCAGAAAGCTGCGAGCAGCCCGATGTAGATCACATAGGATCGCGACACGCTGCGAGGCTACCTGGGCGGCTCAGAAGAGCTGGTCGAGCCCCCTGGTCACGCCAACGCGTTTGGAGACTGCGCGGATCGCAAGGAGCGTCCCGGCGACGTACGGGGCGGGCGTGGAGCCGGCGTCGTGGCGGATCGAGAGGCGCTCGTCCTCGCCGCCGAGGACGATCTCGGTGGAGACGCTGAAGCTCGGGAGCCGCAGCGAATGAGCCTGCGTCGTGCCGACCGTGGCACCGCGCGCTTCAGGCACGCCGAGCGTCTCCTCTAGCGGTACCGCGACCGCGGGCGAGCCGACCGCGTCCAGTCGTTCGGCGAGCTCGCGCGCGGTTCCGCTGGGCGCGTCCGGCTTGCCGAGGCTTGCGTAGTCGATCACCTCCCAGCTCCCGACGTGCTGCGCCGCAACCACGGCGAACCGGAGCAGAAGAGCGGCGGTGATCGAGAAGTTGCCTGCTGCGATGACGCCCACCTGCTGCTCCCGCGCCCGTTCGTCGATCTCCTCGTAGTCGACGGCCGAGAGGCCGCTCGACCCCACGACGGCGGAGACCCGCCGGTCGAGCGCCGCAAGCACGTTCTCCTTGACGGCGGCCGCGTTCGTGTAGTCGACGAGCACGTCCGCCGTCACGGCATCGAGCGCCTCGGCGACGGACGAGTAGCTGCTCTGAGCGGAGCGGGAAACCCCGGCGACGAGCTCGAGATCCGCCGCGGCGTCGACGGCCTCGGCGACCGCGCTCCCGGTCCAGCCGGTGACACCGGCGACGCAGACTCGCAAGGCCACGGGCGCCAGGCTACTTGGGTATGGGCGAAGATGGAGCCGTGAGCGAGCACGCGGACGTGGTCGTGATCGGGGGAGGCGTGATGGGAGCGGCGGCGCTGCGGTACCTGGCCGAGCTCGGCTGCGGGCGGCCGGTCCTGCTGGAGCGCGAGACGCTGGCTTCCGGCTCGACGGGACACTGTGCCGGCGGCGTTCGCACGCTGTTCTCGGACGAGCTGAACGTCCGCATCGGGCTCGAGTCGATTCAGCGCCTCCAGCGGTTCGAGGAAGAGGTGGGCGAGCCGCTCGACCTCCGGCTCGACGGCTACCTGTTCCTACTCGACGACCCGGCAGACCTCGAGCGATTCGAAGCCGACCTCGTTCACCAGGCGGCGGCCGGAATCGACACGCGGGTGCTGCGGCCGGACGAAGCGCAGGAGCTCGTGCCCCAGCTCGCGGTCGTCGATCTCTGCGGCGCCGTCTTCAACCCTGTGGCGGGGACCGTCACGCCCGATCTCGTCGTGCAGGGCTGCGCGAGCCGGGCGGCCCGGCTCGGTGCCCGGGTGGAGCAGTCCCGCGCTGTGGACCGGATCCTCGTCGAAGCCGGCCGTGTCACCGGGGTCGAGACCGCGCGTGGGCGGATCGACAGCGACTGCGTCGTCCTCGCGGCGGGCGTGTGGTCGCGCGAGCTCGCTGCGACGGCGGGGTTCGACCTGCCCGTCGTGCCCGAACGCCGATTCATGCACGTGACCGGAGCGGCGCCGGACTTTCCGGAGCGGCTGCCGCTGACCGTCGACTTCAGCACCTCGTTCTACTTCCACCGTGAAGGTGAGGCGATCCTCTTCGGCGGCGGGGAGCTCGACGACGTTGCGCCCGTCGCCGCACGCCGATTGCCGGCGCTGGCCGAGCTCGAGCTGCGCCACACGATCTCGGGCTTCTACGAGATGAGCCCGGACCACAACGCGCTGATCGGGGCCGCACCCGAACCGGCGGGCCTCCTCTACGCCACCGGGTTCTCGGGCCACGGCTTCCAGCAAGGGCTCGTCGTGGGCGAGCACCTGGCCGAGCTGGCGCTCGGGCTCCAGCCGACGTTCGACCTCTCACAGTTCGATGCAGGCCGATTCGCGCGCGGTACTGCCCGCGCCGAGCTGAATGTCATCTGAGCGGGCTCAGAGCGGTTCGACAGGGTCGCCGACGTGCACCTCGCCGGCTTGCGCGACCGCGACGTGGACGCCGAACGGCAAGGGTTCCGTCGTCTCCAGCTCGCGCCGGTAGGCGGCCAGTGCCTTCAGCGTGTCAAGGTCGGGCGCACCCGTGTCGGGGTCTTGCGTCGTCACGGCGCAACGGCCGACGTTCCCCTGCGGCACTACGACCGCCTTCCCGATGCGGACGCGGCGTCCGAGCCATTCGTCCTCCTCGTGCTCCCGGAGGCCGTCGATGCCGAAGTTCATCCGGAAGCGCCGGCCGTCGACCTCGTCGACGCCGAGCGTGCGCGCGAGCGCGCGGAGCGACGCGGTTCCGAGCAGCGTGGCCGCGCCGCTGCGCAGACGGTCCGGCGCCGGCGCGGGAGCACGGACGAGGCGAAGGTTTCGGCCGGTGAAGTCGGAGATCGCCTCGTTCCACGGCCCCTCGACGACGCGGACCGGGACGCTCATGCCCCAGAAGCGCGCATCGAGCGAACCGTTCACGTGGACCTCCTGGGAGACGGTCGAGCCGCCCGGAAAGGCAAGCGTGAGCACGCCGGTTGCGTCGTCCAACGCCGGAACGATCTGCTGGAGCGCCCCGAGGCCCTTGCTGTTCACGAGCAAGTCCTCCTCGTCGACGAGGAAGAACCCCCGGTCCCCGGCGATCCCCGCCTCCGTCAGCTCGCACCGGTCGAGTTGCCGGAGCGCGAGGCCCTTGACCGGCGAGATCGAGATCCAGGAGACGCACGCGCTCACGATCGAAGGCTACTCGGCCGACAAGCGGTCGACCGGACGGGGCCGCCGTGCCCGCCTGAGGCCGACCGCGCCGGTGCCGAGCGCGACGCCGGCGAGGATCAGCGCCAGGCCGCCGAACGCGGAGGCGCCGAAGCGCTCGCCCAGGAAGATGGCGCCGTACGCGAGCGCGATCGGCGGGATCAGGTACGTCACGAGCGACGCATACGCGGCGCCCGCGCCGGTAATCAGCCCGAAGAAGAGCAGGTACGCGAGTGCGGTGCCCGGGATCCCGAGCGCCACGACGGACGCGATCGTCTTCCAGCCGGGCGCGTGGCTCGGCGCCTCGGCCACGCCGACCGGCAGCCAGACGAGCGTCGCCACCGCGCACGAGGCGAAGGCGACCACCATCGGGGTCACGGGCTTCAGGTAGCGGCTGGTCAGGAGCCCGCCGAGGCCGTAGCAGAACGCCATCCCGACGACGGCGAGCGCGCCGAGCACCTTTCCCTCGGGCTGCGCGCCGACGAGCAGCGCGACGCCAACGAAGCCGACGCCGACCCCGACGAGCCGCGAGCCGGTGACGCGCATCTCCCTGAACGCGACGAACGCGATCAGCGCGTTGAAGATCGGCACCGCCGCCTGGATGATCGACGCCAGCCCTGAGTCGATCCGCGTCTCTCCCCACGAGAGCAGCCAGAACGGGATCGCGGTGTTTACGAGCGCGACCACGACGAGCCAGGGCCAATAGCTGCGGATCTGGCGCGCGGTCTCGCCCGTGCCGACCGCGAACGGCACGAGCGCTGCCAGCGTCACGGCAGCGAGGCCGAGCCGGCCGGTGATCAGCGTCGCCGGCGTCAGCTCGCGCACCGCCACCTTGATGAACAGGAACGAGGCGCCCCAGAGCAGCGAGAGCCCGATCAGCATCGCCAGGTTGCGGTGCCTGCCCATCACTCTCGAAACGCTCACTGGACGCGTCCTGTGAGGCGGCTAGTATCGGGCCCCTGACGCGGGTCTCGGAACAGTCTCTGCACGAGGCGCTCGGCCTCACCAACTCCGAGTACGCGCGCATCGTCGAGCTGCTCGCGCGCGAGCCCAACCACTTCGAGCTGGCGGTCTTCTCGCTGCTCTGGTCCGAGCACTGCGGGTACAAGCATTCCGCCCGGCTGCTGAAGCGCCTCCCGTCCGGCGGCGAGCGCGTGCTGCAGGGGCCCGGCGAGAACGCCGGCGTGATCGACCTCGGCGAGGGCGAGGCGGTCGCGTTCAAGGTCGAGTCGCACAACCACCCCTCGGCGGTCGAGCCGTTCCAGGGAGCCGCCACCGGGGTCGGCGGGATCCTGCGCGACATTGTCGCGATGGGCGCGAGGCCGGTCGCGCTGCTCGACGGCCTGCGCTTCGGCGCGCCCGACTGGAGCTTCCGCCGCGCGGTCGCCGGGATCGGGCACTACGGCAACTGCGTCGGTGTCCCCACCGTCGGCGGCGAGGCGGTCTTCGACGAGGCCTATGCGGGCAACTGCCTGGTGAACGCGATGTGCGTCGGCCTGCTGCCGGCGGAGCGCGTCACGCGTGCGCGCGCGCGAGGGACCGGGAACCTGCTCGTCCTCTACGGCGCCACCACGGGCCGGGACGGGATCGGCGGCGCATCGGTGCTTGCGAGCCAAGAGCTCGGAGAAGGCTCGGCGGAGAAGCGGCCGAGCGTCCAGGTCGGCGACCCGTTCACCGGCAAGAAGCTGATCGAGGCCTCGCTCGAGCTCGTCGAGGCCGGGCTCGTCGAGTCGCTGCAGGACTGCGGCGCCGCCGGGCTCGCATCCTCGCTCGCCGAGATGGCCCGCCATGTCGGCGTCGACGTCCACCTCGACCGCGTCCCGCTGCGCGAGGAGGGGATGGAGCCGTGGGAGATCATGATCTCCGAGAGCCAGGAGCGGATGGTTGCCGTCGTCCGGCCCGAACGGCTGGCGGAGGTCGAGGCAGTGCTCGACCGCTGGGAGCTCCACCACGCCGCGATCGGCGAGGTGACCGAGACCGGCGAGCTGCGCGCTTTCGTCGACGACGAGGTGGTCGGCGAGATCCCGGCCGGGTTCCTCACGGACGAGTGCCCGCGCTACGAGGTCGACCGGCTCGAGACGGCCCGGCCGCGCGCCCACGTCGATCCGGTCAACCTCGAGCCGAAGGACTGGGTCTACGAGCAGTACGACCAGCTCGTCCTCTCGCGCACGGTGCGCCGGCCAGGGCTCGACGCGGTCGTGCTGCAGCTGCGGCCGTCGTGGCGCGGACTCGCAGTCTCCCTCGACGGGCCGCCGCTCGGCTGCCGCGACCCGCGGGAAGCCGGACGTGCGGCGGTGCTCGACGCGGCGCGAAACGTCGCGTGCGCCGGGGGCGAGCCGCTCGCGCTGACGGACTGCCTTAACTTCGGCAACCCGGAGAAGCCGGAGATCGGCTGGCAGCTGGCGGAAGCGATCGACGGCATCGCGGAGGCTGCCGAGGCGCTCGGGATTCCGATCGTCTCGGGCAACGTCTCGCTCTACAACGAGACCGACGGACGCGCGATTCCGCCAACGCCGGTGGTCGGCTGCGTCGGGCTCGTGCGCGACGTGCGCGAGGTGCCGCAGGGCTGGCGACCTGGCGAGCGCGTCTGGCTCGCCGAGGGCGACGAGGTCGAGCTGATCGCGTGGCTCTGGCAGAACGCCCGGCGTTTCTCGCTCGCCCACGACGTGAGCGACGGCGGCCTCGCGCACGCGCTCGAGGAGGCGTCGCGCTTCAGCACCCGCGCGTTCACGGCCGAAGGCGATGCGCCATACGGCTCGGTGATCCTCGCCGGCGAGCGGCCCGACTGGCCCGGCGTGCGGGAGCTGGGGACGGTCGCCTGATGTGCGGCGTGTTCGGCATCCGGGCGCCCGAGCGGGACGTCGCCCGCGTGACCTTCTTCGGCCTGTTCGCGCTGCAGCACCGCGGCCAGGAGTCGGCCGGGATCGCCGTCTCCGACCACGGGCGGCTGACCGTGCTTCGAGACATGGGCCTCGTCACCCAGGTCTTCGACGAGCGGAAGCTGCGCGGCCTGCACGGCGACACCGCGATCGGCCACACGCGCTACTCGACCACGGGCTCGACGCACTGGGCGAACGCCCAGCCGCTGATCCAGCGCGGCCGCGGCCGGACGGTCGCACTCGGGCACAACGGCAATCTCGTCAACGCCGGCGAGATCCGCGACGAGCTCGCGGCCGGCGGCATCACGCTCGCCACCACCTCCGACACCGAGCTGATCGCGGCGCTGATCGCGAACGACCCGGCGCCGGTCGAGGACGCCGTCGCCGGTGCGATGGAACGGCTCGAGGGCGCGTACTCGGTGGTCGGGCTCACGAACGGCACGCTGATCGGCTTCCGCGACCCGCACGGCTTCCGGCCGCTCTGCCTCGGGCGCGGTGAGCACGGCGAGTGGATGCTCGCCTCCGAGACGTGCGCGCTCGACCTGGTCGGCGCCGAGCTCGAGCGCGAGCTGGCGCCCGGCGAGCTCGTGCTGATCGACGAGCACGGCGTCCGCACCCGGCAGGCCGTCGAGCCCGCGGCCCACGGCGCCCTTTGCATCTTCGAGTTCTTCTACCTTGCGCGGCCGGACACCCGGCTCGACGGCGTCGAGGTGCACGGCGCGCGCGTGCGCATGGGCGAGCGGCTCGCCGAGGAGGCGCCGGTCGAGGCCGACCTCGTCCTGCCGATCCCCGACTCCGGCACGCCCGCCGCGATCGGCTTCTCGCGCGCCAGCGGGATCCCGTTCAGCGAGGGCTTGATCAAGAACCGCTACGTCCAGCGCACCTTCATCCAGCCCGACCAGGGCCTGCGCGAGCAGGGCGTCAAGCTCAAGTTCAACCCGCTCGCCGAGGTCGCAGGGAAGCGCGTGGTCGCGGTCGACGACTCAATCGTCCGCGGCAACACGACCAGGAAGATCGTCTCGATGCTGTTCGAGGCAGGCGCGGCCGAGGTGCACGTGCGCGTCTCGGCGCCGCCGGTGATCGGCCAGTGCTTCTACGGGATCGACCTGGCGGACGAGCGCGAGATGATCGCCGCGACTCGGTCGGTCGACGAGATCCGCGAGCACATCGGCGCGACCTCGCTCGCGTACCTATCGCTGGAGGGCCTCGAGGCATCGACGCGGCGCCCGCCGAGCGAGCTCTGCCGCGCCTGCCTCACGCGGGACTACCCGACGGCGGTCCCGCGTGAGGGCGCGAAGCTCAGGTTCGAGCCGGCTCTACGAAGCTAGCGCTACTGCTCGAGCACGCGGCTCGCCTTCGCGATTCCGCGGCTCAAGAAGTAGAAGGCAGTGAGAACGACGGTGAAGATGCACCACTGGTTCGTGTTCACGCTGTCGGCGACGATCCAGATGATGATCAGGACGATCTCGATGAGCGCGAAAAGCGCGAACTCCGCGTTGCCCGGAACGGGTAGCCGCGCGCCGGCGGGGAAGTTCGGCATCCCCATCGCGGGCCGCTCGGGAGGTGTCTCGGACATGCCGGTTGCTCCTTTCTTCAGGCCGCGAGGCCCGGGACGTGGACGATCTCGAGCTTGATTCCGTCCGGGTCGAAGAAGAACACCGCGTAATACCCCGGCGAGTACCCGTATTCCTCCGGGCCGCTCTCGATCTCCAGTCCCTGGCCACGCACCCAGGCGGCGCGCTCGCCGACGGCCGCGCGGGAGGACGCCTCGAGCGCGAGGTGGTGGAGCCCGACTTCGTAGCGGTCGAACGGCTGCTCGCGCTCGCTCTGCGCCTCGCGCAGCCCGATCGAGCTGCCGGGGCCGGAGACGTACCAGATCGTCTCGCCGCGCTCGCCCTCGACCTCGCCGATCCGGTGAAAGCCGAGCGGCGCGAGCAGCTCGCGGTAGAACGGCAGGCTGCGCTCGATCGACGAGACGACGAGGTCGACGTGGTGGACGCCGGAGGTGCGCATGTGGCGTCCGTCACGTTCCCCGCGCGACAGCCTGTTCCTGCACAATCGGACTGGCCGTTGGTGCTCTTCCACTACCACCTGGTGACGAGCAACGTGCGCGAGATCGAGGCGCGGTACCTGGGCAAGCTCGGCTTCCGGTTGATCGCGCGCTACGGGCGCGTCGGCGAGGATCAGGTGCATTTCGAGGCAGGCGTCTCCTGGGAGGAGCTCGAGCAGTCGGGCTTCCGGCACCGCCTCTCGGAGCTCGAGCGCGGAGCGGTCAACGTCGTCGTCCAGCCGGGTCAGTGGCCGCTGCCGCGCGTCGATCACGTCGGCGTTGCGCTCGACGACGACGAGTTCCACGAGGTGCTCGAGCGCGCGACGCGGATGCGCCTGCGCGTGCAGGAGTACCCGGGGCGACGCACGTTCGTCGCCACCGACGCCGGCTACCGGCTCGAGGTGCACCCGCAGCGCGACTGGATCGACGAGCTGCTCGCCAACGCGGACGAGCTGCGGCTCAAGGAGCTGCACCTGCGAGCGGACGATCCGCTGGCGAAGGCCGACGCGCTCTCGCAACTGCTCGACATCGACCAGTGGGAGGGGCAGGCGGTGGTCGGCGACACGACGGTGCGGTTCCTGCCGGAGGGCCCGCGAGGCCGGCCCGAGCTGTACGCCGAGCTCTTCGGCTAGCCGCGCCGCGTCGTAGACTCGGCCGGTGAGCTCCCCGGGCAGGACGTACGAGGCTGCCGGCGTCTCGCTCGCCGTCGCCGAGGGAGTGGTCTCGCGGCTGCGGGCCGCGGTCGAGTCGACCGGAGCCGAGGGCTTCGGAGCCTTCGCCGGGATCCACCCGCTCGACGAGCGGCGGTTGCTGGTCGCGACCACCGACGGCGTCGGCTCGAAGCTCGTCCTCTCGCGCCGCGCCGGCAGGCTGCGCGACGCGGGCCGCGACCTGGCGGCGCACTGCATCGACGACGTGCTCACGACCGGCGCCGAACCGCTCTTCCTGCTCGACTACGTCGCCGCCCACGAGCTCGACCTCGAGCAGGTCGCGGAGCTCGTCGAGGGCGCTGCCGAGGTCTGCCGCGAGGCCGGGTGCGCGCTGATCGGCGGCGAAACGGCCGAGCTGCCCGGCGTCTACCGCGAGGAGGAGCTCGACTTCGCGGGCACGTGCGTGGGGATCGTCGAGCGAGATCGGCTGATCGACGGCTCGCGCTGCGAGCCCGGCGACCTCGTGCTCGGCCTCTCCTCCTCCGGCCTGCACACGAACGGCTTCTCGCTGGTGCGCGCGCTCGTCGGCGACGGCGAGTTCGACGCCGACCTGCTGCTCGCGCCGCACCGGCTCTACCTCGACGCGCTGCGCACCCTCCGCGAGCAGGCCGACGTGAAGGCGCTGGCGCACATCACCGGCGGCGGGATCATGGGCAACCTCCCGCGCGTGCTCCCGGAGAGTGTCGGCGCCGAGATCGACTGGGACGCCTGGGAGCGGCCGTCCGTCTACGCGTGGCTCGACGAGCAGGGCGTGGACGAGGGGGAGCAGCGGCGCGTCTTCAACCTCGGAATCGGGATGTGCGCCGTCGTGCCGCCGCAGGACGCGGGCGCGGGCACCGTGATCGGGCGGCTGACGTGATCGGCGTGCTCGTCAGCGGCGAGGGGACGAACCTGCAGGCGCTGATCGACAACGGCCTCCCGATTGCGGCGGTCGCCAGCAATCGCGCGGGCGCGCGGGCGCTCGAGCGCGCCGAGGCCGCCGGGATCGCGAACGCCGCGTTCGAGCTCGACGACTACCCGGACCGCGACTCGCGGGACGCAGCCATGGGGGACTGGCTGATCTACAACGGCGTCGACCTGGTCGTCTGCGCCGGCTACATGCACCTGCTGCGGCGCGCCTTCCTCGAGCGCTTTCCCGACCGGGTCGTGAACACCCATTCGGCACCGCTCCCGGACTTCCCGGGCCCGCACCCGATCGACGACGTGCTCGCGGCCGGCCTGCCGGAGACGGCGGCGACGGTCCACTACGTCGACAGTGGCATCGACACCGGGCCCGTGATCGCCGCGGAACGCGTGCCGGTGCTGCCGGACGACGACCCGGAGACGCTGAAGGCCCGCGTCCAGGCCGTCGAGCACCGCCTTCTGCCGCAGGTCGTGCGGAGCCTGATCGCGTGATCCGGCGCGCGCTGCTCTCGGTCTACGACAAGCGCGGGCTCGAGCCGTTCGCCCGCGCGTTGGCGGAGCTGGACGTCGAGCTCGTGGCGAGCGGCGGGACGGCGGCGTTCCTGGAGAAGAACGGCATCGCGGCGACCCCGGTCGAGGACCTGACGGAGGTGCCCGAGCTGCTCGGCGGGCGCGTCAAGACGCTGCACCCGCGGATCCACGCAGCGATCCTCGCCCGCCGCGACCGGGCCGACGACAGTGCCGCACTCGACGAGCACGGGATCGAGCCGTTCGATCTCGTCTGCGTCAACCTCTACCCCTTCGAGGACGTCGTCTCGCGCCGCGCGGTGGGCGAGCAGGACGCAGTCGAGATGATCGACATCGGCGGCCCGGCGATGCTGCGCGCCGCCGCGAAGAACTTCGCCCACGTCGCGCCCGTCTGCCGCCCGGAGCGCTACGACGAGGTGCTGGACGAGATCCGCGAGCGGCGCGACCTGCTGCTCGACACGCGCCGGCGGCTCGCGGCCGAGACGTTCGCGGTCACCGCCGCCTACGAGGCCGCGATCGCGAACTGGTTCACCGATCCCGAGGCGTTCCCGGAGGCGCTGCTCCCGGCCTTCGACAAGGAGCTCGAGCTCGCCTACGGCGAGAACCCGCACCAGCGCGCGGCCTACTACTCGGAACGCGGCGCGCGGCGGCACCTGCTCTCGCGCGTCGTCCAGCTGCACGGGCGGGAGCTCTCGTTCAACAACCTGAACGACCTCTCCGCGGCTCGGCTCGTCGCCAGGGAGTTCGAGCTGCCGGCGTGCGTGATCGTCAAGCACGCGAACCCGTGCGGCGTCGCGATCGCGGGCTCGATCGAGCAGGCGTTCGACCGCGCGCTCGCGGCCGACCCGATCTCGGCCTACGGCGGCGTGATCGTGCTCAACCGGCCGGTCAGCGAGGCGCTGGGCGAGAAGCTCTCCGAGCAGTTCGTCGAGGTGCTGTTCGCGCCCGGCTACGACGAGGCCGCCCTGTCGCGCCTGACCGAAAAGCCGGCGACGCGAATCCTCGAGGACCGCGAGCGGCGCCTCTCGAACCCCGGCGAGCGCGACTACCGGCGCGTCCTCGGCGGGATGCTCGTCCAGGAGCGCGACTCGGACGTCGAGGACCGCGAGGGCATGCAGGCAGTCTGCGGCTCGCCGAGCGAGATGGCCTGGGGCGACTTGCTCTTCGCGTGGCGCGTCTGCAAGCACGTCACCTCGAACGCGATCGTCCTGGCGCGCGACCTACAGACGATCGGCATCGGCGCCGGCCAGATGAGCCGCGTCGACGCGGTGCGGATCGCGCTCGAGAAGGCGCGCGAGCATGGTCACAAGACGGCCGGCGCGGTAATGGCCTCCGATGCGTTCTTCCCCTTCCCCGACGGGCCGCAGCTGGCTCTCGCGGCCGGCGTGACCGGCGTGATCCAGCCCGGCGGCTCGAAGCGCGACGCCGAGGTGGTCGAAGTCGTCGAGCGCGCCGGGGCGACGATGATCTTCACGAACCGACGCCACTTCAGGCACTGATGGACGAGCGCGACCGCGAGCAGCGCAACCGCATCTACGGACAGCTGGTCGAGCTGGGGCGAGTCCCCGCGATCGCCGAGACCGGTGCGGATCAGGCGACGCTCCGGCGGCTGGAGGGCGAGCACGCACTCGTACTCGAGCCGGACGCGAGCGCGTTCCGGATGCTGGCCCCGTTCTCCGGCGTGCCTACGCCGTACCTCGTCGAGGCCGCCGGTCGCCGGTGGCACGCGAACTGCGTGTGGGACGCCTTCGGGATCCCCGCCACGCTGGGCGTCGACGGCCACGTCTCCGCGACGTGCCTCGACTGCGGCGACCGGCTTGAGGTCGACGTCCGCGAAGGGGTACCCGAGCCGGACGACCTCGTCGCGCACTTCGTCCTGCCGGCCGAGCGCTGGTGGGACGACATCGTTTTCACCTGAAAGACGATCAACCTCTTCCGGTCGGAAGAGCACGCGGGGCGCTGGCTCGAGGCCAACGGGTTTGAGCCCGGCGAGATGCTCGGCGTCGGTGAGGTGGCCGAGCTCGCGCGGGCGTGGTGGCACGACCGGCTCGACCCGGACTGGCGCCCGCACACGCCCGACCAGAACCAGGCGATCCTCGAGAGCGCCGGGCTCATCGGCCCGTTCTGGCGACTCCCCTGACGGCCGGTTAGAGCACTCGCGCGACGACCTCGACGTGGCCGCTCCTGCCGCTGAGGTCGAGCGTCTCCGAGCCGAGGAACGAATGGAACGCCACGCCGTTCACCGTCGTCGTGCCGAGGCGCTCGCCCGCAGGCAGCCGCAAGCGGAGGTGCAGCGTCCCGGAAAAGACACTCGGCAGGTCGATCGCCGCGTGGATCGTGCCGGGGGACGTGTCGATCGAGTACGACAGCGGCCCGAAGCTCGTCTGCAGCTTCCGCACCGCGATCTGCTGGCCGGCGGCGAGCCACGTACGCGGGGTCGAGTACGCGAGCTCGAGCCCGGTCGGCAGCCCGGCCGCGTCGGTCGTCTCGTGCACCAGCATCAGCCGCAGCGTCTCGAGGAAGAACGCGTTGTTGGCGCTGTTCGGCGGGCGGAACATCCAGCGGTAGTACTGATTTTGCGTCGGCAGCACAGTCGAGCCCTCGCCCGCGACGAACGTGTTCTCGGTCATCCCGACCGCGAGCTTGCCGTAGAGGCTCAGCACGAGCTGGTCGGGCTGGTCCTCGTCGGCGAGGAAGCGGGCGACGTTCGTCCCGTAGACGTCGTCGGTGCCGGGCAGCTGGTAGCCGGGATTCGTCACCCCCGTGTGCGGGCTGAAGCGGACGAGCCCGAGCAAGCGCGAGCCGTGGTTGAGCAGGTACGCGAGCAGGCCGTCGGCCTGGGCGCTGTGTGGCCGGAGGAACCCCGAGGCGAGCACGTACGGCATGACCAGGTTCCAGTAGCTGCCCCGCTTTGAGCTCGTCAGCGACGTGTACGGGTGCTCGGTGCCGTCCACGAGCGCGATCGGGACGAACAGCGAACCGTCCGGCATCGCCACCTGCGCCGCCGCGACCGCCGCGCGCAGGCCGGCGTCGAGTCGATCGGCCGCCTGGGTCGCCTGCGTTGCGAGCCCGGAGTATCCCGTCCGTGCCCAGACGTCGGCCATCGCCCTCAGTCCCTGGAGCGCGAGCGCCTGCGCATGCAGTCCGTAAATCGGGCCGAGGATGTCGGCGCCGTAGCGCTCGCGCCGCAGCAGGCTGCGCGTGCCGCCGTCGAGCTGATGCACGAACGACTGCAAGATGCGGCGGAACCTGGGCGTGATCCGGTCGACGTAGTCGACGTCGCCGGAGCGGCGGAAGTAGTCGGCCGAGCCGACCATCTCCTCCCCGGCGGCCCGATTGGGGAAGACAGTCGGCGCGTGGAGCGAGGCCTGGAGGATCGACCGCTCGACGCCCTCGTAGCCGTACGCGCCCATCACCTCGGCGACGTCCGGCAGCTCCCACGAGAAGCGCTCGTACGGGTTGCCGAGGCTGTAGCGCCACGAGAGCTCGAGGTTCTGGATCAGCAGGTTGCGCTCGGCGTCGTAGACGCGCTGCTCCGGCACGACGAGCTGGGCGCCGGCGGCAAGACGCGCGTCCCAGAACGACTCGACCGAGGTGCGGGCCTTCTCGTAGGTGGCGCGGTCGAGCCTGAACGGCCTGACGCTGGCCCCGCGGTTGAGCCAGGCGACGTAGAGCTGGCTCGGCCGGCGCAGGGTGAAGACCAGCGAACGCCCGTCGAACCGGCCGTTCTTGCCGAACACGGCCCAGGCCCGACGGCCGTGCCGCAGCTGGTGTCCGACGCGACGGAGCGGGAACGACGGCATGAAGCGGATGCGCGCCGAGCGCTTCGGCGCCGAGCTCGGATCGACCGACAGCCGGATGAAGCTGACGAGCGCCTTCGTCTGCGGGATCCGCGCGGCAAACGACTCCTGCGCGTACCGGACGCCGTCGGCGTCGGTGTAGGAGGTCTCGAGCACCGGCTGGTAGCCCTCTGCCAGAGCCGGCGTCGCGAGTCGGCTCAGGCACGAGCCGTACCGCTCTTTGCCCTTGGCGCCGAGCCAGAGCGTCAGGCGCCTCCCGTCGGCGACCTGCGAGACGACCTGGCTCCCGTCGGCGACGTGCAGCTGGGCATGGGCTGCCCCGCCAGGCCCGGCGGGGATGCCGAAGGCGAGGTAGTAGACGCCGGAGTCGGTCAGCCGCTTCGGCCTCAGCCCGGCCGGGCGGCCGACGAGGAAGAGCGGGTGGAGCTTCGCGCGGGCGGCGTCGTAGGTCGGCCCGCCGGGCGCCGCGAGCAGCTGGTCGCCCCACTCGTCGCGGTCCTGGGCCAGCGCCTGGAGGAGGCCGCTCCTGTAGCCAGGGTCCGACGGAATGGGCAGGCAGCGAGCGCCCGAGCGACCGTTGCCGGCGACCGCGGCGGCCGCACAGGCGAGCACGGCGGCGAGCGCAGCCGCGGCGAGGCAGAGCCACAGCGCAGCGAGTGCACGTCTCTGGGGCCACACGTCGCGCGTCAACGCGCCCGACGGCGACGAGCGGTCGCTTGCCACGGGCGGGAGTTTGACGCATCGACCAGCAATCCTTGCCCGAACCCACTCGCCGGCCTCGCGCGTGAACCTTCGCCCCCGGGGACCCCCGCGTGCTTTCCCCCGAGGACACCGTAGCGGCGAAATTCGCGCGGGTGGTTGGCGCTGTTGTGCCGAAATCGTGACGGCGCTACCCTGCCCGACAGGCAGCAGCCGCCGCGCTCGCGGCCGGTGGAATAGAGCGCCGCCGGGCCGCGTTCGAGCGCCAATACCGCTCTACGAGGGGAGGAAGATGAGCTCCGCCCACGACCGCCGCTGGCTGACTCTCGCAATCGTGGGAGCCGCCTTCTTCATGACCGTCCTCGACGTCGCGATCGTGAACGTCGCGATCCCGTCGATCCAGCGCGACCTGCACGTCGCGGAGACGACCGTCCAGTGGGTGCTCACGGCCTACGCGATCACCTTCGGCGGCTTCCTCCTGCTCGGTGGCCGCATGGCGGACCTGCTTGGGCGTAAGCGCATCTTCCTCGTCGGCCTGATCATCTTCACCGTCGCTTCCCTCGTCTGCGGCCTCGCCAACAGCGCCGGCGTGCTGATCGCGTCGCGCGCGGTGCAGGGTCTTGGCGCAGCGATCATCTCCCCTGCCGCGCTCTCGATCGTGACGACGACCTTCGAGGAAGGGCCGGAGCGGAACAAAGCGCTCGGCATCTGGGGCGCGCTCGGCGGCTCGGGCGCCGCCGCGGGCGTGCTCTTCGGCGGGATCCTGACCAAGTACCTCGGCTGGCAGTGGATCTTCTTCGTCAACGTCCCGGTCGGCGTGATCGTGGCCCTGCTCGCGTTGCGCTTCGTGCCCGAGAGCACCGCCGACCTCGAACACCGCGAGTTCGACGCCGCGGGCGCGATCACCATCACGAGCGCCCTAGCAATCCTCGTCTACGCGGTCTCGAAGGCCCCGGACGTGGGCTGGGGCTCGACGCGGACGATCCTGCTGCTGATCGTCTCTGGCGTGCTCGACTTGCTCTCGATCGCGATCGAGATGCGCAGCAAGGCGCCGCTCGTGCCACTGAGCATCTTCCGGAACCGCTCGCTGTTGGGGGCGAACGTCGTGGGGTTCCTGCTCGGTGCGGTCATCTTCGCGAACTTCTTCGTCCTCACCCTCTACGTGCAGGAGGTGCTGGGCTGGTCCGCGCTGGAGACAGGCCTGACGTTCCTTGCCACGGCGGGGACGGTCGTCATCTGGGCCGGCGTCGCGCAGGCGCTGACCACCCGCTTTGGCCCGATGCCGGTGATCGTGATCGGCCTGCTCGTGCTCGCGGTTTCGATGCTTTGGTACACACAGATCCCGGTGGACGGGCACTACTGGCCCGACCTGCTCCCGGCCTACCTGACGTTCGCGCTCGGGCTCGCCTTCTCGTTCGTGCCGGTCACGATCGCGGCGCTGGCACAGGTCTCGACGCAGGAGGCCGGGCTGGCGTCCGGGCTGATCAACACGAACCAGCAGATCGGCGGGGCGATCGGCGTCGCAGTCTCCTCGACGATCTTCATCTCGCACTCGAAGGACCTGCTGAAGACGGGCCACACGCCGGCCGAGGCACTGACGGCCGGGTACCAGTGGGCATTCTGGGCGCTGATCGCCGTCGCCGTGGTCGGGGCGATCATCGCCTTCGTGCTCCTGCGCGGGACGAAGGTCGAGGTCGCCGAGGGCGAGCCCGCCCGCGCCGCCGCCTAGCGGATTACGCTTCCCGCGTGGCGCGCGAGTACCCGACGCTGCTCGAGCTGGTCGGCCATACGCCGCTGATCCGGCTCCAGAACGTCGTCCCCGACGGCGGCGCGACCCTGCTCGCGAAGCTCGAGTACCTGAACCCCGGCGGCTCGATCAAGGACCGGATCGCGATCACGATGGTCGACGCGGCCGAGCGCGAGGGGAAGCTGAAGCCGGGCGGGACGATCGTCGAGCCGACCTCCGGCAACACCGGCACCGGCCTCGCGATCGTCGCCGCGCTGCGCGGCTACCGCTGCATCTTCACGATGCCGGACAAGATGAGCCGCGAGAAGATCTCGCTGCTCAAGGCCTTCGGCGCCGAGGTGATCGTCTGCCCGTACGCGGTCGAGCCGGAGTCGCCTGAGAGCTACTACTCGGTCTCCGACCGGCTCGCCGAGGAGATCCCGGGCGCGTACAAGCCCGACCAGTACCGCAACGAGGGGAACCCGCGCTCGCACTACGAGACGACGGGGCCGGAGATCTGGGAGCAGACCGGCGGCGAGCTCGACGCGCTCGTGATCGCGGTCGGCACGGGCGGCACGATCACGGGCACCGCGCGCTACCTGAAGGAGCAGAGCCCAAACGTCACCGTCGTCGGCGCCGACCCCGAGGGGTCGATCTACACGTCGGGCCCGGAGAAGCAGCACCCGTACCTGGTCGAGGGGATCGGCGAGGACTTCTACCCGGAGACGTTCGACCCGTCGGTCGTCGACGAGTGGGTGACGGTCACCGATCGAGACTCGTTCCTGACCGCGCGGCGGCTCGCGCGCGAGGAGGGGCTGCTCGTGGGCGGCTCGGGCGGGACGGCCGGATGGGCCGCGCTCCAGAAGGCGAAGGAGCTCGGTCCCGGCAAGACGGTCGTGACGCTCTTCCCGGACGGGGGCCGTGCGTACCTGTCGAAGTTCTTCGACGACAACTACATGGTCGAGCTCGGCTTCCTCGAGCGCGAGGCGCCGACGCCGAAGGTGCGCGAGGTGGTCCAGTTCAAACAGCAGAACGGCGACGCTCCCGAGCTGATCACGATCGAGTCGCACCAGAAGGTGGGGCAGGCGATCGACCTGATGCGCGAGTACTCGATCTCGCAGCTGCCGGTGATGCGGCACGACTCGGGCGGCTCGCTCGCGGACGTGGTCGGCTCGCTGCAGGAGCGCGGCCTGCTCGACCTCGTTTTCCGCAACCCGGACGCGCTCGGCGAGGAGGTCGCAGCCGCGATGCAGCCCCCGCTCGCCGCGGTCGAGTCCGACGAGTCGCTGGACGAGGTCTTCTCGGCGCTGAGCGGCGGCAGCCCCGCCGTCGTCGTCGCCACGCGCGGCAAGCCGACCGGGATGCTCACCCGCTCCGACCTGCTCGAGTATCTGGCCCGTGGCCGTCAGAACGCTCACTGAGCTTCTGGAGGCCGCGTTTCCGGGCGACGAGGTCGCGGTCGAGGACCGCACCGGCGGCGGCGACCACTTCCAAGTGACGGTCGCGAGCGCGCGCTTCGACGGGCTCTCGCTCGTCGAGCAGCACCGGCTCGTCTACGACGCCCTCGCCACCCCGCTCGCGGATGGCACCATTCACGAATTGCGGATCAAGACGAGGGGGACGACGTGAGCGAAGAGCTTCAGGACCAGATCAAGCAGATCATCGAGACCGAGGACGTGGCCCTCTTCATGAAGGGCACGCCGCAGTTCGTCATGTGCGGCAACTCACACCGTGCGCTCGAGGCGCTGCGGCGGGCCGGCGCGCCGGTGACGGCGGTCGACATCCTTCCCGACCCGCGCATCCGCGAGGAGCTCTCGTCGCTCTCCGGCTGGCCGACGATCCCGCAGGTCTTCGTCCGGGGAGAGCTCGTCGGCGGCGCCGACATCGTCGAGGAGCTGGAGGCGAGCGGCGAGCTCGAGCAGACGCTGCGCAAGAAACTCGGCGACGAGTACCGCGGCGCGGGCGAAGAGCGGGTAGTCGCCGTCGCCTGACCGCGTTACGCTCTCTCTCGACGGGGGGTCACGGAACCGAGAGAGGGCTCATGGAACAGACTGCAGCGGTACCGGCAGAGGCGCGCCGTCGCACCTCGCTCCTCGTCACGGCGGCCATCGGGGTCGCGCTCGTCGTCGTGTTCATCGTCTTCGCAGCGAACACGCAGTGGTACTTCGTCTTCAAGATGCTCCACGTCGGCGCGGCCGTGGTCTGGGTCGGCGGCGGGATCTTCATCACGATCTGCGCGCTGCTCGCCGAGTTGGCGAACGACGACGACCAGCTCCTGGCGATCGGGCACTGGGCCGAGGTGGTCGCGGGGCGGCTCTTCCCGATCATGTCGTTCGTGGTGCTCGGGTTCGGGATCGGGATGATCGAGAACCTCAGCCTCGGCTACGACCACTTCTGGATCATCTTCGGGCTGATCGCCTGGGCGCTCTCGGCGGCGACCGGCATCTTCTTCCTGGGGCCGGAGGCGAAGCGGCTGAACGCCGTCGCCGAGGAGTTCGGGCCGAAGTCCCCGCAAGCCCAGGCGCGGCTCCGCCGGATCCTGCTCGTGGCCAGGATCGACGTGGCGTTCCTGTTCGTGATCGTGTTCGACATGGTGGCCAAGCCGTTCAGCTGAGCGGATCCGACACGGTCGACCGACTGCTGGCGGAACACGATCCGCCGCTGACGCTCGCGCGCTTCCTCGAGCTCCAGGCCTCGGAGACGCCGAGCCCGGAGGAGCTCGCCGCGCTGCAGTCGGCGACGCGCCTGCTCTACGGCAGGCTCGGCGAGCTTCTTGCGGAGCTCCCGCCCGACGAGGCCCGCGACCTGGCCGCGGCACTCGACCGCCTCGAGCACGTCGACGCCTAGAATCGAAAACGTGGACTTCGAGACCCGCGCGATCCACGAAGGCCAGGAGCCGGATCCCGCCACCGGCTCGATCACGGTGCCGATCTACCAGACGTCGACCTTCGTCCAGGATGCGGTCGGCGAGCACAGGGGCTACGACTACGCGCGCGTCTCGAACCCGACGCGGACGGCGCTCCAGCTCTGCCTCGCCTCGCTCGAGGGCGCCGAGCACGGGATCGCCTTCTCGTCCGGCCTCGGCGCGACGACGACCCTGATGCACCTCGTCAACCCCGGCGACCGCGTCGTCGCGGTTGCGGACGTCTATGGCGGCGTCTACCGGATGTTCTCGCAGATCTACGAGCCCAAGGGCTACCTCTTCGACTGGCTCCCGGCCGAGGAGATCAACACCAATCTCGCAGAGCACCTCGACGAGCGCACGCGGATCGTCTGGCTCGAGACGCCCACGAACCCGGTCCTGAACATCGTCGACCTGCGCGCCGCGATCGACGCCGCCCACGCCGCGGGGGCGCTCGTCGTGGTCGACAACACCTTCGCCTCGCCGTACCTGCAGCAGCCGATCTCCTTCGGCGCGGACGTGGTGCTGCACTCGACGACGAAGTACCTCGGCGGGCACTCCGACCTGATCGGCGGCTTCCTTGCCACGAACGACCCGACGATCGCCGAGCGCCTCTACTTCCTGCAGAAGTCGCTCGGCGCCGTGCCGGGCCCGTTCGACTGCTGGCTCGTGCTGCGCGGGATCAAGACGCTCGCCGTCCGGATGCGCAAGCACTGCGAGAACGCGCACGTCGTGGCCGGGTTCCTCGACCGCCACCCACGCGTCGAGAAGGTGCTCTACCCCGGGCTGCCCACCCATCCCGGCCACACGATCGCCGCGCACCAGATGCGCGACTTCGGCGGCATGGTCTCGTTCCTCTGCGAGTCGGAGGAAGAGGCGGTCGCGCTCTGCGCACGCACGAAGGTCTTCCGGCTCGCCGAAAGCCTCGGCGGCGTCGAGAGCCTGATCGAGCATCCGGCGCGGATGACGCACGCCTCGACCGCCGACGCGCCCTTTGCGGCGCCGCGGAACTTGATTCGGCTCTCCGTCGGGATCGAGTCGGCCGAGGACCTCCTCGCCGACCTCGAGGCCGCGCTCGTTCGCTCGGCTGCCACCGCCGGCGCCTGAGCGGAACCACCGCGCCGTCGGCGGTGTAGAAGCGGCGTCCCTCCGAAAGGAGTCCGCGATGAAACTTTTCGCCTTCGTTCTGCTGGCGGCCGCCGCGCTCGCACCCGCCGCGCTCGCCAAGGGCCCGTCGGCCGCGTCGATCACCGGCCCGGGCCTCGACCGCGCCGTCGCCGTCAAGGGCACCGAGTCGAGCGGCCTGCTCGGCGAGCTGACGCAGTACGCCGGCTTCTTCCCGGCGGTGTTCGGCCAGTCACCCGACCCGATGCTCCACGGACGGCCGTCGAGTCTCGGTCCGCGCTACACGATTCGCTACGTCGTCCCCGGCGGCGCGATCTACCACCTGACCCAGCAGGTCTACCCGTATGCGCGCGGCGGCGCGGTCACGTACACAAAGCCCGGCCAGAACGTCTTCGGCATGGACAGCAGAGGCGGCTGGTACCGCGGCGGCGCGGACCTGAAGCAGACGCTCGTCCGCGCGGGGCTTCCGCGCACCGCCCCGCAGCAGCCGGACGGCGGGGGCGGCTCCGCGCTCCTGCTCGGCATCGGCATCCCCGGCGCCGTGCTCCTGACCGGAGCGGCCGTGCTGGTCGCGAGGCGCCGCTCGAACGGCTGACCGGCGACGCCGGCTCCGCTGCGTAGGATCGGGTGGTGCCCGCGCCGGAGCCGGAACCGCTCGACCTGCGCCACCTCGGCCACGAGCGGGTGATCGGCTCGTACCTACTCGAGACCGCCGACGGGCTCGCGCTGCAGGACTGCGGGCCGTCCACGTGCATCCCCGAGCTGAAGGCCCGTCTCGCAGAGCGTGAGCTCCAGCTGCGGGACGTGCGGCATCTGCTGCTTTCGCACATCCACCTCGACCACGCGGGCGCCGCGGGCGCGCTTGTGCGCGAGCACCCCGGTCTCCAGGTGCACGTCTCGGAGGTCGGGGCGCCGCACCTGGTCGACCCGAGCCGGCTCGAGCGGAGCGCGCGGCGGCTCTACGGCGACGACTTCGACCGGCTCTGGGGCGAGCTCGCGCCGGTGCCGGAGCAGAACGTCCATGCGGTCGGCGGTGAGACGCTCGGGCTCGCGACCTTTCCGACGCCCGGCCACGCGAGCCACCACGTCTGCTACCTCGACGCCGACGGCACGCTCTACGCCGGCGACGCTGCAGGCGTGCGCATCCGGCCGAGCGAGTTCGTGCTCCCGCCGACGCCGCCGCCGGAGGTCGACCTCGAGGCGTGGGAGCGGACGCTCGACGAGATCGCCGCGCGCAAGCCCGAGCGCCTGGCGCTGATCCACTTCGGCGTCTTCGAGGACGTTGAGCGGCACCTCGGCGAGCTGCGCCGGCGCCTGCGCGCCTGGGCCGAGCGCGTGCGGGAGGGCGTCAGCGAGGAGGAGTTCGCGCGCCTGGCCGTTGCGGACCTCGCCGCCGACCGCGACGCGTACGAGCAGGCGATCCCGCCGTGGCAGTCCTACGCGGGGCTCAAGCGCTACTGGGAGAAGCGGGCTGCATAGCCTGCGGGTGCTGGCGGAGCGGGAGTTCCGCCTTCTCTTCCTGGCGCGGACGACCTCGTTCATCGGGAACGCCTTCGCGAACATCGCGCTCGCGTTCGCCGTGCTCGACCTGACGGGCTCGAGGGCCGACCTTGGCTACGTCCTCGCCGCACGAACGGTGCCGATGGTCCTGTTCATAGTCGTCGGCGGGATCTGGGCCGACCGGCTGCCGCGCCACCACGTGATGGTCGTCTCCAACGTGCTCTCCGCCCTCACGCAGGGCGCGATCGCGGCGCTCCTCTTCTCGGGCCACGCGCAGATCTGGCAGCTGGCCGTGCTGGCGGCCGTCAACGGCGCGAGCGCCGCGTTCTTCTTCCCGGCCTCGAGCGGGATCATCCCGCAGACCGTGCCGGCGCCGCTCCTGCAGGACGCGAACGCGATCCTGCGGCTCGGGCTGAACGGGTCGGTGATCGTGGGCGGCGCCGTGGCGGGCCTCGTCGTCTACGCCACCAGCCCGGCGACCGGGATCGCGGTCGACGCGGTGAGCTTCCTCGTCGCCGCAGTCCTCACGGCGCTGATGCACCTCCCGCGCAGCCTGCACATGGAGTCGTCGCACTTCCTCGCCGACCTCCAGCTCGGCTGGCGCGAGTTCACCGGCCGGGCGTGGCTGTGGGCGATCGTGATCCAGTTCGGCTTCGTCAACGCCGTGCAGCAGGGCTCGGAAGGCGTGCTCGGCCCGGCCGTCTCGAAGGAGCACTACCACGGCGCGGCCGGCTGGGGCCTGATCGCCGCGGCGCAGGCGGCCGGCCTGATGTCCGGCGGGCTCCTGATGCTGCGGCTCCGGCCGCGGCGGATGCTGCTCGTCGCGACGCTCGGCTACCTGCTGACCGTCCCGCTGCTGTTCGGGCTCGCGATCCCGCTACCGCTCGCCCTGGTGATCGCGCTCGGCGCGGTCGCCGGGCTCGGGAACGAGACGTTCGGCGTGCTCTGGGACACGACGATGCAGCAGGAGATCCCGCAGGACCGTCTCTCGCGCGTGTACTCCTACGACGCGCTCGGCTCGTTCGCGCTGATCCCCCTCGGCCTCGCGATCGCAGGCCCCGTAGCCGAGGCGATCGGGACGAAGGCGACGCTGCTCGCGGCCGGGACGATCAGCCTCTCGGCGACGCTCGCCGTGCTCCTCGTCCACGACGTCCGGGCGCTTCGCCGGCGCAGCCCGGCCGAGTTGCGCGAGCCCTTGGTGGAACCTGCTACTTAGGGCAGCAGTCCGCCCACAGCCGAGAACGCGGCGCTGATATTGCCTGCGAGCAGCGTCATCGAACCGAGGACTGCGAGTGTGATGAGCGCCAGGACGACCCCGTATTCCGCCATGGTCTGGCCGCGCTCGTCACGGGCGGACGGGCGCAGGACGTCGAGGGTAACGAGCTTGGACATGTGCGGCTCCTTTCTTTGCGGCAGAGCCAGGAGCATCGGCCCGGCGCGCTTGAAGCTCGATCCCTCGACCAGTTAGGCTGCCGCGGCCTCGTAGGCGCGGACGTAGTCGCCGACCATCCGCTCCGGCGCGAAGTTCTCCTCCGCGTAGCGGCGGCACTCGACGGGGTCGAGCTCGTCCGCCCGCTCGAGCGCAGCAGGCGCCTCACGCCATTCGTCGACGACGATCCCGCCGCGGTCGTCCTGGATCACCTCTGGCACCGCGCCCCGGCGCGTGGCGATCACCGGCGTCCCGCACGCCATCGACTCGATCATGACGAGGCCGAACGGCTCTTCCCAGTCGATCGGGAAGAGCGTGCAGCGCGCGTTCTGCAGCAACTCGACCTTGGTGCCGTGGTTCACCTCGCCGAGGTATTCGATCCCGTGGCCGAGGTGCGGCTCGACGAGCTCGGCGAAGTACTCCTGCTCCCGCTGCTCGCGCATCTTGCCGGCGAGCTTGAGCGGCAGTCCGAGCTCCATCGCGAGCCAGATCGCGCGGTGCGCGCCCTTCTCGTGGTTCATCCGGCCGAGGAAGAGCAGGTAGTCGCCCTTGTGGGGCTGGCACGGGTAGTGCTCGAGGTCGAGCGCGTTCGGAACGTTCGCGGCCCAGTTCAGGTTCGGCTTCGGCCGCCGCTGGTTGAGGGACAGCGAGATCAGTCCGACTTGCGGAGCGACCCGCGCAATCGACTCGTACACCTTGCCCGGCTCGCCGTTCAGCGGGCCGTGGACGGTGTGGACGACCGGCGTCTCGACGAGCGCGCCGAGCGCCGCTCCGAGCGGCCCGGTGTGGTCGTTGATCACGTCGAAGTCCTCAGCCCGCTCGTAGGCAGAGAGCACATGCCGCAGGTCGGGGAGCGTGCGGCCGATCTGCTCGCTCGGCGCCTCCTCGTAGACGTACGAGAGCCGCGCCCGCGTGCGGGAGTCGCCGGAGGCGAAGAGCGTGACGTCGTGCCCGTCGTCGGTCAGTCCGTCGGCGAGCAGCGAGACGATCCACTCGATCCCGCCGTAGCCCGTCGGCGGCACCGGGAACCACGGCGGGCTCAAGATGGCAATCCTCACGCCACCACTTTCTCACGGTCGGCGCATCGACCGGTCAATTCAGACGGACGCACGAGCAAGGCTCGCGCGTCCTGAGGTCGGCATCGCAAGCGACGCCTCAGGCCTCGTCCACGGTGACACGGCCGTGCTCGACGCGCACGTCCCACATTCGGTCGAAGGCGCGGATGCCCGTCAGCCTCATCGACCGCCCGGCCCAGGACGGCAGCTCGTCCGGCGCCCGCGTCAGCAGCTGGTGGCGCCGCCGGTCGGGCTCGAGGCCGAGCAGCACCTGGAGGAGCAGCACCGGAGTTCCGGCCGCCCAGGCCTGCGGACGCGCGGCGGTCGGGTAGGCGATCGGGAACGGCGTCTCGGCCCGCGGCAGGCCGGCGAACACCTCGGGCAGCTGGTTGCCGAAGTGCGAGGCCGCGCCGAGCATGCGGCGGACGATCCGTTGCGCCTCGGGCCAGCGGCTGTTCATCCCGAGGCCTTGCGCGATCAGGGAGTTGTCGTGGGGCCAGACCGTGCCGTTGTGGTACGAGAGCGGGTTGTAGCCGGCGTCGCCGGTCGACATCGTGCGGACGCCCCAGCCCGACCAGAGCTCTTCGCCCATCAGCTGGTCGACGACCGCGTCGACGCGCTCGGTCGGAACGATCCCGCTCCAGAGCAGGTGTCCAACGTTCGAGCAAAGCGAGTCGACCTGCCGCTTCTCGCCGTCGAGCGCGAGCACGTAGTAGCCGCCGCGGGCCTCCGTCCAGAAGCGCTCGTTGAACGCGCGCCGCAGCTCTTCGGCCTCGCGCTCCAGCCGCTCGGCCAGAGGGCGGTCGCGCCAAATCTCGCGCGCGAGCTCGGCCGTCCGCAACTTCGCGTCGTAGACGTAGCCCTGCACCTCGACCGGCGCGATCGGCGTCGGCGCGAGCGAGCCGTCGTGGAAGCGCTGCGAGTCGCCGGAGTCCTTCCAGGACTGGTTCGCGAGGCCGCGCGGCGTGCGCCGCTCGTACTCGACGAAGCCGTCGCCGTCGCGGTCGCCGTACTCGTCGATCCACCGCAGCGCGGCGAGGGCCGGCTCTTTCAGCGAGCGGACGAACGCGGAGTCGTCCGTCCACCGCCAGACCTCGGAGAGCAGGACGAGGTAGAGCGGTGTCGCGTCGGCGGTGCCGTAGTAGGTGCGGAACCACTTCTCGGCGGCCTTGCCGGAGCGCAGCTCGTGGACGATCTTGCCCGGCTCGGCGTCGACGTCCGGGTTGTCGTCGCGCGCCTGCAGCTCCGCCAGCACCTCGAGCGCCGTCCGCGCGAGCTCTGGCCCGAACAGCAGCGTCTGGAGGCACGTGATCAGCGTGTCGCGTCCGAAGACGGTCATGAACCACGGCATCCCGGCCGCCGGCATCCGCCCGGTGCGGCCGGTACCGCGCATCCGCAGCGAGGCTAGGTCGGCGACCGACTGGAAGAACGCGTCGTCGAGCTGGTCCCAGTCCGCGCGGATCTGCGGCACCCGCAGCTGCCAGGCTGCGAGCGACTCGCGCACGCGCGTCTGCTCCTCGCCGAAGCGCCGCTCGACCGTCCGGGGAGCGACAGCGTCGCCGTCGATGGAGGCGAGGACCGCCAACCGGAGATCCCACTTCTCGCGCGGTTGTAGCTCGAGCCGGTAGACGACGTTCTGGCCCTGGATCTCGCCGCGCTGCGAGAGGATCACCTGCGTCCGCGCGGCGCCCTGACCGTTCGGCTCCTCGAGCACGAACTGGTTGTGCTCGTCCTCGTACCGGCCCACGGCCGGGTCCGGCAACGGGGCGGCGCGCCTCGGGTCGCCGAGCGCGAAGTCGTGCTCCTTGACCGAGAGAATGTCCGCGAAGTCGGCGCCGAGCTCCACGCCGAGCTCGAACGACAGCGGCTCCATGCCCTGGTTCTGGACGACGACGTGGTCCTGCATGCCGTCCCCAACGAAGCGCTGGCGGACGATCGAGAGCGTGTCCTGCGGCAGGCCGCCCGCGATCGGGTTGCGCAGGAAGAACGCCGCCGAGAAGTACTCGACCTTGCCGGACGAGAGCAGCAGCGGCTTCGCGCCGTTGACGGTCAGGCAGAGCCGCGAGAGGAAGCGCGTGTCGTCGGCGAAGAGCCCGTGCGCCTGGCCGTCGATGTCGCCGCGCTCGTCGCAGATACAGAAGGTCGAGCCCTCGAGAATCGTCAGGGCCATCAGCGCTCGCGGACGATCCTGATCGGAGTCGACTGGGCGAGCGCTTTGATCACGAGCTCGTCGATGTTCACGTGGGGCGGGCGCGTGACGGCGAAGACCACGCACTCGGCCACGTCCTCGGGCTTGACCGGCTCGACGTTCGCGTAGACGGCCGCCGCCTTCTCCTCGTCGCCGCGGAAGCGGACGCGCGAGAAGTTCGTCTCGACGAGGCCGGGGTCGACCGTCGTCAGATGGATCGGGCGGCCGAGCAGATCCTCGCGCAAGGCGTAGGTGAAGCCGCGCACGGCGTACTTCGAGGCCACGTAGACCGCGGCGTTCTCGTACGCCTGGCGGCCGGCGATCGAGCCCATGTTGACGATGTGGCCACCATCGCGGATGTGCGGCAGGCAGAGGCGCGTCATCCGCAGGAGCCCGTGGACGTTCGTCTCGAGCACGGTCTCCTCGTCCTCCTCGGTGCCGGCGTCGAACGACTCGCGGCCGAGGCTCAGGCCGGCGTTGTTGACGAGGATGTCGAGGCCGCCGAGCCCATCGACGGCCTGCGCGACGAAGCGCTCGCAGCTGGCCGGGTCGGTGACGTCGAGCTCGAGCGCGATTTCCGTCTCGAGCCGGTCGACGCGCCTGGCGCCGCCGGCGACGCGCGCGCCGTTCGCCGCCAGCGCCCGCGCGATGGCCGCCCCGATCCCGCTCGAGGCGCCAGTGACGACCGCGGTCTTGCCCTCGAGCCCACCCACCGGCCGGACTCTAACCGCGAACGAGCGGGAGTCCAGGCCTCCTGGAGCGGGTCTGCGCGTGCTCGACCTGCAGGGTCGAGTGCGCGAGCTGGAAGCGGTCGCGGAGCAGGGTCGCCAGCTCGAGGCGGATGGCGTGGCAGTCGGCGCCGGGCTCGACCAGGACGTGCGCCGAGACGGACGGGAAGCCGCTGCCGACCGTCCACACGTGCAGGTCGTGTACGTCGGTCACACCGGGCACGGCCAGCATCGCCTCGGCGAGCTCGCGCGGCTCCTCGGGCGCGACCTCGAGCAGGATCCGGCTCGACTCGCGCAGCAGCGACACGCTCGACCAGAAGATCAGCCCGGCGACGATGAGGCTCGCAAGCGGATCGGCTTGGTTCCACCCGGTGGCCAGGATGATCGCTCCGGCGACCGCAGTGCCCGCGAACGCGGCGAGGTCGGTCGCAACGTGCAGGAAGGCGCCGCGGACGTTCAGGCTGTCGCGGCTCGGCCCGTGCAGCAGCCTTGCGGCGACGAGGTTGACGGCGATGCCGACGAGCGCGACCGCGAGCACGATCCCACCGCGCACTTCGGGCGGGTCGATCAGCCGCCGGATCGCCGTGTAGACGATCACGACGCCGACCGCGACGAGCAGCATCCCGTTCGCGTGCGCCGCCAGGATCTCGAGCCGGCGGAAGCCGAACGTCCAGCGGCCGCGCGGCGGGCGGTTCGCGTAGGTCGCGGCGACGAGCGCGAGCCCGAGCGCGACGGCATCTGTGAGCATGTGTCCCGCGTCGGCCAGCAGCGCCAGCGAACTGGCGGTGACGCCGAAGACGACCTCGCCGGCCATCAGCCCGAGGATCAGCGCAAGCGCGATCGCCAGCGGGCGCCGCGCGGAGGTGTGGGCGTGCGAGTGGCTCACGCTCCCATTCTTGCGGCCGCGATGCGCTCCGGCGGCGTCGGATGGGTGAAGAGCAGCCCGTAGAGGAGCGGCGGCGGGTCGAGGTCGGCCAGGTTGGCCAGGGCGAGGCGCCGGTGCATCGCGACCATGGTCTCCCGCTCGCCGGTCAGCTCGAGCGCGAAACGGTCGGCCTGCCGTTCCCAGCGCCGCGAGAGCCAGGTCTCGAACGGCATCGCCCCGAGCTCCAGCAGCCACAGCGTGAGCAGCACGAGCGGCACGCAGCGCGCGTCGTACGGCCCCTCTGCGAGGCCCGGGCTCCACCAGAGCATGAGCCAGAGGACGATCACGGCCGCCGCGGCGCCGGCCATCGCGAGGACCGTCCCCCACGCCACGTGCCGGAAGCGCCGGTGCCCGAGCTCGTGCGCCACGACGCCACGGAGCTCGCCGGCCGGCGCGTCGTTGAGGAGCGTGTCGAACACGACGAGACGCCGCGTCGGGCCGAGGCCCGAGACGTACGCGTTGTGCTTCCGCGTACGACGGCTGGCGTCGCTCACGAGCAGCGTCCGCACCGGCACGCCCGCCCGTTCCGAGAGCGCGCGGAGCGACCGCGCCAGCTCGTCCTCGGGCAGCGGTGTAAAGCGGTTGAACAGCCGCTCGAAGAGCAGCGGCGCGAGCAGGGAGAGCACGAGCGTCAGCAGCGCCGCAGCGGGCGCCGCGACGGCAGGCCACCACGACGGCCAGGCCCGCGCAGACCAGACGAGCCCGGTCAGCGCGAGACCCGTGAGGACGATCCCGATCGCGAGCCCTTTCAGCACATCTGCGAACCACGAGCCGAGCGACTGCGTCGAGAAGCTCCCAGCGGCGCTCCCAGATCCAGCCGCGCCAGAACGAGAGCGGCAGCCGGACAAGCGCAGACAAGACGACGACGAGCGCCACGACCTCCAGCACACGCGCCCACCAGGGCCCGCCGCTCGCATCCCAGAGCCATTCGCCCGCAGGCGTGAACGCGAATGCGAGGAGCAGCGCGAGCTGCAAAGCCCAGTCCAGCAGCAGCGCCACGTACAGCGGCCGGTGGTACGCACGCGCCCGCGCGATCTCATTTTCTGCAAACGAATCCGCCGGGTCCACGTCGAAGTACCTGAGCTTAGTGACACCTACACTGTGCAGATGAGCGCGTCCCCCGTCGTCGGCACCCTCTCCAGCGAGCAATCGGGCGAGCTGAGGAACCAGTGGCGGGCGTTGCGGCGCGCCGCAACCATCGTCGCGCTGCTCTCGAGCCCGGCGCTCTTCGTCTGGCTCTACAAGATGGAGAACAAGACGCTCGTCTGGTCACTGCTGCTGACGGTGCTCGCGATCGCCGCCTTCCGCGGCCTGCTCGACATCATCTTCAACCGCTTCATCGAGTGGCCGAGCCTGTTCGGCGTCGACAACCCGGACCTGCAGGAAGAGGACGTCGTCGCTCGCCGCCGCGTCTCGTTCTGGCGCTGGTGGTGGCGGCTCGCGTGGTTCGTCTTCCTGATTGTCCTGACGATCTACTTCGTCCACGTCCTCCAGCACGGCTTCGCCAACACGAGCTTCGTCGGCACGTTCAGCGACAGCTTGGACTGGTTCAAGAGCAAGGCGCACGTCAACGGCCAGACCCTCGGGCTGCTCTTCACGTTCGTGATCTTCTTCATCTTCAACTTCGGCATCCTGATGGGCCCGATGCTGTTCATGGGCGTCTCGCAGATCCGCGGGTTCGAGCCCGGCGACGCGGATTGGGGCGTGAAGCTGAAGGACGTCCGCGGCCAGGCCGAGGCGAAGGAAGAGGTCCGGCGCGTCGTCAACCTCTGGCAGTCGGGCGAGTCGTTCGAGAAGGCTGGCGGCCGGCGCGAACGAGGCCTGCTCTTCCTCGGCGCGCCCGGCACCGGCAAGACGATGCTCGCGAAAGGAATCGCGACCGGCTTCAACTGTCCGATCGTCACCATCCCGGGCTCCGGGTTCGCGCAGACGTTCATGGGCATGGACGTCGTGATCGTCCGCTTCCTCGCGCGCAAGGCGAAGAAGCTGGCTCGCAAGTGGGGCGGCCAGTGCATCGTCTTCATCGACGAGATCGACGCCGTCGGCATGCGCCGGCAGTCACTCGGCGGGGCCTCGGCCGGGATGATGCAGCCGCGCAGCTTCCACGACCTGTGTTTCTTCGGGCCGAACGGCGCGCTCAACCCGAGCGAGGACCTCGTGCTCGAGTCGCGCGCCTGGCGTGAGCGGGTCTTCGCCGAGCGGCAGCCGCCGGTCGTGTTCACCGAGCCGTTAGTGGGGCGCGTCGTGAATGCGGTCTTCCCCGGCATGTTCGGGCAGGGCGGCCAGGGCCAGCTCGCGCTGAACCAGCTCCTGATCGTGATGGACGGGATCGACAACCCGCCGTTCATGCGCCGCACCGTCACGAACTTCGTGAACAAGGTGCTCGACGCGCTCTACGTCGTCCCGCGGCGGATCGGCAAGTTCTCCCTCCGGATGCCGCACGTGCGCCCGACCGGCAACCAGATCTACTTCATCGGTGCGACGAACGTCCCGATGGAGATGCTCGACCCGGCGCTCACCCGCCCGGGCCGCATGGGCCGCCACGTCTGGTTCCGCACGCCCACGAAGCACGACCGGCTCGACATCTTCGACCTCTACCTCGACAAGGTCTCGCACGACGAGGACCTCGACACCGAGAAGCGCCGCGACGAGCTGGCGCGCGTGACCAACGGCTACTCGCCGGCGATGATCGAGCAGGTCTGCTCGATGGCGCTGACGATCGCGCACCACGACGGTCGCATGGCTTTCAGCTGGCCCGACATCGTCGAGGCGATGACGACGGTCGAGTCCGGCACCGCGGTCGGCACCGAGTACGTGCCCGACGAGACCCGCGCCGTCGCGATCCACGAGGCCGGCCACGCGGCCGCCGCGCATGTCTACATGAAGGGCGCCGAGTCGACCCGGCTCTCGATCAAGCGCCGCGGCGCCGCGCTCGGACACCACCAGGCGCGCGAGAAAGAGGAGCGCTTCAGCTCCTGGCGCTCGGAAGAGCTGGCGCAGCTCGTCTGGGCGCTCGGCGCGATGGCCGCGGAGCGGGTCTTCTACGGCGAGAACTCGACGGGCGTCGGCGGGGACGTCCAGAGCGCGACGGCCCGGGCGGCCTGGATGGTCGGCGCCTGCGGCATGGCGCCCGAGGAGCCCGAACTGAACGGCCACGGCCGTACGAACGGCACGGTCGCCGTCGCGAGGCGCACGAAGGCCGCGGAGACCAAGAAGGACGAGATCATGCAGCGGTTCGAGCAGATCGGGCTGCAGATCATGAACCGCACCGGGAACGGCGGCGCCCTCGGGCAGGACCCGTTGGCGGGCGTGCTCGGCGACCCCAACAAGCGCAAGCTGGCCGCACAGCTGCTCGGCCAGGCGTACGTCACGGCGTACGCGCTGATCTCGCACAACAAGAAGGCGGTCGAGCAGATCGCCGACGCGCTCATCCAGAAAAAGGAGCTCTTCGGCGATGAGCTCGTCGAGATCCTCGAGAACGCGAAGCTGAAGATCCCGAAGACCGACCTCACCCAACCGCGAGCATGGCCCGCAGTCTGAGCACCCGAGGCCGGTTCGCAGTTGCCTATCTCGTCCTAGGTGCGGCCGTCGGTGCGGCCCTCGGCGGCCTGATCGTCCTCGTCGAGCGGCCCGGCCCGCAACCACCGCCCCCGTGGTCGGCCTGGCAGCCGCAGACGAGCAAGGAGAACTCGCGCCTGCTGGAGATCGCCAACCACGTCGGGCAGGAGTACACGCTGCCGACCGGCGACCCGCTCGCGGCCGTGAAGATCGGCGGCCCGGCGACCGGCAAGAACCTGAAGGCGATCGTCATCCCGACCAAGCCAAAGCCGTCGACGCTGGCCGATTTCCAGCGCTTCGACGAGGCGAAGAGCGCGATCTACGTCCTCTGCGGGCTCGGCCAGAACTGCAAGATCAGCGAGGGGCAGCCGTCGACGGCGCGCGGCGCCGTCATCCGCCGCGAGGCACTCGAGCTGGCGCTCTACACGATGCGCTACAACAAGCCGATCGACAACGTGCTCGTCTTCGTCCCGCCGGGGCCGGGCGAGAAGCGGTTCACCTCCACTCTCTTCTTCCACCGCAACGACCTCTCGAGCCGCCTCAGCCATCCGCTGCGCTCGACGCTGCCGCAACACGCCGCCCAGACCGGGACGTCCCCGTCGGACGAGCAGAAGACGGTCGATCAGCTGACCGGGCCGGTGCTCTACACGTACGTGGGCATCCTGACCGCGAACGGGTACGGCAACGTGCTCGCGATTCAGCACGCCTGACGGTGTTGCGCGAACAGGACGGTCAGGCGCGCGGCAGCAGGAACGCGCACGCCCGCGGCTCGTCCGGGAACGGCGCGGGGCCAATCTTGGAGACGACGAACTTCCGCTCCTCGAGCTCGACCTCCGAGCCCTCGGGCGGCGGCGGCCCGTCGCGCTCGACCAGCGCATAGCGCTCGGGCGAGGGCACGAACAGCAGGTGCGCGGTCGCGGGCTCCGGCGTCTCGACGAGCTTCAGCTTCGTGAACTCGCCGTGCAGGCGCTCGATCTCGTCCTGCAGCCGGCGGTTCTCGGCCTCGAGCCGCTCGAGCTCGGGGTCGTTGTCGGGCACAGGGTCGGGAACGATCTCCACGCGCGGCGGCAGAGGCACGGGCTCCAGTTTGACGACGTTGTCCGTCTCCGGCTCCCCCTCGTGGCCGCGCACGGCGCGGTGGCGGCGGTCGATCTCGGCCCATAGGCCGGTGCCGAACCCGCGCTCGGTGGCGAGCTCGACGCCGTACTGCTCCGCCAGGGCGACCGCCAGCGCCGGGCCTGAGACGTAGCCGCGCTCGACGAGGATCGCGCCCAGCAGGCGGCCGCTCTCGGACTGCTCGGTCAGGGCGAGCTCGAGCTCGTCATTCGTGACCAGTCCCTTGTCCACTAGCAGCTCGCCGAGGGGTCGCCAAATGCTCTCCGCAGGTTCCACGGCTCTTGTATCGGCCGGAAGACCGATTTTCAGGAGATCTGCGCGACGACAGCCGGCGGCTGCGCCGGCTCACCCGCGAGCGCGGCCATCGCGTCGGCGTAGACGTCGCCCGAGCCGAGCGCGTAGAGCGGCCTGACGTCGACCGCGCCGTTGAGCTCGATCACGCTGAAGCCGCCGGGCCCGGTCGGGAGCAGGTCGACACCGACGAGGTCCAGGCCCGACGCCTCGGCCGCCTCCAGCGCGAGCTGTACCGCAACCGGCGGCGGCTCGGCCGACATCACGCGGGCACCCAGCGCGACGTTCGTCCGCCACTCGCCCGCGGCCGCGATCCGCTTGGCCGCGCCGACGACGCGACCCCGCACGACGATGATCCGCAGGTCGTGCCCGAGCGGCGGGATCAGCTCCTGCGCCACCGCGCCCGTCGCGCGGAACCAAAGCCGGCAGGCCAGCCCGCTGAGCGCTGCCTTCAACTCGGCCCGGTCGCCGCAGAGCTGGACGTCGGCGCCCCAGCTGCCGAAGCGCGGCTTCAGCACGGTGGGGAAGTCGAGATCCGGAAGCGCAGAGTGGCGCTCGACGAGGGTCGTGCGCGGATGCGGCAGGCCGGCGCGGCGCAGGATCCGTGCGGTCAGCAGCTTGTCGTGCGCGCGGACGACAGCCGCCGGGTCGTTGAGGACGGTGACGCCCGCCTCGGCGAGGCGCTCCAGTGCCCAGAGGCCGTCCTCGACGCCGTCGAGCGACCGGCGCACGTCGAGCCGCGCGAGAGCGACGTCGCCGCGGCCGAGCCCGAGCAGCGCGGCCCGCGGCTCGAGCAGCTCGCCCGGCACGCCGTTCCAGCCACGCGCAGCGAGCGCCAGGTTCGTGGCGCTCGGGGCGTGCGCGACGACGGCGAAACGCATGCACGCCAAATGGTGGGGCGCGCGGGATTGGGCGTGGGCTGCGATCCGGTTACGAGCCTGTGAAGAAGTGGCGCGAAAACCGTGTGGGATGTGACCATCGCCACCGAGCCCAACATCGGCCATTCGAGGCCGCAGCGACCACTACCCGAGCGATTCCTCCGACTACGAGTTAACCGCCTAACGGCCGGGCGGGTGAAACCCCGCTGTCACGCGAGATGGGCGGTGCAGGGTTCGAACCAGCGACCTCTCGCTTGTGGGACCGTTTGAAGGTCGGAGCCGAGCGACCGCAGGGAGCCTCCCCCTATTCTCCGCTCGGCTCCGAAGCGCCGAGCACGCCGCCGCTACGACGGTTATACCTCGCGCCTCCGGCAAGACTCAAGTGGAGCCGGAGCGCGGCGTCGTTCTCCCTGCGGCTCAAGAACGATGCCCCTCATTGGGGGTAGCAATGAGGTGCTCCGGCTCCAGGTGCCGCAGACTGGTGTCTCTGAATAGATCGCATCCAGCAAGCAACCTTGCGCTGTCCTCCCGTGATGCTTGCCGGTGGCGAGGACGACGCCGACCAACCGTCGGTATTGGTCGTTGAGGACTGCTGAGCCCCTCGAAGACGGCGCCCCAAATCGCGCGAAGCGACTGCGGCCTTCGAGGAGAAATTGCATCTTGGCGGGGCAGCGCAGTCGACGCATTCGCGCCGGCGCGACCGAAGGACAGCGCAAGCTTCCTTGCTGGCTGCGATCTAATCACAGACACCTGGGAGGTCAGGTGGCGGCCTGGCCACCCGGTGTCCTTTTCGCAACGGGACTCCCTGGGAACGCAGGTGTTCTCAGACAGTTCCAAGCGCTGCCGCCGATCGTCCTCTGGCAGAGTTCACGTGCTGGGGCGAGAGTGGCCGCCACTACTCTCTCCTCCTTCCGCCCACTTACGCGGAACCGGCGGCCACTCTCGCCTTAGCGCCATGGTCCCATGCAGCGAGCGGGCGAGAGCCGGACGCTCGATCCCGAGGTCGAGCCACCCGAGCACCTCGGTCCCGGCCAGGAGGCCGGCGGCCAGGAACAGCATCGGCGCGGTGAAGACCGACCGCTCGAGGCGCCGCGACAGCCCCTCGTAGCCGAGCACCAACGCCGCGATGATCGCGAGGCTCCATCCAGCTGTCCATTACGCCGATTCTGGGCGATGGCCCTGCCCGCAAGGCTCCGCCCCCGAAGCTTCACCCGGATGATCACCTTCGGAGCCTGCGACTGCGTCGACCGCCGTAATCAGGCCGCGTCGAGCCCTTCACTGGCCCACGCTTCCGCCTGCTTGCGCTCCCGGTTCGAGAACAGCTTGAGCTCGCCGTGAATCGACCAGCCCGCGAGCGTCACGAGTCGCCGGATGCTGTCGGAGTCCGTAACGACGGCGATGCGCTCGAACGAGCGCGGATGGGCGAGCCCAAGCACAGCGTCCTGCCATGCGCCGCCGGCGGTGTAGCCGGTGAAGCGGTCGTCGAGGACGTGGATGAGGCGAATCTTCGGGTGCCGTTCCAGCGCGTGTTTCACCGCCGGGGCCGCGATTGCTTCGTAGTCGGCGGATTCGACCTCCCCGACGGCCTCGAGCCCGACGACGGCGTCGGGAAGACCTTCGATCAGCTCTATCATCGTGCTCGCTCAGCCCGCGAGCCCGGCTCCCGCCTCGTCCAGCC